>CAVYWA010000014.1:0-351315 GCA_963772165.1 uncultured Bacteroidota bacterium | reverse complement strand
CCGCCCCTTCGGGGCTGGAATATGTGTTTCGCGACAGAAACTGCTAGAACCCTATTATTTCGGCTTGGCTTTTGTCAACACGATTCAGGCAATTCGAAATTAGACATCTCACATTGCCGGGAGCGCCGGTGAAACGCTCCCCCCGGCCAAATTTCGTTTTATTCAACCGATGCGAGAAAAATGGCAGCAGCCGTCAGGTCAGCGGTTGTTCCGGGGTTCAAGGCATCGGATGGATCTCGCAGCCGCCCCTTGTCCATCTCCAAGCATTGTTTCCCGCCCCTTCGAAGTGAAAATCCCACCTAAACCCAGCGCCTCCTCGGCATGCAGCGAAACCTGGCAAGCCGATCAAAAACCTCTTTTTCTGCAATCAGGGTATCCGGTATCCGGCTGAGAATTGTCAGATAGGCCTGAATCACGGCATGAGAAAAATCGGCCGCTTCCGGCAGCGCCCGCTTTAGAGCCGGTAGCCCGATATCAAAAGTAATTGAAAACCCGGTCGCGTATTCGCTCGCGATCGAGTCCCGGTATTGAGCCAAAGTCATGGCCTGCAGCAAGGTTATTGAAGGTTCTTCCGCAACGTCCGCTTCGGATACACTGCCTAATCCCCCAGGGCGCGCAAGCCTGATAGCGGCATAAGCCAGCCGGGCGTCTTCAATACTCAGCGAATTCAGAATCGCGCTCAGGTTTTGCCGGACATTGCCGAAGCTCGATGCCGCCAAACAGGCTTTGACCAGAGGCGCGAACAGCAGGATCATGCCCAAATTCGTGTTGTTCCCCACCCACTGGCGAGTATCGGTGACGGCTTGCCAGATGAGTTGGCCGACTCCCTATTCAGCGGCCTTCTCGAAAGCCGGACCAATTGCGACGGCGCTGAAGAGAAAATCCTCTAACGATGTATCGGAGAAATCATGCTCACGGCTCACATTGCCGGGTTTGCAAGCGCAGACCTCAATAATGCACGCCTTCTGCACCAGTTGCGCTATTTCTTCCGGTGTTCTCATCATTGACTGTACAAGAGCCGGCAGGACGCCGGAGCCCCCGGCCGCCTTAGATTTTAAATTTTAGATAACAGGTAATTGACAATACGTTCTGCGATTCTCTGTCCGGTCGCTTTCTGCAAGCCGCGCCAGCCGGGTGCGAAAATTTCAAATTCCTCCGTCGCTTCGGGTCTTGCCTTCACATACGAAAGGCCGCGAGCGATAAAGACTTTGCACAGTTCATCAGTGGCGCCGTTGAATGGGTTAAACTCTCCGGCCGGCTTCCACGATTGCGCGACGTATCCCGTTTCTTCTTCCAGCTCCAGCCGGGCCATCTCATCATGCGTGTGTCCTGGCTTCACTCCTCCGCAAGGGAATTCGATACTCTCTCTGTCCCGCAAATAGCGGTATTGATTGACAAGAATAATTTTGCCGTCGTCAAGCACCGGAACGATGAGGCTTGATCCCTCGGTGTGCACATAATGATATTCCCCTTTCACCCCATTGGGAATCTGGAATGCATCAAGGCGATAATTCCACCAGGGATTTTTATGAACAGTTTTTGACGTGAGCTTTTTCCAGTGGGCGAGCATTTGAATCAGTGGACGTTAGCCGGGGATTTCTTTGTCTTATCACAAAAGATCGACGGCAGATAGAAATTCCTGCCTTTAACTCTTCGACACACAATTCCGACTTCTGATTTCCGACTCCCGATCTCTGAACCCTGTCAGATCAACTCACTTTCGGCAAAGAAGAATGCAACTTCAATTCTGCCGTTCTCGACGGAATCGGAACCATGAACGATGTTTTCACTTTTGCTGTCGGCAAACAACTTGCGAATCGTACCCGGGTCGGCGTCTTTCGGATCGGTCGCCCCGATGAGCTTGCGATAATCAGCCACCGCGTTTATTTTTTCCAACGCGACGGGGACGCACGGACCCGACGTCATGAAGTCGACGAGCCCTTCATAAAACGGACGCCCTTTATGGACTGCGTAAAAAGCGCCTGCTTCTTCTCTTGTCAATCGGATTTGTTTCATCCCGATTATTTTGAACCCCGCCTTCTGCACTCTTGACAACACTTCTCCCTGAAGGCTCTTCTTTACACAATCCGGTTTTAGAATACAGAGGGTACGTTCTGCCACTCGCCAACTCCTTCGATCAAATATTATTTTTTCTTCTTCGATTTTGATTTCTTTTTTCGGATGACCTTTTTAGCAACGCTTTTAATTTTACCGGATGGACGTTTGGCGTTCTTTTTTGCCAGCGCAATTCTCATCGTCTCGCCGATCATAGCTGGACTATCGCATACATGGACCCCTGCATCGCGCATCGCCTCCATTTTTTCCGCGGCCGTTCCTTTTCCTCCGGAAATAATTGCGCCAGCGTGCCCCATACGTCTCCCCGGAGGCGCAGTGCGTCCTGCGATGAACCCGACAACGGGTTTCTTCACATGCTTTGCAATGTATTCGGCTGCTTCCTCTTCCGCACTTCCGCCGATCTCCCCTATCATCACAATAGCATCGGTGCGCTCGTCCGCATTAAAAAGCTGGATCGCATCAATGAACCGAGTCCCAATAATCGGGTCGCCGCCAATTCCGATGCACGTTGATTGACCGATGCCTCGTTCGGTCAGCTGCCACACTGCTTCGTACGTTAATGTTCCGCTGCGCGACACAAGCCCGACACGTCCCGGCTTATGGATAAAACCGGGCATGATCCCAACTTTGCACTCGCCGGGTGTAATGATCCCCGGGCAATTCGGACCGATCAACCGGGACCCTTTCTGTTTGACGTACTCGTAGACGCGAATCATATCTTTTGTCGGAATTCCCTCGGTGATACAAACGATCAGTCTGATGCCCGCGTCGGCAGCTTCCATGACCGCATCGGCCGCAAAGGCCGCTGGAACAAAAATAACGGAAGCATCTACTCCCTCCCCCTGCACAGCTTCAGCGACCGTGTTGAACACCGGCACTTCGCTTTTAAATTGGTCCTTCTCGTTCCCTTTATACAGCGTTCCTCCCTTGCCGGGAGTCACGCCGGCAGCAACGTTTGTGCCGTACACAAGCATCTGTGACGTGTGAAAAGTCCCTTCGCCCCCGGTAATGCCCTGCACCACAAGCCTGGTCTTTTTATTAACAAGTACGCTCATAGGGTTTATTCTTTTTTAATTTGACGACACACGGGCAAAGGACCTCTCTTCGTTCGACGAGATCCCGTGCGTCTGGTTACTGCCACGAATAATCGGAGCTATTTTTCAGTCTCTAAAAAATCCGCCACTTTCAACAATGTCGCTTCATCAAATTGTTTACCGAGAAGCTGCATCCCTACCGGAAGATTTTGACTGTCAACACCTGAAGGCACACTGAGCCCGGGGATCCCGGCCAGGTTTGCGGAGACGGTGTAGATATCGCTCAAGTACATCTGAAGCGGGTCGTCAATCTTTTCTCCAAACTTAAAAGCCGTTGTCGGCGAAATCGGAGTGATCAGGCAATCGACTTTCTTGAACGCGTTGAAAAAATCTTCCTGGATCAACCGCCTGACCTTTTGCGCTTTTTTGTAATACGCATCATAATAACCGGCAGAGAGGACGTACGTGCCGAGCATGATACGGCGTTTGACCTCGGCACCAAACCCCTCGCTACGCGACTTCGTATACATCTCCAGCAAGGTATTGGCATGCTTGCTTCGATAACCGTAGCGTGCGCCGTCATACCGCGCGAGGTTTGATGATGCTTCTGCGGTTGCAAGAATATAGTAGGTTGCGATGGTATATTCAGAATGCGGGAGAGAAACCTCGACAATTTCTGCGCCGCTGCCTTTCAATTGAGCAATACGCCGCTCAAGCACGGATCGGATTTCCGGATTCAAGGCATCGTTAAAATACTCTTTCGGGAGACCGAGTTTCAATCCTTTGACGCTGCGATTCATTGCGGAAAGATAATCGGGTACGGGAACATTTGCCGACGTCGAATCACGTTCGTCATGCCCGGCAATTACTTTCAAAACCCGGGCAATGTCACGAGCCGAGTGCGCGAACGGACCAATCTGGTCGAAAGAAGATGCAAAGGCAACAAGTCCGTAGCGGGACACCCTGCCATACGTGGGCTTCAACCCGAAGACGCCGCATAAACCGGCCGGCTGGCGGATTGAACCTCCGGTATCGGTTCCAAGTGCAGCCGTCGTCATCCCCGCCGCCACAGCGACCGCCGAGCCGCCGCTTGAACCGCCCGGCACGCGAGATTCGTCAACAGGATTCTTTACCGGGCCGAAAGCCGAGTTCTCGGTCGACGAGCCCATCGCAAATTCATCCATGTTGGTCTTGCCGATGATGATCGCATCCGCCTCCCTCAGTTTCTCGATGACCGCCGCGTCGTAGATACCCTCAAAGTTACCGAGAATTTTCGAACCGCACGTCGTTCTCTTTCCCTTCATGGAAAGAACATCTTTTACCGCAACCACCATTCCCGCCAGCGGTCCTGCGTCGCCCAGCTTAATTTTTTCGTCGACAGAACGCGCTTGCTCCAGGGCTTCGTCTTCAAATACTGCCAGGTAGGCATTAAGATTGCTTCGGCTTGAAATGACTGAGAGATATTCACGGGTACGTGCTTCGCATGATTCCTCGCCCGCTTTCAGGCGGGTGCGGAATGAATCGAAAGATTCATTTACATCCACTCGTGCAATTCCCTTTTGCAAAAGATCAGACCTTTGGTTTTGGGGGAGTGGTATCGGCGGGCTTTTCCGGGAGCGAGTTTTCCGTCTTCGTCAGCTCCGATTGAACGTCGCGCATCGCTCTCTTAAATTCCGCGATTCCTTTCCCGAGGCTCTTGGCAAACTCCGGAATTTTTTTGGGGCCAAAAAAGATGACGATCACCAACATGATGAGCATCAGCTCTGGAAATCCTATGTTTTCAAACATCGAAATTCTCCTTCACAAGAAGACAAGGTGGAATAGCTATTTTTTTTCCGTTTTTTCTTCTGAAACGGCTTCTTCAACTTTTTCTTGAACGTCTTTCATCGCTTTGCGGAATTCGTGCATGCCCTTTCCCAACCCTCGCGCAATTTCCGGAATTTTCTTGGGGCCGAAGAGCACCAAAACCACGAGACCGATTAAAATCATCTCCGGGAATCCGAGGCCCATTACCGGCTCCTTTCTCGAATCAGCTTAGCACTAAACTCTCGATCATCGACTGAAAGATTTTCTTCCCGTCGGCAGAACCCAACGATGATTCAACAGCCCGTTCCGGATGGGGCATCATCCCCAAAACATTCCCCTCTTTGTTGATGATGCCGGCAATATTCGACAATGAGCCGTTTGGATTGGATGCGTCATCGATGTCCCCCGACGTGCTGCAATAGCGAAAAACAATTTGTCCATGCTCTTGCAGCGATTCGATAATCTCGCGGCCGGCAAAATAGTTTCCATCGCCGTGCGCAATGGGAATCCTGAGCACATCGCCGACTTTGCACTCCGAAGTAAAGCGCGTCTCTGCATTTTCAACTTTCAATTGAATAAATTTGCAGACGAATTTCAGCGAGCTGTTTCGCAGCATGACTCCCGGAAGCATCCCTGCTTCAAGGAGAATTTGAAACCCGTTGCAAATCCCGATGACGGTGCCCCCGTTTTTTGCAAACCGGACCACTTCCTTCATGACAGGGGAAAAACGAGCGATGGCCCCCGTCCGAAGATAATCTCCGTACGAAAACCCTCCCGGAAGAATGATGACGTCGGCATCGCCGATCGAGGAATCTTTATGCCAGATAAAATGCGCATCCTGCTCCATGACATGTTTCGTCGCGTGGTACGCATCATGATCGCAGTTCGAACCCGGAAACACAACAATGCCGAACTTCGTTTTTGACATCGACTCACCCTCGCTCTGACTTTTCAACAATAAAGGAATAATCTTCCATCACCGGATTGGCAAGGAGCTTCTTGCACACTTGTTCCGTTATCCGCTCGGCCTCTTCTTTCGTTGCACCGTCAATCGACAGCTCGATGCGTTTCCCGATTCTGACGTCGTGGACAGACGTCAATCCCAAAGAATGAATGGCGTGTTCAACCGCTTTGCCTTGCGGATCCAGAATAGATTTTCTTAACGTGATTGAAATGTTCGAATGATACACAGACACTCCGTTTAAATGTCGTAACTCGTGGCTTCTTCGGCCTGTTCTTCTTCCGCTTTCGCGTCGACGAACCCCAGTAATTTACGAAGAACGGAATACAGGTAACGAATGATGCCCAGCAATAGAAAGACAACAAAAATATAAAACAACGCCTTTCCTCTTGAAAACAAAAGAATGAGGCCCGCGGCGGCATAAGAAATTGCTCGAATTGGATGCTTCTTCAAATCTCTTTTCGAGAACTTTGGTATCGGATCGTACTTGACTTTGCTCACCATCAAGAGCGATATGCCGACGACCATCGGTGCCAAAATATCACCTGCGAAGCCGCGTAATCCAAAAACTTGATCATGAAAACTGAGGACAAAAGCAACAATCGTTATCGCACTCGCCGGAATCGGCAAGCCGGTAAAATAGTCTTTCTCAAAACCGACCAACTGGACATTGAAACGGGCAAGACGGATCCCGCCGAAAATGACCAGCATCGAGCTAATAATAAGTCCCAGGCCTTCGAGCTGATACAAATGAAGCTTGTACACTAAAAAAGCGGGTGCCGCTCCGAATGTCACGACGTCGGAAAGAGAATCAAACTCAACGCCAAATTCGCTCGACGATTTCGTAATCCGCGCCATCACACCGTCGAGCGAGTCAAATACGCCGCCAAGGATGATAAACCAGGCCGCGACATCGAACTGTCCCTCGCTTGAATTGACGATGGACAGAAAACCACAGAACATATTTAACACTGTAAACAGG
The DNA here is from genome assembly GCA_963772165.1 of uncultured Bacteroidota bacterium. GTDB lineage: Bacteria > Bacteroidota > Ignavibacteria > UBA10030 > UBA8401 > JAGVPT01. The sequence goes on along the minus strand of CAVYWA010000014.1, from coordinate 344,456 downwards.
CTTGGAACGACGGCCCTCGTTATTTTCATGGCGTTTTCTGGCCTAGCTCAATATTTATTACCGTACGACCGCGAGAACGGACTCTCCCGCTGTCGTTTTCCCCCCTATTGATACCTTAATATCAGAATTTTTTGGAACAAAAACATCTATCCGCGAGCCAAATTTAATCATCCCGAATCTTTTCCCCGCGGTCACGGTATCTCCGACTTTGAGATGACAGACAATCCTGCGTGCAATAAACCCTGCAATCTGCTTAAAGAAGACTTTGTATTTGCCGTTGTCGATCCCGATATGGGTCTGTTCGTTATCGAGCGATGCTTTATCCTCAAAGGCAGCAAAAAATTTCCCTTTGACATAATTGAAATAAGCGATTTTACCCGAGACAGGAATTCTGTTAACATGAACATTAATCGGAGACATAAAAATGCTAATTTGCACGGCAGATCCCTTTAAATAGAGATCTTCCGTCACTTCTTTCACTGCCACGACAGTGCCATCGGCCGGAGAGATGACGAGACCCTCCCCGGAAGGAGTTGATCGCTCGGGGTCACGGAAAAAGTTAAGCGTGAGAAGGAATGCCAGACCGGCAAATGCAATCAACGTATATTTGACAAGAGGATTGGGGATGAAGAAGCAAGAACAAGCGATGACAACACAACAAACAACCGTTACCGTGAAAAAACTATCGTACCCATATTCCGTTATCAATCGCTGCGCTCCAGAACGTGCCTGAAGAAAATACCGAGGATGTTTCTGCTCAATTTCCGTGAAATGATAACGAAAAAAGAGGGCAAAGTCAAGGTAACGACTTTAAACTCGGAATCGGGAGATGAAGCCGTGAATACAAATTGCGTAGACCTTCCGTTCTTGCATTTTTCCTCTAAAATTTGTATTTTAAATGCAGAAACTATTATCAAACGAATGAGTAGAATTAAAGAAAAATTTTCGTTAGTGGATGAGGCTCACTCCACCAAGTTCTTGAAGATCAGAAACCAGACTTAGCACACTTTTAACGTCCCGTCCTACCAACGGGACTTTTTTTTGATACCAGACTCAGTGACGATCGGAAAATTTCAACACCTCTTGGAAGAATGGATTCCCCCCGCGACTGCATGGGAGGGGGACAATTGCGGAATACAGGTTGGACGGACAGGATCGGAAATCAACAACATTCTTCTCGCCCTTGATGCAACTCTCGAAGTTGCTGATGAAGCTGCGGCACGCAGGGCGAACTTGGTCGTCACTCATCATCCGTTGTTGTTTCATCCTCTGCGTTCTTTGACAGAAAAATCCCGAGCAGGCGAAATAGCGCTTTATTTTGCGGAACGCAAAATTTGCCTTTACGCTGCCCATACCAACCTCGACCACGTAAGAGGCGGGGTCAGTTTTGCCATGGCATCTCTCCTGGGATTGCATAGCGTTCGCACGCTCTCTCCCTTAACGCAGACGCTAGTTAAACTTTCGGTCTTCGTCCCGCCGAGCCATCTTGAAAAAGTAGCAAAAGCAATGCACAACGCCGGCGGGGGAAGATTCACCAACTATCAAGAGTGCAGCTTTCGCAGCGAAGGGATCGGGACTTTCAAAGGAATGGACGGGGCGAAACCCTTTATCGGAACAAAGGGTATCCTTGAGAAAACCCCGGAAGTAAAATTGGAAATGCCTGTAGAAACATGGAATCTCGATGCAACGATGGCCGCGATGTTCAGAGAGCATCCGTACGAAGAAGTTGCGTACGACATCTCCCCTCTTCAAAATGAAAATAGGGAATACGGGCTCGGGGCGATCGGAGAATTTTTAAGGCCGATCCATCAAGAAAAATTGTTGTCGCTTGTAAAGAAAGTATTCGGCACTCCATTTCTTCGGTACACGGGGAAATCATCGAAACTGGTGAAGAAAATTGCGGTGTGCGGGGGAGCTGGGAGCGAGCTCGTCTCGGAAGCCATTCACCAGAGCGCAGATGCTTTGATTACCGCTGACATTAAATACCATGGATTTCAAGATGCCGAGCGGGACATGCTGCTCATCGACGCAGGGCATTTTGAAACTGAATACCCCATTCTCCCCATCCTGGCGCAACGGGTGAAGGAAATCGTTAAAAAAGAGAAGGCGCATTCAAAAGTTTTCATCACAAAAAAAAATACAAACCCAGTATCATATTATTAGCACAGAATCGCTGTCAAGGAGTTGGAATTGGACGAAACGCTAAAGCTGTTGTACAGGTTACAGATCGTCGATAGTTCACTCGACGATTTGGAAGAAATGAAAGGGGATTTACCGGAAGCGGTAAAAAAACTGCAAAGCGAAGCCGACAGGCTACACGGACTCATAAAAGAAAAGCAGGACCTTGTGACCGCATCGGTCCTTGGAAGGGACAAAGCCGATGTCGATATTCTTGAATTCAAAGAAAAGCTTGAAAAATACAAAGCACAGCAGTATGAAGTTCGAAGCAATAAAGAGTACGACGCGTTGACCAAAGAAATAGATTTTTCGACAGAATCGATAAAAAATTTACAAAAGCAGTTCGAGAGTCTCGAAAATACGATGGCAAGTACAAAAACGGAGATTGAGACTCTGACGAAACAACTTGAAGAACTTACGGTGCAGTTGGATGAAAAACAGGCTGAGCTGGCCGAGGTTTCCAAAGCAAACGAGGATGAAGAACTGACGCTGAAACATCAGCGCGAAAAGATTGTCGTGCGACTGAAATCGGACACCCTCTCCCGGTATGACCGCATCAGGAAAGGACGCAACGGACAGGCCGTGGTGACCGTACGGCGCAACTCTTGCGGCGGTTGCCACAACAAAATTCCGCCCCAACGCTTGCTGGAACTCCGCACGCAAAGCAAGATGTTCACGTGCGAACATTGCGGCAGGATTATTATTTCGGCGGAGCTTGCACAAGCGAGCGAAAAAGAAAAAGCAGTATGACGATCTACGGATTCACCGACGGTGCGGCACGTGGAAACCCGGGGCATGGCGGCATTGGTATTGTCCTGAAAGACGAATCAGGAAATGTGCTGGCAACGAGGAAAAAATATTTAGGAAATGTTACCAACAATGTCGCTGAATACACGGCGCTCATCGAATGCCTGCAGAAAGTGAATGCCTTGTTCGGAGATGCAAACAAATTTTCATGCAGCAGGTTGGTCCTGCACTCCGACAGCGAATTAATGGTTCGGCAGATGAACGGCGTGTATAAGGTTAAAGACCGCACGTTGAAAAAGCTTTTTGACGAAGTGCATGAAATTCTACGTTCTGCACACTATGAATTTTCAATCAAACATGTGCCGAGGGAAAGAAATAAAGAAGCCGATGCGTTGGCGAACGAAAGTATCGACGAGCAGACCCGGTAACAAAGTGCGCTTGCTCGCGGCCACGATAAAAATTTAATTCATTCATCTATATCACGTGCTGACTCGTTCACTCTACATTCTTGCAAGCAACATTGAGCGTACGTCAGGCAATCGCTTAAATACTGCTGTACTTTATTTAGGAGGAAAGTCCGAACTCCATCCCGCTGAATCTCGCAGAGATTCAGCGGGACGGGCACGGTGCTGGATAACATCCAGGAAGAGCAATCTTACGGAAAGTGTCACAGAAAATATACCGCTCCGGACGATATCTTTGCATGCGCCGGAGCAAGGGTGAAATGGTGCGGGTCTCCTAGGAGACCTTAATGTAAGAGCGCACCGCGGCGTTAGTGATAACGCCGGCATGACAAACCCCACCGGGAGAAAGACCAAGTAAATTCCGCTTTCCGGTGAACGCGCAACGTTCGCCGGAAGAAGAGATGCCTACTCAACTTTGCGGAAGCAAAAACGGAATGGGTAGGTCGCTTCAGTTCGTTTGCAAAAACGATTCGAGATAAATGGTTGCCTCCTTCCGTTCGCGCGCAAGCGTTGGCGGAAGCAGACAGAATTCGGCTTACCGACGTACCTCAGAGCTATTGCAGGAAAAACGTTTTGGCCCGTGCTATGGATGCTTTTTCAAATCAGGAGTTGAATGACCATTTCATCCGGTGCATTCAATCACTTGGAGGAGAAAGCATTGACACCTATCAAAGAATACCGATGGACGATTTCGGACCCGCCCGATCCATCGCTCGTAAAAAAACTGTCCGATGAGCTCTCGATCGCTCCATCGCTCGCGACGATCCTCGTCAACCGCGGGATTGATGATTTCGAAAAGGCGCGCCGCTATTTCCGCCCATCAGAGAATGAATTCCACGACCCATTCCTCATGGATGGAATGTACCTTGCCGTTGAGCGGATTCTCTCTGCTCGTTCAAAAAATGAAAAAATCCTCGTGTATGGGGATTATGACGTCGACGGAACGAACGGCGCCGGGATGCTCTACCTTTTCTTCAAAGAATTGGGTTGCGATGTTGCTTACTACATTCCGGACAGGATCAAAGAGGGGTATGGGATATCCCGCGCTGGAATTGACCATGCAAAGGAACGAGCTACCACGCTTCTCGTCTCCATCGATTGCGGGATTACCGCCGTCGACCAGGTAGAATATGCACGATCGCTCGGCATCGACGTCATCATTTGTGACCACCACGAACCGAACGATGAGATTCCAAAAGCAGTTGCCGTCCTTGACCCGCTGAAACCGGAATGCAAATATCCCTTCAAGAGCCTGTGCGGGACCGGAGTCGGGTTCAAACTGATACAAGCGCTTGCGCGGACGGCCGGGACCGAGTCGGCAGTCGGAAAATATCTTGACTTCGTCGCACTTGCAACCACTGCCGACATCGTTCCGTTGATCGACGAAAATCGCATCTTTGTCAAGTTAGGACTTGAAATTATCACGACGCACCCGCGGCCGGGCATCAAGGCTCTTCTCGACAGTGCCGGACTAAAACCCGACGCGATGACTACCGGTCAGGTCGTATTCGTCCTAGCTCCGAGAATTAACGCGGTCGGCAGGCTTGGCGACGCAAAGAGAGCGGTCGAACTGCTCGTCACCGACGATTACTCGTCGGCGGTAGATTTTGCCCGAGTGCTGGAGACGGAAAACATCAACCGGCGCAAAATCGATGAAGACGTCTTCATCCATGCTCAACAGCTTGTCGAAGAATTTCTCGACGTTGAAAACGAGGGCGCGATCATCCTCCATCAGGAACAATGGCATCCGGGAGTTGTCGGCATTGTCGCTTCGCGGATGGTAGAAAAATACTACCGCCCCGCGATCATGATGACGACGGTGGACGGCGTGGCAAAAGGCTCGGCGCGCAGCATCGCAGGCTTTAATATCTACCAGGCTTTGAAACGCTGCGAGGATAAGCTGCTGCAGTTCGGCGGGCATAAATATGCAGCCGGGCTGACACTCGAGGTCGACCGTGTTGAAGAATTCAAAGAGGCATTCAATGCGGTCGCAAAAGAATTGCTGACGGAAGAGCTCCTCACTCCGGTCATTACCATCGATACGGAGATCGACCTCGGAGAGATGACGCCGAAGTACACGCGCATCTTGAAACAGTTCGCCCCGTTTGGGCCGAAAAATATGAGGCCGACGTTTGTCACCCGGCATGTCGAAGCGTTAGGGCAGGCAAGGATCGTCGGAAGAAATCATTTACGGTTCAAAATCAAAAAGAACAACGTAACATTAGACTGTATCGGCTTCAACCTTGGATACTTGCTCGAACGTATCAACAACGGTGACAAATATTACGACATTGTGTTCGCGGTCGACGAAAGCGATTTTTCTGGAGTTCAGCTCCCGCAATTAAAAATCAAAGATGTACGAACGGCATCCGCAGGGAATGGAGTTCACTAGAATCTATTGAATCCGGAAATTCAAGGAGACAGAGTATGTCTGGACATTCAAAATGGGCAACGATAAAAAGAAAGAAAGCGGTCACAGACTCGCGCCGCGGAAAAATTTTTACTCAGATCATCAAAGAAATTACTATTGCCGCAAAGTCAGGAGGAGGCGACCCGGCGGGCAACCCGCGGCTCCGCCTTGCAATCGACAAAGCAAAGTCCAGCAATATGCCTGCGGATAACATCAAACGGGCCATTATGAAAGGAACGGGCGAACTTCCCGGCGTGTCGTACGAAGATGTCACGTACGAAGGGTACGCACCCGGCGGCGTTGCGGTGATCATCGAATCGGTCACCGACAATAAAAATAGAACTGTTTCGGAAATCCGGCATTTGCTTGAACGAAACGGCGGAAAATTCGGCGCCACCGGCTCCGTTGCATGGATGTTCCATAAGAAAGGAACTATCCGGACGCCGAAAGGAGCCATGACGGAAGATGATATGCTTTCGATTGTCCTGGATGCCGGAGCGGATGATCTGCGAATCGACGGTGATTCATTTGAAATTACGACATCGCCGGAAGCATTTGAAGCGGTAAAAAAAGCAATCGAAGACAAACACATTCCGATAGAAGAAGCCGAGATACACAAAGTTCCTGAGAATACCGTAAAAGTGGAAGGACCGGACGCCGAAAGGGTTCTTAAGCTGATGGAAGCACTGGAAGAACACGACGACACACAGCACGTCTACGCCAACTTTGATATCGACGAAAAGGTTTTAGCGAACTTTGGCAACTGACATCGAACAAAGCCAATGATAATCCTCGGAGTCGACCCGGGAACACTCATTACAGGATACGGCGTCATCAAAAAAAACGGGGCCGTGGTCAGCGTTCTTGATGTCGGCGTTATCCGCATTCCTTCGGGAGATTCAATGCCCCTCCGCCTGCGAAAGATTTATTCCGAGCTCTGCCGCATCATCGAGAAATTCCATCCGGATGAATTTGCGATCGAGACCGCATTCTACAGTAAAAACGCGCAGTCTGCATTGAAGATCGGACAGGCACGGGGAGTTTCAATGCTGGCAGGAGTCAACTTCGAAGTTCCCGTATCAGAATATTCCCCCCGTGAGATCAAAAAGTCCGTGGTCGGTAACGGCGCTGCGTCAAAAGAACAAGTCCAATTCATGATCAAAAATCTTTTGAAATTAAAAACCACGCCGAAATTTTTCGATGCAACGGATGCCCTTGCCGTTGCCGTCTGCCATTCGCATCGAATCACTCCGCCCGCGAGGGGGTTTCAAAAGCTGGAAATCGTTCGTCGAAGCACACCCGGAAAGGATTGTTCGCGGAAATTCAAAACTAAAAAGTAAAAAGTAAAGCTCGTAAATTCTGCTTATAGATGTGAGACGATTCAAATAAATCATTAGCCTTCGATAGAAGAATCATCAATAAAAGAATTGACCAAATGAGAACAGGATTAAAAAACTTTTTCGCATGTACTCAAAGTGCCAAAAGACATTGGGTACAATTGAGTTTTATATTGCTCGGCATTAGTTCTACTTTTTGGTTTCTGATACGGGTCATTCCCAAACCTTCGCGGGCGGCCTACCCCTGCATGCAAGCGGCATCTCCAATGATGTCGGGTTTTGTAATTTGGATTTTATCCTTGACAGGCGCGACGTTTGCTTTCAAAAAAGCCAAGCGTAAACTCCTGGAAACCAAATACGTTGCTGCGGCTTTTTTTTTAGTATTGGGAATCGCTGCCGGCTCTTTTTTCACCGCTCAGTCTAACTCAGTAACAAGCTCCACGAAATTGGAAATCTGGTACAAGCCAAACATTCCCCTTGGCGTAGCCAAGGGCATCCATCCGGGCAGGGTTGCATGGGGACATAATCTAAAAATTTCATCATGGGACGGATCAACGGGTTTTTGGTGGGAAGATCGATTCAACAATCAGACGGAAACCGATAAACTTCTATCTCAAACATTGTGCAGTCTGACCGGTATACCAAAAGAAAAAGAATCGTGGGATGCTTTGTTCCGTTTTTTCAATAAAACAAAACGAAATGCTGATGCCGGCTATACGTCGGGTGAAAAGGTAACTATTAAAATAAATCTGAACAATACGTATTCCCACGAAAGCAACAATGAAATAAATGCAAATCCGGAGTTGATTCTATCTCTTCTAAAAAGCTTGGTGAATGAAGCTGGCGTTTTGCAGGAGAATATTACCGTAACCGACCCCAGCAGGTTTATCACCAATAATGTGTATGACAAGTGCCATGGGGTTTACCCAAAGGTACATTACGTCGATCATGTTGGGGGCGATGGACGTGAACAAGCGACCTTCGTTGAACATGCAATCCCCTACTCTGTCGACAATGGGAAAGTAGCAACGGGATTGGCAACCTGCGTGGTTGAAGCCGATTATATCATCAATATGGCAATACTGAAAGGACATGTTACTCAGGGAGTGAGCCTTTGTGCCAAGAATTTTTTCGGCTGTACGAGTATCGAAGATGATTGGCATAAGAATGCACACTCCAGCGGATTCAGTCAAAGCCGGGAAGGGCTGCACACGTATTCCGTTTATCCGGATTATATGGGACATAAAGACCTCGGGGCAAAAACAATGCTGTTTCTCATCGATGGCATCTACGGTAATAAGTTTGTCGACAAAGTCCCTGCCTTCAAGTGGTCGCTCGCACCATTCAATAACAATTGGCCATGCAGCTTATTTGCATCGCAAGACGGTGTGGCAATCGATGCCGTGGTGCTGGACTTTGCCCTTGCGGAATGGCCGGATGCCCCGGACATGATGTACAGCGATTATTCAGTCAATGAGAGTGCTTTGGCCGACAACCCGCCTTCGGGAACATTTTACGATCCGGAACGTACCGGAAAAAGACTGGCCAGTCTTGGTACTTCAGAACATTGGAACAATGCAGCCGACAAACAGTACAGCCGCAACCTAGATAAAAATGGAAAGGGCATCGAATTAATTTATTGTCCGGTCAAAGACGAATAAAGCAATGTTGGTCATCAAGCATAAATAAAATCATAACTCATACATGATATGACAATGACAAAGAAGCTTTTATTATTGATCAGTACCGTTGTCCTTGCAAGCAACACTTTTTCGCAAGACCACGCTGCTGACAATGGCCGATTGCAAGTTTTTGACCGCCAACCGAGCCAAGGAATGAATGTGCTGGTTTTCACCAAGACGGCCGGTTTTTACCATGATTCGAAGCCAAATGCCATAAAGGCATTTTATGAGATGGCACATGAGCATAAATGGCAAATCACCTTTACCGAAGACTCTACTTTTTTTTCGGAGAAGGAATTGAGTAAATACAATGCCGTCATATTTTTGCTCACTACCGGAAACAACTTACTGAACGATGAGGAGAAACTTGCGCTCCAGCACTACGTTGAAAACGGCGGCGGGTTTGTCGGAGTCCATTCAGCGACTGATACTGAATATAAGTGGCCGTGGTACGAAACATTAGTGGGAGCTCACTTCCTCGGCCATCCTCCAGTTCATGAAGGAAAACTTATAATCGAAAATAGAAATCATCCTGCAACAACATGCTTTGATGCCGATACTATAAAATGGAAGGATGAATTTTATACTTTTGACCGAAATCCAAGGAAGAACAGCAACGTTAAAGTGCTGGCTTCAATTGATGAGAAATCGTATAACATTGATGAAAATTTATGGTTTAAGAACGTCAATTTAGTCATGGGCGACCATCCTTTAATTTGGTGCCAAAATATCGGCCGGGGACGAAGTTTTTATACGGCACTGGGGCATACGGCGGAATTATACGATAATGAAATGTTCAGAAAACATTTAACCGGCGCCATCCTCTGGGCTGCGGGCAAGGCCGAGTAAATTCATGTTCAGGATATCCGCGACTTTCGGCATGGATGAGCATCATTTATAATTCAAATTTCATCACTCATAATTGAAGAGATGAGCGGCACAAAAATACTGACGAGCAATTCCATGAACACAAAACTCACTTTATGAAAATTACTCATTCCCTAACGTATGGATTGCTGCTATTGACAACGTATTCATCTTTTTCGCTTTCCGGGCAATTATATCCACAACTTATTAATGTGGATGGACGAAAGGCAGTATCATTGGACGGGCTTTGGAAAACCATCGTCGATCCCTATGAAAACGGATACTATGATTATCGCCGACAGCCCTTAGCCGATGGTTTCGGAAGCGATAAGGAGATAGTAGATAAAAGCGTTTTACAAGAATACAATTTTTCTACCGACAAAACGCTCTCAGTCCCCGGAGATTGGAATACGCAACGTCTCGAGTTGTATTATTATGAAGGGACGGTGTGGTACAGAAAACGATTCGACTACAACCCTGCCAATGGACATCGTCAATTCTTGCATTTTGCTGCTGTCAATTACGAGGCGATTGTTTTTTTAAACGGAAAAGAAATCGGCAAACACGTAGGCGGCTTCACACCTTTCAACTTCGAGGTGACCGGTCTGCTAAAATCCGGCGAAAATTCAATTGTCGTGAAAGTAGATAATAAGCGAGTGCTTGAAGGTGTTCCAACCATCAATACCGATTGGTGGAACTACGGGGGAATTACCCGCCAGGTTCATTTAATTGAAACACCTCTTACCTTTATTCGAGATTATTATGTTCAATTGAAAAAAGGCGATAAAAACAGAATCAGCGGATGGGTTCAACTGGATGGAAAGCAAGCCATTCAACAAGTCAAAATCGAAATCCCTGAGTTAAAGGTGCGTCAGGAAGTGAGTACCGACAAAAACGGATATGCCCCTTTCGAAATAAAAGCAGCGCCTGTTTATTGGAGCCCCGAAAATCCCAAACTCTATAAAGTTTCGATTACGTCTGAAAGTGAAACGATATCTGACGACATTGGGTTCAGGACCATTGAAACCAAGGGAACCAAGATTTTACTCAATGGCAAAGAAATTTTTTGCCGCGGTGTCTGCATCCACGAAGAAGCGGCGTACCGTAACGGAAGGGCTTATTCCTCTGAAGAAGATGCGATCCTGTTAGGGTGGGCTAAAGAACTGGGCTGCAATTTCGTCCGCCTGGCACACTATCCGCACAACGAGCAAATGATTCGTCAGGCTGAAAAAATGGGGCTTATGGTCTGGTCTGAAATACCGGTGTACTGGACCATCCAATGGAGTAATCCGGAGACGTATAAAAATGCCGAGAGTCAGCTTAGCGATATGATTACCCGCGATAAAAACAGAGCCAACATCATTATTTGGTCTATTGCCAACGAAACACCTCAAAGCCCTGAGCGTTTTGATTTCTTAAGCCGGTTGGCTGCTAAAGCACGCAGTATGGATAATGTACGATTTGTCAGTGCAGCCCTGGAAAAGGAAGAAATAAAACCTGGACTGATGACCGTTAACGATCAATTGGGAAAATTGTTCGATGTCATTAGCTTCAATGAGTACGTGGGTTGGTACGATGGATTTCCTGAAAAATGTGACCGGGTGAGCTGGACGTTTTCAGAACAGAAACCTGTCATCGTTAGTGAATTTGGGGGTGAATGTGTCTACGGATTACGCGGCGCAAAGACGGATCGTTTTACGGAGGATTATCAGGAAGATTTGTATCTTCATAGTGTCACGATGTTAAAACATATTCCCGGGTTAGCCGGTACAACACCTTGGATTCTAAAAGATTTCAGATCTCCGCGCCGCCAGCTTCCGGGTATGCAGGACGATTTCAACCGAAAAGGTTTAGTTTCAGACAAGGGACAAAAGAAAAAAGCATTTTTCGTGCTGAAAAATTGGTATGAAGAACTGATGACGAAATAGGATTCATAGCCGGTGACCAATGTTTTTCGTATGAGAATTCAATGTTCCATTTTTAATTATTAATTTCTCCTTCATGATCAGCCACCTCAAAGGGATCCTCTCCCGCAAGTCTCCAACGGAGATCGTCGTTGACGTGAACGGCATAGGATATGCTGTGAGTATTCCTTTGTCGACGTATGAAAAACTCGGCGAAACGGGTTCCGCCGTTACGATCCTCACCTATACTCATGTGCGTGAAGATATTCTCCAGTTATACGGATTTGCTACCGAAGCAGAGCGGGAAATCTTTCGATTGCTGATTTCGGTGTCGGGAATAGGGCCAAAAATTGCGCAGGGTATTTTATCAGGAGTGCAACCTAATGAATTGCAGAATCTGATCGCTCAGGCAAACGTTTCCGCATTGACTGCAATCCCCGGTGTGGGGAGAAAAACTGCAGAACGATTGATCGTCGAACTCCGGGATAAGATAGCCAAACTTGACGCAGGTTCGTTCGCATCAGGTACCACAGATGCCGCTCAGGGCATCCGTGCCGAGGCGCTGATGGCGCTGATATCGCTCGGCTATAATCGTGGTACGGCGGAAAAGGCGATCCGAACGGCACTGCAAGAGCTAAACGGAAAAGAGGCTTCAATTCAAGATCTGCTGAAACAAGCTTTGAAATCGGCAGGAAGATAGAAAGAGGGAAACAAAAGATTTGCGCGTCTTCATGCAGCCTCCGTGTTTCTCTGTGAAACTGTATTTTTGTTGCACGGAGTATCGCCGAGACTCACAGAGTTCCACAGAAACGCCTTACTAAACTAGTGCCGTTTCCGATATTAAATCTTGTATTATAACCGCAGAGGACGCTAAGATCGCAAAGAAGTTTTTGTAAAAAGGCTAAGAAACCTTGCGTCCTTGGCGACCTTTGCGGTGAATTAGTTATTGAAAAATACAATATTTGTTTTTGGAAACAGCACTAGATGCCGCATTCTACCCACGTTACCTCCATCAGCCTCCGACATGAATCACGTCGTCGCCAAACTTTTTACGAAGTTTGTCTACCGCATCGAACATCTGTGAACGCCGGCTATCGTCGGAAAAAAGATTAAGCTCCCCTTCTTCTCTCCCGCAAAAATTGGATAACCTGACCCCCAACAATCTCACCGGCTTTTTCCCCGAATACGTTGTGTGGAATAATCCGGTCACAAACTCGAGAACAACGGTATCGTCGTCTGTGGGTTCGATAGTGACAGCACGGGTAAGCGTTTTAAAATCAGCATACCGTAACTTCAGTGAAACCGTCCTTGATTTCCAACGATAGGAACGAAGAGTCGAGCAGACATCTTCGGCGAGCGAATGAAGGATTTTTGTCAATTGACCGAGGTCGCCGATGTCATGGTCAAATGTTTCTTCCCTGCTAATACTTTTTCGCTCCCAGTCAACCGTCAGTTCGTCGGGTCCTTCCCCATTTGCGATCTCGAGAAGATGAAGCCCGGACTCTCCTAATAAGGAAGCGATCTGCGCGGGTGAAGCCTGTTGGATATCCGCAACTGTGTGAAAGCCCTTCTCGCGCAACAACGGTGCGGTTTTTGTTCCGACCCCCGGAATAACATCAATCGGCAGCTTCGCGAGAAACTTCTTCTTCTTCCCCATGAGGGACATAGCAAACGCCTGCCGGCTTCACGGTGCCGGCTGCTATTTTTGCTACGTATTTATTTGAAGCAAGAGCGATGGTACACGGCAATGAAAATTCCTTCCAGACAAGTTGCTGCAGTGTCTTCATGAACGCGGGAAGATTGTTGCCGTAGAGTGTTTCGCAGCCTGTAAAGTCCAAATACATTTCATCAATCGATGCGCGCTCAATTACGGGGGTAAAATCAAGCATTCGTTCATACAATTTATTCGAATAATCTCCGTAGACTTTGTGATTTCCGCCGACGACAATCAATTGCGGACAAAGCTGAAGGGCACGGCCGGTCGGCATTGCAGAACGAACGCCAAACTTCCGCGCTTCATATGAGGCTGAGGCAACCACTCCCCTTCCGTCGGCACTTCCTCCGACAGCAACCGGCTTGCCGTTGAGCGCAGGGTCCTTGATTCGTTCGACGGAAACAAAAAAGCAGTCAAGGTCGAGATGGGCGATATATTTCTTTTGACTCGTCATGACAAGGAAAAATACGAGATTCTGGAATACGGTTCAAGATGATAGAATAACATCACAATTATTCAAGGAGTGTGAACCTTTTGTGCTCGATGCCGCTTGCAAATGGGCCGGTTTAGAATTATTTTAGGCCTACAAAATCATACAGACCAATGAGAATACCTTTCCCGCACAATTTTCCCGCCGAGCTGCGCCTGGTTAATGAAGCCGAAGCCGAAAAGCTTTTCGACTTGATTGTCCGAAACCGCCAGCATCTTCGCTCTTGGCTCCCATGGCTGGACGGCAACATGTCTATCGACGACACCCAAGCGTTTATCCGTCATTCACAGGAACAGTATTCCAGCAAAAGAGGGTTTCAAACATCTATATGGTTCAAGAATGAAATTGCCGGCATCATTGGATACCATCCCATCGATTGGCAAAACAGGTCGGTGATGATCGGTTACTGGCTCGGGGAGCAATTTCAAGGAAAAGGGATTATGACGGCAGCCTGCAGAGTTCTTGTAAACTATGCCTTCGATGAATTTAAGCTCCATCGAGTCGAGATCAGATGCGCAACCGGCAATACGAAAAGCCGCGCTATCCCCGAACGTTTACATTTCACCAACGAAGGCGTCATCAAGGACGGAGAGTGGCTTTATGATCATTTTGTGGACTTGGTGCTCTACAGAATGCTTGCGCACGAATGGAAGGGAGTTCAGTAAAACAAATCTCCGAAAACTGGCACCGACCGCAAGTTTAAAAAGCACTGAACAAGACACCAGAAACTGCGGCGCAATCAACTCACTCTTGCGGCTGAAAGAAATTACTTTTTCATGTATTTCCAGTTGCGTGTTTTCCCTTCGGAAAGCCATTCAATAGAACTGACCAACCTCTTGTTCCTTGTCTCTTCGGTTTTAGCCTCAGCAACCCAATCGACGTAGTCTTTTTTGTTCGTATAGCTAAAACCTTTGAACGTCTCTAACGCTTTCCCATTCTTGATGAGGGCTTGTTTGAAATACTGCGGAACTTTTAATGGTTTCCTTCCAACGGTTTTGAGTCTGGAGGGGGCTTTCACTCCTTCATCGTTGAGCGTTGCCGCTTCTTTAATATAGCCGACGAGTGTTTTGTCGGATGGGAGATCGGCGAGAGATTTCAACCGTCCAAAATTCCCCATGGCAGTTGCCGCATTTTTCGAAAGGAGTTTGCGCGAATCGGACATTGCCGACGCTTTCCACAAAACGAATGCACAATGATGTTTGAACGACGCCATGCTGCAGAGGAGACCCTTGTACATAAAATGCGGAAACCCCCACTTGATGGTCTCTTCCACATCGGGACACCCGGTATGGACAAGCTGACGCAAGCGGTTAAGGATTGGCTTTGCAAAGTCCGCCGACTTTGCTATGTATGAATCTACTCTGTCGTCTCTTTTTCCCATGTGCAGCGACTGAAAGTCGTACAATAACATCCGATAAAGAAAATAATAGAAATCCGAATAGGGCTTGAATCCGAGCTGAAGGATGGTTCTACTTCATGGTATTCGGTGAAGGAGTTGATGTTTCGTCAATCGCCAGCGTAAACCCCTCACCAACGTCGTTAAATATTTTCAAGCGAATGGTATTTTTTTCTTTGAACCAAAGCAGTTTTTGATCGAATGACCCGCCGGGAAATTCCACTTTGGTCATGAGCGTCAGAGTGTCTCCATTAAAATTTCCCCGATATTGGGGGTCGTCTCCAAAATTGTTGAACATCGACAAAAAATATTTTCCATCACGCCTGTCGAATCCCAGCAAACCATATCCCTTATAGCTGCCGAAAACCTGATTGACGCTTTGCTCGTCGATCACCACAAACATCGAATCCAATCCCCACGTCATTACGGTCGTACCTTTTCCAACCCCGCCGTTTGGGGCCATGGGACTCGGTGCGACACGGGTTTCAGTGGTGAAAGTGCCCACTAAGAATGCAAGCTTAGCCCGTTCCGATCCCGGCGACGGTTTCTGAAAAGGGGATGAATCCTGTGCGACCAAAAATGACGACGCTAAAAAGAATACTACGACGCCTGCGACAATGTTTTTTCCCATATTGCCTCCGTTAAAGAATTGGTATTGAAAAAAAATTTCTAGTCTGGGTTAGGGTGATCGACTGAACGTCGCTAGTGCAATCCGGCGAGATTATGCTCCAAATTGCCGTAGATGGTGGTCGAGATGATTCCACATCAGCCTGTCCCATTCGTCCGCTGTTAATTTTCCAAAGAAGGGATGTGCCTCCTTTGACATTCCAGCGGTACCTGACTGTGGAAATCGCAGAACCAAGGTAATCAACCTTTCCTTTTCTGCTTCAAAATTTTTTTGCCCGGTCACAATGAAGTTCTTATCCGTCGGCATACTCTTCTTCCATGGCTTTTCACCCGACAATTTCTTTTTTGCAATCCCCCCGAACAGATAGCCCGCAAACGTTCGCTTTAACTTTAATTCGCCGAGCGCAATTTTTAAGGGGACCTGTGCATGTGTCAGCATTTGGGAAACATCCATCTTCCCCCATCCTCCTTTGGTTTCGGGGGTCAGACTATCGATACGGTGGATGATCTCTCCGTTATCGGATATGTTGAAGAGGCTCTTCATTATTTTCTATCTCTTTGATGACCAGTCTCTTCGCGCACAGCGCGAATGTGCGATGCAATTACCAAATCTTCACCCGTACGCTATCCGCCCGCCACATCGGGTCGCCCTCCTTAATTCCAAACGTTGAATAGAATTCCGGCATATCCGTCAGCGGGCCGATGACGCGGAATTTCGCGGGCGAATGTTCATTGCTTCGCACTTGATTGGCAATTGCCTCGGGACGTTCGTTCACCATCCAAGCGAGAGCGTAGCCGAGAAAGAACCGCTGGTCGGGGTTCAGCCCTGCAATCATTTCATGGTTCTTGTACTGGCTGGTCTTCTTGAACGCTTCGTATCCCATCATGATGCCGCCAAGGTCGGCAATATTCTCACCCTGCGTCAGCTCGCCGTTAATGTGCAAACTGTCGACGGCAATGTAATCATCAAATTGCTTTACAATCATTTTTGTTTTGGCATAAAATTTTGCACTATCGTCCGGAGTCCACCAGTTGTTCAAATTTCCCAGCTCATCGTATTTACTTCCCTGGTCATCAAAGCCGTGCGTGATTTCATGGCCGAACGTAGAACCGCCGATGACGGAGTAGAGAATTGCATCGTCCGCCAAGACGTGCTCATAACCGGATACGATAATATTGCAACCGGGGACGACGATCTCATTGTTCGAGGAGTTGTAGTACGCATTATACGTTTGCGGTTCCATATCCCATTCCGTCCTGTCAACCGGCTTCCCGTATTTTGAGACCATGTATTCAAATTCCCATCGGTTGGCGTTCATGACGTTCCGGACATAGGAAGAGCGGTCGATATGCATGCTGCTCAAATCTTTCCACTTATCGGGATATCCGACTTTCATGATAATTGCGTTGAGTTTCTTCAACGCCTTCTCTTTTGTGGGCTCACTCATCCAATCTAATTTTTTTATCCGTTCGGCATACACTGCTTTGATGGCATTTCCGATTTCCAGGAGTTTTTCTTTCGTTCCTTTCGGCAAATATTCTGAAACATAAACCTGGCCGACCAATTCACCGAGCGAGGCGTCGGTTTGTTCTACAACACGTTTCCAGCGCGGTTTCGGCTCTTCAATCCCGCGGAGGGTAGCCGAGTAAAAACTGAATGATTCAAGGTACGTTTTGTCGTCCATATAACGGGCGAGTCCGCGTACGAGGTGAAACTTTAGATAATTTTTCCAGTCATCGAGCGAGAATGTTTTTAGATAGTCATTGATGGCCGTCAAAAACTCCGGCTGACCGACCACGACCGTGTCTACTTTTTTGAGCCCTGCCGCGTCCAAAAAAACAGCCCAGTCGAGGTTTGGCGTAGATTCCATCAATTCTTTAAAAGAAATTTTATTGTAATTCTTCAGCGGATCGCGCGTATCTTCCCGCTTACGCGAGGCCTTTGCAATTGCCGTTTCCAACTCCATGACACGACCGGCTGCCTGGCTTGCCTTAGCGCTATCATAGCCCATAATCGCAAACATGTTCTTCAGATGCGTAAGGAATTTTTGGCGGATCGTCAAAGCACGCGAATCGGCGTCAAAATAAAAATTACGGTCGGGCAGGCTCAATCCCCCTTGCCAGATAAAAATCGCATTCTTGCTGCTAATCTTATCATCTTGCCCTACCCCAAATCCGAACATCGGTGAAGCTGAAACCGCGTGTATAGAGGCCGCAGTCTTTATTATTTCATCAAGGTTTTGAATCCCGTCAATCTTTTCAAGCTCATTTTTCAAATCTGTTATCCCCTTGTTATTAAGGGAGACGCTGTCCATCCCCGTGTAAAAGAAATCGCCGATCTTTTGCCTGTTGCCCCCTTTTTCTGCATCGGCCAAAGCGGCGGAGGATTCACAGACGTTGCGGATCTGAGCATTTATCGTATCCTGGATCATTTGCCAGAGGCCGTTGTACGGTTCGCTGGCGGGAATAGGGTTCTCCTTGAACCATTTTCCGTTGGCAAAAAGAAAAAAATCATCCCGAGCCTGTACGGTAGAGTCTATATGCGATGCGAGCGCATCCGAGGCTGGCGTTTTGGGTTGACCGATCAAACTTGAAACCCCGAACACTATCGCAGGGAAAAAGAATAAAATGACAGATCGTATTTTCATAATATTTTACGTAAGTATGGTGAAGAAAATGGCATCAATGAACTGCCGTGTATTAGATTGTCATCCAACAAGGCCCAATGCAAAATCGACTGCGGACCGGGAATGAATCGCGGTGGTATCAAAAACAGGAATATCGCAATCGCGTTGGTTCAGAAGCATCGGGATTTCAGTACAGCCGAAAATAATTCCTTGCGCACCTCTCACTTTCAGATCCTCAATAATTTGCAGATACCTTGTTTTTGCCGCGACGGTAAAAATCCCTTTGCCCAGCTCTGCATAAATTGAAGTGTGGATAAACTCCCTATCCAGAATCATTCGGAATAATAGTCTGAATGTTATATTGTGACAATTTATTTTTGAAGAAAGGAAGCTCCATGGTAAATTTCGTTCCGAGCAAACCCACGGTGGTGAGTTTTTGCCTTTCAACATCTTTCGCAGTCACTTCAGCTATGTGTAAGAGCGGAATATGAATATTTTTCTGAATGCTCTCTGCCGCCATGTGCGGAGTGTTGGCACATAAAAGCAGGCACTCTGCTCCGGCATTTTCGAGCCGGCGGGCAATTCCTGTCAATGTCTCAGCAACGGGACCCCAACCATTCGGATCGGCAGGAGGTTTGAATTCTTCGAAGTTTATGGAGTAGAGAAGAATCTTAGCGGAATTGAGACCGCCGAGCCGTTCATTGGTGAGCTGGTTGATAATTCTGTAGTACTCAACGGTCGAGACCCAGCTTGTTCCGCCGATGAGACCTATTGTTTTCATTGTATTTTTCTCATACCGTTTTTAAACAAAAAAAACATATTTGAAATCAAGAGCCGCAGAGAAGGCTAGACTGGCTGAAGCTAAAGCCGTGACTCACTTGTGTTTTTGTTTAGTCCGTCGGAATCGTTCGGAGAATCCAGACTTTTTCATTATCCTCCGATATAGATGTGTGCCGTGGCTGACGTAACGAATGTTTCACTGGTGGGGTTTGCATACCAGTCGCTGGCAAGGATATGCACAGGGCATGGCGTTCTTGAGCAGCCTACGCCTTATTCGGGAGTTTTTGTTCCCCAAAGTTTTTGCGCACGTTCACCATACCATGCTCCCAACACCGAGAGAAGAAAAATTAGGACCATGATGAAGATAAGATATGGAACGTCTTCGGAGATGCCCGGAGCGATGTATCGCGCGAAAAAAAGACGAAATGCAATGTACCAAATGGCAACTAACAGTACGCCCGCTATCGCAGGTTCCCAAATTGTAATCCCTTCAGAAAGAAATCCGGCAATCGCGGGAAGCAGGATCGCTCCGCCGAAGGACCATGCGCCGATAAACATTTCTGCCTTCATGCTGATAACGTAATTGCCGAATACCCCGCTGACAAAGAGAATCGGCAGAAGATAAAATACAACTTCCAACAGGAAAGTTATCCCAACCCACTTCCACTGCAATTTATTGGATTGTGCTGAAGCATCGGCCATGATGATTCCTCCCGTAGTGATAAAGAGTGGCAACGAACTTAGATGTTGTCAATGTACTATATCCGGCGCAAATTGCCAACGGCATGCTCGTGTGCACACGTTTCATCTGTAGCATTACCTCCGAGAAGATAGTGAAGGTTGGAGGTCGAGCGTGCGTTGACCATGCCTGTGACTATCTCATATTCTTGAACCCGTTTTCTACCTCAAATGAAATCCTCTTATACACTTCTTCAAATGTTCCCATGCCGTCTATTTTTACGACTCCGTGCAATTGATTGTACTTTTCGATAACAGGAACTGTTTTCTTCTCGTGCTCTCCGAGGCGCTTGACAATTTTTGCCGTGCTTGTGTCGTAAGGCATGCAACGATCGGTTTTACTTCTTGCGTCAAGGCGATTGATGAGTTCCAGCATCGGGACTTCTATTTCGATGATTTTTGCAATTGACGAATCGTGCTTTTTCAACAGCCCGTCCAAAATGTACGACTGTACCAACGTTCGCGGAAATCCTTTAAAGATGAAACCCTTGACGTTATTGTGATTAGCCAGCTTCTTCTCGATCAATTGGACGACTATTTCGTCACCGACGAGCTGCCCATTCTCATAGAGTTCCGTAATCTTTTTTCCGATCTCGGATTTTTTTTCAATTTCCTGTTGAAGCATCTCTCCCGTTGCAACATATTCCAGCCCGAACTGTTTCGCGAGCGCCTTGCCGTGAGAGCCCCGCCCTGATCCCGGATAACCGAAAAGAACAATATTGAGCAGGCGTTTGCTTAACTCTTGCTTGATGATTTCTGTGATGCTTTTCGTAACGTCTTCGATGCCGGCACTGCCGTCAACTTCAAAAAAGATTCCTTTATCCTTGTAGAATTGCAGGACGGGAAGTGTTTTCTCATGGTATTCTTTAAGCCTGTTGCGGATGACCGTTTCATTGTCGTCAGTGCGGCCGGACGTTTTGCCTCTATTCAATAGACGCGATACAGAGATTTCTTCCGGCACATTGAGGCTGATAAGACAATTTAACGACGTATTCAATTTCAGCATCAAACCTTCGAGAATATAGGCCTGAATATATGTACGTGGAAAACCGTCGAACAAAAAACCGTTGGAATCGGGATTATCGGTGATTGTCTTTTCGATGATTTGAACAATGATTTCGTCCGAGACTAACCCCCCCGACGCGATAATACTCTGAGCTTCCATCCCCAATTTTGTGTGGTTTGCAATTTCCTTTCTTAGCAGGTCACCCGTAGAGATATAAAATAAATTATATTTTTCTATGAGGAATTCTGACTGAGTCCCTTTTCCGGCTCCCGGAGGGCCAAATAATGCAATGTTCAACATAAGTGTCATCTATCATGATAGTTATTTGATGGAACATATTCGTGATTTAAGTGTTCGAGATCGATGAGAAAACTCATCGGCTACAAAGATACGATTTTCAATTGGAGAAGTAAACAGCAATAAGTTCGTGGTGTTTGGAGCAGAGAGCCTCATGCAGACCCTTGGAAGGACTTTTACCTTCTAATCAAGAATCGGGAAAGTCTATCTCACGCAGAGGTGCAAAATACATAAAAAAATTACGCGGCTTTGCGTCTTCGCGCGATACTGTTTTTTCAGAAGTTTCAATCATTGAATTCCCGCCTTATATCCGCCGACGACAACCTCCACACAATGAACGCTGCGACCCCAACCACGAACAGTCCGCCAAGGACGGCTGCAACTTCTCCGAATGCCATTAGGCCGGAACCGCCGACCATCTGAGCTATTCCGGTATTGCCGAGAAATGATTGCGCCGTGTAGTATCCGCCAATCGAAGAGAGAATGTAATATGCGGTTTGAATCCAGACGAGAGCAATGAAGGAAATCCTCCCCCATTTCACGCGTTTGAACAATGCGCATGAAACTACAATCGTTGCAGTGTTTAATGCAAGGCCGATGATGCTCGACGCCAGCATCCATCCTGAAGTAAGGCTCAGCGATGCGGCGTCCGGCTGGTACGCTTGCAATAATCGCATTGCCATTTGGTATTCAGAACTATTGGTAAGGTTTACGTATGAGATTAATCCGGTGGTGTCCGTCACGAGAAAAAATAGTGAAACAACGATCGAAACAAGTGCCAGGCCAGTGACAAACGTTGAGCGGGATGGGGGTAATATGTTGGCCGCGGGGTCCGTCAATTGATGCTTTGAGTTCTGTATCCGGTGTCCAGAGGCTGGATGCTTTATTTATTTTTCATTCCCTGTGGTTCGCTGCGTTCTGCGCGAAGGATCGTATCCATGGACATTTTATCCAACCCTTTTACGCGAATTTCCGCTGACGGATAAAGCTTTTTTACTTTGGCGTGCAGCAAAACGATCAGATCCAAATTCCCCCGGTTGACGGAAAATTCCGCTCCATCATTTTTTTTACCGTTGATATATGTGTGCGCGGTATACGATCCGCCAGTATTTTTATTACAACGTAATTCGATAGATACATTTTCAGGCATCAGCCTTTTCCTTTCATTGTTCTGGACAGACTAATTTATCTTTATAAAGATACAACATAAGTGCATAGTAAACAATGAATTCGGTCGTGCTACAGTTTGAAGGTCATTGCGGGGGAGCGATCTTCATTGATGGAGGAGATTGTCCCGCCGTCCGGGACGCCACGGAGCGGCACTCCGTCCCCATCCGAGATTTTATTTAAGGCCTCGGAAGAACTCCATGATGATTTGCGGCGCGCTAATGTCTTTATTGACATTACCGAAAACTCTCGGCCATAAATGGAAACCCGTATTCATAAAAATATGCCCGCCGTTGATCACCTTGATGAACACCACTTCCTTTCCCGTTTGGACACAATCGTACGTATATCCGACTGCCGTCGATTTATCGCTCTTATTGATATCCGGGAATTCAAACACTTTTTGTGAAGTTGTATCCCCTTTATCTAATGCCAGCCAGTACTGCAATGTCTGATTCGCAGACATCACCTCTCCCCGTTCCTTGCCATCCCCCGTTTTAACCACGCCGCCATTATAGGGATTGATGGGGTCGGCGGTTCCGTTAAGCACGAGCATCGAAACAGGCTGGTTCGCCTGGATACAATCGTCGTTTGTCAATGACGGAAGGTTTGCAGCGACTGCGGCAAATCCTTTGAAAATGCCGGGACGCACTTTTGCAAGCTTAAAACACATTTGTGCGCCGTTCGAGTACCCAGTCGCAAAAACTTCTTGCTCGTCGACGGCATAATTGTCTCTGAAATATTTAATCATGCTTTCAAAGAAGGCAACATCGTCGACATGCAACTTCTTCGAATCAAATGTCGCCGACTTTCTGCAGTCATTCCAGTATCGCCCGTACCCTTGAGGATAGACAATAATCATGTCTTTATTCTTGTCGGCGAGTTTATCAAACTCTCCTCCCGTCAGCACCTGCATTCCTTTTGCTTCCATCCCCGATCCATGAAGGACGAATACCAGCTTCGGCGCATCGGACAAATGCTTTGGGACATAAAAAAGAAATTCCCTCTTGAGGTTGTTTATCGTAAGGCGGGCTGAGTGGAGCGGTCCGGAACGAATCGACTGAAAAGAACCGATGCATAACGTGAAGCAAAACGATAAGAAAAAAATCCTTCCCACATTAAAATTTCGCCGGTGAGTATTTGGATTTAGGTTTTCCATAACAAATTGCACGCTCGCTGTTTTTTTTGCTTCCGGTCGATTCGGCGAGTTAAGAGATAACTTTCTGGTCAGTTTTATCATAGTTTCCATCTCCGATGTAGACGTAGCGAATAGGCCCCTCTTTGTCAGTCAAATAGAGCGTCCAATATTCTTGCCGGTACGTTTCCCCGTTTTGTAACCGTTATCTGTGATAACTGCGCAGGGTATTTTTAACTCCTTCTTCGGCCTTTGGTATGAGCTTCACTTTTGCGACGAGTAAGACAACGATAAGGAACACGAGAAGATGTGTTCGGTGTTCAACTCAGCCCGTGAAGTCAGGGAGATGCGCCGTTGGACTGATTATCTATATGTATGACTCTTGCCTATCGATCGTTGATCATTGTTTTCTTCCACCCTGTGACCATGGAAACAAAATTCGACCATCCAGAAATAATAACCATCACGATATGGCCGAAAAAGAAAAAAATAAATGACAGGGTGAAGAAAAAATGCCAGCCCCGTGCCGCGTCATAACCGCCGAACAATGCGGTAATAACATGACATTGAACCGGCCAGTACATTGATATCCCGCTTACCACAGAACCAACGCCAAGCAATGCAACCGAAGTATAAGCGAGCTTTTGCAACGAGTTATACTTCTTGACGGACGGATGTTCTTTCCGAATTCTCAGGTAATACTGGATCATCGGAAAAACTCCGGGTACATCTTGCTTCCTGAAAATTGTTGTCTGCCGGCCATGCCTCGTCACCATATTGTATACCACCCAAACAAGGCCATTTAAAAAAAGTATCCACATCCCAAAAAAATGCCACATGCGAGCACCGGCGAGCCATCCACCCAAGGTTATGACGGGAGGAAATTCAAAATTGATGATCGGAGAGGCATTGTATATTTGCAGTCCGCTGGCGACCATAATTCCCAGCGCGATGAAATTAATCCAGTGGGTAAGTCGAATAACGAGAGGATGATGAAATTCCTTGCCGTTGCGTGCCATAATTTACTCGCTATCCGGTTTACACACCGGACACGGCTTATATTTTTCGGCTTTAGCCTCCGCAGCAGTCATGATCGTAGTTTTTGCCATGTTTGTCGGCGGACATCCTTCGACGGTGGTAGGTATGTGTTTTTTTGATGACGAACACTTCATGCTGTTTGAGCTTGCCGGAACAGCCGAGGACGATCGACAAGGCCGCCCCGACAATCAGCATCCGTAACACAAGAGCGAGTTTCATTCAAATTCCTGCGAACCAATCATAACCCTGGTCTTCCCAGTAGCCCCCCGGTTTTTCATTCGTGACGATGAGTTTATTGATCCACTTTGCACTTTTGTATCCGAGTTTTGTCGGCATCACAATCCGGACGGGTGCGCCGTGTTCGAGCGAGAGAGGCTTACCGTAGGCTTCATAGCACAATAGTGTTTGTGGATGTAACGCGCTCGGCATATCGAACGCCGTATAGTAGTCGTCGCCGCATTGAACAGACAGATACTTCGCTTGCAGGTCGGCCCCCGCGAACTCAAGAAAACTGCGCAGAGGCGTCCCTCCCCATTTTGGAATCATACTCCAACCTTCCACACAGCAGTGGCGCGTATTCATCACGCGTTTCGGCATTTCGGCAATCTGCTGAAGAGTATAGGAGCCGTTTTTTTTCACCATTCCTTCGATACTCAGCGCCCAAGTATCGAGGTCGATGTCCGGGGCATCCTCATCCTTTCCGTTTATGCGGAATCCCGTTTCCGGTGTCAGGTCGGCATCGGAAAATTCAGGCGCAAGTTTTGATGGACTAAAAACTTTCGCTTGAACCCAATCGTTGAATAATTGCACGGAATGAAGAAACGATGCAGTTCTTCCTTCCGGGGCGACATCGCACGCCGCAAGAAGAACCAGAGGCGAAAATTTCAACAGATCGCGGCGTGTCAGATTATTCACTTTCGGAGACTTCACTATTTTTTCGTCTGTCTTGAAAATCGTTGTTTAGCGATGCGGGTCAAAAAGTATTGGGCAAATGTCCCATGACAACACCAGCAAAATAGGAAAAGTTTCCTTAATAACCATTGTTTATTACCAGACCAGCTTTCACCCGAATGACTTCCGGGGCGAATGTGTATGATTCAGCTATCATAGCTATCGCCTCTTTGGGAACGTTCTGTCCAATATTGGAAGGAATTGCATCAAATTGCTTTGAGCTCCCGCATGCAGGGAACAGAAGAAGAAAAACAACGAAGACCAATTTCATCTTCATATATTTTAGAAGCGTACGGTGAAAGAAAAGGAGGTGTGAGACTCTCCCGGTTGATTTCACAACATCACATCAAGCCGTAAGATTCCAATCTGTGGAAGGCATCCTGCTTCATACTAATGACTCTTTTCTCCGGCAGGGAAAGAAACAGGAATTCTATCTAACGAATGGTGGGAATGCAAAATCCTTAGGATGGATAGACAAATACTGCTCTTAGCGGGGGTTCCGAGGTCAATCAGGAATCTCTAATCTCCGAGGTGAGTCCGCAAAAAATGAAGGAGAAGCGGCCAGGCTTGCTCGGCTGATTCTTTGTGATATGTAGTCCGGGCATCGTTAAAGAAACCATGCTCGGCTTCAGAAAACATAACGTTGGTGTACAATTTATGAGCGGATCGAAAGCCTTCTATGATAGTATGGATGTGTTCGGGAAAAATTCGCTTATCACGTCCCCCCCAGAACATCAGCGCGGCACCATGAAGCTGGGGGATCCTGCCGACAAATGTTTCTGCGATGCCTCCTCCATAAAAACTGATCGCCGCTTTCACAGGAAGAATGGTGTTCGTCTGAAACGCAATGCGTCCGCCCATACAAAAGCCAATACAAGCGGTGCGATTGGCATCTACCGACGAATCGCCAACCAACCAATCATAAGATGCACGCACATCGGCTTCAACAAGGTCCTCTTTGATCGCCGCAAAATGTTTCTGCATCCCCGTGAAATCATTATAGTCTCCCTCAACACCGATTCCCGTTCGATGAAACAACTCAGGGGCGACGGCCACGTATCCTTCACGCGCGAACCTGTCTGCTACGTCGCGAATGTGAGCATTGACGCCAAAAGCTTCCTGATAGACGATGATCCCCGGATGTTTTCCCGGGTTCGACGGTCGTGAAACATAGACCCGCATCTCTGTACCGTCCGAAACTTTTACCGTTACGTAGTTTCCCATAGGCGAGCTTTCATTTTAAGCGACAACCGAGGGGTAGAGTAACGCACCGATTACAACGAGGAGAGCCGTTGAAACAGCCAAAGCTGCAAAATCGAAGGGCAGCCCATAAACGCTGATTCCGCCCACGAGCATTAATCCGCGCAGGGCGTCCACCTCGTATGTAAGGGGATTGATCTGTGCAATCGCCTTCAGCCATGATGGCATGATCGCGATCGGATATATCGCATTGCTTGCAAAAAAAAGCGGCATTGTCATCACCTGACCTATGCCCATAAAACGTTCGCGCGTTTTCACAATGCATGCGATAATGAGCGAGAAGGTCGAAAACAGTGCCGAGCCAAGAAAGACAAAAAGCAAAATTCCAATAAGCGAAATCGGATTCCAATTAATGTGCACCCCGAGCACCAGCGAAAGAAGATAGATGATGATCGCTTGCGACAATCCGCGCACCCCGGCGGAGAGTGCCTTGCCGAGCACGAGGGCAGACCGTGGTGTAGGGCTGACAAGAAATTTGTGGATGATTCCGAGGTCGCGCTCCCAGATGATTGCAATCCCATAAAAAATAGCGACGAAGAGAACGCTCTGAGCCAGGATGCCCGGCGCCAGAAAATCCAGATAGTCCACCGAGCCGGTGGGGATTGAGCGAAGGCGCGAGAACACCTCACCAAAAATCAGCATCCAGAGAGCGGGCTGTAATGCACGCGTGAGCAATTCGGTCGGGTCATGGCGCAATTTGCGGACTTCAAGTTCCGCAATCACGAATGTTTTGCGAACAAATTGCAGCACCGCCTGTCCTCCGCTAAGCTTCGGCGTGACTGCAACATCATCCCAGACGCCTTGCAGTACGGCGGACCCTTGATGTTTCACGATAACTTCCTCCGGATTCAATTGTGTTACCCGAATAAAATGCGAAGACATCGTCAAGCGTTGTCTTCTTCCCGCCGACAGATTTCTTTAGCTCTGCCGGGCTTCCGTTCGCAACGATGTTCCCTTTGTGCATTATGACAACGCGCGAGCACATCGTCTCCGCCTCCTCCATATAATGCGTCGTAAGAATCACCGTCGTTCCATGCTTCGCAAGAAGCTCGACTTGCTTCCAGACCGATTGACGCGCGACGGGGTCAAGCCCTACCGTCGGCTCATCAAGAAAAAGAATGCGCGGCCGATGGAGCACCGCCTGCGCAATTTCGAGCCGGCGGATCATCCCGCCGGAATATGTTTTGACAAGATTGTTCCGAGCTTCAGCGAGTTCCATGAAGTCGAGGGCTTTCTGGATGCGATCCTGGCGCTCGCCTGCATGAATATCATACAGCTTGGCGAAGAGGAGAAGATTTTCGTACCCGGTGAGATTGCCGTCTGCGGAAACCAACTGCGGTACATATCCGATGGAACGTCGAACGCTCCGGGCATCCCGTACGATATCAAAGCCCGCAACAAGCCCTTGTCCCGATGTGGGGGGTAAGAGCGTCGTCAACATTTTTATCGTTGTCGTTTTGCCGGCTCCATTCGGGCCGATCAAACCAAAGACTTCGCCGGAACGAACGGAAAACGTCACCGCGTTGACAGCGGTAAGCGATCCGTAACGACGAGTCAGCTGATAAGTTTCAAGTATGGGTGTTTCCAAATAATTTCAATTTAAGGTTGCTTTACACGAGTATTCACATCAACGAGAACGGGTTCGGAATTCTCTTTCCGCTCATCATTCAATGTTCCGAAAACAACATCCCACATCGGCGAACTCACTCCAAAATTAACATCGGAATCCGAGTAATGGTGGCGGAAGTGATGCTTCCTCAAATAAATGCCGACCCGGTTCTTCATCGGAAAATGATGAATGGCATAATGCATCATGTCGTAACAGAGATAACCGGTGATGAAACCGGCAAAGAACGGATAGACGAATTTCGGCCCGCACACAGCTTTAAACAAGAAAAAGAAAAGGATCGATAGCGGAATGCTGATGGCGGGAGCCATCACAAGGCGGCGTGAATCATTCGGATAATCATGATGAACGCCGTGCATGATAAAATGCAGACGTTTTCCCCACGAATTTTCCGGAATGAAATGAAACACATGGCGGTGCAGCGTGTACTCTGTCACCGTCCATATGAACAAGCCGCCGATAAAAAGAAAAAATCTCTGCGAGGCGTTTATCTGTATGTGGGTAACATACAATGAATAGGCCACGACAGGAATGTATATCACCAACGGCAGCGAGGGATGAATGTGGGTAAAAAACTCCATGAAGTCCGAATCGAACATTTTTGCCGATTTGTCTTCATTCGACACATAGTTTTTCATGACTCCTCCTTCTAATATTTCTCCTGTTGATTCACTACGCTTCTTGAGACATTAAACAACATTTTAGTGGCAATAAGTTTCATTCGGAACACTTTGCTTCATTTTTTGCAATTGTACAAACTCCGGTTGCAGCGCGGGTTGGACAAATCATAAACATGCTTGGTTTAGCCCCGAACACGTTGTTCACGGTATTTGAGCAACATACTTTTCCAGCGATTTGGGCATTGTGTGCTGTAACAGGCAATTTTCTATCTATCAGTTGAAAAGGTGCTAATGATCCTCGCCATTATTCATCTATGTAGGAAAAAACAGCCACGGCTCCACATCGAATTGGTATTCTAAAACCAAAGAATCGAAAATTCTGCGTCGGGTTGAAGACTCTTCTGAAACTCAATCTCTCTTGCCAACGATTGAGTTACTTTTTCACCTCATACGTCTTTATGTATTCAATGGTCTTTCCGGGCGACGACATGTTTGGCAATTTCATCCAATCCTTATACACATCCTTCATTTCGCTTCCTTTGCTCGGATCTATTGCAGCCGATGTCATATCAAGAAAGTATTGGCGCATTGACTCAACTATTCCCCTGTCGCCAACTGCACCATGGCCGGGAACAATCTTTCCATCTCCCCATCGGCTCAAAATAACATCCAAAGCGTGAATCCATTGAGAGACATTCGTTCCGCTTTCATTCTTGAGCACCGGATTGATCCGGTTGAAAACCAGATCGCCCGTAAACAAGACTTTATGGTTTGTCAGATAGACAACGACATCGTGCATGGTATGTCCGCGGCCAAGATCATAGAGATGTACTTTCTCATTGCCAAGGTCGATCAACAAACTATCCTTCACAACATCCGTCGGCTGATTTTCTGCATCGATGTTTTTTTGGAGAAATTCTTTCTCATAGTTTCCAATGTAGATTTTGCTTCCTTTGAAGTATTTATTCCCCTGCACATGGTCGGGATGATAGTGCGTATTGACCACAATGATCGGTTTTGCACCCGCCTTGTCTTTGGCGAATTTGTACAAGTCTTCGCCGTTGCCCATCATTTTTGTATCGATAACGACCACGGCACTATCGCCAATGACCACTCCACTGTTGCCGCCGCCTCCGAGCATTAATATAAGGCTCGGATCAAGTTGGACAACTTCCTTCTGCGTCATGAAGCGAATTGCCGGGTAAAATATTACAACCGCCCCTATGAGGATGACGAGCAACGCAATTCCACTGCCGATAAATATTTTCTTTTTCATAGTTTCACCTCTTTCAATATGGATACCCCCGCAAACATTTACGCTGCATCGAACCGCAGGCACTCAAACCAATCGAGATTTTCCACTGTGGGCCGGCAAGCAGATCATTCCCGGTTTGTTTTCTTCCGGAATCGAACGAAAAAATCGGATGGTTTGCTGAAGAACGCCGGAATCTTTTCCTTCCACTCGTCGATCTTCATGTATACCACAGGCACAATGACGAGCGTGAGAAGAAGCGAGCTTGTCAAACCGCCGATCAGAGCCCAAGCGAGTCCCGATTTCCATTCCGACCCAGAGGCCGTCGAAAGAGCGATCGGCAGCATTCCGAAAATCATCGTCAACGTAGTCATGAGGATCGGACGCAAACGGGATTGAGCCGCTTCGAGCAAGGCATCGTACACCGACAGCCCGTGTTCGAGACGCGTCTGATTCGTCCTGTCGACAAGCAGGATGGCGTTCTTCGCCACAAGCCCCATCAACATGATGATACCGAGCATGGAGAAAATGCTCAAAGCTTTTCCGGTGGCTGCAAGCGCGACCATCGACCCGACCATCGCCAGGGGGATAGAGAACAGAACAACAAACGGGTAGACATACGAATCGTAGAGCGCTACCATAATGAGATAGATAAAGAGGATACCGGTAAGCATCGCCAGAAAGAGGTCGGTGAATCCCTCCGCCCTCATCTTCTCCATTCCGAGGTACGAAAGTGTTATCCCCGGGGGAAGCTGAACGCCGGCCACCCTTTTCTTGAAATCCTCCATGATCGTCCCCGTCGGTCTGCCGAGAGTCTGGCCGTTAACATAAATTATACTGATACGATCCCTCCGTTCCAGTTTTGTGGGTCCCGATGTCAGGGAAATCGTTGCAAACTGCTGCAGTTCCACTTGCTGACCCCGATTATTGACAAACACGATGCTGCCGATGTCATCGGTCCGTGTACGGTTGAATTCGTCGAACCTAATTCGTATGACGTATTCGGTGTTTCCGTCGCGGTATTTCGATTCATCGTCTCCGGTCAGGGCAATGCGCAGTGTTGTACCGACATCGGCGACGGAGAGGCCGAGTTGCGCCATTTTTGCGCGATCGATCGCGATACGCATCTCCGGCTTACCAGTCTCAGATGACAGCCGAACGTCTGTTGTTCCAGGAACGCTCTTCAGCACATCCTCAACCTGCACGGCGGCTTTCGTGATCTCATTAAAATCTGTCCCGTTGATCGCAATCTGAATCGATGCCTGGTCTGCCGATCCAAATAACCCGATCGGGTTGACGTACACCTTCATCCCGGGTATTTCCTTCAGTTTCGATTTAATCTCCTCGCCGATGTCAAACGTTGACTTTTCTCTCTTGTTTTTGGGAACGAGCGTCACGTTGATCTGAGTGAGGTTGTTGCTTGAGAGTGACAATGAACCCATCGCTTGGGCTCCGACACCTGTAAAAACTTTTTCGATCTCGGGTATTTGTGCAAGGGTCCTTTCAATGCGGAGTGTCGCCTGGTTATTCTCCTCGATTGAAGTACCCGGTTCCAATTCGATTGAAACGCTGAACTCCCCGCGGTCAGATTGGGGCATGAATTCATTCCCGATCAAACCGAGCATCGGGAAAAGTAGAGATACAAGAAACATCGCCGTTGTGGCCACCCCAACTTTTGCCTTATTTACGAGGGCCCACTTGAGCAGCTTTTGATAGAAGGCAGAGAACCGATGGTAGTATCGTTCGAATGCCAGCGCGAATTTTCCCAGCAGTGTCCTGTCCGTCAACCGTTCAAGCTTTGAAAAGCGCGACGCGAGCGTCGGCGTGATCGTGAACGAAACGAAAAGACTTGTGAGTGTCGAACCGACAACAACGAGGGCGTACTGCCTTATAATCTGGCCGACGATGCCGTTGACAAGAGAGAGCGGAAGGAATACTACGACGTCAACCATGGTGATCGAGAGCGCTGCAAAACCAATCTCGTTTCTTCCATGGAGAGCGGCTGCACGCTGCTCCTCTCCTTTTTCGAGATGATGATAGATGTTCTCAAGAACGACGATAGAGTCGTCGACAAGGATACCGATAACAAGCGACATCCCGAGGAGCGTCATCATGTTCAACGAAAAATCCATCGCGTACATGAACCCAAAAGTGGTGATCAATGACGCCGGGATCGCCACAAGGACGATGAGCGAGTTTCTGATGCTGTGAAGGAACAGAAGCATGACGATCGCGACCATCAGCACCGCCAATGCAAGGTCTTGTTTGACGGCGTTTGCCGCATCGAGCGTAAAGGTGGAACTATCCTCCGCTATTGTGAAGACGATTCCCTGATTCTTGTATTCCTCCTGGATTTTCTTTAATTCCTCCCGCACGAGTTTGCTCACCGAAACAGCGTTCGCGTCGGACTGCTTGACCACTTGAATGCCAATGGAGGTAATGCCGTTAACGCGATTGATCTGTTCATAGTCCTTTCTTCCATCCTGCACTTCCGCGATGTCCTCCAGGTGAATATCGCCCCCCAGGCGTGTGCGGCCGACGACAAGTTTCCGCAGGTCTTCGACGGAAGAAAATTTTC
Source organism: uncultured Bacteroidota bacterium (assembly GCA_963772165.1). Lineage (GTDB taxonomy): Bacteria > Bacteroidota > Ignavibacteria > UBA10030 > UBA8401 > JAGVPT01. The sequence goes on along the minus strand of CAVYWA010000014.1, from coordinate 311,564 downwards.
CGGCAACTCGAACGACGAATTGCTCATCAGCATCTTTGAAGTTGCCGGTGGGGAAATCGAGGTTGGCACTGCGAACCGCCTGCACCACCTGGGGTACAGACAAGTTGTACGCCTGCACTTTATTCGCGTTGAGGTTCACGCGGATTTCACGCTCATCGCCCCCCGTGAGGGACACCTGCGCTACCCCCGCGATTTTTGATATCCGCGGCTGGACCTGGTCGGTCATAAATTGATGGAATTGGCGCGCATCCATCCGGCTCGTCACGCCCATACGCAACACGGGGATTTCGTCAAACGCAATCTTAGAAACCGTCGGCAGCTTTGCGTCGGTCGGAAGGTTTGCAAGGATGGCGTTGACTTTGCGCGATGCATCTTGCACCACGAAATCGATATTGGCATCCTGCTTGAACTCGATAATGACGAGCGACAGACCCTCCATCGACGTCGTGCGCACATCGTCTATTTTGTCAATGCCCGAGATCGCGTCCTCGATGATTTTGCTGACATTGTTCTCCACTTCATACGGTGATGCGCCCGGATAGACGGTCGTAATCGTCACGACGGGAATGGACAATTTCGGCAACAGTTCATAGTTGAGTTGGAAGTAGCTGAAGAGACCGAGCACTCCCAGTACGGTGAAAACGACAACGACGAGCGTCGGCCGCTTTATTGATAATTCAGTAATGGTCATTTCATTTTCCCTTCAGAGGTCATTCGTTGCGAACGATGACCGGAGTGTTATCGCTCAAATTATCCATGCCGTCGACTACCACTGCCTCGCCGGCTTGAAGGCCGCTCGAGATTTCCACGTTTATTCCGATTTCTTTGTCCGCTACAACAGAACGCAAAGAGGCAATCTTGTTTTTCACGACAAACACTTTTGCATTCTGGATACTTCCGACGATTGCCGCGCGGGGGATGACGAGCGATTCTCCGTCCAAATGCGCATTGATCGTGATCGTGATGAACATGCCAGCCCGCAATTGCTGTTTGGCATTGTTGAGAATAACTTCCACGGGATATGTGTGCCCTTCATCCCCCTTCGAGCCAATCGTGAACACTTTCCCCTCGAACAAAGTCCCGGGATACACGTCCGTCGTGATTTCGGCAGGATCCCCGACGTGAATGCGAAAAACGTCTTTTTCAGCGACGAAGATTTTCGCTTTCATTTTTGAAATATCAACGACGTTTGCTATTTGTGTCGCCTGAGGCGCGCCCATGACCATCGTCCCTTCGTTCACGTAACGTGCAGTAACAATTCCAGAAATCGGGGTCGTGATCTTCGTGTCGGTGAGTTGCCGCCGCGCCGTGATAAACTGTGCTTCCGCCGACTGACACGACCACCGGGCTTGTTCGATCTGCGTATCGGAAATCGAATGTTCGGCCGAGAGGGTCTCATACCGCTCCAGGTCTTTTTTTGCCCGCTCGTAGGTTACTTCCGCGGTCTTGTATGCGGCCTCTTTGAGTTCGCTGTCCACTTCAACGAGGACCGAACCGGCTTTCTTGAAATCCCCTACCTCGCAATCCACCTTAAGAATGCGTCCCTGCGTTTCCGACAGAACGACGACATCGTTGATCGCGTTCAGGGTTCCCACAGCCGAGATTTTTTCTTCAACCGGTTGTTTTTGGACGGTGACGACCGAAACTGAATACGCCGTTGCTATTGAGCCTGTGCCCGTCTCGGAATTCAGCACAGCCTTGCTCCTGGCAATCAGCGCGATGAGAACAGCCGCGATAATGCCACCGATGAGTAATAGTCGATTTCTTGTGCTCATGAGTAATAACCTTTTCCGTAGTGTTCGTTCCTATTCGCCGATTGCCTTGGAGAGTTGAGCGATGGCGAGTTCATAGTTGACCAGTGATTGAGTTAAATTCAACTTTGCCTGCAGGAGCTCAACCTCGGCGTCACGAAGGTCGGAGTTCGCGGCAAGTCCCTGCTTAAATTTGCCGGTGATGATCCGGTAGTTCTCTTCTGCCTGAGCCACTCCTTGCTCAGAAACCGCTTTGCGTTCCTTTGCCTTCTCTATTGCAAGAAAGCACTGTGTTACTTCAAGAGTGACGCCATCCTGGACGATCGAGAGACCTTCTTGCGCCTGTGCGAGTTGGGCTTGTGCCTCCGCGGTTTGATACCCAGTTTGCCACCAGTTCCAAATATCGTATGACAGGGACACCGAGACATCCCACGTCCCTTTGAATTCGTCTGTGACCGGAAAGTAGCGTTGGTTCGGATTAAGATAACTGTAATTACCAACCAGGTAGATTTGCGGCCACCAGCTCCCGCGAGCTGACGCAAGACCAGCCTCCCCCGCTTTTACACGAGCGTTCATGCCGAGAACCTCCGGACGTTTTTCCAATGCGCGTTTGATCAACGAATCGGCAGTGTTCCATGATCTGTCGTTGACCTGGATTGTAGATGCAAGCACAATCTCTGTGCGCAAAGGAAGGCCGAGGGTGTTGTTGAGCGCGTACATTGCAAGCTGAACGCCGTTCTCCGCATCAATCTGACGGACGAGTGCATCCGAAAGCTGAACCTGGACTTTCATGAGATCGTTCTTCGTCAGGAATCCTTGCTTCATAAGATTCTCTGCGTCGGTTGCATGGACCTGTACCTGTGAGACATTCTCGTCGACGAAGCGCTTTGCTTCAATTGCCTGATACAGCGTCCAGTATGCCGCCTCGATGTTATAGATGATTTCTGCTTTGTCTCTCCTGAAGTCCTGCTCCGTCGCCCGGGCAGTATAGTCTGCCGCCTCGATGGCGCCGGAGATTTTTTGGCCGGTAAAGAGCGGTTGTTGGACGGTCGCCTGCAATGAATAGTTATCAAGAATCGTCGGTGACAACGTCAGCGAAAGGTCGGAAGGAGGGAATCCCAGTCCGAATGAGTTTGCCGGAAGGTTCACGGCCTCGGGCGGCACTTCGCTCAGCCTCGTATAGGCGCCGTTAAATTTCAGCGACGGCAGCGCAAGGGTATTAGTCGCTGCCGCTCTGGCGGTAGCGGCGTCAAGCTTGAACTGTGATGTATGGAGTGCTTTGCTGTTCTCAAGCCCGAGACGAGTTGCCTCCTCGATTGTCAGCGTAAGCTTTTGTTGGGCCTGGGCGCTGAATGAAAAAAGAAAACAAAACGCAATGGCTGGTAATGATCTGCGCATCATCGGTTCCTTGTATAATGGTATGAACGACTTTGCTCTTCTACAAGAGCGGCATATTCGGACTGCCCTTCCGGAGTAAGAATTGCATCCATAAGAAGATGGAATGAGACATCCAACGTTTTCATGAGATCAATATTTCTTTCCTTCCTCCATGTCTCTCCTTCGCGGTCAATTCGAGTCATGAGCGATGTGGTGTTCGACCAGATGATTATTGCCATGTCAACGGGGTTGATGTCGTTCCTGATTTTCTTTTCCTGGACACCTCGATTGAACAGGTCGATAATCTGTTCCCAATTTTTTTGACTCTCAGTGGAGTAGATTTTCCTCATTTCCTCCGAGACCTCTTTGTGGACATTGGGACGATAAGCAGAGTCCAGCATGCGAAAGTAATTCCTCTGAGTGTTGAAAAACTCTGTATATGCTTCACCCATCTCGTGGAGGATCCTGACAGTAGACGTCTCGCCGGAAATTATTTCGTTAAACGTTGTATAGAGTAAACGAAGACCGCGCATCATTAGCGCAATGTAAATATCTTCTTTACTCTCGAAGTAGAGATAGAGAGTTCCTTTGCTCAATTCAGCAGCCGCAGCTATGTCATCGACTGTTGCGGTCATGAGCCCCTTTTCGACGAAAACGCGCTGGGCAGCATCGAGAATTTCCTCTTTCCTGCGCTCTTTTTCTCTTTCCTTCCGTTCAGGGATACCCATAAACTCTCCGCATATAAATTATACTATCGGTCATTTATTATGACGATATTATACGGAAAAAATTGTAGTTTTGTTGCATATTTCACATTAATATCTCTTTATATTTCGCTTACCAAATTATGACGATACTGTGATGATAAAATTGCAAGATTGTTGTATTATCAGGGCTAACATTTCCTCATTCTTCGCATTTGGTTTGCCTATTCTTTCGCTATTTCAATAAAACTGAGATGAATTGTCTAAAAAATATCATTACCAATAACGGAAATAAGTCGACCGACTAAACTCCCGAATTATCATGATGTCGCGACAAGTTTTTTTTTTTTTTTTTTTCAAAATATTCCCCTTTTCACTTTTACTGCCAACCGACTCGTTCTCTATCCGAGTTTGAGTTGCAGTCGTGGGAAGTCCCTTCCTTGAAGCCGTTCTTTAATTTCATTTTCATTTTAAAAGCAAATTTTTTCGTACGGCTGTCCAATATTCTTTGATGGTTAACCGATGGAAAATAGAGATTCTGGAATGTAGATATGGAGGCGAGAAGCTTTTTTACTACAATGCCTGTTGAAGGAACTCAATGGGGTGAAGAATGGGATTGTATTTCCAGGCGGACAGATTTATTGGTCCGTGTATATTTGTCGAATCAATCAAGAATGCGGTTGAAGGTTTTTTCATTCTTATTAAAGTACTCGGCGTTTACCGGATCAAATTTTCTTAACTCGAAGGAGTTGCACACGATTTCCCTCCAGGCGTGAAGGTCGGGGACAGCTCCGGACGCGATTGCCTGCACTCCAATATTCCCAATGATCGCTCCCTCGACCGGTCCTGCAAGGACAGTACAGCCCGTTGCATCGGCAGTTAATTCTGTCAGCAGTTCGTTTTGAATGCCGCCCCCAACAGCATGAATTAATTCTATCGTGTCGCCGGAGACGGTTTCGATCTCTTTAATTGTATTTCTATATTGAAAAGCGAGGCTCTCAAGAATGACCCTGATAATGAACCCTACGCCCAGTTTGACCGGTTGCTTAGTTTCTTCTAAATACGCGATCACTTTTTCCGGCATTTCGCCGGGCTTAAGGAATCTTGGGTCGTTTAAATTTATCCAGGCATTTGCAAAGCCGTTTTCTTTTGCCGCGACAGCTAATTCCGAATAAGCATATTCTTTGGATTGTTCATGCCAATACCGTTTGCATTCCTGCACCGGCCACAATCCTATGATGTTCTTAAGAAAACGGGTTGTCCCTTGAATTCCCCCCTCGTTCGTAAAGTTATGTGCCATTGCTTCACGGGTAAGCAGGGGTTTATTAATTTCAATGCCCATACATGACCACGTGCCTGAACTGAGAAACGCCCATTTCCCGCCCAATGCAGGGACAGAACCCACTGCTGATGCAGTATCATGACCGGCGGTAGCAAAAACAGGAATCGTTGGACCGAGTCCCGACTTTGCCGCAATTGAAGGGAGAAGCGCCCCCAACGAAGTTCCCGGTTCCAAGATCTTTGGAAAAATTTTCCTTGGCAGTCCAAACGCATCGATGAGTTCCCAGCACCAATCTCTCGTATGCGGACTGACAAGGCTTGTCGTTGAAGCGATCGTGAATTCTGCTCTTTTATTTCCCGACAGCATAAAATTCAGAAAATCCGGAATCATCAGCATGGTGCCCGTAAAATCCAAAAAATTAGGACTATTTTTACTTTCAGCTAATAATTGGAAAAGCGTATTATACTGTGCGAACTGAATCCCAACCTTGCCGTAAATTTTCTCTTTGGGTACGATCTTGAATGCATGTTCCATCATCTGATCTGTGCGGTCATCGCGGTAATGGTACGGGTAACCGAGGACTCTTCCTTTTTTATCCACAAGAACATAATCAACTCCCCACGTGTCGATCCCAATGCCGTCAAATGATTCACCAAAAGCCTTGCGGGCATTTATCAGGCCTTTGATTATTTCTTGATAGATCGCTAAAATATCCCAATGGAATCCTTCCTCATACTTTACATTGGGGGTCACAAATCGATAAACTTCCTGGAGGGTAATTTTTTGATCATGAAGTGTTGCCACAATACAACGTCCGCTTTCCGCACCAAGATCGAAACCGATAAACCTATGTTCCATGATATTGAAAGCCGTAGAGTATTTATTTGTGTCCAGGGAATTCTTTACTTCTTTACAATGATATATTTTCTGCCCGTACGGATAACCGCCGCCCTACTCTTTACACTCTTATGAGAAATTAGATTTTCTTTAGGATCTGCGATGAGGATTTTCATTAGCGGGCATTACACACATTCCCGAGTTCCATTTCACCAAACTCAAACACTGCTAATCAACCTTGTTTGAGTTTGGCAATTACTTTTTCAGTAATCTCCCTGATATCTTGTTCTGTAATTTCATTGTTCGCGGAGTTCTTTGATTCCTTATTTGCACCCGATGGTGACCTGCCGATCGACATCGGGGATGAGTCGCATGGTACTATCGGACCCTGCAGGTTGAATTTCATTCGTAGGTCCATTAAGCGATCTCTTTCATTCTCGGGCAACACATTCACATTCCCGAGTTGTATCGCCTTCCAAACTATGCTCGCCGTATGTTCAAGTGTTTCCATGTTATGGTACGCGCTTAATAAATCGGCTCCAAGTGTGACCGCTCCATGATTTGCCATCAAAATTGCGTCTGAGGTCTTCAAATGTTCTCTTAGTGTATCCACAAGCTCCATTGTTGAAGGGAGCCCGTATTTCGCTAGCGGCACAGCGCCGATGCTAATGACCGCTTCGGGCAGTACGCATTTATTCAACGGTATACCGGCAACAGCGAAACTTGTGGCATACGGAGGATGGGCATGAATAACGGACTTTATATCCGGTCTTTCTTTGTAGGCCTCGAGATGCATCTTGAGTTCGCTCGACGGATGATACTTTGAATTTCCCGAAAGCACTTTTCCGGTTTTATCGACGCGTATGATCATCTCCGCCGTCATAAATCCTTTGCTAACACCGTGCGGCGTGGTAAGAATTTCGTTATCACTCATTTTAACGGAGATATTCCCGTCATTAGAGGCGACATAACCTCTGATCCAAATTCGTCTTCCCATTTCAATAATGAGATTCTTTAATTCCCACTCGTTGCTCATCATACTATCCTCAATTAAATGAGTTCTCGTAATAGTTCTTCATGCGGATTCTTAATGATCACATAGCCTGCGAGCATGCCGTCTTGCTTGATGTATTCAAGAGCAGGCTTCACAGCGGCTTCCAGTGCAGCAACATCTCCGGTCATGACAACAAATCCTTTACCGCCGACGGCCATGGCAACATGAACTCTTACCAGATCCAACTTTGCTTCCTTCACGGCAAAGTCCGCGGCTTTGATGGCAGACGCGACAGAAAAGGTTTCAATAACCAGCATCGCCCCAACGTTCTTATTGGTATTGATCTGCAGTGTTGTCGACCCGGTGATTGCCGGAAAAACCCGCGGGTCTATGTTAGGGATCGTCGTGAGATTCACAACTGAAAATCCGCCGACTTCCGCGGCGATGCTGATCGCAGTCTCAACATCGGAAACGTTTCCCCGAACAATCATCAGATATTTTCCGGAACAAATGGTGCGCGCGATAAGCTTCTCAACATTCGCAGACTTCAAGACCGCATCCTGAACGGCAAATCCCTTATAGATACTTCCTAATTCAATAATCCCGATTGCATTTCCGTTATTCATCGGCTTCTCTGAATAGTAATATGATCCGGCGTCATTGACTTCACGATTCCGTTGATTGAAGCATGCACATTGCATGATATTTTGCCTGATGCTTTGGCGATTAAATCATATTTCTTAACGGGAGCTCCTTCAATGACCACTGCTTTCGCCGGAGATCCGACATGCTGATCTAAGGGTATCCGAACTGTCTGCGGGTTGAAGTTCAAATCTCTCAACGGAGCCTCGTCCCGAAACATCATCACATCGAGCCTTTGCATAAGTTTTTTCGTAGGCACTTTCCGATAATCGAACATCGGATGAACGGGCATCTCTTCCCCAGTCCATTGTATATTTTGTTCCCGCGACAGACGTTTCTCCATCACTGTCGCACCCCGCGGGTCTAAACCTTCGGGGCAGGCATACATCGTGCAGAGATTGCATTCGCAGCAGGAAAGATTACCGGGGTCGAGCATGGGAGATTCTTCGCGGGTAAACATGCGGTTGCGCATTGCACTCTCAGGCCTGACGGGCTGCCCCAATAAATATCGAGGACAAAGCTCAGTGCAAAAAGAACATTGATCGCATCCGGCTTTTGCGATCACGTCAACAGCATGGTCGGTAGAAAACCGTCGGTACATTGTTACGCAATGGTGGTCGGACGGCAACACGATCAACGCGCCGGTTCGTTTCGAGACAACGTTGTTAAGGTCGTCTTCCATCGTACCCATCATCAAACCGCCCGATCGAACGACATACTGCGGTGCAGTTATTGTAAAATGAGAGAGCACCTCGGCAAAACTCATTCCAACCGGCACCTGCACTGTCGCGGGGTTTTCAATAGAACCAACCACCGAAATAAATTTGTCAGCGACGGGTTTATTCAACCCGATATTATATAGTGTTTCAACATTTTGAACAACACACCCGACCGAAATCGGCAATGCCCCGGGAGGCACAATTCTTTTCGTCGTCATGTAAATTAGCGTTACCTCATCGCCGGCCGGGTACACATCATCAACGGCTATGATATTAATATTCCCATGACTCTTGATTTTAGCTTTGAGTAATTCAATTTCGTCCTTATGTTTTTCCTTGATGCCGATAATGCCTTCTTTTGCACCGGTGATTGCCATAACGATTTCAAACCCGCGCAAAATTTCATCGCTGTAGTGACGGATTAATTCCATATCCTTATGAAGCAACGGCTCGCACTCTGCCGCGTTCATAATAACGGTCCCGGGAGTTGAATTCAGTTTGACGTGACTAGGAAACCCTGCCCCTCCTGCGCCGATAACTCCCATTTTTTCTATATCATCAATCGTCATAACGTCATCTAGAGATCTGGACATCCCGGAAATCAACCTTGTCGGCTATTGTCCTGATAATGGAGATTTACGCTCCATAAAAACATCAGCTATTCCATCGACCAGCTTAAGGATACTCACGTTGACCCGTGCAAGTTCATAATTGAATAATGTACATCGCGCTTTCATCTATTTCACGTTTTTTTCCCCAACCAGCAATAATCATAAAACTGAGCCCCTAAGATTGACCAGTGACATCGCCGATAAGTTCGGGCAGTGCCGAGGAGGGGCTGCTTTTTTCCCCTTGTATGATCCAGTGTTTTCCGACGGTTTGAGAATATTTCACAACAAACATCCATTCATAGAGAACATAGAGGGAACTTCCCGGGAAGAATGTACAATAGTAAATTGATTAATGCTATTGAGCAGGAATGCTTTTAGACTAGTGGAAACGTGAGTGATCTTCCATTTCGCGGTTATCAGCTGCGCTATCTCAGGCCCATTCCCCTTAGAAAAGCACCGAAACCTTTGTGCAATGCTGTGTGCAAACCATTTTACATATAAATTTTCATTGGTCTAATCTCAAACAAAAAAGCGATCTATTTTTCTTATTCGGTCGTTAATATACCTTTGAGGGAGTCGGTAAAAGGATAAAAAGGAGGAAACAAACTTGCGCAAATGACTGTAACCGAGGAGAGCAACAACCTTTTCTGAGGTGCCGATTGAGAAGGGAATATCATCTCGCACAATTGATTTTTTTTGCGGGGCCGGCGATCGCCACAGCGCCGTATATCCCTCCCGAATTAGCTCGCCATAAAATTTAGCAAATAGTTATTAAGATTTACGGAAACAAACTCCGTGAATCCCTTTTTGTCCCAAGCGGACCAAGGTTTTTGTGGGCGAAAACGTTCCACGCAAACTACGGCATTCAAATTTTCTTACAGCGAATTTTTTATTTTGTTCGTTGAGTGAGAACACATTCGTTACTTATCGATTAGTATTGAAAATCCATTGCATTATTTCACGAAAGGATGCAATGGATTAAAATCGGTACCGGCAATTACTGCTCCGGTTCAAATTTCTTTGGAATAACAATTAATCCGCAACCACCAATATTGTAAGGGAGGAACAAATGCATTCGAATCAGCAAAAGGATTACGAAGCCGGTACTGCTTTCAGGATACATTATAGTAACCTCCGTCATTCGCTTGCAGTATTTTTTATTACTGCGTTGGTGGAGTGATTATTTTATTTGGATTTGTCGTCTTTACCGTGCTCACGCATTATGTGAAAGCAGTATTACAAAGATTATTGGGATTAGAAAAGGTCATAGCTGAATCCAAGCGCGATGCCCTGCTTGATCTGAGTACGAGGCGAAATTGGTCTTTCCTGAATTAATTGCAGATTGATATTAGTAGAAAAATACTTCGTAATTTTGGCCGTGAGAGTATTGTCACTTCGTACAACGACCTCGTCCATCTTTTTAAAAGCTGAAAAGAGTTCGACCTTGGCATGGATAAGAAGATTCTCCTGGATATGCGCTTCGACCTCAGTCACCGATTCCAGACCTCCGTCGGTTTCAGTTTTTTCACCGCTGGCATATTGTGTGTATGTATTTGCAAAAATTTCACGGAGTGCTAACCCGATCCTTGTTTTCACCTGTTGAATAGGCTGATATCCTGCTCCCGCGCTTTGTATGAGGAATGCCGGATCAAGGAAATCCGAGTTCGCAGTCCCATTCCCAAGCGCATCATAGGTATAACCGGTCGCGAACTGTGACTTAAAGGTTACCGAGGCATAGGGGTTGACATACGCACCAACTTTATACTTAAATTCAGAGGCGATATCGATTTTGTCGTCAGTGTTTCTGGTGCCCTGGGTTCCCAACCTTGTATCACCATAGCCAAAGTCGTACGTGGTGGTCCAGACGTATGTCGGGAGTTCATACACAGATTTTCCATCTAAAGTCGCATCCCAAGCAAGCGCGTTATTGCCTCCCTGCACCCAGTCAGTATACGCTACCTGCGTCGCCGTAAAACCGGCAACCAAAGTATGTTTCCAGTTTGAGGTGTCTGCGATGTGTTGAGCATTAGCCGCAACTGTTTTTGAAGTGTCAGCGATGTGTTGGGCATTCGCCACAACGGTCAATGACATAAGCATCCATCCGAGCATTTTCATGTTTATTTGCTTTCAGGTTGTCAATGTTTAAAGGATTATTTCAGAACGCTTGTACAATAACCACAGCGATGCGCTTCGACGGGAATGCTCATGCAACATTCCGGACAGACCTTCGTTGTTGCCGCAACCGGTACGGTTTTAACATCCCGCTTCATGTGATTCACCCCTTTGATAAGAAGAAAAATCGCGAAGGTGACTATTGTAAAATCAATTAAGTTATTAATAAAGATTCCGTAACGGAAGACAGCTGCTGGATGTGCCGCCGTGGCTTCCCGAAGCGTAATCCCGAGAAAACTAAAGTCGACGCCCCCCATAATCACTCCCAGGGGTGGCATCAGCATATCATTCACCATTGAACTAACGACCTTGCCGAAGGCGCCGCCGATAATTATGCCAATCGCCAAATCGAGGACACTTCCTCGCATAGCAAAATCTTTGAACTCTTTGATGATTTTCATTGGGTTGCTCCTCACATGTGGTAGGAAAAAACGCGTTTGAATATAGGAGTATTTAAGCCATCATGCAATTTTGCAAAGACGATACGCAGTGAACTCCAACGCGACGCCAATACCCAGTTCTTAAATTGCCTTGTCCTGTACAGCCAAGAAAAATAGGTCGAGGAAATCCGCATACTCGTTTTCGCCCCCAAGGTTCTGCTTCAACATCATCGAAAGAGGTAAAATCTCAACTGGACATAGAGGATTTTTTCCCATAAGTTTCGGCGTCAGCCCTAATCAGCTCGTTAGATGCTGACCAATCCAATCACATTTTCTGGAGGTTCCAATGAGACACTCATTGAAAAATGTCGTGTGTGTTCTTATTATTGGTGTAATGCTCGCCATGTCGTTTGGCTGTTACGGTTCGTTCAATCTTGTGAAGAAAGTATACAAGTTTAACGGCGAAGTAGGCGGCAAATGGACGAACGAAGTCGTATTTCTTGTGATGAACATCGTACCGGTGTATGGCGTATCGGCCTTTGTCGATGCTGTTATTCTCAATTCGATTGAGTTTTGGACAGGGAGCAATCCGGTGAGTGCACAAAATGCGACTCCGGGAAAACTTACGGGGGAAGACGGCACCAGCGTTACATTTAACTCGTCGAAGCAGGAGATAGATATCGCCAGAATGATTCCCGGTAAAGGAGAAACGACCTATCGTCTGTTGAAAGAAAACGGTCAAACGGTCGTGAAAGACAACGATGACAATATTCTTGTTCGCTGCATCGCCGGCGATGACGGCGGGATGACCTTGCTCGATGCGCAGGGAAAAGTCTTGCAGACGTATTCACAAACCCAGGTTGAAGCGTTAGCGACGCGTTGACAATCAGAGGAGTGACTTCCGAAAGACACCTCGGGGAGAAAACGGAAAGCCCGTTCAAACTCTTTGGACGGGCACTTTTTTTATGCCGGCTGAGAATCCCGGACTTTCCCCGAATGCAAATCAATTCCGAATGGTTAGACCCTCCAAAGACCCGAGCTACTGACATGCTCCAAGATTTCCTCGGGCAGCTGCTCCTGCGTGCCCGATGCCAGGGCGTCGACGTAAAGGGCGAGTTATTCTTCTGAAAGGTGCATCATTCACCCTTTTGAAAGTGCTCTTTTTATTTCTGCCAGGACTTCGCCAAATTCAAAAGGCTTCTTGAAACATGAAACAGCGCCAAGTCTTTTGGCCTCCTCTTCGTAACCTGGAGTTCGACCAATATTTCCGCTTATAATTATGATAGGGATTCCTTTTGGCCGCATCAACCCAAGGAACTGGAAGCCGTCCATCCTTGGAGAAATCAAATCACTAATAATGAGATCTGGTTTGAGGACAGGGATAAGGTCGTAGAATTCATCTTTGTTTTCGTGGGCTACCACATCATATCCCGCATTCATCAATTCCTCGGATAATAATTGTCGAGTCATTTCTTCGTCGTCTAAGATTGCAATCGTTGGCATTCGGATCTCACTGGTGCTTCTTCTTAGCTGGCTTTTTCCGTGAAACAGGTTTCTTCTTGTTTTGCTTTCTTACGGCGGCATCTTCAATAATAAAGTCAACGAACTGTTCTATTTGTTTGTCGGTTGCATCACCTCGTAAAAAATATTTCATTTTGCCAGACTTTTTCATCATTCAAATTTCCTTATTAACGGCGACCTATTCGGAACGCCAAGTTGAGTTGTGACCGTTAGGTTAAGATAACTATTTTCTTGAATGATTGGTATGCAATTTTGCCGCTTCGCCAACTCCCTCATAGAACTGCAGTGATGGCAAAGCCACTTTGCCATTTTGCCACTTCGGCAACAAATTCGCCTAATGGCGAACTATGCTTCGCCATTGCCACACACTTTATAGAGGAGTTGGCAAATGGCGAAGTCCTTACAGGCCCTGTCTAAGAACCCAGAATAAAAATTTAGGATTTACTCCTCCCCACCTGCATCGTTGGATCCCCGTCGTCTCTCATGTAGAAGCATCGTTTGTGGATCGTTCCACAGGGAGTCTTGGGGTTGAGGCTCACTATCAGTTGCCTCTGAAGTCTTTTTCGGGTAATAGTGCACCATCATATTGACCGAGTCCGGGGAAGACGAGGTTGAGAAATTGAAGTGAGAGAAGCCTCGTTCGAGATCCCGTTGTTGGAGGCGTCAGGTAACCACTCCGGTAACCATTTAGGTAACTACTGAGGTAAATACAAGGAGGTTTTCTTACAGGCAGGTTACAAGTCCTCAAATTTACTGAGGAATACAAGCGGGGCCGAAGGGACTCGAACCCTCGACTTCCTGCGTGACAGGCAGGCGCTCTAACCAAACTGAGCTACGACCCCGTGTGAAATCTCTCTGTTTTCGCCAATTTTCACCTTATCTACCCTGTAATATCCACTCAAAACTGTTAGGTGGACTGTTAGGTGTCGTTGACTGTTGAAAATATACGAAAATTGTTTACTCATCGCAAGCACATTTTCAGAATGGTGCAAGAGAGTCCACAACATTGCGCAACTCGGTCGGTGGAATTCGAGTATAATGCTCAGTTGTTTTTACGTACTTATGACCTAGTAGTTCTTTGATCTGAAGAGCGGTTGCCCCCGCTTGTGCCCACCATGAGGCAGCGGTAGCTCGAAGCGTGTGAAACTTAACTTCCTCGTCGAGCCCGGCAGCCCTCGAGAATTTCTTGAATCCTTTCGTGACAAACTCTTCTTTGGCCTTCCAATTGCCCTCGATGTCAAAAACAAATATATCGGAAGGTTCTATTGATTTCAAAATTGGCATAACAGCTTTCGGCAATGGTATGATTCTACTTTTTCCATGTTTCACTCGATAGTTTTCTGATGATTGTATTGTTATCAAGTGATTCTCAAAGTCGATGTCTTTCAACTGCAAATTCAAAATTTCTCCTCTTCGGGCACCAGTCAGGACGCCAAATTTACAAACATTTATTAGCATATCATCATCAATAAGAGAAATTATTGCTTTGAATTCGTCTCTTGTAAGAAACCGTGGCAATTTACTGTCAATCCGGATCTCAAGAACTATTCTAAAGGGATTCTCTTTGAGATAGCCCCAGCGGATCGCCTGTTCCAACATAGCTTTGAGCGTTCGACAATCAATATTGACCGTCACAGGTTTCACGACCGATCCTCTTTCTTCCTTATAATTCTCCAGATCAGAGGAATGCAACTGGCTCAACATAGATGTCCCCTTCCATTTGCCAAACATCTTACATACTCTTTCTGCGTTTTCTATTGTCTTCGGAGCATAGTTATTGCTATCTAAATGAGCTAGGTATCGCTGTGAAAAGTCGTTAAATGAAATTAGGGGAAGTTGACCCGGGCCGTTCTCGGACAGTGAACTCCTTGGTTCTGGTGGGAGCGAAAGGTTAGGAAAGTAGGTGAGAACAAATGATTCACGGTGTGAAACTTCCATAAGCCGAAGATTCTGTAACTCTGACAGAATTTCATTGATTCTGTCCTCCTCTATAGGAAGTCTATGGAAGTCACTTTTGCGGATAGCGGTTTCATTAGTCCGCAATGAGACTATATGCCCGTCGATGCGAGTTCTTTCGAATGGTTTTCCTATCCGACTAAGACAAAAAGTATAGATAAGCGCGAGGCTGGGATCATCAAAGATCATTTCCGGAAGCATTTCTGAAGGATACATTGTTTCTTCCCTACTATTACATCAAGTGTGGTTTAGAGACATTGTCGAAGTCTCTGATTCAGTCCTGAGACCTTAACAATGGCCTTACTAACAGAAACAAAAATGCTCAATTCTTAAATTGAGAATTGAGCATTCTTATTAGACGTAGTTAAAGTCTCTGTTAGTGGTTAGCGCCTGTCGTAGTAGTAGAGTAGTGGTAGTGTGGCAGCATATGCTCAACTTCACTCGCAAAAATAAATATTTCGTTCGTGAATGTCAATAGGTCACTCCCATATTTCGGTAACCGGAATCTCGTAACCAAAAGAAAGCGCAAGCCGTGTATTTTTCAAAACGACATTAGGATACTCTACACCAGCCGAAACGGCAAGAAAGACTGCATTCCACCCAACTCCAATTCCGCCCAAGTAGACCTTATCGCCTCCCTTATTGACCGTGCTCTTCAAAAGTGGATCGAGGAAACCTCCCAGATACACAAATATCCGCGTGGATTCGTAGTAGTTGACAAATCGGATTTGATCCAGAACAGTGAAGTCCAGGTTAGCATTCTGGTTCCGCTCAATCGCTGTCGCCGAAAGAGATACGGCATAATCAAATCTCCAGCCATTTTGCCTAGCCTGATGAATCCAGGTTTCGAGAATGTCTCTGATCGTCCCTAAAATGACTGTCTTATACTGTTCTTGATTGACAAAGGCATACTGAGCTGTTGAGACCATCCCCGAGTAAGCTTCTATGAGAAGGTTTGTCGTGCTGCCCTGGTCGGTGGAATCAGTATTTTGACCGACATCTTTATCTGTCCGTGATTCGTTGCTTGTTGTCACGAAGACCTTGTCCATTGTGTAAGACGAATCGAAGTATTGTTGGTAGAGTTTAAAAAGTTTTTCGATGCTCCTGTGACCCGACGAAGTGTCTACCAAATCAAGTATGAGTTGCCGGGACCTCTGGTCGGTCTCAAACATCTGCAGTAAAGAATTGAAATTTTTTTCAAAATTTGAGAAATATTTCTCCCTGTCGGAAATAAGGGACCATAGACTCGCATCAACATATTCCAAAATTCTGACATCCACAGAAAGGTTCTTGTCCTCGCGTCTCGCCCTAATTAATCGTCCTGATACCACAACCGTCCATTTTCGACCACTTGAGGTTTTGAATGACTCTATCCGAGACTTTTCTTGGGACATTTTCAGTATTTCCGGAGAAACATAAAGCTTGTACTTTATTCTTTCGGAAAAGTAATAATACAAGCATGAATAACCGATGAGTTGTTCTTTCGTCCAACCAGCAGATCTTGCCTGTTCAATGACATCAGGGTTTTCTTGGACCAATTTTTTGTACGTACACTTTGATACCCCCTAGAAATAGCATTGTGGAGACAACGTTGGTGGTGCTCCGCAGGAGAGTTGCTTCGTCTTTTCCGTCAAGCAGTTGCGCGATAAGGTCGCGACCCACAATGCCGCCGATAACGTCCTGCTCAGTTATCCATGAGATAACGTCCTCCTTCACACGTTCCTTGGCGACTTTTTTAAGTGTGTTCTGAAATGCCTCGCTCACGTTCACTTGCCCGTATAGGTTTGAAGTGAGCAACATAAGAAGAATGAGAAGCTTGTTCATTGCAGTTGACATCGTTGGTTCACTCCACCAACTCCCCTCGAAACGCTCTCTGCATAAGGCTGTTGAAGAGATTGTTTAGCTCTTTCTCCGATTCTCGCTGTTTAACACGGAGCAATTCAACCTTCTCGACTAAGCCGAGAAATTTTCGCTGTTCAGCCATCTCAGGCAGGTAGATATCAAAGTCTTTGATCTCGATCAAATGTAAGTCAGGAACAGCAATTCCTTTTATCCGTTGCCGTGCCTGGCTCTTCACAAAATCAGTGTTCATCATGTAATGCAAAAAGTGTGGCTCAATTATATCAAACTTAGGTTTCAGTAATGCAAGACTCACGAAGATACTAAATTCAGTATCTAGATCAACCAGTACAGCGTTACCAAATGTCGCACCAACTTTTGTATAAAGGATATCCCCCTTTTCTGGTCTACACCTTTTTGTAATGAAAAGATGCTCATCACGAGAGATATACTTTACATTATTGAAATCAATTTTCTTACTCCTTACATCCTTCACCGAGACAAAAGGTACTCCCTGATTTAGATACTTTGGAGTGATGTGCGTGCCATCCGTAATGATTCGACAAACATCTCTCAACTTTACACGCTTGTGCGTCCCATCGCCGAACATCTCCAAAAAGGCCGAATGTAAAAACTGTTGGGTGAGTTCATTAGCCTCCAGACGCATCTCACGAGTTGTATCGGCTTTCTCTAATATTTCGGCGATTTGTTTTTGGATGGGAAGAGGGGGAAGGCGTACATCGATAGATTGGAGAAAAGACTTGTTGACATGAGGAATTGTTGCGCCGGTACATTTCTCCCTTATTGAAACTGATTGACCGCGCAGGCACCATCCCAAGAATTTTGAATAAACTTGAGCATCAATAATCCTTAGTCGAGCAAGAGTACTTCCAATATATCCATTCAATCCAAATCCGATTGTACCAGCATTTGCACCATCCCAGGCAATAATCACGTCGTCAATGCCGACTTCCACTCCAGAATTGGTCGTATACTTCAAATTGGAATTGTTCCTGAGATCATCGATTTGAATATACCTCTTGGACCCAAGCGACGGAATGTTAGAAACCTCATCGTGTTTTTTACCTTTTACGATTGATACAAGGCTCCCAAGTTGCAACTTGCGCTGGGTCATTTAAGCATTCTTTGAATTGATTCAATATCGTTTCCGATTTTTCTCTCCAACTCCAGTAACTTCTTCATCGTCGCCTCCGGCTTCTCGTATTCAATTTTCTTGTGCTCGATTAGCTTGTATCGTGAAATGGATAGGTCGTATTTGTTGGAACGGATTTCGTCGGCGGGAACGGCAAACATTTTCGATTTACGATTGCCGATTTTCGATTTGCCTCGATCTCCCCAATGCTTAACGATGTCGGGAATATCGTTCTCGGCTATCTTCTGTCGCCTATCATCCAGCGAGAAACCATCCGCCTTCATGTCATAAAACCAGACATTGTCCGTGGTGCCGCCTTTCTGGAACACGAGCACCGCAGTCGAGACTCCGGCGTAGGGCTTGAATACTCCAGATGGCATCGAGACAACGCCTTCGAGCTTGCACTTGTCAGCAAGAATCCGCCGCGTTGCAATGTGTGCGTTGCTCGTCCCGAACAATACACCGTCGGGCACGATCACGCCGCAACGTCCGCCGGTCACCAAGAGGTCGTACATCAATTCAATAAAAAGCAATTCCGTTTTCGTCGTCTTCGTTGAGAAGCGTTCGTTGATGTCGCTCTTGTCGATCGATCCCTTGAATGGCGGGTTGGCGAGGATTACGTCGTATTGTCCCTTCTCGGTAAACGACTTTGAGAGTGTATCTGTATACCGAAAATTCGGATTGTCGATCCCGTGCAGCATCAGATTCATTGCGCCGATGCGCGTCATCGTCGCGTCGAAGTCGTAACCTGTCAACGCCTGGCTCTTCAGAAACTTCAGCAGCTTCTTATCCGCGATCTTGTCGCCGATTAAGTGATGCGGTTTCCCTTCGTCGTCGTATTCAAGAACGTCGGGGGATGTGTTCGATTCGAGTATGTGCTCGTACGCGTTCACTAGAAACCCGCCCGTGCCCGCAGCCGGGTCGCAGATACGGTCGCCCACTTTCGGGTTTACCAGCTTCACCATCATCCGGATGATGTGCCTTGGCGTCCGGAACTGTCCGTTCTTCCCCGCAGTGGTGAGCTGCATTAGCAGATATTCGTAGAGATCTCCCTGCACATCGATGTTTTGCTCGGCAATGTGCATATCGTCGATGATCTTCACCCCCTCCTGCAGCAGCGATGCCTTCGGGATGATGAAGACGGCATCCTGCATGTGCTGGGTAAACGAGCTTGTGTTGCTCCCAAGTTCGCGCAGGAAGTCGAAGACCTTGTCACGTACATGCTTTAGCATCTGATCGCCAGGCAATTGACTCCAGTACAGACCACCGACAGTCTTTGCTCCCGTGGAAAATAGAACGATATAATTCGTTCTTTCTCTTCGCGCCCGCAGCACGGGCATTGTCCATATCCTCCAGCCGCTTGAGAAATATGAGATAGGACATCTGCTCGATGGCAGTAATAGGATTGGCGATGCCGCCGGACCAGAAGCGGTCCCAGAGAGCGTCGACTTTAGATTTAAGTTGTGGGTCGGTGAGCATTCGTATTGACGATGTTATGAGTAACGTTCCCCCACTGAGGAACCTTCGGGTCGGGATGCTACATGTTAAACTATGTTCGCCACCTTCCACCTACCTAACGCGAAAGCAGATTACTCTCTCAAAATTGGATTTCTAGTAGAGTGCTGCGGAGGAAAAAATGTGGAAAGTGATGAACCGACTGATGCTTATTCTACCTCTTTGATAACTCGCTTAAGTCCACCGGACTGTTCTTTTTTGAGTAGCTGCACAAATTGGACTCCATCGGGGTTCTTCATACACCGTTTGAGAATTCGTTTAAGAGTATCCTCTCGATTTGTAACTTGAACAAACGAAGATATGGGCCACTTCCAGTTCGAGTAACGTTCCACCACCCCGCGTATAAGGCGTTCGCACTTGTCCCAGTTCTTTGTCCAAGACAACTCAGGAACCAACCCTTCCAAAAGGCGCCATGAGTCGTAAGGGAGGTTATCCTTCTCAGCTGCATCATGGACAATTTGGAAGCTGCGTGTTACGAGTTTATATGTTTCTTGATCCTGATTGTAGAGGCCCAATGCCAACAAGAATGCCGCTATTCTGATTCTGATGCTTGAATTGAAGGATTCCAAGGAATCTGCTAAACGTACCCAAGGAGCGAGGTTTGACGCGTCAAAAATACATGAACGTGGCTCACTTGACAGAGCAAACAGAGTAAGGATATTCTGAGAAGGAGAATTGCTGATCTCAAGCCATTTACATACAAGAGAATCTTTCGAAGCAGTGGCCCTCTTCCATTGTTGTGAAAAATCCGCTGGAGAAAATTTAATTTTGTCGAGAATACCTAGAAATGGAAGCAAACCAATTCTCTCTACAATGACCACACTCAGATGTTCCGCACCTGCAGCAAAAATAGCTGTCACCACTGCATTCCAATCAATAGAACTGCTGTCCTTGGACTCTTTTAGGACATCAAAAATCTCACGTTGCACATCTACTGAAGTTTTCCATAACTGAGGCGAGGTTGCCAACTTGGGATTGCTGAGAATAAAGAAAGGTAAGAGTTTGGGTTTCGAATGACTTATTTCTAAAATATCTTCAGGTGATAGAACTGACGCTGTAGCTGAAAGAAACTCATCAAACAGCGAATTGTGGTCAAGCTCCAGAGTATCCAGAAGAAGTCTCTTTGCTTCAGGCCTTGATTGCAACCAAAAGGACCTGGTCCTATATGTAATAGATAACTCTTGTGTGTTCATACAACCGATAAATGGCGTTGTGATCAGTTCCAATAGCAATTCGGCTTCTTTCTTGTCTATCAACATAGGATCCAATAAAGTGTCCGAGAATGGTGTATATAGGGATTTCTTCAATCTCGCTGCCTCAGTTGGACTTGGAAACGCAAGTGCTATACCTCGGGTCAACTCACTTATTGATTTAGTGTCATTTTTGGTGTCTTCTATGAGTTTAAAGATCGAGCTTAGAGCATCATTAATTCTCTTCCGCCTGACATATCTGAGGTATATTGAGTGGCGAAATTGAAAAACTTAGGTTTTTGTAATCATTTCTGAAGTTCCGCCATTTCACGCACATCGCCTAGTTCGTCGATACCTTTTGATTCCTCGTCGAGGAACAGAGCATTATTGGCTTCGTCTTATTGTAGATAGGCTTGAGCGAGGAATTATCTGAAGATCCAAAGGTGTATTGTCAATGACTCTGTTTAAGAATGTAAAAAGCAACTGCAAAAAACACATATACAGACTCTTAATCCTGGCCAGATTCCTTTCCAGATCCCTAGCGGAACATATTCGAAATCTCTTGCATTAGAAGAAATCAAAAATATAGGCTTGTAGGGTAAGGCAAACAAGGCTGTTTTGTTCCTCGCATTCAGACTGATCCTTCCAAGGTCAAGTCTTACGAGTTTGACATTTCTATTTACTGTCAGGCTTTCATCAATAACAACATCTCGACCATACGATAATATGGAAGAAACGGCACCCGGACGAGTGAAAAGCGATAATAGTATTTCTAACAAGTATGGCAAGATTCGTCTTCTCGGTCGATAACCCAGTGAGTCCAAACACAACCTGGACGAGGCATTTCGTTAGCGTACCATGGTTTGGCAAATGCAAAGTACTCTCAATTAAGGAATCGGGTACCCTGAGGAGATCTTCCTCGAAGCCATTGACCATTCTAGGACCTGACATGTCTGACATCGACAACAAAGTTCTTTTTTCTGAAGAGTCCAGATCCAATGATGACTGAAGCAATCTATGACAGTCCCAATAACCGTGTAATGTTTGATGTAGTACCATCAATAATATTTACCACGTTCTTCTAAAGGAACAAGTGACATTGCCCATTGTTTATTATAGGAGCGGAAATATCCTTGTCATATGCTCCGGTATCTGAATAAACAAGAACCCTTTTCGATGCCTCACCCAATATTTGCTTTGTCCTTTGTATAATCGCCTCCTTGACACTAATTCCGAATATCTTGTAATAACCTCTCGTAATTCAATCCAAGAACTGGTTCAACAAAGGCAGTCTCTTTTTGACCGAATCTTTTGGGATTTCCGCCGCACTCTTTAGGTAATGAAAGCACCCGATCCCACGCCGATATTACAATCGCAACGGGAGTAACTTTATCCTCAGCCGTACCATCGAGTATGCATTGGAGAATATCTACCAACTTTATCTGAGTCGCGGACCCTTTGCCGTCCATGTTACAAGGGGGGCATTAGAGAGTCCTTTTCTTCAACCATTTCCACTACAACGTTTGCCTCCATAATAGATCTCACCGGAGTGACTTTATCGGGATGAATAAAAACCACGAGACCATTACATAAATAACCATTTCTTCGAATTCATCAGTCCATCTTCTCTCCTCGAATTGATGGTCAAAAATCTCACCAAGTAAATCAGGAATCGTGACCCTGAAAGTAATGATGTGTTGGGATCCCGTAGAAGCATTGTACTTTTTTGCTTTTGACACCAGTAGCTCTACTAATCTTTTCGCATTTCAACCAATCTTCCCTGATTCTGTTTAGATACTCGATATCAGACCCTAACCTCTCCAATACCAAAGAACCTTTGATGTCACCGCCTTCAACCTGGTGATACAAAGCAGCAAGGAAGGTCGACTTCCCTGTGTCTGGTAATCCGACCAGAAGTTGACTGCACCGATGAATTGCTACATCAGTTATCACATATTCCTCCTCAAGCTTCGAAGATAAAAACATTCGGGAATTTTCGGATAACGTGTTCGGAACGTCTCTTTTTATCGTCCGAATAAATGGACTCTCATCAATCCAAGCTGGTAGGAATTCCTTGAAGCCATAAGTCTCGCCAAGTATTGGCTTCATCGTTGGACGAGCCGCGACAGAGAAGAAACTAATAGTTCCCAAAGAGCCCATGAACTTACTCAGAATTTCGGCCTTTATCTCATCCACAAACGGAAGTGCTCTTCCTTTATCTGGAGAGGTTTCTAAGATATCCTTTTTTGTGAAGATGATATCGATTTTGGATTGTCCGCCAATCATTTCCGCTTCGACGCATCTTCTCAGCAACATCATTCCCTCTACTTTCGCTTTCTGGCGTTAGCCGGATCGGCTATCTTGTTCCCGTCGAATAAAAGAACCAATCTGTCGGCTCGACGGAGAACCCAAAGTTTGCGGCATTCCTCAACAGAGTCGCTCGCATCCCGAAAATTCTCCCCAGAGATATCTGTAAATAGCAAGTTGGTTATTGGCCCACTCATATCTTTATTTCTAACTGCCAGATGCAGAAACTTGATGTTATCAAGACTCGAAATTGTATGTTGAGTGGTCGGTACAGTTCTTCCTGATATAATATTTGAATCAAAAGCTCTTCTATCAAACGCAAGTAGTGTTCTTGACCCCGCAAAGTTGAAGTCCCCAAATCCGCCCTTGTAGAATTGATGAACTATCGTCAGCAATAATGTTGTTTTGCCAGCATCCACAGCGCCAGCAAGAACGATCAACCTGGTTCCTGATGAATCCATTATCCGCTCAACGTCTGCAGCCTTCAAGTCTTCACCTGAAAACAGCTCTCGCATTTCTCCCTGATCTGCCTCTCCCTTTCCCTTTGAAGCGACCGACATCGATTCTCTAATTTCTCCAAGTACCTGTTGGTTGATCTTTATTCACGATTTCTTCGTCTCCCAATTTTACTCCTCTGTCAATGTTTTGAATTCAGCTTCGAGCAGACATTCTTGATAATACTGGAATGCCAGATCTGCATCTGATATCTGCTTGTCTGTAGGTATCCCTATTCTTTTTCAAAAGCTGCTCGACCATGCCGTTTTGCTTCCGCTTTCCATTCGTCTGTGTCCTGCAAACATCAGAGGTGTTAGCAAGTTCTAGAACTTGGCTATTCGGATTGAGAGTCGCAGAAAGCCATTCCTGCGGAATCGAATTTATGGCATGCTTCAGCGAAGATGATCCGCTTGACTTATCCTTAGTCAGTTTCGCACATTTTAAAAGAATCGCCTTGGCTGATGGTGGTCCTGGTCTAAGAGTGGTCAGGGCAGCCAACTCTTTGGCCGCTAATAGCAAACGGGCAGGATGAGGAAGGTCGATTAGAGACTCGCCCAATGTTCTGATTCCCCGACTAACCACCAGAACATATTGCTTTCTTCAGCTAGCAATTCAAAATTAGTGCTCAATTTCTTCACAAGTTCCATAGTGCTCTTTTGCAGCCCTTTGGCGAGATTGAGCGCTTGTGTCCCTACATCGTTCCCTTCAAGGTCTTTGTTTTTCATCAAGCTTGATTCGGTTGAAGTGCGCGATCGAATCTGCAGCGTTTTTTTTGCAAGAAATTTTCCAGCAATTTCAATGATATCTGCGGTGAATGCGTCCCCTTTCGATTTCCCAAAACTAGCACAATGGACAGCAAGAGCGGTGAATGTGCAGTTTTGTGATTTCTCATATTCTATGATCCTAGCCAAGATCGCGGTTCCGAGGGATCTCAACCCTTCTATGTTAGATCGGATGTTGAATGAATCGTCTTCAGCCTTGAACTTCTCGTTCAATAGGTTGATTATGGAATCTTCCTTCAGGCCGCATACGCAGAGGGCCACGAGGCTCGCTGTGTGTGGAGTACTTAGGGCATCAGCAATCGATTCCACGATGACCCATCGCCTTTGGAGAATCTCAACTGATGGGTTGGGGTAAACCATTCCGTACCCTTCCAAAAAAGAGGGTTCATTTCCATTTGTTTTTTCTCCGATCAGTTTGTCTTGAAGGGGTTTGTGGTGCTTCTTTCGCTCCCGTACTTGTCCTCCACCCAATCCCAAAGCTGAGCCATCGTTTCTCTTCCTCTCTTTTCACTCTCGCAATGAATCGCTTGAAAAGTTCCAAATCCTCGACACCTTTGTCTTGGTCCGTTAGCAACCTAAGGCCCACTGCGATTTCTATAATCTGGGTATATGGGAGACTTAAAAAGCGATAAACCAATTGTCTTTTGGGATCCATGGTACTTCGCCTTAATAACAGCCAGGGGGCCTTTGGTCTGGTCTCCAACCTGAGCTTGAATTTTCTTTACCTTACTGCCTTTCCACGGTTTTAGAGGCAGGGTGAATCGTCTGAATTCTTTGCTATCGTGAAATTCAGGCTCGAAAGTCCTACTTGCAGGTCTCCATACGCGCGGCCAAACATCGACCACGAGATTCCGATTGCTTTCGGTAATATCGACACAAATTGAGATCCAATTATAACATGGCTCCCATGGACTCTCATCCCGAGCAGGGTGTACTGGCTCCTGCGGAAATTCTGAGACCTTCACCGTTCCGACGCAATCGTTGCCGATGTTTGTGTCCAAATAGCTGGATCGCAACTCTCGAATTCAAGCAATCTTCGAGGTCATCTTCTTCACGAATCCTTTGTGGTGGGTGGTGACACATGGAAACGTAAGTAATGTTTGGCTCCTCAATAAAGCCTGACTGAAATGAAGTCAGTATCAGACTCTTTCCCTCATCATTATCATACTCGTTCGAAATTATACTCGAATTCATCCCTCTTATTTTCAGTATTGAGCCATCATTAAGTTCAAGATCATCTTGCCAAAATAGGCGATCAGGGGTTGAGTCGCAATCAAAAGAAGATGCAAATAAGTTGAATTCCTTCAATGGTTCAAAGAGTCTGAGAATATTGTCATCAAGATATTCTTTGAAACATTGGTCGATTGAGCTAAGCGGTGTGCCACGGAGTGTTGTGTGTGCCTCTCTCAGGGATTTGCTGCTCCGAATAGTCGTCCAGTTTATATCGTGATTCCCAGGCACCACCCAAACGCCGCCGTTCTCAACCTTTGCCATTCCGAGTAGCTTCTTAATCCAACGACTTGCTTCCTGGTACTTTTCGGTACCTCCAGAGAAAGCGATATCACCGCAAACTAAGATGCCGTTGGCTCCTCCCTCAAAGTTTTTCGTCATCCGTTGTACATCCAATTCCAATTGATTTCTGAGTTCACTGTCCAAATCAAACAGTTTCCCCGGCTTGGAAAAGTGGATGTCTGACAGATGTATGAATACCAATGGTTCCATGGATAAATGCGTAAACTATTAATAGGGAAGACTCATCACGTTGTCTAGATAGAATCCATCCTGAATATACAAAAAAACGCCGGCAAAGTTAACAACTTCTCCAACGCAATAAAATCTTATATCTCATGTTCACCACACAGCTCATCGGCAACATTCGCACCAAAGTTCGTAAATGGTCCTCGCTTCAAATTAAACAAGCTTTGCCATTTCTTTCGCGAGAGAATGCTGGTTGCTCTGAAAATTCTGAGGTCTTCTTACAATATGATCGTGAAGGCTTGGACATGTAGAGCCATATTGAATGGTCAGGATCATTTTGCGGAACATCAAGAAGATCCGCAGTAAACTCGACCACCTTTCGCAACGTACGGTAATCAGTAATGATTATACCTGCTTCGAAGGCTAACCTACGTATGTGTCGGTCTATGGCAATTGCTGAAAGTCCGGATAAGTTCTTCAGATAATCGATGGTCTTCGGTCCAATTCCCGGGATAGCTCTCAACTTTTCACTGTTAACGTCATTTTTAAGCCAATCGCGCAATTGATCCTTGGTCTCAACTTGTTCGTTTTCAAGCAATAAAGCCAGAGATTGAACTCTTCTCGGCTTTTCCGGGTGATTCCATCGAAGGATTACATCGCATCCGAACCTGTCGATTGTTACTAGGAAACCTGAAGTTGTCGCAGCATCTGGATAATCGTTGAGAATTCTCTTGACTCTCGGAGCAACAACGGTCCGGTAATTAAGGCCTGCCTGCAATACCGCATCTGCTATTATCGCACCCATACTCTCTTTGTCGTAACCGTTGTGCTTAGAAATTACAAAATCTGGAAGCTTGTTAAGGTAATCAGCAAGTTTACGCGCGAAAACGATTAGGTTCATGACTATTCTCAAAATGATGCTACATGATATCAAAGTTGACGAAGTGCCTGTAACCGATCAACACAATTTGGACAGGCGCCGCACGGAGTGACCGATGAAACTTGACATGAGAACGTTTTCCCAATAGGCGCACGAAGCGAGATACCCATCTTTGCTACCTGATATTTCGATTTTGTGCGAAATGGCATGAACAGTTTGACAGACCCATAGCTCGATAGCATGGAATCCAATCTGCCAAAGAACTCGACAGAACAATCAATTTCAATCGCATGGTTGCTGTTGATAAATGCCGCATAGAGACACTTGCAACCTACGGACTGTGCAAATGCCGCGCCCGTGGACAGAATGAGCAAGTTGCGATAAGGAAGATACAATTCGCGGTAGCTCACTCGATCTTTCCACAGGTTTGGCTCACGAATCAAAAGCGATTTCGAGCGCTTGTAGACATCAGAGATATCAACGACATGGATGTGTCTTGAGTAATGTTTCGGAAGCACTTCTCTGAGTGTTTCGTACTCCGTCTTTGCACAATGTTGTCCATAGTTTACAAACACAGGGAGGAATTCAATTTTTTTTCGACATAACCAATATGCCAATGTAGTCGAGTCAAGGCCCCCGGAGGCTAAAAGAACGGATCTATTTTTTCTGTGATGCGGCATGCCTGATCGTTGATATTATCTCAAACACTTTAGTCACTATTCCGTCAAGACTCGATGACACGAAGTCTGGCAGATGAGTTAACATTAGATTCTTAGCTTTCTCAAATGGATCATAAACCACTACTGGCTTACCAGCCCCTTTGGCTAAGCCAATTTCAATCAATGTACCTGGATCATTCCCCAAGTTTAGCGCAACTAACATATCGCATTCATCGAGCAATGACAAATCAGCGCCACACATTTCGTATTTCTCATGACTCGCTGTGTTTGGCCTGCTTTGTCCATGTTCTCGAACAGGAAGCCTCGGATTGAAATTGTGATACTTGAGACAACTGACTAATCGATCGATGTGTGTTCTATCCAGATAGTCAAAATCAGGAGCAGCAATATAAATATTGAATTGGCTACGGACTTCCCATGGAAGAGAAACACCTGGAAGAGATAAGATCTCGTCTCGTTCCAATGCCAAAACACGACTACAGCCATCTGTAAAGTCGTCCATGAACGTAGTTGCCGCGTATTCTGCAGCAATCCATGAAGCACAAGTAAGGGCAGATTCGTCATCGCGCGTCTGCCTAAGATTAACAAATGCTGCGTCGAACGCATCTCCCACTCCAACAGAGTGGACAATGGGTCTCAACTGAGCCCCGATTTCGATGGGCTTCTTCTGTGCTCTGCTCGAGTAAAATCTTGAGCCTCCACGATTCTCTTTCAATAAGAAAGACTCACCATAGATATCAAGAACTTCTTGGCAAAGGCGCTCGGGACTCCCCTTAAATTTGTCCAAGAAGATTTCTGATGATGTGGAAGTAATGACCGTGTCAAATTTTCTCACAAACTTTTTCAGGACACTGAGATTACTGACACCGTTTGCGATATCAATATGTATCCGAGCCTTTGATTTAGAACATGCAACGAGCACCTTGGCGAGATCATAGTTGCCCGGAAACACCAAGATGTCAGATATTTCCGTTTTTGTGACTATGCTTTCCAATCTTGGTGTATCGATATCACACTTCAATTCGTCTCGTAGTAGATAGTCATATCCCTGACTACCCGCTTCAGTGGCTTCTTCAATAAGCATAACGCAGGGTGCACCCTCAATTGTCGCGATCTGTGAGACGTTGGAACAGCCGTGGGCTAGGGCGTAGTCTTCGATTTGGCGAAACAAGTAACTTGGTGCCAAGTATGCCAGTTGATATGAAGCCCCAAGTCCCCAAAGACATCGAGCAGCATGTACCACTCCGCCGAGCCTAAGCTTCCTTTCCAATGTGCCTGCAGGAAAAAGGGTCACATCAAGGCAGGTCTCTCCGATGAGCAAGATTGCCGAAGACTTTTCCGTCATGTCATTGTGGTCCGATGTCAACCCTAACTCTAATTACAGGTTTCGTGGTAGCTGAAGAGACCTGACCTCCATATGAACGTTTTTTCTTCATACATCCAGCCAAATAGTTATACTCCGTGGGTAAGTAGCCAATAGTCTCGCCGGCCAATGTATCAACCAAAAGGCGGCCTTTAAGAGAGACGATGACTTCTGTGCCAATAGGCGGAACCGACTTGTGATTTTTAAAGTACTCACATCGATCAACATCTTCCAGTGTAGTTGCAAATGCGTTATCACAAGGATCTTTGCCGCTGGCACCAGAAGCCTTCCCGCCCCCTTTCTTTTCAGTCTTTTCCGAATAATCACTTAGCTTACCTGTTCCAGAACTTCCCATATTAGTTTCCTCCTTAATGTTAATTCAAATTGTGTCATGCAGGATTTTACGGCGCCAATCTCTTTGCCAACTCAATTAGTTCAGTAATTTCATTTCCCGCAAACAGTTTCTCTACCGCATTCGCACCGAAGTTCGTAAACGGCTCTTCATACAGATCCGCAAGCTGCAGCTTTTCTCCGCTGCAAAAACACACTCTGCATTACACGCAGGAACCTTGACTGATCTGAATTGTAGTTGTGCTCAAGGATGAAGGCATCGAATGCCTTCCTCACAACAGTTTCGTACGAGGGGAGCGCTTCAAGTCCGAGCACATGTTTAAGGAAGTCCACCAAGCTTCCAACGCGCACACCAAACGCCTTCAGCATATTCTCATCGTCGAGGCTAATCTCGTCCGTTCCAAGCTCCGCTTCGAGCGTCTCCTCCAATCGTATCATATCCTCATTGTCAATCTCAACCTTATTCTTAATCTTCTTTACTGTCGGATGCTCGGCAGCGATCTTCTCGATCTTCGCTTCTACTAGTTTTCGGTACTCTTCGATATACATCTTTTGAGAATCTTTTCTTACCACGACCCACTTGCGCATTGCAATCACATCGTCAAGCCCCAGTTCGAAAACGAACGACGGTCGCTCGCGTTTGAACTTCATTACTGGGGAGAGCGCCTCTTTCGCTTCGTCAATTGTTGCAAGCGTGTGGTTCACCCAGAAATCGTTCGACATAAGCTGATCGACGTATTTCTGCCTCGATTGCACTTCGCCCAATGTCGTCGGAAGTAACCCTACATCTTCGCGAATTGAGGTTATATAAGAAGCGAGATCTTTGTGCTGGAGGTGTGCAAGTCCACAGCGCTCCATCTTACTTATAAAGATGCCTCAACCGGACGCACGTTGGGAACATACCGCAGAAGCGGTCCAACTTTCATCCGCAGAAATTCTATCTTTTGCTCGGTGAGAGTACTTCCAGAACTCGTCTTCCCACGCTTCACGCACTTCGTTGAATACTTTCTTCACCGAAAAGGATTGTAGCGGGATCCGCGCGATGTCACTTCTCAGGTCGCGAATGACCCGCAGCGCATCGGGGAATGTCTGATTTCCCTGAAAGATGCGAAGCTTATCTAATCGCGTGTTGAAAATTGTCACCAGAACCGGGATTTGCGAAACTCCCTCCTCCTGAGCCGGCATCATATTGAAGTGCTCGAAGTTCTCCCAATAATCAACGATTAGGAATTCTTCTTTATTTCTGTTCGGCAGCCACTCATAGTGCCTGCAGGCCTCCTGGTTCCTCGTGCCACGTCCAATCATCTGCCAGAATTTGATCTGCGAATTGACCGGCTTCATGAAGGCAAGGTTGACCACTTCGGGAACGTCCACGCCTGTATCGAGCATGTCTACAGAAATTGCAATGCGAGGAAAATTCTGCTTCTTGAAATCGTCAAGAAGCGTCTTGGCACGTTCCATCTTTGAGTCAATTACCTGAACGAGCTTCCCTTCATACTCGGGATACATCTCGTCGAAAGTTTCAGACAAACGCATCGCATGATTGTGTGTGATGGCAAAAATAATCGATTTCCCTGGAAGCTGGCCTGTGGAGTCTTTGTAGCAGACATCCATAAACTCTTCCCACTGACTCCGCAATGTGTCCTTGTTTGTCACCTTGCGTTCAAGATCGGTCCCTTCGTAGTCGAGATCATCGGGATCGATCCCGCGGCTGCGAAGGGTCTCTTTATCTACTTCGCTGAGATTCGCCCCTTTTATTCCTTCCCTTTGAAACTTTGTCTGTGCAGCATAAACATTTTTGTCTACCAGATACTTCTCCTCCACTGCCTTATCAAACGGATAGAGAAATGTCGGCACTCTCCCCTCGCAATCAAAAAACTTGAACGTATCTCGGTCGATGAATTCCGCAGGCGTCGCGGTCAGTCCGATGTGCACAGCATCGAAATAAGCCAGCACGTCGGTGAATTTATTGTAAATCGAACGGTGGCATTCGTCAGTTATGACGAGATCGAAATCTGCTGGAGTGAATTTATCGTAACACATCTCGAGGGTTTGAAGCGTGGAGACGTAGAGTCGTGCGGTTGTGTCGATCGAATAGGTTCGTATCCTCGTCCGCGATTCGTGAGGGAGATGGGCCTTGATGCCGTCGCTGAGCGCCTGGTCGACAAGAGCGTCCCTGTCGGCAAGAAAGAGAACCTTCTGCGCGGCGTGAGCCCGCAGGAAGACATCGATCAACGCCATGATCGTGCGGGTCTTGCCGGTCCCCGTCGCCATCACGAGGAGAGCTTTTCGTTTTTTCTTTTCAACTGCTTCGGAGATTCTACGAATCGCTTCGACCTGGTAGCTCCGGTCGATGATCGTTTTATTCGGAAGGACTGAGTTGAGCGGCTTTTTATTTTGCTTTAAGAAAAGAAGGCGCTCAAGATTCTCACGCGAGAAGAATCCCGCAACGTGGCGTTGGGCTGTGGTATCACTCTCCCAGAAGAATACATCCTCACCATTCGCCATGAATGCGAATGGACGGAAGCTCTGCTTCTTCTCTATCGCAGTAACGTATTCAAGAACCTGTTTCTCCCCTTCTCGCGGGTCACGGCTTGTTCGCTTTGCTTCTACCACCGCGAGGATTTCGCCATTTGTTCTATACAAAGTGTAATCGGTGAATCCGCCACCGCCCGAGCCGTCATACCCGTCAACCGGAATCTCGAATTTAACTTGCGTTCGATCAGAGAGATTCCATCCAGCTTTTTGAAGCTCGGGATCAATAAGGCTAAACCGCGTTTGAGCTTCGGTAACTCGATATGAATTATTCGTTTTGGATTGCCCCGGGGAGTGGGTGTTCATAAGACCGCTTTTTCCGCCTGAAATAATGCACAAATGTAGGAAATTGGAAGGATGGTTGCAACCGCACAAACTGAGGCCCTATGCACTTTATTCTCGACCTAATGCTGTCAACGACAAATTCAAAAGGTTAATTGAATGTCCAAATCATATTCTTTTGGCCAGAAACATGCAATAGCATAAATCAGGTATTTTTTGGAAGGAAAACAGACATTGCATGAGGTTATTAGAATGTCCTTCAGTCGGGAATAGAACTTAGAATGAATGGCCGGTAAAGTTTCTTTGCATTGCACTGGGGGAATTCTGGTTAGATTTTGAGCTACGAAATCTGTTTACTAATAAGGTCCGATCATAAATGCCAACGAGATTTCCAGAAGAGCTATTTCGCTTAATTGACTCAGCAGAATAGAGCACTCGCCTTCTAAGACCGTCGGATCAACATAAAGCCCCTGTAATTACACCGGCTTTTGCATGAAATGAACGCTCATGTAACCAAATTGTAACAAAGTCGCGTAATAATTCGCATTTACCGCTGCGAGTCCTGATTTAATAGGGCTGCTGCAATCACCAATTAGGAGACATCCACCACTCATTCAAGGGAAAATTTAGAGAAAAGATGGGGGGCTCGGTGGCTTTAATATCGTTAGAAAGGCAGCAGTATTGACTGACAAAGAAAACAGATAATATGAATAGATTTCCCTTCTTGTTAGGCTGCATCCGTAAGCAACGGAAACATTGTGTCATTCGGCGATCTTATACCCTACCGTTTTTCTCGTCATCTTCTATCGCTTGACAGCCTTTTGGCAAGAGCATTTAAATAGTCATTAAGTACTCAATGTTTGTCTGACATAGACTTTCCTTTTCTCGTTTAACACGAATTCAGTAACTCCGATATGACTAGTGTTTTTAGGATTGTAATCCCAGGTGTACCCCAATCCAGTGAATGGAAATTGATTCAAAATCACTTCGTTTTCTACGAATTATCTGAAAAAGTAGCGAACTCTTCTAGGTATGCTTCACTTACCCTAGAGGCCGCGTAGCTAAAATTGAGAGTCGAATCAATCGTAGGCCGAAATACATCTCCTTCTCTAACCCAAAACTCACAAAAAAGGTCGTTGTCTGCAGTAGGAGGTAACCCTAATAATTGTTCAAGTCTTGTTTTGCGTTCTGAATCAGATAACGTGTCGAAATGAATCTTCTTTCCTATTTGCTCCATATCATAGTCCGAGGTTAGGAACAGAGGATGAGAGGTAAATAGTCCCTTATTTGATTGATACGAACCGCACTGCACATATTTATTGAAATCAACCGGCTTCCAGGCTACCATTAAAACATATCTAGCATCGCGTATCAAAGTATCTCTGAGTTCTTTATTCCGCGAATCTAGAGTTGTTAAGACAGAGTCATTGTTATAATAAGCGGCTTCTGCATTATTTGAGACTGTCAAGGAGTCAGCTCTATGGTTAGTTCCTATTGCCGAATATTCACGCCATAATGTATCCAATCGCTTTGCATCAGAAAGAGCATACTTATAATAATAAAACTGCTTTAATCGTTCCCTGCTCTCTTTTGTAAGTTCTCCCTTTTCATCGACAAGAATGAAGCCCCTATCAATTAAAACTTTAAAAGTCTTGTTATTACGCGGAATGGAATCATATCTATTGTAAACTAGATTCATAATGTTCATTGATGCGTGTGACAGGATGCCATTATTATCTGTAGACAATTGCCCACTCTTTTGGAGAATATCTAAACACTTTGCTCTATTCCAATACTCTTCTTGCGATATATTTTGACCCCAATTATGAAATATTATTGATGTTTGTTGAACACACCTATCATCAGGTATGTTTCCAATTTCAGTATGTGTCTTTACTTCAAGTTCAATGTTTTTAATAGTCTTAGTTTCGGGATTAGATTTGTTTAGTTTTATGCAAGCTTCACCTGCAAACGCTGGCTCTATGAGGATCAGAGAATCATCGGGCTCAACCAATGACTGAAACGTCCTGGCTGTGACTTTTCCATTGATTTTAATAATTATTTCACCAGTAGAATACACTTGATTATATTTCACTCCAGAAACAGTATCCGTGCTTTTGGGCGCGTCTCTGTAATAATCAATGCTGAGTACTTTAACCTTGGCTGGTTGACTACCAGTTATTATTATGTTGGCTTGGGGCAAAATCGAAAGACGTTGAAATTGTGCTTGAGCATTAAGACAGAGGGACATTAGAAAAATGTTTATGAACAAAGCTAAGGCGTTTTTCATTCTATAATATTGTTTAATTAAACAACTGTCAAGAGTTCTAAAATTACCTATGAGACATCACGACACTCCTAGAGGAGAGCAATCTAAGCCAATTTCTACTTAATTAGATTGTGGGACTATATCTTACTGACCTTGCTCATAGCTAAAAATTTATAATGGAGTTAGTTATCAATATTCTGAATGAGCGGCGTAACGTCTCTTAGGTTAAGGGTTCTTAGCTTGAAAATTAATAGAGCTGGTGGCGGCACTGCGGCTCAGTTCATAGGTCTTTAACGTATCCCCAAGATTGTCCTTAGCGACCAAGATATCGAATTGTGTAATAACGATGTGGCCGTATTCAAACTCAGGGAGTCCGGAATGGCAATCTTAACCACTTTTTGAGAATCTACTGGCGTCCGCGTAAGAAGAGTTGTATTCCCGTGTGAATCGACAAGGACTGCGTCAATTGTTTTTACGCTATCGCTTTGAACCTTTATGGAAATTGAAGAGTCTTTCATGAACATCGTGTTAAGGCCTTGCGCTATAAGGTGAACCGGTCGTTGATCTAGTATCGTTATCGTGTGGGGTTGACTAATACCTTACTGTGCCAAGGTGTATATGCATAGAATGTCATTTGTAAACTTCTATTTTTTAAAAAGACATCCTGTGACAACTTTAACCGGGGAAACATCGTCATCAAATTTATTTTATCCGTATCCGGGAGATCATAGCTTGAAGAATCGACGGTTGCATCTCCAGCTCTCAGTACAACAGCGGTTATGCGAGCAGGATCTGGTATTACAATCCCATCAAGTGCAAGTTCATCTGAATCTGATTTGATGATGATTGTGCTCAGATCAAAGCTGGGCACAATAATCGGAAATTCTTTTTTGACAACTAAAAATTTTGAATTAACAATTGGGTAACTATTGTGATCCTGGTCCTGAACCTCACCTGATATTTGATACTCATGTCCCTCCACAAACTGATCGACATTATTAAATTGAATTGAGTCTTGGGTAGCACTGATAGAGGGTGGTAAGTTTACAAGCTTGCTGGCAATTACGAATTTCTTTCCACTACCATTCTTTCCAATCTCATTTGCTGTGATGGTAATAGAAACGATGTTATAGCTATTACTCTGAATTTTAAATCCAAGAGATTGAAGAAGCAGAGAATCTTTAGCGATATATTCTGTCTGTTTAGTGGGGCTGGTTATTTCTGCGCGGGGTAACGTAGGATCTAGAAGTTTCAGGTACAAATGGGATCTAAGCGCATTATTGATCGACCGCCGCATCGGGGTAAAACCCTGAATATCCAATTCACACAAGGTCACAGTGCTGCAACCGCAGGTGTCTAAGTTAAGGGTTTTTGCTTGCATTACCCCATCTGAATTATTTATTGGCATCGAATTAAGAGATATAGAAAGTGAGTCAAGTGACGGATCGAATTTACTCCCGATCTGACAACGTATTGTGAAATTCTTGCCTGTTAGAATTGTATCACCCTGCGAATTATGCAATGGTCCCGACTGGTAATCGAACTCATCATAATCTGGTATATCCTTTGTTGTGAATGGCAAGCTTGTGAACGTAGGCTTGGTTCTAGGATCAGGCCTTTTAAAAGCATAAAAACCTGGCGGGAATGTAACTGTAAATTGACTGCTGTCTCCGTTCGTAAAGCTAGCTGTAAGGGAAGGTAAATTCTTTTTCAGAGAATCTAGGCTTAATTTAAGGGAATCCGAGTGCCCGCTTTTTGCAGTGACCGAAAGCTTCCATCGATCTATCCACAGAGCACTTCGAACAGTATTGTTTAAGCAGAATTTCGGTGAAAAATTAGATGGCTGAAATCCAGAAAAAAAGTATGCTTTTCCAAAGCTGAATTGAACATTGATTACACTTTTGCTATTTAAGTGCACGCCTAGAATGGACAAAAAACTTAAACCAAAATTTGTATTACTGAATGTTGAATCACTAAATTTAACGTTTTGCGGGCCATCATCTGAATCGACATACCGAAATCTAACATTAGATGAATCCAGCATGTCTGGGGGAATAAGACCTATGATATCGCGCGTGAATGGATGAGCCGTCGCTTCGTAGCCGTCTTGGTCGAGACCTAGAAATTTAACAAGCTCTTGGTCATAGTTGAGCAGATTGTTAGAAGAGCTGCATCCAGGAAAAATCATGCATGCCCCAAGGCCTACCAAAACTGTAAAGCATTTGAAACGGTAAAAAATATTCATTAGATACCTTCCTCCTTCCAGAACTGTTTGTAATGCGATTATTTTTGAAATCTACGGACCTCTACGAATCAATTAATCGTATCACTATATAGTGGCGACAAGAAATTTTCACTAAAATTGGCAATGAGGGTGGGGGCTACAGATGATTTTCCCACCGGCATGTTGCGAATTTGTGTATTCGCAAAATTAAACACAAGTAAAAAAACTATATTTTCTATTTATTCTGGAAAGCTATTATTGTCGCAAGGGAGAGGTTAGGCCAATCTGCCCTTTAATTCTTGGCCTTAAACGCTAAATCAGCATAATCACGATGATTTTACATGCATCTTTAGATAACTTAAATAGTTCCTTTTATAAGTTTCTCGCGATATCCAGCGTCAATTTATGAGATAATAAAGTATCGGTTGTGTTCACGGGGAATGCCTGTTTGGACGGATGTTACACTTCAAAGATTCTGGCTTGCAAAGTCAACTTCTAGGTTCTCATCTCATGTTAGATAAAGTTCAAAGATCTGTTAATAAGCGACTCTTGAGCATGCTCCATATTTCTTCTCACATCATGCTAGCTCGCACACAAATGCAGTAGCGAATTTTGCTATCAAGAACGGCTTAGGCGAGCCTTCCGCTAAGAAGATTTCATCCAATCGCTACTTGTAGAAAGAATTGCACCCTCACTTCGCATTTCTGCAATTGCTTTACTGGAGTCGCCAGGTTTTGCGTCAATTGGCCTAATAAGATCGATTAACACTTGGACTCTCAGATTAATGTTTAGAGCATCCAAAACAGTGGCTCGAACACAATAATCTGTTGCAATCCCCACAGCAGCAATTTGACTAACTTGCAATTGATGCAAATCATCAGATAAATTGGTGTTTTCAAAAGCCGAATAACTCATATTCGATTTGCTCGAATCCTTTTCTATGTCAATGACCAAAGCAGAGTCTGGGACTATTAGACCTTCTGCAAACTCTGCGCCTGGTGTTCCTTGGATGCAGTGGGGTGGCCAAGGACCGCCCTGAGGAATAAAGGAGCAATGATCCGGGGGATGCCAGTCTCGTGTAAAAACGCACAGAACGTCATGCGCAATACACCATGCGATGCATTCATTAAGCGGCTTAATTAAACTAAGAGAATCTCTCGCGGCCAGAACTCCACCATTACAGAAGTCTCTCTGAACGTCTATGATAATTAGTGCTCGATCCATCTCCATTCCTCCGAACCGACTACGTCTAATTGCACAGCACAATCGCCATTCGCCAAAAATTCTTGATTAAGATATTTCTTTGATTCAGTTTTCCAGCGTTCCACGAAGGTTTTGGAATTAGCATCGGTCGCTGTTAGCTCCAACACGCGAAATAATGCTTCCTTCGCGAAAAAGAATACAACATTTCGGTCGTCTACTTCAAGTCTTGTTTGTGGGTTTGCCAATCTTGGCAAAACCGTCACTATCCTATTGTCCGCAGATCGTTCTTTAGGCTGCCAATCCGGTTCAGTCAGCGTTGAAGCACAAGCTATCGGGCCTGTAAATCCTTGCTTTAAAAGTTCATTTAAAACTTCTCTGACCATATCTCCATAACCAACAATGAACACTCCGGTATTGTTTGAATTCAGTCGAGCTCTCTTGACTTTTGCGAGAAACTCTGAAACATTGGATTTAGCTGTTCCAGCAGTAGTACAATAAGGATCGACCATTTTACCGCCAAGACCATTGATGAATCGCTCTCGAAATGTCTCCATTCCTCCTTTGCCATATTCGTCATCCGTTTGCCCAACGTGGCGAGTAATGAAAAATACACCCGCGTTCATTATACCTTCCTTCCAACTCAGGTATTCAGCGAGTGCAGCACTTTCCTCCTGCGATCTAACATACCAACGCAGTATTCCTCCAGATCCGTCAGCCAAATCAGGAGCACTTGCTACTGTCGCAATCAATATTGGCTCTCGCACACCCATTTGGACACAATCGTTATGCCAGTTTATGAAATGAGAACGAATTGCTTCGATCTTACTACTCATGGTCATTACAAAATAAGTTGCGCCGGATTGGGCATACTCCATTTTCATTTGATTGAGAAGTGTGTCAGCTGAGACTTCTCGTCTCATATATATATATTGAACACGGAGACGGTTGGACAGCTTATCCGCATCATCTTCGGCTTTGGTGAACCCTCTTTTTTGGACGACGCCATCCTGATAAAATGCACCGTCAGAAAAGCTGGCAGGATCAGGTAAGAGAACACATATGGAAGGAGGCGGTAATGGCGGTGTTCGAATAGATGAGTATACCTTTGTTGCAAAGCTCCCAACAAAGAAAAGAGTGAGGGAAATTGTAATAAACCAAAATAAAACTATCATCGGCTTGGAATGGGCAGTGAACTCCACCCCCAACCAATGAAATTTAGGGATAGTAGTTACTGGGTAACTCTTTTTCACTGTACCGTAAGACCGCTGTTTTTCTTTCATGTTTTTAACTCTCCTGCGATGCTTCTTCAAGAGATTTATCTTTAGTTTCTACCCCCAGAGTAGTAACCGCCACTGCACCTATACATAGCAACGCCGCGTTCAAAGTGAATACGCCATCACGGCCAACTAATGGAAGGAGAACGCCCACTACAATCGGCGCGAAAAATCCTCCGATTCGACCAAAAGAAGCGGCGGCACCAGCACCTGTTGCTCGAGCTCGTGTAGGATATTGCTCCGGTGTGTAGGCATAAACAGCTCCCCAAGCACCCAAGTTAAAGAAGGACATTAGTGTTGCGCAGATCAGTATCCCTTCCTTGGTTGATGCCTCGCCGAAGAAGTAGGCGGAGATCGCAGACAGTAACAAATAGACTGTGATGACCGGCTTTCGTCCTGCACGTTCTACGAGGTACGATGCACTAAAATATCCGGGGATTTGAGCAAGAGTAATCCAAATAATATAGTAAAAGGAGTTGACCATCGAATAACCTTCCTTAACAAGCAATGTTGGAAGCCAAACAAAAATTCCATAGTAGCCGAAGGATATTCCGAACCATAATATCCAGAGCATTATTGTGCTCTTTCGGTGAGTCTTATTCCAAAGCTCAGTAAAAGGAAACTTCGATGAGTATTTGTGGACTGGTTCAACACCTCTTTCAATAATTGGTAAAGATATTTTTTTGCGTTTTTCCGTTTCTTTTTCCATTGCGACAATTACATTTTCCGCCTCCGAAT
This sequence comes from uncultured Bacteroidota bacterium, assembly GCA_963772165.1. Lineage (GTDB taxonomy): Bacteria > Bacteroidota > Ignavibacteria > UBA10030 > UBA8401 > JAGVPT01. The sequence continues at coordinate 271,840 of CAVYWA010000014.1, read as the reverse complement.
AGCGTTCTTTACTATACAGCCAACGCGGAGATTCGGGTAATTTTCGTCGAACAATCCAGACATAGAAAGCAGGGATCGCACCGATGATAAAAGCACTCCGCCAACCATATGCTGGAATAACAAGAAATGCAACGATCGCAGCAATGAGCCAACCATATGCCCAAAAACTTTCCAAAAGAACGATATATCGACCACGATACTTACTCGGCATGAATTCACTGAGAAGAGATGAGACAACTGGTAACTCACCGCCCAGCCCAATGCCCACGAAAAATCTAAAAATAATCATTGAACTGACATTTTGGGCAGTGGCACACAACAAGGTTGCAATCGCAAATATCAGCAAAGTAATTTGGAATACTTTTTTCCGTCCCCAATAGTCAGCCACAATTCCAGAAGCTATTCCGCCAATAAACATGCCGGCCATACTTGCACTCGCGATTAGGCCAAGTTGATTGGTTGGCAAGTTCCAATCTCTTGCTAAAACGACTATTATAAATGTTATAATGCCGACATCCATTGCATCAAACAGCCAACCGAATCCATGAACCAAAAGCAACCTCCTATGTACCCAAGAAAGTGGAAGGCGTTCAAGTCTTGCAACAATATTTGACCGATCTTTGCTATATTGTTCCATAGGTCGCACTCTTGATTAGTTGAATAAAATAAAAGCAAGGTCACATTTCTTACACAAATGCTATTACTGCTTCCGTGTCTAACAAAATTTTCATACGCATTGGCTTAATTCAATACTGCGCCAACAAAACGCGAAAACCTCCATCATCGAACGAATCAGGAGGTTTAAACAATCTACCCCCCAAGCCCGAGCACATGTGAGGTCAAATTTAGGATAAGACCATGGAATTGTCAAGAAAATAATCGACTATCTAACCCTTAATTCATTTGTCTAATATTGAACAACCTCGGGCACGAAAATAGAAATGCATCTGTAAAAGCTGTCGTCATAGCAATAAATTGCCTCAAAAATCGCGGGTTCACCTAATAACAAACTAAATTTGTATCCGTTTCTTGACTGTCTATTAAGTTCAAAATGGATTTTAATGCCAAATTCGTCACCTCCGTACTAGTCGATTTAGTGCCCTCTTTTTCATTCACCACATATGTTCTTTGGTCGAAAAAAAATTTCGCAGTATTTAGAGAAGTATGTCCCTCGACGGAGATTCTGTTACCTCCTCGGATTGGGTCCCCTTTTCAACGGGCTTTCGTCTCTACTCTCTTTGATGATGCTTTTGATTGGCTACTTCCGGAGGATCCTGTTAGGCAGTATTGGTTAACAATTGGAGAGACATACCTCTCGGTGGGGGGGGAGGTACAATGACAAACTGTCGATCACGCTTTTTTTCAACTTTACATAAGATTCAATATGACGCGATGAAGAGACACGAAAAGATCAATCGGCAAGTCATTTTGACATTGAAATGCCGGTACTCAGCTATTCAGACTTTGAATGCTTATAACGGTAGTGATACCCTAAAACAATTTCGTGGGTTTGCAAACAGACAAGACCCACAAAAGAAAGAAGAACGTGTGGGTTCTTTTATGTCTTTTCCACCCTTCTGCTCTATATATGCGTATAATGTTTTGTCCAGTGTGGGTCATTAAATTACTCAGCTTTTCTTGACAATACTGACTACAGGGTCACATATTCCAGCGTTGACGTGGGTCAAAATTGGCGTATTTCCAGTGTGTAGTGGGTCGGCTAAGAACGTTTAGTGGGTGAAAATTTGTGCGTCTTTGCTTGAAACGATAATTTCCTCTATCCATGCATCAGGCTGTACACAATACACTCCTCGGTTCTCGTAGCTTCTAAAGAATTCCCCTTTCGGACATCGACGTAAATGTGTCACCTGCAAAGATTATGTGGTCTTGAATTTTGATACCCATGACTTTACTGACTTCTACAAGTTGCTTTGTTATAGCTATGTCTTCCTGCGATGGTTCGGTGTTTCCTGAAGGGTGATTATGCGCTAGTATTATACAGGCACTTGCGCAAGCTATAGCGAAGATAAAAACTTCACGGGGATGAACGAGTGATGTATTTAAGATTCCCTCTGAAATCGCTTTGTATGCATTTATTTTGAGATCGGCTGTAAGAGAGAATACAACAAATCTTTCGGTTGTAAGCCCGTCGAAGAGGGGCTTAAACGTCGTAAACACATCTTCAGGGCTTCCTATCCTCTTTCTCGCCTGCATTACTTCCGGTGGTAGATCTTCCGCATCCTTGAACCTCAAAACTACTTCTTTGATTGAATCCGAGCTGTATAAAGCCGAAAACTTGTACATTCCGTTTCGTGTTTTCATAACGCTATGGCCCTCCTGCTATTTTTTCTCCGCACTTCCGAGGCTGAATTATCTTCGGAGTGCTTTTTGATTCGTTGATTGCATTTTTAATATGCGGAGAGTCTGTTTTCTTGCAACTTGGCGGATGAGCGAATCCAGAACACCGGTCTTGCATTTTTCTACTCATCTATTGTCAATTGACGACGAAAGAGAGACTAGCTCATCGATTAACCTCTGCTGAGGTTTTAGAAATGGAAATGCCCGGCTATCGTTTGGATGACCGGGCATTGTTGTTTCGGACAGGTTTGCCTTGCCCTGCTGAGATCTTAAAGAAGCGGATGTCTCTCGTTATTGGGTATGTGCATCTTTCGACACTTGAGCTTCATGCCTTTCTGTTGCGCCTAAAGCAAGGGTATTCCCTTATTATTGCAATACATAAATAAGGATATACCCTTATTTTGCGGTTCTTTTCGTAAGAAGATTTATTTGTATAAATATGGCAGATATAATTTAATGTGCCATAGTTATACAACAATTAGAGAAGTCTGTGTAATTCCAATATATCGCAACGTCATGCGTTCAACCAAGATCACACTTTATGATCTGAGCATTTTCAACAATCGCTTGTTTGAATAGAGATGATACTTCCCTACGAAGCTTTCGGTAAGGACCTTCCCCTTTTCCAGCTCCACAAGGTAACGGCTTGCCGTTCTGTAGTTCACGTCCAGCCTCTTACCAAGGTTGACAGGCGTTACAATCGGATATGCAAACAACGCCTCCGCTAAGTCCGATGAATAGATTTTTCTGTGCTTCGTGCGGAGAAGCTCCTTCATCTCTTCAAGCATCTCTGTAATACGGAGAATAACTCCCTTTGTCTCTTTTGCTTGCAGGTGGTATCCTTTTAGCATGAAGAGAATCCATTCATGCCATTTTCCTTCCGTGCTCACTTCGTGCAAAAGCCGGTAGTACTCATTCCGATTTTTGTTGATGTATTCGCTGACGTAGAGAATCGGCAACGAGAGAAGCTTCCGCTGTATGAGGAACAACACCATAAGGATTCTCCCGGTGCGGCCGTTGCCATCGCCAAATGGGTGAATTGCCTCAAATTGGTAATGAGCGATCGCGCATTTAACAAGCGGGTCAATACCGTCGTCTTCAGCGTTGACAAAGTTCTCCCAGTTGCCTAACAATCTCGGAAGTTCGTTCGCACTTGGCGGTGTGTAAAGGACTTTCCCTGTTGAGAGGTTTGTAATTTTATTCTGAGTTCTCCTGTATCCTTCTGTTCTATCCGGCATGAGTTTTCTTTCAATCCCAAGAATCAACCGAGTTGAAATTGGGATTTTTTTGAGGTTTTCAAACCCCCATTGGATGGCGTCTCTGTACCGGAGCACTTCTTTATCAGGCTTCTTCTGCTCTGCATCTGGGAAAAGTTGAGCCTGTAAAGCCTCTTCCATCGTGGTGTTGATATTCTCGATATTCGAGCTTGCAACTGACTCCTTCAGTACCGGTGGGAGAAAGTAGCAATATTGGATTGGGCAGTGTATACGAATATCCGTTTAGCTCCCCCAGTTCGGTTCTCGTCTTCATTAGAATATCAAAGAATTCCTCGTGCCGGAAGTTCATGGCCGGTGGAAGAATGGGCAAATCAAACGGCTGATCTGGATCGAATTTCATATGCATGCGATAAGATTGAAAAAATGATATGTAACAAATATAGCAAAATATGTATGAACGTCAAACAATATGTTATTTCATGTTACATATCGTTTCACCTTGATGATTTAGGCCTTTAAAGTTGCTAATTACCCGCTATTGCCTAGTTTTTCGACTGATCCACTCAGTTCTGAGGTCCCAAGATGAGCGTAGATTTCGGTCACTCTTGGCGAGGAGTGTCCTAAGAGCTTCTGAACGTGATAGAGCGATATTCCTCTTTGGACCAAGAGGCTTGCAAATGTATGCCTCAAAGAGTGAAAATGGAGCCTTGAATCTAAGCCCAGCGCCCTTGTTGCAGCTTTAAGCCTCCCTCGCAGAAAATTCCCATTCAACCTATCCCCTTTTTTTCCGGTAAAGACATATTGTGAGGTGTGCGGCCTTCCTGCTAATAATTGCAATACTGTCGAGTTCATGGGGATTGTTCTGATCTTCCCTGCCTTTGTTTGATACGAGCCCGAGCTTCGAACTATAATAACTTTTCGTTCTATATCGACATCGTTCCATGAGAGGTTGATGATCTCCCCTCTCCTCATACCTGTCATTGCAGCGAAAAGAACTATATCATGCAAAAAAGACCCTTTGAGGTATTTCAAAAGCTTATCAAGTTCCTCTGTGCTTAAAAAAGCCCTCGTTTCGTCGACAACCCTGATATCCTTCACTTTTGCACAAGGGCTTTCATGCAAGATCTTCCAGTCCACAAGCTTGTTGAAAAATGCTCTCACCATACGAAGATCGTGATTGACTGTGTTTGCTGAGACTGTCGCTGCGCGATTTGATTTGTAAAATTCCATGTCTCTTGCTGTAATTTCTTCTATCGGTCGATTGCCAAAATGTTTCTTCAAGTTTTTAAAAGTAATTGTATAGGATAAGTATGTCTTTGGTGAAAGATTGGTTTTGACGAAGGCAAGGTATTCTTCTTCTGCTTGAAAAAGGGTCAGTACTTTCTTTCCTGGTTGAGAGTTTTGTTCTTCAAGAAATTTTCGGTAGGCTTCTCTCTTGTCCTTCGTGCGTAAGGATCGCCAGATGTGTTTTGACTTGTGGGAGAAGACGATGTAGTAGATGCCGGATTTTGTTTTGATGAGACTTGCCATGATTCCCTCCTCGCGGGTTTGCGTTGAGGGATGCTTGCAGGGGAAAAAGTGTTAGGTGATTTGTTAGGTGGCGAAACTGAAAGTATCGAACGGGAGTTAGATTCGATGTTTTTGATTACCAAACCCGTCGAGTGACAGGCAGGCGCTCTAACCAAACTGAGCTACGACCCCGTGTGAAATCTCTCTATATTTAGTCAAATTTCGCCAGTTATTTAGAGGCGGTAAGTATATTTGACAAAAGATAATATACCTAAATCGTCCTTGGATTGCAAATGGAAAAACTCAAAAACGGCGGGATCTATTTTGGCTAGGCTGTCAGTCTGCGGAAGAAGGTTCAAATGCGACGAAATCTTCTGCCGTAATTCTTTACCAACGCGAGCGAATCAGCAAGAGTTGCCGTTCATCATGGGAGAAAATACTATAGCATCCAGCGGATTCCAAGGTAGGCGATATACGTTCTGCCCGGCTCCAACGAATATATACTAGTTCCCGCAGAGCCAAGGAAACTAAGGGCCGTACTAATCTCGTATGTTAAACCCAAATTTAAAATAATATCGTTGAGTCCAACATGGAATTGATTATCGCCGTGAAGCTCCGCAAGAAACTGACACTGCTCCGACTGATCGAACCCCGTCACGATGCCAAATGCGAGACCATCCGGTCCCGATGCAAAGAAAGAGTAGCCAACCTCGGCATCATAATGAAATCGTCCAAATGTTTTTGCTGCCTCAAGGGGAAGGAAAAATTGCGGAGATTCGCCTCCTCCGGTAATTGAAGAATTGTTAAATTCAAATTGCGGATATGTTGATACGGCTATACCGCTCTGCTCTTCATCCAAAAATCTAGCTTTCATGCCTATCATGACATCTCCAGTGCCAATGAGAGAACCGCTGCCATTGTGGAAATACTCCATAACCGGCATTTGGATTTTTAATTGGATATGATCGCCATAGCCGTAGTTGATATCAGCTTGTGGGATATCAATTTCTTTCGATAACGATGTTCCGGTAAATTGAATTGCAAAATTGTTTTCCCAGTGCCCATTTTCGGGTGTAAAGGGATCATCGGTAATCATTGGCGGACCGCCCTGTCCGTATGCGGGGGAAGCTATGATGAAAACAACGAGGAAGAAAAGAGAAAAACGATACAGAAAATGCAGTGATGAAACCGCGATAGTATTTTTTTTAACTGCTTTTTGAAGTGTCCTCAAAAATCGGGCGACGGTAGTTCCTTTCAAAGTTAATTCCACTCAAACTCTTCCAGAATGATTTTGAAATCGTAGTAGGTACGATCATGAAAATAGAAAATATTTGGTCTGTTGTCAATTCAGCGCCCTTCAACGGTTTCTACGCTTTCTGTCCTCTATTCAATTGAAGCATACTACGTTTTTTCCCCCATGAAAAGCCCCATGATAATGGAAGGACAAGGCCGCCTCGACGCCGCCCTTATCGAACTCCGACAACAAGGACCATCATTTCCCCTTTCATACCCTGCATTGCATCCTCCTGTCGGGCTGCCGGAATATACACACGGTGTAATTCCGGATCGAGAGCAAGCGTCTTTGCTCCGGGTGAAGTTTGAATTTTTCCAACGCCGGTGAATGCCGACGGTCCCTCTTCACGAATCAGATCGAGGCTTCCGTCCTTGTTGGAAACATAGATCAATCCAGTTGCTGAATCGAAAGCGGTTCCGTCGACTCCCTGGCCGATCGGCATGCTCGCAAGAATTTTCCCATCATCCGCGTTGCACGCAACAAATACCTGATTCCGTCCGCCGATAAAAAGAACGCGGTTTGCCCGGTCCATCGAAATACCCGTCGGCGTCTTTGCCGGGGCGAGAGGCCATCGCGATCGAATGGTGAGTGTTGCGGCGTCGAACCGGACGACTTCGCTCGTGTTCTCGATGTTTACATAGATATCGCCTTTGCCGTCTGCCACTGGAGCTTCCGGACCGCCGCCAAGCGGAAGAATGCCGACGACTTTCATCGTTACAACATCGATGGCTGTGCAGTTCTCGCTCCCGCCGTTGAACGTAAAGACACGCTTCGTTACCGGCTCATAAAGAATACCGTCGGGTTTGGTCCCTTGAACATCGATGCTTCCGATAATTGCCAGCGTCGAGAGGTCAAAAACTGTAACGCTATTATCCTTGCCGTTACTTGTGAAGCCTCTGTTGAATTCATGGGCAAGGGCAATTCCATGAACGCCCGATGTGTTTCCAATCGTCCCCACATGAATTTTCGTGTCGTATTGAACAACCTCGACGCGGGTACTGTGAGAAATATACAGCCTGTGAGATGTTGTATCGCACGTGATGTAATCCATCCCCCCCGTCCCGCCAACGGCTATCGTGTCAAGCACGGTCGGAAGCGGCGTTTGAGCAGAAATAAATTGGACTGCGGCGCAGGAGATCAAAAAGATAATGAAGACTTTTTTAGAAATGCGATTCATGATAATTCCTTATCGTGTCAGCTCGTACGTATCGATGGCCTGAAGATTATGTCCCGGACGCGCATCGACGGTTTTCAACTCTGCCTTATTTCCTTCAATCGTAAGGAAGGTAATACATGGAAATGACTTTTCAGAAGGAGTAAACGCAGTCTTCGTGGTGGTCGGTGCGGGGTCTTTGAAGCTCGCCCCGCCGGTTCCATTGATGACATGAACAATTCCATCTTGTTCATCTACCGTCCCATCCGGCCGCAACGGTTTTGTCCTGAGATAAATATGTGCATGTCCGTTGAAGATTAATTTGCAGTGGTGTTTGTACAGGCTCTCTACCCAGGGCATACAGGTTTCAGCATAGCTTTCTTTATACGATAAGTCGCCATAGGTCGGATTATGCCAAACGCCAATAATCCAATCATTCTTCGGGATCGTGGAGAGGAGGCTATCGAGCCAATGCTGCATGACGTCTTTTTGCGTTGCATAGCCGTCGCAAAAAATGACATTGACATTCGAAACATGATACGAGTAGAAATGCGTCGATCCGTCTGCAGAATTCGTCGGAAGCACGCCGGCTGTGTATTTGTCGAAATTCATCTTCCCCGAACTATCCTTGAATTCATGATTGCTCGTACACATATAAAATTTCCCACGGACAAAGATACTATCAATTCCCGGGTAATGAAGAGACGTCTGCCATGCAGCATCGGTTCCGTCGTGAGTGAAATCTCCGCAGTGGATTTGGAAATCCCAATCGGTAATATTATAGAGCAGGATATGGGCAATATCCGAGCAGGCATTATCCATGTTTTCACGTGAGTCACCCCAGAGCGCTATCTTGACCTTCTGCTGTGCAAAAAGCGCTGAGTGAAATAAGACGCAAGTAAGCAGAAAAAATGCGAATGCTACAAAAGCCCTACGCTGGATCTTCCATCTCATGGTTGCTCCGGTATAATTAGAAGCCATCTCAAAAACCCCCAACAATGTCATTCTGATCCCGCCGTTTTCTGGTCGCCGGAAAGCGACGACTCTTCGAGCGGGAGAAGAATCCATGACAATTATGCATCGTGAATCTACGAGGCTTCAGTGTCGTGGATGCTTCGCTACGCTCAGCATGACATTTACAAATGCATTCTACATCGAAACCATTTTTGAGATAGCTTCTAGTAGAATTAATTCGGCATCGTGAATTCGGGAGCGTCGCTGTAATAAGCAGCTGCTATTTTTTTATCGTCGACTGATGGAGGAGAACGTTCTTTTCATCGATCATTCTAAACACTAGCGAATCATGGTACGCCGCAATCGACAGAAAGCCGAGAGAACCTTTCCCGAATACAACATCGCTGCGCTCGTTCACATCCCGATGTTCTGCTCCACCGCCGCAGACAAAGAAATCCATGTCACCATGCGAAAGGTGCTGCATCACATGATCGTGCCCGCAAATATACACAGGAACATGATGACGTTTGAGCACCGGCAATACGTCCGATATCAATTCGGGCGTATCCCCATGCTTTGGCGCCGCCGAGTAAATTGGATGATGCCCGACGACCATCACCCATCGGTCGTTTGATGCGGACAGGAGTGAATCGAGCCAGCGTGTTTGCCCAGCGACATCCTGGCCCTTCACATGGTATTGCTCATCCTGTTGTTGGTATTCTTTGACGAAGGGAGGCGTATCCAGGTGAACGATCAGTATCTTTGTCGAATCGTCGATCCTTGCTTCCTGTGCATAGTAGCGTGAATAAAATTTCCAGCGTTTCGAATAGTGTGAGTATGCAAGTTCCGCATCCGCACTGCCGCGGTAGTCGTGGTTGCCAAACGTCGGATACCACGGCACCTGAAGTGACGTGTCGATGTAAATATCCTCGAATTCCGTCTTCCACCGCGGATCGGTTGCGCTGGCGATTCCATCGCCGTGATAATTATCTCCAACGGTAACGACAAATTGAATTTTGTTCTTTTCCGCTTCGTTTGCCATTGCTGCCGCAACCGCTTTCTGATTTTGCGAAGCAAACCCTCCCCAATCGCCAATGATCAGAAAACGAGCCGAAGAGGAATCGATCCCCTGCTCTACGGCCGACGAAGCTGCAATGCCAAAAGCTGCGAAGATAATGACGAGAAAAGAAAAAATCTTTGATCTCACAGGAAAGCAATCTCCATATGATTAATAAATCCTCGATGCAACCCCATGAAGGGTCGCATCGAGTAATGATCCGAACTGTCACTCAAACAAATTATTTCAGTAGAAGCATTTTCTTAACAAAGTCCTGGCCCGGCGCGCTCAGGCGATAAAAGTAGACGCCGCTGGAAAGATTCTGTGCGTTAAACTGAGCTTGATGCACTCCGGCAGTTTGGTAACCATCGAAGAGCGTTGCCACTTCCCTTCCCAAGATATCATAGACTTTGAGAGTTGCGCGGCTGTCGGTCGGCACCTGATAACTAATAACCGTCGAAGGGTTGAAAGGGTTCGGATAATTCTGATTCAATGCGAAGTTTGCTGGAACCGCGTTATTTTGAGCCTTTACCTTCGTTGTCACGTAGACGCCGAGGGCACCCATGTTCTGGTCGCCGGGGAGATTCCCGGTAAAGTAAGGATTGACCCATGCTGCCGGCGGCGTAAATCCATGACCTATGGCCTGCGACGAAGCAAGCGGATGATAATCGTTGCTTCCGTCAAGACCGAACCAATCAGTGGTAAAGTATGGGTTATAGCTGGCAAAGAGAGCGCTCGCCTGGACATCGATAATATCGTGCGGAGCTTGTCTGGTCACACCGTCCGAAGGAAAATACCGCGCCGTTCCTCCTAAACTGTCGACAGAATAAAAGAAAAGATTGTTGTCGTAAACGGTTCGCACGGTGTCCGCTTTCGTTGTGATCTCGAGTTCCTGATACATATCCCCCATGATGTTGTTGTAGATCTGCGCACGGGCACTCTTATCCACGAGGATCGCATAGCCCAGTTCACCAACCCGCCGCCATCCCCCTGCAACGATCGTGTTGTTATGAACGCACATATTGGTCAGCCGCGGCAAGGTCACATCGGCGTTGAGCTTAACACCGTTTCCGCCCGAACCCCAGATCACATTATAGGCGATCTCACCGATCGTCCCGGACTTTACGTTGATGTTGTCGCCGTCCGGTGCACCGCACCACTTGATCGTATTGCGTAGGATACTCGCATTCCCACCGTGCAGACCGATACAATCGTCGACAGTCCCGATGACGGTATTGTCCGTAAAGACCGTCGTCGTCGTGTTTGCGTAATCGGAATAGATATCGATCGTTCGATAGGCATGACCTTGGGTGTTACTCCCGCCTGCCCAAAGAATCGTCGTCCACTTCATCTCAAAGTATTTACACGAATCACCATAGATCCCGCCCCACTGCCCGGGACCTGTCCTATGCGCCACCGGAACCGTGATCAGGTTCGGACTCGCCTTCGTCCCGTCGCAGATCAATGTCCCCAAAACATGAATCCATCCCAACGGGTTTGCCATGATCAATGTATCTCCCGCACTCACCGTCAACGTGTCCCCCGCATTTATCGCTATACTGTCGGCGATAACGTAAGTATGATTCGGAAGCGTCGTCCCCTTAACAGATCCCGACAAAATTGAATGCAATTGTGCCTCTGCAAACGAAAAGGCTCCAATCACAATAAGCAGCATCGCAGTAAGTTTCTTGAACATATTTTTCTCCTTATTGGTGTTGTGATGGTTTGTATGATTTACTGTTTTATTTTTTTCAATTTAAAGTCTATAGCTAATTCCTATGGTCCCTCGCATTTTGTTTAAATCCCTCTCGATAACAATCGGAGCGTGCTGAATATATTGGCCCGATGCAACTTCGGTCACTGCTTTCGAATTTGTAAGATTGATCAGCTTCACGCTCAGCTTCAGATTGGAGAACAATTGCTGGTCGGCGGAGAAATCTAGCTCGCCGACGCCATCCTGATAGGTGTCATAGCCATCCAGCCTGCTGACAGCGAGAAGGCTCCTCCCAGTATAGTTATAGGAGAGATTTCCGAACGTGCCCCAGGCTTCGCTGGCATATGAAAGTGCGGCGTTGATAATTTGAGGGGATTGGGATTGAAGCGGCCTCTTCTGCTGATAGTATGATTGTATTAGGTCCCCATAAACATCCTCTGTTGAAACTTGTTTTGTACTGGTAATTTGAGAAAAGACGTAGCTGTAATTTGCAGAAATGCCCAGCCCGCCGAAATGTTTTGAAATTACGCTTTCAAACCCATAGACCGTCGCAGGATCTCCATTCCCTTTTGTCGTTACTACAAGGACACCGACTGATTGAAATTGATCTTCAATCGGATCGATGATTTTCTTATAATAGACCCCCGCGGAAAATGCATCGGACGCATCGGGATAATACTCGTAGCGAAGGTCGATGTTCGTTGCACGGGCGGGGCGAAGATTCGGATTCCCCTGCGACTCGCTTTCGTCCGCACGGTCGACAGCTGGAACAAGGTCAAAATAGCTCGGACGGCTTAGCGTCTGCGCGATCGAGAGGCGCCCTATCTGATCGGGGGTGAACTCATAGCGAAAATGAATCCCCGGAAGAAAATTGACCATCTTCACATTCGACTGCTGTTCGGCGAAAGAGCCTGACGCACTTGTAAAATATTTGTCATTTGCTTCTTCCCATCTCACACCGCTCAGAATTTGCAGTCTTTCAAAAATGAGCGTGTACTGTAAATATGATGCAAGAAGGAGTTCGCTTGCCTTGTAGTTTTGATAACCGTAGACCGTTGTTCCTGAAGTACTCCCGTATCCAAAGACAGTGACCTTCGCGCTGTCAATTGAAGTAAAGGGCTGAGTGCTTCCGTTAATGATCGACGGATTCAACTGATAATCGTCTTCGTAATTGGCCCGGCTCAGCTTTTGTGCCACTACACCTGCTTGAACCGTATTCATTCCGTCCTGGGTCACGTGCCATGTGGCATCAAGTTTTCCGAGATTCTGATGGTCATCATTCTTTCTCCAATCATGAGTGATATCGCCGAGCCCCTGGAATGGTTCAAGTTTTCCGTTCGCATTATAATTTTGAAGTACCGAGTATTCCGCTTCGTCCGGGCGGTCTTGCAGGGCATCTGTGTAATTAAGCGTCCAATTCAATGACAGAGGAGTGTTGGTAAAGTGGCTTCCGGCCAGCGAGATGCTCGAGATGTCCTGGATGCGCAATGCTGAACGGTTTGTATACGTCAGATCGTTGCCGCCGCGCGACCCGTCAATTTCAATCTGCAGAGCGTGACGTGTTTGAGCTTCTTCCTGGCGGACGTACAAATACGTTGCAGAGAGTTCCTGCCCTTCATCGGCAATAAAATCCCCCTTTGCCACTGCTCCGCCGCGTGTCTTGTTGATAAAATAGTTTTGATTGTTGTAGATGGATGCATAGGGGATAAGGTGTCCCTCGCTGTCGACAGTATTGATATCGGAACCGAGAGAATAAATATCCGTGTGGACTTCATTGTAGGTATTCTGAAAACTGCCGGCAGCCATAAGACCAACCTTGTTGTCAAAGAAGCGATCACCAAGCAATGCTGAAAAGAGCCCGTCGGGGGGCGCTGTCTTATTTGTGAAAATTAAATTAGCCGTTGTAAAGTCGCTGCTCGAAGGATTATACCGGGGTTTAATCTGCGTTGTTGGATCGGCATCGCTGACTGTCCCATGAAGGCGTTCCGGGTCAAGATCGGGGACTGCATTTCTATCGAACGAGCTGAAGGCACTGCCTAAAACACCGGACGTAGACCCGCTGGCTGCGCTTGCCGTAAAGACAAACCGATCCGGTGCTTCGCGAAGCATAAGATCCGTGGAACCGCCGATGGCGTCTCCCGCAATGTCCGGCGTCATGGATTTGGTCACTTCTATGCGCTCGAACAAACTCGAAGGGAAAATATCCATGGGAACAAAACGATCCTTGGACTCCGGGCTCGGTATTTTGATGCCGTCGACGAGGGTATTATTGTATTGCTGGGCAAGGCCGCGCATCACCACGTAGCGTCCTTCCCCCTGATCCCGTATGAGCGACATACCGGAAACGCGCTGAAGGACATCGGCAGCAGTCCGGTCGGTAGACTGGTCGATCGCTTGAGCAGAAATAACGTTCACCAGATTCGCCGCGTTCTTTTCCACCGCCCTTGCCGTTGTTTCCAGTTCGTTGTTCGCTCTTGCCGTAATAATTGATTCATTGAGCGTAATCAGCTTTTCTTTCAAGGAAAAATTTTGGACGATGACGGCCGATTTTTCTTTTATCGTAATCTCTTCATCCGCGCTTACGTAACCGAGCGCATGGACAACTACTTCGTACTCCCCAGGAGGGAGATTCTCAAGAACGTAATCCCCGCTCGTGTCGCTAACAGTCCCGTAACGTGTTCCCTCAATGAATACAGCCGCGCCTACAATTGCCGCTTTACTCTTATGTTCTCTTACGTTTCCCTTAATTGTTCCTGCGAGCGTTTCCTGCGTTGAACTGAAAAGAAAAATGGCAAGAAAGGCGTAAAATATTTTTGTCATTTCATAGTTTGCAAATGAGAAATAAGGCAGTCGCAGGAGAATTCACGAAGTGGACTTTAGCGGCTCCGTCGCACTTACTGCGCGCAAATATACGACCGGCTTGTTATGTTTATATTATTGCTCTGTGAACCGGATGAGATCAAATGATTATGGAATTGCTATTTCACTCTCGCGTGCGTCGTTACTGGTTTTCCGGAAAGAGCGAAACGCAAACCACTGCTGTGGGAAATATGTTCTTGGAAAATGCGGATAGGTGAGTCCAAATGAGGCGGGCTTCTTTTCGGATGGAAGGTACGCCGTTCCGAATATCCAATCCCACACTGCAAGCTTTGTAGAGTAGTTGATGGCGTTCCCCCTCCCTTTTGCGTGATGCCAGCGATGCATTTCCGGGCCGTTGAACACGTATTGCAACGGTCCGGAACGGACATCAATATTAGAATGGATGTACATTCCCCACACGGCATCAACGACCCCCTTTATCAGGACGATTTCGGGGGCCGCACCGAGAAGAATGATCGGGGTAGAATTCGATGGTTTGATTGACAAGAATTTCAAGTGAATGGGAACGGGCGCCGGCCAGCCAGTCGACATCGCGGACGGAATGATGAGCCTCGTGGATTCTGTACAGATATTTATTGTGATGCTGCCAGCGATGGAAGAGGTAGATATACAGGTCATGCGTGATGAAAAAAAGCAGAAACTGTATCCACACCGGCCAGCCGGAAATAATATGCCACCGCGAAACCGAGGTCTGCCCGTCCAGCCAGTGAATGAACCCGAAAATCACCCAGCTCAACAGATAGCTTTGAAAAATCGTGTACATCCCGAGATCGGTCCAAAATCCCTCGCGGAAGAGAGGCTGGCCTTCTGTGTACGGGAATGCACGTTCAAGAACAATCAGAATCAGCGCCGACAACGAAACGATGACCGGTGAAAGAATTTCCAACTGCATACTCATCCGTTCCTAAAATCGAGCACTATATTTCTTCTCCTCACTTTCGGCGCAAAAACATTTCGCTCCCCTGTTAGAGGAGGGACAACGGGTGGGGCCTGTCAGTAAAAGCGGCACTGTTGTTGTCACGCTATCACTTTTTCCCGGGTATGACGGAGCCTCTTACGCGGCCCAAGCTCGCTTTCATACACTTTCTTAATGCCGTCTCCCACCGCTTTTTCGATATCACGAATATTCTGAACAAGCCGTATCAACCCGCCGATCTCAACGGATGCCGCCTGGTCGCTTCCCCACATGGCTCTATCCAAAGTAATATGACGTTCGACAAACGTTGCACCCATCGCGACCGCGGCCCATGTTGGAGCAAGGCCGGTCTCGTGTCCTGAATAACCGATCGGACATTCCGGAAATTTTTGTTTCAGCGTTTGAATCATCCGCAAGTTCAACTCCTCTGCGGGACATGGATATGTGGACGTCGAATGAGCAATCATAACATTTTCTCGCCCAAGAAGGGACACGGCGGCATCAATCTCACCCTCCGTCGACATCCCTGTCGAAACGATGAGAGGTTTACCGGTATTGCGTTTTTTCTGCAGCAGTTCATTATTGGTGAGCGAGGCCGATGAGACTTTGAAGCATACAGGGTTAAATTTTTCAATGAAATCCACCGATTCTTCATCCCAGCATGAAGCGAACCAGATAATTCCCCGTTCCCTGCAATGCCGGTCGATTTCGCCATACTCTTTCTCGCCGAACTCCACCATATAGCGGTACTCGAGATACGTCATCCGTCCCCACGGAGTATCTCTCATGACATCTTGCTGCTCCTTTGGAACGCAGAGTTCAGGCGTTCGTTTTTGAAATTTCACCGCGTCACATCCTGCCAACACGGCGCCATCGATCAATTTTTTCGCTATTTCGAGCGAACCGTTGTGGTTGATACCAATCTCAGCGATGATAAAAATCGGTTGGCCTTCACCGACCAGCCTTTTGCCAATTTGCACTCTTGGTATCTGCATAAACATTCCCTTCGCGATCATGGTGAGAAAAATAAGTTTAGACTACCGAATTTTCCATGAGTGAGGCTTGCGCGAACAAAGGCGCAAGTGTCTTCCAACAAGTTCCTAGCACCTCCGAGGCTTAGCGAGAAATAATTCTTCAATGATCTCGATCCACGAATTATCACCACGCCGTCCATCCGCCGTCGACAACGAGATTTGCTCCTGTCATATAGCTTGAAGCGTCGCTTGCTAGAAAAACCAGGGCCCCTTTGTAGTCCGTGGGCTGTGCCATCCGTCCAAGGGGGGTTCGCGCTGAATAGTTATCGATGAAGGTTTTATCCTGCCCATTCTCGACTCCCCCCGGGGAAAGTGCATTGACCCGGACGCCATTTTTGGCCCAATACGCTGCGAGAAACCTTGTGAAAGCGATAACGGCACCTTTCGTTGTCGGATAGGAAGGCGATTTATAGAACGATTGTGTGCCGTCCGGCTTTGCATACAACGATTGATCGGGACCTACAATCCCGTACGTCGATGCAATGTTGATGATACTCCCCCGACCCCGGTTCGCCATCATTCCACCGATGACTTGTGAACAAAGAAATGTTCCGGTGACATTTACGTCGAGAGATTTTTGCCAAAGTTCATACGGATAATTTTCGAACTTCGATTGTTCAGCCGCGGCGGCTGGGTTTTCGAATGCATCGTTGACAGCGGCATTATTGACGAGAATGTCTATAGCGCCGTGCTTTTCGTAAACGCGGTCCCTCAACATTTCGATTGAAGCACGTTGAGTAATGTCGGCGCCGATCCCAATTGTTTGCGTCGACGTTGCCAATCCGAGTTGCACGGCAAACGCTTCACATCCTTTTCCGTCCACATCGGTGACGACAACATCCGCCCCGGCTTCAGCGAGAGCGATGCAATGCTGTTTGCCGAGCAACCCAAGAGCGCCGGTAACTATTGCAACTTTGTTTTTTAGAGAAAAAAGGTCGCTCACGTGAGAACCTTTTTGGGCTTCATATTGAAGTTGCTCGTTTTACGAAACACCGGCTCTACGGGTTCGCCTCGAAGTTGCTGACGCACAGTTTTTTCTGCTACGGCTTTTTGTACCATCGGGAGGATTTCCGTGTAAGCGGCTATCGTATAATCGATATCCGCATCCGAATGCGAATAGCTGATCGTGTGAAACCCGCTCCATAAAATTCCGCGCTTGATCAACTCTTGCTGCACGAATGATTTTATTTCAAGAGGATTCCCCGCACTTGCATCGAACGTCACAATGGTGCGGCAGCCGAAACCCGAACACTTTGTATAGTCCATCCCAAGCCGCGTGGCAATCGTGTTGTATGCTTCCTTGATCATATTGCCGATACGGGCGAGATATTCCGGAACTTTTTTATCACGCAATTCTTCGATGGTCGCTTTTGCTGCAGCAAGCGAAAGCGCCTCGCCGCCGAAGGTCGTGAAAAAGAAGACTTCTTTTTCAAGCAATTGCATGACATCCTGCCGCCCGGTGAGAATGGATATCGGCATGCCGTTTGCAACCGCTTTCGAAAAACAGGCAAGGTCCGCCTTCACTCCAAAATATTCCTGCGCGCCGCCGAGCGCGAGACGAAACCCGCTCCACATTTCATCGAAAATGAGCAGTGTCCCGTTCCGTTGACAGACTTCCTTCAGTTTATGAAGGAAATTTTCTCTGGGGGCTTCGAACACGACGGGCTCAAGAATAACGCAGGCCGTTTCCGCGTCAATGGAATCGATGACCGATTGAATGTCGTTATAGTTGAACGTGTAGGTAAGGTCGCGGGAAACCTGCGGGATCCCTTTGTTACGGTCGGTCACTGCGATGTACCAATCGTGCCATCCATGGTAGCCGCAGCAGAGAACTTTGTCCCGGCCGGTGAATGCACGAGCGAGTCGTACCGCAGCGGTGGTTACATCGCATCCGGTTTTGCTGAAGCGCACCGATTCAGCGTTGGGAATCACCTCCCGGAGCAGCTCTGCAACTTCAACTTCCAAGGGATGCATCATCGAAAATGTAATGCCGTCCTCCAGCTGTTTTCTTATTGCGGCATCCACTGCGTCATAGCAGTAGCCGAGCGAGAGCGGGCCTACACCCATCGTGTAGTCAAGAAATTGGTTTCCGTCCGCATCCCAGACGTACGCCCCTTTGCCGCGCCGCAGGTATTTTGGCGCAACACCTTTCACATATTGACCCGGGCCTTTTGCGAGCGTTTGCGTTACTGCGGGAATCAGGCCAAGAGCTCGTGCGTACAACTCATCCGAATTTGTAATGTTCGGGTAATGCTCATTTTCTTTTATCGAATTCATCATTCACCTTTTTAAGATCTGTGGTCATCCATCGCGATTTCGAATCCCTCCGGGGAGAACATTCCCTTTCTCTCCTCTAATGCAACAACGATACGTGAAGCAAGTTGCCCCCCCGTAAACCCCTCGTATGCTAGAACATCGTTCAGCAATGCCGGCTTGAACCAGCGGCCATCCAGTGCAATGGGTAGAACTTTCGCTGTTTTTTCATGCCGTACAAGAATTTCGCTCACGATCGAATAGAGCCCTCCGATCAGGAAATGGTCTTCTATCGTCACAAGCAGCGAACACTCTTTTGCGGCGGAGAGAATCGTCACTTCATCGATCGGTTTCAGCGTCCGGAAATTAATGAACCGGACGGAGAACCCTTTCGATTCGAGAATTTCTTTAGCATACCACGATTCTCTATTCATAAAACCGTATGTCAGTAAGGCAACGTCCATCCCTTCCACAAGAATCTCGGCTTTCCCGATAGCAAACTGATCGTAATGCTCCATCACAGGCTCCATCGCCGTAAAGCGGATGTACCACGGCGATTTATCCCGGAGGACATGCGGAAGCCCAGCAACGAGTTCGTCCTGATCGGCAGGACAAAACACTTTCATGTTAGGAATGCCGCGCATGAGCGATACATCTTCGAGCGCCTGATGTGTCGGACCGTTCGCATCGGAGAGAAATCCCGGCACTCCCCCGACAAGTTTTACGGGCAGGTTTGCAATCCCAACGTCCGTGCGTATGAATTCAAATGCCCGGAGCGTGAGAAACGTCGCGAGCGCATGGACAACCGGCGTCTTGCCCCGAAGCGCAAGCCCCGCCGCAGCGCCGATCATCGTCTGTTCCGCTATCCCGACATCGATAAATCTTTTCCCCAACGACTGGGGAAGGTTCCGGATCGCTGCCCGGTTTTCAGACGTCATGACCACGATCGTGCGATCGAGTTCGGCTAATTCTTTTAATTTCTCTTCGTATGTCATTATTGGCAGTGAACCGTACTTTTATCGGACCATGAGCGGTTCGGACGATAACGAACTCTCCTGTCCGCTGTATAATTCATCGAGAAGCATTTCAACTTCTTCGTGAGTGAAATTGGCGAACCATCGGTCAGCGCGCCGTTCGATGCTCGGCAGACCTTTTCCCCGGATCGTATCCGCAATGATTGCCGTGGGGCGGTCGGGACCCATCGGAATTCGGGAAAACGCGACCTCCATCTTGTCAAAATTGTGCCCATTGATCCTGTTCACAGACCATCCGAATGCGGCAAATTTTTTATCTACCGATTCCAGCGGGATCAATTCTTCGGTCCGGACGTTCGCCTGGAATTCATTCCTGTCTACGATCGCAACAAGGTTGTCGAGTTTATACGCGGCGGCGACCAGACACCCTTCCCAGATGGAACCTTCATTGAGCTCCCCGTCGCCCAGAATAACAAAAACGCGGTTCTTGCCTCCGCATATTTTTATGTCAAGAGCAACGCCTATCGCAACCGAAAGCAAGTGGCCGAGTGAGCCGGAGTGAAATTCAATTCCGGGGATCGACCTGTTCGGGTGCCAGTACATGAAATCGTTCGTGCTGAGATGATTTGCCAGCCTGCTCTTTTCAATATACCCGAGTTCCGCTAAGGTACCGTACAAAGCCGGAACGTCATGCCCCTTCGAAAGAAAAAAATAATCACGGTTCTCGTCTTTCAGCGTCCCGGGGGAGATATGCAGAACTTTAGAATAAAGATAGACGATCAGGTCTGCGCACGAAAGCGACGCACCGATAAAACAGCCTCCGTCGGTCGCCATCGTAATGATGTGTTCCCGTACGCGAAGAGCGAGAAGTTCGAGTTCGATTTTTTCTTGATCGGTCATGAATTCACCTCTTGCTGTGTTTCCGCTGCCGATACGGTTTTCAGCTGCCCGACGTAATGCCTGTACCAATTCACGCCGATATAGCGTGCGTTGATCGATCGAATCTCCGGCTTCTTCGCAATCAATTGCAGGATGTCATACATTGTAAAGTCCGGCTGCTCAGCGCTCCATAATTCGTCGTAGACGCGTTTGATCATTGCGTAATCCTCGGGGTAGTCGATGGTCCATCGGTGTTTCATGGAATAGTCGAGGCCGGATTCGCACAAAACGCTCCCAAGGACAAAACGACCGGGCCGTTCCCAGAGAAAAGGAGTCGTATGTTCGCGCTCATAGTCCTTTGCCGCTTCGCGCCATGCTGTTTCCAGCGCCTCTATTGTCATTACTTCAACATCGTTACCGTCAGGATACGTGGCCGGATGCAGGTTGCTGACATAATCAAACGGCTTCGTCTGCGCGAGAAAGAACTTTATCACGGTATCGATAACAATAGGATCGATCAGGGGACAATCGGAAGGAATCTTCACAACAACATCCGCCTTTTCCCGCAGTGCAGCCTCAAGATGCCTGTCGAGGAGGTCTGTAGGATGTCCGCTGAAGCACCGAACGCCGATAGCTCTGCAGAGCGAACGAATCGGGTCATCATTCCGGTCTGTCGTCGTTGCAACGACGGTATCGTATGAGCCCTCCGCAGACTGCACACGTTCTATCATTCGCTGAAGCAACGGTGCTCCGGCAAGCGGCAACAGGACTTTATTAGGAAGCCGCGACGAACCAGTACGCGCCTGAACGACAATAAGAGTTTTCATGCCTCCTCTGAGGATTATCGCGCTAACTTTTCTCTGTACTTCTGCTGCCACATTTCCGCAACGACGTGCTTACGGTGATTCGTATGGACGACTTGCTGAGATTCTGCCGACAGCAGTTCACGCGCAACCTGCGCAATATTGCCTGCGGCCGTTCCATTTTGGATAGGAGCGAGCCTTCGTAACTCTTCAAGGGAAAAATATGAATGCACTTCTTTTCCCAACGCTAATCCGACGTAAACGGTCGATGAATATTGCGTTATAAGCACATCGCAGTTGGCTACCATCTCTTCAGCGCTTCCGATTGAAAACACCAACGCACCGGGCGCCCATGCCGCAATTTCAAGAGTGGCCCGTTCGATATTTTCGTTGGGATGCAATTTGAAAATAAGCTTCCGTCCGCGAGCTATCTTTACTGCATCGAGAATGATTTTTTTCCGGTTTTCAAATTTGAAAGTTTCACGTGAGTCGGAGGTACAGACGAGAACAAAATTTTTATGCGGAAAGCGATTATTGAGAAATTTTTTACAATCGTCGAAATTCGGGATGCCGGTAACAACAATCTTTTCGGGAGGGATCCCTTTTTTGATAAACAGGTCGCGGTATCCCTCGCTGGCGACGCATAACTTTGCATATGCGTTGCTAAGGCTGAATGTTGACGTGCTGCCTACCCATCGAGGAAGAAACGGAAATAGCCTTACGAGATGAAACCCGAGATTTTCAGGGTCCGTCATTCCTTCTTGGACCAAGATGATCTTCTTCCCTCTGATATTTCTTTGAATGACAAGATCCGCACAAGTGAAGACCAAGTCGTAATCATTTCTTTCCCCGCGAAAATCGACCTTTAAATGACAGGCGTGAAGGTATTGCAAACATCGCCCGACCATCCTGCTCCCCATGATGGTCCTCTCCGTCAGGTTCATCTTCCGAAGGAATTCCTCCAGGCCGGTAGCATAATATGGAGTAAACCAGCAATCATACTCACGGTCGAGTTCCTGCGCGATCTTATGCATTTGCGTCGTTTGATTACGGGACCCGCAAATAAAAAGGATTTTCTTTTTCATACTATTTCCGCAGCAATATCCGGCTGCATTTGTTGGCCGAACATACCTTCAGCAATGTTACGTCCCTGAAGCCACATGGAGAGAAGTCCGATGACAATCCAGAACAACTCTTTGCTTCGTTTGATGAGGATAAAGGCTGCACCTGCCGTTGCGACATTTGCAATTCCAGCCGACCCAAAAGCCGAGACATATCCGGAATCCATCACACCGAGGCCTCCCGGTATAAAGAATGCGAGTGAACGGGTCAAAGAAACAATAGGTTCAAAAATCATAACCTGGTACGGCAGAACCGTCATGCCGAGAACCGCAATAATAAGATATGTTTCGAACGCCTCTGTCAACCATCCTCCGAAAAAAAGAAAAAAAGCAAGAACACCTTGCCGTCTTTTTCGGATAAAAAAATCCTTTAATTGAATATCAGTCCGCTCAAAAAAAGGTTTATTATTTGCGGCCTTGGGTCCAACAACAGGCAACTTCCGCAAAAAGGAGAATAACCAAGTGAAGAACGACCCCCGTGAAAGTTTGATCCCTATCAATAAAAATGCACCGAGCACTACCACAGAAACGCCGGCGAAAACAAGCTGAACACTTTCGTTCCCTTGCGAAAGCAATATTCCCAGGAGAACACCTAACCCAATATACATCCCCTGACTCAGCCCCATTAATAATTTTCGAATAACCAGGCTTGATACTGCCTCGGGACCCTCAAATCGGCTCTGCTTTGTCAACAAAAAAATTTTTGCAGCCTCACCGACGACAACACCAACAGGAATAAACCGATACATCGATTCGCCGGCAACGTGGATCTGAAAAAGCTTAGAGAAGGAAATGGTTTTATAGGGAGTCGTGAGAATGATCTTCCATGCAGCGGTATCGAGAAGGCATCCAATGCCATAAACGGCATAAATCGGAATGAAATAATACCCTACATTGACAATTCGCGAGTACATCGCCGAAAAATCTACATCTCGAAACACAAGAATCAGAATCGCCCCCCCTGCCGCGACCGACACAGCCCGGAAAACTATTTGCATTCGCTTTGTATAATTTTTCACTATGCAAAGGTAGTGTCTCTCCTTTACCGCAGGATAACGGAAGAGTTAACAAATCTTTACGCCGGGTTACGGGTTCAATCTTTCTTACATCGGTCATGGGACACGTACGAGTTCGCATCAATGTGCTCCCCTTTTGATAACATGACCGTTAAAGGAGGGTAATAATAATGAAACACAGCGGCTGTACCTTTGGAAAAAAGACAACTAACACGGAGACTCTCGATATGTATCAACATCTTTTGGCGTCAACCCCTTTTTTTGATGTAAAAATCGCTGAATATTTGTATGAAATCGAATCGGCTCTTAAACTGCGTTTCAAAGTGTTTAATCTTGAGATGCACGAAGGGCTGGAGTCTTCCTACGAGACTGGTTTCGATTCGGACGTTTATGACACATTTTGCGATCATTTGATCGTAAAGGACCGGCAATTGGATAAAGTTGTCGGAACATATCGTTTGTTGCGGCAGGAAAAGGCGGAAAAAAGTTTCGGGTTTTACTCGGAAAATGAATTTGATCTTAGCCGCATTAAGAGGCTGCGGCTGCGGGGCCAGGCTCTGGAATTGGGGCGCTCGTGCGTTGCCAAAGAATATCGGTCGCTTGCAGTCGTAAACTTATTGTGGGCGGGCATCGCACGATACATCGAGATCCACAATATCCGCGTGATGTTTGGCTGCGCAAGCTTTCACGGTAGGAGTGAGAAAGAAGTTTCTCAAGCATTCGCATACCTAAAAAACCGCCATTTTGCACCGGAAGAATACAGGGTTTTTCCCTCACAACCCTGCGAAATGACCTTGGCCAATTTACCCGGAGATGAGGCCGACGAGAAGTCAACTTTCCAAAAATTTTCTCCCCTTTTAAAGGGTTATTTACGCGCTGGAGGAATGGTCTGCGGAGAACCGGCATACGACCGCCAATTTGGAACGACTGATTTTTTTACTCTGCTGGAAACGGAGAAGATCACGGAGAGATACAAAAATCATTATTGCAAAATGGCCAGGGCGGTGTGAGGCGGCTCTGTAAGTTCCTTGCCTTGCTTGCGGCCACGCTGCTTTTTAGCTTCATTGCAGTGATCGGGCGGGGAGGGCTTTTTTTGATCCCGGCAGCGGAGGGGCGTTTCCTCGCAGGTGCTACCCGATGGTGGTCAAAAACCATGGCCATGATCCTCGGCCTTCACGTGATCCACGACTTCAATCCGAGGGGACATTCGACGGACAATTTTCTCCTTGTCGCAAACCATCAGAGTTATCTCGACGTCGTCGTCATCGGGACGATATTCCCAACATTGTTTGTTGCAAAAAGTGACGTAAGAAAATGGCCGGTCATAGGGTGGTTTGTCACACTCGGTGGAACGGTGTACGTCGACAGGAAAGCTTTCCGCGGGGCGATCGACGCTGCAAAAAAAATAGAACAAAAACTCTCGCAGAGAATGAACGTGCAGATATTTCCCGAAGGAACATCAACGAACGGTGATCATGTTTTGCTTTTTAAACCGTCTCTCTTTAATGCGGCGATCTCCTCGCATTCAAAGATTCTTCCCCTAACACTACGCTACCTCACGATGAACGGTACGCCTTTGGAACCGTCCACAAGAGACGTTATCTGCTGGTATAGAGAAATGAATTTTGTGGAACATTTCTGGACTTTGCTTGGTCAAAAATCGATTTCTGTATCAGTCACTACCCATCCTATCATCCCTCCAGACTTTTATCCAGACCCAACGCAAATTGCGGGTCTCGCTTACTACTATGTCAGTGGGGGGAAAAAAACCTCCGTCACGAGCACTTTATGGCCATGAGAACATTTTTGAAGCGATTTTGAGGATCGTTATCAATTCTTGATCGTTTCTCCGCAACAATTTCCCAATCTCCTATTGTTTCAGTTCCGCATAAATGCTCCAAAACTCGACATGCCGGATCCAATGAACCTTTTATCAAATAACCAACTTCCCGTAATACTGTCGTAACACCGTCTCCGTATACTTGGTGCGATATTTTACTGAAGTCTTTAACATCTTGAAAATCCCGATTATGAATACAATCTCAGAAGAATCATTGACGTTGAGTGCAAGCACATCGTTAGACAACATCATTCATTGTGTCCCGTCCGTTGAATCTACTCTTCTTGGTGAACAGCTTCAAAGCCTTTTCGGGCAGTACAAAAGCAAGTCGCTTGTTGTCACCGAGGCCGGTTCGCCGATCGGCTTTCTCTCGTACCGCAGAGTTGCCGATTTGTTGTCAACGCAGTTCGGCTACGCCGTCTACCAGAAGCGGCCGGTCACTGCTTTGATGCTGCGTGATTTTCTGTTCGTCGACTCTCATTGTACAATGAGCGAGGTCGTTGAACGGGCACTGGAACGAGAACAAGACATGCTGTATGAAGACATCGTTGTTACAAAGGATGGAAAATACCTCGGCATGCTTTCAATTGCCCAGGTGCTCTCCGACCAGCGACGGAACATTACCCAACAATTGCGGCGGCTGGAAGAAAAAAGCGCTCAACTCGAAGAGCTGAACTCTCAACTCAACGAGGCGCTGAAAAACCTTCGTGGGACCGAGCAGCAGCTTCTCCATTCGGAAAAGATGGCAAGCATTGGAACTCTTGCAGCCGGCGTTGCCCATGACTTCAACAACATGCTCGCGGTCATTGAATCAAGCACGTATCTTTTGAAATCGAAGCTCCCGACAGGTTCGCCGCTTGTAAAGTATTGTGAAATGACCGGAAGTGCTATTGACCGGTCGGCAGATCTGATAAAACAACTGCTGCAATTCTCGCAAAAAAATGTCATTGATGTGCGATGCACTTCCCTCAACAAAATCGTCCGTGATATGCTCCGTATTCTGGAACGTTCGATCGGGAAGAATATCACTGTTGCCCTCGAGCTTGATGAAAATCTTTCTCCTATCGAAGCCGACGAGACGCAGTTGCAGCAAGTGATCATGAACCTCGCGATCAACGCACGAGATGCGATGCCCGACGGCGGCACACTCACTATCTCAACGGAAAGCGTAGTGCTGGACTGGCCCTACTGTAAACAACATCCTCTTTTTGCTCCGGGGTCCTATCTCCGACTTGCGGTACGGGATACAGGGTGCGGGATAAAACAAGAAGATCTGCAACGCATCTTTGACCCCTTCTTCACGACAAAGAAAGTGGGAAAGGGAACCGGTCTCGGCCTTTCCGTCGTTCATGGAATTGTTCAACGGCACGGCGGAACAATCCAAGTCTACAGCGAGATCGGGCAGGGCACGGTGTTTCACATCTATTTAAAACCGTCTGACAAAAGCGAGGCTACATTTGAGAGAACCTTTACGGAGGGTCAAATGATCAAAGGAAATGGGACCATTCTTCTTGTCGATGATGAAGAATTATTGCTGGAACCCAACGCCGAACTGTTGGACAGCATGGGATACCGAGTTCTCGTTGCCGTTAGCGGGTTCCGAGCCGTCGATATTTATCGAGCGAAACATGCGGAAATTGACTTAGTGCTGCTCGATATGGCAATGCCTGGTATGGACGGAAGGCAGACCTTTCGAGAACTAAAAGCAATCGACCGCACGGTGAAAGTTCTTTTTGCAAGCGGGTTCACCGATAATGAGAAATTCAAAAATGTCATCGATGAGGGGGCGTTGGGGCTCATTCGGAAACCGTTCGACGCACGCGACCTTTCCGGGAAAATTAGCTCTATTCTTCAGGGGAATACTCCGGAAGGAAAATTGGTCGGGGATTCGATGTCATTAAACTGACGCGATTTATTCTCGATTCAATTTGCGATGTACCCCCTTGTTCCTCAAACAAGAATGCTGCGCGCTGCCACCTAATACAGCGCCACTCGCGCGGTAACCTTTCTCGGTTTGTCCGACGCTTTTGCCGGACTTTCACTTGTTTGGCATGAGAGATCGGTTCAGCTTCGAAGGGTATTAAATCTAGCGAACAACGCTTGACCGAGGGACATGTGCCGAATAGAGTGCACTACCTCTAACGGAAATATCGAGAATTTGATTTCCCGAACTGCTCTTCGCGATTGCAGACAATTCTTTGTGTACATCGGAATATGACATACGAGGATGTTTTTCAGCATCCGGTGTGATGACAAACTCATTGCAAGTCTTGCATTTGATGTGCTTCCGCTGTGAAGAATCGACGAACTCGGCTTCGGAAGCTTTGCCGCACAACGGACATAACTGAATGAGAATAGAACTCATAATTCCTCCAATGATATTTTCCATCCGAACGGACCGGAGCTAACCTTTCCCTGCCGGAGAACGACGGAGGCTGACATTAACCGTCAACACATCCACTGCACCACTCCCGTCGAGCTGAATTTGCAGGCTCTACTCCTGCTTCACTTTCACCAAAAGTAACTGGCGGTCGTCTTCCTTCAACGCGTCGTTGTAAAATTTTTTGTATGCCTGGTATTCGTCGGGGTTCACGATCGATTTATTGTACACAAAGACACGCGTGCCAATGAACTCCCCCTTTGCAAGTTTGTATTCGACGCTATACGTCCCGATTGGACATGCTAATGATACAGAATTGGGAACTTCCTGCAATGTATATCCTGCCGGAAGTCGAACGTGCAGAGTTTCTGCAAGCGAATCCGTCCCGACGAACAGAATATAAGGATACGTGCGGGACTCATATGAGAGCGCTTCGGTCGGCGACAGCTTATCAGTCCACGGGATATGAATTAATTTGAACGATCCGACTTCGGAAATGAACTGCGGCACATTAAACTCCTGCCTGTCTTCAAGGACCGAATCCAGCCGGTCGATATCTTTGATGGTGATATCCTTCACCTCAATGTTCGGGTAATCATTGCTGATAATCTCCGTCAGTGTCTTGTTGCATTCCGCTTTGCTTTTGCCCCTGTAGCGATACCGCATGCCAGCGCCCACCGCGCCGGTGCGCCGCGATATGCTCACGAACGACATGCTGTTGTCGTCGTTGAGCGACGCAGCGCTTGTCCTGGTGAGGTTGTTGGGATAAAATTGCCCCAGTGCGAGATGCATTGAGGCATTCGTGCTCTCCTCGACTGCGAGAGCAAAAGCTCCATTGACGATCGGCGGGATACTCCCCATGGGAAAATCCGATGCGGTAAGGTCAATATATTTGACCCCACTTTTCAGTTCAACGCCGACGATACAATGATTGAACTCGACGCCGGGGAGAATATTCCGATCGAACCCGTTATCCCATGTATTGACGAGAACATAATGCGCTTTAATCCCGAGCTCGCTCAACATGGCAATACACAGCGTTGCCATATCCTTGCAGTCGCCCAAGCGCTGGACCAAGACATCACGCGCACGCTGGGGGACGTAAGCTGATTGTCTGAATGAGACGCTGCTGTAGTGGATGTTTTCGGTGATGAAGTCATAGACGATTTTTACTTTCTCCTCATCCGCCATTTCCTTCTTTCCATCAAAGAGACCGGCAACCTGCTCTTTTATTTCAGACGTTGCCCGTGTCTTCGTCCGAGCCAAGTCCGAATACCAGCTGGCAATGTAACCCCACGACGGAACGCTTGAGACAAATAATATCTTTCCAACGTCTGCGAGCCCCGGCATCCCCTTTTCATAGCGGATCGAGGGTTCGTTTTTCTCCTGCCACTCGTAGATCACGGCTTCATCCGTCTGCCGAACCGCCGGCTCATCCTGCATAAACTGCGCTTGATGTGTGAATGGTACATCTTTCGGTACCATCAACGAATACCTGTTTATGCGAATAGGAAAGAATCCGTTGAAATAGTGCGTATCCCAGAAATGTTTTGCAAGCATGCCGCTGTAATAGTTCTTCACCTTCCATTTCAGATAGAGACAATCGTTCGGTTCGAGCGATTTAAAGACAACCTCCCCATTGCTGATATCGGCTTTCACTTCTGTGCCATCCCCCTTGATTGTCACGGCTTTCTCGACGGTCAACTCTTCAGTGTATCCATTGTAGCCGATGTTGTACTGCTTCCACGCGTCGATTCCTCTCGTGGTAAACGCTTTGACGAGTACCTCATTTGTTACCATCGAAGCGCCCTGCTCGTACACCACTCGCTTGGTATCGTCGAGCAGGATGACGGCATCGTCGTTTTCATAGTCTTTTTTGTCCGGGGCAGCATGGACGAGGCTATCGACAACAAGCGAAGTAAACGCGGAGAAAATCGGCTCCTTGCCTTCCAGTTCGCGCAACGCCTCACGCGAAGCAAAATCTCGGGGATTGAATCTCAACGCGGAGCGGTATGCGGACTTGGCTTCATCGGTCCGCCCGGTCGACTTGTACACTTCTGCAAGTTTCGACCAATAGACCGAGCTATTAGGACATAGAGCGAGCGCATGGCGAAATGCTTCCTCAGCTTTCGGATAATCCTTTGCGAGTTGATAGACAAGGCCCATAGAATAAACATACCCTGTCGTCGTCGGCGAGAGTGCAAGGGCTTCCTTCATGGCTGCTTCCCATTTGTTGAACTTGCCGGCTTTGAGGTAATAACTCGCTTCCTCAGAAAGCTGAGTAAGCCCGTAAGACCCTTTCAGAAAATCGTTCACAACTTCGGCGGCCTTTTCGGGGTCGTGATGAATTTCCGACTCGATCAACGCCTGGAAATTTGCAAAATCCCAGTTCAAAGGGTATTTTGCGTGAGCCTCTGCGACAAGTGTCACCAGCTTATCGACCTCTTTTTGCTTTCCTAACAGCCCCATCTCGATCTGGTAGATATATTCAGGGTTGTAATCATGGCTTTTGAGCTGCGTCAGCAGGTTCTCCACTTTTTGAAATTCCTCGTTGCGAAGCGCTTCTTCGATGCGGTAGTTGATCACTTGCGGCAGCTGGCTGTCAATCCCTGAAAGCTTGCCCGCCAGTTCTTCGATCTCATCGGCTTTTTTCCCACGTTGATATGCTTCCATCATCAACGTGTAAAACAAGGGGCAGCGCGGCCACCGCTTCATCGCGGCACGTAAGATGGGTTCAGCCTGAGGGGCTTTGTCGTCGCGAAGATAAAATTGCGCAAGGAGAGCATAATTTTCCGGACGGTCGGGATACAGATCCAATTGACTCTTAAAAAATGATTCAAACGGGTTCTCCAGCAATGTCACCGGTGCTGACGGTTTGTGAGAATATTGCTGCATGGCAGTAGAAACGCGAAGCCCTTCAATGCTTTTGCCATGCTCATCGGTAATCCGCACAAGGAAATTGCACTTGTCAATTTCCGAGTACCCGCACTTAATGAGAACACGGTTCCATCCCTGCTGCAATTCCGTCGCGACGATGTAGGTGTCGAGGTCATTGTTGTTTTCATCGAAATATTCGAGGACCAACTCATCGTTCAGAAAAGTCCGAAGGGATCCTGACGTGCCGACACGGAGGTACACACTTCTCTTTGCCGGGGAATAGACGAACGTGTTTGCATAAAAGATCGATTGCGAGTACGCAAAATGTCTGGTGAAATCGACCCAGGTATTGGGCACCGGAGATGCGATCGGGAACCACGCGGTTGGAACTCCGCCCTTGCCTTCGTAGGTCGCTGCGGCATTAAACTCCGTCTCGGGAGGGTACACCTTATCATATCCCGACGCCGACAAGTTCTCAAACGGCCCGATAAGCATCCAATCACTGATTGCGTTTATTTTGAGATGATAGGTGTCCGCCGTGTGCAGCTCATGTCGCTCGTGATAATAATCTTCAAGGGCTTCTGAAGCCTGCGCCGGGAGCGTTCCGCGATCGTCGTCGGCATTCGAAAGCTTTTCGAGGTAAACCAGAAGGCCCGCCTCCTTGAAATCATCCCTCAGCCTAAAGCGTATTGTCTGCCAAAAAGAGAAAAGGTATGGATCAATGTTGGGTTCTTTGCTTGAGAGCTTCTGAAGCGCGTCCCAGCATTGCGGATATTTTTCACGAGAGTTTTGCAGGAGAGCAAGGCATATGTATCCACGCGGATCCCCCGGATCAGCATCAACGGCCGCATGAAATTGCTTTTCAGCCAGAGCGTAATCCGGAACCTGCCAGGCCTCCCATCCCGAGTTGACAAGCGTATCGGATACAGTTGTTGCTCTTCCCAATTGCGAGCCGGCCGCAAAAAATAGCAGGATGAGAAGTAAATTCCGAAAGGTCATAACAAACCTCTGTGCGGTAATTTGAAGAGCCGTTTTGCGAACGAGAACGCTCGGAACAAGTTGAGTTTTTAGGAGAAGTAACCGTTCCCTTGAATGGCGTCTTTCCTATTTTGCCATGCCCCGTGTGCGCAGAAATGTAAAGAAAACAGGAACGAATCACAAATGGTAGTGGCGTTACAGTAAGCAGGCACTGCATACCGATCGATCGTTGTTTAGTTGGGGGAATTGCTTCCTCAACACGGATATAAAACTAAAATGGCATTGAGCGAACGGTCTTCACCGCTCACCTCATTATTTATAAAAGTGGAAATTGGTCACGCAAGCGAACTAAAGAGTTCTTGTAGCGGAATCATGTTGAAGACGGCAAGAAAGCGCGGCTGAAAAAACGCTACCTCGCTTTGTAAATGTAAATGCTGTTGATGATGGGATCGAAATGATGCTGTGCCAGAATACGCGCTATAAAGGGCTGGGTAATTTTTGTTTCCTTCGGCAGCAATTTTGTGCCGCTCCCCGTACAGATGTCCGAAGCGATGACCATCCCTTCGCTCAGGCCGAAGATAGAAATTTCTTCTTTCCCCTCCAGCCATGACGGCTCGCGTGTAACCTGCAGATACTCCCGGAGGAGCTGGGCGACGTGAGGGTCAAGCGTTGTACCCCGGGCTTTGGACAGGCTGTCAAACTGGCCTTCGGGGCTGGTCACGTCGGCACGCGTCGCTTGTTCCAAATAGTTTACCGCCCGTAAGATCCTGCAGGATAAATGGATTTCTTCACCCATCAGCTTGTCGGGAAAGCCCGAGCCATCATAGTTCTCAAGCTGATGGCGAAGCAGCGTTCCAATTTGCTGCAACTCCGGAATGCCTTGAAGGAGCGTTTCTCCAAGCAATGGGAATTCAAGAAATCTGTTCCATTCTTCTTCGGCCAATTGGTGAGGATGATGTTTGAACAACGTATCGGGAAATGTGATCTTGCCGATTTCGTGAAGCCTGGCAACCAGTTCAAGGGCTTGCAATTCCTGGCCTTCCAGATGCAATCGCTCGCCCATCCACCTGCTCATTCTGGCTGCTTTTTCGGCGTTCGAGGAGGCGTTGGGAACACGAAGCGTGATCAATTTAGCGAGAAGGCCAACGATCCCGGCAAAATGATTGTGAAGAGTTTTGTTCGCCTCCCGCAACTCATCGGTGTCGCGCTGCAATTCATCCTGCAGATGTTTGATCCGCAAAAGGACCTGGACCCGCGTGAGAAATTCGTTCTCATTATACGGCTTTGAAATAAAATCATCGGCTCCGAGTTCAAGGGCCTTAATCTTCTGTCCCAGGCCCGACTCTGCAGTCAGGAGCATGAACATCGTATTCCGCAATTTCGGGTGATTCTTGATCTTTTGGCAAAGGACAAGACCATCCTCTCCCGGAAGGTGGTAATCGCTGATGACAAGAGCGGGGTTCTTGTCCTCGACCACGGCGAAAGCAGACGATGCATCCTCCGCTGTGATCACCTCGTACAACTCTTTTTTCCTCAGAATGTACGAAGCTATTCTGACCTGCGCCGGGTCGTCTTCGACGAGCAGGATCTTCACTTTTTCACTTCTTCCCATGCTGCTTCCCATCCTGCCATTCTATAATAATGCTGATCCTTCGGTTGGTGACGTCGTACGGGTCTTTCGCATTTCTCAAGCGCGAATCGGCATAGCCGCGCACCTCGTCGATCTGATGCTCTTTCAAGCCGTTCACAACGAGAATTCTCCGCGCGCTGTTTGCACGGTCGGCGCTCAATTCAAAATTTGTATACCCATCCGCGCGAGAATAAGGGCGGCTGTCGGTATGGCCATCAATAATCACTTTATTCGGAAGTTTCCCGACTTCCTTCGCGATGATGGTGAGAACACGTATCGCTTCGGGTTTAAGCGTTGCGGTCCCGACGTCGAAGAAATAGGCCTTAGTCGCTTCCAGCAATTCGATGCGCATCCCTTCTTCCACCGTATCGACCTTGATCTGGTCGATCAGATTTGAAAGCGAAGCATCTTTCCCCAGGTTTTTGAGAATGCTCTCGGTCATTTCTTTTAGTTTTTCCTCATCTCTCTTGAGGTACTCGTCGAGAACTTGTTCCTTCCCGACAAGATTGGAACCTTGAAACATCCCTCCCCCCTTTGTGCTTTCAAAAAAAGCGCCGGGGTCTTTGAAATAATTTGCGACAAACTGCTTTACCTGCTTGCTCTGACCCACGATCCACAAAACAATGAACAGCGCCATCATCGCGGTGACGAAATCGGCGTACGCAACTTTCCATGCACCGCCGTGGTGCCCGCCGTGCCCGACTTTCTTTTTTACGATCCGAATAGGAACGTCGCTGCCGGGATGATTCATGCGGCGGCCTGTTGTGTTGACTGTGAAGCAGACGAGCGTAGCTCTTTGATTGCAGATTCAAGCTCGGTGAACGACGGGCGGACTTCGTTGAAGATCACGCGCCGCGAAAATTCAACCACGACCGTGGGTGCATTCCCTTTCGCGAAAGCGACGACGCCGGTTTTGATGCACTCAAAATACCGCGCCTCCGACTGGTTAAGAATTTCCATGTGGTTCGCCAGCGGCTGGACGAACCCGTACGACGTCAAAATACCGAGGAATGTCCCGACCAGCGCAGCGGCAACTTTCTCGCCGACCTCTGCGGGGGGGCCGTCGATCGCCTGCATCGTAATCACGATGCCGAGGACTGCCGCCACGATGCCGAGGCCCGGTAGCGCATCGCCGAGTTTCGACATTAAGTTCGGCCCTGCGCCGGACTCCTCGTGATGAGTTTCCAGGTCCGCATCGAGAAGCGCTTCAAGGTCGTGAGGTGCAATGCCGCCGCCCAGCATCAGCTTCATGGAATCGCAGAGGAATGATAACGCATGATGATTGTGGAGGAAGAAACTATTCTTCTTAAAAATCGGACTTTCTTCAGGCTTTTCGATATGAGCTTCAATATTGATCAATCCGTCCCGCTGCGCGATACTGAAAAGTTCGAACTGCGATTTGAGCAGGTTCAAATACTCGGCTTTTGTGTAGGGGTCGCCTTTGAAAAGCGATGCGAGATTTCCGAGAACGCGCATGAGTACCGGGAGCGGTGTTCCAACGAGCAACGACCCTATCGAAGCACCGCCGATAATCATGAATTCGCTCCATTGCAAGAGGACGGCGGGGGGACCACCGTGCAGCATGAACCCACCCATCACTCCCGCAATAACGACGGCTATTCCAATAAAGATGAACATGGTTTTCTTTGCTCAATAATTGTTTATGCCAGCGCACGCGTTTCGCATGCCATCGGCGGTTTAGATTTTTCGTCTGCCGGAATTGTCCGGCGAACTTTTCTCTTGCAGCATCTTCGCTGCTTTCATTGCAGCACTCTTGGACGCTTTCGCTGCCTGGGCGTTCGACCGGTGTATCTCCTCATAAATTTCTCTCCTCAGAATCCTCACTTCTTTTGGAGCCTCGATGCCGATCTTCACCTGGCCATCCTGAATAGAAACTATTGTGATGACCACGGAATCACCGATCATGATACTCTCGTCGAATTTGCGGCTGAGAACGAGCATAGGTCTATCCTTTCACGGGTGATTGAGGTGCGACGAAGAGCGGATGCTGCAATGCGTATGTTTCCTCTTCGAGGATAATTTGCTTCCCCGTTCTGCCTTCGTTCATGATGATAACCGGACTCCGCAAATTCACGGTAGAATTTTTAATCTCCTTGTTCAAGGTCGCTACGACGAGGATTGTCGAATCTTCCTTCTGCTGATTGCCGGCCCTGTAATTCGGGAAGAAGAGGAGCGGGTTGAGCAGGGGAAAAGAGAGGTCTTCATCTTCAATGGAAACAAGCCATCGAAACGGCTGAGAGTCCTCATC
Source organism: uncultured Bacteroidota bacterium (assembly GCA_963772165.1). GTDB lineage: Bacteria > Bacteroidota > Ignavibacteria > UBA10030 > UBA8401 > JAGVPT01. The sequence goes on along the minus strand of CAVYWA010000014.1, from coordinate 236,734 downwards.
GTTTATGAGAATAAAGCGTCGGTAGTCCTCGAACCCAATGATGCCTTGGGGAAAGGTCAGGACGTGTTCGTCGTCGAACTCAAGTTCGCCGAATTGGCGGTTTTTCCATTTCATGGCTGCGGCCTCAATTGTTTGTTGTTTGACTCTTGACCTTCGTTGATGGTCACCGGTTCGCGGGGAATGTTTGTAAGAATCACGATGTCGACGCGGCGATTCCGCGACCTGTTCTCATCGGACGTGTTGGGAACCAGGGGACGGTATTCAGCATAGCCTACGACCGAAACTTTTTCCGGGTCGAGCCCATGTTTTTGAATAAGATAGTACCCGGCGTTCACTGCACGCGCAACCGAGAGATGCCAGTTCGAAGGAAATTGCGATGTGCTGATGGGAACATTGTCCGTATGCCCTTCGATGCGGATATCGTTCGGCATTTTCTTCAAAACGCTGGCGAGAGAATCAAGTACAGCCAGCGACGACGCTTTGAACTCTGCGCTTCCGGAATTGAACAGCAGCTCTTCCATGATGTGGATGGTAATTCCCCGCTCATTCTGTGAAACGCTGACGAGATTTTTCTTCATCCCGGAACCGAGAGCATCCTGGATTTCCTTCTCAATCTTTTGACGCTCGCTTTGAAGCTGCGGCATCACCGACTGCAGCATGCCGGTCTGGCCCTGGAGAACACCCGGCTTCTCTTTTCCGAAGACGCCCCCCATCGCAGAAACGAGTTCTGCATATTTCCCGGCGTCGATCTTGGACATCGCATAGAGGATAACGAACAATCCCAACAACAGCGTAATAAGGTCGGAATACGTCAGGAGCCAGCGGTCTTCGCTGTCGTGCTCTGCCTGTTTTTCCTTCTTTTTCACCTTACGTTGCCTCCTGTTGACTTGAAGGGAGCATGCTATTTAATTTGGCTTTGATCACCGAGGGAATTTCGCCCACCTGAATCGAAAGAATTCCCTCCACAATAATTTCCATAAAAAGATTCTCCTCCCCCTGCACATGCCGCAATTTATCGGAGATCGGCAGCCACACAACATTCGCCATAAAGACACCCCACAGTGTCGCGATGAATGCGCTCGCAATGTGATGGATAAGCAAATTCGGATCTTCGCCCGCCGCGGCAAGCGTTGCAATCAACCCCATCACCGTTCCGATAATACCCATCGTCGGCGAGTAGCCTCCCATTTTCTGAAAGATCGAACTGCTCTTTGCGTGCCGTTGAGCGGCATTGACCACTTCCGTCTCTGCAAGCGACCGAAGGACTTCAGGGTCGGTGCCGTCGATCGCGAACCGGAGTATCTTTTTCATGAACGGATTCTCTACCTTGTCGAGTTCCTTCTCAAGGGCCAGCAACCCGTCTTTGCGGGCGATCGTTGAGAACTTTACAATCTTTTCTATCGCTTCTTTCACTTCAAATTGCGGGGGGAACAGAGCCATGGCGATGAGCTTTCCAATTCCCGTAAAACTTTTCATGGACGTGCCGATCATTGTTGCTCCGAACGTGCCGCCAAACACGATAATCATAGCGGGAACCAGCATCAAAGCGCCTACGGAACCCCCTTCGAGGACGAACGATCCGAAGATCGAGACTACCCCCAGAAAGAGACCGCCCATGGTCGCTATATCGAGAGTCTTTTTCATGTTTTACCCAAAAAGTTCAAAAGTGTATCCGGGAGAACGCTCGCACCGGAGCTCAGCGCTGCCTGAAGATCCAGCTGGTCTTGATTCATTTTGATTGTTACCGCTGCAACGTCCGCATCTTGCTGATTGGAGAGCAATTGCTGCAGCTGCGTTTGTTGACTGGAAAGCATGGTATCGTTGTTGGTGAGGTTCTGCATTATGGCGCCGGCCTTTCCAGTGGCATTGGCAACGTCATCAATGTAGGTGTCGACCGATTGAGCGTCAGCCGTTGTCGGGCTTTGTCCCGCCTGGAGCTCGTTCTTGATTTGGATCATCAAGTTGAAAATCGCAGTCCCTTGAAAAGCCTGCTGCCCGTCGAGGTTCACGGTCTGGCTGATGCCTTCATTGACAGGAACTTGAATCGACCCTGTGATCCCGTTCGGGTTTGCCGTGACTGAAGAATCGTCCGATGCAAGCGTGAAGGGCTGTTGAAGCGTATTCGTGCCGCCGAAAATGTACACTCCGTTCGACTGGGTATTGGCCAGATCGACTGCCTGTTCGAGAAGCTGGCCGACCTGGTCGGCGTAGGTTTGCTGATCCTCACTGCTCAACGATCCATTCGTCGCTTGGGCCACGATTCCTTTCAGATTTACCATAATATTGGTAAAGCTGTTCAACGCTGACTCCGTCGCCTGCGCCTGCGATTGGGCTTCCGTATTGTTTTGCTGGAACTGGGTGTTGTCGCTGATAAGCGACTTCAGCTGCAAAATCGTACTTGTCGCTTGAGGGTTGTCCGAAACAGTGTTCACGCTTTTGCCGGTTGCTAATTCCGTCTGTTCCTGCGAAATCCGCTCCCGCGTTTCGTTAACATTGTTGAGAAAACTCGATGCGATACTGCTTTCCGTGACTCTCATTATTGCACCATGGTGATGAGTGTTTGCATTAGTTCATCGACGACATTCACGACCTCCGATGCCGCCTGGTAGGCTTGCTGGTACTGCGTAAGGTTCGTCATCTCTTCATCGATCGACACGCCCGAGACGGATGAACGCTGGCTCTGGAGCTGATTGATGGTCAATTGCTGATTGTTCGAAGTATCTTGCGCGGCATCGACCGCCGAACCGATCGAACTGACAAGTGAAGTATAGTATTGGGAAATTGTCGTCGTTCCGCCGTTCATCACGGATTGATTCTGGAGGTTTGCCAACGCTAACGCCACCTGATTGTCTCCTGTTGACCCGTCTGAAGAAGCGGCAACTTCATTCGGATCATTGACGACATCGGTATTGACATTGATATCGCTCGCCGATGTACCGGTAAAGAAGTTGACGCCGGTCGACGGCGGAGTGCCGAGTCCATATCCTGCCGCGTGGATCGTATTGACTTGAGTAATGAGCGCATTGGCAGTAGCGTTCAGTTTAGAAAGGTAATCCGGTATTGTGGTATTATAGGTTTCCAGATCGCCGCCCAACGTTCCCGACGTTACCTGCGTCGGCTGTGTCGAACCGGCCGCAAAGATTTGTATTTGAGTCCCCGTTACGCTGGAGGTAAGAGCCGTCGATCCGGACTTTGAGGCAACGACCGTGCCGCCGACCGAAACCGACACCGAACCGTCCCCCTCGTCGGACACATTGACATTGGCAAGACCTGAAAGAGTGTCGATATCGAGATCCCGTTGATCGACCAAAGAGCTGGGGTTCATCCCCTGAGCCGTTGCATTCACGATCTTCGCATCGAGGTCGCTAATGTTGCTTGTTAATTGATTGATGTTCCCAAGTTGACTCTGGATGTCGCTGACGATGCCGCTTTGCGTTTGTGCAATGCTCGCTTGAATGGTATGGAACGATTGCGCGACAAGCTGGCCTTGCTCTATTACATTGTTGCGTTCAGCGCTCTCTTCCGGCTGGGCCGACAAACTCTGGAACGCGCTAAAGAAGCTATCCATGGTCTCGCTCAGGCCATTGTCTGAGGGTTCGTTGATTGCCGATTCCACCTGCGAGAGAATCGTCTGTTCCGTGGTCGCTTTCCCGTTTGAGTCGTTCGCGCTCCAAAGCTGCTGATCGATCATGCTATCGCGCACACTGCCGATGTTGTTTGCGATAACACCGGTCCCCAGCAGGCCGTAATTTGTCGGCACGGTGGGACTCTGCTCGAAATCCACCCGCTCGCGTGAATAGCCCGTCGTATTCGCATTCGCGACATTGTTCGAAGTCACCTCCAGTGCCAGCTGCTGTGCAATGAGCGCGCTGCGGGCGGAATTCATTACGTCGTTCAGTCCTGCCATTGTCTCCTCGCTACATTTTCGTGTCGATCAATTTCTTTGTGTAATTATTCGTCATAATCCGCAGACTTTGCCGGACAAAACGCAGGGAATGTTCCAAGAGCATTTTATTCTGATTGTTCACGTTCATGATTTTTTCGACTTTTCCCTTCAGGATTTTCCCCGCGCCGAGAATTTTCGCAGCCTCGTGCCGGGGGAGCTGCCGGGCGAGCCCCGAAAGATTGAACTGCCCATTCACCTCCGGCCGCATTGTACTGTCGAACGCACGGCAGAGGTTCTCGCGCTCTCGCTCAAGGGATTCCATCGGCTCTAATAATTGCCGTTCCCGTTCTACTGCCTCCACGATTGCGCCATCCCGGAAATGAATGATCGCCTGTTGCTGCTCATAAAGTGTTCCAAGAATTGCATCGGCAACCTCGGCCTCGGTTTTAAGGACTTCTGCGAACTGGTCAATTGTCGTCATTATTGTAAATCTCCTGCTGTTCGAACTGTTGAAAATAATTCAGTACTTTCGAGACATAATCTTTCGTTTCCTTGATCGCCGGAACCCCGCCTTGCTTTTCCACCGCGGCCGGTCCGGCATTGTAAGACGCGACGGCACTCGGCAGATCCCCCTGAAATTTATCCAGCATCTGCTTCAAATATTTGGCTCCTCCAAAAATGTTTTGTTGAGGGTTCCATACATTTTGCACTCCCATATCGGCTGCGGTCGAGTCTATTAATTGCATGAGCCCCTTCGCGTTTTTTGACGACTGGGCATTAGGCTTCCCTCCCGATTCGCTTGCCATCACTGCCTTGATGAGATTCGGGTTCACGCCGTATTTTTGAGATGCAGCCTGAATCGTGTCACTGTAGCTTTCGATCCGCTTTTGGACGGATGCGGATGGCGCGACGGGTTGAGAAGCCGCCTTCGTACCCGAGGCATTCGCCGTTTGCGCCGGAATAGACGGCAAGCGGTATGACTGATGCGCGGCCGCTTTCGGCAGATCTTCCCCGGTTAATTTCTTGTACAACATTTCGCCCAACCCAAGGTTGCTATTGTTGGAAATATATTTGGCGAATTCCATGTCAAACATCCCTTCCATCATATCTCCTCCAAACTCATCCTTCTCCGTACCGGACTTCGGGATGGTGCTCCGCATACCTTTGAGCATATAGCCGACGAAGAGTGACTCGAAATCCTTTGCCGCCTTCTGAAGCTTTGCTTTGGACGCATCGTCAGTAACGGCATTGGTCGAAATATTGTTGACGGGCAATATGTCGTTCGGTGCCGCCATTTAAATGATGACCAGCTCTGCTTTTAATGCGCCGGCTTCTTTGAGGGCCTGGAAGATCGCAATAATATCGCGAGGCGAAACCTTCATCGAGTTGAGCGCTTTTGCAACATCCTGCACTGTCGCCACTCCTTGGAGCGCAAAAACGGAAGAAGAATCCAGGCCTGCCGATACGGTCGTCATTTGAGTTGAGACCGTCGTTCCGTTCGATAACGGCCCCGGTTGTGAAATCACGGGGGTCGATTGGATTTGGATGTTGAGGCCGCCGTTCGAGATTGCGACGGGTAAGATAGAGACATTTCCGCCGATGACAATCGTACCGGTTCGTTCGTTGATCACGACTTTTGCCGCCACGTCGGGAGAGACTTCAAGCAGTTCGACGAGCGAAACGAACTCGACAAGTTTTCCCTCCTGGCGGTATTCCTCCGGAACGCTCACTGCAACCGTAGAACCATCTTTCGGGATAGCGATTTGTTTCCCGAATTTTTCGTTTACTGCACTTGCAATTCTTTCGGCAGTCGTGAAATCCGACTGCATGAGCACGACATACATCGACCAGTCTTTGCTGAATTCCGAGACCACCGGTTTTTCGATGGTTGCTCCTCCCGGAATTCTTCCAGCCGCCGTATGGTTACGCCGCACTTCGCTCCCGCCGGCACTCGCGCTGAACCCTCCGACAGAAACCGGACCTTGAGCCGTCGCATAGACGGAGCCGTCGAGCCCGGAAAGAGGCGTCATTAAAAGTGTCCCCCCTTGAAGCCCTGTTGCATCGCCGAGCGATGAGACAATAACGTCGATGATGCCTCCCTCTTTCGAGAAACTCGGAATAGAAGCCGTGACAATGACCGCAGCAACATTCTGCAATCGCAGGTCGCTCTGAGGGACCGTGATACCGAACCTTTTCAGCATGCTGGCGACAGATTGCAGGGTAAAGGTGGAGCGCTGCGAATCGCCCGTGCCGTTGAGTCCAACCACCAACCCGTAGCCGATCAATTGTTCGTTCCGTATGCCCTGCAAATAGGCAATATCTTTGATCCTTGAACCCGCAAACACTGATGCCGTAAGCGAGACGCCCAAGAGCACGTAAATTACAACCTTCAATGTTTTCATATGCTCGACTTTCAGAATATCAAGTGAAAAAATTTCGTGAGCCAACCCGGTTCTTGTGCCCGGGAGACGATTCCGTTCCCTCTAAAAATTATCGTAGCGTCGGAAATATTGTACGAATAAACACTGTTGTCCGTTTGGATATCGGACGGCCGGATAACGCCGGAAATTTTTATAATTTGTTCTTCCCCGTTAATAATGATCGTCCGATTCCCGACCACGAAGAGGTTGCCGTTTGGAAGGACTGAATCGACGGTGGCACTTATTTGCGCCTGTATCGACCCCGCACTCGAAGTGCCTCCCTGGCCGGTAAAGGAATTCGTTGTTCCAATTGTCGCACCCACGCTTGGAGGAGTGGCGGCGGTCGACGAGAGATTTCCAGTAGCAGACAGGGAGAGATTGCTCGTTCGCGACGAGGTGGTTTGTGCGGTGTTCGACGCGCTCGACGTTTCAACAACAAGGATGGTCACTGCGTCTCCAACGTGATTTGCCTTCTGGTCGGAAAACAATGATCTTGAGAGATTCTCCCGCATGTCCTGAGAGATCGCAATGTTCGACGCAAGAATACCCGTAATAAAAAACATAAGAATGAATTTCTTTTTCATAGCTTTACTCCGTCGTGACTTGAACCGTGTGTTCATCAATGACTACAGCTTCGATTCGTTCGTGAGAATCAAGCTTTTGGACTTCGATTATGCTCCCAAAAACGCCGTCTTCTTTTGCCAGCCCTTTCGTCGACAGCTTCACGTGCCCCGACCTCACGATGAGTGTAACTTGTTCGCCGCGGAAGACGAGAGGGATCAATTCTAAAGAGCTTTCACGCAGGATGGAGCCCGCCCCGATGATCCTCGACGTCCGTTTACCAGTCAGTTGCTCCTTGCGCATCACAACATCGTCGGGCATTGAAGTTAATTCGGCATACCGGCAATTAACGCCTTCAACGGAAATATTTGAATGACGTTCAAATTGCCGGCCGGCAACGAAGACCTGACCAAAAACCCGCACTTTAATCGACACGACCATCTGCCGGATAACTTTTCCACCGCTTGTGATCTCGACGGGCAGACAGACGATCCCGCGCAATATTCGCTCTTCCCCCAAACCGACACGCACCGTATGATCATCACCCGGAACACCGACCCTCTCGAGACCGCCGCGGAATTCTATGACGGCATCTTTCTGCACCGTTGAGTCGAGCCGCGAATAAACGTATTGGCTCACGGCGTTCTTGATCTCATCCACTTCTACGGCGCTTGTACGGCCGAGGAACATCAAGGTCAGTATGGTAAAAATTCCGTTCATCGAAACTATTTGCTATCAGCGTTGAAGATTATTTGCCATCGTAAGCATGTCTTCGACGGTCTGTATTGTCTTAGAATTAATCTCGTACGCCCGTTGCGCCACGATCATGTTGACCATCTCTTCGACGACGTCAACATTGGATGCTTCCAGCGACTGCGGCATCAATGTGCCGAAGCCTTCACTTCCGGCCGTACCGAGAATCGGCTTGCCGGAGGACGGCGTTTCAGTATACAAGTTTCCGCCTGTTGGGTTCAGGCCTACCGGGTTGACAAATTTCGCCAACTCCAGCTGCCCTACCTTTGACGGAGAACTTTGACCGGCAACCGTAGCGTTGATCGTTCCATCCGAAGCTATAGTGATGCTTGTGGTATCGGAAGGAATCGATAACCCGGGCTCGACCACGTACCCCTGCGCCGTCACCAGCATCCCTTCGCCGGAAATCTGGAATGACCCGTCGCGCGTATACGCCGTCGTCCCATCGGTCTGACGAATTTGGAAAAAACCATCTCCCTGAATCGCAACATCGAGAGGATTGTTCGTCGGCGTGATGTCTCCCTGCGCAAAACTTTTCGGCGTTGCGACCGGCACCGTCCCGTTTCCTACCTGGATCTCCGCCGGCTGCTGGATGTTGGGGTTATCGGAGACTTCGCTGGTCTTCAACGTCTGGTACATCAGGTCCTGAAAATCGGGCCTGCTCTTTTTGAACCCGGTCGTGTTGACGTTGGCGAGATTATTCGCAATGATATCTACATTGAGCTGCTGTCCAAACATTCCCGTTGCCGCCGTTTGCAATGCCCTGTTCATAAGTACTCCTTTATTAATGAATTCGTTCCGGCTTCGCACTCCGGTTTCTCCACCGGGGGCGAACCACTTCCTTTTTACAACTTGCCAACGTCGTTCGCCTTGTCAAGCGTTCCGTCCTGTGACTCCATCGTTTTTTGAGCCGATTCAAAATTCCGGCTCAATTCAATCATTTGAACCATTTCCTCGATCCCGTTCACGTTCGACTCTTCAAGATATCCCTGGCGGACGGCGGTGTTTTTTCCGTCAGCGACACCGATCGTTGGCGGAACGTCTGAGACGAAATCTGTTCCGCCGTCTTTCTTCAAAACGGAGGTATCGGCAAAGTTTGCTATCTCCAGCCTCCCAAGCTTTTTTCCGTCAACAGTGACCTCGCCGGTTTCATCGATGGAAATATCCCCTTGGGATAATTTTTGCATATCGGGCAATTGAATCGGGCCCCCGGCCCCCAACACCGGATAACCTTGTGAAGTGACAATGGTACCGTCCGTGGAAAGGCTGAAGCTTCCGTTTCTCGTATAGCGCGGCCCGTTCGGCGTTTGAGCGACGAAGAAACCTGAGCCTTGAAGAGCGAGGTCGAGCTTGTTGCTGGTCGGGCTCAACGAACCCTCCGAGAAATCTGTATATTCCTTCACGTTCAAACCGGAAAGATCTCCGCCTCCTTTTGTTTGCGCGACGGCGGTGTTTTTCATGATCTGAACAAAAATATTGTCGCGTTTAAAACCGGCCGTGCTAATATTTGCAAGATTGTTCGCGATCACTTCAAGTTTGAGCATTCTCGGCATCATGCCCGTCCCCGACGCGTATATTCCTTTGATCATAACATCCTCTGCGTATGTGTGGCCGACGTGCTGCACTTCTGAAGCCGCCTGAGAAGATCGACTTCGCCTCTCCCAAGGCCAAATTTCTTTGCGTGCTTTTTGACATTTCCTTTCGCTTTCGGCGACGAGGACGTGTTGATTAAATTCGCGAAGGGAACTTCACCATTTTCGTGAGCTTGAAGGCTGAACAATAATTGCATCTCTCCCTGTCCTCGTTGGTACCGTTGAGCCAAATCCACCACTGCGTGTTCCTTCTCGTCGGCTTCATCGACAAACGTGCCGACCCGTTCCAGAGGTTTTCTTTCCGGTGCCAGGTAAACTGAATCACGGCGCTGGGGATGTTCCGGTACAACAGGGCGGGCAGCTTTCGTTTCAATTCTGTGAGGAGCGCGTTTCGAAAGCATGTACAAAACAGCGGCTGTGCCGGCAAATGCCGCGCACAGTGCAACCAAGATCAAGAACACTCCTGCATTCCCATCGCTTTCTTCTTGGCTCCGGACATCTGATGCACCACGAGATACTACGACGTTTGCTTCTGCCCTGTTTCTCGCTGAATCCTGTAAAACTCCCCCTGCTGGTAAACTGCGAACCGTGGAGGCACCTAACGGCTGCGGAGGCTTCACACCGTATCTCTGCACCGGAGTAAACTTGCGCAGCCCTGTACGTGTCGGCGTAAGCGAGGCATTGTGGGAAACCGGAGCGATGGATTTTGATGCCTGCCCCGGCTGATTGCCTTTTGCGGCCGCCGGCTTTTTATGCTGGGCAAGCCATATTTGCTGTTTCAATGCCGTGCGAAGGGTCTCCTCTGACGAAGAGTATTTTTTTGCAACCGGCTGTTGACGTTGGAGAGTGGCGCCTGTCTTCTTTTTAGGCGCCGGGTTGACCTTGGCGGCGGCCGGTGTGGTTGTGGGAGTGTCGGCAGCATTCGCAATACCGAACGAGAGAACCACACACACAACGAAACCGAAATGACGGGCGTTGATGATCCAGGGCATAGTCCTCATTGATGCGTCCTCCTGATAGGAAGTGTGATAATAAACGTTGTCCCTTTATTCAACTCGCTTTCAACCCGGATTTGCCCTTGATGTTGTGAGATGATGTTTCGCGAGATCGCAAGGCCGAGACCCGTTCCCTTCCCCTCGCCTTTTGTCGTAAAGAACGGCTGAAAAATCTTTTCCATATTCTCCTGTGTGATGCCGCTCCCGGTATCCGAAAATCGAACGGTTACGTTAAACCCTTCCAACATGCTGGAGATGAAGATCTTGCCCCCCTTGGGCATCGCATCGCGCGCATTGATGACGAGGTTGAGAAAGACCTGCTGGAGGTAGTTCGAATTCCCCACAACCATCGGAAGGTCGGTAGAGAGGGCAAGTTCGATTTCTATTTTATCGGTCCGGTACTCGTGCTGAACCATCGCCACGACATCCTCGATAGCCTTGTTGACTGAAATCGGCTGCGTCATGACCTCTTCGGAGACATTCCGCGAAAAATTCATCAGCCTTTTCGTGATCGTGCTCAGCCGTTGGACATGCTGTCGCACCAGGTCGAGCCCGTTCGGCAGGGCGACTCCGCGCTGCATCATATCCATCTGGAGCATCAGCACCTGCACGGGATTCTTGATCTCGTGGACGATGCTTGCAGCAAGTTCTCCGATAGCGGCAAGCTTTGCAGCCTGGATCATTTGCGCTTCGGACGATTTCAATTGTTTGTTCGCGTTGACAAGCTCCTCGTAGGTCCGCCAGTTTTCAACGCCCGCCGCAGCCTGATTTGCAAGGACGGAGAGAAGCTGAATATCTTGATTTGAAAAATCCTGTTGTGGCTTCTCCGTATGAATCAGGTATATCCCGATAGAGCGATTGCGCAGAATGAGGGGAACAATAACAAAGTTTTTTGCCGTCCCGGTCGCAACAAGGCTCTCGAGGTCGGGAATGATCACGGTCTTCTTTTCGTCGAACACCCAGTCGCATATTCCCGACTCGAGCTGCTGCTGCGCCTCTTCCTTCAACCGAGGGTCTTGTCCCGGAGCAAGAGGGAGGAGTGTATTGGAGGTCGAATCGAGGAGAAAAATATTGGACTCCAGAACAGGGATGACTTGTTGGGTCAAATCAAAGAGAGTCGCAAGAATCGTCTCGGGGCTCACGGCGGTGCTGACAATATTCGAAAGCCGCTGCATCGCCACGAGTTCGTCGATGGAACTCCGGATCGCGAGGTTGTTCTTATTAAAGTTCGCGTTCTCCTGCCGCAGCGCCTGAATCGTCGTCTCCAACGCTTTGATATATTTTTCCCGGCTTTCGATGAACGACTCGAATTGAGGGAGAGCCTCATCGAGGAGCTCGTTTCTGCTTTTCATTTTTTCCATTTGCTTTTTCATTCCTTAATACCCTTTGCCGGAGACGAATGCAGTAACTTCCTCAACATCGCTCTGGATAATCTCGCCGTACTCCGCCATGTACTCTTTCAGGACATTTTCATCGGACAATTGCAGCCTCTCGAGTGCGAGCGGGTCATACGTAGCCCCCTTGTCGAATTCCACCGGGGCACTCCCATTGAGCTGGAGCGCGATAACATCTGCGACATGGATCAGCGCAACAAGGTCGGGGTTCAATGTCGCCTTGGACGGCTGGTGATGAAGCGCAATAGCTTCAACGAGGTGATCCGGCATATTCCAGCGCTCGGCGAGCCATCCACCCACCTCAGCATGAGTAACGCCAAGAACGCTTTCTTCCGCTTCAAGCATCGAGAGAGCCGAATCACGGGCGATATCAACAATGCGCCGGTACTCATTCGAAAAATAACGGTGCAAAACGGAGATCCCCATGTCGTGGAGGAGCCCTCCGACAAAAACCTCGCCGCTGATGCGGTAGTGGAGGTCGCGGGCAAGCCGCCGTGCGATAACGCCGGTTGAGATCGCATGGTCCCAGAACACTCGCGCATCGAAGTAGTTATCGGATTTTTTCTGCAAAGAGCTGACGAGGGAGATGCTGATAACGATTTCCTTCAAGGCGTCAAAGCCGAGGACGATGATTGCAAAATCAACCGTTGAGATTTTTTTCGGAAAGCCATAGAACGGAGAATTGGCGATCTTCAAAACCTTCGCTGTGAGCGCTTGGTCTGAGGAGATCACCCTCCCCAATTTTGAGGCACTCGTTCTTGGGTTATCAACCAGTTCGACGACTTCGAGCGCGATGGAGGGAAGCGCGGGAAGCTGGATAATCGTTTTGACTTTTTCGTGTATCTGTTCTGGCGTCATCATAGCGCTACTCTCTGTGGCTGTATGTTCCAAAGTACGTTTTTTAGCGTCGTCAGTGATTTATCGTGAAGGCTCATGACCGCCGTTTCGTCGATCTTAAGCACACGTCCAATTTCTTCGAAGGAAATATTTTCGTAGTAGTACAGTGCAAGAATAATTCTTTGTTTTTCCGGAAGGTCGCCAATCGCATCGACAAATTTGCGTTTGATGTCGCTCACAAAATCTTCGAGAGACCGTCCGCCGTCGATATCCGACCGCATCTGCATGCAGGACTCTTCCAGCTGTTCGCGATCAATCTCGGTTTCATCAAACTGGATAAGGTTGACAGCTGCCGGGTCATAGACCAATGGCCCGTCATGCGAAAACGTGCCGAGTTGGAGCTGGGAACAAAGAACATCGGCAACATGCACCGTCGCAGTCAGTGCCGGATCAACCGTTGCCAGGTGCGGCGCGTGATGATACCGTATCGCTTCCGCAATCCGCGGGGGAAGCTGCCATTTGCCCGCAATCCAGAAACCCGCTTCGCTGTGCGAGACGCCGGACGCCGCTTCGACTGTTGTGCGGAGGCGTCCGTTTTTGGAATACCGTATCGCGTCCATGTCGTCGTTCACGATCTGATGAAGGATGATGTAGCCGATGTCGTGAAGCAGCGCGGCAACAAAGGCGTCGTTGGAATCGCACTGTTTCGAAGTCTCAGCGATATGCCCGGCGATGATGCCGCAGGTCAGCGAGTGATTCCACGTTTCTTCGTATTCGAAGAGAATGTTCACCATCTTTCGCAAGGCGTTGTTGACGAGAAGGCTCGACACCGTTTCCTTCAACACGTCGAATCCCAGAAGAACGATTGCAAAGTCGAGCGAATTGATCCTGTTGAAAAATCCGTAGTACGGTGAATTTGCTTTGCGCAGGATACCCTTCGCAAGAGACGGGTCTTTCAACAAGATGGAGGAGAGCCGGGCGACGCTGGTTCTGGGATCGCTCGCCAGATTCATGATCTCACCCACCACCGTAGGCATGGATGTCATTTTCACTTTGAAGTCGAGTGGAGATTGTTTGAGCTCTAATGTTTTCATAAACGTTTGTCCGATTGCTAGAGTGATCCTGCCAGTTTTGTACGCAAGTTGCCCAGCACCGTTGTGTGAATCTGAAAGACTCGTGATTCCGAGATTCGCAGCACGGCAGCAATTTCTTTGAAGGTAAGGTCCTCATAATAATAGAGCATCACGATCAGGCGGTCCCGTTCGGGGAGCTGTTCCACCGCGTCGACAATCGTGTTTTTCAACTGTTGTTGATTTGCGATCTCCGAGGGATCGTCTTTTTCGTCCGTTGAAAGCGCATCGAGCCGGGACGCATATTCCGGCGCATCGGGCGATGTCGCGCCCATTTTATTGACTTGGTGAATGATCTCCGCATACTTTTCAAGCGAAAGAGAAAGGCGGCGGGCGATATCGAGGGCGGTTGTTGTCCTGCTTTCTACTTGCCCTGCACGTTGGGCGATCGCCTCTGCCTGACGCTCTGCTCTTCTGACAGATCGCGGAACCCAGTCCAATTTTCTCAACTCATCCTGAATCGAACCTTTGATCCGGCTCACCGCATAGGTCTGGAATTGAACGCCGCGCTCGGGATTGAACTTCTCAATCGCATCCAGCAATCCGAGCATCCCGAATTGGACAAGGTCCGATCTCTCCAGTGCCGCTGTCGACCGGAACGTCGCGAGTCCGATCTTATTGACGACAAAGTTCACAAGGCCGAGGTTCTCAAAAAACATCTTGGTGTGAGCATCGCTGCGCCCTGCGGGGATAGGCAATTCTAGTATGTGAAGTTCCTTTTGCATCGTCTAATCTTCTGTCGTGGAGACTGACTCGTTCCTTTCATTCCACTCATGCTTTTGCTTGGACAGTCGGTGTTCGGCGTTTGGCGGACTGGCCGTCGCTAAGGTTCTCGCGCGCCTCCGTTTCTTGATTGCTCGAACGCGGCGACACCATCGCAAGAACCGTAGTCGCAGCGAGTTCCACGCCGATGAACACGATGAACGCGCGTGAAATCACGTCGAACAAACTTATGCCCTCTGCGCCAAAAACCACCGCAGACACAAAAAACGCTAGCAGGCCCAATTCAAAGACAATTGTTTTCATTGGTGTTTTCCTAATTCGGGAATAAGAGATTGATTAATGATTGTTTGCGCCGCGGCTCTCAATGATAGCGACGCTGCGCTTGCGGGGAATTTTTTCATGACCGGCTCCTGAGCCAAAACGGCGTTGCGCATGTTCACATCGAACGGGATCGACCCCAGATATCCGATGTCGCGCTTCAGGAAGTGATCGACGGCCATTCGCAGCTTCTGGACCGTTTCATCCGCCTGGTTCGGAATTTGAGCGGCGTTCATGAGAACCGAAATCCGCTCGTCGGGGCGGGATATCGAGATTGTCTTGATCACTGCATAGGAATCCATCACCGATGTCGGTTCGACGCTCGTCACGACAATCGCCTCATCCGATTCGAGAGAGTACATCACTGTTTCTTTCGAAAGGCCGGCGGAAGTGTCGATCAAAAGAATGTCAAAGTGCTCTTCAAGCGAGAAGAGATCCTGAAGAAAACGCCGCTGCACGATGGCCGTCATTTCCGGATAATCGACATCGCCGGAACTTCCCGGGAGTATTTTCATGTTCGGATACGGGCTCACAAGCGCGTCTTCGATATCCACTTTTCCGTGGAGGACATGCCCCAGCCGGTACCTCGGCGCGATCCCCATCAGGACGTCGAGATTGCCCAGGTTTGAATCGGCATCAACCAGGAGAACTTTCTGCCCGAAGTTGCAGAGTGCTATCGCCAGGTTGAGAGCGACGGTGCTCTTCCCGACGCCTCCCTTCCCGCTCGTTACGGAAATGCGATGTGGCATTGTTGCGGTTTGCACCTTGTAGCTCCCAAGAGCTATTTCGCGCAGGCGCGTCGCTTGATCCACGATGACAGTTTGTTCACGCATGGGCAATTATTCCTGGATAAATCATTCGTGCAAGTTTTTCGGAGTCCGCCAGCATGATATCGTCCGGCACCCCCTGCCCTGTGGTGATAAACGAAATCGGCAATTGGGTATGAAGAGTAATATTCAGTATGGTACCGAGCGCAACGGCCTCATCCACTTTGGAGAGAATAATTCTATTCGGTTTCAACACCCCGAACCGTTCGATCACATCGAAAATTGTCCGCTTGTTCGTCGGCGCACTCAAGACGAGATGAATTTCATCCGGGTCGAGAGCCTGGGTCAATCTCTTCAATTCACCCAGTTCCTGTTTGACTCTCTGGTTGCGTCCGACCGTGTCGACAAACACCACATCTTTTGTACGGAATTTTTTTAGCGCCGCCCCCATTTCGTTCGGTTTGTAGACCACCTCCATCGGAATATCGGCGATGCTTGCAAACGTGCGCAATTGTTCGATGGCACCGATGCGGTACGTATCCGCAGAGATCAAACCGATGCCGAGGTGCTGGACAAGTTTGCCGATCGCCGCAAGCTTTGCAATGGTCGTCGTCTTTCCGACTCCCGTAGGCCCGACAAGCGCGATAACACGAGGCCGTTTCGATTTTTCTTTTGGGGGCTGCGCAGTTGGCAATAGCCCCGCGATCTCCGCCAGGAGACTTTTTTCTACAGCCTGTTTGTTATCGCGCTGAAGGGCATCAAGCTTTCCATAGACCACCTGAACCAGGTCCGCCGCCAGTTGTTCATCAACGTCGTTCTGCACCAGCGTCCGGTATGCTTGCTGAAGGTACTGCGGCAGCGCTGGCATTTTAGAATATTTAAAATGTTCCGCTATCGATTCCAGCGCGCTCTTCATTTCTTCCATTTCGGCCTTCAACTCATGAATCTCCGTCCTGTCGGGGGGAAGAAAAGACCTCTTCTCCTCGGCTTTCGCAGCCCTTTTCTCAAAATGTTCCGCAACGTTTTTCAGCCCTTCAAACGTGCTGCCGGCTGCCGGCTCTCTGACGCTGGCCGTTGCGGCACGCTGCAGCAGCTGGTTAAAACCAGCCTCGTCCCGGCTGATGGGAGCGGGGACCGGACGCTGGACCGGCTCGTCATCGATCGCCGCGGTGACTTCAAGCATTTCTTTTCCGAGGAAATTGAAGTGCTTTCCGTTAGAAAGCTTTTTAGTGTTCAGAATGATCGCTTCCGGACCCAACTCCTGTTTCATTTGTTCGGTGGCTTCCTTCATGGTTGCCCCAACGAATTTTTTAATTCTCATGATTGATCTCCAATTTTCCTGTGAATTCGATTTCTGTTTCGGCCGGTAATTCTGTAAACGACAAAACGATGACCGTCGGGAACGCCGTGTGAATCAAACGATAAAGATACGTTCTCACGGTCGCCGCACAAAGGACTATCGGGCGAATTCCCGCCCCGATCGATTGCTCCACTTTCTCAGTCAGTCCTTTATGGATGGAATCGATCATCGCAGGCGAAAGCCCCAGGCTCGGGGAGCTTTCCCGTTGATTCTGCAATGCATTCGTAATCAGTTGCTCGAGCCGCGGACCCAGGACGATCGCGCGAATCACGCCCTTCGGATCCCGGTACAAGTGCGCGATCGTCTCCGACAGAGAGTGGCGCACATATTCCGTGAGCACATCGACGTTCTTGGTAACGCGCGCATAGTCTACGAGCGATTCAAGGATCGTCACCAAATCGCGGATGGGGATGCCTTCCTTCAGGAGGTTCTGCAAAACTTTCTGGACGGTCCCGGTCGGCAGGAGTTCCGGAGTCAAATCCTCAACGACTGCCGGGTAGTCTTTCTTCAAATTCTCGATCAATTTCTTCGTATCCTGCCTGCCCAAGATTTTGTCCGCGTTCCGCCGCAGAATTTCCTGTAAATGCGTCGAGAGAACCGCGGATGGCTCGACAACGGTGTATCCGCCGATTTCCGCACGCTCACGCTCGTTCGCGCGTATCCAGAGCGCCGGAAGACCGAAGGCAGGTTCTTTCACCGAGATGCCGTCGAGATGCTCTTCGACGCCTGCGGCGTTCATTGCAAGCAGACGGTCCATCACGAGGCGATCGGTCGCAACGACATTGCCACGGATCTTGACGACATATTGATTCGGTTCCAGTTGAAGATTGTCGCGAACCCGCACTGGTGGAATCAGAATGCCGAGCTCGAGTGCCAGCTGCTTGCGGATATTCGTGATGCGGTTGAACAGGTCTCCGCCCTGAGCATTGTCCACAAGGGAGATCAGTCCATATCCAATTTCAAGTTCAAGTGAATCGACCTGAACATAGTCTTCCACACGCTCTTCTTTTTTCTCTGCGGCGGGAGAAACGGGGGCGGCTTTTTTCTTCACCGGCTTATCATGCATGGTGACATACCCTGCGGAACCAGCCAGGCCCGACAGGAGAAGGAACGGTAAGGTCGGCAGCCCGGGCACAATCGCGAAAAGGAAGAGAGCGCCGGATGCAATGAGAAGCGCTTTGGGCCTGCCGAAAAGCTGGGTTCGTATTTCTTTGTCTAATTGCGTGCCCGACCCTCCGCGCGTCACAACCATGCCCGCAGCCGTCGCCACGACAAGTGCGGGGATTTGAGTCACCAATCCGTCTCCGACCGTGAGCAGCGTGTAATTATGGAGTGCGTCGGTAAACGAAAGCCCCTTTTGAGCGACGCCGATGATGAAGCCGCCCAGGATGTTAATGATGTTAATGAGTAATCCGGCGATGGCGTCCCCTTTGACGAACTTGCTCGCACCGTCCATGGCTCCAAAGAATTCCGCCTCGCGCGCGATCTGGGCGCGGCGCTCGCGGGCTTCGATTTCATTGATCAGGCCGGCGTTCATGTCAGCGTCGATGGCCATTTGTTTTCCGGGCATCGCGTCGAGTGTGAACCGTGCCGCCACTTCCGAGATTCTCCCCGCACCTTTGACGATAACGATGAACTGGATCAACACCAGGATAAGAAAAATTACGAACCCGACAACGTAATTGCCTTTCACCACAAACGACCCGAAAGCATTGATCACCTCACCGGCGTACCCTTCGCCAAGAATAAGGCGCGTCGAAGCGACGTTCAACGAAAGGCGGAAAATAGTAAGCAGGAGAAGCATCCCGGGGAACACCGAAAGTTCGAGCGGGCTGTTGATATACATCGATACCAACAGGATCAGGATCGCCGCGGTGATATTGAGCGCCAACAACACGTCGAGCAGCATTGCAGGAATCGGCAGGATCATCAAAGCCAGAATAAGAATGACGCCGGCTGCAAGGACGATGTCGCTGTTCTTCCGTATGAGGTCGAGAGGCGACATCCTTTTTGATGAATCCATGATCTGTGGAATTGTAGCTTCCATCCTGTTAAAACGCCTTATAGGTGTACTTTGAATTCTTCATGCGGAAAATATATGCCAGCAGCTGAGCGACCGCTTGGAATAATTTCTCGGGAATCGCCTCTCCGATGTCTACTGATTTATACAACGCGCGAGCAAGTACTTTATCTTCGACAATCGGGATATTATGTTTGCGGGCAATCTCTTTTATCCGCTGCGCGATAAGTTCCGCCCCTTTCGCGACAACCCGGGGAGCATCCATTTTTCCCGCCTCGTACTTCAGCGCCACTGCAACGTGTGTCGGGTTGGTGACGACAACATCCGCTTTGGGAACATCGTGCATCATCCGCTTGTAGGCGATCTGCCGCTGCACCGTTCTGATGCGGCCTTTCACGAACGGGTCTCCTTCGGTCGTCTTTGTTTCTTCTTTAATCTCTTGCTTGGTCATCCGTATATCCCGCTCGAATTCGAACCGCTGGAAAAGATAATCGCACAGTGCAAGCACCAAAAAAGCCAACCCGATTTTGAAGCCTGCGGACAACGAAGAATCGACGAGAAACGTAAGGATTCCGCGCGCGTCTCCATCCATTAAAGAAAGAGTGTCGCCCATGGCTCCGTTGATAGAAACATAAGCGACCAGCCCGATCACGGCGACCTTGAGGAGATTTTTCACCATCTCGGCCATCGCATGACGTGAGATCATGACTTTGCGCATCCCGGACAAGGGGTTGAGCTTATGCCATTTCACCGCAAGCGCTTCCGGCGAGAAATAGAATCCTACCTGCGCAACGCTGGCGCCGAATCCGACAAGGAGCAACCCAAGCAAAATCGGGGCGAGGAGATAGATGCAGACAAGAATTCCCTGGACGGTATAATAATGAACGCTCGTCGTTGAGATCACTATCGCGGAAGAATTCGAAAGGACCGTTCGCGTCATCGCCGCGATGTTCGTCGCAAGCGCCGCACCGCCGAAGTAAAGAATGAGCAAACCGAAAAAAACGATGAAAGCAGAGTTCATCTCCGCGCTGCGAGCGACGGACCCTTTCTTTCGGCTTTCCTCACGCTTGTGCGGAGTTGCCTCTTCTGTCTTATCCTGTGCTGAAGCGGATTCTTCGGCCATGGGTCAGAGTACTTTAACCAGTTCGACAACGTTATCTTCAAACCCTAACAGCAGTTTTTTAAAGATAAAAAGCATAAACGGAGCGGACGAAAGCAACACGATTAAGCCGACCCCGATGCTGAGCGGAAAACTTACGATAAACACGTTCATTTGCGGCATCACGCGGGCCATGATGGAGAGTCCGACGTTGGTCAGGAATTCAGCCACCATCACCGGCGCTGCGATCTTCACCGCAACAATAAACATCATGGACCCGAACGTAATAAAGCGTTCGGCGAGCGGCTGGCTGAAAGCAAATGTCCCGATAGGAACTGTTCCGTACGTGAGGCGCAGCGCTTCAAGAACAAAATGGTGTCCGTTGAGAAGAAGGAAAATCAGTATCGCGAAGAGCGACATGAATTCTCCGATGATCGGCGTTTGCTGGTTCTCATCCGCACTGAACATCGTCGCTACGGAAAGGCCGATGTTGAACGAAATAAGCTCCCCCGCATACTGAATACCGGAGAAAAGGATTCCAAGGCCAAAACCCAGCAGGGCTCCTACCAGTACTTCGCGGATAATCAAAATGAAGAACGGAATGAGCTCCAGATCGATAACGGGCGCCTGCTGCGAGATCATTGGATAGAGGATGAACGACAGGAGCGTGCCGAGTCCGGCTTTGACCTGCACGGGAACACTTTGGTGCCCAAAGATCGGTGCGACGGCAATCAGGGCAGTAATCCGCGCGAAGATGACAAAGAAGAGAAGAAATTGTTCGACGTAGATTTCCATAGATTAATGCGCCAGATTCGGAATTTGACTGTACAGGTTTATCGTGAACGTGACCATCAGGTCGATGATCCATGGGAGCGTGAGGACGACGACGATCGCCACGGCGATCAGCTTCGGAACGAATGTCAATGTAAATTCCTGTATCGAGGTTGCCGCCTGGAAGACCGAAATGACCAGCCCTATCACCAGCGAGACGAGCAGAACCGGGGCCGAGACCAGCAACATCGTGTAAAAAGCTTCGCGAAAAATATGAATGATAAATTCTTCCGACATAAGTCCTTCTTCTATTGATAACTTGCCATCAATGAACTGACGACGAGGTGCCATCCATCCACCAAGATGAAGAGCAAGATTTTAAACGGCATCGAAATCATCGCCGGGGGGAGCATCATCATCCCCATCGACATCAGGATACTCGACACGACAACATCAATAATCAGGAACGGGATGAAAATGATAAAGCCGATCTGAAACCCCGTCCGTAATTCACTGATGGCGAACGCCGGCACGACAACATACGTCGGCACATCATTCCTGCTGTTCGGTTTTTGCAGGTTCGCCATTTTAACGAATAACGCAAGATCTTCCTCGCGCGTTTGCTTGAACATGAATTCGCGCAGCGGATCGACACCCCGGTCATACGCTTCCGTGAGCGTGATTTTTTTGTCGAGGTACGGCTGCACGGCCGCGGTATTCACTTTGTTCCATACCGGCGCCATGATAAAAAATGTCAGGAACATCGCGAGTCCGACCAGGACCTGAGCCGGGGGCATTTGCGGCGTGCCGAGCGCCTGCTTCACAAAAAAGAAAACAACGATGATGCGTGTGAATGCAGTCGTCAGGATCAGGATCGCAGGGGCCAGCGACAGGATGGTCATCAATAAGAGAATCTGCAGCGTAACGGAGACATCTTCCGGCTTTGTCGCTTTGCCAACCTCGATAGAGAGTTTCGGAAGCGGGATCGGCGTTTGTTGTGCTATTGCCTCGCTGCCGGCGATGAAGGTAATCAGGAGGATCAGTAATAAATTTCTGTTCAGGTAAGTCATAGTCGTTCAGTCTTCCTCTTCCGTCTCCGGCCGTTGAGGCCCGGCGTTTCCTTTTCGATTTTTCGGACGAAGCATTCCGATGTTGCGGCCGAGATACTCAACAAAAGCGCCTCCGTTTTCCTTCTTCGTCGAAGAAAAAACGGAAGAACTGTCGGCCTCGGCCATTGTCGTATCGACCCAGTGCAAAATGTCGGCGTCATTGATCTCTCCTAACATCGTCATCCCCTCTTCCGCCATCCCGACGATCATGATCTTATTGAGCACTTTCACGACAACGATCGATCGCTTTGGCTGCACTAACCGCTGCCCGAGCACATCCACGCTCACGAGCGTCGATCTCGTCGCTTGAAATCCGTACATGTATTTCTTCATGACGATCACAAGACCGAACATCAATCCGAGAACGGCAGCGAGCGAGGCAAGAGTTTTAAGGAGAACCCATCCCATAAATCATTTACCCAAATTTTTTACACGTTCGGATGCTTCAACGAGGCTGGTGATACGAATGGCAAAATGTTTTTCGATGACGACAACCTCGCCCTCAGCCATCTTTCGCCCGTTGATGAGAATGTCGACGGGCTCACTCGCTAATTTCTCGAACTCAACGACCGAGCCTCGCTGGAGGTCCAGAATATCCCTGATCGGAAGATTCGTTCTGCCAAGCTCAATCGATACCGGCAGACTCAGGTCGAGGAGTATTCCCATTTTCTTGTCTTTCTCCGTGCCGGAGGGGCTCGATTCTAGCTGCTGAAACTTCGCGCTTTCTACCTGCACATTTCCGTTCTCAGCGGATGCTTCGACCGTGCTTTGAGGTGATGCTTTGCCGATTTGATCTTCCATAATGCCTTATGCTCCTTGTTTTCCGTCAATTTCAGTTCGTGTCACTTTGATTGCGGTTCTTCCGTTGGATACGCCGGGACGTCCCCACAGCCGCGGCCTGTTCCCAATCGCGACCTGCACTTCTCCGTTGATTGGCAGATTGGTTTTTAAGATATCTCCGACTTCAAGTTCCAGGAGGTCGCGCAACGTGATCGTCGTCGAGCCGAGAACTCCTACAGCCTCGATGGCCGTGTGTCCGATACTTTTAAGAATCTGTCCTGACCAATCCCCCTGGCTTTTCGCTCCGGGGAGCGTGTTGAAGTGCTGGACGTTCAATTTGGCAAGCTCTTCCTCAAGTGCAAACGTCGGGAAACAGAGGCCCATGAGAAATTTTTGTTCACCGAAGGAAACTTCGAATGAGACAACAAGAACAATTTCGCTCGTCGGTGCGATCTGGGCAAAATCTCCTTCATTTTCATACCGCTCGATTTTGAAGTTGAGATCGGCGATCGTCTTCCATGATTTCTGCAGATCGACAAGGGCGCGTTGTGCGATTCCCTTAATGATGCTCTGCTCGATCTTCGTGATCTGGCGCGCCCGCTTTTCGCCGTCCGTCGAACCTCCCAGGAGGCGTGAAACCATCGCCATCACCAATTGCGGGCTGAACTCCAACAATGCGAACGCATCCGTGTCCGAGATACGAAAAACGTAGAGGCAACTTGGACTCGGGATCGACAACACATATTCCGAATAGAAAAGCTGGTCCACCGAGGTGACAACAACTCCAACCGTCGTTTGGAGGCGTGAAAGGAGATACGATGAAAACGCTTCGCTGAAATTTTCGTGGACCGCTTGCAGCGTCCGCAGTTGATTCTTCGAAAGCCTGTGAGGAAGGCGAAAATCGAAGGTGATCACCTCCCGCTCGTTCTTGACTCCCGGGACAGGAACCGGAGCGCCCTTCGGTTCGTCGAGGGGGATGCCTGAAAGAAGGCTATCGATCTCTTGTTGAGAAAGAATTTCTGCCACGGTATCGAACCTTATTGAATGATGAACTTGCTGAAGTACACGTTACGGAGCTTGCCCGATTTGAGGAGCTCTCCTACTTTTTTCGAAATCTCACCCCGCAAGAGTTCCCGCTGCTCAATGCTGACCAGATCATTTAACCCTTTGCTCGTCAAAATCGAATTGAGAAGATCCCTTACCTGGACTTCCTTTTTTTCAAGTTCCTGCTGCGCCTCGGGCGTCGAGACTTCGATGCCCACCGTGGTGAGAAGGAAACGCGTTCCGTTCGTCCCGGCGGGATTAATGATAACATCCTTGATGAGAAAAATATTCTGCGTGGCAGATTCAGCCTTTTGACTTTCTTCCTCGGCTTTTGCGGTGCTATTCTCGACATGCGGAGACGCGGCAATAAATTTTGCCATCAGAAAGTAAATAATAGCCAGCTGCACGACAAAAATCGGGATGCCGATCATGAAAGTCTTTTTTGAAAAAAAAGAAACCGCGGGCGCAGTTCCCGCTGGATTTGTATTTTGGGCTGACGACTGACTGGTAGGAGAAAGTTCTTTTGCCATGGTTTCCAATTGTTTTTCAATACAATCGGCAAATCATGTGCCACGTGTTTGGGGATGAAAACAACTCGAGAGGGGGCAAATACGGGGTTTTCGCGGGGTCGAGGAAATTGTTGTTTTATGGTTGCATACGCCTGGTGGAGAATATCAGACAGCTGGAGAATAATCCTCCCATGTTTTCATCGTGCCCTTTTCGTAAGCTTCATGATCAGGCACTGCCGTCGGTATGCCACAACCTTTTTGATCACCTCGTTGACCGATTCCTTTACCAACAGTTTTTTTCCCGTGGTCGTTGAAATCATCGTATCGGGAGTCTCTTCTACAAACTCGATGAGATCGGCGTTAATGATTATTTTTTGATTGTGAAGCCGCGTTACCTCAATCATAAGTGTCCTTTCGCTCATGGGTTGGAAAAGCATTGGCGCTCGCCGTAACCGGCACGGCAGCATCCACAAATGGACCTGTTCGATAGCAGCCGGGGTGGATAAAAACGGGCGGCCTCCAGATGAGACCGCCCGCCTTTTGCGATTACCTCTTCAGACTGACTATCTCATCCAAGAATTGATCGGCCACGGTAATAACACGCGCACTCGCTTGGAAGCCCCGCTGCGCGGTAATCATGTTCGTGAATTCTTGAGCAAGATCGACATTGGACTCCTCCAGAGATCCCGACACGATAGTCGAATTGGACGATCCGCCGGCCGGTGTGATCGTAGCTGTCCCTGAGTTCTCCGAGGCATCAAACATGCTGCCTCCTACATTCGTTAACCCATTGGGATTGTTGAAAGTTGCAACGTCCACCTGACCCATGGTCACACTTGCCCCGTTCGAGAACGTCCCGAGGATATTTCCGCTTTGATCGATCGTTATGCCGCTCAAAGTCCCCGAAGTGTAGCCATCCTGAGATTGCGGAGAAACGGTCGACGTCCCGCTGGTCTGCGTAATTCCTCCAAAAGCATTTGCCGTCCCTGCACTCAAGTCAACCGACATTGCAGATGCACCGTCGTTCGGGTTAAATTTGAGAGCTCCAGAACCGTCATCGTACGTGAATGATTTTAATGTTCCATCGGCATTGAAATCTATCTTGCCCGTTTCTCCGCCGGTAATGGTTGCAGGGCTTGGGAGTTCAGCCGACCATGTCCACTCATTCGTCGTTGATGTTTTTGTAAATTTTACGGACAACGAATGAGCATTGCCTAACGAATCATAAACCGTCACGGAAGCGTTTGTCGAATCAGCTTCTTTCGAGAGGTCCGCGGCGAAGGTGCTTGTACTGGCAGTTTGCGTAAGATTGGTTGACGTGATATCGACCGAAATTGCGGGTGAATTATTTGTTGGCGTCAGCGTGATGTTCGCCGGGGTAAACGATGTCAGTGCCCCTGTGGTCGGGTCGAAAGTCGCCGTGCCCGTTCCGCCCGTGACCGTTCCGGCCGAGTCGGCCGTTGCGACACTCCATGTGTCCGCAGCGGTTTTCGTAAGCGTCATTGTTACGTTGTGCGCCACACCATAATCATCCGTCACGGTAAATTGCTGATTCACCGTTCCGCCGACAGCCGTGCCCGAATCGAGATTGCCGGTCAGATCTGCGTTGGCAACTGTTGCCGTTGCATCCAGGTTCCCATCGAGCTTCACGCTGGTCGTTGCTTTCGCCGGAGATATCTGATCCATATTAATTTTCAGATCTTGAAGCTGCGATCCCGGCGTAAGAACGCCGCTTGCCGAAGCCAGCGTCCCCTGCAGGATCGCTCCCGTTCCGGGGTCGACCAATTCGCCGGTCGAGTCAAGTTGGAATGTTCCTACTCGTGTATAGTGTGTCGTTCCCCCCTGGTCTACTGCAAAAAAGCCGTTTCCTTGAATGGCAAGATCGGTGGAGACACCGGTCGTTTGAAGGGTGCCCTGTGTGAACATCGTGTCAACGCTGTTAACCGCCACGCCGAGACCAACCTGGACAGCGTTCGTTCCACCGTTCGTTCCATTCGGTGCGGTTGCGTTTTGAAGAGTCTGCGCAAAGGCTTCGCTGAAGGTTGCCTCGCTTGCTTTGAATCCGATCGTGTTGATGTTGGCAATGTTGTTTCCGATTACGTCCATCATTAATTGATTGTTCTGTAATCCGGAAACGCCAGATAGAAGAGCTCTAAGAAATGCCATAATGAATACCCTCCTTAGGTATTTGTGTCGTTGATTGTCAAACCTCTGTCATTCGGTTTGACCGGAGGGCCTCCTCAGCTTTTCGCGTGCGCGATGTACTGAAGTCCAGCCCGTGTGTTGTGTGTTAGTGAATTAGAAAGTGAACCATTTCATGATGCAATAATTGCACTGTCGATATTCGTAAAGACGTTATCTTTTAAATGCGCGCTATCCATCGCCGTCACCACCGTTCGATTCTTAACGCTGACGACAAACGCCATCTCACGCATAAGAACCAGGGAATCCTTCGCTCCTTTCTCATCGGCCTTCGTCACAGCACTCGAAAGGTGAGCCATATCGTCATCGCTCAACTGTATGTTGCGCGAGTCGAGCCTCTGTTGCGCGTGTTTGGAAAATTTCAGCCCGTTGAGTTCTTTCGTAAGAACTGTATCGAAAGAACGCTCCTCCGGCAGGGCAATCGGCGTGCGCTCCTTGAGAGCGTCGGCTCCTCCTACCGGCAGAAACGGGACATTGACGCCGTTAATTGTTTCAGCCATGGTTTACTCTTCCGATATTTCAAGGATGTCAGAAAGCGGAACTTCTGTTCCGTCGATAACGAACACCGTGCCGGTGGAATTGAAACGAACGCCGGAGACGGTCCCGTAAATGAAGGGCGACGCGGTGATCGATGCGCCGTTGCTGTCGGTCGCTTGAACCGAGAATGTATATGTCCCCGAACCGACTTGATTCCCTGAATTGTCCGTCCCATCCCACGTGAACGACTGGTCGCCGCTTCCGGTCGGGGCGCTTTGGATCGTTTTTACAACGTTTCCCGAACTGTCGGAGATATTCACCGTCACAGTATTGGCAGCTGAAGGAAGATTGTAGCCTAATTGCGTGTTGCCGGTTCCGCTGTACGTGAATGTATTGGTCGTCGCTTCAACATTCTTCCCGATAAACGTCGCGGAAAGGTCATTGTTGATCGACTGGGTAAGAACCGAGTTTGCAGTAATGCTCTGTCCCAGCTCCGTATTGATGTCGGTCAACTGCTCGACGGAACTGAATTGCGCAAGCTGCGATGCAAACTCCGTCCCGCTCATCGGGTCCATGGGATCCTGATACTGCATTTGCATCGTCAACAATTTGAGAAAATCATCCTCGCCGAGAACCGGCGTTGTCGTACTTTGCGAAGAAGCCGTCGTCGACGAAGCCGTCGACGAAGTAGCACTGGCGGATTGAATTTGTGGAGGCATGGCGGTACCCTTTACATAATTAATTCAATAGTGTTGTAACCCATTGTGCGAAGAGACTCGTATTGGCCGAGGGCATCCACCCCCTGCGCGTCTCCCTGCTGTGATTTTTGTTTCGGTTTATTCTGGCCGGATGAACTTCCGAACGCCGTCTGGCCATCGGCGACGATGTCGATGTGTTGGACTTCAATCCCTTTGGCGAGGAGGGTATCGCGCAGCTGCGAAACATTAGCATCAAGCACAGCTTTAACGTTGACGCTGTTGACGTTGATTTGCGCTGATACCTTGCCGTCATCCATCTTCACTTTCATTACGACTTCTCCAAGAGACTCGGGTTTCATCGCTATCCGTACCTCGGAAGAATTGCTGTTGAGGTTTAATGCGAGGTTCTTTGAAACCTGATCCATGATCGCTTGTTCAATGCTGCCCGGCACCACACCCGACTGCGTCGATAGTGGCGTGGCCGCGCTTAGCGTGCTCGATTCCGGGCGAAGAGTTGCAACCGGCTGATTGTGCAGACCGGAGATCTGGCTCGTCATCCTTGCTAAGAGCTCCGCTTGCGTTGCGGGTATCGAAAGATTCTTACTCTCAATATTTGGCGCCAACGGTATAGCGGCTTCTGTCTTTGCTGCCGGGACTTCGGCAGAACTTTGAAGAGGATCACTATCGGGAATTGCGGATGAAGTTTTGACAATTTTCTCTTGGAGATGGAACTGTTCGTTCGTGCTCGAGTTGTTGCTTGACCCCGCCTCCGATCCGGTCTTGACGGCTTCATGGACAGTGACTGTCCCGCCTTTCGCCGTTCCCTGAGTATCCGTTTCTTGTCCCTTTTCGATATTTCCCTTGGTGTCGGAGTGTTCGACCGGAACAGCAGCCACGTCTCTACGCCCTAGGTTCCCCGGCTGGACTGCATTGCTGTCCGCTATCACTGCGGCCTTGGGCGATAACGAACCTTCCGGTAATGAGAAAAGAACTTCCGGTCTCTGGGCGGGAATAGATTTCGGCGTAAGAATATTTTCCTTGCTAACAGTTTTGGGGGATACTTCGGGCTCAAGAGGCAGAATGCTGTCTGCGTTATTTAAATTCAGCGAGGGTGATTCATCCTTACTTTTCACTCCCCCATTCGCAGATGCTTTTGTGTCTCCCGCCGTTTTTCCAACACTGCTTTGCTGTATCGCATTCGTTAATCCCGGAAAAGTATTCTGGCTAACAAGGGTCGATCCCACATCGCTCAGGGTTGAAGGTGCTGACGAAGACCCAGCAGCCACGACACCATCGCCGGACTTCTCAGCCTGCGGCAACACTGCGCTCGTCTCTACTTCTCCCGATTGCACCGCCGGTTTCGAAGATGAAGGGACGCGAGAATAATTACTTGAATTGTCGCTTGGTCCCGCCTCCGATCCGGTCTTGACGGCTTCATGGACAGTGACTGTCCCGCCTTTCGCCGTTCCCTGAGTATCCGTTTCTTGTCCCTTTTCGATATTTCCCTTGGTGTCGGAGTGTTCGACCGGAACAGCAGCCACGTCTCTACGCCCTAGGTTCCCCGGCTGGACTGCATTGCTGTCCGCTATCACTGCGGCCTTGGGCGACAACGAACCTTCCGGTACTGACAAAAGAACTTCCGGTCTCTGGGCGGGAATAGATTTCGGCGTAAGAATATTTTCCTTGCTAACAGTTTTGGGGGATACTTCGGGCCCAAGAGGCAGAATGCTGTCTGCGTTATTTAAATTCAGCGAGGGTGATTCATCCTTACTTTTCACTCCCCCATTCGCAGATGCTTTTGTGTCTCCCGCCGTTTTTCCAACACCGCCTTGCTGGATCGCATTCGTTAATCCCGGAAAAGTATTCTGGCTAACAAGGGTCGATCCCACATCGCCCGGAGATGAAGCCGCTGACGAAGACCCAGCAGCCACGACAGCATTGCCAGTGCTCTCATTCGGGGGCAATGTCACACTTGAATTTGTAGAACTGACCGGAGGCTGGCGCAGGCCGGTCAGTTGAAAATCGTCGCTTGGAATCTTGGTCGACGGCAATGCCGGAACGAGATTTTTTCCCGCTTCGTCGAGATGTAAGTCGGGCGCGGCGGGTTGAGCTTCGACACCGTTCGGGGAAACACCTTGAACTGTTCCAGACGTCGTCGATGAGGCACTATCCTTCATAAATTCAAAACCCACTAATGGCACGCCGTCGCTCATAGAAGTCTGACCTACCCACATTCGTAAGCTATCGGTATGACTTTGAGTTCCGGAAGAAGTCAAACTCACCGACGTTTGCGGATTTCCAACAGGAACCTCAGCCACCGAAAAAGCGAGCTCCGAACTCTGTTGCACTTCGGCGACAACAGGTACTCCTGTTGCCGATGATTGGCTCAGCGAGACATGCTCCGAATCCGGCCCACTTTCTACTTCAACTCCCGCACCAGAAGAAATGGTTTTTGGCTGAGCATCTCGTTGCATATTCTGCATCGCGGCAAACAGAGATCCGAGCGGAGTAACCCCGTTGGTAAGAAATTCAAACCCGGTTTCTGCAGAACTATTATTCGGGCCTAAATGATTTGCAGCAGACTTGGTAATCTGGCGGCCTTCGTTCGAGGGCTGTGTTGTTGTGTCAACCTGCTGCTGTAAAAGTGTTGATGTCTCAGTTTTTGACGAACCTCCTGCGAAAAGCTTAAGAAGCATCGGTAAAAAAAGCGATCGCTGTTGAGGTGCGGTCGTTGTGGCAGATAACGCCTGACCCGCTGCAACATTCTTTTGACCGGCTGAAACAATTCCGAGAATATTCAAGATATTCATTCTATGCCTGTACACTCATTATCGTATCATCCTCGCAGCAAGGCGGGGTTCCATAGCGCTGAGTATTTTTCCCGCTTGCTTTTTCTTCACCGCCATCAACACTTTTTTTGCCTCATTCAGTTTAAGCTCCTGAAGGATGCGGGCAGCATCTTCCGCGCTCATGGATTCGAGCATCTTTGCCATCCCCTTAATTTCTTTTGTCTGTGCGCTGTCAACGGACCCATTTTGTGCGGCCAGCTTTTGCTCCAAGGACGCTTCCTTCAGGATCTCTGCGTTCAGCCTTTCCGAAAGGGTTTTGAGACTGTCTTCTGACGCGACATCGACTGCGGGTGTTGCTTTCTCTGAAACGGTTGTATCTTTTTGTCCACCGTGGAGTGTGTCGACTGCTGCAAGAAGAGAATCAGTGTGCTTTACAGGATTGGCAAGCTGATCGGCGACAGGATGGTTGACAAGCGAAAAAACTTCAGGCTTCAGGAAATAAAGGACCAGGATAACCTGCACCGCAAGCACAAGCGTCACGACCCATAATACCAGATATGCCATCAACGGTTTCATTTCTTACAATTCCTTGGTTACTCGTTGTGCCAACACATCGATGAGGCGCTGTTCTTTTCGGTCGGCTTCTTTCACAAATTCCGCCTGCCTGCGTTGATCCAGGTTCTCAACCATTTGCTTGGCCTGTGTTCTCTCGACCAGTTCGGACCTTTTATCGTTTGCCTGGCCCTGGATTTCGTCGACTTTTCTCTCTTTTTGCCGGATTTCGGTTGAGAGGGTTCTGAGAAAAGCACGGCTCGTTTGCAGTTCCAACGCTCTTGATTTGGAAATTCGGACCGCCTCCGTCATTGCATTCTCTCTCCGGTCATTCAGATCGGAAAGCGCCGCTTGTTCCATGTCTTTAGAATGGAGAAGGTGAACGAGTTCTTCGTGCGCCTTTTTCTCCTGATACTTTTTCACTTTGAGCACTGTCGCGAGACCGGTGTCTACAAATTGCATGGAATTCACCACGAAAAGTTGATGATAGTGACCTTCAGGGTATTTTGCGTTTTACGCCGCCGCTTTCGAATTACCGGGCACGTCTGTTCCGGTTCTTCCATTCCCCACGCCGTGGTTTTCTCTCATCCTATATTCCTGTATGTGAATTACGTGAACCAGCCGCATCAGACTCAGGACGACGATAATATAAGCGATGCAGATCAATGCGATTGTCATAGAGTATCCCTTCTTCCTCTGGAGGATTCAGAGCAGAGAGCTGCCGAAAGCTCCGTTCCGTTTTTTGTTGTCATCGTGGAATTCATTCATTCATTTTTACGGCTTCATCAGCGCGATGAGGCGCTGAATGCTTTCCGTCATATCTTCTTTTTCGTCAGGTGCCTGACGGAGAAATGTCCTGATTGCTTCGATCTTGGAAATTGCTACATCGATACGCGGGTTGCTCCCTTTCACATACGCACCGATATTGATAAGGTCTTCCGCTTCGCGATAGGTTGCCATCATGTCCAGCAAGCGCTGAGCCGCGAGACGGTGCGTGGGGGTAGTAATCGCCGGCATGACCCTGCTGACGCTTTCGAGAACATCGACCGCCGGATAATGTCCTGCCGAAGCGAGTCGGCGAGAAAGGACGATGTGGCCGTCCAGGATCGAGCGCACGGCGTCTGCCACCGGCTCATTCATGTCGTCCCCTTCAACAAGCACCGTGTAGAGACCCGTGATGCTTCCTTTTTTCGCGTTCCCCGCACGCTCCAAAAGTTTCGGAAGAATCGCGAACACCGAGGGCGTGTAGCCTTTCGTCGTCGGCGGTTCACCGATCGCAAGCCCGACCTCTCGTTGAGACATTGCGAGACGTGTCACAGAATCCATCAGGAGCATAACATCTTTCCCTTGATCGCGAAAATATTCAGCGATACTCGTTGCCATAAACGCCGCCTTGATCCGGATTAACGCAGCCTGGTCGCTCGTTGCTACGACGACGACAGATCGTTTCAGCCCTTCTGCACCAAGCTCGCGGTCAAGGAATTCGCCCACCTCTCTTCCGCGCTCGCCGACCAGGGCGATGACGTTGACATCTGCACTCGTATCGCGCGCAATCATTCCCAGCGTCACGCTCTTTCCGACGCCGCTCCCGGCAAAAATCCCAATCCGCTGCCCCTTACCGCACGAGAGCAGAGAGTCGATCGACCGGATTCCGGTTACAATCGGTTCTGTGATGCGCCGCCTGTCGAGAGGGCTCGGAGGAGCGTTATAGATCGACCGAGTTTCGGTAGTCTGGAGAGGTCCTTTGCCGTCGATCGGCTGCCCGAGGCCGTCGATGACTCTTCCGAGAAGTACGTCCCCCACGCTCACCGAGAGCGTTTTCCCGGTCGCAACGATTTCGCTGCCGGGGCTCACCCTGTTCGCTTCGCCGAGCACCATCGAGAGCACCCTATTGTTCCTGAACCCGACGACCTCGGAGAGACAAACATCCTCGCCCCCCTTCGATTTGACGACACACACTTCGCCGAGCGACGAGTTCGGTCCGATCGATTCGATCACCAATCCGATCACCTGTGTCACGCGCCCGTTAACTTTAATCAGGTCGAGGTTGCGAAGCTTCGCGAGATAGCCGTCGAAATTATTGAAGAGATCGTACTTTCTTCCCTCGCGTCCGCCAGGCCCGCTGTCTCCAGGGGTGCGCGTTTCCTGGTTCATGAGGTCGTCCAATACATCCGGCATGTTAGAATTTTTCATCATGACGTTTTCTCGAGCAAAGCGGCTTCAATTTTTTTCATTTGCGTTGATATGCGCACGTCCACGTTTCCCGAATCGCTCTCGAGAATGCACCCTCCGCGTTCGACCTTCTCATCGGCTTCGATGAGCATATCCCTCAACGAATCGGACCCCGAGGCGATGGAGGCGCGGTGCTCCCTGACCGTCGCTTCGTCAACCGGATTCACCCGGACTTTGATATGATCGACTCCGAGAACCCGGCGCAAACCTTCTTTGATCTGTTGCAGCACCACCGTATCATCCAGGATAACTTCCCTGCGCAGGATCTGTTCCGCGACCGCGAGCGTAAAACGAATGACGATCTCCTCGGAGCGTTGCTGCAGGTTGGAAAATTCTTTCCGAAGATTCTCCATAAGGGATTCGAGCTGCACGATGACTTTGAGCGTTGTTTTCTTCCGTTCATCGCTCACTCGCAATTCAAATTCTTCCCGCATTTTTTTTTCCACCGATTGGCATCCGTCGTCAAAACCCCGTTTGTATTCCTGGTCGAGCGAGCGCTGAATCATCCCGTCGCCTTCCACCGCTTTCCGTTTCATCAAAACCGTTGCGACCATTTCGTCATCGACGATTGCCGCGGGCGTTTCGCGCGAGTCGACCGGAACCCCGTCATAGTTCGGCGTGAGTTCCGGGAACGGGAGATTGCTCACCTCGTGTCGTGCTAAGCGGGCACGCCCTGCGGGCTTGTGCAATTTGATGACCTCAGACAAACACTTCCTCCTTGCCGCCTCTTCCTGCCACAACGATCTCGCCTTGATCTTCAAGCTGTTTAACGATCTCAACGATGCGCGTCTGCGCCATTTCCACATCCTTGAGGCGAACGGGACCCATATATTGCAGCTCTTCTTTCAGAAGTTCCTGCGCTCTCTCGGACATATTGCTGAAAATCTTTTGCTTCAATTTATCTTCCGACACCTTCATCGACATCGCCAGATCCTTCTTGTCGACTTCGCGAAGGATGCGCTGAATGCCTTTATCATCCACAAAAAGCAAGTCCTCGAAGAGGAACATCAGCCGCTTGATTTCTCCCGCGAGCTGAGGATTTTTCTGCTCGATGCTTTCGAGGATGACTTTTGCCTCGGCGGTGCTGCAGCGATTGAGGATGGCCGCAACCGATTTTGTTCCGCCGAGCGAACTCATGCTCTGGCTGATCTCCGCCTCCGCAATATCTTCGAGCACCTCTTCCATCTCCGAAAGGAGCGCCGGGTTGACTTTGCCTAATGTTGAAATCCTGAACGTCACGTCGTTTCGGAGTTCGTCCGCGAATTCGGAAAGAACCTGGGCAGTCTGTTCGGGGCTCAGGTTTGAAAGGATCAGTGCGATCGTCTGGGGATGTTCTTTTTGGAGGAATCCGGCAAGCTGTTTGGGATCCGCTTTCTTCAGCATATCAAAACCCGTGACGTGAGAAAGCACCTTCACTTTTTCAAGAACGTCGGCGGCCTTAGCGAAACCGAGCGTGTGCTCGAGCAATTGCTGGGCATAATCGAGTCCCCCCTGGACAACATACTGCTGGGCGATGATGAGCTGGTGGAACTCGTCTGCGACATTATCGATGACCTGCGATGGAACACCCCGAACGTTGGTGATCTCAAGAGTCAGGTCTTCTATCTCCTGTTGAGTCAGCTTGCGCATAACACGCGTTGCCGCTTCGACGTCGAGTGAAAGCACAAGCAACGCCGCTTTTTGTTTGCTGGATAATTGAGTTTCTGGCATGCTTCTCTTTTCCGATTATTCTTCCGCCAACCACACTTTGAGCAAGCGCGCTGCATCATCGGGCTTGTCGTTAACGTACTCGGCGATGCGTTTTCTCTTCTCGGCACGGAGGAGCGCGTCCTCCGAGATTTCGTCCTCAGGCGACGGAAGGCGAATCGCAGCCTTCTTTGCAACTAAAATTCCCTCGGGCGTCCGAAGTTCGATCGGCGCTTCGGGATCTCTTGTATGAACAACGGTCTTGTTGACGAGCGACCGGATGATGAAAAGCGCTGCAAGCATGAAGCCGACGAGAAGGCCTTTTTCGCCTATGTCGTACCAGTTGGCGTACGGCTGTTCTTTGTAGACCAGGTCGTCCTGCTGTAGTGTATTGCCAAATTGCAGGTTGACGACCGATATTTCATCGTTTCGCGCCGGGGTATATCCCACCGCCCGTTTTACGACTTCCGTCAACTGGCTAATCTCTTCGGGATTGAGCGGAGAATATTCGGTCGTTTTGACGCCGTTCTTCTCGACCGGTTTTTGTGTCCCGTTAATCATCGCAGCAACGGACAATCGCTTCACGGAACCGACGCTCTCCACGATATGTTCGACGGTTTTGTTGACTTCGTAGTTCGTCACCGAGCTTGTCCGTGTCGACGGGGGGAGTGAATCGTTCAGCGTGCTTTTTTCTTCCGACGTCTGCTCGCTCCGTATCGCCGTGTTTTCCGGGTCGTATTGTTCAAGATTCCTCTCCGCCTGCGTAAAATCCAAATCTGCATTCACCTGCACTAAAGCATTCCCCTGACCGACGACGCCCTCCAAGAGGCTTTGCGCCTTCTGAGAAAGATACGCTTCGACTTTTTGCTGCAGCTCATACTGCGTTGAACTGAGCGCCGTCAACGAATTCGGTTTTGTGTTCTCCGACAAAAGAACTCCGCGCGAATCGACAATCGTGACATTGTTTGATTCCAACCCTTCAACGCTGCTCGCAACGAGATGAGAAATGCTCTGAATCGTTTCCTGTCGCAGCGGTTTCCCCGATTTCAACTTAAGAACGACCGAGGCCGTCGCCGTCTTTTCATCCTCCTTGAACAGTGCTTTTTCCGGAACGACGATATGGACACGTGCGCCTTCGACTTCTTCAAGCTCTAATATCGTCCGTGCGAGCTCTCCTTCGAGAGCGCGGCGATAGTTGATCTTCTGCACAAAATCGGATATCCCTAAATTTGTCCTATCGAAAATCTCGTACCCGATAACGCTCGATTGGGGGAGGCCTTCTCCGGCGAGCGACAGCCGCAAATCGTACACCTGCTGCTTTGGCACAAGAATGGACCTTCCGCCGTCCTCGAGCGAGTATGGAACGTTCTTTTCCTTCAATTTGTCGACGATCTTTGATGCGTCCTGGGGGCTGACGTTGCTGAAAAGGGTGGCGTACGATGGACGGTTGACGAGGCTGACGAGGCTGGCGATCGCGATGATCGCAACCGCTGCAACCGTGCCAAACATGACACGCTGCCTGAACGTAAGCCTGCGGAAAAACTGGGTGAGCTGGTTGACGGTTTGGGTCTCTGCCATGCGTTAAACCTGGATTCTCATTATTTCTTGATACATATCAATTGTTTTATTGCGGATCTCCATCAGGAGATCGAAACTTGTGCGCGCCTTTTCGACGGCGATCATGACATCGTGGAGGTCAGTGCTTTCGCCGGTCACCATACTCTCGACAGCCTTCCCGGCCTGTGATTGAAGATCGTTCACATCCGAGATTGCCTGCGAGAGCGTCTGGCCGAACGACGCGCCCGATTCTTTGAGAGCGTTGTTGACCTCGCTGCCGTTGGTCGGCCCGCCGATATTTGGCAGGAGCGTCAAGGCCTGATTCAGTTTCATCGGTTATCCTTTACGATCGACGACTGTCCCCAACGACGAAGCAGATCGGGAACCGTCTTGCTTGTACAGCGTGTATGCTTGAAGCTCAGGCGCAGCAGTCGGAAAAAGTTCTTCGAAATATGTCTGCTCTGCACGCGTGAGCGTTGCGCTCGGACTCGTTTGTTTGGATTGCGCTGCTTTACCCTCTGCCGCTTTCTCGAACTCCTTCTGCCATTGCTCCGGTTGAACGGGAGCATTGTTCTTTGGCGGAATTGCCTGAATTGCAGAGGATGAAATATCGTTCACTTCCATCGTCAAATCTCCAATGCGTCTTTAGCCATCGTTTTCGCCCCATCAATCGCCGTGACATTTGCTTCGTAGGTTCGTGTGGCAGAAATCATATCGACCATCTCGGTGATAACATTCACATTCGGCATTTTCACGTAGCCGTTTTTATCAGCGTCCGGATGTCCCGGGTCATAAACCATCTTGAACGGAGAATTGTCCGCTGTTTCCGTCGATTGGATATTGCCCGCCACGTTTTCCGTTGCAGACGGCCCTTCGCTGACTTCGGAAATGTGCTGTGCATTCGTTGTGGCAAGTTTCACATTCGCCGAACTCAAGGTCGAGGAGAACGATTGCTCCGTTCCGGCCTTGACGACGACGATCTTGCGTTTGTACGGTCCGCCCTCTTCGGTTCTAGTCGTTTCCGCGTTCGCCATGTTTTCCGCGATCGCGTTCATCCTTTTGCGCTGTGCTGTCAAGCCCATCGCGCTAATATTGAACTCGGAAAAAAGTTTGTCCATTTTCATGATTGCGAGCCTCTGATGCTGTCCTGGATATCGCGAAAGGTATCGGTGAGAAGCCGTGCCGCAAACTTGAATCGAATC
Source organism: uncultured Bacteroidota bacterium (assembly GCA_963772165.1). Classification (GTDB taxonomy): domain Bacteria; phylum Bacteroidota; class Ignavibacteria; order UBA10030; family UBA8401; genus JAGVPT01. The sequence goes on along the minus strand of CAVYWA010000014.1, from coordinate 199,271 downwards.
TGGTTTTTCGCAAGATTCGCCATCTCGCTGTCAATATCGACGTTGTTGAGTCCGCTCGCGAGAGGATCACCGTTGAGCGTGTTTTCCGTCGGCGCATCTACGACCTGCGGACTGGTAACAGCGGGATCGGGCGCCGCTCCGGCAATGTGCCCCTGGTCGGTAACCGCTTGATTGATCATGCCTTCCTGCATCGATCCTGCAATCTGATCCTCAAACGTGACACTTTTCGCTCGATATCCGATCGTGGTAATGTTGGCAATATTGGAGGAGATGACCTTTTGCCGGAGTGAGTAGGCGTCTAAGGCTTTTCCGAGAAGCGGGACTTTGGTAGTGTCAAAAAGTTTCACTGCAGTTCCTTCACGAAAGTGAGGGGAGTCGCAACCTGTTATTCAAGGAATTAAATTCCAAGACTGTCGTACCAGCCTTCATAGCGGCTCATATTATTTCGCCGAACGTGCTCTTTGCCGGCGAGAAGGGCCACAACGGCGATCACGGCGGTGCATACGCCGATGAAAAGTCCGAACTCTTTCTTGCTGATGCTTATCGATTCCATGTTCTCTACTTTTCCCTTCGTCCAAATCGATTTTCGAAATTAATCGACAAGAAGAATGCCAAAGAATGAACTGAAAAATATCTCGGGATTGGAGGCTTTTGGGTGATGAGAGCGGAACGTAAAAGAGAGGTGATGGTTAATATGAAGCAGGTGGCAACTAATCACCATCGTATTCCAGCCTGATCTCGGAGTGTCTACCACACACACATACGATTTCAACACTTTCAATAATCTCCCCATTGCGGTGAAGGATGATCTCCGGCTGGCCCGGCTCGCTCGCTTCGATCTCAATTTTCCTTATGCTTCCCGAGTCCACAGAATCGGCCTTGAGGACACTCCCCTTTCTCCCGCTCTTCGTCACTTGCACATTCTGGAAGGACGCAAAATCTATAAATGAAGAGTGGTCTTGAGCTTGCTCGCTGTCTTTTTCCATTAATCACTTCCCTGTATAACTTTAACTATGGTTTCAGGCATATCGTGCAGCGGGACAACAACGTTCGCAATTCCTTCATCCACCGCAGCCTTCGGCATTCCATAGACGACGCATGATTCTTCGTCCTGTGCGATGATATACCCTTGATTCTTCCTGATCAATTTCAAACCTTCCAGGCCATCTTTCCCCATTCCCGTCATGATCACGCCCAACAAAGGACCATTGATGGTCTCGGCCGCGGATGTCATCATGATATCGGCAGAGGGATGATAGAGCGTGTTCTTCGGCTCGTCAGAGATCTTGACACGAGTCGTCATTGCCGATCGCGCAAATGTCATGTGCTGTCCGCCGGGAGCAATAAGCACGACACCCGGTTCCATCACATCGCCGTCCGCAGCCTCCTTTACGTGTACTTGGCTCAAGCTATCAAGCCTTTCAGCAAGAGATTTTGTAAAACGGGGGGGCATATGCTGCACCACTGCAATCCCCACCGGGAAATTCTCGGGCAGTTTTGGTATCGTTTCCAAAAGCGCAAACGGCCCGCCGGTAGATATCCCGAGCACTACTGCTTTAAAACCGCCGTGCTGCGGAGGAATAAAAGGTGCACGGCTTGTGAGAGGGCGTTTTGCAATTGGACCCCTAATATTTTGATTGGCCGTGCGGATTCGTTGCAGTCGAAAAACGAGAGAGCGGCTGCGGACGATCTCTTTCACTTTCGAAATGAGTTCGGCTTTAATCTTGACGATATCGAGGGAAACGTAGGAGAGTTCTTTCGGTATGAAATCGACGGCTCCGAGGGCGAGCGCATCGAGCGTCGCTTGTGCTCCTTCGGTTGTCAGCGAACTGACCATCAGCACCGGAAGAGGCATCTCCTTCATGATGATGGCAAGAGCTTCGAGCCCGGTCATCACCGGCATCTCAATATCCATCGTGACGATGTCGGGTTTGAATTCCCTGATCTTTTCAATTCCCTCTTTGCCGTCCCGGGCTGTTGCAACCACCTTTATCGCAGGATCAGATTCCAGCAACATCGCGAGAGATTTTCTCATGAAGGCGGAATCGTCAACGATGACTACATTGATTGTCCCACTCATACAGGTACCTGTTTTTCCGAACGCATCGATTCCGGCTGCTCGGAACACATTTTCATGAGCTCTCCGATATCGATGATCATGATCACTCTTCCGTCGCCGAGGATCGTCGAGCCCGCAATCCCCCTCACATTTCCGAGATATTCCCCTATCGTTTTAATGACGACCTCTTTCTGCCCTAAAAGCGAATCGACGACGATGCCGAGATTCTTTTCGGCTAATCCGACAACTACGATGTACATCCACTCTGCATTTGCTACGTTTTTTTCCGAGCCGAGTACCCGGGAAAGGTGAGTGAGAGGGAGCACGGTATCGCGAAGCCGAATCACTTCTTTACCGTTGATCGAAGAGATTTCCTTGCGATTGATTCTTACTACCTCGCGCACGGAATCGAGGGGGATGCTGAATATTTCTTTTCGTGCCTCGACCAGCAGGGCCTGAATGATCGCAAGCGTCAACGGGAGTTTAATAATAATCTTCGTGCCGACATTCATCACCGATTGAATCTGGATTGCCCCTTTCAGCTTTTGCACGTTCGTTCTCACAACATCCATTCCCACTCCGCGACCGGAGACGTTTGTCACTTTCTGGGCAGTGCTGAACCCGGGAGCAAAAATGAGGTTGAACGCTTCGGCTGTCGACATCTCCTTCGCCTGCAATTCCGTGATCATTCCTTTTTCGAGAGCCTTGCGCTTGAGTTTTTCCGGATCCATGCCATGTCCGTCGTCCTCGACCGAAATGACGATGTGGTTTCCCTCATGCTCTGCCCGAACGGTCACCGTCCCTTTTGATTCCTTTCCCGCGGCAATTCTTTCCGCAGGCGTTTCCACTCCGTGATCCGCTGAATTGCGCATCAAGTGGATCAGGGGATCGTTGAGTTCTTCGATCAACGATTTATCAAGCTCCGTCTCTTCGCCCACCATCTTCAACTCGATCTCCTTCTCCATTTCTTTCGACAACTCTCGAATGAGCCGGGGGAGTTTGTTGAACACTTTTGCGATCGGGACCATCCGCGTTTTCATGACAGCCATCTGGAGTTCCGTCGTGATGAAATCGATATGCGAATTCGTCTCTCCGAGCTCGTGCATGAGCTGCTGCCCGTCGTACTTTTCGTTCAACTGGTGGGCCACCTGAGACAGCCGGTTTCTCCCCAACACTAATTCTCCGACGAGGTTCATCAATGCGTCAAGGCGCATTACATCGACGCGAATTGTTGAGTCTATCGATTTCGCCTGCAGCTGTGATGCTGCACCCTGAGGCGTCAAGGACTCTCGGGATGTCTTTTCTTCGTGGTCTGCCGGCTGGACAATTCCCGACGGGTCCTGCACTTCATCAACCTCCTTCGCGACAGCAGGCTCCGAAGGCTTAGGTTCTACCGACTTTTTGACCTGGACGTCTCCTCCGGGAATACTGATCGCTTTCAGCCTCTCAAGGATGTCGGCAAGGTCAATCGGATCGTTGTTGTGGGTCTCGATGCGCCGCATGAGTTCTTTGAGGAGGTCGTAGGCCTCAAACATCACATCCATTTTCTCCGACGAGACCTTTAATTCCCCCCGCCGGATCTTGTTGAGGACATCCTCGAAGACATGTGCAAGCGCGGTCGTTTGGTCGAACCCAAGGAACGACGATGTTCCTTTCAGCGTATGAACTGCGCGAAAAATAACATTATGCAATTCCGAATCCTCGGGATTCTTTTCGAGCGCAAGGAGGTTCTGGCCAAGGGTTTCGAGAATTTCGTTCGACTCAACAATGAAACTTTCTAGGATCTCCGCCATTTCGCCGTCAAACGCTGCGGAGGCTCCATTTTGTCCTGAGGGTGACTGATCATTAGCCATTGGTTGAACTTTTCGTTAATTGCTTCATTCGACTGGATGGGCCGGATCATGAGACTGTATGGCAGGTCCATCCTTTTATTTATTGTTGGAAAATTGTTTTACGATCTCATCGGCAATATCTTGACGCTCTTCCGACCGAGTGTAGCGGGCGTCAACATCGAAAGCCGGTGCCGCCGAAGGGATCTCATCCGCATTATCGTTGGCGATATCGCTCGTGTCGCCGTTTTCAAAACGATTCAGTGCACGAACAAGCTGAGCTTCGACAGCTTCGATGGTATGAGCCACACTTGCGATCTGCTGACTCGCGATGTCTTGCACCTGCAATGCCATCGCAATGTTCATCGAGTCTTCTTTGGTCTTCTGTAAAACTATTTCGATGGAGGGAATCGCTTCACTCCTATCGATCCCGCTGACGAACTCGTTGATCACGAGAGCGGTGAGTTCCGCGGATGACCCGGCGCCGGCTTCGGGCGTACCGGCAAACAGCGTTTCCGCGGTTCTCTTGGCGGAATCTTTAGAATTCTGTACGATGTCTTTCAACCGCTGAAGCTGCGCTTCAGCGCTCGAGATTCTCGCGGTCATTGCTTCAAGAACATTGAGGATTTCGACCGTTGCGTTTTCGGTGTCCTGAGTCACCTTCGATAATTGCATGGACGCCTTCGGAATCCGGTGGGAACTTTCTTCAATAGAATTCCGCACATTTTCGAGCAAAGGAACAATTTCGTGCAGAAGATGGATAAAATCTTTTAGACTCCCTGCGTTGTTGTCGCGCGGAAATTGCTCCGCAGGCATCTTGGATGATTGGATTAATGACTTGTCCATCGAATATGCTCCTCATAGATCGTGTAGTGATTCTGAATCCAGCCTTTGTGTGTCCTTGGTTCCAAGGCACAGGCGTCAGCGCTGATTGCTCAATGCATCAGGCCGATTTTAATTCCACGGATTTCATAACCTGGTCTATCTTCTCCTTCAGCCCTTGCGGCGTAAAGGGTTTGACAATATAGTTGTTGACACGGGCTTTCATCGCCTCAATGACATCATCTTTGTTCCCGCGTGTCGTGATCATCAGTATCGGGATATTTTCATACTGTGGATTCGACCGGAGCCATTTTGCAAGTTCGAGGCCGTTCATCTCCGGCATGTTCCAATCCGTAATGACGAACTGAGCCCCTTCGCTGAGAATTTTTGCAACCGCGTCTTTCCCGTCGCTCGCCTCTATCACGTCGTCAAAACCTTGCGTCTTGAGGGCATTGACGACGATGCGACGCATTGTCAGTGAATCATCTACAACAAGAAACTTTGCCATGGCTGTATTTCCTTTTGTGCGTGAGAATATCTCTCAGGCCGCCTCCCTCCGTCCGTCGAGTTCAATCTGTCCAGCTGAGATATTTTGAGACTTCATATTGAATTTTTTCCAGGCTGAACGGTTTAACGACGTACGAATCGACGCCGAGCTTCACTCCCTGCTCCTTGGTCGCCTGGTCCGTCAACGACGTGAGAATGATCACGGGCAGCTCATGGAATTCAGGATTTTCCCGGAGCGCTTTAATAAATTCAAGTCCATCCATCGTCGGCATGTTAAGGTCGGTGATCACGAGGCTGAACTTTCCCTTCGAGATCTTTTCAAGCGCATCCATGCCGTCGCACGCGGTCACCACCGTGAATCCCTGCATGCTAAGAGACACCGAGACAAATTTTCTAACTGTTGCAGAATCGTCGACGATGAGCACTTCCTTGCTCATAGCGGTATCACTCCTTTTGGTATGCGACTGTTTTAGGGAAATTGACGAGTTTGAACGCCGAGGAAATGCCGTGCAAAGACTCGGCATAACCGATAAAAAGCGACCCGCCGGGATTGAGGTTATCGTACAGGTCCGAAACGACCTGGATTTTTGATTGCAGGTCAAAATAAATAAGAACGTTTGCACAAAAAATTATGTCAAAGCGTCCCATCGCACGCATCCTCGGACGGTCGTAAAGGTTGAGATGCTGGAACCGGGCGAGCTGTTTTACTTCGGGGAGGACATGGAAGCGCCCGTCAATAGTTTCGAAATATTTATCGAGAAACATCTTTGACATATTTCGCACTGAGTATTCGCGGTAAATTCCCGCACGAGCCGTATCGAGAACGGACGGGCTGATGTCGGTGCCGACAATTTCGATCTCCAATCCGGGGTACTTCAGGCGCAGTCTTTCAAGATAGATCATTGCAATCGTATAGGCCTCTTCTCCGGAGGAGCTTGCCGCGCTCCAGAGCTTCAGCTTTGTCTTGCTTGTCCTCCTTGCGGCAACTAATTGAGGAACGAGCGTCCGCTCGAACGCCTCGAATTGCGGCTCGTTGCGGAAGAAAAATGTTTCATTGATCGTCACGGCATCGTAGAGGAACTTCATTTCGGCGGCTTTCTGTGTGCCGAACCGTACAAGCTGGAGGTATGTTTCAAAATCATCGATTTCCAGAACTTGAAGGCGTTTACCCAGCCTGCCCTCAAGGAGATATTTTTTATTGTCCTGGAAATAAATACCAGTATTCTGATAAATGAAATCGCGCGTGCTGCGAAACATTTCGTCGCTCATTTTCGGAGCCGCCGTAATGCCCGGAGGGTGTGCTGTCGCCATCAGAGGTACTGTCACAACAATCTCCTAATGAATGTCAGCTGGGCCAGATGGTGAAAACTCGATACGTGAATTGTACCCTTTGGACTCTAGGGTCGATGCTGCAACTTCACGGACCATTTCGTCTTCGTCCGTGAGAAAGCGGGTGATGAAATCGGGAATTCCCCGGTTTTCAAGCGGGGCAACGAGTTCAATCACATGAATGCGAAGCCATGGATCGGGCTCGTCGGTTACTTTCGCGAGGTATTCGAACGCGCGGTCTCCGTCGAGCTGCAGCATCGTTTCGATGATGGCACCGCGAGTTTCTTCCGAACCTTCACTCCAGCCGCCGGTAACAAAACCAAACGACCGCTGAAGCAGTCCCAATGTTTGATCGAGCAATTCTTTCGGGAGAGTGCGATAGTCGATGCTCGACGACACACGCCCGATAAGAGTTACCATTTCCTTCGAGGCTTCAATTTCGTGCGCCTCTGCCAGTTCAACGATTGTCTGGAATGTATCCTCCCGGTGTTCGAGAATCGGAAGCAGGACTGCGTCGAGTTCCTCGGAGATGCCGACGGCTTTGATGAGGGGAGCCGTGACGGCTTTTCCTTCGATCCCTGCCAACACTTTAACAGCGCTCAAGCGCACGGCATCGTTATCGCGGTGGAGAGCATCGACAAGGTCGCTCTGAAACTCTTGTAATTCTTTGAGCGGCCGATGGTGCTTCTCAAGGATCATGATCATCGTGTGGAGCAGCACATGCCGAACGCTGCCCTTGACGGAGAAAATACTACGGCGGATAACCGGCAGTGCTTCTTCAGTTCCGATAACACCGATTGCATCGACAACGGCGTACAGAACGAGGTAGTCGGCTTGCTCGTTCTTGACGACCGCCGAAAAATATTTAAGGAGAAACTCACCGCCGCTTTCGTCCCCGATTTTTCCGAGTGCCTCCGCGACGATCACTTTCGCATTGTCGTTCAGCTTGAAAACCCGGATGAGGTGCGGAACAGCGAGCGTGCTTCGGATGTTTCCCAGAGCTTCTGCCGCCGAGACAACAACGTTTTCATCCTGATCGTCAAGGAGGGGAATAATGTGAGCCACGGTTTTTTCATCCCCGATCAATCCAAGGATATCAACGGCAAATTTTCTGACATCCTGATTAACGTCGTAAAGGTAAGGGAGAAGAGCCCCGATGGATTGGTCCTTGAGTTTCAAAAGCAATTCCGCCGCAAGGTTACGCGTGACAATGTTCTCGTCGGCGATGTACTCAACAGCCGCACGAGCGACATTTTCACTCCCAATGCGGGAAAGAGACCGGAGCGCAGAGTCACGCACGCCTTTATTCTCGTCCCGTAATGCGGCCGCAAGAGCCGCTATTGGCGTGAAGCCTTTGATTTCGGCAAGCTCCTCTGCTGCCCGCCTCCGCAAAGCTGGGTCGTCGGCAGATAGAAGGGCCGCAAGCTGGTTTCGTAGTTCATTTTTCATTGAATCTCAATGCATTGAATATAGCCGTTGTGGTTCAATCAAGAAGTAGGAGCCGGTTGTTCTTCTATCTTCCCGTTTTTTTCCGTGAACATCGCCTCTTTCAGTGCATTCTGCAGAAGCTTCTTTACGCCGTTGATATCCAAAAGCACATTAACGTAGACTGTCCCTCGTACGATGACACGAGCCGAGCCGGTAAGCTGTAATGCCATCTCAATCTCGGCTTTCTCCTTCTGAAGGTTCTTGGCAGTGACTGGAAGTTCGGCCTGAAGGACCTTCAGCTTTGCAAAAAGGTTGTTTTGTTCTTCCGTCAAAGGAGCGTCGAGCTGCATGCGAACGAGTTTGTAGACATAATCCCGGATCTCTGTAGATTGTTTATTGAACTGTTCCAACCCAATGACGAGGGAGTTATACTTTTCCAGGAGTTCAGCTCGCCGTCCGACATGAACGATAGCCTGAGAGTCCTCACCGTTGCCGAGGTCAAGCACTTCAATTTCTTTTCCCCCCGCAAGATGCACCCGACGAATCGCGCTTTAGGAGAGACAATGGCATCGCCGGCACTAATTTTTGCACAGACAGCTTCCCGCTCAATAATGACTTTCTTTTCGCTCGTGATCGATTGATTGAGGACGTGCTGTATCATCACATCTCCCCCCGCCACAATCGAACCCTTGCCGCGACCGAGAAACCCATTTTTAATCAGAACATTGCCGCCGGCAACAATTGTCGCGTCACCAACGTTTCCGCGTATTTCAAGGTTTTTTTGAACCTTCACAGTGAAATCACTCTTGATCTCGCCGGTAACAACAAGGGACCCGATGAAATCGATATCGCCCGTTGAGAAGTCGATATCGCCGCGGATCGTCAGTACCCGGCTGGACCTCGACCGTCCCGTCGGGTTTTATGATAAGGTTACCGTCCTCTGCCGCGACGAGAATGCCAGCATCCCCGGGCTCAAAAGCAACAAAAGCCCCGCGGAAAACCTTTGCTTTTTTGCCGGTCTTTGCTGCAATCGGCAAACCCTTCACCGACCTTCCCGGGATCCCCTCTTCAGGAGGATGAATGATAGCGAGTCTCTCCCCTTTTTTTACGTTGTGAATCCGGTGGAGATTGTGCATGTCAACCCGTCCCCCTTTTTCTTCCATCGGCTCGAAAGCCTTCACGTCGACGAGGAATTCTACCCATCCATCTTTTCCGGAGATCGGTTCGAATCCTTCGGCGACGAGCATTGGTGTACGGTTCGCCGTTGCTGCAGCCAAGGCCGTCATGAGCCCTTCTCTGACGCCAAAAACGATTCCCTTTTCCTCAAGAAAACGAATGAGGCCCTCTTCAGTAATTGAAGCGTTCTCGGCCAGTTCATCGTTGGTCACGAAGGCGCGTGTACCGTCATCGGAGATCGATACTTTCATATGCTCTTGCAATGACTCTGCAACTATCATGGAATTTGTGTCCAATCACCTTCGCAAGAAGTATCCTCGTCGAGATGATTTTTTTCTTCATTGCTGATAAGACAAGTACTGTGCCAGTACCGTCCCTTGATTTTATTGTGTTCTGTGCGTGTTTTAAACGATGCAGAAAAATAAGTGGCTGAATTCGCACACCTGACTACTTTGGGGCAGGGCGCGATCGGGAATTCAAACATCCGGGTAAAGGGATAGCTATCTCTACGAGAGACCATCCCTATCGCCGTCCATTCGGAAAGGAATGATAAAGATTGTCCAGAACTTTAATTCGAGATTATCTTAAATGGCTCTTACGGGTAAACCGATGGAGAGGGTGCTACAGTATTGTTGCCTGGGTTCGCGGATATAACCACCGAGCCGTTTGTTTGAGAGTGGCGCACGTACTATTGAAAAAATAAAGCTCAGCTTGTGAGCTCAATTAGTTACTGGACGTGTTCTTGAAAATAGAAGCATGCCATTGGGTAGTGGGCTACTGAGAAAAATAAAGTCATTGCGGGAAGCGAATCGACGAAGTGCCGCTGTACGGCATCCCGTACAGCGGGACAATCTCCATTAAACAAAAAGATTGCTTCTCCCGCTCTTCGAGTGGGATCGCAATGACATTTGACTCAAGATAACCCACTATCTGTCGTTGCAAGAAGCTGCGACGCATTGTCTTTTTCAATTGCTTTTGAGTTCGTTTATAGATTCTCTAAGCATTCGGTCAAACAGCTTGACGTCTGACAACCCCCAATGTGCCTCGATTCATAAGAGCAAGATCCATTTCAATGCGTTCTCCTCTCCCCCAATCACTCCAGTAGACACCTCTTGCAGGGAGAACAACGAGGTCACGCACTTCACGCTCAAGAATTTCCACGCTGAAATTCATGCACGGGAGCGAGGCGTATACCTGACGAGTGATTTCTTCTTCCAATGGGAATCCAAGGGATTCAGCGATTGGCTGGAAAGCCTCGAAGAGATCGGGGGTCAGTCGTCGAAATTTTTCAAGAAAAGCGGTAACGCGGCCCACCATAACCATTGTGTTCCAAAGACAGCCCCTCCGGGTAAGTTGTTCTGCCTTCTGGAAGGACGGCTTTTCCCAGAATTTTTGCACCCGAAGAACCTCGAAGCTGTCTTCAATCGAAGTGACCTGCGATGGCTCAATCCATCCATAGTCTGTTTCGGGGTATTGTGCTACAGCGCCGACCAAGAGGAGGTCATGAGGATGGCTGTTAATGTACCCAGCGGCAGATTCTATCAATTGCATAAAGCGGGCTTCATGCTGCACGAAGTGATCAGCCGGGAAAATGCAGACGGTAGCCCCTGGGTCGCATTGCTGAATATGCAGGAGAGGCAAAAGAATAGCGGCACATGTTTCCTTGTTTTCGGGTTGTACAATGATGTTGCCTTCATACACTCCGCAAAGGTCCTTCTCAACGAATTCTCTGTGGCGGCTGTTGATAGTAACCAGCAGCCTCTGGGGAAGAATCCGCCGCCGGACCCGGTCGACGGTCGTCCCGAGCATTGACCGTGTTCCATGAAACGTACAGAATTGTTTCGGACGGTCAGAATTGAACCGGAGACGAACGAACTCTCGCAGGCGTTTTCCATCTCCGCCAGCGAGGATAAGGCCCCAGAGATTATTAGATCGCTGTGGAAGGCTATTCTTGCCCGACGTTGCCGCAAAATCATTTCGTACTACGGAGTCGTTTTCTCCAAACATTCCGGTTATTGATTTTGCCATTGTGCCGTCTCCTTGATATGAGAGGACTGAAGTCCTCCAATGATGCCTATTACGATTCGTCAATTAAAAGAAAACGAAAGCACAAATGCCGGCATGCGCCGATCGCTCTGCCAAAATCTCACTCCTCTCTTTTGCACCATCGGTAAAACATATGCTTATTATTCCGGTCGTTCATTCACCCTATCTGAAGACTTATTAACATCAATGCCGACTGCGAATTCTTCTCCTCCTTCGGTTCGAAATTCAAGATTCAACACCAAGCCGGATGCTTTTATTTTTGCGTACACGCACCGTCACCCTCTTCACGTTAAAATCATGCCGCAAGAACCGCTCACTTGCTTATTATGCTCGCGACCGCAGAAGGCAACTCATTGACTTTTTGATTTACATATTTTTTCCCCCTTCGCCGCGAATTCTCGAGGACGGCCAATTGTCCTCACAGTTTCATGCAGTTCTTCATTTTTTCCGCCAAGGATAACGAACGACGTGCCGCTGCCGAATTCCAGCGGCACGCGATGACCGGGGACGCAATCAGATCTTTTCTTTCCATGATTGGAGGGCAAGGACTAACTTCCCCGTTGCACTCCCGTAGGTACCTCCGGACTCAAGTTTTTTACTTGCATCTTCCTTCTTACCAGAGATTGCCAATTGAAGGATTTCCCCTGCGATTTTGTGAAAGTTAGCATGTAATGTCTTGACCTTCGCATAATCCTCTGACTTCCTATCATCCGCCGGAAGATCATAAAGCCATTTGCCGAATTGGCATGCATGGTCTGTTTTGATGATGTCCGGTTGGAATTCGGATTTCCCCGTCGCGATGGCATCTTGGAGCCGCTTCTTCCAAAGAGCATGAGCGGCTAATGCTGTCTCAATTGCTTCCTTCGTCACCATAGTCATTCTTCCCTTCCTGATAAGCGTGAACCGCACTTCACAAAGATTATTTAGAAAATATCAATGATGTTCCTTGTCGCCTGCATGTTGAAATGCCATCCGTGCGTATTGAAAAGCTTTTGATCGCCTTACCTAGAACGTGTAGTATTGGAGTTGGATCGTAAACTGTCCGTTCGTTGCCGATTCATATTGTGTAGGATCAAGAGCGACCCGATTCCGGGAAAGCAGTTCGTAGTACACTTTCACATTTGCACTGTGTCCGCTCAAAAAATAATTAAGGCCGAATCCATAGCGGCTGCTCGACCGAAGATTGTTCTCCAAATCAAGGGTTGAAGGAGTTGCTTCCACTTGTGCCAGGACCGTTGCATCGACCGACTCTGATTCTATTCGCACATAGGGTTGCAGGTCCCACTCCTTAAAGAAATAACCGGTCTCCATAAAGAAGATCGTCTGCTTCGGTATCGTGCCGGTGAAATAGGTCGGGTCACTATTGCTCCCTCCGCCGTCGAGGAGTGAAACCCCCAGCGACAACGTGAGCGATCCCATCTGACCGAGCGGTCTGTCCATAAAACCATCTAACGCAAATGCATGATAGCTTCCTTGAGCGTCTACTCCACCGCCGAGCGAGAGTATATTACCTTTGCCAAGCGTCGTTCCGGTGTAGAAAAAGCCCTTCTCCCTGTCTTCAAACGAATAATTCAATCTCACAGTAGTGCGAAGCGGAGAGTAAAGATTCGTGGTCGCGCCGCTGAAAACTCCAGCACGGTACTCAAGCCTTTCGTCGGCAACGAAACCCCTAAAGTTGACCCCAAGGTCTCTTCCCACGACATTGTCAAGAGGAGTGCTCGTCACAAACTGGTAAGCACCGTAATCAAGAGCCATTAGCGAACCGGCGCTCTGTAATCCATTGCGTGTAATACCGACAAGCTGGAGTCCGGCGATAACGTTGAATTCAGGAACAACGGCTTGTTGAATTTGTGCGTCCTGAACATACATCTGGACCTTCGACGCTTTTGTTCCGGTGTCATCCACTTTCCCGAGATTTGGCGCATCGGATTCAAAGAAGAACGTTGTGTTATTTGCGATGTCTCCGCCAACGATGACTCTCAAGCGACGCAGGAACAGCTGCCTATCCCAGTGCCTGTCGTACGACGGGTTGGCATCTTGCTCAGCCGTCGTTTGCTCCTGCACCGCCTGTCCTTGAGCCTGCGCAAGAAATCCGACTTTGATTGATGGAGAAACCGGAAGAGGGACGGGAACTTTAGGGATATCTTGATTAGGCTGGACTGTTACCGGGGGTGCCTTCACATCGTCGATTGTCTTTCGGAGTTCACCAAGAAGCTCGGAAAGCTGGCCGGTGAGCTGCGCGAATTCTTGAGAATGTTTGCTATCGTCGAGTTTTTTTTCAAGTATTTCAAGACGCTCGACAAGCCCCGCGGTTGACGAAGGATCGACTTCTGAGACAGTCGATGAATGCGCCGACGAAGAATTTACCATAGCAGTGCGCAATTCTGCAACTTCCGATCTCAATGAGGCAACTTCGGTTTTCCGCTGTCCTTCCTCGTTCGCGATCATCGTCTTCAACGACGATTCCATCTCATCTACGATATCGACTACCTTTTTGAAATCCTGGCTGTGCCCGACGGACCCAAACACGACCATCGACAACAATGCTATTATGCTACGCCTCATAGGTCTGCTCCTTATTATGGTATAGTATGTACGACATGAACAGCAGAACGACATCCTCGACACTATGTGCGCGCCCTAACACTTTTCTTGTCGTTACGCTTTCTGAGGATTTCAGTGAACGGAGAAAGTCCTCGAATGAATACGGGAGATGGAACGTTTTTTAAACTTCTTCACCACCGTTTTTGTGCGGACCGATCTAGGCCGCCAAAGTTTTCGTGTGCTCATTGGAAAGGACTTTTTCGAGGTCCAGCAGGATCAAGAGCCTGTCTTCTAGCTTGCCGACAGCAGTAATATATTCCGCTTCAATCCCCGCGACGATCGGCGGCGGCGGTTCAGTCACACTCTTATGGATCCGCAAAACTTCCTGGACGGCGTCCACAACAAACCCTACCACTTTTCCATTCAGTTCTACGACCACGATCCGAGTATTTTTGTCGTGTTCTTTCCGTTCCAATCCGAAGCGTCTCCGTAGATCGATGATCGGAATCACTTTCCCGCGAAGATTGATCACACCGTCGACATACTCCGGCGCATTCGGCACACGCGTCACTTCAAGCATGCGGTTGATCTCCTGAACCTTCAGGATGTCAACGCCGAATTCCTCTTCTCCGATGTTGAAGCTCACCAGTTGCAAAAGTTCATCGCCTACGGAGCCGTTCTGCGATTTACCTCTAATATCTACTGTCTCTGCCATGATAGGTACTCCTTTTTAGTTCTCGGTTACTCTCCGGAGAGGTTATTCGGTCGGATAACCTCTCCGAAGAGTTCACTATTGACAAACCTTCGAAGCTCACTCTCTTACTCGTGGGGCACTAACGCGCCATTCTCTCTCACGGCAAGCTTCGACTTTTCTTCTTTGTGTTTCACGTTCAGCTTCGGTGCGTGATGAACGGTTGCGGTTTTGTGCTCTGCGGATCCCGCCGTGAGCTTGAACCTGCCCAGAAGCTGTTGGAGATTTTCCGTCAAACGATTCAAATCTTCCGCTGCACGCGCGATCTGCTGAACGCCGGCTGCCGTTTGATTCGTGACACTGCTGATCCCCTCCACGTTCTTTGAGATTTGTTCGCTTGCGCTTGATTGTTCTTCACTCGCTGCTGCAATCTGCGACACCATATCTGTAACCCTCTGAGAGACCTCCACAATTTCGTGGAGCGATAAACCCGCTTTGTCTGCGAGCTTGATTCCTTCATCTACCTGCTTTGTGCCTTCATTCATCGACGTCACGGCACCGGTTGTATCCGCTTGGATTGCTTTGATCATTCCCGCAATCTCTTTTGTCGCTTTCGTCGTCCGTTCAGCCAGTTTCCGAACCTCATCGGCCACCACGGCAAAACCGCGTCCTTGCTCTCCAGCCCGAGCGGCCTCGATGGCTGCGTTCAGGGCCAAAAGATTTGTCTGGTCGGCAATGTCATCGATAACGCCGATGATTTCACCGATCTGGTCGCTCGATTTGCCTAAGGCTTTCACGGTTTCAGCAGATTTATTGACCACATTGGCAATCCGTTTCATTCCTTCGACCGTCGCTTCGACAACTTGGCCGCCCAACTCCGCCGCCTGCTTGGCTTGCTTCGCGGTGTCGGCAGTGTTGCCGGCGTTTTTAGAATTCTCAACAATCGTCTTTGTCATCTCTTCAACTGCACTCGCAACTTCACTCGCCTGCGATGTCTGTTCCTGTGCACCGGCGGCCATTTCTTCCGTACTGCTGCTGATCTCACTGCTTGCGCTCGCAACGGCCGATGACGCTTCACCAACCTGGCCGATCGTTTGACGCAGGTTTTCCACCATTTCTTTGAATGACGCCGCCAGCTGTCCGACTTCATCTTTTGAATGTTGGACCACCTCCACCGTCAAGTCGCCGCCAGCGATAGTCTCGGCTTGCGCCGCAAGGTTCTTCACCGGATTACTGATGATCCGCGCAATAAAAAATCCTAAAGCGATGGCAAGCCCTATTCCAATAGCCATGATAATCGACGAAACCAACGTCGCCTGACTTGCCAATTGGGTGTTTTCATTGGCGGTCTCTTTGGCTCTCGACGTCTTCAATTCTACGAGCTTGTCCAATGCTGTAGCCATTTTCATCCTTATTGGCGCTGCTTCTGTTTTTGCAAAAGCATAGGCTTCTCGTTTTTTATTCGCCATAGCAAGGTCGACGATCTCCTTTATCTTGGGGAGATATTCACTCCGCGCTGCAACGAAATCCTTGAACGCATCCCTGATCGATTGAGCGATAATCGTCTTATCAAAACTCACCAAATCAGCGTCGACCTTTGCAGTCAATTGGTCGATCTTCTCTACAGATTTGCGATCGTCTTCCGCGTTTGTCGACAGAAGAAGAGAATATACCTGTGCAGCGGTCGCCTGGATGTTGGATTGGATATCTCCCAACTCTGCCGTGGGAACGGTCATCTTCTCGTACATCATTGTGTCTGCGGCATTCATATCGCGCATCTCAGTAATGCCGACCAGACCGATAATCGCTGAGACAAACGCGACGCCAAGGAATGATGAGAGAAGCTTTGTCTTCAATGTTAGATCATAAAACCATTTCATGATAGATCTCCTTTTAAGTGTGATAAATATGACGGCAGCAATCAGGACAAGTCCCCCAACTACCTTCGCGGGGGTAATCATTTCGGCTTCACCGGAAACATCAACGCCTTCCGGTTTTGCTGCACTACTTTGGCTAGTTGTTTGTGAAAGTTCTGAAATTGTCTTTTCGGGATTGTTACCCTTTTCGATAACAGATGGTGTGGAGGTGAATCTATGTCCCTTCTTTGCCCCGATAACGGGCGAGTTCGTAGCGGCTTTCTTCTGTGTGGCATGATGACTTCTGGACGCCTTCGAGACTCCGATTTGCGGATCTTTGAGAAGGTTCATTAATTTCTGGCGTGTCGAAAGTTGAACGCCTTGTTCTTGCGCTCGTGCGCCTATCACCATCGCGAACGTTAGCAGCGCCATAAAGGACAACGATAACCACCGACGTCCGGCTGTGATGATTGAGTCTCTCTTCATAGATCTCCTCTTGTGCAATTATTGACACGTTGTCAACGTCTTTCCCTCCATCTCGTTTCTCCACTCCACGAACAAAATAATTCTGGCCAATTTGTTGAGCCAATACTTCAACGACAATGAAGAATGGCATGAGCGGAACATCCCTCGAGCCAAACCTCGACAGCCAAGCAAACTGGAAACGCAACTCTTTATGCCGCTGTCTTCATCGTCGGCAGGTGCGTCGCTTCCATCGCCTCGTCGAAGAAATACTCATCTTCTTCACTGTCTCCATCAACGAAAAAGTAGCGGCAGTCGTGGTAATGAGCTGCGCCTTCATCGTTCCAGAGATGCCCGCACTCCGGACATTGTTCCTGGCCGTCGATCGTCAGAACAAACTCGGTTGCAGTTTCTTCGCTATTCATCATAACCTCCGTGTTTTGGTTTGATCAAGAACATGAATCTTTCAATGAAAATTTCGAGAAACGATCATTGACGAGTACGGGGAGTAACTTTGAATCTTCGTGCCTCGATACCCAGCGTTGTATAACACTCGGTCTTTGCGTGAGTGAAAATCAACAAGCCGGCAAGGTCTTCTCCCGAATGGAGTTTTTTCCTGTTCCATTGATACCCGTTCAATCGGATTTCTTCATCGCCAAGAAATTCATCCTTCGTCGACCATTTTTTCCCGCACATCGTGCATTGCTTGAATACGTTTTGCCCATTGCAGTGATCGACTCTTTTTTTATTCTCTCGTGATGCCATTGGTGCCGCGATTCATAATTCTATAAACCTTGGCATGCTGATGTTCAAAGCACGTGCCAAGTTGCCGTGACAGCATAAAGTGAACAAATGTGGGAAAACCTTGGAGTTTTTGAATAAATCCGGCAAGAACTGTCAACAAAAGGATTTTCTACTGGCGGGTATTAGCCACTTGTTTAATAGTGGTACGGCGGGGTGAGTCCTTTGTCGTCTTTTAAAACCATTTGAACCACCGGACACGATGTGAAGGTTTCGGCGAAGCGCAAATGTCAATTGGAAATAAAAGGTCAGTCGCTTCGGCCGGGGATATTATCCGATCGGGAGATTTTCGCGGGAATCATTCCCCCGTCTTTAGACGTATAGATTTAATGACCATGAAATGCGGGATTCCGGCGAACGTCCCAATCCTTGATATTCATTGTCTGCATTTCACCCCGGGTCCAGCCGGGCATTTTGCAGAATGAGTCACTGACTTCAAGGACGTTCCCGTCCAAATCCACTCAACTTAACAAAGCAATCATTGGCTACCAGGTACGTCCCATCTTCGATCTTTATGACGGCTATGGGAAGAGAGCCGGCCTGAATAAGAGTTCGGCAATCCGATTGGGGATTTGATACCTGCTTTGCGTTGTGAGTCAGCAGGCTGTGCCGCAGCACTGCGGCAGCCGCTGCGAAGAGAGACCCCTTGATTGTGGAAAGAGTCGCGAAGAGGTTTGGCGTGAAACGGTGCAGTAAAGTACTTTGTCTGAAAACCCAATCCGGATGCAGGAGGAAACAATTCCTTCAACAACGTGAGAGAAAAAAAGGTGCATCGATACCATTTTCCTTTTACTCTCCGTGCAGCGTGGATTGAACCATTTTTATAAAATCAGTCGGATGAAACGGTTTTTTTATTGCCTGCAAATGCTCTTCCTCCAAAAGCTGCGTGATCACTTTATCCGATGTGAACCCGGAGCAAAAAAAGGCTTTCACATTGTTATTGAGCTTTTTCAACTCCATATAAGTCTGTCCGCCATCCATTCGCGGCATCACGAGGTCCAGGATAACCAAAGAGATTTCCTTCCCGCGTTCGCGGTACAGTTCGACCGCTTCAACACCGTCTTTCGCGACAAGGGCTCTATACCCATTATCTTCAAGCAGCTCTTTTCCCAGCTCTTGCATCATTTCTTCATCATCAACGAGAAGAACAAGTTCTCCATGTGCTGTGGCGGCGGTGTCGGAAGACGAATCGCGCGCAGGGACCGGTTCGACAACCGGAAGATACACCTGAAACGTGCTCCCTTCCCCTTCTTCGCTTTCCACAAGGATGGAGCCGTGATGTTCTTTAACGATATTATAGACGATCGACAATCCAAGCCCAGTTCCTTTTCCCTGCTCTTTCGTCGTAAAAAATGGGTCGAAGATCTTCTCACGAACGGCTTCCGACATTCCGCTTCCTGTGTCTGAAACCCTGAGCACAATGCATCGTGAGGAGCCTGGCGGAAGAAGCCGCGGGTTTACCTCTTGCCCGACGACAAGGTTTCTGGCCTCGATCGTGAGTGTGCCGCCATTGGGCATAGCGTCGCGAGCGTTGACCGTCAAATTCAGCAGCACCTGGTACAAGGATCCGCGATCCCCTTTTATTGGTACGAGATCATTTCCAAGAATCTTCGATATCGTCACCGACCGTGGAAATGTTTCAGAGCAAAGGTTCGCGACCTCGTTGATGAGCGAGCCGATGTCAAACTCAGTTTCCTCTCGCTTTTTCCTCCGTGAGACGGAAAGAAGGTGTGCCGATAATTCTGCTCCACGCGTCGCCGATTTTTCTATCGTTTCTCCATATTTCATGACTTTCACCGGATCACCGGCGTATTTTTTTAATTGCATGACAAATCCAAGGATATTGTTAAGAATATTGTTAAAGTCGTGTGCGATACCTCCTGCCAACGCGCCGATGCTTTCCATCTTCTGTGACTGCCTCAATTGATCCTCGAGCAATCGGCGATCGGTATCGTCAAAGATATAACCTTTTATCTGGACCAGTTCATCCCGGTCATTAAAAATTCCAATCTCGTTTGAAACGAGGTAAATCGTTTTACCGTCTCTTTTCTTCGCCACCTCTTCATAATACTCCAGCTTTCTTTTTTTACGGAGGAGATCAAGAAAATTCTCGCGGTCCCCGCTTGAGATGTAGAATGATTCTGCGTTCATGCTCAACGCTTCCTCGACAGTTTCAAAACCGTAAATGCGGGCAAACGCCTTATTGCACGAAAGGATTTTCCCGTCAACGGTACTGATAAAATCACCGGTCAGATCATCCTCGAAGAATTGACGGTAGCGTTCCTCGCTCTCCCGCAACGCTTTCTCCGATTCCTTTCTTGCCGTTATATCTTCCTGAACCGACAGGAAGTGAGTGATCGCCCCTTCATGGCTGGTCATCGGCGAGATCGAGGCAAACTCCCAATAAAATTCTCCGTTCTTCCTTCTGCTGTGGAACTCGCCGCGCCATTCTTTCCCGGCAAGGATTGTTTCCCAGAGTTTTTTATACTCCTCCGGCGGTGTCGAACCCGTTTTCAGCATTCTGGTGTTCTTCCCCAGGATTTCTTCCATCCTGTAACCGCTCAGTTCCGTAAATTTTTTGTTCACGTATTCGATGTCCCCTTTCGTATCGGTAATAATAATGGAGACCGGGCTTTGCTCGACGACGCGGGAGAGTTTCCTCAACTCTTCCTCGGACCTGAACTTTTCCGTCACGTTTACCAACAGCGCGAGGCGGACGGTTTTGCCGCCATGAGAGAAGTTTTGAGATGTGATGTCGACCAAAATAATTGAACCGTCTTTTTTCCGATGCCGCCAAACCCCGGAACGTCTCGGCGATGCATCATTCTTTGCAAAATACTCGACCAGCAGTGGAACATCTTCCGCAGGGACGGACATCGGTAATCTTCATCGATGTCAATTCCTGCCGCGTATAACCGTAGAGGTCGATCGCGGCTTGATTCACGTCAAGAATTGCAAACGAGACAGAGTCGTAAAGCCACATGGGAACTGGATTAGATTCAAACAGAGCGCGATAGCGTTCTTCGCTCTGGCGTAGTTGTTCTCCAGCCTTTTTCCTTTCCGTAATATCTTGATTCACTCCGTACC
This sequence comes from uncultured Bacteroidota bacterium, assembly GCA_963772165.1. Classification (GTDB taxonomy): domain Bacteria; phylum Bacteroidota; class Ignavibacteria; order UBA10030; family UBA8401; genus JAGVPT01. Next base: position 178,634 of record CAVYWA010000014.1, on the reverse strand, counting down.
TCCTTATGGTGTGCCCTTGTTTATCTTTGATGACAAAAATGCTTGCATCAAGATACCCGGTTTCACCATCCGCATAAACCATGCGGTGTTCGAGGTGATGACTGAACGCTCGGTCGGGGGTTTCGAGAGCTTTTTGGATTTCATCTTTAACTAGAGCGGCATCATCCGGATGGACAAATCGCCGAACATATTCGGCGGAAGACATTGTATATCCACCAACCTCATCTGCCGTAGTCCGAAAAATCGCATAAAAATGATCGTTGAAGGTGAAGGTATCCGTCGCAATATCTAGTTCCCATGGGCCGAGATGTGCAATTTTCATCGCATCCGACAACAGGGCCTCGCTTTTCCTTAAGGCAAGTTCAGTGTCTTTTCGCTCCGTGATATCGCGCGCGATGCCAAGCAGTTCTATCAGTTCGCCGTTCTGAAGGTGTGGTGTCGCAATAAGTTCGACATGGATCATACCCCGGTTTTTTGTCTTAATGCGCAATTCAGTAATAATATTTGTCTCGCCCATCATTATCGTATTGAGGCGCTCAACGGCCTTGGGCACGTCCTCTGAAACCAACAATCCTTCGAAAGACTTCCCTATCCACTCCGTTGTCGGCCAGCCGGTCATCGCTTCGAAAGAAGGGTTGAGCGTGGTGAATTTCCCTTCCGGTGTCATCGTAAAGATAATGTCGCGTGCTGTTTGGATAAGTGTACGAAGCCGTTCCTCGCTTTCTCGCAAAGCTCTCTCTGTTACGCGGCGCTCCTTTCGCGCTCGAGCTTCCTCGATCTCCCGTTTCACCACCGGAACGAGACGCGCGAGCTTATCCTTCATGAGATAGTCGTGCGCACCCGACCTCATAATTTCGACAGCTGTCTCTTCGCCTATCGTTCCGGAGATAACAATAAACGGAATATCCTGCCCGGTTTCTTGAAGCAGCTTCAACGCAGAGAACGCGTCGAATTGAGGCAGCGTATAATCGGAGAAAATGAAATCCCATGAACGGTCAGTTAGGGCAGATCCCATTCGATCGGGGGTCTCGACTCTCTCGAACTCCACAATGTAATTTGCTTTTTGAAGCTGCCGCACGATCAGAGCAGCGTCGCTCTCAGAATCCTCAACCATCAGAACTCGAAGGTGACTATCCATGCAAAACCTCAGACGATTGGTGGCGGTTCATTGATGACAAGCCAGTACAAACCAAGATGTTTGATGGCATCGGCAAATTGATGAAAATCGACCGGCTTTCTGATGTAACTGTTTACTCCGAGATCATAGCTCGTCGCCAGATCATGTTCTTCTTTGGATGAGGTAAGAACAACGATCGGAAGGCGTCTCGTTATTTCAGAACCCCGGACGCGCCGAAGAACTTCGAGCCCGTCTACTTTTGGTAGTTTGAGGTCCAGAAGAATCAACGTCGGCATATCCGCTGTCGAACGCCCTGCGTGTTTTCCGGTACAGAAGAGGTAATCCAGCGCTTCCTGGCCGTCTTCCGCGACGATCAATTCGTTGGTAATACGCCCTTTCTCAAACGCCCGCTTCGTCAGTTCGATGTCGCTGGGATTGTCCTCGACAAGCAATATCGTTTTGGATTTCATTGTGCCTCCCATAGTGTGAAGAAAAATGTCGCCCCATGCCCGACAGCTGCGTTAGCCCAAACTTTTCCCGAGTGCCGCCGAATGATCCGTTGTACGGTGGCAAGCCCGACACCGGTGCCGGGAAATTCAGATGTTTTATGCATGCGTTGAAACGCTCCAAACATTTTTTCCGCGTATGTCATATCGAACCCTACCCCATTGTCGCGGACAAAATAGACGTTCTTCCCGTCCATGTTATTTTTCCCAAATTCCACTCTCGCGTCGACACGAGGAGCTGTAAATTTGGAGGAATTGTCAAGAAGGTTTGTCAATGCGATATCGAGAAGTTGAGAATCTCCTTCGACGGTCAACCCGTCCTCGATGATAAATTGAATGTGGCGGCCGGGATAGAGTTCCTGAATGCGGACGGAAACAGACCGTACAAGAGCGGAAAGGTCTACGGGTTTGAAGACGATTTCTGCACGCGCCACCCTTGAGAGTTGAAGCAGATCATCAATTAACGCCCCCATTCTTTGAGCTTCATTACGGATTCTTCCGATATACTCATTGGCTTTCTCATTGAGAGAAGATTGGAAATCCTCAGCCAGGGCAAGGCTCCACCCGTCAATTCCCCGCAGGGGGGTCCGAAGATCGTGTGAAACAGAATAAGAAAATGCTTCCAACTCCCTGTTCACGGCCTCCAGTTGGGCAGTGCGTTGCTGCACCCGCTGCTCGAGTTCGGTATTGAGCCGCCGGATTTCATTGTCGGCTTGCTTGCGCTCCGTAATATCCTGTATCGTTCCAACCATACTGATAAGAATGCCGCTCGTATCAAAACCCAGTTCTCCCCGGCCCCACACCCATCGTTCAACACTGTCGTTCTGCCTTACAATCCTGTATTCCTTGTCGAAGGGCTTAGCGGCCGCAATGACGTCGTTGGAGAAGTACTGCAGCATCTCTTCTTTCTGTTCAGGATGAACAAGGCTTAGCCAACCGTCGACCGTCCGGTCGTGCTTTCCGTCAATCCCGAAAATCTCGTCGAGCACTTCGGAGCTCGTCCACTTCCCCTTCACAAAATCTAAAGCGTACGAGCCAATATGTCCGACCCGCTGAGATTCTTTAATCCAGAATTCCCGTTCGCGAAGAGCCGCTTCCGACTTCTTTCGCTCGGTCGTATCGCGTGAGATGGTCTGGTAGAAAACCGTTCCCTCGGTCACGATGACTCGTGCGCTCACCTCAACGGGAAAGGTAGTTCCATCTTTCCTTCGATGAATCGACTCGTATGTCGCTCCCCGGTACAAGTTGAGAAGCCGGAGTTGTTCTGCAAAATGCTCCGCCGATTCATCTGATTCCAACCTGACGACGTTTGAACCGATGAGCTCAGCGCGCTGGTAGCCGTAGGACTCGAGCGCTTTCTCATTCACTTCAACGATATTCAATTCTTTATCGGCGAGGATAATCATGTCGTTTGCAAAACGAACGAGATACTCAAAATGCTGGACGAGGGCGCGTCGTTCACGCTCTGCCGCTAACTGTGACTGGAAAAATCGAACCCGTTGGTGCCTCCACCAAAATCCCACCGTTGCCATCATTGCAAGGATGAGGAGGCTGCCGACTACGCAATCCATCCATGCTTGCTGATGCAGAGTTTCATCGACTTCTTCCCGGTCTACTTTGGCGATAAGAAACCATGGAGAATTGGGGATTCTTTTTATCGATGCCAGGACCCGAACACCCCGGTAGTCGGTACCCTCCGTATTCCCTTCAAAGCCGCTGACTGCCATCGCGGCGGGAAGGTTCCCTGCCGCCACCGGTCTTCGGAGCCGAAGCGCCGAGTTACGAACATAGCGGAGTTCGTTCAGATACAGGACATCATTTCCTTCACGGCGGATCAAGAGGGATTCTGAACTCCTGCTCTCCGTAGGCCATGATTGGATGAGGGGAAAAAGGAACGTCTGTAGATCAATGCGGAATAAGTAAACGGCAACGACTGTACTGTTTTCCGAATTTATTTCCATAATGGGGATGACCAAATCAGCCACGGGATCATCCGTATTTTCTTCACGATGTAAATCGGAAAGTATCACCTTCTTCCGGATCCGGGATTCCCGCATCAACGCGCGATCTTCATTTCCAATATTTTTCCTCATGCCGTCGTATGACAATCGAAGGTTGCCTAAAGTGTCAAAAAGCCCCGCACCCAAATAGCCGTCGTGAACGCACATGACCTCAATCCAACGCAGAAGTTCATTCTCCGGACATTCATGCTTAAAGTATGCCTCAGCTTGCCGGGCATAAGCAACATTGTGCGCAATCATCATTCCATCCCCCTCCCGCTCAATACGCCACCGGACAATCTGCCGGACTTTGAGTTCAGCAACCGAAGTGAGTTCCGAATCGCGTGCAAGAATAATCCTTGCTTCCTGATCCCGATAATAGAGAATTACCGCAACCACTGTCCCCGAGACAAGGAGGAGGGAAAAAAGAATCATTGTCGATGAAATCGATCGGCCCACTCTCCACAATCGGGTTGCAAAGTCTTTCAGTTTCGCGGCTCCCCCGCGTACTCGATTTCTACTGTCAGTGAGAATGCGGTTCATCGGTTTCTGCTATGTTCACGGGAATACCGTTCAGCCAGTCCCATCGGCGGGGCTCCTGAATGTTTCCGGCAATACCGCATTGAAAGTCTTTTTTTGTTTTTTCCTTCATGGCTTACACCGAATAGACGCGCTGTCCCGACTTGATCTTCAACTGGTCCATCTTGTAGCGCAGCTTCGAGCGGGTAATCCCCAACACTTTTGCCGCCTGCACTTGATTCCCGTCCGTAATCTCAAGGGTCTGGAGAATAAGATCTTTCAGCACTTCGGACATTCCAATTCCTTTTGCAGGTACTTTCAGAACAAACTCGCCGCCGTTGGAACTCGCCGGAGCTGTTCCCTTGCTTTCTCCGCTGCCAAGAAATGCGATCTCGTTCTTTGAAATCACAGCAGCATCGTTTAAAAGGACAATACGTTCGATCGCATTACGCAGTTCTCGAACGTTCCCTTTCCAGGGAAGCCGCAAAAGAATTTCTTTGACATCCGGGTCAAGCTGCGGAACCTGCTTGTTGAATTTCCTGCTGAATTCTTGGACGAAGGCATACGTCAACGCTTCGATGTCTTCCTTTCTCTCACGAAGCGGCGGTATCTTTACGACAGCGACATTGAGGCGGTAGAAGAGGTCTCCCCGGAATCTTCCTTCGTCGACTTCTTTGGAAAGATTTTTGTTCGACGCGGCGATCACGCGCACGTCGACGGAAATCTCCCTTGTTCCTCCCAGCCGGTAAAACTTCCGTTCTTCAAGAACCCTGAGGAGCTTCACCTGCATATCGAGCGATAGTTCTCCCACTTCATCAAGCAAGATTGTCCCGCCGTTCGCCATCTCAAATTTTCCCTGTTTCATCCTTTCCGTTGCACCGGTGAACGCCCCCTTCTCGTATCCGAAGAATTCGCTCTCGGCAAGATCCTTCGGAATCGCGGCGCAGTTAAGCGCGATAAACGGCTGGCTGCTGCGCGCAGCGCTTTTCTGATGAATAAACCGCGCCACGAGCTCCTTCCCCGTTCCACTTTCTCCTTCGATGAGGACCGTCGTACTCTCCCCGCTGGCAAGTTTCTCAGTGGTTTCGAGAACGCGCCGAAGAGCAACGCTGTTGCCGATAATTCCGCTTCGGGAACGTTGCTTCTCGAGCTCTTCCTGAAGCATCGAAACCCTGCTTTCAAGATGAGCAAATTCGAGATTTTTTTCGATGAGCACGATGAGATGATTCAGGTCGAACGGTTTCACGACGAAGTCCGCCGCCCCTTCTTTCATCGCCTGGACGGCAAGCGAGACGTCGGAATGTGCCGTCATCATAATGACCGGCGTCTTCCATCCTTCAAATTTTATTTGTTTTAAAATCTGGATGCCGTTCGCCGCGCCAAGATAAATATCGAGCAAGATGACATCCGGATTAAACGATGCAAGCTGCGCAAGAAACTCTTCCCGGTTTGAGCTTACCGCGACCGTATAGCCTGCGTCCGTGAGGACGTTTTTCACCGAAACTGTCAGCGACCTCTCGTCGTCTGCGGCTAGAATTCTACCTTTCTCCATTCCATTCTCCGTTGCTTGATGGTTGCGATGGTAAGATAATTCGAACGAGCGTTCCGCCGTTAGGGGGAGACTCCAAACCGATATCCCCACGGTGCCGTCCGATGATATACTTTGATAATGCCAGCCCGAGACCGGTACCTCCCGATTTTGTCGTTCGGAAGGGTTCAAACAACACTGCCTTCATCTCCGGCGGAATTCCGCTGCCGGAGTCCTGGACGGTGATTTCAACGCCGGGGCCCGCCATCCCCCCATCGGAAGATTCCATCGACCGCGTTGCTACCGCGATCGCTCCATTTTCCGGCGAAGCATCGACCGCATTTTGAAGGATGTTCAACATCACCTGTTGGATCTGCTTTTGATCAACCATAACATCCGGTGCATTTTCGTCGAAAGCGGTTGAAAGCGAAATACCTTTCTGCTGGATCGCGAGCGAGACGAAGTGAAGTGAACGCGCGATAATGGCATTGATCGAGTGCTCCTGTAGCGACGGCGGCGTGACGCGTGCAAGACCAAGCGTATCCTCGATAACATGCTGGATACGGTCGGCCCCCTCGAGTGCCGCAACAATCGATTCGAAATCGGGGGATGCTTTGTCGACCTTTCTCTGGAGGTATTGGAGGTTGAGCGTAACACCCGCAAGAGGATTGCGAATCTCATGGGCAATACCGGCCGCCAGTCTGCCCATGAGCGACATCTTTTCCATCTGCATCAACGAGCTTCTAATTTTCTTCTCCTCGGTGATGTCGCGGACAAACAGCATCACTCGGGGGTCATTGGGCTGCGACAACGGGCCTGCACTCACATCGACCTCGATCAATTCTTCGCCTTTCGTTTTCATCACGGCTTCCCGCGCGAATACCTTGCCGCTCTGGAAACGAGAGAAATTTGAAACGTGTTCTTCAACAAACGGAAGCGCTGAGAGAGCAAGCAATTCTTCCTTCGAATAGCCGAGCAGGGCCATGCCCTGGTTGTTCACGTCTACGATCGACTGCGATTCTCCGTCGACAACAAAGATAGCCACGCTTGCGTTCTCGAAAAGTCCCCTATACCGAATCTCGGAGACCTGCAGCTCCCTGTTTTTTCTCGCCAGCGTCGAAGCGTACATTTCCAATTCTTTCATTTTTTCTTCAAGCTTTTTCGTCACAAGCGTATGATGTTTTTCGAGAAAGGACTGGTCGTCGATGGACGTCGGCTGCTCGGAAGCCTGGTCGGGTTGAATCCCGTAATTTTTGAGTACCATTTCCTTTACGGCTTCGATCAGCGTCGCCAACCCGGCATATTTCATCACGTAACGGTCTACGCCCACACTCCGCGCTAATTCTTGATCTTCCTCGTCGACATAGTTCCCCGTGTAAATAATGAAGGGAATCTTCGCATGCTTCGGATTCTCCTTTACTTTTTTGCAGAGCTGGAATCCGTCCATCCGCGGCATCATTGCATCAGCAATAATAAGATGGACCGTTTCACGGTTGAAAATTTCAAAAGCCTCGACACCGCTGAGGGCGGAGATAGTATGATAGCCGCTCTCTGTAAATAGATCCTGCAGCAGTTCAAGGTTTTCCTCGACGTCATCGACAACAAGGATGGTCAATGGATTAACCTGCCGTTCAATCGCGACGCTCTCGGTTTGAGATTTAGGCATTGTGGACTTAGAGTTAGTGAATAGCCCGATACCAATATTCAACAATTGGCTGAATAACGTTGCGCAACATTACAGTATTAGCCACATCAATTCAATCCGCTTCATCGTGTATTTTTGAAGCTAAGTAGTATTGCGTAGTGGCAGTTGAAATCCTCTTCTACAAAGCGTAGCAAACTCCCAGCAGATACAGGGGTTGGAGAGCGTCGGCCGCACCTTGAGGTGTTCGGAGCGATACTAGGTGACAGAAGGGATAAAAACGAAAGGCCGGAATTTTTTTAGCGCTGCGCCTGAGAACCGATGTCGAACATCCTCGTGACGTGCGTTTCCGGATTTATCGCGTGTCACGATTTCTCAAATAAGGGACCCACAGCGATACATAAGAGGCGGGATGGGACGCTATTTCATTTCGGAATGACTGCAATCCCGTGTTTGATGGCATAGGTCACGAGGCTCGCAGTGTCGTGTATGTTGAGCTTTTTCATAATGTTGTTACGGTGGGTATCAACCGTACGGACACTAATATAGAGCAGATCAGCAATCTGTTGATGCGACTTTCCTTCAGCGATCAATTGAAGAATCTCTCTCTCACGCGCCGTCAATGGCCCGACATACGGGGACAAATCGTTTTCGCCGCCTACGCTTGTTCCGGGCATTGTCCTTTTGAGATAGCCATCCAGCATAATTTTTGAAATCGTCGGGCTAAAAAAAGCCAGGCCGTCATAGACCGCCTTGACCGCCGAGTAAAGATCGTCCGGAGAAATATTTTTCAGCAGGTATCCGTTGGCTCCGCTTTGCAGAGTCTGCGTTACATACTCTTCATTGTCGTATGCCGACAGAACCAAGACCTTGACATCGGGGAGTTTTTTCTTGATCAAGCGCGTCGCATCGAGGCCGCTTAACTCGGGCATGCTGATATCCATGAGAACAACGTCCGGTTCCCTGAGCATAGTCAGTTCGACTGCAACTTTACCGTTTGGAGCCTCACCGACAATTTCGAAATCCGGGTTCAATGAAATGAGCGACACAATACCTCTCCGAACGATCACGTGGTCATCTGCAACAATAATTCTGATTTTTTTCTTATCGGCCATGGAGGGGAAGTTCGATGTGGATGGATGTTCCTTTTCCCTTCTCGCTCGTGATCGTGAAACTCCCTTGAAGTCCTTCGATGCGATCTCTCATATTGACAACGCCGAGTCCCTTCGTCCAGAGACCCGAGTCGCCGTTATGATGATCGTCGAATCCCTTGCCATCATCGGAGATGGTCAAGAACAGCTTCGCGTCCGGTTTCTCAATTTCGACTCGGGCATTTTTTGCTCCGGAGTGCTTCGCTATATTTGTGAGCGCTTCCTGAATCACCCGGTAAACGGTGGCTTCAATTTTCGGGTCAAATCGTTTAAGGTCGTCGGGGCACGAGAGTGTAAGAAGAATTTTGGTCCTCTCCTGAAAACGATCCACATAAATGCGGAGAGCCGAGACAAGGCCGAGATCATCGAGGATTGGGGGGCGGAGGTCGAACGCAATCTGCCGGATCGTATTTAACGTTTCATCGATAACTTGCTTCATCACCGTCACCCGTTCAATCGCTTCGCTGTCGGTGATCGAAGCCTGCCGGACGAGTAAATCGAGGTTAAAACGAAGACCGGTGAGCGCCTGGCCGATGCCGTCGTGCAAGTCCCGAGTGATCCTCCTTCGTTCCTCTTCCTGTATAAGCGTTAGCCGCGACGTAAGAGTGGCCATTGTTTTCGAATACCTGACGCTTTCCTGGTAGAGCATGGCGTTCTCAAGTGCGAGAGCCGTCTGGTTGGCAAGGTTCGAGGTCAACTGCACCTCCTCTTCCGTGATCTCGTGGTATCGACGATAACCAACGACAAGAGATCCAAACCGTCTCCCCTTATTTGAGATCGGGACACCGAACGCCGAGATGAGGTTCTCGGCCTTCATCATCGGAAATTCCGACGGAGCAACGGGAGGCTTGTTCGGAAAATTATCGATGATGAACGGCTGCTGCGAGGAGATGACTCTCCCCGGAATTCCGCTATTCTTTTCTTTTTTCTCGGACGCGAAAAATTCCGATTTATTGCCGACCGTCTCGCGATAGGAGACCAGCGAAGTTTTAGCGTCGAGGTTTGCAACTCCAGCAAAGTGGCATTCGAGAAGCCACGCAATGTTTTTGACGACGAGCTTCAATACTTCATCGACGTCGAAGCTCGATGTCATTTGCCGGCCGATCTCGTACAATGCGAGTGTATATCTGTTCCTGTACCGAAGCTCGACCTCCGGGAAGCGTTCGCCTGCAGTCCCCAACATTACCGTGCGAATTTCTCCGGTTTTGAGACGCTCCGATTGGAACCGCGCATGAACCGTAAACTCCCCTTTTGTTTGAAGTCTGACCGTCACACTTGACGATCCGTGCTCGGTAAGCACATGCCAGTGCTCCGCGAACCTCTCACGGTCTTCCGGATGGAGAATATCTTGTAGACGGACGGTAATGAGTTCCTTGAGACTGAATCCGCTCATGAGAAGGAATGGGTCGTTCGCGTCGAGCACTTTCTGTTCCGCGTCGGTCACCACCTGTGGATGACCTCGGTCTTCTTTCATCACTTTGAATTCAGAATGACGAATGACAGGATGATGCTTCGATCCAACCATGGTGCCTCCGGCACAATAACGTTAACGATTCGGGGGTATAATATACAAAAGACCATCTACAATGGAAAGAAAAGAAGAGGGAACACAAAACGGAGGATCCCAACGAGCCACGCCAGAGATGACCAGACGGAGGAGATAAAAAACAGGCGTTAACGGACGTTCACGGTGTTCGGTGGAAGGAAAAAATCGACGCGCACTTCGAGTTGACTCTTGGGGGTTTCGAACAATAGATCGTCGCAGAGGATTAATTCTTCAACGGTATTCGGGTTCGCATCGCTCAGCCCCTTCAGATAAACGGTATATTCGAGCAGGAGGCAATACAGGTCGAACGACAGGATGAGCTTTGGTTTCTCCTTCGCTTCTTTGTCAAACGATGCGCTGATCGTATTGATATATGTGCACAACTCAAGCGCCTTTGTGAGCAGTGCTTCGACTCCTGACACGGACATGCTTCCCGTAAATTTATTGAGACACTTGTTTTTTGAGGTCTTTCAGCATCGCATCGGCCACTTTTTCGATGACGTCGCGCTGCGAATAGAAACCCTCGTCGATCTTCTTTCCGATTTCTTTCAGCTTATTTGCTTTGTCAGTTTCGTAGAGCGATCGCGCCGCATCGGAAACATTGACCTTATCTTTCGACGCTGTCGTGGCTTCTTGTTCGTCCTTGATCTTCTTGGAACTTGAAGGCTGAACAGGAACGCCGCTGCCGGTGACTTCACTGATACCCATATCCTCCTCCTAACGTAGATAATCGAAAACGTGCCGCCTGTTTTGAATCTCTACGATCTTGCCCAGCACGTTTTTTTTCCGTTCATGTATCAGCTGCAATATACGAATATTTTCTTCCTGTGTCGATTGCAGCATAGTTCGTAATTGACTTTTCAACTGCTTACTCAGTGCAAGAACATCTTGCTCTTTGCCAGGCATCAACTCATGAATTCGACCGAAAAGACGCTCTCGCCGTTGGAGAGGCTCCCGAATGCCGGCAAAGTCTCCCGCCGATGCGTGTTCGCCTGCCGTACGCGTTACTTCAAAGAGCGATTGAAAGAGACTGTACAGTTCGTCATCTCGCCTGCCCGAGGAAATTACCTCTGGCCGAGCGTTCGCCGTTGCCGGCGGATCGGAGCGTCGTGCGTTATCCTGCATGGTCAAACATCACTCCTAATAATTCAGCGATGCGGTCCGAGACTTTCAGCATGTCTTCGGGTGGAATTTGACGGATGACCTGGTGCGTCTGCGCATCGGTCACGGTGACGACCGTTTGCTTTGTAATGCTGTCGATCGAGAACGAAAGATTTGTGTTGACGACCTGCATTGCCGCGTTGAGCTCTTGTACCGCTGCCGCCAGTTCCTCCTGCGAAAGAGGACTCTTCTTTTGACTGGGAGCCGTGTTTTGTTGACCCGATCCTGATATGTCCAGTGCCAACGTCCCTGCGGGAGCGGCGACTGGTTGTGTTGTTGTCATTGTTTCATCCTGCATCATGACTTTCATGATGATGTTGTTGAGCTGGTGCTAGAAGTTGTTGATGTTGAACCGTCCTCCGTATCCGAGTAAAGACTGCCGGCCAAGATACTTGACATCTCTTGCTGTGTTGCAAGCATATCCTCGTACTCTGACTGCAAATTGATAAGCTCATTCTGATACTGCGTCACCTGAGTTGAGATCTGCGCGTTGATGGTTTTAATCCTGTCGTTAACGCTCGAAACCTCGTTCGTGTCGATGGAAGTCATCGAAGCCAATCTGCCGGTGGTCGGAGTCACGAACGGCTTCAGAAGCGTGTTCATTTGCACTGCAACGCCGTTCGTCGAATTAAAAAGATTGGCAATCTCGGTTGGGTCGGCTGCCATGGCCGCATTGAATTTCGAGGTGTCCGAGATGCTGAGCGTACCATCGGAACCTGCCGAAATCCCGATCTCGTAGAGGTTCTCCGGATCGCCCGATTGCACCGATGTGACTTGGTTCCAAATCATGCTCTGGAGATTGACTTTCAACATGACGAACGTCGCATTTCCCGCAAATATCTGGGGCGTGGGAGCGGTGCTCGATGAGGTGGTGCTCGCAGCGGTGAACGAGGTTTCCGTGTTGAGATAAGAGAGAGCCGCATTATAGTTGGTGATAAATTGCTGCACCATCGATTGCACTTGATTCGTATTGATGCTCACATTGATCGTTGCCGGCGTGTCGGTTGAGTTCTGAGCACTGTTCAGCGCCAACGTTACGCCGGTAAGCGCATCGGTCACTGTGTTGCTGGAGCGGACCATTTCGATTCCGTCGAGCTCGAAGTTCGCATCCAGGTTCGACGTGCTCTGGTTCATGAATCCGCCGGTCGTGGAGGTGAAAGCAGTCCTGCCGGAAATGACTGACGCGGAAAGGCCGATATTCGAAAGAAGCGTCCCGGTCGTGTCAGAGAGCGTAATAGCATTCGCCGAGCCTGTCTGCGTTGACTGGAGTACCAACCGGCTTGTCGACGACGTATCGGTCACGACGGATGCCGTGACGTCCCCATCCGATGCGTTGATGGCATTCGCGATATTGGTCAACACGGTGCTGTTTGAATCGCCGCTGGAGAGTGTGACGTTAACGCTTTCATTCCCCACCTGGATCGTTTTCTGTCCGGCTCCTTCTGCCGTCACGATGCTGTTCGAAGAACTGTTAATTTGATCGGAAAGCGCCTCGTCGGCCTTGGCCAGCTGTGTAACAAGAATACTGTGGTTCCCCGTCGTAGCGCTCGCGGAGGCCGTTGCAGAAACAATGTTTGAATTCGAGCTTGTAGCGGTCAATGTCAAGAACGTCGATGAACTATTTGTGACTGCCATGGCAGTCGTAGTATTGTATAATGTCTGCAAGTTACTCTTCAACGTCCCGAGGGCTGAGATCTCCGCATTGATCGACGTCAGCTGGTTTTGGAGCGGCGTCACTTCCTGTGTTTGAAGGTCCGTTTGGTATGTTTGGACCGCTGTCGATATCGAAGAGGAAACCTGTGTAGCTGGTGTTGACATTGCGTACTCCTCGTTCTGAATTAGAGCTTAAATGCCTGAACCCATGCCGAGCGTAATTCCTCGAGCACGGTTGTCGCTTCGGCGATGTCGCCTCTGCGGATACATTCTTTTGAATACATATATAAGCCGCACAACCCCCCCGCCAATTCCTCATAGTCGAAATTCAGGCCGAGAATAAGCTGAGAGATTGCTCTATGAGCAAGTGAATAATCTTTTTTCTTGCACGCGAAAATCGCCGTATCGTACAGCTTCTTGATTACTTGCACCGGCGTCAGGTTTAACAGGTGCTCTCGCCTGTATGCGTTAGCGGCCTGGGTGATCGCATCACGGTTGCCTGGCTGATTCGCCATTACCATCTTTGCGGCGGCAGGGGTTTGCTCTACGACCTCCTTTTCAAAGGATACAATTGTTTGTTGAGCAGCAGTTTCCATAAATTCCTCGATGGTCTCACCCGATCCTGAGTCATTTGCTCTTTGTTGATTGTGCCGGATTTTATAGAACGAGAGGGGCTAAGGCCTCCCGGTCGAAGCCCCTCATTCGTTCATGAGCTGTTACTTGAACAACGACAAGAAGACTTGCGGTGACTGATTGGCTTGTGCCAACTGTGCCGTCGCAGTCTGTTGCAGAATCTGATCTTTCACTGACGCAATTTGCTCTACAGCAATGTCAGCATCCGTGATCTGGCTCTGTGAAGCCGTGATGTTCGTAATCATGGTTGAAAGATTTGTCTGTTTCGCCGTAAGGCGATTCTGCATAGCACCGATACTGCCGATCGCATCGAGAACGGTCGTAAGACCAGTGTCAACAGTCAGACCGGCAACATTTGCCGCTGTAATTGAACCCGCTGCGGTCCCAAGAAGCGCGGCCGATCCAACGTTTGTTGTAAGGGACATACCGAAGCTTGCACCAGTATCGCCAACTTGGAATGCCGGCGTTGAACCCGCACCTGTGGTGATGGTGGTTCCTGCCGCAACCAAAGCTGCTGCACTGACTGCACCCGTAGCGGCTGCAGTTCCCATATAAGAAATGCTGACGCCAAGCGAAGCAAAATTGAGCGATTGCGCTCCGCCTACCGTGGATGCTCCCATCGTGACCTGCGCTGTTGCATTGTCGCTTCCGCGGGTCAGTGTAAGAACACCAGCGGCATTGCTTAAAGTGTACGTGGTTGATGGAGCGGCTTCCGAAACGTTAACTGCCGTTACGGTACCGTCTGCAGCGGCCACGCCAGCCTTAAGAGAACCTCCGGTTTGAGCCACACCAGCGACAAAATTCCCGTTGATGAGGTTCGTGCCGTTGTACTGTGTCTGAGCAACCGTGTCGTCGATTTCCTGCGCGAGATCCGAAATCGTCGTCGCAATTGCGTTTTGTTCATCCGTGCCAAGACCGCCGTTATTGAACTCCGCTTGCTGCGCTTTGATTTGCGTCATAAGGTCGGAAATCGTTTGGTAACCGCCCTCTGCGACGTTGTAGATGTTCTGCGCATCGCTGACGTTATCCGACGCGGCGTTCAATGCAGCAAGGGTTCCACCCATCTTGCTGGAAATGACATAACCCGACGGATCATCGGCTGCGGAATTGATGCGTTTACCCGACGCTAAACGCAGTTGGTGAACTGCGAGATCGGAGTTCACTGAATTCAACGCATTAAGAGCGTTCAATGCAGCGATGTTTGTGTTGATTCGAGAACCTGTGGATGCCATAACTACCTCCTTGTAATATGGTTTGTGGTTTGAAGTGGGCTTCCGTGCCCGTATGTGTGTAGAAAGCTTTGTGAGCTTCTAAGAGTATTATCGGCAGATGTAAAGCGAAATATAGCCCCAATAATATATTTTTTTGAAGCTAGCGCCGGGCGTTAAGGGTATGATGCAGGATTCTTAGCTGCATTTTTCAGCAACTCTGTCTGCTATCGCTAATTCGATAACAGTTTGTGGTTTAAGAGGTTAGGGGAATGATTGTGAGAAAAGAGAAGAAATGACTCCTGCGGCCAACAGGGTATGAACCGACTTAGCCTTGTTCGAGAAAAAAGTGTCCGCTGACGAATCTGCCACTCCCCCTCTATATTTTTCTTGTGCAGGTCAGAACAGAGTACGCATCGCATCGAGCACGATAGATATCCCCTCATCCGGCGATGCCGTATCTAAAACAATTTTGTGCTTTTGCAAAAGTGTCTCTGTGAAACTCTATCAATCTCGGTGTCCCTCTGTGTAACAAAAGTTCATAGAGAAACACAAAGGCAACACCGAAATCTACAGAGATAAAGTCTACAGTGCGATTTTTCGTCCTTATTCTAGAATGTGATTTTCAAGGTAACGACTGAATTTTTTTTCGTTTGTACTCTTACTGTATTTCCGTTAAACGAGACAGGTGCACCATCTTCTTCTATGAAGTTTGAAGTCACGACTTTTTTGGGAACTCGAGGCAGCCACAAGACGGCCTCTGAATCTTCTCCCTGTGTATCATACCATTGAACAATCCAAGCGTCGGAATCTTCCGCTTTTTTCAACACCGTAAGGATAAGGTTGGACGGACCAAGCTGCACGAGGGATCCGGACACAGGAAGTTTTCCTTTGTGGCTGTCGGTGGTCACGACGATCAGAGGATTGTTGTACTCGTAGCCAACTGCTACTGTATTCGCTTCCTTGCACGTTCCGGGATGCGGATACAAACTATACTCAATAGAATGTTTTCCGCGGTCCGCGGTCGGATCCGGCCATAACGGAGAACGGAGAAGCGATAATCGCATCGTGTTGCCCTTGATGTCGTAGCCGTACTTCGAGCGATTCAGCAGGCTGACGCCGTATCCGTGGCCTGACAGGTCTGCCCAGCGCGCCGCCGGCACTTCAACCCTTGCCCTTTCCCAGCTGTTCAGCATCTGTGTCGAACGCTGAATCGTACCGTAAGGAATTTCATATGTCGCGACCGTATCGATCGTCGATATTGGAAACGCGACCTTGAGCATCGTATGTTCTTCCCACCAATCCACGTCGGTCTTGAAATCTACGCGATACACATTGTTGTACAGAATAATATCCTGCGTGAAAAATGAGCTGGGAAAATCGGGCGTCGGATAATCGCGCCGGAAGCTCGGGCCGAGACAATCGTGAACGACACGAAGCACCGTACGGATGGGACCGCGTTCGACAACTTCAATGCGCCGAAGTTTCGACGGGTATTCTTTTCCCGTCAAGCCGAGATTCCACGCGTCCCATTGCTTCGGCTTATCCTCAAGCAATTGCAGCTTGTTGCCGTTGCCGCTCAGAAATTCTCTTCCGGTCGTCTTGTCGACAATGCTTTTGACCCAGCCTGAATCCCGGCCGACCGTAACGCGGAAATACTGGTTCTCAATCACAAAGGAAGAATCCGCTGGCGTGCTCGCGAGGGGCTTCGAACTTTGCTTCCGCAATTCGTACGTTTTAAAACCGAAAGAAGGAACTCTCTCTGCAATAAACAATACTTCCCTCTCTAATAATCCTGTTTGAACGGTCTGCGATGGAACCTCTTTACCGTTCGTTTGAAAAACCGCATACTCGCTCGTATCGCCCTCGGGAAGGTGTACCGTCGCGACGTCCGTTCTCTCCCATGTCAGCTGGTTGAACACGACAATCGGAGTCCCTTTCGTAATGCTTGAAGTTCCGACATTGGAAGCAATCGTTGCGAGTGACTTCTGCAGCTCGAACTGGCCGCGCTTCTCTGCCGATTTGTGACGTTCTGTGGCGTCGATGTAGTTTTCCCGAATACCCGAACCCGGAAGGATATCGTGGAATTGATTGAAGAGAACGTCTTTCCATGCATCGTTGAGTAATTCGTGATTATAGTTCCCCCCGTACAACGTGGCAAGTGTTGAGAATTTTTCGGCAGATGTCAGCAATGCTTCATTCCGGCGATTATACTCTTTCATCTTTGCCTGGGTCGTATACGTCCCCCGATGATACTCGAGATAGAGTTCGTCATTCCATGTCGGGATATCTGCCGGATCCTGTTTCTTCAGCCAATCGAGATACTGAGCCGCCGTACAGTATTCGATATTCGGATAAATGTCGAGGTGTTTCAAATGCTCGATGCGGTCCAGCATTTCGATTGTCGGTCCACCGCCATGATCTCCTACGCCGAAAAGCACCATCATTCTCGTGAAACCGGTATTCGCATCAAACTGCCGCATCCAGTCAGCGAGCTGGAAGGGGTCCTCAATTTCGTTCACATAATCGGTACGGGAAATAAGTGAGGATGCGCGAACCGTCCGGTCCTTCCCACCAAAATACCCGGTAGGGAAAAATATTGGTGTCATTCCATCCGAGCTTTTGGGTAATAAACGCATCGATGCCGGCATTCTGATAAAACTCCGGCATGTTCCAGTTATAGCCGAACGAATCGGGATTCCATCCGATCTTCACATCAACTCCAAGTTCTTTTTGGAAATACCTCTTTGAGATGAGCAAGTGATGCATCCACGATTCGCCGCTCGGCAAATTGCAGTCCGGCTCGATCCACATTCCGCCGACAACTTCCCACCTCCCCTCCTTGACGCGCTGTGCGATCCTTTTGAAGACATCGGGATATTGCTCTTTCATCCAATCATAGTAGATCGCCGCGCTTTGCGTGTAGGAGAAATCGGGATGAGTGTCCATCATGTTCAGGACGGAGGTAAATGTATTCTTGCAAACTTCCACCGTCTCTTTATCCCGCCAGAGCCAGGCAGCGTCGATATGAGCGTTTGCATCGAAACTGAGCGTGAATCGCTTGGCAAATTCGCCGATGGGTTTTAACTGCGAACGGACATCATTGAGCGAAGCGGTGAACTTTTCCATCGCCGACGTACGGAGAGCATCGAGATCGAGCCGGGCTACCTGTTCCTGGAGCAATTCGTTAAGTCTTTTTTTCTCTCCTTTATCGATTTTCGATCTGTCGACTCCAAAATCCTGCACTTTTTTATCGTATGGGCTCGATTGCTTCGTGTCGGAACTTAATAAGTCCTGACCGACGCGGATGCTTAAGGAAAAATCTTTAATGGCTTGGCGAATCGTGTCGTTGCCCTCCATCTCAATGTCGGCACGACGCAGCCTGATCGTTCCCCATGTCGTGATGGCGCGGATCACGATAAGAAATCTCTCGCCCGGCTTGGCATCGGACGATAGGACGAAAACGCCATCCCCCGGAAAATATCCCTTGCTTGCTCCGTTGATCCACAGATATCCGTACTCGTCGGCCGACACGAAAAGCTTTACCGTTCCGCCGACTTTCTTTCCCAGGATGGATTCGGGAAGCACTATTTCCTTCCGCAACCAGCAGGAATCGGAATGCAGCCTTTGAGCAATTTGCACCGTTTGCCATTGTGAATCATCGAACCCTTTTTGTGTTGGGTCTCCATCGACCTCTCCAAACTTGAGATTGGGACTCATCTTCAAATCATTCATTTGGAACGTCGTCAAAGAATCGAGGATGCCGGCCACTCGATCGACGTTCGTCTGTGCCATCGCAATGAATGGAAATAGAATTGCGACAATAAGTGAGAGAATATTTTTCATGAAGACTCCTTAGTTATTAAGATTTCGCAAAACCCAACTTCAACGGTCAAGCAGGCTTGGATCATTTTCAAGCTCTCACCGACCGGCCATAAATGCCGTGTTGAGAGAATTACCTCTTTCTCAATTGATCCATCATCACTGTAATGAGAATAACAAAACCCACGACGACTTGCTGCACATACGAATTGACGTCGAGAAGATTTAAGCCGTTGCGTAGGACGCCGATAAGTACCGCCCCGAGCAGCGTTCCGATGATTGTGCCGCGCCCTCCCGAAAGACTGGTCCCGCCGACGACAACAGCGGCAATAACGTCCAACTCATACATTAATCCGGCATTCGGCTGCCCCGAGTTAACGCGTGACGCGAGAAGGATTCCGCTCAACGAAGTCAGGACGCCGCAAATAACGTACACCCCGATCAAGATCCGATTCGTGTTGATGCCCGCAAGCCGTGCGGCTTCTTTGTTGCCCCCGACCGCGTAGACATAACGGCCAAACCGTGTCCATTCCAAAACGATATAGGCCCCGATATACACGAAGATCATAATAAGTGTCGGAATCGGAATGCCGAAGACCCGTCCCCCGGCAAGCAGGGAAAATTGCTGGGGGAGTTCCCAAATCGGCCTCCCATCGGTGAAAATATACGCCGCACCGCGGAAGATTGTCATCAAGGCAAGAGTAGCAATAAACGGCGTGATCGCATAACGCGTAACGCAAACTCCGGCAAACGCTCCCGACACTGCGCCGACCATCAGCCCCACTGCGATGGCTAACGGAAGCGCAACAAAAAGAGGGAGAGAGAATTTGGCAATGCTTGCGGAAATAACGCCCGTTAAAGCGACCAGTGCACCGACGGAGAGATCTATTCCCGACGTTAGGATGACGAAAGTCATGCCCGCTGCAATGATTGCGGTAATCGAAAGTTGCAGCGAAACATTGAGTATATTCTCAGCGGTAAAAAAATAAGGTGAAAGTTGAGAGAAGAGAATGATCTCGGCGGCTAACGTTATGCCGATGCCGAACTTTGCCGGCAGCAGCGAAAAGACATTTGCTCGCCCGCTAGTTTTCACGATGTACCTCTTCCGGCGCAAGCGTCGCAAGTGCCATGATCTTTTCTTGTGTCGCTTCATTCCTTTGTAGCTCCCCGGTGATGCAGCCATCATGCATGACAATGATTCTGCTGCACACCCCGAGGAGTTCGGGAAGGTCGGATGAGATCAAAACAATGCCGACACCTTCGCCCGCAAGCCTGCCGATGAGAGAGTAAATTTCGTACTTTGCACCGACATCGATGCCGGCGGTAGGCTCGTCAAAAATAAGTATTTTTGATTTTGTCAAGAGCCACCGGGCGAGAATCACCTTTTGCCGATTGCCTCCGCTGAGATTTTCGACTGCTTCATGTCCATTCGGCGTTTTGATGCGAAGTTGCTCTAGTAAAGACTGGACTCGCTCTGTTTCCTTCGGCGTATCAAGAAATGGCCCCCGTAGCAAATCGATGAGACTTGAAAGAGAAATGTTTTCGATAACGTTCATTTCCGGGATCAGCCCGAGCCGGTTTCTATCCTCCGTGAGAAGGCCGATACCGAGGTCAATCGCTTCACGAGGTGAGCGCGGGGATATCTCTTTTCCCTGGAGAAACATTCTGCCGGATTCCTTCGCGTCGGCGCCGAAGATGACTCGGGCGAGTTCGGTGCGCCCCGCCCCCACAAGTCCCGCAAAGCCGAGTATTTCACCACGGTGCAAAGAAAAACTTATTCCGCTCAATATCCCTGCATGAATACTCTCAGCCCGGAAGAGTTCCTCGCCGCGTGTGAGTCCGACGCGGGGATATTCGTCCTCCAACTCACGGCCTACCATCCATCGGATGAGGCTTTTTCTATCGGCTTCTGCAACGCGGCAGGTATTTACAACCCTACCATCACGCAGCACCGTGACGCGGTCTCCGATGTGAAAAATTTCTTCAAGCCGATGTGAGATGTAAATAACACCGACGCCTTCCGACGTCAGCCGACGGATAATCGCAAAAAGATTAACAAGCTCCCGCTCCGTAAGGGCCGCCGAAGGTTCATCAAGAGCCAGGATCGTCACCTTCTGAGAGATCGCTTTCGCGATTTCCACTATTTGCTGCTGGGCTACACTCAACGTACGCACCGGAAGGGTTGTGTCGAGTTCTTCCCCGAGTTGCGCCAATTGGAGCCGGGCATTTTTGTGCATTGCGGCATAGTCGATAAGCGGAATCTGAGCCTGCATCGGCTCTTTGCCAAGGAATATATTTTCCGCGATCGACAACTCCGGCACGAGCTTAAAGTCCTGATAAATTATTCCGATGCGATGCTTCAAGGCATCGGAGGGCGAATGAATATCCGCCTGCTTTCCGTCGATAATGATTTCCCCGCCATCTTTGGAAAGCGCGCCGGAAAGGATTTTCATCAGCGTCGATTTGCCGGCGCCGTTTTCTCCCACAAGACAATGGACTTCTCCAGCATTTAATTCAAACCCGACGTCGTCCAACGCACGGACGCCGGGATACTGTTTTGAGATTCCATTCAAACGCAAGAGTACATGCATACCTATGGCGCAGTTGTTTTCTGCAAAGCCTCTTTGTCAACAATACCGACTTCAACGGCATAGCGTTTCTGAACATCGACCCCTGCAAAATAATCCTTAATGGCTGAAATCGTCGCCGCGCCGATTTTCTTCGGATACTGAATCACGTCAGCCTTCAGCGGAGAATCTTTGAGGATGGCATCGACAGCCGGCGGTGTTGCGTCGTACCCAACGATCACGATGTTCATCCGCTTGAACGCCTCCACGGCATCAAGCGCCCCGAGGGCAGACTCGTCATTGATTCCGAATATTCCGTTCAAATCGGGGTGGGCTTGGAGAAGGTCTGAAGCCGCTTCCAGCGACCTGTCCCGGACTCCATCTCCGTTCACGTCGGAGACAAGCTTGATACCGGGATATTTTTCAATTGCACTCTTGAACCCTGCAACGCGGTCGAGCACCGAGGTCAAAATCGGCTGGTCGATCACGGCCACGTTTCCTTTGCCGTGAAGAAGCTGTGCGAGATATTCCCCGGCGCGTTTTCCCCCAAGCTCGTTATCGGAGGCAATATGGCTCACAACGTTTCCTTCGAGCGCAGCGATATCCGCGGTAAAAACGGGAATCTTCGCATCGTTCGCCTTTTTAATGCCGCTGCCGACCCCCTTCGAGTCGACGGGACAGACGATAATCGCATCCACCTTCCGGGCGACGAAATCTTCTATTTGCGCAATTTGCTTCCCGATATCGAATTCCGCGGCGGTCACGATCAATTCATAATTATCTTTCGCAGCCTCCGTGCGAAGCCCTTCTTCCAGGTCCTTATAGAACATGTGCCCGCGAGTCAACAGCGTCACCCCGATGACTTTTGCATGTTTTTGCTCTTCCACCTTCTTTCCGCAGGATGAAACAGCAAGCAAGCAACTGATGGCAATTAAAACTACCGGTAAGCTTTTTTTCATCATTGAATTCATCTCTTTTCTGAACGGCGTGGAAGTAAAGGAAAAGGCAACATCTAGAGAATCCTCACGACACACGCCAAAATATCGTGGAAGAATGTAAATAAAGCGCCATAGAAATTCAAGACCGCTCGTCGGGCTTATTTTTTTTTCGTTGCAATTGCTTCAGCGTATTTTTACATTCTCACGAGTCTTTTTAAAAAAAGGCAAGAAAACATCATCAGGCCACGAAAGCCCGCAGCAATAGCAGAAATTTTCCCCCGGAGAAACATCATGAGCAAAAGCAAAATCAAACGGATTGCAATTAACACCGGCGGCGGCGACGCCCCGGGGCTTAACGCAGTGATTCGTGCGGTCGCAGTTTCTGCGGAGAAACGCGGATGGGAAGTATACGGCATCCGCGACGGCTATAACGGTCTATTTCTCCCAGAGCGGTACCCCGAAGGAGGATTGATCCGCCTGACACACGAAAGGGTACGGGGTATTACGCACCTTGGCGGCACAATCTTAGGAACAACAAACAAAGGAAACCCACTGAAGTACCCGACCAAAGGAAAAGACGGTACATGGTTCGAAAAAGACCGCTCGAATGAAATCATGAGGGCTTTCAAGAAGAACAAAATCGATGCGCTCATTGCGGTGGGCGGCGACGGCTCGCTTTCAATCGCCAATGAGTTTGAAAAAAAGGGGTTGCGTGTCATAGGCGTTCCGAAAACAATCGACAATGACCTTGATAAAACGGTCATTACTTTCGGGTTCGATACGGCGGTTTCTTTCGCGACGGAATGTATCGACAGGCTCCATTCTACGGCACAAGCGCATCAGCGAGTGATGGTCGTCGAAGTCATGGGGCGCTATGCCGGTTGGATTGCATTGAACAGCGGAGTCTCAGGTACCGCTGACGTGATCTTGATACCGGAAATACCTTACGATATCGCAAAAGTTGCCGCAAAAGTCAAAGACCGCGATAGAGAGCATCGGTATTTTTCAATCGTGGTTGTCGCCGAAGGAGCGATGCCGGTCGGGGGAAAAACTTCGGTGATTGGAAAAGAGCTGGGACGAGCCGAGCGTTTGGGCGGAATCGGAGAAACGGTCGCACATCAAATCCAGGAACTCACCGGCAAGGAAACTCGCGTTGTCGTGCTCGGGCACTTACTGCGCGGTGGAACTCCGACAACGTTCGATAGGTTGATTTCTCTTCGTTTCGGGGCTGCAGCCGTGCGCGCACTGGAAGAAGGAAAATCGGGCGTCATGGTCGCCCTCGACCCGCCGACGGTCCGGTATGTCCCTCTTGCCGATGCGACTCACCGTATGAAAACAGTCCCTCTCGATTGCGATACGATTCTTACCGGGCGTGACCTCGGAGTCTGCTTCGGGGACTAGTAAAAAGAGAACGCAACAGGTAATCGACAAAGGCTGGCGTAGCGCCGGCCTTTGCTTTTTTGATAAATGTCGTCTACAAGGAATTGAAAATTGCAGATCGAAAATTGGAAATCTCAAATATCTCCGATGGGAACAAACCAGCGGTTCTCTCGTCTATATCCCTTGAACGATGGGCCGAAGTAAAATGCTTCATTTCATAAATCATAGGAGTGTATCATGAGAACAACGATACTCTCTCTTGCGCTGCTGGTGTGCGTTCTCTTCTTCTTTAGCACACGCGCTGACGCCGGAGATAATAAAGGAAATGTTCAGGTCGTCAGCTACAACGACCATCAAAGAGGCGGATGGCTTGGAGTCTCGATTCAGGACATTACTTCGAAAATAGCAAAGAAAGAGAATCTCAAGAACGACGATGGCGCTTATGTGAGCGACGTCCTCGACAACAGCCCGGCGGATTCTGCGGGAATAAAAGAAGGAGACGTGATCGTTGAGTTTAACGGCAAAACGATCGACGATGCGGACGATCTTTTGCGTGCAGTGCAAAAATCAAAGCCCGGGACACAGACCACGATTGTCGTGATTCGGGACAACAATAAAAAATCTCTGGCAATTTCGGTCGGAAAGCCCCACCGTAGCAATCACTCTTCGGGGTTCGCCTTTGCCCCTCCAATGATGCCTCATATGCCTTTTTGGGGAGCAACGCGTACGTGGGGACTTCAACTCTCTGAATTGAATGAACAACTCGGCGAGTATTTTGGCGCTCCCAATGGACGGGGCTTGCTGGTCGAACAAGTAGAAAAGAAAAGCACCGGGGCAAAAGCCGGTTTTAAAGCGGGGGACGTGATCACCAAGATCAACAAGAATTCAATTGAAGAATTGCGGGATCTCTCGGATGCACTGGAAGACGTTGAGGAGGGGGACAAAGTTGCGGTTGAGGTTCTCCGAAAAGGAGCGACCACCACATTGACGGTTGAGATTGAAGACAAGGATGATCCGCCATCGTCTTTCAATTTCCATTTTGAGAACGTTCCGGATCTTGACGGGTTTCAGCCCGAGGGGATACAGCTAAGAATCCAACATCCGGAAGCCATGCCCGATCTTCGTAACTTGAAAATGCAGATTGATCAATTTCAGAAGAGAATGACGCGCGTGACAGTATAAGAATTGACTATCCACACGAAAGGCGGCAATGACCTGCCGCCTTTCTTATGTTCATCCCCTCCTGATGTACCCACAGCATATTGAATTCCCCCATTGGAACGACCGATTATCCTGACTGCCTTTTAGCGGATATTGTTTCCTACGCATTTTTTTAGTATTATTTATCTAATTAAGATAAAATTTGTTTTACCATTTTGTCAATAAATAACGGTTTATTTCCGGTTGAGAGTAACAGGATTACGTTCGAGATATTACGCTTATACTGCTGTAATGCTTTTCTCTTCCACTATTTCGATTTCGTTGGCAGGCCAGCTTTCGAATAATTCAGCTGATAGCTCCAATGTGCAATCGCCCCGACCCGATACGACAAATTCTTCTCTGCCATTTCCACAAAATCCGGATGGAAAGCCGTTATGGTATTCGATGGTCGCAAACGTCCCTGGAGATTGGGTAAAGTATTATAATATTACCTTCCGCAGCGACAAGATAGGCGAATATTCGGCGATTGCAGCAATGACGGGAATTCTGATGGCCACCGATAATCAAACCTACCAAACACAAAAAAAATGGGATAAGGAATCTGCAACAGTCAGTTCTGTGAGCAACTTTATTACTGAATTCGGGCAGGGAGACGCTCAAGCGGCCATGGCCGGTGCTTACCTCCTTTATGGACTGACATTCGACGATAATCGATCAATGCGGACAGGAACTGAAATAGTGCAAGCAATCCTCTCAGGGGGAATAGTTGTACAGCTGATAAAGCATGTTACGGGAAGGGAAAGTCCATTTGTTTCAACAGCGCCCGGCGGAGTTTGGCGATTTTTCCCAAATCAATTTGATTATGCCAAAAGAGTCCCTCACTATGACGCATTCCCAACCGGTCATCTTTGCACTTCGATCTCTACTGTCGTTGTGATTGCAGAAAATTATCCGCAAGTTACGTGGATCCGGCCTGTCGGTTATGTGATTGTGGGAGCCATTGGAGTGACCATGGTGAATATCGGGATCCATTGGTACAGCGATTACCCCCTCGGCTTGGCCATCGGCTACACCTTCGGCATGATTGCAGCGCATCCGGAAGGATACGATGTTGCGAATTTCGGAAAAGATGACTCTCACGCTTTGTCGGTTCAACCGACGCTTATTCCGGGTGGAGCAGGAATAAAAATGAGCCTCAACTTAGACTGACTTGCGCCTTGTTCGCCTAGCAATTTCACACTTGTAGATTCGTGATCAGATCAAATTCTAAGATTAGTGTCGACGTGAAAATTCAGAAAAACGCCAGGCTCTCGATGTTGATTCTCGCTCATGGTCACAATTTCACGAAGTATTCTGCTCGGTGGGTATTATTTCTTTGCATGTCTGGTTTCGCCGCGCTTGCGCAAACAAAGTTAGAGCCCCCCTCCGTTGAAAATCCTGCCGGAACTTTCGTCTCACCGACAAGCGACATAGATACGGTAAATCTGAAAAACCAAAATTTCCTCCAAAACTTCCTCCACGATGAAGGGAGCATTTGGACATCTCCCCTTCATATGAACGGAGAACAGGCCGAGTTATGGGGCGGGGTTGCGACAACAACAGTACTTGCGATGACTGTCGATAAGTCGGTGTCCAGAGATGCCTTGAGATTCCGGGACGAGCATGTCTGGGTTCAAACAGTTAGCCCAATTGCCACTCAGCTCGGCCAGTTTTACGTCCCGTACGGTATCGCTGCATTTTCTTGCTTGGATGGATTAGCGTTCAATAATGACGAGCAGCTCGATTCAGGATTGTTAGAAGTTCAGGCGATGGTTCACGCCGGAATTGTAGTTCAGGTGATGAAGCATCTCTTTGGGAGAAGCCGTCCATTTGTAGATGTCGGAAAAAACGTTTGGTATGGACCGCGTGCAATTCTGTTGCGGTATTATCACGGGGGTTTTTCGCCGTATGATTCCTTCCCTTCGGGACACACGATCACTGCGTTCAGCCTTGCAGAAGTGATCTCGGAACGTGAGCAACCGTGGGTTGGAATTGTCGCATACGGCTGTGCCGGGCTTTGCGGGCTCTCCCGCCTTACTCAGAATGATCATTGGCTGTCGGATGTTGTTGCAGGTGGAGCCCTCGGTGTTGCAATAGGGAAGTTCGAAGTAGACACCCACCAGAGCCACTGCTCCGTTTCTCCCACCGTAGGACTGAGGTCAGCAGGAATTTCTCTTCAATTTAACTAGAAGCCATATCAAAAATAAAAGCACGGTCATTGCGAGGAGCGGAGCGACGAAGTGCCGCTTTACGGCATCCTGTATAGCGGGACAATCTCCTCAAAAATGGGGATTGTCCCGCTATACGGGATCCCTTTGGGACTTCGTCCCGGTAGGGAACATCGGTCGAAGACTCACCGTGGCGATGTCTCGCAATGACATTTTCAAATGTTTTTGAGACAAGCTCTAGCAACCATATCAGAGAAATCGAAGGGCTGGCAGTTGTACAGTGCTATGCTGCTTGACGTTGCGGTAGAATAATCTTTTGGCCCTTTTGCCGTTCGTCCACATTCTTCCGCGTCGGATGCTGCAAAGGCTATTGTCGGGAAGCCGATCGCGCTTAGTGTAGAACCGGCGTTCAGTTTGAGCGGCGGGGGAATAAATATTGCAGTTCATTTTTAATACGACGTTTCGCTTTCGTTCCGAATCCTTCGTTTTTCAGCCGCCCGTTTAATTCTTTCCGACGAGGTACCTCTTGATCTTTTGCGTCGTCGTCTTCTCAAATTCCTGGTCGCGGATTTTAAATGTCTTAATCTGCTTAAAGGCTGGCAATTCTGTATTCGTCTTCTTAATCTCGTTCGCAATCACTTCGTGAATCAGCTCGGGTGTAATTCTTACCCCCTTCAATTCCGAGAGTTCGATGAACGCTTCAGCGTCAACAACAACCTGCGCTGCAATAATTTCATTCTGTTTCGCATCTTCTTCACCATAAACATACGACTCCAAAACAAACGGGCTACGATTGAGAACGTCTTCGACCTCTTCGGGGTAAACATTCTTCCCGTTCTTTGAAATGATGACATTCTTTTTCCGGCCGCAAATATGGAGAAATCCCTCCTCGTCTATACGGCCTAAATCCCCGGTTTTGAACCAGCCGTCTTCAAACGCATCCTTTGTCGCCGAGTCATTTTTGTAATAGCCGACCATAATATTCTCTCCTTTTGCCCACACTTCACCGACCCCCTCTCCGTCAGGGTCGTGAATGATCAACTCGACATCCGGGAGCGGCAGTCCGGCGGCATCATCTTTGAACATATCAATGCGGTTTAAGGCAAGAATCGGCGAAGCCTCGGTAAGTCCGTATCCCTGCGCGAAATTGAAGCCGAACTCGCGCAATCCTTTCGCGACAATCGGGTCCTGAGCCGCGCCCCCCGCAATGAAACATCGGATCGAACCGCCAAAGCGCCGATGAATTTCTTTGAAAACAATTTTTTTGAAACTCTTCCATCCAACGCGTTCGGCAAAATCGCTCACTTTGATGAGAGGACCAATGACGAGCGATGTAATTTTCTTTTCATGGATAGTTCTGTAAATTCGCTTGAACATCTTATCAAACAGGAGCGGCACACCCAGCAGCATTGTAGCCTTCACCGATTGTAGGTCCTCGACGACGGTTTTTAACGAGCGCGCGTAATGTGCAGATGCACCGCCGTAGAGTGGACAGAGAAAACCGCACGTACATTCGTACGTGTGATGCATTGGAAGCACCGAAAGGAATCTATCTTCAGGATAGATAGAAAACATTCGTACCATCGCAACAAGGTTTGCAGCAATGCTCTTCTGACTTAGCATCACTCCTTTTGCCCGGCCTAACGACCCTGAGGTAAAGATAATTTCTGCTTCTTCATCCGGATGAATCCTTGGCAGGTCTTCTATGCGGCAACCCGGGCTCGATTCGATAAGCTCCCTCATCGAATAAAAGCCGTCTTTTGCGGCGGACAAATCCATACTGACATAATAGCGCAGGTTCCTCAGCGATGCTTTCCGTTCGCGGAACACGGAATCGAAGGTATCGGAAAAAATAATAGCAACAACGTCCGCTTCATGGATAATGTTCAATACTTCGTTGATCGGCAGGTTCCTGTCGATCGGAACGATAACATGATTGAAACACATCGCAGAAAGATAGGAAATCCCCCATTGGACCCGGTTCTCGCCGATGACCGCAATGTGGCTCCGTTCTCTTAATCCGAGGCTTTTGAGAGCGACGCCGAACTTCAGAATATTCTTAAGGAGGGAGCGGTAGGTGACTTTAGCAATCGGTGTTTCTTTGAGGTCTTCAAGCGCAATTTTGTCGCCATATCGTGCCGCAGACTTGATGATCATATCTTGCACGGACGATATGTCCGGGACCTGATTAAGTTTGTAAGCCGTTTTCATAATGAACTGTTTTTAAAAGAGACAATGTCGTGAGTTAGTAATGGTGATGCGGAATGATTGAACGGAAGAGAAAATACTGCCATCATATCGACGAAGAGGAAATTCATAGCCATAGTCTTCTCCAGAATATACAAAAACTTCCCCTTTTAATCTCCCAACTTTTTTTTTATCTTGTGCATAGCCGTGAGACAATCCCTTAAAAAATGCCACTTCCGACAAACTTTAAGCCCTCCTGCCCGAAAACAGGGGGAGAAAAACGACCGCCAAGGTTATGATGGCGATTCCTCAACCCGGTAGATCTGCAGAAAGCAGCGTTGCCTTGTCTGCCCGATTCTTGAGAATCGCCGGCAACCTGCCGCCCGGATACTAGACGATTGCATTCCATTTCTCAAGGAATATGCGTATGGATATTGACCCAAAAACATTTTCATCCAGAGAGGTGTACAACCTGCTTGTCAGCGCGGTCGTACCCCGCCCGATCGCGTTCATCACATCGATGAACAAGAAGGGAAAAGTGAACGCAGCCCCGTACAGTTTCTTCAATGCGATTGCCTCCTCTCCGCCTCTGGTCATCATTTCAGCAGCACGAAAAAAAGGAGCGATGAAACACACGGCAGAGAATATTTTGGACGTCAAAGAATTCGTCGTCAACATCGTAACCGAAGAATGGCTCCAATCGATGAAAATCTCGTCGGCAGATTTTCCGCCGGAAATTTCGGAGCTTGAGCGAAGCAGCCTCACGCTTGCCCCAAGCGTGACCATCAGAACGCCGAGAATTGCCGAATCGCCGGTGAATCTGGAATGCACGCTGTACCGGCACCTGGAGGTTGGGAATGAACCCGTGGATCTCATCATCGGAGAAATCACACAATTTCATGTAAAAGACGAACTGTATTCTTTGGGCGCTATCGACCAAAAAAAACTGAAGCCGGTTGCGAGAATGGGGGGGAAATATTACGCGACAATTGAGAATCTGTTTGAGATGGAACGGCCGCTACTGAGCAGGAAGAGTCCGGGGAATGCGGAAAACTCAGAGACTGTTTGATAGACTGCGGGTGACAATCCGATTTTCATCGGCGTCGTAAACGGAGTTTGGAATCTTACTGTAAATCTGTTGAAAGTTCGTACCTCAGTATCCTGTTATGTCCGGTATCGCTGACATAGACGATTTTGTTGAAGTATGCTATGCCAAACGGCTGAAGGAGGGCATTCCCGGATTTTGACGGGCCGAATGATTCATGGAGCAGGTTCCCGTTCAGGTCGAACTTCATCAAGCTGTCGAGTGAACTATCAAGGACATAAATATTGCTGCGGTCGTCCACCATAACGGCTTGCGGTGTCCTGAAGATGTTGGAAAGCATAGCCGGCAATTTCCCCGACGAATATTTTGACGGATCAAGACTCAGCTTAGAATCCCAGCTCGGCGCAAAAAGTTCGCTGCCGGGATTAAACGTAATCCACTTGACTTTGAAGGCATTCGCCGGGTCGGTCTGCGTAACGATAAAATCGGTCCCATATTGTTTCGTGGGAAATGTCGTGATGTTGCTGATCTGGTTAATTGCGACAAATCCTGTCCCGGTCGGCACGAGACTCGGCACCAGATCTATATAATCGCTTGAATACTGCGCGTCGTTGCTGTTGAAATGCAATACCATATTATCCGGGTCGACCGAACTGGTGTTATTGTTTCCCGATCGGGTCACGTAATAACTGTTGTCGGGCAGGACTGCCGCTCCGGTATATTCTCTGCCGGAAATCAAGGCACCGGTTACAGGATCGCGAGTAATTTGTTCCTGCAGGCCTTCATGGAACACAATCTCAACGGGAGCTGCCGATATATCATGATCGTAATTGAAGAGGCGGATCTTTGCAATCGCCGGGACGGTAACGACTTTCCCGCTGACCGTCGTATCGTACTCGCACGCAATGATAAGGTTGAATCTCCTATCCTCGGCAACAGCAATGGGGCGTTTGACATATTGAGAATATCCGAGGAGCGTCCCTGCAAGGTCAACCATCACGATTCTATTATTGCCCGGTTCCGTCGCATACAATATGTCATCGGAGCCTATGATAATATCCTTCGGGCTGTTGAAAGATTCCCACGCGGGCTGAATCTGTATATAGTTTGTGTCGCTGATCACTTGTGTGCTAGCTTTCGGGAGAGTTGAGATGTCGACGATGCCGGACTTTTCGCTGCAGCTCGAAAGAAGAAACAACGCTGTGATGATGAGCGGTGCAGTTTTCATTCTAAAACCCTAAGTTTAATGAAAACCTATGAACATCTCCAAGCCGTTCGTAAGGAGTAAAGGAGTAGTCGAAATTGACCAAAGCGAATCTTGCATCCACTTTCACTCCTGCGCCGACCGAATAACTTTGTTCGTCAACATTGATCTTGTATCCCGCCCTCAGAAAAAAAGCTTCAGTATAGGAATATTCGCCCCCAAATGAAATATTTTCAGAATTGTCGGCAGGATGATTCAATTGAGCAGAAGCGGTGAGTCTATTAACATCATCCTGGTACGGTTCGAAGGCAAATCCAATCCTGAATATTGTCGGCGGTGAGAAGCTTTGAAAAGCAGAAACTGAGGACCCGTCGACGAGCGTCGCGGTTCCCGATGGAGTCAGCTGACCTCCGAAGTTGGTTACGGAAACAGCAAATCTCGTCGTTCCGAGGCCCGTCCAATAATACGTGCCGAGATCGATCAGCACACCGCCCATACTCACATCCGCGAGAGTTTCATCTATGTATTTCACGGTTACACCGAAGCTGAATTTGTCCGTCATCCGCCGCGCGTACGTTACGCCGAACGCGAGATCGCCATATTTAAAATACGCGCCCGTCCCGAACGGCTGAAACTCCGTTGTGACAGGCATTTCGTCCGATTGAAGGGAGATAACGGAAATTCCAAGTGTATTTTGTTCATCGAGATGATACACGCCGCCGATGAAATCATGCTGCAAGCCGACAAACCATGTTGAATGCGCAATAGCTATTTCATTTTTTGGGAACTCCGTTATTCCTGCCGGATTATAGAAAAGAGCATATGCGTCGTTGTCAACAGCGACGTAACTTTCAGCCATGGCATTGGCCCTCCCGCCGACTCCGATCTTGAGAAAATCAGCGGCGGTTATTCCAACCCGCTGGGCTCCAAGAACGGGAAGCAGTTGCGAGAGACCGGATTGCACTGCAACCGACATTAATATGACGATTAGGGACGCTGTTCTCATCGTGGATTCTTAAAAGTCAAACCTCAAATCGCAAAACGGCAACTCATAATTCATGTGCGTTGTTGATCTCTTGTGTTTCATCAAAACTTCACCGAGAGGCCGATCTTAATATTCCTCGGCGGCAGATACCGCGATTGGTCCAGCGGATAAGGGTCTATCGGCGCCGTGAGTTCCGGATAACGCGGGTCGTTCCATGAAGGCGGCACAGGGTCGCCAAGTTGGTATGCGCGTCCGGTAACAGGATTGATGATGTCGGAATTGAGGTCGTTAAAAAGGTTTTTTACCTCGACCATCAATGTCATATCAACGCCGCCCAGGGTGAAATATTTTTCGAAATTGAAGTCGACCCAGAACCAATTGGCGCCGACGGCGCCGTACTGATCGGTAGTATTCTGGGCATACAGCGGCTCACCGTCTTGTGCATAGGTACCGGTAAAATAATACGGCGTGTATCTCCTCCCGCTTTCGAAGAACACCCTGAAATATGCTTCGAACCCATCGAGAATGCCTTTCCCATATCCGAAGAGGCCGTTATCTTTTTCATTGATCAGCGTAAGGTTCGCCGAGAGCTGAACCGGGCGATCCCATTCAACATACGTTTCATTCAATATTTCCTGGACAACTCCTTCAACGGCAAGAATCCCCTGGTCTTCGGAGCTTGATTTTCCGGTCGTAACGGAATAGGAGCCGTTAATTGAAGCTCTAAGCCAGTCGCTCATTCTCTTTTTGTATTCAACTTCAATTCCTCTCGAGCGTGCATAGTCGGAATTGACGTACGTGATGAAGCTTTGCCCCAGCAACGCCGCAGAATTGATCTGCGCCTGTTGAGTCTGGATGTAATCGAAAATATCTTTATAGTATGCCGTCACGGTCAGCACGTCATCGGGCGTAAACTGGTTTCGCAGCCCCATTTCGTAACTGACGGTTGTTTCCGGATTCAGGTTAGGATTGCCAAAAGCCTGATAGGTTGACATTGCCGAGCTCGGCGCAAGTTTTGCATAGACAAATTGCGGCCTCGGCCATTTCGAAAACTGTCCATAATTTAAGAAGAGAGTCTGATCATCCGATACCGGGTGTGAAACTCCGAGACGCGGGCTGAGTCGTCCTTTCCACCGCCTGCCGAAGAAGTCGTATGTGTCTTGATAATATTCGTTCCGGATCGCTTGCGGTATAGTAATAACCTGAGGATTATTTACAGCGTCGTCAACATACTTGCCGGGGAACCAATAATCGAAACGGAGGCCGAGGTTCAAAATCATTCCGTTGGTAGTAATGTTATCCTCCGCGTACGCAGAACCGGTCGCCGGGAAAACGTGATAGACATCGTTATTAAGTCCCATGACGCCGATCCAGGGCTCGTAAATGTCGACGAGCTGCATTTCCTGGAAGTTCATGTCGAACCCGGCTTTGAACTTGTTTTGCTCCGTGAAGAAATCCGTCAGGTCAAATTTCACTTCATCGTTGGTAAAGAAATGATCGTGCCATGTGCTCGCGTTGCCGAGGTCGTAAAAACCGTCGCCCGGAATTATTCCAATCGTATCACGGCCGGTGTTATAATACTGCGGGGGAAGCGAAACAACATCGACCGGCTGCTGGTACTGGGTCCAATAAAGCCCGTCCGCATCGGCACGAAGATGAGTGGAAAACTGAGCAAGTTTCAAATCGTAAAAAGCTTTTGGGCTGAGCGTCTGGGTGATATCAAGGGATTGCGCAATGCTGTTGTGCGTATAGACATCCGCATTCCCGAGAATATTTTGGAATTGGTACTGGTACCCCGGAGTAGGTTCGACATATTCCAACGTGGTCTGCAGCTCTTGGGTGTTCTCGTTGATGGTGACGTTCTGATTGTAAGAGTAGGTGATCTTGAACGTCTGACTCGGCTTGTAGGTAATTTTACCGAGGCCGTACCAATCGTTCGAAAGTCTCGGTGCAAATCTCGTCCCATAAAAAATCGAAGAATTGAGCCGGGCCGGCGGATCGATCTTGTATGTCACGACCTGTCCATTCTGATAGCGCTGTGCCCAAAGGATTTGTCCATCCGTGAACGACCCCGCGAGGCTTCCGAAGACCGTCACTTCGCCGGGAATATCGATACCGAGCGCGGGAAGCAGATATTTCGTTATTGGCTCCGGGCCGCCGAGGTTAGCTTGAAAGTCATTGGAATTGAAATTGGACGGGGAATTTTTATTCAGCCCCCAATTGTCGGTTTTGGATTGAAGAAAAAGCTCGTATTGGCTGCTTCCTTCTTTTGTTTTTGCGTTAATAATCCCGCTTGTCGCTTGTCCATACTCTGCGTTGTAGCCGCCTGTAATGATGTCCATCCCGCTGAGAGAGTTCGAGCTTAATTGCAAACCGAAACCCGTGCCGGCCAGAGGATCCTGGATGTTGACGCCGTCCAGGAGGTAAGCATTTTCGTACGATCTCCCGCCTCTGATATGAATCTCGTTGTCCGTCGTTACGACACCAACCTGCTGTGAGACCACGTCTTTAATATCCTGCACTCCTGAAACCTTTATATCCTTATCGGAGACGCTGTTGACGCTTTGTGTTTCTGCCCGATCCAACATCGGCTTATCACCGACAATGACGACTTCCTGGCCAAGTGAAAGAACCGATTCCTCTAACTTTGTATTGACCGTCGTTGCTTCCCCGTCTTTCACAACAACTCCTGCGTGTTCAACCTCCTTGAAACCTATGAGCCGAAACGTTACAGTATACGCTCCGGCACCGACATTTTTGATTTCGAATATCCCGTCGATGTTTGTCGTGGCGCCGTAATACGTTCCCTGAATGAGAACGTTAACACCGACGAGCCCTTCGTTCGTTGCAGCGTCGGTGACTTTGCCCTTGATGGTCCCGTGCACTTGCGCGGTCGCCGTGCACAGGGGCACACAAACGAACACGACAACAAGAATTTTCAAAACATTTTTTGTTATCGGTGACATCCCTTAGAACGCTCCAAAATCTTTGAAAGCTTTGTAAATCAACTGGTATGCTCTCACATTCGGCAGTGTTGTAGAATTTCCGTTGAAGCGGTACAGCGGTACACCAACAATGAATGCCGATCGATCGCCGCTCATGACGCCGAGAATCGGCTGACGGTTGTCTGTGCCATACGGCTGCATATTGTAGATCACGGTTGCCCCGAGAGTCGGATACATCCCGCGCAAATTTGCAACAACTTTCCCTCCATCGGTCGCATTTGACTGGAAGCTGTCGCGAATGAGATTTGGATACACCGTAGAATCAAAGGGCGCAACTGGCTGCACCATCGCTCCCGACTTGACAAATCCTGTCGAAGTCACCGGGCTGGATGAGAGGGTATCGGTAAGAATGTTGCTCGTCAAACTGTCTATTGCGTCGGTGAAATCGCTGATCTCCCGGTTGATGTCCAAGCCTGAAGAATACGAAGACGGCACGGTAAATGTCATGAAGAATTTTCCGCCGAAGTTCCTTCTAAAATTCCTGACAGCCGTTTGGGCGATATCGAAGTCCTCTTCATCGGAGGAATACCAAAAAACATATTTGTAGAGTTTCAAGGTTTCGGAAAACGTCGGAACAACATACGGCTGGACTAAGTTTCCTTTCCTCGGATAATACGAGCCTGTCTTGATATCCCACACATCGAATTGCCCGTGCAGCGCACCCCCTGCAAGCGTATCGAAGAGGCTTGAATAAAATTTTGTCGATTGATCCTGCACGTTATAATCATTGATGATCAACAAGTTCCCTTTAGGCTTCTTGACAAACCACGTGTGCGTCGTATCGGGCATTCGCATGGCCGGGCTGTACGCGCCGGCAACATCTTCAACTTTGACATAGAAAATATTGTTCGCATTCAACTTCATGTTCGGCAAATGTGTTGAGAGGGGCGATTGCGACAGAGCAGGATAAGTGTTTGGATAGACATCGCAGGTCACCGTCGATGTGCTGCTCGACGCTTCCGATAATCGTGCTTCCAGCGTGACAAAATTAGCTTGTGCCGGAAGCTGAACCCAGCTTTGTGCCGACGTGTCATTCAAGGCGATGTAGTAATTTATAATTGTATTATTGCCGTCAACATCGGTCCCTTGCCATCCGAACGAAACAACCGTAAACGTCGTGTCCGGAATATCGAGGCGCGTCACATACGGCGGCCCGTTCATTACGAAAGCGACGGTCGGAGGAGTATTTGCAATCGGGAACTTTATCGACGCGGGTTGCTGGTCCACTGCCATTCCGAGCTTAGCGAAGGCGACGGTGTCCCCTTCTTTTAACGTTCCCTTGAACGAATTATCAATTGCGGCAACATTAAAAGTATAGGTCGTGTCCTTTTGGTACAGCGGGAGAAAGAAGGTGCTGTCGGTCTTCGCGGTGAACGTCCACCTTTTCCCATTCATCGGAATGGCCTGGTCATCCAAAGATATAATGTAGCCGATCACCAGGCCGTGGGGATCGGTCGCCCACCATTTGATTTCGAGAAGGCTCGACTGCGGATTGAAATTTACCGTCTGTGTCGAGTCACGATACGGAAACGCTGTCACATAAGTTTGCGGCGGGCTATTCTCTGCATTGGTGGGAGTAAGACGCTGTGTGCAACCCGCGAGAGAGAAAACGAGGGGCAAAACAATGAGGCGAAGAAAGAATGGCACTCTCTTGAAGCAAGCGCAACGGGACATGCCGCTGCGGTGCAAAAGTTCAAAGGCATGAAGGGAAGACATCCACATTGTATACTTTTTGTCCCGACTGTCTTTTTGCTCCCTCGTATTAAACCCGAGCGCCATTTTTTCTGCCAACAAATTCTGGATCATCGTATGATTTTCCATCGCCTCATTGTTATGCCTGCCGTACCGCTTATTTCAGCAGAAGCATTTTCTTTACTGCACTAAAGCTTCCGGCATTCAACCGGTAAAAATAAATCCCGCTTGCAAGCTTTGAACCATCGAACGTAGCCGTGTAAGTGCCGGCATTTTGATACTGGTTCCCGAGCGTGGCAACAACTTGGCCAAGGATATTGTATATCTTCAATGAGACGTAGCCCGCTTTAGCGACTGAATATTCAATTTTTGTCGTCGGGTTGAATGGATTGGGATAATTTTGTAAAAGCGAGAATGAAGCTGGAACGACCGATGAAGTTTGTTTTACTCCATCGAGCTCTCCGACAAAGTCGCTATTCGTTCTCGGTTCGAGTTTGTACTCGCTGTTCTTATACTTTACGATGCCAATGAGACTTCTAATAAATGCATTCTTCGGCATAATGTGGAAACCCCATGTCGTATCGTGCGGATCGACACTGTATGTATTGCTGCCATCATCATCAACACGGGTCTTACCCGATCCGTCATCGACCATATACTCCCTGAAGCTCCCGTTGGTACCGGTAATGCTGTAGGTTGGGCCATCGGGATCGTTATCGACGATGTGAACGCTGTCGAATTCCACAAGAACTCCCTGCCATTTCCTGGCAAGCGAGTCACCGTTGGATCGTTGTCCGAGATCCGACGTTTTTATTTTTACCGGTACGAAAATTGGCTCAGGGACCTGCAAATCGGTAAAAGAATTTACCGAAATTTCAGCCTGGCCGTTATACATAGAAACAGTCCCGGTCAAGGAAACACTTTCCCCTCTGTGCAATTTATCGGCTGTGGTATCATACAACATGACTCCGCTCCACGCAGCCCCCGCGTCTTGCATGAAAGCGTCCGCGGTTTTCGTGGACTGATTCTCATGGTCGATCTCGGCCGGGTAATCAGACGTATCCGCCGTAATTTCTCCCTTCACGGTCACCGTCAAATCTACCGCACCGCTGTTGCCGTCGGTGAATGGAGTGTACTCAATATCCCTGATCGTGTACCCAGCTGATCTAACATAATAGAATAACGCTGTCCTCGAAGTGTCGGGATAACTGGATTTCGACGCCAACGTGCTGTCCTGCCACGCTGAGTAAAAGTATCTGACGAATGACCCATCGGATTGCGGTGGAATCGTTGCTATGTAAGTGTTCGAAGTATCCGCCGTCATTTTAACGCGGTTAAATGCGCCGCTATTCACAGAATAATATAAAGCGACGGAATCGACCGTCAAGGACAACGCATTGGGGTTTGCGTTTGTTACAAGAACCCTGACATTGACGGGATCGCTCGCCGTCGGTATTGCGGGGAGCGCCTTGTCGAAAATCCAGTCGCGATGATACTTGGCGTGTAAGCTCCTATTTTCACATCGCCGGGATAAAGGGGAATGATTTCATAACCGTATGATGACATATGCCGAAAGAATTCCTTTGATGTAATCGATTTTTGAACCCGGCGCCGGTGCAACCCATTTCGGCGTTACGCCATAAGACCTTCCGGTAAAATATTCGGACGGATCGTAGAGGCTTATCGTATTTCCAAGCGAGTCTTCAACGGTGATCGTCCATTGCCCAGTGCTGCTATTTTGCACGCGAGTTTTTACAGTGAGGTTCCGGACGATCACATAAGAGTTTTTGTACTTAGTTCCTGTGGAAAAATATGATATTCCGCCAGATGTCCTGTCGCCAGTCACAATGTCACTCAGCTTTCACCTCAACCGGTGCGGGTCTATTGCCTCCTGCATCAAGGATATTGATCGGGATCGGCGTGACGGAGGCACTTCCTATAGGTTCCAATTCAAAATTTCCCCAGATGTCTGTCCCGTATTTCGTCAGGACACCCGTTACCTGTATTTCGTAGCCGCTATCTATAGACCCAAAGCCAGCGGTTAAAATAGCTCCGGATGTATCTGTGGTATAAATGTCCATACCACCCCATGCCGCACTGTCGGGATTTTGGATATAAAAAGAAAAATGAGCGCCGACATTCCGGATTACTCTTGTATCGGTCGTCAGGATTCCAGTAACCGTTATCGTATCGCCCAAATAAGCGCTGTTGGTTAAACTCGCCCTCAACGTTCCGCCATGAACCAGCAATGAGTCGGCGATTCTCAGCGAGTCCGCCGGAATAAAGTTAACGCTGTCGAGTGGAACTACCGGGTAGGTTTGCGCGAATACATACCCTGTCATCAACAAAAGAAACAATCCCATAGACAGGACATTATGTAATGTCTTTCTCATATCAATCCTCCT
Organism: uncultured Bacteroidota bacterium; assembly: GCA_963772165.1. Taxonomy (GTDB): domain Bacteria; phylum Bacteroidota; class Ignavibacteria; order UBA10030; family UBA8401; genus JAGVPT01. The sequence goes on along the minus strand of CAVYWA010000014.1, from coordinate 139,372 downwards.
TGTTTTTGCAGAACACCGAAGATGGTCTGCGGCTTTTTGGATTTATTTTATTATTAAGAATTTTCCTCGTTTGATTTCTCCACTGGCCAAATTCTTCACAGTGAACAAATAAAGCCCGGTTGCGATTGCCTGATCCGCATCGGTGATCAAGTTCCAAGCGTGCAAACCGCCGGGCATTCTCTGCGAGTTGTCCGAATCGTAATGCTGGAACCACTGGATGTCGGAACCGTTGTACGTTGCCGCATTATGTTCGAGCGTTGCCACGATATCACCCGCGATCGTATAGATCCTGATCTCGCATCTCGCGGGAAGATTATAAAAATATATTTTTCTTTCACGCTCGCCGACGCCGTCCCAGTACCGCTTTGGTATAATAGGGGTTCGGGAACACTCCAATAGCAAGCGAATCGCCCGTTGCCGCAGGAGTTCCGGGAAAAACCTTATCCGTCGCGCGGATGGAAGTTTGGCTCGGCGTTCCTGAACTCGGATCTCCCTTGTCGTACGCTTCGACTCCAAATAAATACTGCCAGCCGTCGAGAAGGAACGGAACGCTATATTTATAGACATATTGATTCGGATCGCCCGGAAATTGTTTCGGCGGATTCAATCTCATCGGCATTCCTGCGTCGAGTCCGATGGAATCTATCAAATCATAATCGGCAATTTCCTGATAAGGGTTTTGGATCCCCTGGAAGTCATAACCCGGTACAGACTTATAAAGCCGGTAGCCTTCAAAATTTTTCCGGTTCAAAAGCGGGTCGATGACATTTTCCGGAGTGTCGTCCCAATAGATCGTTGCCTGCTGGTTTCCGGGATCCACGTGCACATGAGGCGGCGGTAGAATGTTCGGGAAAATATAACGGGTAATGACTCCGTTGCCGTCCAGGTCTTCTCCAGGATCGAGAATTCCGTTGCCGTTTCTATCCTCGCCGTTATAGGTGCGCTGAGCCCACGTCGCGTCAGCGGACAATGTAGCCCTCGATGCCGCAACATTATTTTGATAGTCGGTCGGAATTCCAGTATCGAATTTCGGAGCGCACACTATTGCGAACGTAACCGTTACGGATGAACCGGGCAGCAGCTTCGCCGGTCCGACCGAGAGAAGCGCGTACCTGTTTCCGGCCTTGCCGAGATAGCTCGCGTTCGACGGATTATTATAGTAATCAGATGACAAAGATGTTTCCATCTTCTGAAACCGCAACGCATCGGTTGTCGGTGAGAGAAGGTTTGCATCTCCCGTCGACAGCCTGAACTGCCACGCGGCAAAATGCGTATAGCTGTTGAGCGAGTCAAGGTATGCCGGCTGCGACTTGATGACGGAACTTAAAGGATCGACGCCGAGAAGTTTTATCGAGACATAATTATCCGTCGGCAGGTCGGTTGACTTATGTTCTGCATCGAAAGCGTACGCTAACCGCAGCGAGTCAACGTACCCGATTCCCGTCCCGCTGTAGAACGAAGTCCCTTCCGTTGGCAGCCTGTAGTTCGTATTCCGCACTACGAAATCGTTGACGAACCCGACGAACATCGAATCGATCGGAGCTGTGCCGGTGTTGGTAAGTTTAAAAGTCAAAATTACAAAAAAATTCGCTATCGGATATTCCCAAGCATAAGCTTCCTCGTGAACAGAAACATTCAAAGGATTATGGCCGACAAGTATTTCATTCGTTTGCGGATCGACGGTATTCGAGTCGGTGAAATCTGAGACGAAATCCTGATGACTCACCGCATCGGGAGAATAATAGCGCGAATCGAGAAGCGAACTGCGCTGTGTCAGCCCGCTGTCCAAGGGCTGCGTAAACTCAGAAGGATTGCTGTAATAATCTGTAGTCACGGTACTGACAAAGGGTCCCTGCCCATTTTTGTATCCGCCGACCCACAATCCCCCGCTGAAGAGGTGTTCTATTCTTGAACGCACTGGAGAAAAAGTGTATTCGCAGGATGGCTGAGCAGGCCAGAACGAGGCGTTGAACTCATTCCCTATGCGGCCAAAACTCGTTATCGCTAAGCCGATATTGCCGATATTGGTGTAGCTGTTATCGGAAACCTGAGCCTGAGCGAAACCGACTATCGACAAAGCTGCAAAGAGGAATTTACCGTACTTCATGACCACACGTATTAATTACTTACTGGTTGGGTGACAAAGAGAATCGAAGCACTGAAAACAGAGGGTACTCAATTCGCATCCGAAAAGGTTCATAGCGAAGACAACGCCGTCATTCCGCAAGTCGATAGACATTCGATCGATCGTATGGCTGCCGGCATTTGTTAGCGTCCCAAAACTTGCGATGATCGTGTGAACGTTGCCGATGCCGGTGTACCCCGTCGCAGCATCACCGGTCAATTTTTTCAGCAGTACATGCGAAGAACGCGCAGAATGAGCCTGAGAGAAACCGTATTCTGAATAAAGAAGAAGTGCGGGAAGCAGCGCAACAATGATATTTCGACGGGACGGAGTATGCAAGAGGTACCAAAAAGTAATAGTGAATCTCTCCTTAAAAATTATCTTCTAGAAGAACAGGAAACTTTGCGGATGACAAAAGTCACGGTAGGAATATACATGCATATTAAAAAAGAAGCAAGGCGGGAAATAATAATTAACAAAAGAACAATATTGCGGTAACAACGTCAATGATAAATAACAAGCTTCTCTCCGACCCTGATGTCGGCTAAAGCATTCCACCGTTGAATATCGTCGACGGAGACACCGAACTTTTTTGATATGTCCCACAGGGTATCGCCTGTACGAACGCGATAGTAATCAATATTATCAGACGTGAGCCGAATCTTGAGTTTCGTACCCGAAAGAACACGGGATGTCGAAAGCCTGTTCCACTTTTTAATATCTGCAATCGACACATTATACATCCCGGCAATCTTCTCAAGGGTCTCTCCCTTCTTCACTTTGTGCCGTATCGTCTTTTGCTTGACAGGAGCGGCTTTTACAGGCTCCTGCTTTTGTAACGGCGCGGGTTCTGCCGACGCGCTGGCTGACGGCTCAACGTAGACTTCAAGAGCTTGGCCCGCATAAATCCTGCTCCGGCGCAATTTGTTCCAGCTCTTTAAATCGGCAATGGCGACATTGTAGTCACCGGCAATTTTTTCAAGCGTTTCCCCCCTCTTGACGACGTGCTGAACCCAATGGTTTCTGGCATCAACTTGATCCGCACCGCTCACGCTCGCCGGTAATTTTGTCTGAGCAGCGTTTTTCAGAGAGTTCTTCTGTTCGAAACTCATTGCAGCAATTTTTGCATACTGGTCTAATTTTTCCGATGGGACCCACACATTGATTGTCTGACCGATCTGGATCGACCGTCCGTATGGAATGTTGTTCCAATTTCGCAGATCGCTCGCCCGCACATCGAACCATTCGGCAATGTGTCCGAGCGTATCTTTCTTTTTCACGACATACGCGATCTTGTCCCGGCCCGTTGGCACGAGGGTCCGGCGGCGATGGACTCGTGGCGCAACGACTTTTGCCTTCTGAACGGGTTCCGTTTCCTGTTGTACGACCGGCTCCGTATTTTCAGCAAGTAATCTTTTCTTCGAAATCGGAATAATAAGATAATTTCCGATTCTCAGCCTGCTCCTTTTTGTAAGTTTATTGACTTCAAGCAGTACCGATGTTGCGATGCCGTACCGTCGTGCAATTCCCCCCGGCGTGTCTCCGCGGCGTATTTTATGCTCGGCCCACTGACGTTTCTGGTCGTCGGGAATTTGAGCGTATTTCTTTGTAAAAGCATCCGACGATCCGGCGGGAATCCTCAATTTATATCCATGATAATTCGGTGGCGTACACCACTGGATCAATTCAGGATTTAATTCTCTCAGCGTTTCCGCGGTCGTCCCGGCACAATCGGCTAACACATCCAGGTCGACACAATCGTCCACGGTGACGTACTCGTAAGAAAGACTGTCGGCACGCGGCACGCCTTTGAATCCGTACGCTTCAGGGTTCATCGCCATCAACGATACGGCAATATATTGCGGCACATAATTTCGCGTCTCGCGCGGCAAATAACGGCGCATGGACCAATAATCGTTTGTATGACTCCTGCGAATTCCCCTGTTTATCCTTCCTCCGCCGGAGTTGTATGCCGCGATAGCAAGCTGCCAATCGTCGTATTGATCGTGAAGATCTTTCAGGTAACGAGCAGCGGCACGAGTAGCCTTTTCATAATCGCGCCTCTCATCAAACCAGTAATTCCCCCTCAGGCCATACAACGCACCCGTTCCCTTCATGAACTGCCACATACCGACCGCCTTCGCCCAGGATCTCGCCGATGGATTCAACCCGCTCTCCATCATTGCAAGATACATCATTTCTTTTGGCACACCTTCTTCCGTAAAAATCCGACCGATGGCGGGAAAATACTTTCCTGAAAGATAGAGCCATCGTTCAAAATGCTCCCTGCCCTTATCGATAAAAAACATGATGTTCTTTTCGACAAGGTCGTTCATTTTCATCGGAATGGTGGTTTCAGGGATGGGAACATTCGGTATTTTGATATTTGAGACATCGATGTTCTCAATGTCGAGGTTCAGCTTCTCGCGCAAAGCAAAAATGGAACTCTGCGGCCCCAAATCGTCGATGCTTGCGATGTACTTCTCGTAGTCTTCAACGACGCTTCGACTCAGGTCGTTGTATTCCTGATTGTTCTCAATATCGGGGTAATAGCTGATTTCGTTGAGAATTCCTATTGCTTCCTCAAATTCATTCGCCGAGAGTACTGAATCGCCCATGGTCTGTGCCTGGAGCGCGGAGAGATAATGCTGCCTCGCCGCTTCCAGACGCACTGCAATAACTTTTTCATCCCCCTCATCCGTTGAGTCGGATACAACGATAGCAGAGGAGTCTGATCCGTTTTTTGTGATCTTCGGATCTGGACCACGAGAAGCCAAAGCCGATGAAGAATCGTTAAATTCAGAACTGAACGGTGAGGTGAAAGATTGGGGCGATGCGTAAACTAGAAGAGGTGCATCAATTCTAGAAGTCTGCTTGAGCGGTTGGGCTTGCAATATGGCCCAACTTGAATCGCATAAGACAAAAACGACAAAGGAAAGTGATAGTAACCAAAATGATCGTCTCGACATTACTCCTCAAAGTTGTTACAAACAAATCCTATGTATATAGAAATATAGCAATCAATGAAATAAAGTCAAGGGAAAATTTGAAGGAATTGCTGGAAGTGATTGATATATCAGAAAAAAGGCCGCGAACCGAATTGAAGCATACATGAACTTCTTATGCTAGTTCCGTAAGCACAACACCGAAGAGGGTAATAGCAGCCCCCGCAACAAAATGCTTGCTGATGATTTGGTGAAGAACAATATATGATAGAACGCTCGTCACAATCGGCTGAGCATTCGCAAATATTGCAACTTTTGTTGTTTCCATTTTTCCGATCGCATAATACCATAGGAAATATGAGACAACAGACGTGCCGAGACCTAGATATAAAATTCCTTCCCAGTGGGAAATCGTCAGTGTGGAAAGGTCGAACCGGCTCACACCATAAATTCCTAACGGCAGGAAAAGCATCATCCCTCCGATCATCGATAGCGAGGCGATGTGAAAAGCGCCGTATTTCAACACCAACGGTTTCCCCTGGATCGTATACAACGACCATGCGATGACTGCAATAAACATGACGACGTTCCCGTAAGTATAGTCCGAAGAAAAACTCAGGCCGTGTTCAAAAATTATCAGCGCTACACCGCAGAATGCGATTAGTACTCCTGCGATTTTCTGTCTTGTCAATTTTTCACCGAGCATGAGGTGCGAGAAGACAAGAACAAGCACAGGAGTGGTTGCGTACAGCAAAGCGGCATTTGCAGCAGTGGTGAACTTTATCCCGTACAGAAAGAGGAATTGGTTCAATGGAATAACAACGAATGAAAGCCACAGCATTTTTCCGTAATCCACCCTAAGGATTTTTATCCTTTTTTCTTTGATCATAAAAAGAATCGCCAGAGCGGCACTGGAAACGCACGTTCGCAGGAACGTCAATGTTATCGGCTCAACATCCGCCACGACTCCCTTTGCAACAAGATGCGTTCCGCTTGACAGCAAGACTTGGATGAAGATCAGAAAATAAATCATGCTCGATGTGTTTTTTGATATTGGAATATACTGAAGGAGGCCGGCTTTTCCAATAATTTTGAGACTTCCAAATAATTCCAAAAGTATGGTTCACGCAAAGACGCAAAGTCAAAAAAGGTTTTAAAAACAAAGTCTTCGAGCCTTTGCGGCCTGGCGAGACACGGTTTTTCAGATGGGTACTGCCTGAATTTGAATTCACAATTGTCATGCCCACGGAAGTGGGCATCCATTTTTACAGTTGAAATAAGAATACCTGGATTCTCGCCGAGTCGAGTCTTCGATCCGCTTTCGCGGGAATAACAAACTCAGGCACTACCTTCAGATGTCTTGTTTTGCAATTAGAGTTCCCTTTGGGTATATTTTCCACTACGCATTTTTCTTAACCCAAAATCGCAATGAAGCAGAAACCAACCCTGTACCTTCTGGACGGAATGGCGCTCGCCTACCGTTCGTATTTTGCCTTTATCAGGAACCCCTTGATGAACTCGAAGGGAGAGAACACAAGCGCTGTCTTCGGTTTCGTGAATTATCTGAACAAAATTTTGGACGAAAAGAAGCCGGACTACATCGCTGTCGTCTTCGACACTATAGAGCCGACATTCCGCCATAAAGCGTACCCCGAGTACAAAGCGACACGGCAAAAGATGCCGGAAGATATGTCCGCCATGATGGATACATTAAAAGATGTTGTGCGCGCATTCAACGTCCCCGTCGTAGAACTCCCCGGCTTCGAAGCAGACGATGTTATCGGCACGCTTGCCAAGCGAGCTGAGAAAGAAAATGTCGAGACATTCCTTGTCACCAGCGACAAGGATTTCATGCAGCTCGTTTCGCCCAGCGTGAGATTGTACCGGCCCGGAAAAGGCGGCAGCGATGATGAGATCGTCGACGAATCAGGAGTCAAAGAAAAATTCGGCGTGCCGCCGGACCAGGTCATCGAAATACTCGGCCTCATCGGCGACCAGTCGGATAACGTTCCCGGCGTTGCCGGTGTTGGCCCTAAAACCGCCGAGCCGTTGATAAAAAAATACGGGACCATTGAAAATCTTCTTGCACATATCGACGAAATCCCTCAAAAAGGATTGCAGGAAAAACTGAGGTCCCATAAAGAAATGGCCCTGCTGTCCAAAAAGCTGGTGACGATTGAAATCAATGCGCCTGTCTCAATCGATTTCCACAAGCTCAAAGCAACGGAAAAAAATGTCCCGGCATTATATGCGTTATACACCGCACTGGAATTCCGTAGCCTTGCTCGACGCTTAAAAGAAGATGCACCCGAGCCCGCTGCCGATGCCAGCTTCGACCCGCAGGCTCTTACACTGCGAGACATTGCGACGTCCGAGCATGAGTACATCATCGTGGATTCTGACGCTAAATATCTCCGCTTGATATCCGAACTAAAAAAAGCAAAGGAATTTGTGTTCGACACGGAGACAACGTCGACCGATGCGCTGCAAGCCCGCATTGTAGGGATCTCGTTCTGTTTCCATCCGCACAAAGCATATTATGTGCCGGTGGAGGTTGAGAGAGAAGAGACATCCGACGATGCTTCGTTGTTCGGACCGGCCAAGAAGCCTGAAAAGCGTCCGAAGGAAAAATCATATCCGCTGAAAAAGATCATCGCCGACATCAAGCCAGTCTTTGAGAACGAAGGGATAAAAAAATACGGGCAAAACGTTAAGTACGATATGCTTGTTTTGTCGCGAAAAGGCATCTGGACAAAAGGCATAGGGTTCGACACGATGGTCGCAAGCTACGTGCTCCGCTCGGAAGGGCAGCATAATCTCGACGTTCTCGCGAAAGAATACCTGAGCTACAAAATGGTCTCCTTCGACGAGTTAACGGGGTCGGGCAAGGAGAGAAAGGATATCCGGGACATCCCCGTTGCCGATGTCGGGAATTATTCCGCCGAGGACGCAGATATCACGTTTCAGCTTTCGAATATTCTTCATGACAAACTCGCAGCTCAAGGCATGAAATCCTTGTGCAACGAAGTAGAATTCCCCCTCATCGCAGTGCTCGCAGACATGGAATTCACGGGAATAAAAATCGACGTCCCCTTTCTTTCCGGGATGTCGAAAGAACTCGAGAGGCAGCTTGACAATTTGATAACACAGATTTATGCCGATGCGGGCGAGAGATTCAACATCAACTCCACCCAGCAGCTTTCGGTGATTCTTTTTGAAAAATTGAAATTGGCGCCTGTCCGGAAAACAAAGACCGGCTTCTCAACCGATGTTTCCGTCCTTGAAGCGCTGCGGAAAGAACATCCGATCATCGAGAGAATGCTGGACTACCGCCAGCTCTCGAAGTTGAAGTCAACCTACGTCGATGCATTGCCGAAACTTATCCATCCATCGACGGGGCGCGTTCATACTTCATTTAATCAGACCGTCGCCGCAACAGGAAGGCTTTCGAGCAGCGACCCGAATCTACAGAACATTCCGATCCGGTCCGACATCGGCAGGGAGATACGCCGCGCGTTTATTCCCGGTGGAAAGGGAATGAAGATCATGTCGGCAGACTACTCGCAAATCGAGTTGCGCATCATGGCGCATATCTCCGGGGATGAAGGATTGCTCCAGGCATTTGCTTTAGGGGAGGATATCCATTCCACCACTGCCGCAAAAGTTTTCGGCGTCCCCCAAAAAGAAGTCACGCGAGACATGCGCAGGAAAGCAAAAGAAGTGAATTTCGGGATTATGTACGGCATCGGCGCGTTCGGGTTAGCATCGCGCCTGGAAATCACACAAACAGAAGCGAAAGAAATCATTGCAAAATATTTCGAACGGTTCCCCAAGGTCAATCAATATATCGCCGACACGATCGCCAAAGTACGACGCGACGGTTTCGTTATAACACTGCTCGACCGGCGGCGCTATCTGCCGGACATCCACAGCAAGAACGCAAACCTGCGGTCTAACGCCGAACGCCAGGCCATCAACATGCCGATCCAGGGCACCGCTGCCGATATGATTAAGCTTGCGATGATCAAAATTCACGGCGACCTAAAAACAAAAAACCTGCAGAGCAAAATGCTTCTGCAGGTCCACGATGAATTGGTCTTCGAGGTGGTCGCAAAAGAAGAAACCCTTGTGCGAGAACTCGTCGAAGAGGACATGAAAACAGCGTTGAAGCTCAACGTCCCTATCGAGGTTGAGATCGGTGTCGGGACAAATTGGCTCGAGGCGCACTGAGAACTTGGTTATCCACGAAGAGCACGAAGAAACACGAAAATTTAGATTGGTGCTAGTGAGGTGCGATACCTATCTTCGATAAATTTGTTTTAAACCAAAAATCCGAGAAATAAGCTCTCTTCGTGTGTCTTCGTGAACTTCGTGGATACTGCCGATCGTTTACTTCGTTTTCCATCTCCGCAATAACATCGTCGCGCCGATAAGAATCAGCAGGAGCGGCCAGTAGGATGCGATCGATCTCCAGACGTCTCTGCTGTACCAGTATCCGAGATGGGTCAGCATCAGCGCTGCACCAAGCCCGAGAAAAATAAATGATGGGATGAGCAGGTGCCAGTCCTTCACGTTGAAAACGAACAACATGAAGAATGCAATACCGACGATGATGATAAACGCCGGAAAGTATATAGCGAACGAACCGTGAATGAATCCCCCCTTCCGCAAGAAGAAAAGAATGCCGGTGAGAAAGCATAACGTCCCGAAGAAAACTTTGCTCCGGTCATTGCTGACAAATGAGCGGAGAACAACCGCCGCGCCATAGACAAGAAGCCCGAGCCATACCAGCGCCCACCCGCCGATATGAATGATGTTCATTTGGTTCAGCAAAAGTGCAACGCCCAAAAGGACGAGAACAAAACCGATGATCGGAAACCGATTGAAAGGATGCTGTTCCATGAATTTTCCCTGTCAAAAATTACTTATAAGTTAGGATGACTTTCGTACGGCACGAGAAGCACCAGCGTTATATACAAAACAATGCCCGCCCCGAAGGAGGCCAAACACAAAATTATGTACAGCAATCTGAACAATGTAGAATCGATCGAGAAGTATTTCGCCAAGCCGCCGCAAACCCCGCCCAATTTTTTATCCGTCCTCGAACGCCTGAATGTGCGATACTGCGCCGCGGAAGGCGGAGGTTCAGCGTGGGAATCAGTCGGTTGTTCAGCCTGGAAATCAGCCGGTCGTTCATCCGCAGGAGCTCGTTCTGCTTGTCGATAATAAATGATTGCCATTCCCAACAAGATAAGGAGGATCGGAAAGACAAGGCTCCAAGAAATATCCCACAAATGGAGAAATGAGAATAGTCCAAGGTTTGAGAATAACACTATTGCCCCCCCAATGATAAGAGCGATCCCGAACAATTTTCGCGCGTTTGTGGACCGCGATTCAACCGGCGCTTCCAGCCCTGCAATATCGATTACCCGCTTTGGCATGATGATCGCACAAGCGATATAGAGAATAATTCCTGAGCCGCCAAAAAATGCCAGCAGCACAAAAAGAACGCGCATGATCACCGGGTCCACGTCAAAATATTCGGCCAAGCCGCCGCATACACCGGCGATAATTTTGTTTGTCCGCGACTTGAATAACCGTTTCGGTTCCATAAGCACCTCAACCATCTATAATAAAGGCTGCAAAAACTTCCGACCTCAAGTAGTGTTACGAGGATTTCTTTGTAATGTTACAGGATTGTGCGAAGGCGTTTTTCTCCATAAAACCCCCGGAAGGATACTATTTGGAGGGCGAATTGTCAAGTCACCATAGGCATAAATAAAAAAGCCTCATTCGATTGATGAGGCTTTGAAATGACCATTTTCCGCAGTTTTACACTTCCATGATTTCCTTTTCCTTCGCTGCGAGGAGGCTATCCACTTCTTTAATATGATTGTCGGTGTATTTCTGCACTTCCAGTTCCCCGCGCTTTCGTTCGTCTTCCGAAAAGTGTTCATCTTTTTCTGCTTTTTTCAAATGCTCGTTCGTATCGCGGCGGATGTTGCGAATCGCAACCTTTCCTTCTTCGCCGAATTTCTTGACAAGTTTGACGAGCTCCTTGCGGCGTTCTTCATTCAGCGGAGGAATGGGAACCCGCACGACGGTTCCATCGCTCCCCGGATTGAGTCCGAGGTTTGCAGCAAGAATCGCCTTTTCAATCGGCACAAGCATTCCTTTGTCCCACGGTGTAATCGTGATAAGATGAACATCCGGCACGCTCACGCTGCCGACCTGAGTCAACGGCGTCATTGTGCCGTAATAATCAACTTTCACCGAATCGAGAAGCGCCGTTGTCGCTTTACCCGTCCTGATTTTTGTCAACTCTATGCGCACAACATCGACGGCTTTGTGCATCCGGCCTTCGCCGTCTTTTAAAATTTGCTTTAACATAGCCTCACCCAATGATGTGATTGGATTAGTTTATGGCAGCCACGCTGTCGTTCACCGCAGTTCCTATTTTTTCTCCGAGAACCAACCGGCGGAGGTTGGAAGGAATGTTCATATTAAAAATTGCAATCGGGAGATGATTTTCCTTGCAGAGAGTTATTGCCGTCATATCCATGACGCGCAAATCTTTTCGCATGACATCCTGATAGGAAATTTGCGGGAAATACTTTGCCGATGGATTTTTTTCCGGGTCGGAATCGTACACCCCGTCCACACGTGTTCCTTTGATGATGACATCGGCTCCAATTTCAATCGCACGAAGCACCGCGGCGGTATCGGTCGTAAAATACGGATTGCCCGTGCCCGCAGCAAAAATCACCAAGCGCCCTTTTTCCAGATGACGGATCGCGCGGCGGCGGATGAAGGGCTCCGCAATCCGTTCCATGTTGATGGCGGTCTGGCAGCGGGTAAAGACGCCGTGATGTTCGAGTGCGCTCTGGAGCGCGAGTGCATTAATCACCGTCGCGAGCATTCCCATATGGTCGCCCGTGACCTTGTCAATTCCGTCGGTCGAGTTTTCGATGCCCCGGTAAATATTCCCGCCGCCGATGACAATGCCGATCTGCACACCAAGTTCGTGCACGCTTTTAATCTCTTCGGCATACTTCCCGATAACATCCGAGTCGATCCCGTATTCCTTCTCACCCATCAGCGATTCGCCGCTGAGCTTCAACATTATGCGCTTATACGCTGGCTTCGGCATGGTAGTCCTTTTGGATAAAAAGAAAGGTCTCGCAGGAGACCTTTCTTTCAACGTTTATTTTTATTCGCCGAGTTGATACCGTTTAAACTGACGGACCTCGAGTTTGTCGTTGTGTTTTGTCGACGCTTCCTGGAGAACTTCCTTGATGACCTTGCTTGCGTCTTTAATGAAGCTTTGCTCGAGAAGAACGACTTCCTGAAAATATTTTTCGAGACGGCCCGTCGCTATGCGTTCGACAACTTGGTCCGGCTTTCCCTCATTCTTTGCCTGCTGGCGGTAAATGTCGAGCTCTTGCTCGATAACATGTTTGCCGACTTGCTCGCGGGAAACAACGCTCGGGTTCATTGCAGCGGCCTGCATCGCAATATCTCGCGCGATCGTTTTGGCTTCGTTGGACCCCGCGGCGGTCAAGAGATCTACGAGAACGCCGATCTTGCTTCCCATGTGGGTATACGCTTCGATCACGCTGTTCTCCGCCGTGATGATATCAAACCGTTTGATTTCAATCTTCTCGCCGATTTTTCCAACGAGGTCCGACAGGGCATCGCCTACCGTTCTCTTGTCAGGGTACGGGAGAGCGAGCAATGCGGGGACCGATTTCGGGACATTCCGTTCGATGACCGAAGCGACATCGTTTGCAAACTGGATAAAATCCTGGCTGCGCGCAACAAAATCCGTCTCGCAGTTAATTTCAACGATCACGCCGAGCTTCCCGCCGTTTGCAATCCTCGTTACAATAATACCTTGATTTGCAACGCGGTCAGCGCGTTTTTCTGCGGTTGCTGCTCCCTTTTTTCGCAGAAACTCAATCGCTTTTTCCATGTCGCCGTTCGTCGCTTCAAGCGCGCGCTTGCAATCCATCATGCCGGCGCCGGTTTTTTCTCGTAATTTTTTTACGGTCTCACTTGTAATAGGCATACTACGGTTTCTTTTCTTTGCTGTGAATAATAAAAATGGAATTATTCTTTCTCTTCAATCTTAGCGGTCTCTTCCTTGCTGACAACGTGTTCCTTGCTTGCCGCCTCTTCCTGCTTTTCATGTTCTTCCGGCACTTCCTGCTGACGAGCTTTTGCCCGTTCCGAGCCTTCCAGGATTGCATTCGCAATTGCTCGGGTGATGACCTGTACGGTTTTTAACGCATCGTCGTTGCCGGGAATGATGTAGTTGATTTCGTCCGGATCGCAATTCGTATCGACGATCGCGAAGACCGGAATGCCGAGCCGCTTAGCTTCTTTCACCGCAATCGATTCTTTTTTGACATCGACAACAAAAAGCGCGCCGGGAAGCCGCGTCATGTCGACAACGCCTGAAAGCGTCTTGCTGAGCTTATCCTTTTCTCGGGTAAGAAAAAGTCCTTCTTTCTTCGTGATTTTCTCGAAGGTGCCGTCCGATTCCATCTTTTCGATGTTCGTCAGCCTCTTCACACTTTTCCTGATCGTCGTGAAATTTGTCAGGGCGCCGCCGAGCCAGCGTTCGCTGATGTAGTATTGGTTGCAGCGCTTCGCTTCTTCGAGAATAACGTCCTTCGCCTGCTTCTTCGTTCCGACGAAAAGAATCTTCTTCCCTTCCGCAGCGATGTTCGCGATGGCGGTGCACGCTACTTCGAGCAATTCTTGAGATTTTTTAAGATCGATGATGTGAATCCCGTTGCGTTCCATAAAAATATATGGCTTCATCTTGGGATTCCATCGGCGGGTGAGGTGTCCGAAATGGGCACCCGCACCGAGGAGTTCGGCGAGTTCTACACGTGGCATGGTATTCCTTCTCTGTTTAGTTTAGTCTTCTACTTTCGTCATCCTCGTCCGGGATCCCGTTAAACGGGACACTTCCGCGCAAGTCGGAAAGTATGCTTGATAGTACGCAACAGAAGAGTGCGAACAGATTCCCGTTCGCTCGTCCTCTGTTATCGTTTGGAAAATTGAAATCGTTTACGGGCTTTCTTCTGTCCGTATTTTTTCCGCTCAACCATTCTCGGATCGCGTGTGAGAAGAGCATGGCTGCGCAAGGAAGTGCGGAATTCATCGCTCGCTTCAACAAGGGCGCGGGCAATACCGAGACGCATCGCGCCGGCCTGGCCGGCAGCTCCGCCGCCTTCAACGGTTACCGCAACATCGTATTTGCCGGCAGTTTCGGTAACGCTGAACGGCTTGGTAATATCCGCCCGGTAAATTTCCTGCGGGAAATATTTTTCAAACGGCAGTTTGTTCACAACAATTGCGCCCGTACCCGCTTTAAGAATTACCCGAGCTACTGAAGTTTTGCGTCGTCCGACTGCAGTGATATTGTGTTGAGGCATTCTAGTCCTTCGATGTCATAGTGGCGTTGATAATTTAACTCTTGACGGCGAGTGCTTCCGGCTTTTGCGCAGCGTGCGGATGTTCGGTGCCGGTGTATACTTTCAATTTCTTAAAGATGCGCTTGCCTAAACGGTTGTGCGGAAGCATTCCTTTCACGGCGTGTTCAATCACTCGTTGAGGATTGTTTTTGATGACGTCCTTGAAGCTTTCAAACACAGCACCGCCAGGATAACCGGTATAATGAAAATACTCTTTCATATCGGTACGCTTCCCCGTCACTTTGACCTTCTCAGCATTCACGACAATGACGAAATCTCCGGTATCCACATTTGGCGTAAAGATCGGTTTGTGCTTTCCCCGAAGGATTTTTGCCACCTGCGTTGCAATTCTTCCGAGTGTTTGCCCTTGAGCATCGATGAGATACCACTTTTGTTCGATTTCACTCTGCTTAAAAAAATATGTGCTTTTATCTCCAAAAGCCACAGCTACCTCCACGTTTCAAAGTTCAAAATTATACAGCTTTTAAATTTACGCCAAAACCAGCGGAAAAGCAAGATTTTTTTTAAAAGAAATTAGAGCGCCAGTTTCCAGGGGTTTTCCATGATCAACTTAACTTCCTGCATAAACTCAGCACCCACCGCACCGTCAACAACGCGGTGGTCGCATGAGAGCGTCAGCTTAAGCCTGTGCCCGGCGACAATTTGATTATTCTCAACGACCGGCTTCTCGGTAATCGCTCCCACCGCAAGAATTGCGGCCTCGGGCGGGTTGATGATTGCTGCGAATTCCTCGACACCAAGCATTCCAAGATTGCTCACCGTGAAGGTTCCCCCGCTGAATTCATCCGGCTTGAGCTTCTTCTCCCTTGCCTTTGTCGCCAATTCTTTCGATTCAGTTGCAATCTCGAAGAGGCTTTTCATATCGGTATTGCGGATAACCGGTGTGATCAGGCCGTCATCGATGGCAACCGCTACACCCACGTTGATCGCGCCATGCTGAATGATCTTGTCTCCTGCAAACGAGGAATTCACTTTTGGATGATTGCGCAATGCAAAAGCGCATGCCCTGACGATGATGTCGTTGAAACTTATCTTAACGTCGCCGCTTGAATTTAAGGAAGTCCGAAAATCGATGGCACGCTTCATGTCGACTTCGTACGTGAGGTAGAAGTGTGGTGCCGTCGTTTTGCTCTCGACAAGCCTCTTGGCAATCGTCTTGCGCATCAATGAGAGCGGAATCTCCTGCGTTGTGCCTGCAACATAGGGACGCGCGATGTGCCCCACGCTTTTTGAAAGGGGCAGCTCGAGATCCTTTTTTACGATCCGTCCCATCGGACCTGACCCGCTGATAGAATGCAAATCGATTTTGTTCTGTGCGGCAATTGCTTTTGCAAGCGGAGATGCTTTCACACGCCCGTCGCCGTCTCCACCCGGAGCCACCGAAGTTGCTGAAGGCTGCTGGGTTTGCTCGAGCGGCTTTGATGCCGCAGGAGCACTTGCTGCCGGACCATGTCCGGAGCTTGCGGCGGTCGTGTCAACCAACAGCGACGAGATGTCTTCTGACGCCGTACCGATAATGGCGATAGGTTTCCCAACCGCTGCACCCTTCCCTTCGGGGACAAATATCTTACGGAGGATGCCGGTGTCGTAGGCCTCAAGTTCCATGTCGGCTTTGTCCGTTTGGACCTCGGCGATAATCTCTCCCTGTTTTACCGATTCGCCTTCCTTCTTCAACCATTTGAGAATGATTCCTTCTTCCATGGTATCGCTGAGTTTCGGCATTGCTATTTTTGTCGCCATCTGTTTTTTGCTTTCCGTTGTGAAATAACTTTTTAGCTAATGCTGTGCATTATTAGTATGCACGAAGAACACGAAGAAGCACGAAGTTGGTTATAGAAAAATTTTCTTTTCGTGCCCTTCGTGAACTTAGTGGAACATTCAATGTTTTGCGCAACATCGAGTATTAACGATAGAGAACTTTCTTGACTGCCGCGATGACTTTTGCAGGGCTCGGCAGCGCTTGCTTTTCGAGGTTGGTCGCATACGGCATCGGAATATCCGCACCGTTTAGTCGTTCGATCGGCGCGTCGAGATAGTCGAACGCTTTGGAATACACGCGGCTTGCAATTTCGGCACCGACGGAAGCAAACGGCCATGCCTCCTCAACGATGACGCACCGGTTTGTTTTCTTGACGGAATTAATAATCAGGTCTTCGTCCAGCGGACGAATTGTGCGCGGGTCGATCACTTCAGCTTCAATTCCTTCCTTCATCAATTCATCTGCTGCCGCGAGCGAGACATGAAGCATTTTCGACCATGCAACGATTGTGACATGTTCGCCTTTCCGTTTAATGTCTCCGACCCCGATCGGGATCGTATACTCTTCTTCGGGCACTTCTCCTTTATGCCCGTACATCATCTCGCTCTCCATGAACATCACCGGATTGTCGTCGCGGATTGCCGACTTCAGTAATCCTTTTCCATCAGCCGGGGTTGACGGTATGATGACAATGAGTCCCGGAACATGAGAGAGCATCGATTCCAGCGACTGCGAGTGCTGCGAAGCGAGCGCATGCGCCGCGCCGGAAGGGCCGCGGATGACGATCGGCACTTTGAATTGTCCGCCGGACATGTATCGTATTTTTGCCGCATTGTTGAACAGCTGGTCGAAGGCGAGGATTGCAAAATTCCACGTCATCATCTCGACGATGGGACGGAGGCCCACCATCGCCGCGCCGATCCCTAACCCGGCAAACCCGGCTTCGGTAATCGGCGTGTCGATCACTCTTTTCTCGCCGAACTTCTGCAGCATCCCTTGGCTCACTTTGTACGCACCCTGGTATTGCCCGACCTCTTCGCCCATCAAAAAAACATTCGGGTCCCGCTCCATCTCTTCGCACATTGCTTGATTTAACGCTTCACGAAATGCAATCACTGCCATACTTCATTTTCCCTTTTCAATATTAGGAGTAAACGTTTTCATATAAGAAATCAGCCGGCGGCTCGGGGCTGTGTTCGGCAAATTCAACGGCTTCTTCGACGATCTTTTTGATCTCTAATTCCATCTCATCGATGACCGGCTGGCTGAGAATACCGGCCTCGAGCATTTCATGTCCGAAAGCGGGAATCGGGTCGCTCTTCTTTTGTTCTTCAACTTCTTCCTTCGTCCGGTAATGGCCGTGAATCGGGTCGGACATCGAGTGGCCGCGGAACCGGTACGTCCGGGCTTCAAGCATCGTCGGTTTGCTCGTTTTGCGGGCGCGGTCGACTGCTTCTTTTACGACGCGATACATCTCCAACACATCCATGCCGTCAACCCACTGGCGGGTGATATCGTAGGCCGAAGCCTTTTGATAAATATCCCACACGGCGGTCGATCGTTCAACAGCCGTACCCATCCCGAAACGGTTGTTCTCGCAAATGAAGACCACAGGCAATTTCCACAATGCCGCAAGGTTCAGCGTCTCATGAAACACGCCCTGGTTCGCCGCAGCTTCGCCGAAGAAACAGACCGTGACAGAATCTTTGCCGAGATATTTCGACGCGAATGCCG
The DNA here is from genome assembly GCA_963772165.1 of uncultured Bacteroidota bacterium. Classification (GTDB taxonomy): domain Bacteria; phylum Bacteroidota; class Ignavibacteria; order UBA10030; family UBA8401; genus JAGVPT01. The sequence continues at coordinate 121,303 of CAVYWA010000014.1, read as the reverse complement.
TGCCGGAAGCAAGCGGCACGTGGCCGCCGACAATACCGTATCCCCCCATAAACCCTTTCGAGGCATCGAACATGTGCATCGAACCACCGATGCCTTTTGAACATCCGGTGAACTTGCCGAAAAGTTCTGCCATGATAACCTTCGGTTCCATCCCGCGAGCGATGGCATGACCGTGGTCGCGATAAGCCGAAAAAATATAATCGTCCTCACGCAACGCAGCTATTGCGCCAACGCCGACAGCTTCCTGGCCGATATACAAATGACAGAAGCCGCCAATTTTACTCTTGCCGTATTCTTGCGCTGAGCGCTCTTCAAAGCGCCGAATCAGAAGCATTTGCCGGTAGAGGTCGATGAGTTTCGCATTGGACAATCCTAAATCCTTCCAGCGAAATGTCCTTATATCTTTTGATTCTTTCTTCAGTGTCGCTGTTGCCATTCGTTCTCCTTATGTTGAAAAAAAATTACACTTGTTCGGCAGCATGGTACGAACTTCGCACGAGCGGACCCGACTCGATGTACCGGAAACCCATCTCAAGGCCGCGTTGTTTCAGCATGGCAAATTCTTCAGGATGAACATACCGTTGAACGGGCAAATGAGATTGTGTCGGCTGCAAATACTGACCGAGCGTGAGAATATCGCACCCCACTTCTCGGAGGTCGCTCATCGTATCGATCACTTCATCAATCGTCTCGCCAAGCCCCAGCATGAGGCCGGATTTTGTGAGGAACCCTTTTTGCTTTGCGCGGAAGAGCAATTCGAGCGAGCGATTGTAGTGCGCCTGCGGCCGGACGGTCTTATATAACCGGGGAACAGTCTCAGTATTATGATTGAGGATATCCGGCTGGGCATCGAGGACAATATTCAGGGCCTGTTCGCTCCCGACAAAATCCGGAATAAGCACCTCAATGCGGCATGCCGGGACGCGGCTGCGAATTTCTCTGATAGTGTCGGCAAATATTTGCGCGCCGCCGTCGAACAGTTCATCGCGGTTGACGGAAGTAATGACCGCATGCCGGAGCTTCATGATCTCGACAGCTTCGCCGACACGGCGGGGTTCGTCTTTATCCAAAAATTCAGGCCGTCCGGTCTTCACAGCGCAAAAGCCGCAGCTTCGCGTGCACGTATCGCCGAGGATCATGAACGTCGCGGTACCGGAATTCCAGCATTCTCCCATATTCGGGCATCGTGCCTCTTCACACACCGTATGGAGGCGGCTCTTGTCGATCAGCCTCTTCAGCTGAGAGTAATTCTCTCCCCCCGGAACACGTGCCTTCAACCATTCCGGCTTGCGCTGCCGTTCGACGTGTATTTCTTGTATGATTGTTTCCATTTCGTCAATTAGGAATTTTAAATTATGAATTGAGACATCTGAAAAATCGTCTCTCGCTAAGTCGCCAAGCCGCAAGGGGTCTATTTTTAAATCATTTTGCGACTTTGCGTCTTTGCGTGATTTGTACTTTTGGAATTAATCAGAAGTCTCGAATTATGAATCTTAAAAAATAAATTTTGAAGCTCGATATCCCTTCGCTTCCTATTCCTAATTCATAATTCATAATTCATAATTCTCCAAATACTGGACTATTCTCTGCAGAAACATTCCGCCAAGCGCCCCGTCGATGATCCGATGGTCGTACGACATCGAGATGTAGACCATCGAACGAATGGCGATCGCGTCATCGATCACCACCGGGCGCTTTTTGATGGCGCCAACGCCGAGAATGGCCACTTGAGGTTGATTGATAATCGGGAAGCCGAAGAGATTGCCGAAAATGCCCGGGTTGGTAATCGTAAACGTTCCCCCCTGAACATCATCCGGCGCAAGCTTTTTCGTCCGCGCGCGATTCGACAAGTCGTTCACTGCGCGGGCAAGTGCGGCGAAATCTTTGCCGGCGGCGTGTTTCACTACTGGAACAATTAAGCCATTTTCCAGTGCAACAGCGACTCCAATATTGATGTCCTTCCGGAGAATAATTGAATCTCCGTCAACAGAAGCGTTGATCAACGGAAAATCTTTTATCGCCTTAACAACCACGTCGACGAAGAAGGGAGTAAACGTGAGCTTGAACCCCTCCTTCTTCTCAAAATCCGCTTTGTGTTTTTCGCGATACGCCACAATCTTCGAAACATCGGCCTCGGTCACCGAGCCGACATGGGCCGAAGTATGTACACTCCGCACCATGTGCTCGGCAATGGTTTTTCGCATCGTATCCATCTTTATAACTTCGACGCTCCCATGCGGAGTTCCCGCGCTCGATGGTTTGCCATGAACCGTTGCGCCTCCCGATTTTCTGCGCTCGATGTAATCCAGAACATCCTTCTTCGAAACACGATTATTTGCGCCGCTCCCAGGAATTTTTTCAAGTTCGCTTAGTGCAATGCCCTCAGCGCGTGCGATGTTCATGACAAGGGGAGAAAAGAATCTGTTCGTATCTGCTGAAATGCCTTTCGTGATAGTTGCCTGTTCAAGAGAAGAGTCAAAGGTTGAAGCAGATTCAGGTGTTAGGTCTTGGGTCTTAACTTGAATATGTTCAGGGCCAGCCATCAATGGGGCATGCACGTCTGTCTGTATCCTTGCAATCACAGTGTGGACGTCGACAGTTTTTTGTTCTGGAAAAAGCAGCTCGGCTACCAGTCCTGCGGAAGGGGATGGAATCTCCGAATCGACCTTGTCCGTGCTGATCTCCAGCAAGGTTTCGTCTTTGGCAATTTTATCCCCCACTTTTTTGTACCACTTTGTAATAGTCCCCTCCGCGATACTTTCGCCCATCTGGGGCATGATGACGTCGACAATAGCCATAGGATATTTTTCTCTTGGTTTGTCTCTATTTAATATGCTGCTAATGCTCGCAGCGCCGTCACAATCTTTTCCTTATTTGGCAAAAAATATTCCTCGAGTGTCGGTGCAAACGGAGTCGGAGTGTCGATGGCACCAACCCGCTTAATGGGCGCATCGAGATTTTCAAACGCAAATTCTGCGACGAGAGCTGCAATCTCCCCGCCGATTCCACCGGTAAGCGTATCTTCGTGTGCGATCAAGACCTTTCCTGTTTTCCTCACCGAGGACAGGATCAATTCTTTGTCAAGAGGCATCAAGCTCCGCAAGTCAAGTACTTCAACGCTGATGCCGTCTTGTTTCTCGAGTATTTCCGCCGCCTCAAGTGCCGGATGGACTGCTGATCCATACGTGACAACCGAGATATCGTTCCCGTGATGCTTGATATCTCCCTTCCCAATTTCGACGACATAGTCGCCGTCCGGCACTTCACCTTTGATGTGGCGGTACAATCGCTTGTGCTCGAAATACAACACCGGGTTCGGGTCGCGAATTGCAGCTTTGATCAACCCTTTTGCATCGTAGGGCGTTGACGGCGCTACAAGTTTCAGTCCCGGTTGATGAAAGAACCATGCTTCGGGATTGCGCGAATGAAACGGTCCGCCGTGGATGCCTGCGCCGGACGGAAGGCGCACGACCATTGGCACCGGAAGATTCCACCGATAGTGCATGGAGGCGGAGTTATTCACCAGCTGATTAAAGCCGCACGTAACAAAATCCGCAAACTGCATCTCCGCAACGGGCTTCATTCCGACCAGCGCTGCGCCGGTCGCGGCCCCAAGGATAGCAGATTCCGCAATGACCGTATCGACAACACGGTCGCTCCCGAAATGGTCAAGGAACCCTTTGGTCACTTTAAACGCACCTCCGTAATTCGCCGATGTCTTCTCCGAGAAGGAACACCGACGAATCGCGCTCCATCTCTTCCCAGAGTCCTTTGCTGATAGCTTCGATGTACGAGACTACGGCCATATAGGAAATTATGAATTTCGAATTAGGAATTATGAATTAAAAAATGGAATGTGTTTCCAATTCCTAATTCAAAATTCCTAATTCATAATTTATTCTGCAAACACTCCAACGGCTGCATCTTCCGGCGGCGGATACGGACTTTCCAATGCAACTTGAATCGCTTCCTGAAGTTCGGCAGAAATCTTCTTTTCAAAGTCGGATCGAACTGCCGGTGAAAGGATTTTCTTATCTACTAACTGTTTTTCAATCTTCACGAGCGGATCTTTTTTCTTCCAGTCGTCCAATAATTTTTTGGGAACGTATTCAGCACCGTCGTTCACCGAGTGCCCGTGCATTCTCATCGTGACGGATTCGATGAGCGTCGGACCGTCTCCTCTTCGAGCCCGTTCGACTGCTTGACTGCAGACTGCATACACTTCGTCCACGTCCGTGCCGTCAACGGTGAAACCGGGAATCCCGTAGCCGATTGCCCTGTCGGAAACCTTCTCAACGATGAACTGTTTTGCAATTGGCGTCGAGTATGCAAACTGGTTGTTCTCGACGATCAATACGAGCGGGAGTTTCATCACGGAACACATTACGAGCGACTCGTGGAAATCTCCGACGCTGCTCCCTCCGTCGCCGATGTACGTCATAACGACAGATCTCTCTCTTCGAAGTTTGCTCGCCAGCGCTACTCCAGTGGCAACCGGAATCATTGCGGCGAGATGGCTGATGTTTCCGTAGATCCTTAGCGAAGCATCTGCATAATGCCCCGTTCCGTCGCGGCCATGTGCCGGACTGTTTTCACGCCCCAGGTGCTGAAGCATCAGCGTGCGCACGGTCTGACCTTTCACGAGATGCGCACCGAGGTCACGATGCATCGGGAAGAGATAATCTTCTTTCTTCAGGCAAAAAGCGCTGCCAACCGCCGTCGCCTCGTTGCCGTTTCCGCTGAACGCTCCGCCGATGATTTTTCCCTGGCGGTATAACGTGATGATCGACTCCTCGAACTCACGGGTTAAACGCATGAAATAATAAAGCTGAAGCAGTTCATCGGGAGAGAGATGATGCTTCACATCGTTGGATCGATGAGCGGACACGACTCTTGCACTTTTTGATTTCGTAGTTGCGGGCATAGGTTTGCGGATTAAAACTCCGCCATTTTTTTCAACGCCAAGACAATATCACTTTCCTGTGGAAGAACTGCGTTTTCCAGAGCCGGTGCGAACGGGATCGGCGCGTCTTTTGCCGCAACTCTCATGATCGGCGCGTCGAGCCATTGAAAGCATTCTTCTGCAATAACAGATCCGATCTCGGCACCGAATCCGCCGGTTCGTGTATCTTCATGAACGATCAACGCTTTCCCAGTTTTTTTCACCGATGAGAGAACCGTCTCTTTGTCCCACGGACAGATCGTACGCAAATCGATCACCTCAACGCTCACTCCCTGCCCTTCAATTTTTTTGGCCGCCTCGAGCGATCGCTGAACCATCATTCCCCATGTGACGATAGTAATATCATTCCCCTCCTTTTTCACGCTCGCAAGTCCGAACGGCAAAAGATAATTTTCGTCCGGCTCCGGGCTCGACGCAAACCCTTGTCGATACAGTCCTTTGTGTTCGCAGAACAGCACAGGATTTTCTTCCCGGCATGCCGTCTTCAATAACCCTTTTGCATCCGCGGCGTTCGACGGCATTGCAATCCACAAACCGGGCATGTGCGCAAAAAATCCTTCGATACTTTGACTATGATACAGCCCGCCCCGGATGTATCCGCCAACGGCAACGCGGACGACAACGGGACAGGAAAAAACTCCGTCTGACCGGTACCGAAGTTTTACCAACTCGTCTTTGAACTGCATGAAAGAGGGCCATATGTAATCGCCGAACTGAATTTCTACCACTGGCTTGAAACCCCGGATTGCCAGTCCGATTGCGGTACCGACGATGCTCGCCTCTGCCAATTGTGAATTGAAAGCCCGGTCTTCGCCGAATTCAGCAGTCAACCCTTTCGTCGCAGTGAAAACGCCCCCTTTGCTCCCCGCAACATCCTCTCCGTAGACCAGCATTTTCGGATTGAACTTCATTTCCTCGTGCAGGGCATGATTGACTGCGTCGACCATGACAATATTTTTACCTTCGTGCTTCGGTTCCTCAAAATTATTTTTCGAAACGATGATGTTGGGCGAGAAGACATTTCGCTCTGCGGTATCGGCAGAAGGGCTCGGCTGTGCCTCCGCTCTGTCCGCTGCATCTTCCACTTCCCTTTTAACTTCAGCCTTTAATCGATCCAATTCTTCCCTGGAGAGGGCATCGGAATCAAGAATCATCTTTTCAAGTTTCGGCAGCGGATCACTTTGTCGATTCCGTTCAATCACATCCGGCGTTAAATATTTTTTCGGGTCGTCGGACGAAGAATGAGGGAAGAGTCGCACGACGTCGGCCTCGATCAGGCTCGGCCCCTTCCCTGAACGAGCATGGTGCGTCGCTTCCTGTGCCACGCGATACGATGCGGCAAAATCTGTCCCATCAACATGGAAACGGGAGAGATCCGGATAGCCCTGTGACAGCTCATAAATGGAACATCCTGCAATCTGGTCTTTCACCGGAACGGAGATTGCGTACCCATTATTCTGGATCAAAAAAATAACAGGCAGTTTTTCCCGGCTCGCCCAGTTCAACGCTTCGCTGAACTCGCCTTCACTCGTTGCACCTTCCCCGGAAGAGACGTACACCACTTCATCTTTTCCTTCCTTCACCGCACCTAAAGCAGTTCCAACAGCCTGCAGGAACTGTGTACCGGTCGGACTTGATTGCGCGGGAATGCGAAGTGCTTTGTTTCCATAATGTGACGGCATTTGGCGCCCGTTGGAGCTTGGACCGCCCAACCGATGCATCGATTCAAGAAATATTTCATACGCCGTTGATCCGTACTGTAATGCGAAGGCGAGGTCCCGGTAGTATGGGTACGCCCAATCGAATCCCGGCTTCAATGCCATCGCTGTAGCAATCTGGCATGCCTCGTGTCCCGGGCCGCTGATATGGAATAAAATCTTTCCCTGTTTCAAAAGAAGCATCGATTTCTCGTCGATGCTCCGCGAGAGGTACATGGTCCTAAACGCCTGAATGAGCTGTGCGTTGGTCAATTGGGCGCTTGAAGCGTGCGAAGTTTTTACGCGCTTTGAATCCCAGTGTGGCGACGATTCAAGTTTATGGACCGTCATCACGTTTTTCTTCGCTGTCATGAAATCTTCTCCTCAAGTGGTACGGCATCGACAAGATGTTTGTTCGAGAGAAGCTCATTGAGCATCATCGGCTGAGATGCGACTGAGAATACAGATTCAAAATTACGTACTACCGCTTTTTCAACATCGGCGATTTCGATTTCGCGTCCCGTCAAAGCGTGAACGGATGTCACCCCTTTATGAAAAATCCCGCACGGAATGATTCTGTCGAAATACGAAAGGTCCGTATTCACATTGAACGCAAATCCATGCATGGTGACCCAGCGGCTCACTTTTACTCCGATAGCCGCCAGCTTATCGTTCTTCACCCAAACGCCGGTGTAGCCTTCGGAACGCCCGGCATCAATACTGAAATCCCGTGCCGTCCGAATCAAAACCTCTTCGATATCGCGAAGATATCGATGGATATCGAGGTAGTGATCGTTGAGGTCGAGAATCGGATATCCCACTAATTGGCCGAGGCCGTGGAACGTCACATCGCCTCCCCGGTCGATTGTGAATACATCAATTTTCTTTTCCTGTAATTCAGCATCGCCAGCGAGAAGGTGGTTGACATCCGCGCCTTTGCCGAGTGTGTACACGGGCTCGTGTTCGGTCAGCAGCAAAACATCGGGAATCCGATGGGCAAGACGCGCGGAGAATATTTTTCTCTGCAGGTCCCACGCATCAGCATACCGTGTCCGTCCAAGATGAATGACGAGAAGTTGATTCATGTTCAGGTCGATGAATTCAGCAATGCATGTGCCGTCAAATATTCAGCGCTTCGCCGTATGCATCCAGTGCCGCTTCGCCGACGCCTTCCGTGAGAGTCGGATGAGCATGGATCGTTTGGATGATTTGTTCGCGAGTCGTTTCGAGTGTCCGTGCAACGGCAAGCTCGGCGATCATTTCCGTCGCTTCGGAGCCGATAATGTGCGCACCGAGAAGCTCGCCGTATTTCGCATCGAAAATCAGTTTGACAAATCCTTCCGTCTCGTTGATGGCAAGCGCCTTGCCATGCGAGCGGAACGGATAGCGTCCGATTTTTAGTTCGTATCCTTTCTCCCGCGCCTTCTCCTCCGTGAGGCCTACGCTTGCAACCTGCGGCTGGCAATAGGTGCATCCGGGGATATTGTCGTAGTTAACGAGGTGCGGATTTTTTCCGGCGATCTTTTCGACACAAACAATTCCTTCTGCCGAAGCAACGTGTGCAAGCCATGGCGGACCGTTGACATCCCCGATCGCATATATGCCGTCGACGTTTGTTTTGTAGAATTGGTCGACCTTAATGAACGAGCGGTCGGTCTTTACACCGAGTGTCTCGAGTCCAAGATTCTCGATATTGCCTTGAACACCGATGGCGACAAGCGCGATGTCCGCCTTCAAATCTTTTTTCCCCTCCTTATTGCTGACGCTCACGGTCACTTCTTTTCCTGTCGAGACTCCTTCAACTTTTGTTTCCGTAAGGATTTCAATTCCATTTTTCGAAAAGACGCGTCCGAGAGTCTTTGTCACTTCCTTATCTTCAATCGGAAGCAAACTCGGCATCATTTCCACGATCGTGACTTTCGTTCCATACGCGTTATAGAAATATGCAAACTCTACGCCGATGGCGCCGCCGCCGATAATGACCATGCTCTTCGGCACTGAACTCAGGACCATCGCTTCGGAACTCGTAATGACCTGTTTTCCATCAATCTTAATGGAAGGAAAAGTCTTCGGACGGGCACCGGTCGCGATAATGATATGCTTGGCATTGATCTTGTCGGATTTTCCGGCCTGCGTGACTTCAACAACTCCCTTGGAGACAATTTTCGCGGTCCCGGCCAGGTAGTCGACCTTGTTCTTTTTAAAAAGGAATTCTATTCCTTTCGAGGACCGGCTTGCAATGTCCCGGCTGCGTTTTACGGCTACGGAAAAATCGGCCTTCAGGTTATCGAATGAAAAGCCGAACTCATCAGCGTGCCGGAGGAGGTTATAGATCTCCGCATTCTTCAATAGCGCTTTGGTCGGAATGCAGCCCCAATTAAGGCAAATACCGCCGAGTTTATCTTTTTCCACGACCAATGTTTTCAAACCGAGTTGACCTGCGCGAATGCCCGCGATATATCCGCCGGGACCCCCGCCGATAACGACGACATCATATTGCTTCTCTGCCATGCAATCCTCTTAAAAAAGAAAAGAGGGAATAACAATTCCCTCTCTCAAATGAAAAGATTCAACACCATCTACCCATAGAATTTCATCGTTCATGGGATAACAACTTCTCTTTTGTAACGGTAATAAGGGAAAAATGCGTTTAAAATATACTTAAACTCGTAAGAAAAGTCAATTGAAGCGAAGAGGTTCGGAAAGATGCCGGACATCCTGGTTATTTGGAGGACCAAATTTTTCAGCTTGTTACGGTTTTTCCACATAAGGTCTCCGACGTCTAATAAGTGAATATGTTCGAGATGATGAAGCAAGACACTATCGGAGGTCTTTTTGTGTAGCACTTTTAGCGAAAACTTAATACTTTGATGCCTGATCGTCGATTCGCTATATGTTTGCGTAAAACTTTTCTCTATAAGGACTGCTGCATGGAAATATTTTCGATCGTCCGCGGGCTCATTGGTCTCGTCGTCGTAACCGGAATAGCTTATCTCTTCTCACCCGACAAACGCTCCATTAATTGGCGGCTTGTGATCATCGGCATTGTGATGCAATTTGTTTTCGCCCTCTTCGTTCTCAAAGTATCGGTTGGGCACCTCATCTTTGCCACAATCAGTAAATGCTTTGTAAGACTCTTTGGTTTTACAGCTAACGGAGCTCAATTCGTTTTCGGTCCGCTTGCAACTTCTATCGGTTCTCCCGGCAGTTTTGGATTCTTCTTTGCATTTCAGGTCCTCCCGACGATTATCTTCTTCGCATCGTTCATGGGGATCCTTTATCATCTCGGCATCATGCAGCGCGTTGTTCAAGCGATGGCATGGGTGATGGCAAAATTTATGCGTGCGAGCGGGAGCGAATCGTTGTGTGTTGCCGCGAACACCTTCATGGGACAAACAGAAGCTCCTCTCGTCATTCGTCCGTACCTCGCTACTCTCACGCAGTCTGAGCTCATGACGATCATGACGAGCGGGATGGCGCATATCTCCGGCGGAGTCATGATCGCGTATTACACCATGCTAGGTGCAGCGTACGCGGTGTTGTACGGAACAACACAGGACGCATCACAGGTTTATTTCGCGGGACATTTGCTCGCCGCATGCATCATGGCGGGACCGGCAACAATCGTCGTCGCAAAGATTCTTTTTCCGGAAAAAGCCGAGCCCCTGACGATGGGAACCGTGAAGCTCAAAATCGAAAAGACCCACTCGAATGTCATCGAAGCTGCTGCTGCGGGTGCTTCGACCGGCGTCCAGCTTGCGTTGAACGTAGCGGGCATGCTCATCGCGTTTATCGCATTGATTGCGCTGCTGAACTATGCCCTCGGGTGGGTCGGAAACGTCACGGGGTGGAGCGCCATCACTCAAGCGCGGTTCGGTATGCCTCTATCGTTCGAGCTCCTTACCGGACTTGTCTTTCAATTCGTCGCCTTCGCAATCGGCGTACCGTGGAGCGATGCACTAAGCGTCGGAAGCCTTATGGGAATCAAGGTGGTGCTCAACGAGTTCGTCGCATACTCAAAGATGACCGACGCAATGACCGCTCATCAACTGTCGCAAAAAGCAATCGTCATTGCAACGTACGCGCTGTGCGGGTTTGCGAATTTTTCATCCATTGCAATTCAGATCGGTGGAATCGGTCCCCTTGCCGAGAACCGGCGAAGCGATATTGCGAAGCTCGGCCTCAAGTCGCTGCTCGGCGGAACGATCGCAACCTGGATGACCGCTTCAATTGCAGGAATGTTCGTCAATTGAACCGACGATCATTAACTGATGTTAGTAAGGTTTAAACGACTTGCCACGAAGGCACTAAGACACCAATTATTTTCTCTCGGTGACTTTGTGACTTGGTGGCAATAATATTGGTGCTTTACGTACCGTGAGTCATTAATTGATCTTACGCATCATGGGCCGAAAATTCCCTCGCATCATGACACACCCCTCAATCCCCTCTCTTACACGCTTGCCCACTCACAGGGGGGAAGTCATGAGACTCTTGCGCCGAGAGACTCCCCTCTGCGCAAGGGCTTGTGCGTTGGAGAGAGCGGCCGGGGGTGTGTTGAAAAAGTGTTTTGTGTCCTATGAGTTATTAATTTCGAATCATCGTTATAGGCTTGGATCATGGAAAAAGAAAAAAAATATAAATGGTTTGCCATCGGGGATATCAACGGATTCTTTGGGTTGATGTTCGATAACTTGACCGTCCTTTCTTTTCTTGCAGGAATATTGATTTTCGCTTTCAAATTTCCCGCCGATATCGTCTACACGAGAATGTTTCCCGGTACGGCATTCGGCGTTCTCTTCGGCGACGCTGTGTACACCTGGATGGCATTCCGGCTCGCAAAAAAAACCGGCAACACCAAAGTGACCGCAATGCCCCTCGGACTGGACACGCCCTCGACGATCGGCATCGCACTTGTCGTGCTCGGCCCCGCTTTTATCGGGCTGAAAGCCGAGGGCCTGGGTGAGCATGATGCCGCAATGATGACATGGTACATCGGCATGGCGACGATGGTCGTCATCGGGATTATTAAAGTGTTGTTTTCTTTCATCGGACAGTGGGTGCAGCGGGTTGTTCCGCAGGCAGGGCTGCTCGGATCGCTGGCTGGCATCGGATTGGCTCTCATCGGGTTGGTTCCGCTGGTCGACATCTTCAGCATGCCGTTAGTAGGATTGATCTCGCTTGGACTTATTTTCTACTCACTCGTTGCACGAATCAAACTGCCGAAAAATTTTCCAGGAGTCTTAGCATCAATACTCCTCGGGACGTGTGTCTACTATTTACTCGGACCGACGGGATGGATAGGCGGGACATTTTCGGGCGTTCCGGCTATGGACCTGCATTTCGGGCTCCCAATCCCGACGCTTGGGTTCATGGAAGGACTGAGCCATGCATGGAAATACATGCCGATCGCGATTCCCTTCGGACTGCTCACTGTGGTCGGAGGCATCAACGTGACTGAAAGCGCTCGCGTTGCCGGGGATAACTACAACACGCGGACAATTCTTCTGACTGAAGCGATTGCGACATTGGTCGCCGGGCTATGCGGCGGTGTTGCACAATCGACTCCGTACATCGGCCAACCTGCGTACAAACGGATGGGCTCACGCGCAGGCTACACGTTACTGACGGGAATCTTCATCGGTCTCGGAGGAATTCTTGGGTATGTTTCCTTCTTCGTTGAACTCATACCGCGAGCAGTGCTTGCGCCGATTTTGATTTTTGTAGCGATGGACATCGTTGTGCAATCCTTCCACGCGTGTCCTGTCCGTCATGCCCCTGCAGTCGCGTTTGCATTCTTCCCGACGATTGCGCGGCTGCTTTCAATAAAGTTCACCAACCCGGATATCGTCCCGTCCGAAAATTTCCAGCGTTTATTCGAGGCCCCGGGCAAAGCTCTCCCTGAAATGCTTGTCACGATCGCATTGGGAAACGGGTTTATTCTGACGGCAATGTTGTGGGGAGGATTCTTAGCAGAACTTATCGACCGGCATTTGAAGAGATCATCGGCCTACTTATTGATCCTGGCAGTTTTATCGTTCTTCGGCATTGTGCATTCTGCTTCACCAGACGGGATGATGTACCTTCCGTGGAACCTTGCAGGAATCACACAAAAAATTCCATACCAATTCACTTCGGCCTATCTTGTTTTTGCGATAATGCTGCTTGTATTTTCTTTTACAAAGGAATCGCGAGAACCAATGCCGGAAGGAGAATAAATTCTGGGAAGATGAAGATGCATGAAGAGAAAGGCCTAGCCGAGGATCGAACCTTGACCAGGCCTTTTTTTAAAAAGGGGGATCAGGACTGGAAGCTGGACTGAATTCCGTCCATCGTTTGAGAGCGTGCTTTGATCTCATTAAGTTTTTGCATGATTCGAATGACCGATGCGCTCCGCTCTTCGACGATGGAGTGGACAAAATTATGAACGTCCGGTTCATCACATTGTGTCAGCACTTGCTGATAGAAACGAACGGTCATCGTCTCCTGCGCGAGGGCGGCCGTCAACATAGCGCAGGTATTCCTGCACTGATGATCGCAGCGAAGATTTTCAAGATTCATAGTACCCTGCCTTTTCCGTTTCTGTTCAATTCCAAAGGGGCTCACGCTACGGGTTCGTGCGCCGATTCGATTGCAATCTGTTTCCCTCGCATCAATGCTTCTTCGTTGAGAGGCAAAAGGTGATGATGACGTTCAGGTAATACTTCCTTCAATGCCTTGATGACATTTTTTGGCGAAACAATCGGGCGGCGTTCAAGAAAAGCTCCGAGCATGATCATGTTCGCGATCTGCTTTTTATTGAGCTTCAGGGCTTCTTCCTGCGCATCAATGCCCAGCGATTCTATGTCGGTGCGCGCTGACGGCGTAAGAACGCTGGAGGTTTCGAATAAAATTAGCCCTCCGGGCTTCACATTGTCCGCAAATTTATCGAGCGACGGCTGATTGAGAATGATCGCCGAATCAAACTTTGACACGATCGGCGAACTGATTCTCGCCGATGAAACAATAACGATGCAGTTTGCGGTACCGCCTCTCATTTCAGGACCGTACGAAGGCATCCAACTCACCTCTTTCCCTTCTTCCATCGCAGCATGTGCGATAATCTGGCCCATCGAAAGAACGCCTTGCCCTCCAAAACCGGCAATAACAATTTCATGAGCAGTTTTCATCTTCCTGTCTCGTTCAATTTAGTTCTGTTTCGGGTACTTTCAAATCCCCGATCGGATACATCGGGAACATATTTTTTTCCATCCACACGTTCGCTTCAGCGGGAGTCATCTTCCATCCCGACGGACAATTGGAGACCACTTCGATGAAGCACGTCCCTTTTTTCAGAGGTTGATACCTCAACGACGCCTCAATAGCTTTCTTCAATTTCCTCACTGCCGCCGCTGTGTGAACTGATTGTCTTGTCACATAATATGCACCGGGCAATTGTGCCACAAGCTCCGTCAGCTTCAACGGAAACCCCATAAGGTCGGAATTCCTTCCGTACGGCGTCGTCGATGTCACTTGTCCGAGAATCGACGTCGGCGCCATTTGGCCGCCCGTCATCCCGTAGATCGCATTGTTGATGAAGAGCATCAAAATATTTTCCCCGCGGTTCACCGTGTGAATCGACTCACCCGTTCCGATTGCCGCAAGGTCGCCGTCGCCCTGGTAGGAGAAAACATATTTCTCAGGCAGGACGCGTTTGATGCCCGTTGCGACAGCACTCGCCCTCCCGTGCGGCGCTTCCTGCATATCCACGTTCATGTAATTGTACGCAAAAACGGAACACCCAACGGGCGCGACTCCAATGGTCTTACCCTGGATGCCCATTTCTTCCACTACTTCCATCAACACTCGATGAACGACACCATGACCGCAGCCCGGACAATAATGCATCTGAGTGTCGGTCAACGTTTCCGGTTTTTTATAGACAAGCTGCATCGGGCCTGTTGCCGTATCCATAGTTTACCTCATCACACTTTTGTCGTTTGATGTTTCTCAGCGATCGCTTCGATCTCAAAAAGAATTTCTTCCGGGTTTGGAATCATCCCCCCCATGCGGCCTTTGAAGTACACCGGCCGTTCACCGTTCACCGCCAGCTTCACGTCTTCAACCATTTGTCCTGCGTTCATTTCGACAGTCAAAAATGCATCCGTCGTTGCCGTCAAAGAATGAATTGCGTCGCTCGGAAATGGATAGAGAGTGATCGGTCTCAACAATGCAACGTTGATCCCCCGCTCTTTTGCAAGCTCGATAGCCTTTTGACAGATCCGGGCGATAAGACCGAAAGCCACAAGCACAACTTCCGGTTTCTCTTCTCCAATCAGTTCGTACCGGACATCCTCTTTCATCTTCCTGTATTTGTCTTGAAGCCTGATATTGATCTCTTCCATTTTCTCCGGCTCCAGATGAAGCGAAGTAAGGAATCTTCGCTCACCATGTTCCGGCTTCCCCGTCGTTGCCCATGGCTTCTCAATGAACGGAAGCGATCCCTCGGGAGGAAGCAGAACCTTCTCCATCATCTGGCCAAGAGCGCCGTCGGCGAGAATCATCGCCGGATTGCGGTATTTGTCTGCCAGACGAAAACCTTCGAAGACAAAGTCCGCCATCTCCTGCACTGAGGATGGCGCAAGAACGAAAAGTCGATAATCCCCATGGCCTCCGCCCTTCGTCGCTTGAAAGTAGTCTCCTTGCGACGGTTGAATCGTGCCGAGACCCGGCCCGCCACGCTGGACGTTGACGATGAGGCATGGAATTTCCGCCGACGCCATGTACGAAATTCCTTCCTGCATCAGACTAATACCCGGGCTTGACGACGAGGTCATGACGCGAGCGCCGGCTCCACCTGCGCCGTAGATCATGTTGATCGCAGCTAATTCGCTTTCAGCCTGCAGCACAATAAAATTGCGCTTCGGTGCTTCGGCGGTGAGATATTCGAGAACTTCAGATTGAGGTGTGATGGGATAACCGAAGTATGCTTGCATCCCTGCCCGGATCGCCGCTTCAGCGAGCGCTTCGTTTCCTTTCATGAGACGGACTTCTGGCCGTGAATCAGTTTCCATGCGATACACTCCCTGGACAGTAGGTAACTGAGACGAACATTACATCACGGGAATTGCTTGGGCGGGCGTTTTCACTTTTGCTTTCGGTTGTTGGTAAACGGTTATCGCGCTATCGGGACAGACGAGAGCACAGTTGATACATCCGGTACAATTGTCCTGCACTAGCTGAGCATAACGATACCCGTGTCGATTAATTTGGTCTGACAATCCGAGGCTATCTTGCGGACACGCTGCGATACAAAGCTCACATCCCTTGCACACATCTCGATTGATGAGAACCGTTCCACGTATCATGAGCAACTCCTGCGGTGATGTTGTCTACTATTCTTATGTCCCAGCATTGTTCAACTATTATGCCATTAGGCGCAAAGTCAAAGCCTTTGAATGTTGCAACTTTTCGACAGAAGTTAGAAAATGTTTGCCAAGATTAAGAAGCTCATCAACGTGGCTTCCTAATTCCAATAAGCTCACCGTTGAGTATTTCAACGCAACGGAATCGAAATAAAGCTTAACAAATCCTCGGCAATTGTTCTCCGGAAAGCATGTCAACGACCCTCGTCCCGCCGATGCGGCTCTTCATAAACACTGTCTTCGGATGCTCATTCGTAACTTCTCCGATGATTGCTGCATCTTTTCCCAGCGGATGTAAACGCATCGCAGCCAAAACTTTATCAGCCTCTTCCGGGGAAACAAAAGCGAGAAGTTTTCCTTCGTTCGCAACGTACAGGGGATCAAACCCAAGGATCTCGCAAGCCCCGGAAACGGATTCATCGATCGGAATTTTCTCCTCGTGAATCAGCATTCCGACATTTGCACTTTCAGCGATCTCGTTCAGCGCGCTCGCAATTCCTCCGCGTGTAGGATCGCGGAGAACATGGATTTGCTGACTCGCCGTGAGCATGGTTTGTACAAGGTCATTCAACGGGGCACAATCGCTCTCAATTTTTGTTTCGAACTCTAATCCTTCCCTTACCGACATAATTGCAATCCCGTGAACGCCGATATTTCCACTGACAATGATCTTGTCGCCGAGCCGGGCATTCTTTGGGTTGATATCGATTCCGTTTTTGATTGTCCCTATTCCGGCCGTCGTGATAAAAATTTTGTCCCCTTTTCCTTTGTCCACAACTTTCGTATCACCGGTGACGAGCATAACGCCGGCGCGCTTCGAGGCTTCCTGCATCGAAAGTACGACACGCCACAGCTCGTCCATTGGAAGCCCTTCCTCGATAATAAATGCCGTTGAGAGATAAAGCGGGGCTGCGCCGCACATGGCAAGGTCGTTCACCGTTCCGTTGACAGCGAGCATCCCGATATCGCCTCCCGGAAAAAAAATTGGATTGACAACGTATGAATCGGTTGTGAATGCAAGCCGTGATCCGTTAACCGGGATAATTGCGCCGTCATGAGACTGGTCGAGGAACTCATTGCGAAACTGCGAGACAAACATTTTTTGAATTATCTGGTGAGACAGTCTTCCCCCGCCTCCATGTGCAAGCAAGACATTCTTATAATCGCTTATCGGAACCGGACACGACAACTCCATTTTTACATCCGCATTCTTTTGATTTACCATATGCATCTCCACAGAGAATTGACCACCCTCATTTACTTACCTGGGATAAGCGCCGACAACTTTATTGATCCATCGATGAACGGCATGTGCCGAGACAACGGGTTCGAGAAACATCAGGATGCACTGGCCGGTAATGACTGTGATGCCGTTGGCCTCAGCTTCGTCTTTTGCACTTTTAGAATAGGACCCGAGTTGCATCCACAGCGCCTCAACTTTTTTCTTTCCGCAATCATGAATAATCCGCTCCGTGGCAGCGGGATGGGTCACCGTCACCACGGATGTCACATCGTCGGGAAGTTCCAGAATGGAAGGATAACACTTGCATCCTTCAACGCTCTCGCGATTGGGGTTGACGGGGTAAACAACCATTCCTCGTTCCTTCATGGCTCGAAAGATCGTATTGCCGAATTTCTTTCGATCCCCAGAAGCTCCGATCACTGCGTATGCCGTTGCGGAAAAAAATTTTTCAACTGTTGAAAATCTGGTCTTCATAGATGTTGCCTCTCATCAAAAGCCATAGCAATGGTCAAGCTTTTCGGTAGTGATAATACGCTGCACATGCCCCTTCGGATGACACCATCGGTGCGCCGATGGGGTGTTCGGGCGTGCACTCTGTGCCAAACACCGGACATTCGTGCGGCTTCTTGAGTCCCCGAAGAATAATGCCCGCAATACATAATGCCGATTCCTGAGCATGAATCGCTCCGACATCGAAAACTTTTTCTGCATCGAACTCTGCATATTCTGTTTTCAATTTGTAGCCGCTCGACGCTATTTCTCCTATGCCCCGCCATGCGCGGTCGGTTGTCTCAAAGATTTCAGAGAGAAGATTCTGCGCAGCACGATTTCCTTCCCGCTGGACGGAACGCGAGTACTGGTTCTCGACTTCAACTCTTCCCTCTTCAAGCTGCTTCACCGCCATCGAGATACCCTGAAGAATATCGACAGGCTCAAACCCCGTGACAACGATCGGGACTTTATATTTCTTGGCGATTGGAATATATTCTTCGAACCCCATGACCGTGCACACATGACCGGCGGCGAGAAATGCCTGGACGTGATTTTCGGGAGAAGAGAGGATCGCCTCCATTGCCGGCGGAACAAGGACGTGTGAGCAGAGGATCGAAAAATTCTTCAGTCCGAGTTTCTTCGCTTGCCAGACGGACATCGCATTTGCAGGAGCCGTCGTCTCAAATCCGACGGCAAAAAAGACTATTTTCTTATCCGGATTTTGTTGCGCAAGCTTTACCGCATCGAGAGGAGAATAGACCATACGGACGTTTCCGCCGCTGGCCTTGACGCTTAAGAGGTCGCTGTGAGAACCGGGAACCCTCATCATGTCGCCAAACGAAGTGAAGATCACCCCGGGTTGCGAAGCAATCGCAAGGGCTTTGTCGATCATCTCCAACGGGGTGACACACACGGGGCAGCCCGGGCCATGAACAAGCGAGATCTCTTTCGGCAAAAGCGATTCAAGCCCGGATTTGACGATGGTGTGAGTTTGTCCGCCGCAAATTTCCATCAAGGTCCATGGCCGGGTTACCGTTTTCCTGATGAGGTCCGTATACGTGCGGGCGGCAGATTCGCTTCGGTATTCATCGACGTACTTCATTGAAGGCCATTCTTTTCAGAGCCATCGTAGTTCAATTCATCCATGGAACCGCTCATCTGTTCAAAAAGCTTTAACGTCTCACGCGCCTCTTCTTCGTCTACTTTGCTGATCGCAAACCCGACATGGACGATAACGTACTCACCGACTTTCACATCCGGAACCCAGTCCAGACAAACAGGCTTTCGAATCCCGCTGAAATCGACCGTTCCCATGAGCAGCGTGCTCTCATCTTCGCGGGGGGTGCTTTCAATTTTGACAACTTGTCCTGGAATGGCAAGACACATATTTTTCCAATAGGTCAGATAAAACAATTGATACCGACGTCTTCAAAGAATTATTCGACGACGGCTTTCTCTTCTTCAACTTTCGAAAGAGCGATGCCTGAGTCGATCACGACACGGTCATGGACTTTTGCATTCATCAACAGCATCAGGGTAACATTCGTCATTGCCCCTCCGACGCGAACTTTTCCCATCGTTCTTCCATCTTCGAGATAGATTTCCACGATTTTTCCGGTCAGCACATTCATTGCATACACTCCTTTAAGTTGATGTGAGAGATTCTGTGAACATTGATTCGGCGTTACGATGTGACATTGTTTCTAATTTGCGATGTGCAGCATAGATCTGCCCGAGGGCAATGCCCCCGTCGTTCGACGGAACGCGTTGATGCCAGTATGGATGAAATCCTTTTTCCTGCAGCCGGCACGCAGATATTTCCAATAAGTATTTGTTTTGGAAACAGCCCCCCGTCAGGACGACACGCTCTTCGCCAATTCTTCCTGCCACCTCGATAATTATTGCAGCCAGCGTATTGTGGAACTTGGCGGAAATCACCGACGGCGAAACATTTCTCCTCACATCTTCGAGCACCTCCAGCACCATCGGCGCCCAGTCGATCGTCAACGGCAATTCTGAATGGGAGGTGGTGAAGCCGTACTCCTCATCCGTCAATGTCGTGCCGATCGCCCATTCCAGTTCCATCGCTGCCTGCCCTTCAAATTTCGCGATATCACGCACACCGGCTAATGAAGCAACAGCGTCGAATAATCTCCCCGCACTCGAGGTCAAAGGAGAATTGATTTTTTTTGACAACATTTGTTCTAACAAAAGGAGTTCGGCGGACGTAAATGTTTTTATTGGATGGACATCAAGACCCCGGAAGAATGAATCACCGGCAATCTCGTATAAGAGTCCGACTGCCGTGCGCCGGGGCTCTCGTATTGCCTTCTCTCCTCCGGGAAGCCGGAATTGGCGCAAATGCGCGACGCGAGAGAACGACGCTTCATCAGTCAATAAGAATTCGCCCCCCCAGATTGTTCCATCGAGACCGAAACCCGTTCCATCCCAAGAAACACCGAGCACGTTCCCGTTCAATTGATTCTCGGCCATGCACGCGGCAACATGTGCATAATGATGTTGTACCTGGATTAGCCTTGAGTCCAAGCTCTTCGCAAACTGAGTTGAGTAATAGTCAGGATGCAAATCGCAAACAACTATCGAAGGCTCGGTGTCATACAGCTTCTTGAAGCTTTCGTTCACGCGTTGGAATGCCTCCACCGCCTCTTTCGTTTCAAGATCCCCGATATGCTGGCTGATAAATACATTTTCACCTTTTGCAAGGGCAATTGAATTCTTCAGATGTGCACCAACCGCAAGCGTTGGAACATCGAACGACATTTTCGTCGCAACCGGCAGCGGCGCATAGCCCCGTGCGCGGCGGAGCACAAATTCGCGCCCCATCATCACGCGAACGACGGAATCATCGACGTGCCGGACAATCGGCCTGTCGTGGACAAGAAAAAGATCAGCCACGCCATGAAGCCGCTTCAGCGCTTCATGTTCGTCGATGCACATTGGTTCGTCCGAAATATTTCCGCTTGTCGCTATCACCGGAAATCCGAGTTCTCGCATCAGCAAATGATGAAGAGGGGTGTACGGCAGCATTGCACCCAAAGTTGGATTGTGCGGAGCGACGGAAGAAGCGATGAGGAATTTTCGATTTGCAATTTCCGATTTGCAATTGAGGAGAACGATTGGAGATTCGGCGGATAAGAGGAGACGTTCTTCCAATTTTGATACTTCACATTCACATTTCACGTCATCGAGCGACGGAAACATCATCGCGAAAGGCTTTTCTTCCCTGTGTTTCCTTCGCCGGAGCGATACGACAGCCCGCTCGTTCCGCGCGTCGACAAGAAGCTGGAATCCACCCATTCCCTTGACAGCAACGATCTTCCCATCGCGGAGCGCGGCGGCGGCTTCGGAAACTGCCTCCTCGTGCGACGAAAGAATCATTCCGTCCGCATCCCACAATTCCAGGTGCGGTCCGCATGTCGGGCACGCATTCGGCTGCGCGTGGAATCTGCGGTCGAGAGGATTCTCATACTCCCTCCGACAGTCCGGACACATGGTAAAATTTCTCATTATTGTGTTAGGACGGTCATACGGTAACGACTCGATAATTGAGAATCGCGGGCCGCAGTTCGTGCAGTTGGTGAACGGGTAACGGTACCGCCGGTTGTGAGGATCGACAATATCATGGAGACAATCGGGGCACGTCGCAATATCGGGCAGAACAACTGCCGACGATTCGCCGGAGTGATCGCTTACCCTGATTTCGAATCGCTCATAGCCCACGGCATCGAGAAATGAAGGGTCAAGGCTTTGAATGGATGAGAGAGACGGCTTTTCTCTTTCGATGCGAACCAAAAAATTTTCCAAAACGCATTTCTCCCCTTCAACTTCCAGAAATACTCCTTGGGGAGAATTTGCTACCCACCCGGCCAAATGCAACTCCGTCGCGAGCCGGTAAATGAACGGACGGAATCCGACTCCTTGGACCGCTCCCCGGATTGCGATATGTAATCTGGCATTCATTATTTTTTTGCCGTATTCTCTTCCAGCCAATCGCACCATTCAGCAATGCCTGCGTTTGTTATGCAGGATGTCTCAAACACTTTGAGCAGCGGGTTAACGCTGAGCGCATTGTGTTTCAAAACGTCGATCTTGCAGTTCACGTATGGCAGTAAATCGACCTTGTTGATAATCATTACCGAAGCATTGCGAAACATTGTCGGATACTTGAGCGGTTTGTCATCGCCTTCTGTGACGCTCGCAACAACTACTTTCATCGCCTCGCCAAGATCGTAGTTCGCCGGGCACACTAAATTGCCGACGTTTTCTATAATGAGCAGTTGAACACCGGGCAAGTCAACAGAAGCAAGAGCTTCCTTCACCAACGGCGCTTCGAGGTGGCACCCACCTTTTGTCACTATTTGAACCGCCGGCACGCCAAGCGCCGAGACCCTTTGGGCATCAATGTCTGTTTGTACATCCCCTTCAATCACAGCGACGTTGATCCTGTTCTTGATCTGTGCAAGTGTACATTCAAGAAGACTCGTTTTGCCCGAACCGGGTGAGCTAACGATGTTGATGGCAAAAATTTTATGATGTAAAAACACATCGCGGTTTTGGTCCGCCACCTCGTCGTTTTTCTCCAGAATTTTTCGTTCGATTGTTATCACGCTCATTCCGTCAGCTCCTTCTCGTCCAACAGTTCAATCGCAGTGACTTGCAGTTCATCCCCTGAAACCATTGTTACGTCGCTTTCGTTACAAAACTGGCAGAGAAATATTCCACTTTCGTTCGCCGAAACCCTACCGCACGAATTACATTTCACGGCAAACGGAACTGGTTCGATCTCTAAAACAACTCCCTGCATCGGTGTCTCTGCTATGATGGCGTTGAAACAAAATTCCAGCGAGTCTCGAACAACCCCTGCACCATCGCCAACTCTGATCCTGATGCTTTTCACCTGGCAAGGTACTTTCGCGGGGAGATGTTCTTTCACTATCTCCAGAATATTTTGTGCGATTGAAAGCTCGTGCATTTTGAATGCTTCATTTAACAACTTTAGAAGCTTATCCTTCAACTACTATGCCGTTGAAAATGACGAATTTCTCTACACATTTTGTGTGAATTGTTCCAAGAAATGAGAATCGGCGGGAGAGTTTCGCAACGATGGAAAAGGAGGGCCAGGGCAAATGTCAGTTCAACATGAATGAAGCAACCGTGCTTTTGGAGTGGATTTGCTGAAGGAGAGCGACGATCAAAGAAACTGTTTTTGTTGCTCGTTCTTTCACAACCGGGGACAGCATTGATCCGAATTCAAATGATTCGCCGCGCACGGTATACACACGCAGATCAACGGCGGCGCCGTACATTTCACGCGCAATCTCGTGAAGAATTTCCGGGGTCATGTTATGGTTAGAAGATGGCGCATGTTCGAGGAGGGGAATGCTCTTGTGTACGGACATCGGCTCCCCATCTGCGGAAGCGTCAACCATGATGACAGTACCGTACGGCAGAAAATCTGCAGCGAGTTCTGGGAATAACTGATGGCAGGTTTTTACATCGACATCCGGAAGATGAAGCGCTGCAATATGGTCGGCAATCCATACGCCCACGCCGTCATCCGATCGCAACGTATTGCCGTACCCTATGACAAGTGCCTTCTTCACCGCCGTATTTCGTCGATGATATCGTCGTTCGCGTCGATGAGTTGGACGTGCAGCGGCATCTGGCCGATGGCATGCGTTGAGCAGGACAAACAGGGATCGTAACAGCGAATGCCGGCCTCGATGCGGTTCAAAATTCCTTCCGTGATCTTTTTCCCGTCGACATATCTCATCGCAAGCTGGCGAACCGTCCGGTTCATCGCCAGATTATTTTGCGCAGTGGCAATAACGAGATTGACCTTTTGGAGCACGCCGTCGTCGTTGACCCAGTAATGGTGGAAAAGCGTTCCGCGCGGCGCCTCACTCGCGCCAACTCCTTCATTCCGGTTGATCTCTGCTTTGGAACGGATATGCGTTCCAAGGATTGCCGGATCGTTGAGCAGCATCTCGACCTTTTCGACGGAAAAGAGAAGCTCAATCAATCGGGCGTAATGAAAATAGAACGAGTTATTCACGACGCCCCTGTTGCCGGCGAGCGCCTTAAACTTGACCCGTTCGGCCTCAGCCAGCGGAGTGTCGATGTAATCACAAATGTTTACTCGAGCCAGCGGACCGACGCGATACATCCCTTCGGGATATCCGAGGGGCTTGTAGTACGGAAATTTCAAGTACGACCATTGCTCCGTCGCTTCGCCGAAATATTCGCGGTACCGGCGGGGGTCTATTTTATCGGCAATGGTATTGCCCGCGGCATCCATCACACGGAGTAACCCGTCGTAATATTCCAAAGCTCCGTCTTTTGCAACGAGGCCGACAAAGAGCGACCGGAAATTGCCAAAATTCGGGATGTCTTTGTTAAATTTCGTATGGATTTTTTTCAGTTCGCTGAGTGCAAGGAGCGCGGTTTCTTTTGCTTCCGGAATCCAGTTCAGCAAGTAATCTTTTTTCGATGCTTCGAACGGTTCGCGCACTCCGCCCGCCACCGCCCAGGGAGTATGGATCTTTCTTCCGCCAAGCACTTCAATGATCTCCTGCCCGAATTTTCGTAAACGAATTCCTCGTTTTGCAATCTCCTTGTGCTGATCCAATAATCCGAAGACGTTGCGCTTAGCAGGATCGGAATCGAAGCCGAGCAAAAAATCCGGTGAAGAGAGATGAAAGAAACTGAGCGCATGCGATTGCATCCATTGAGCGAGTGTAATAATCCTGCGCAGCTTTTCGGCGGTCTCAGGAATTTCGATGGCGAGAATATCGTCGCCGGCTTTTGCCGATGTAATCAGATGGCTCGTCGGGCATATCCCGCAGATACGCGATGTAATGCCGGCCATTTCCGACATCAATCGGCCTTCACAGAATTTTTCAAAACCCCGGAATTCGTTCACATGAAAACGCGCATCCTGTACGATCCCTTGATCGTCGAGATGGATCGTGATTTTTGCGTGGCCTTCGATTCGCGTGACCGGTGAAATTGTAATTGTCTTAGACATACGATATTTTAACCCTTTACCGTCATTCCTAACCAAACCAATTCATGAAAAATCATTTTGTCCATGCCGCATTCTTAACCGTACCGTAAATAGACGGGAGAAAAGGCCGGCATTCTTCCCTGGAGCAATTCGTTCACGGCAAACCAGATTTGATCTGCCGTCGGCGGACATCCGTGAAGAAACGCGTCAACTTTGATCAACTCGTGAAGCGGCCTTGCCTTCGGCATCAGTTCCGCAATCGTCGGATAGTCACGCGGAATTTGCGGCGTGATGTCTGCCAATTCCACATACGCGCGATTCAACACTCGTTCAACGTCGAAAGGGTTCCGCATCGCAGTCACATTGCCCGTAACGGCGCAATCGCCGAACGATACAACACATCTGGAGTTCTGGCGAATAATTTTGGCAAACTCTTCATGTTCCGCGTTTGCCACCGCTCCTTCAACCAGAGCAACATCGACGTCGTGCGGGAACTCCTTGACGTCCGCGATGGGAGAATAGACCAGCTCGATTTTGTCCGCCAGCTCGATGAGCCTCTCATCCAGGTCGAGAAACGACATATGGCATCCTGAACATCCGCCGAGCCACACTGTTGCTACTTTTGGTTTCATAAAAATATTTTCTGCTTTTAATTTTCTTTTATCGCGGTACACGCGCTTTTATTCGTCGTCGCTTTCGACATTGATCCATTCTTTTTTCTGACGAGCGGTGACAATATACTTAAGGAAATTTCTCTCTTTTTTCATTTCAGAAACGGACGAGCCTTTTTCAAACAGGGAGCCTGTCGGGCAGACCAGGACACATTTCCCGCATGAAGTGCAGGCTTCCACCTCGCCCCACGGTTGATTCAAGCCGGCAACGATTTCGCAGTTGACGCCGCGATACGCGATATCCCACACGTGCGCCCCTTCAACTTCATGACACACCCGCACACACCGTGTGCACAGAATGCAGCGATTGCGGTCGATGACGAAGTCTTTATGCGATGCATCGAGCGTTTTCTGCGGGTAGAGGTACGGAAAACGAACGTATGTTAACCCTGTTTCGTACGCAAGATTCTGGAGTTCGCAGTTGCCGTTGACGACGCATACGGCACATTGATGGTTGCCTTCGGAAGCGAGAAGTTCAATAATCGTGCGGCGGTGCTTCTTTAATGCCTCGGTGTTCGTCCGGACAATCATTCCTTCCTGCGGGCGGGTTGTGCATGCCGGGAAAAGTTTTGAAGAGCCTTCTATTTCAACCAGGCATAAACGGCATGCGCCGACATCCGACAATCCATCAAGATGGCACAATGTCGGGATATGAATCTTATGCTGCCGCGCGATCGTGAGGATTGTATCCGTGTCGCTGGCACTCAGTTGTTCGCCGTCGATCGTTAATGTAATAATTGCCATGAAAAATTCCTGTTACGAGTGAGTGCTCTCGCCTTTCCCATTCGCAGAAGAAACGAAGGTCATCGGCTCAACGAGCACGCGTTCATATTCCTTGTGAAAGTACCGGAGCGTAGAGATTACCGGGTTTGGTGCATTTTGCCCTAGTCCGCAGAGGCTCGTTTTCATAACCATAGCGCAGAGTTCTTCGAGCAATGCGACATCTTCTTTTGTCGCTTCCCCCTTAGAAATCTTGTCAAGCAATCCGTGAATGTGGACAGTCCCTACACGACATGGAATGCACTTGCCGCATGATTCATCCTTGCAAAACTCCATAAAATATTTTGCAACTTCGACCATGTTCGACGTCGAATCCATTACAATCATTCCGCCGCTTCCCATAATCGAGCCGACGGTTGCAAGCGATTCGTAATCAACGGGTAAATCCAAATATTCTTTTGGAATGCAACCGCCCGAGGGGCCGCCGGTTTGAGCCGCTTTGAATTCGGTCCCATCCAGCGTTCCGCCGCCGATATCAAAAATTACTTTGCGAAGCGGAATCCCCATCGGAACTTCGATAAGCCCTGTGTTTTTGATATTCCCGGCAAGCGCAAAAACCTTTGTCCCTGCACTCTTCGGTGTGCCGATGGAAGCAAACCACGCACTCCCGCGCACAATGATCGGAGCGATGTTTGCATACGTCTCGACGTTATTGATAAGCGTAGGCATCCCCCATAAGCCTTTCTCCGAGGGATATGGCGGTCGAGGTCTGGGCCTTCCACGCCTGCCTTCTATAGAGCGAAGCAACGCTGTTTCTTCACCGCACACAAACGCTCCTGCGCCAATACGCAAATCTATTCTGAAATTAAACTGCGATTCAAAAATCCTGTTTCCCAGCAAGCCAAGACGTTCGGCCTGTTTGATCGCGAGCTTCAGCCGCTCGATCGCAAGCGGGTACTCTGCACGGATGTAAATAAATCCCTGGTTCGCACCAATGGCATAGCCGGCAATGGCCATTCCCTCGAGAATTCTGTGTGGATCTCCTTCGAGCACGCTCCGGTCCATAAACGCTCCCGGATCTCCTTCATCGGCATTACAGATGACATATTTCTGTTCGCTCTTCGCCTTATGGACGATTCCCCATTTCAACCCTGTTGGATATCCTGCGCCCCCTCTGCCGCGCAAACCGCTCTTCCGGATTTCCTCGATCACTTCAGTCGGCTGGAGTTCGGCGAGCACTTTTGCAAGGGCATCGTAGCCGCCGACAGCGATATACTCTTCGATACTTTCGGCATTGATCTTACCGCAGTTTTCAAGGACAATTTTTTGTTGAGAGGCAAAGAAAGGAGAGGAAGTATCGACGAGGTTTTCTTTGACTTTTGTTCCGTGGAGAATATGTTCTTCGACAATTTTTTTTGCAGCCCCTTCATCGACTCGCTGGTACAGCGTATCGTCGGATTGGAGTTTTACCAGCGGACCTTCACCGCACAACCCCATGCATCCAGTCCCGAGCACTTCACAACTCCCATCGAGGCCATTTTCTTTTATTGATTTCGCGAGCGCCGCCTTCGTCGCATCTGCGCCGCATGAATTACATCCGGCTGCCGAACAATACAGTATGCGATTTTTACGATCTTGTTGACGCCCCTTTTCTTTGTCCGCTAATTCCCGCAGATCTTCGATTGTCATGCAGCTACCTCCTCGGTTGCCAACTGCCACTTCTTGATTTTATCGACAGCGCTTTCCGGCGTCAGCTTACCCGCAACATTATCGTCGAGGACCGCAACCGGAGCTAGGCCGCACGAACCAACACACCGCGCCTGAATAAGAGAGATTTTGTTGTCCGATGTCGTCTCCCCCAGCTTGCATTTGCAATGCTCTTCGACTGACTTCTGTATTCCAGCTGCACCTTTCACATAACATGCGGTTCCCATACACAGAACAAATGTATGTTCCCCTTTCGGCTTCAACCTGAAGAAATGATAGAACGTGGCAACGCCATACACTGTGCTGAGGGGAAGCTTCAGCGATCGGGAGATATACACCAAAAGATCGTTTTCAAGAAAACCAAAAATTCCCTGTGCCGCGTGCAGCACCTCGATAAGCGCGTCTCCGCGCGAATGATTTTTCGTTATTGCGCGGTCGAGCAGCTTAAAGCGATTGTCGCCGCTTGGATGTCCGCTTTTTGCAGTTGTGGGTTGTTGAGACATGAAATTAAAAAAAAGTTTAACTTATGATGTAAAATCTTCCGCGGGAACGAAACTCAACGTAGACAAAAGCATTGAGGAGATAAATCTCCGGCCCTCAAACCTATGCCACATAAAACCGCATCAGAAACAATTTCAAAACTGATCAGTCTTACGCAAGCATCATACCAAAAAAAACTTGACCAAAGCGCGACTTCTGATAGGAGTCGAAATGACAATTCCCACTTCTGAGAGTTGAATACTCCATTTTCTGCGAAAAATCCAGCCATACAAGCACAGAAAAAATCAACATTGAAATAGTCAACAAAAGGATCGTCCGATAGGTGGACCTCACAAAATTCCATCAGTGCACTTGAGCCTAGCATCTTTGAAGTTCTGGCCTGTGATCGAGAGTACCTCCTCAATAATCATTTGTGTCACAATGAGTTTTGATCGTTCAACTTCGGCCGACAAACCCTCCCCGGATTCAAAGCTTTTCCCTCTAATTCCGAAGAGAATCAGCTTTGGGGGAAGTGTTCCTAATCGTCGTGCCAACTCAATAGCATGAGCCACGCCAAACGCGTGACTTGAAAATGGATGAAGGTCATTCGGCAATTCTTTGCTCCGAGCGTCAACGCGATACACAGCGCCGGGCGGAGCGGCTGACGATACGGCATCGACCAAATAAACATATCCGGATTTTCTCCAAGCGTCCATCAAAGCGGTGCCTTCGCCGGATTGCTCAATCACTTCAACGCCTGGAAACTTTCTTTCAGCGGTCGCTCGCGCAACAAAAATACCAACGCCATCATCTGACCGAAATTCATTTCCAATTCCTATGACCAGTGTAGACGAAAACATACTCTTCATCGAAATTCCACATCCTTGGCTACGAACGGCGGTTTCGCGAACGCATCTACCCTCGGCCGTACAAGTTTTTCGAAGTCACCATAAGGCATCTTGATTACCTTTGAATGCGTGCATGCGTTGAATGCGATGTGTTCATCCGTAGCGAGTAAAGCATCCACAATCACCGGGACATTATACAGATTCCCAAACGGCGGCATAGCGCCCACCTGGCAGCCCGGGAAGAGGTAATTCAGATCTTCTTCATTGGCAAGATGTAGTTCTTTCACGTGCAGCACTTTTCGCAGCGCACTCATGTCAATGTTTTGATCGGCACGCAGGACAGCCATCCAAAAACCGTTATCGGTACGCACAATAATCGTTTTGGCCATCTCGTTTTCCGGCACGCGAGAGGTTCGAGCAACGTCGTGGGCGGTAAACGCCGGATCATGTTCGATCAACTCGTATTGAACCTTGCTATCGTGTAAATAATTCAAGAGGTCAGTAGTCTTTTCCATGATACACCTCCATTGTGGTTCTCTTTCATCCTTTCACAAACAGAAACACCAAGAAACGACAAGAGGTGGCCTCTTCTTCGGCGCTTGGTGTCTTTTTTGATCATGTGGAGCAATGCGAAAGACCCATCTCATCGTCGTTCTTTCGAATGTGCTTACACTGTCACCACGATTTATTGTTCGAATTCCAACCTGACAAAATGCGTTGCGCAGGAAATGCATGGATCGTAGTTGCGCACGCTTTGTTCGCACAGCCATGTCAGTTGTTCCTTCGGCATCGCAATATTTTTGACAACGACGTTTCGGAGGTCAAGTTCAATTGAGCGCTGGTTTTGCGACGTCGGCGGAACGATCCTGGCATCGGTAATCATGCCGTTCTCGCCGATTCGGTAACGGTGGTACAATATTCCGCGAGGCGCTTCAGTGCAGCCGAACCCGAGCCCCGGCCGCGGCACTACCTCGACGACAGGTTTTTCAGGCTGCTCGTACTGGTCGATAATGCGCAACGCTTCCTCGCATGCATAGAGCGTTTCCAGTGACCTCGCAATAATGCTCTTGAACGGATTTCTCACCATGGGAAGAAAATGAATTTCTCGTGCAAGTTCTTTCGCAGTCGGCGTGAGCTTCTCAAAATTCAGGTTGAACCTGGCCAGTGGACCGACGTGATATACTCCCCGCTCTTTCAACACCGACTGCAGCGCATTCGAATACGAAACATGTTCTTCATGGAAATAGAATTCGTACTCTTTAACGTTGATGTCGAGTCCCTTGTTGGACACAAGGTGTCCCTCATTGAACGGATACTCGTTAGGATGGGACAACGCAACAAATTCGTAATCTCGTTCATACTCCGGGAACGGAAGCGTTGCACTCCAACGGACCATATCAATCGCCGCATCGCGCAGCCATTTCAATTTCTCTGTAAGCGGAAGAAACTCTTTCTTTGCCGGAACGCGGTAGAAGCCGCCGACGCGTACATTGATCGGGTGAATTTCCCTGCCGCCGAGCAAAGCGACAAGGTCGTTGCCGACCTTTTTCATCTTCAGCGCTTGTTGTACAACGGCGGCATGGTCCTTGGCCAATTCCAGGACATCTTCGAAGCCGAGAAAATCCGGGGCATGGAGCATATATGCGTGAAGCACATGGCTCTCTATCCACTCTCCGCAGTAGAGAAGGCGGCGAAGGGCACGAAGCTGCCCGTCCACCGAAATGTTAAACGCATTCTCCATCGCATGAACGGAGCTCATTTGATACGCAACCGGGCAGATGCCGCAGATACGGGCAGTAATGTCCGGCGCCTCGGAAAAATTCCTCCCGCGCAAGAATGCTTCAAAAAATCGCGGCGGTTCGAAGACTTTGAATTTCACATCCGCGACTTCGTTATTCTTGATCTTCACATAGATCGAACCTTCACCCTCAACGCGCGCGAGATAATCAACTTTGATTGTTTTATCATTCATGGGAGTCGCTCTCCCTTCGGAACGCTTCAGCGTAGGCATTAAAACTGCGGAACGCGAGCTTGAGTTGTTGCTCGGTCGCTCCTCCCTCAACAAATTGCTTGCTGAGCGATGCAGTGTTGGCGCTGTCCATCGGGCCGAAACATCCGTAGCATCCCCGTTGAAACGACGGGCACAACGCACCACAGCCAACCTGCGTGACGGGGCCGAGGCACGACGTTCCATGGGCAACCATCACGCACACATTTCCTTTGAGCTTACATTCGACGCAAACGCTGTGCGAAGGAATGTTCGGTTTCCTTTTGTGGAGAGACGCGACGATAACTTCAATGAGTTGATGTTTGTTAATCGGACAACCGCGAAGTTCAAAATCGACATGGACAAACGAGCCTATAGGAAGGGAACGGTCGAGCACGGAAATATACTCGGGATTTGCGTACACGATGCGGGCAAATTCCTTTACGTCCTTCCAGTTGCGTAGCGCCTGAATGCCCCCTGCCGTTGCGCACGCACCAATCGTGATGAGCGTACGGCACTCTTTTCTGATTGCACGAATACGCTCCACGTCATGCGGAGTCGTGACGCTCCCCTCGACCACGCCGAGGTCATACGGCCCTCGCACCATCTTGCGGCTTGCTTCCGGAAAATACGAGATCTCGATTGCGCCGGCAACGGCAAGCAGTTCATCTTCAGCGTCGAGAAGTGAAAGCTGACAGCCGTCACACGAAGCGAATTTGTAAATTGCAACTTTGGGTTTGCGGGCATTCATATTAGATTTCCTTTTTTCCAAAGAGTTCGCTTATCTGCGGATAGGCAAACACCGGCCCGTCCTTACAGATGAATTTTGGTCCGTACTGGCAATGGCCGCAAAAACCGACGGCGCACTTCATATTGCGTTCCATCGACAAATACACCTGTTCCGGCGGGACACCGCACCGTAAAATCTCGGCAACCGTGTATTGCATCATGATCTCCGGGCCGCAGACCATCGCCATTGTCGCACGCGCGTCAAGTTTGATGTACGAGAAGAGGTTCGGCACAACGCCGATGTACCCTTTCCACGTCGAATCACTCCGGTCCACGGTCACCAAGACTTCGACATCGTACTGCTTGCTCCATTGTTCAAGCTCTACTCTATAGAGAAGGTCGAGCGGACTGCGCGCCCCATAGAGAAGCAGGACCCGCCCGTAGTCTCTCCTCCTCCGAAAGAGCGAATATAACACGGGTCGAAGAGGCGCGAGCCCTATGCCGCCGGCGACAATACACACGTCTAATCCATTTGCTTTTTCGATCGGCCAATTGCTTCCATAAGGGCCGCGTAATCCGATGACATCACCACGCTTCATCTGTGAAAGAGCATTTGTTACTGTCCCGACGCGATGAATCGTGTGAGCGAGAGCGTTCGGTTTTGATGGATCTGAACTAATGGAGATTGCCGATTCACCCATTCCGAAAACATACAGCATGTTGAATTGGCCGGGCAGGAATGAGAACTCAGCAGCATTGTGTCCCGTAGTTTCGAGCTGAAGCGTGAACGTGTCATCCGTTTCCCACACAATTCTCCGGATGGACTGCAACTGCGGCAGCATGGGGTCGCTCAGCCCCTCAACTTCAACAAAAGCGGGTTGATTCATGGAATACCTCCTTAGCGTGAACCGTAGACATCGAGCAGTTGAAGGCGTGTAGCCTCCATGCGGCTTTGGAAAACATCCGAGAGTCGTTTCAGCATTTCATACCCGAAATCATGGTCCTTATCGCATTTGGTGCGAAGACATTTTCCGTCGAGTGCCAAGGCACGAACTTCAGCAACAGCGCAGCCGTCGAAATGCCACCGGTAGGGAGAAATCAGCCACGACCAGCCGAGCACTTCACCGGGCCCGATAGTTTGGATCCGCCGTTTTCCTTTGTGCCCCGCATGAATTTCCAGGGCGACTCTTCCGCTTCGGATGAGGAAGAACAAATCAGCGGCTTCCCCTTCGTGGCAGAGATAGCCCCCTTCCTGATAGTGTACATTTTTCGCACACCCGACCAAGACCTGAAGATACTTTTCATCCAGGTCTCCAACAAAAGGATGCTTCCGCAGGACTTCGTTGAGATTTTCTTTTAGCATATTCGGCTCCTAAAAAAATTATGCATCGTTTCGAACGCCATTATTCCGGATCGATTGGATCTCAGCAGTAATATCAATACCTACTGGGCACCAGGTGATGCAGCGCCCGCATCCAACGCATCCGAATGTGCCAAACTGATCGACCCACGATGAGAATTTATGCACTAACCATTGTCGGTACCGCGCTTTCGGCGACAGGCGGAAATTCCCGCCAGTCACTTTCGCAAAATCCATCGTGAAACATGAATCCCAACGCCGCCACCGTTCTGCGCGCTCTGCGCTGAGATCAGTCACGTCCTCGACCGTTGAGCAGAAGCACGTAGGACAGACCAACGTGCAATTAGAACACATTAAGCATCGGTGCGCAACGTCATCCCAATATGCACTTTCAATGTTTTCAACGAGAAGTTCTTTAACTCCCTCCGTGTTCATTGCTCTGCTCATATTCTTGCTCACAGCGTCCACCAATTCCTCAACAGCCTGGACTTCGCTTGCCTCAGCATTCTTGTGAGGGACATCTTTTAATATTTCGTTGCCTTTATCGCTCCCCCCTTCCGCGGCAAAATAATGGACGCTGTCCCTCACAACTTCTGTGAGAACAATGTCGTATCCACCTTTCACTCTCGGCCCTGTGTTCATCGAATCGCAAAAGCACGTTCCGCCGCTCTGCGTACAGTTCACCGCGACGATGAAAACGTCCTTCCTACGGGCACTGTACGCAAGGTCCGGATACTGATTATTCATGAACACCTTATCTTGGATCATCAGCGCATTTAATTCGCAAGAACGAACGCCGAAAAATGCAAACCGAGGAGGAACCTCTTTTGGAGTATCCGGCTTGATTTCCATCGCTTTTCCTTTTTTTACGACCGTGAAAATCTTCGCCAGAGGAGGAAAAAGAAATTTTTTCCATGATTGGGGCCCGACGGTATAGCCGAACAAAGCCTTATCCGCCCTGCGTTTCAACCGATACCGTGATTTTTCATGTTCGTCCGTCCAACCTTCGGGAAAGTCGGAGACCGATCGAATTTCATCATACACGATTGCACCATCGCGTACATTCGGTCCCATGATGACATAGTTACGTTTTTGTAAAGCACCAACAAGAACATCGAAGTCTTTGCGCTGGATGATGATCATAGCATTGCACTTTCGGTGGGAATAGGAGAAAAAAACGCTTCACTCCGTTCAGAATGAAGTACGGATTTTTTGACTGAAAATCGCCCCCTCCTCTTGTCGGACGGAAATCGGTTTCCTCCGTGCACATTTTAGATCTTTTCGAACTTCTCTTGCTTCTCGTGGCATTCCGGACATTCTTTCGTTGTGTCCGATGCCATGACGTATCCGCAGCACGGGCAAACGTAATATTGCACCCTTGTGATGTATCCGCTCTTGTCCAAAGCATCTTTGAACAGCCGCGCATTATATTTATCCGCATTGAGGGAGTGTTCGAATGATTCCGCCGCCTCTAGAAATTTCTCGGCTTTTGCTGCCCGCGTTATATTAGGATACATCGATTCAGTTTCAAGCGATTCATCACTAACCGCCATACGAAGTGTTTGCATGACTGTGCCCACAACAATGGAATCCGCGACAAACGGATTTACTTCTACGCCTTTACTTCTCAGCAGTGCTGCAGCCATTTCCGCATGAATTTTTTCGGAACGAGAAACAGCTTTGTACAAACCAGCAATTGCGCTAAACCGGTTTTTCTCGGCGTTCTTCGAAAAAAGTTCATACTCTCTGCTGATCCTCATTTCCCGGTCATACACGGTCTGCAAATTTTGAAGCGTAATTTCCGGCTTCAAAGTCTTCGCATCATTTTTTTTGCAGCCGGTAAGAAGAAGAAAAGGAATAGTACAAACGACAAGGGCGAGGGCAAAAAGAGTTGAAAAATGGCAGAGGGATTTTTTGACAAGGAATGATTTGTTTACGCTCATTTTGAACCCTCCTTTGATGAAGAGCTTCCGATAATTCTCGGACGAGTCAGAAGGAACATGCCGGGGAGGCATGCTTTCAAAAAGTCGATGTGAGAAAAAACGTGTGTTCCAGTTTACTCATCGATTTCGAGGATCGCTTCCTCTCATCAAGCTAAAACACGCTTTTTCTATGTACTCAAGGTTCATTCCACAAAAAGACTGCGGTAAATCACCGTTAACAAAGCATTTGTCCGCCTTTTTCTCAAATATTGAAAACGAGAAATATTAGATTACTAGTTCTAAAAAAAACGCTCTCACCATATTTGTCGGTCAGAGCGCTTTTTCGGATGAAATCAAGGTCTATTGCTGCAACAGCTCTTTCCTGTGTTTGAGCAGCTGTTTGGCGCGCCAGCCCTGCAATTCAAACCATTGAGGAGAGTTCGAAGTTTGCAGGAGATACTTGTCTTTGTCCTTCACTTCCGAAAAGCGAATTTGGGCATCTCCTACAGAAATAGTTGCGGAAATTTTCGGCGCCGGCGTAATGGCGGAATCGATAAAATCGTCCGCTCCAATATTCGACAACGAAGTAAGCAACGATGTTACGTCGCCGGCTTTTGGTGTTTTGTCCCCGATCATCCATACGCTGTCATGCAGCGAAAGAGAGTACGACTCTCCGGGATATTGATATAAAATCGTCTTGATGCTTTCTTTTGGAATGTTCAACACTGTTTTGTCACGCCAATCTTTTACAGGTTTATTGAACGAAAGCGGAAGAGATTCATCTACAACAACGACGTCGTTCGATTGCTCTTTGCGCACATATGTCTCGGAATAACTTTGCCCCCGTTTTCCGACGATAAATGCAGCATGCTCCTGGCCGTTTTGAAATATTTTGACGAGCGTTCCCATCGAATCGACCTGGAAAATTGAACGTTTCTCAGGATTGCTGGAGACAACTTCCTTTACTGCAAGATCCTTGGCCTGGTGGATCATCGACGTTACACTCGATTGATTGGCACGATATTCAACCGGCTTACTGAGAAACCACTCCGCTCCCTTTTTTTCCAGCACTACTGTATTTGTCGGTGACGTGATTTCAATTTTGTCGACAGCGATAGAGTCGACGTCCACTAAGAATTGAGAACTGCCAATCGAAATATCACTCTCCCCGGGGCGATTCATCAAGACATATGCAACACCGATTAAGACTGCAAGAACTCCAAGAAGCATGTAAATATTCTTTTTCATAGCTATCGATAGAAATATTATAATGAAGCTTCCATTGCTCTTTTCCGTGCCAGGCGCGTTCGCCAACGAACGAGACCGTAACCGATAACCGCAATCGGCGGTAAGAGGAGGTCCCCGTACTTCAGCAGTTTTTTTGTGCCATCCGAAATCTGGTCAAGCGGAGGCATAGCGACATTCTTCGACCGGATGGTTACCAGCCCCGCATCGTCAGCGAGATAGTCGACCATGTTCACG
Organism: uncultured Bacteroidota bacterium; assembly: GCA_963772165.1. Classification (GTDB taxonomy): domain Bacteria; phylum Bacteroidota; class Ignavibacteria; order UBA10030; family UBA8401; genus JAGVPT01. The sequence continues at coordinate 84,571 of CAVYWA010000014.1, read as the reverse complement.
AAGAATGTCAGGTTGCCCGGGTTCCGGGCGAAATCGTCTTTCATAAAATGACCGTCTCCGACAACGATAATTCGCGTTTCGGGGCTGGACATCATGGGCGAAGTTGATCCGACAAGTCCGGGAATCTGCTTGTCAGCATAAAAACTCTTGAATGATCCCTCAACGATGACCGCCAATGGAATATTTGACTCCGCAAGTTCGTCGGCCGTGTATCGATGGAATGCGTCAATCATAATAAAGCCGGATTGCCGCCCACTCCGTTTGGATGAACTCACCAGAACTTGCTCCTTCAACCCTTTAGCAGCAGCGAGACTGGTATCGACAGAACTCGCAAAATAAAAAATCACGTTCTGCAGATCCTTGACAATCAGGTTCTCCTTATTGAAGCCGGAGGCCATTGGCATGTACGGAAAAGGAACTTGACTCTGCATCGTAAAGCCTGCCTGTTGCTGAACGACATTGACGCTCGCACACTGCGCGTCCCGAACGAGGTCGGCATTGACACGCGAACCGTATTGGGCAAGCTGGTCGTCAAGATTAATGTCCAGCGGTTGAGCATACTGCGACTGGAGGCTTGCATTTTCTTTGTTCAGCAGGAATGCGATTTTCCCGCCATGCATTAAATATTGGTCGATCTGGAATTTCGATGAATCGTTAAATTTTTTCTGCGGGGCAATGACCAGCAAGGTTGCAAGGTCGGCAGGAATACTCCCCGTCCCCGGCAAACTCACCGGCGTAAGTTCATACTGCGATGAAAGAGTTTGGTACGCATCTTTCATCGTGGACAAATCCGTTTCATCATGTCCGATCGTATAACCAATGCGTTTCTTTTGGCGCGTTGTCAACCGTTTCAGCGCACTGCTGATATCGTATTCTAACGACCCAAGATTTTGAATAACCGGCAGCGTTTCTTTTTTATCTTCATACATCATCACCAGGCCGAGATACGCCCGCTTCACTTCGAACTTATCTTCCTTGACAACCTGCACGTCCACCGGCGGGATTCCTTGCTGCTGCGCCTCTTGTTCTCCCTTCTCGCCTTCGGGATTAATGAACTCGTACTGCAGGTTGCCGCCGGCATATGCTTTGTATTCGTTCAAGATGTCCAGCACTTCCCGGCGATTGTTATTGTAGGGCGACGGGAGATCTTCCGTAAAATATGCTCGCACGGTCACCCTGTCGTCGAATGACCTCACAAGCTTTTTACTCGCTTCAGAAAGAGTGTAAACTTTCTGCTTTGTGAGGTCAAGCCGGTCGAAAAGTCGAACCGAGATGACGTTCACAACGATGAGAATCCCGAGCACCAGCAATGCCCGTATGATTGCCTGATTTCGTTTCGTGTTCATTATCGTCATATACGTTTCAGTGTGCAAATTCCAATTTGTTTACCAGTTTCTTCGCTGCAGTGAGCCGACGGAAAGCATTAACGTAAATCCTAACATTGAGAAGAAATAGATGATATCTCTTGTATCGATCACTCCCCGAGCGATGTTTGAGAGATGAAAATCGATCCCGAGGAATTCTACGGTCGTCGTCATCCATTCCGGCACATAGAACAAAATTTTGTCAAGCATATAGATCGCGAAAACGAAGACGAAACCGAGAATAAACGCAACAACTTGATTATCCGTTAAACTCGATGCGAATAAACCAATGGCGACATACACACCGGCCATGAGCATTAATCCGAAATATCCTCCGACGACCGGGCCGTTATCGATGCCCCCGAGGAATGCGATCGTAATATAATAGAGAAGCGTCGGAAGGAGAGCGATTCCAACGAGAGCCCATGCCGCAAAAAATTTTCCCAGGACAATTTCGGAATCGGAAAGGGGTTTGGTCGTCAGCAGTTCAATCGTTCCATTTTTTTTCTCTTCGGATAACAGCCGCATCGTGATGGCTGGAATGATGAAGAGAAATACGGCGGGAACAACCTCAAACATCGTTCGCATCGAAGCGATGTTCATCAAAAACAGGTTGCTCGTGAAAAACCAACCGACGATTGCCAGAAAAACGACGATAACGACGTACGCAACCGCCGAATTAAAATATGAGCGCAATTCCTTTCGGAAAATTGGTCCGACATTCGAATATTCGCTCAACAATTTTTTGAAATCGAATTTCATGTTTTTTCTGCGGTTTTAGGTTTTAGAAGTTGGCTTTTGAGTATTGGCTCTTTCCACTCTTGTACTGTTTACTGCCTACTACTTACCGGAATCACAAACTTTAACGCCGTGTGTGTAGCGGAAAAGCCGACGACTTTTGTATCGACGAGGCCTGCCTTCTTTCCTGCGGCCATGACCTCCGTATCTTTAACTTTGGACTGCTTTCCTTTTAACGAAATAATCCAAAGGGCTCCGTTACTTTTAAGAAATTGTTTCAAGCTTTTGAGTTTCAAAAGTTCTTTTTTACTGTTCGCTGCGTAGAAAATTAAATCAGATTCTCTTTGCAGCCCCTTCACCGATGAATTATTCGTTTTGTCCTTTAATTGGAAGAGAAAATTTTCATCCGTGACTCCATCCACGCTTACCCGCGAACCTTCTTTAACTCCAAGCTTGTCCAGCATACTTTTCGGATGCAAAATTTTTTCTTCCCATTGCTCAGCTTTCTTATCGATGATAAATGATGCCCTCCCGCCATGGAAAATAACCGTCAACTCTCCGTCATTTGCCTCAACGGATTTCATTTCCTTGAATGGAATCTTCAGCCGATGTTCGCCCCGGAAAATCAGCTCGTCGGTTTCAAGCAGAGCTTTCCCCTTGAACACTTTTCCGCCAAATTTCATGGTGCAATTAATTTCCGATCCCATACTGAATCCCAGCCGGCAATAAAGATACGATCAGTTCACTGTCGTCAGTTTGTGGAATACCTCCTCCAAACTCGTTGCTTCGCGATGTATTTCAAGCAAGAGCCATTTCTCACTCACGGCCTGACGGAAAATATCTTCACGGATATCCGAACCTTTTGCGGCTGAAATAAGCAATCGATGTACTCCCGGCGAAGGGTTTTGATACTGCACATTTTCGACATGCGCAAGAGCTTTTACTTTGGGGAAAATGTCCGTCATACCGTTTTCAACGTCGGCTTTCAGTTCTACGGAAATAATGTCGGATCCGCGAAACTCGTGCTGTAATTGGTCGGGGGTTCCGTCCGCGACAATCTTCCCGTCATTGATAATGATAACCCGGTCGCATGTTGCCTGAACTTCGGAAAGTATGTGCGTCGAAAGAATTACAGTCTTTGCACTGCCAAGTTTACGGATGAGATTCCTGATTTCGACGATTTGGTTGGGATCAAGACCGCTTGTCGGTTCATCCAAAATGAGCACTTCAGGGTCGTGGATCATCGCCTGCGCTAAACCAACACGCTGTCGGTACCCTTTCGACAATTCGCCAATATCCTTATGCCGGACCCCGGCCAAGCCGCAGACCTCCACCATCTCCCGCAGTCGCTGCCGAATCTGTGTCTTTCCCAGTTTATGAAGTTGAGCAGAATACTCGAGATATTCCAAAACATTCATGTCGAGATAGAGCGGATTCAACTCCGGCAGGTAACCGATTTTGCGGCGCACTTCGAGCGACTTGTCAGCAATATCACAATCATTGACCGTCACGCTCCCCGCACTTGGCGGCATGTAGCATGTGATGATTTTCATTGTTGTGGTTTTACCGGCCCCGTTCGGCCCGAGGAATCCGAGAATCTCCCCCGTTTTCACATCAAATGAAATATCGTCTATCGCTTTCTCTTCGCCGTACAACTTTGTCAAATTGCGGACTGTTATGGACATTGTATCACTTGTCGAGTATTGTTTCGAATAAAATGAGGTGTCAACTACAGGCGAGCAAATCAAACCATACTAACTAAAATACTGTTACTTCAACCTATTTGGACGAACGCCCTATCTGTTTTGTTCCCAATAAAGAAAATTTTTGTGCGCTTCAAATTAACGGGAACAAAAATAACAAAAAATCCTAATTCTGTCAATAAAGTATACATAAAAAAAATTGTCGGTGCATTTCCTGTCCCTCTTGCGGTCGGATGTTAAGAATGTCCATTTCACGCCCATCTGTTTTTCTTATAACACTTGTAGCCGAAATCGAGAACGCCTTTACTTGACCGGAAACCGTTTTGCCCCATTTCTTAAAATGGAAACAAGCTTTCCCTTTGTGCATGGAGAGTAATTCTTTTTGCCGTTTTTTTCCGCCCGTTTCGACGTAGACAGGTATATAATAGAAGCCTACATGTTTCCTGTGAATCACCAATCCGACGAAATAGAGACAATCTTTTTTTTCCGTCAATCTCTACATCTTCTGTCGACCAAAATCATAGTGAGAGGAATCATCGGTCTTTGCCAAGAACGGCGGATTGTATTCTCTGAATACTTTTTGATCTCTAGAAAAATCTTTCTTCGATCTTCTTCCATAATAACTCCTTCATTCAGAATCTGTTTAGTAAAAATTAGGCAAACGGTGCTTACGAAAATTTTACTTCGCGCTCAAAGTCTAAAAGCTTTCCGAAGAAAAAGCGAATTCACGAACTCGCCATACCGTTATCTTCAATTATGATCGACCATGAACTGTCACAATTCCTTTACCCAAAACTTTGCGTTCCCATGTGTGGAAACAAATTCTAGTGTTTGTCCATCAGTCTACATCCTAGAGGCCGATCTCAATCATATAGGGGACGCCTTTTGCACTGAAGACGAGTTTGGTAAAAATAGCTTAAGATTCAGGCAAGAGCGCAGGCTCTGTGCAACATCTTCACCTTTTAAGAATCATCTTCAGCCCGAATGTAAATATAGCCCCCTCAAGGAAGGCAACAAGAAATAAAATATTTCTTAAAAATAATCTCCAAAATTAGAATCTCTTGGATATATATGTGCATATGAAGGTATCCCAATCAACGGACAGTGCTTCCTCGCGGAGACAGAGGCGCTCGGGACCGACTAAGGAGCCACTGTGACGAAAAAATTGTGTAAGTCGTCTGCTACTAGGGGAGAGCGGCTGCGGCTTGCACAATTTGATTGGGAAGTCAAATAAGAGATATTGGGGAAGAGCGCAATGACTGAGGCTTTACATTAGTTTGCCTTTTAAAACCAAGTGCAAAAACAAAGGATGGCGAAAGTCCTTAACTGAAAGAATGACAATTTCATCACTTCTTTACAAACCTTTAAAACAATTTATTTTGTGAAAACGTCAATTCCTGATAGCAATTAGTTAACATGTGTAGGTTTTGTTTCTTTCTAACTAATTGTGTACAATTGATGCAAGTTGGGTGAGCTCACTCTGCATATTGAATCCAACGACAGCGAGTGGACCATCCATCTCAATATTACCTATCACTTGAACAATCAAGAGACTATTCACTAGTCGCCCCCGAAATAAGGATCGCAGTAATAAAATCGCTGATCAGGTGAGATGAAAACTCTTTGGGCTGCTCATTTCATTCGAAGTGTGGTTCTTTTCGGCATTCTATTGTTTGCACAATACTGCCATGCGCAATCAGCTCACGGAGATACTGTGCGAGCGGAACTTCTTGTCAAGCAGGCGTTAGATTACAATTATCAAATAGAATATGATAGTTCTATCATTTGTCTTCAGAGTGCAGCTAAGATTTTTCTGGAAGCGAAGAGTTGGGAACGATATGTTCATTGTTTAAATATTATTGCTGACTGCTTGTTGAGAAAGGTCGCAATCGATTCAATGGAAATGGTTTTAATGAAAACGAAAGAGATAGAGAAAGAAAAATTGGAACCTGACAACCTTGAATGCGCATTTACGTATAGTATCGATGGTCTTTTAAATATCTATAGAGAGAATTTTGGCCTAGCAATAAAGGAAATTTTGGATGGAAAAGAAATCCGGGAGAAAAGAATAGGAAGAAGTCATAAACTCGTTGCTGCAAGTAATTATCTATTGGGAATTGCATATCTGAAAAAAGGTGACTATGATCATGCCCTTCAGCCTTTCAGTGAAGCACTGCAAGGATATAGGGTTCTAGATGATAGCGATCAATTTAATCGAGCCATTACTCTTGCAGGGATTGGGCAAGTCTATCTTTTGAGAAATGACTTTGACATTGCTTTAAGCTACTTCCGACAGGCAGATTCACTAAGCAGCAATGGTGAAAGAAAATATAGCACAGTCGATGCTGATTGCGAGGATTACATTGGTTGGGTTTATGCGGAGAAAGGCGAGAACAATCAGGCAATTTCCCATCTCACAAGAGCCATAGATCTTTATCGCAGTATTTTTGGTGACAATTATATTTCGCTTATGAGTTGCTATTCTAAGTTAGGATCAGCTTTCGAATCAGAGGGTGATTACGATAAAGCAATAGAATACTATCAAAGAGTAATAACCCTAGACAAGAAACTGACGGGTAACAATCATCGACATTGCACTTACCTAACCAGAGGGTTAGGTTCTGTTTACGCGAGCAAGAATGAACTAAACAATGCACTCCAGTATTCTAAACAGACACTGACAATTCAGCTGAAAGCCGTTGGAAACAAACACCCAGAGCTTGCTTACACCTATGAAATACTGGGCGATATTTATAAAAAGCGAGGTGAATATTCCCTTTGTTTGAAGAATTTTCAAAAAGCACTTCAACTACGATCTCAACTAAAAGCATCGAATGACCGAAATGACATTGCAAATCTTTACTCGGAAATCGGGTCGGTTTATTTAGAAAAGAAGAACTTCGATCGAGCACTCGATTACTTTAACAAAGCTCTTCTCCTTCACAATAATCTCCCACAACCGAATCGACCACAGAGGGCTGCAACGTTGAAGGGGATCGGAGATGTTTATATGCAAATGAATCAGCCCTTCATTGCTATACAATACTATCAGCAATCAATAGGTGCTCTCTTACCGGATTTTAATGACTCATCAATTTATATCAATCCAATAGAAAGCAATATCTCTAACAGCAACGACCTTATCAAAATACTTGCAGCAAAAGCAACAGCATTAGAAAAATACTATTCATTCAAATCTCATGCCCTTCGCGACCTTCAAGCAACGCTTGCAACATATGAATGTGCCACAAACGTCATCAACCTCCTAAGGAAGAAGATTACTACGGAAGGATCAAAACTTTTTCTTGAGGAGCAAAGCTACTCCCTGCATCAAAACGCCATTCGTGTGAGCATGAAATTATTTAAAGCCACCATGGAGCCACGCTATAAAGAATTGGCGTTTTACTTCGCGGAAAACGGTAAGGCAAATGTACTACTCGACTGTCTCCATGATTCTGAAGCAAAACAATTTTCCGGAATTCCAGACTCTATCATTGAAAAAGAGAAAGCGTTAAAAATCGACATTGACTATAACGAAACTCAACTTCAGAAGGAAAATGACAAAAGGGAGAAAAGGGATAGTACAAAAATTATTACACTGCAGGATAAATGTTTCACTCTTAACAATAAGGAGCGGAGTTTATCGGCTCTCCTTGAGAATGAATATCCACAATATTATGAGTTGAAGTACAAAAACCATACGGCAACAATCGGCGAAATACAAAACGCAATCGATGAAAACACAGGAGTCGTAGAATACAGTTTGGGCCAAAATTCGCTCACGATCTTTTTAATCACAAAATCGTCGTTTGATGTAATGACCATCCCAACTCCATCAAATTTCAACGAGTTAGCCTCAACCTTTTATAAAGCTATTAAAACCGTCGATGAAAAGGACTATGTGCGGACCGGAAGAGACTTGTACCGAATTCTCATCCGTCCATTGGAAACGAATTTACATGGTAAAAATCGGCTGGTCATCGTCCCTGACGGCGTTTTATATTATATACCGTTTGAAGCTCTCCTCGCCAACACTCCCTGCCAGACAAATCAGACGATTGATTTCACAAAGCTAGAATATCTTCTAAGATCTTATGAAGTTTCATATTCTTATTCTTCCTCTTTTTATTTGAATCGAATTCAACAAAAGAATGACATAGCTCCCAAAGCGCTAAGCTTTGCGGGCTTTGCACCAGTCTTCCGGGATACCGACAGCAATGGGATATTTTATTCAAAAAATGCTGCGGCATTAGAAAAAGACCCAGCAGTCTTACGCTCAATTACCGTTGATGGCAAAAGATTCTGCGAATTGAAATATTCTGAACGAGAAGTTTCTTCGGTCGCTGAAAATTTCCAAAAGAAAGGAAAGCCCGGGGCGAGTTTCTTATATGACAGTGCCAGCGAAGAAAATTTTAAGTCAAATGTCGGAAAATATTCATGCATACATATTGCAACACACGGGTATATCAATGAAGAACACCCTCAACTCTCCATGCTCCTTTTTTCTCAGCCTCAACATTCGTCAACGACAGAAGATGGAGTATTATACGCAAGCGAGATGTATAATTTAAATTTAAAAGCTGATCTACTGGTCTTAAGCAGCTGCCAAAGCGGTCTTGGAAAGTATGTCAAGGGGGAAGGGATAATAGCGATGACACGGGGGTTCTTTTATTCCGGGGTGCGTAATATCATTTTCTCTTTGTGGAAAGTATACGATAAGCAAACGAATGAACTGATGACAGAATTCTACAACCGCCTCCTCGAAGGAGAAACATTCTCTTCGGCATTGCGACAATCGAAGCTACGACTAATCGCTGACCGTTCGACGGCATTCCCTTCAAAATGGAGCGGATTTATCCTTGTAGGCAAGTAAGCAACTTTTCACTTCACAAAAAATTTCCCCACGTACAATAACTCGTCTTTGCGTTGAAGCTTCCAATAGTATAACCCAGGATTAAGTTTTACAGAGAAGAGAAATTTTGATTGTTTGAGTCTAATGTTCTTAAGCACCTCCTCTCTGTTCGAAAGGATCGTTACACTAACCAAGCCAGCCTCCTGCATTTTCCATTCAAACAGGATCTTTTGACTCACAACTACGTTGTTCTTGGGCGAAACTATAATAGGCAACTCAGAACGCGATGCTGAATTTACAAGATTCTCCAGATTAGGCGATTCGGAAAAATTGTCGGCAAAGATTCTGGAGTGATTAACCTTGCTGTCTTTTGCGGGACTCTTCCGGAATTCTGGACGAATGATCTGCACTGATTGAATCGAGTCGGTCTTGATGCCTTGACCTTCCCTCATATATCGGAAAAGATAGAAAAGAATGCCGATACTTATTCCAACAAAGAAAATTGCAGCGATGCGATAAGGCAACGAAAATCTCGCAGGCATTGAGTTAGCATTCTGACAAAAATAAGGATGCGGATCTCTCACGCTGTCCACTCGTTCCACGACAAATGATAGTGCCTCAAGAATGTCTGACTTGCACTTTTGACAATCGTCGACATGCCCAAGAACTGCTCCTGGTAACAAGTAAACCTTATGCAACTTTAAAGCATCGACGTAGAGAGCGATAGTTTCCTCGCTTAAATGGGCATTTTCGTCGAAAAAATTGTACACCTTTACCATACTCAGCCTATTACCATCGGTACTGCAACTTTGTCCGTATATATATATCACTTTTGGAGTAAGAATGGAGAAAAAAAATCATCGACCAGTGTTTTTAACGTGTCTTCAGTGTAGTTCCTTTTTCTGGGATTTCCATTTAGCAACTGGATGATTTCGTGAATCTTAGAATCTGTCCATTTTCTCACAGCATCCACGGAGTTGGATTTTTTTTCATATTCGTTCATAACGGGGGTAATGGTCTTGTAGATTTCAACATTATCCTTATCGTCAAAATTTGACCCAAACTTTTCCAATAAAATGTTGCGGTCCGAAAAACTGCACTTTGGATTCCATAAATTAATATCTTCAGCGGTCAAAGGAATTCTATAATGCAACTTCAGGCAAAGCAAAAGTTTCGGTCGCTGCTTATAATACAAGCTAAGAATATCCCTAAACCTCTGAATCTCTTCTTCAAAAACAATTCTTTCTTCAACGTGAGCGCGATCAATAAAAACGGTAATGTTTTCTTGATCTATTTTGAGGTTTCTATTAGTCTTGGCATACTCTTTCATGCAGATGTTGCGGACGATAACTGAGAAATAAGTTTTGAAAAGAGACATCCCATTATACTGCGATTGCACCGCCGGAATTTTAGCCAGAAGCGCCGAGTTGACCTCCTGTACGATATCTTCGAAATCTGACGTTTTGAACACCCCGGCAAGAATATACTTTTTCACAATAATTTTAACAGTCTCCTGATACTTCAGAATAAGGGCGTGGGGATCGGAGCGAAGCAATGCAATATCTTTGTCGTTTTCTGTCATAAACCTATTCTTATTCGAACATTCATAGTGCAAATCGGTAAGCCGAGCTCGACAAAATGCGGTTGGGATTCAGAATATCATGGACATCTCGATTGATTTCACTCTTAGATGCCTGGCAAGCTTTTGTCCTCCCCCTCTTACTATTTTAATAAAACAAAAACCCTAGGAAAGTCGGAAACGGATCGTACGGGGGGGAGTGAGAAGAAATATTTGAAAGTGGGCCCTGCAGGACTTGAACCTGCGACCCGCTGATTATGAGTCAGCTGCTCTAACCAACTGAGCTAAGGGCCCAAATACCTTTAACGAAGAGAATTTACCATAAATTGAGTCGAATATCAACAAAGAATGCTGGAAGAAAAAACAAATTTGTGTCTGCATTCACTTCCATGGAACCTCGGAAGACACACACGAGCTTCCAAAAATATGCTTGACTTAGAGGCATTCTTTGATTAATTTTAAGAACGAATTGCAGACAACCGGGACTCTTCGAGGTTGCTTTACCTGCCAATTTTTCATCGTGACGTTTTTCATTTGATTCAAAAGCTTTTTGAAGGTGAAGGGAGTTTTACTCATGAGTAAAACAAAATACGTGTTGCATTTTTGTGTTTCTTGTAACAAAGAGGCCAAAATGGCCATAGTAGGTTCAATGGAGGGCGAGGGAAACAAGGTCTGGTACCGATGTACCCGGTGCCATCACAGCACGATGATAGATACCTTGAAAAGCCCGTTGGAAAATAACGTCATAAAGTTCAGCAAAGAAGACTGCATCAGCTATTCACCGGAACGAAGTTACACGGTCGGGGAATTGATCTATCATTCCGATTGGGACGACATGGGAAAAGTCACAGCAAAGGAAAAGACGTCGAGCGGGGGCCGGGCCATTCTCGTTACGTTTGAGAAGCTTGGTTCTCGTCGTTTGATCGAAAACCTCCCGGCGGAATAAATTGGGACAGTGGGTCCTAGTGCAAATATGAGGAGGTGATCTTTTTTGGTCGGCATAGTTGTTAATGAAAATGAACCGATCGACCGTGCTCTAAAGCGTTTCAAGAAAAAATATGAGCGGTCGGGCGTATTGAAGGAATTCAAGAAGCGCACGTTTTTCACAAAACCATCTGTGAAAAAAAGAATGAAGAAGGTAAAGGCCATTCGGCGCTCGCAGCGCGCGGATGCGGAAGAAAAGATGTAATAAAAAACCCATCATGATGCTTTCATGATGGGTTTTTTCGTTCCACTCAAATCGCATTCATTTTAGTGATGAGTCCCCCTACTCACTTCTCGACGACATGCAACGTATAATTGCAAAAAGTCTTCTGCCATCCGTCAACGCTTAATGATGACAGCCATGAACACCCCTCCAATCCTTTCCGCAGTAAAAAAATTTTCTCAAGAATCATTAACCCGTTCTAGAGTGCAAAACCAACAAGAACTCTGTGCTAAAAATAGATTTGAATTTAAATTGCTCGGCAGTACACGATAGACTATAACTCGAACGGATTTTTGTATCTTTTTTTGTTTTGACCCGTTTGCGGTCGAGCTTTCCTGTCTCTCGGAGCACTGATCACAGAATCAAGGTCGATGTTATGGCTTTGCGCCGTGTTTTGTTTCCATACTCCAGGAGGAGCGTTCTGAAAAAAACGATCAGAGGCTTCGGAATCTTCGTTGAAGATTTTTGGAACGTCGGGCATTTGATGCAGCTCGTATTGAAATTGAACTGCCCGAGGAGCGCGTGCAATGACTTCAAAAGGCATGGCATCGGGCGGACGTTCTAAGGCATTATCCTCCACTTTGATGCTGAAATAATCCGAGCCGGAAAAAACCCTGAGCGATGAATTGGGTTTCCTCTGTTCGCGCGTATGTTCTGCAAATTCCCTGATCAACGCATGTGTGCGCTCGCTCATCGACCGAATTTCCTGCGTCGTCATCGCCTCGTTGCGAAGAATTTGCTGAAGGTCGATTTTGACGCGGGCGATCGAACAACTCTCCGGAGTTATCACGACAAATTGTTCGATCCCGGGTATTCGCGGCAGCGGCGCCGGTGCAGGCACCCGCGGCGCCGGGGGAATGACAAACGTATACGGCGATCCCGACATGGCGAGAAATTTCTTGAATTTTTTCCGCTGCGGCACTTCTAAGCTCGCGGCAATGTTCGACATCATCGTTCGATTGAACATTGCGAGATCGGCATGTACCGCAAGAGACTTGTTCTCTCCTAAGAAGACCGATTCCTGAATCTTGTCCCTCGCTGTGGATAAAATGGAGTCGACAGACCTGTGCTGAGCCGGAGTGGCGTCGATATCCCTGCAGAACTGCTCGACAGTAACCGGAGGATGTTGCCGGGTCTCGTTCTTCGCAAACTCTATGCGCGTGCCGTTTTCTTTGCTCTCGTCTACACGTAGCGCGGTCTTTGCTTGAGCATCGAGCGGCAATGTTCCAAACAGCGCAAACTGCAGAACCTGATCCTTGTCCAGATTGGTGAATAAGGGGATGAGCTTTCCCTGCAGAATGTTCCCCTGATAGAGTTGCTGCACCTGTTCTTTTTCCTCTGAAAAGAATTTTGTCAACAACGATCGTTGCTGGAAGAGAACCATTCCTCCGAAAGCAGCAATTAATACGGTAAGTGATGCAGCAAGCGGCACATATTTCCTGGAGAAGGGATAAACGGTCTCGGGCTTGCTCTTCTGTTGTTCGAGCCGGATGGAAAGCTTTTGCCAGAACCATTCGTTCGACTGAATGCCCGGTTTCGATTTCAACAGCTGCTGTTGTTTTTTCCAACGCTCGAATTCCATCGCTGCGTCGGGGTTACTCTCTAAATATTCCTCAAAACGATTTCTAGCCTCTTCGTCGAGTGCACCGTCAAGATAGAGAGACAGCAGACGTTGTAATTCTTTTGTAGAAATTGATTTCATGGTGCCGTTCCTCCTGAACAATCATTACGCATCAAGCATCGGTGCTAAAATATTGCGCAGCATTGCACGGGCTCTCGAAAGCCGCGATTTCACCGTGCCGACCTCACACTGCATTATTTCCGCCATTTCTTCGTACGACAGTCCATCGATATCTTTTAAGATGATCGGGATCCGAAATTTTTCCGGAAGTTGCTGCAATCCCTTATTTACCAGATCCTTTGCTGAGCTATCTTCAGGGAATACTCGGATTTTCGATTGAAGTTCGTCACTCGACGCATCAAGCATTGAGTGAAGGGAAAAGAATTTTCGTGTTCTCCTTTTTCGCAGCTCGTCCCGGCTTTTGTTGACCGTTATCCGGTACAACCATGTGTAGAATGACGATTCAAACCTGAACTTCGGCAATGCTTCGTACACACGGATAAAAACTTCTTGGGCGATATCGTCGACGAGTGAAGCCTCGTTAAAAATCGAATAAATCAGATTTCTCACCCGCTGAGTGTATCGCTCGACGAGAATACGGAACACTTCCTCTTCACCGCTCTGAAAAAGGGTGATGAGGACATCGTCGCTCTTTTCGTCAAGAGAAGAATCGGAAGCGCGAATAACTGCTTGGTTAACCATCCGCCGCGGTATGTTATTAGATTCACTCATTTAGACGGGACTTACGATGATATGTTCCAAGGGAATATACTGAAGGAATGGGCTAACGGCAAAAAAGCGGGGTAGAAAAAAAGAACAACGGAGAGAAATCCCCGTTGTTCTCACAATGGCAGCCTGCAATTACATTGCAGGCGTAGTAGGAACGTCGTCCTTTGCTTGCGCTTTTACTTCCTGGACTTCTTTCCGGATTTCTTGCGCCTTTCTCTTCAGTTCATTCATTGACTTCCGCACACGTGTGCCGGCAGATTTATTACCTTTATCGTAGAATTTTATGAAATCTTTCTCAAAACTATGGACAAGATCTACTAGTTCACTGAATCTGCTCATGGATACCTCCTCAAAAAGTTATTGTTATGCCAGACCAAATCTGACAGGTTCTTGGTTTATGTTGCATACTTACGCCTATCTTTCACCCTGAAATATTCTTTTTTCAGCTTTTCAAGATTCTCAATTCTGTGATCGACCAGACGTTTCAATTTTCGCGGTCTATGTTTTGCAAGAGCATACGACGTAAGGATCGGCATCGCGACGGTCGAATCCAAGTACGCCACGACAGTGTCGGGCAACTTATCCGGGTCAATTTTCCCCCAGCTTACAGCCTCGGATGGTGTTGCGCCCGAAAGCCCGCCGGTATCGGGCCGCGCGTCCGTGATCTGAATAAAATAATCATGGCCTTTTTCTTCAATTCCGAGCACTTCCTGTATTTGCGGTTCAGTCTGCAAGATAAAATTCTTGGGTGAACCGCCTCCAAAAATCAATACGGCGCTTTTTCCACCGCTTCGCTTCGCGTTAAAAACAATGGACGCAGTCTCATTCACGTCCGCAAGAGTGTCAAAGCTGAGCTTGTTGCCGGCAATTTTCTGTTCTGCGACATTCATTCCAATTGAGCTGTCGGCAGGTGAAGAAGTATAGATCGGTACGCCATACTTGTAGGCAGACGCTAAAACACTGCTCCTTTTGATCCCCAAAGCTTTTTCACGCTCGAAAACGTATTTGCCTACCTGAAAATGAAATTCAGCAGTACTCAACGGTTTTTGAAATTCCGGAGACATGATTATTTTTCGGTAAAAAGCATCGGTTGATAGGAGAACATCGTAGTCGAATAAAATATCATAAATCCGGATAACGCCTTCACGCCGCAGTACCCTATCGTCAATAAAAGGATTTCCCTGGTGAAGAGTCTTTCCGATTGCAAAATGAGTATCATGGTACAAGTTCGCTCCTGTGCTTACAATCCAGTCCACAAAGCCTGCCTTCATCAGGGGAACAATGCACGATCCACCCAGTCCTGCCGGTGTTAGTGCACCAGTTATCGTCATACCCACCGTAACGTCAGAGTCGAGATACTTTTTCACAAAAAGTTGGCATGCTTCCCTCAATCGGCCAGCATTATAAGCCTGAAAGTAAGAGTCCACCAAGCTGACAATGCCAACGTCTTTCGTGATTGGTTCGGGAACAATAGCTCTGCCTTTTAAATACTTTGACTTAGAAGCCATTCTTAGTCTTTTCCTTTTAAGGGTTCACTTAACTCTTTCTAGTAGTAAGAAAAGACTTTTTCGCGACAGAGTCAAGGGAAAACTTGCGAAAATCGTCTGTTTTGAGGGTATAAACAACGAGGCGAGATTACTTAAAAATAGCCAATTTTTTGCTGCTTTTGTGCAGTTTAAGCAGGATAGCAACAAAGCTAAAATTGAAGAGGGAAAACAGAATACCATTACTGGAGAAAGAGGGCAAATTTGCGATAAAAAAAGAGTTGGTTTCGTCTTGTTTGCCACACAGGAGTGCAGAGGAAAAAACCATAAGACCTATCCTAAACGAAAAGCTAGACCAAATTGATTTCGAAGACAAAAGCAGCGCTGAACAAACAAATCCAACTGAAATCAAATTCAGCAATCCAACAAGAACGAACCCTACGCTTAAATTATGCATCTTGAACACATCGGCAAAGGATATTAGCACCCACAAACCCGATGAGAGGAACGATGCCAAAACAAAGTTGTCTTCATTTGAAACCGCATCGAAAACGAAGCCCCTAAAAATCATTTCCTCCAAAAGCACTGTTGTTATAGAGAAAAAGAATGTGGCGGGAATATCAAAGAATGTGGCTAATAAAAAAGTCGCCGAATTATCTACACCCTGATACGTAATCGCTTTGAACGAAATCCCGGCCATAATGAGAAGAGCGAGAAGCCCGAACGGCGAGAAAAAAGCAAGAAGGTTTGTCCCCCAATTCCAGTTTTGTGTTCCGATTTTAGAGAGGGTAAATCCAATTCGGAATTTCCTGTTGAAAAAGTAACAGAGAGCCCCAAAAACAACCGGTTTTAAATCTATTTTGAATTCCCAAATATAGAATTGATTCTTTATCCCTAAATGGAGTAAAGCCGCAAACCCTAAAATCACAAAGAAAACCGCTGCCAATAGAAGAAAAAAAAGATTGGTTGCCCCCTTTATCTTGAAGATTTTTTTGTCACTGTCCAGGGATTTCTCAGCCGACTAAAACGCTGCCGCCATTTACGTTTAAGATTTCACCTGTGATATGTCGGGCCAAGTCGGAGGCTAAAAATAAAATCGGCCCGGCAATATCGTCTCCAGAGGGAATCCTCCCAAGCGGAATTCCTTTGACTACCTCATCCATTAGCCTTGGATTGCGAAGCACTTCCATGCTCATGTCTGTCTTTACCCATCCTGGCGCAACACTATTCACGTTTATGTTGTAAACGCCAAGTTCCGTTGAAAGTGATTTCGTGAGCGAAATTATCGCGCCTTTTGTCGCTGCATAATGTGAGTGAAATGCTTCTCCGCGCTGACCTGCGGTACTGGACATGTTTATGATCTTTCCAAAATGACGTTTCTTCATATATGGCACCACCGCGTTAATCATATAGAATGTCCCGTTAAGGTTGATCTCCATTGTCTCGTGCCACACTTCCTCAGAGATCTTCCCAATTTCACCATAGGTCCAAATACCCGCATTGTTTACGAGAATATCAATCTGCCCAAATTTTTGAATAGCTTTCTCAGCAACTTTTTTAGCGTTCTTCGGCCTTGAGACATTCGCCTTCATCATGATGCATTTCCGCCCCAGCGAAACAATCTCATCCTGAATTTCTTTTGCAGCTTTTTCATTGCTGTTGTAGGTGAATACTATATTCGCCCCCGCTTTGGCTAACATAATTGCAACGGCGGCTCCAATGCCCCGCGACCCGCCTGTAACTATGGCAACTTGATTTTCAATATCTATGACCATTTTTCCTTCATTTCCCTTTATTATGAGTTCGCGTTTCCCAGAATCTGCAAGAATTTTCCCACTAAATATACGAATTAGATGGCCAGTCTGCAACGAAATTATTTGGACTAAACAGGACTAATTTAGTCCAATTTACGAATTTAGCATATTTTCAAAGATTTTCATTGACTCAAGCTCACAACATTCTTATATTTATTTAGATTAAGTCTAAATAAAATTATTGGTACGGATTTTGCCGATACTTTTGGTATCCGGACTAATAAGACGACGAATGACATGGATATAGAAGCCGCAAAAGATAGTTTTACCAAGTATTTGAAAGCGGGTAACTACAGGATCACGCTGGAAAGGTTCCAAGTGCTTGAATCGATAATGAATAATGAAGGGCACTTTGACGCGGATGGACTTTTCCTTCAAATGAAATCGGGCGGGTCAAAAGTTTCACGCGCGACAGTCTACAATACTCTTGAGCTCCTTCAAGACTGCGGCTTGATCTCCAAATATCGGTTTGGAGAGAATCACTCGAAATATGAAAAAGCATTCGGCCGGCCACACCATGATCATTTGATTTGTCTAGAATGCGGGGATATTATAGAATTCGTGAGCGATAAGCTTTCTAGAATTCAAGCAGAGGTCTGCAAAGGAAATGCATTTAAGCCTCAAAGTTCAACCCTCCAGATTTTCGGGATTTGCAAAAAATGCCAAGAGAAGGAATAAGAATATATGAATGATGTAACAGCGTCGCTTTCTGAAATTCCTGCCGGACGGTACGTTCGGATTCATCAGCTTCAATCGAAGCCGGACGTTTCTTTTCGACTGCGCGAGATGGGATTTTGTGAAAATGCGATCGTGAGGCTTGTCGTCAACGGAGAAGGCAATCTTATTTGTGAAATATGCAACACGAGAATAGGATTAAACCACGCACTCGCCGACGACATTATCGTATCGCCATTTGAGTAGCTTATGGCGCGAATAACTCTCAATACTCTTCTGCCGGGCGAGCACGGGATTATCGAACGAGTCGACTCGGCGGCATCCTCGATCAAGCAGAGATTGCTGGAGATGGGACTGACAAAAGGGACGGATATCGAAATCATTCGATTTGCCCCGATGGGAGATCCTATTGAAATTTCCGTTCGTGGATATCGCCTTTCTCTTCGCCGCGTTGAAGCCGAATCCGTTATTGTCCATAAACCTTCCTCATGATTAAATCCTTAAATACTGAAACTCGGCTTCGTCATATTGCGATCATCGGAAATCCGAACTCGGGAAAAACGACTCTGTTCAACGCACTAACCGGTTTGCGGCAAAAAGTTGGTAACTACCCCGGCGTGACGGTTGAAAAGAAAGAAGGAAGGATAGAATTCATCGATGGGAGTGAAGCAGTACCTGCTCGATCTCCCGGGCACATACAGCCTCACGGCAAATTCTCCCGATGAAAAAGTTGCGACCGATATTCTCCTAGGACGGGTCGATCATACCCCCCTTCCAGAACTTGTGGTATGTGTCGTCGACGCAAGCAACCTTGAACGGAACCTCTATCTTATCAGTCAAATTATCGACAACCACCTTCCCATTGTCATTGCTCTGAACATGATCGATGTTGCTCAACGCGAAGGCCTTACCATCGACGTGCAGAAATTATCGGCAGAGCTCGGAGTAAAAATTATCCCTACCGTCGGAAGTAAATCGATTGGTATCAATGAACTGAAAGCCGCGATCGCAAACCACGTCGAGCCATCCCGCAAGTCGCGACAATGGATCCTGCCGGAACCGGTGCAGCGTGAGTGCGACGAACTCAAAGGAATGCTGCAAACGATGCACCACCTCGCGGAACCTCTTGCCTTCCACGAAGCAATCGTCCTGCTCACGTCGACCGTTGCGTTATCTGAACATGACGATCGGTATGCTCCCGAATTACTGGACCATGTTAAAAAAGACCGCCTGCAATTGGAGAAGCTCGGCATCGACCGAAATTCTGTTGTTGTCGAATCGCGCTATGAATGGATCAAGCGCGTCTGCACGTCATCGGTTGTTTCCCAACGACGAAACGCCAATACCACAAGCGATAAGATCGATCGCGTCCTCACCCACAAAGTGTGGGGATTCGTCATCTTCATTGGATTGATGGCCGTCATGTTCCAGGCAATCTTTTCATGGGCGAACTTTCCGATGCTCATGATCGGCGATGGGATCAACTGGATAGACTCGCAAATAATGCAGGCGATGCCCGCCGGCGATCTTCGAGATCTTCTTGTGGACGGAGCGATTGCAGGCGTCGGTGCCGTGGTTACATTTCTTCCTCAAATCCTCTTCTTGTTCCTTTTCATTGGATTCCTTGAAGATACCGGCTACATGGCGCGAGCCGCATTCATCATGGACAGAACAATGAGCAAAGTCGGGCTGCACGGAAAATCGTTCATCCCTCTTCTCAGTTCGTTCGCATGCGCGATCCCTGGTATTATGGCAACGCGAACTATTGAAAATCGGAAAGACCGTCTTGTAACAATGCTCGTTGCACCGCTTGTGAGCTGCAGCGCCCGGCTTCCCGTCTATGCGCTGATGATAGCGGCATTCATTCCACCCAAACGTGTGCTCGGAATTTTTTCACTCCCCGGCCTCACGCTCGTTTCGATGTACCTTCTTGGTTTGATTGCAGCGCTAACGATGGCATGGCTCTTTAAAAAAACTTTATTAAAGAGCGAGACTCCAGCATTCATTATGGAACTCCCGCCGTACAAGATGCCATCATTAAAATCGGTGTTCCTTCATATGTGGGAACGCTCAGCATTATTCCTGAAACGCGCAGGCACGATCATCCTCGGCGTCTCGATCGTACTCTGGTTCCTTGCAACATATCCAAAGACAGAGAATGCTTCGGCATCTCAGAGCCTTGACCGAAGCTTCGCCGGACGTGCAGGACATTTTATTGAGCCTGCCATCAAGCCGCTCGGGTTCGATTGGAAAGTCGGAATCGGATTGATCGGATCAATCTTACAGCGTGAAGTATTCGTAAGCACGCTGGGGACAATCTATAACATACGAGATGCAAAACAGGAAAGCGGGATCATGTCTTTGCAGGACCATCTCCATAAAGATACCGATCCGGCAACCGGCTTACCGACATTTACAGCGTTGACTGCTATTTGTTTGATGGTGTACTACGTGCTAGCAATGCAGTGCATGTCAACCGTTGCCGTCATGCGCCGTGAGACAAACGGATGGAAGTGGCCAATTTTTCAAGTCTGTTACATGACGGCTCTTGCGTATGTAGGAACGTTTATTGTGTACCGGGTCGGTCTTTTACTATCGGTCTAACTATGCATGATTGGCAGCAAATAGTTTCGCTGGGCGTCGTCGCATTGAGCGCGGCGCTTCTGGTGCGGCATCAACTTCAGAAGCGAAAGCGAGCGGGACTGAATTCGTGCGGATCCGATTGCGGATGCACCACCTCCGCTCCCTCGGAAAAGAAATTTTTGCCGCATGGGGCAGAGTAAATTTTGAGTTCGTAACATAATAAAAAAATGCACTGCCGCTTCCTCGCCAAAGGTCAACGACAGTGCATCACATCAAAAGGAGCGCGTTGTGCACACCCCTTTCGTTTTTAATGTACGGAAGAAGCGATGGTTTGTCAACACGGCTGCGCTCCGAAACATTTTACAGGAGCGCATTATGAGTTCTGCACGCTGCATTCTTTTTTTCCTCTTCGTACTTCCCTTTGCACCTCTTTCGTTTTCCCGAACACTTCTTCCACAGATACGGGAAGACACGCTCAATTCCGCATTATTAGTAACAGATGCAACGGAAGCCGGCAGACACAGTAGCGCAGCATTTCAAAATAGCTCCAATGCAAAAACGCCCGGTGAAGATTCGCCATCCGATTCCAACTACATTATGAAAGAGGTTACCGTCACAAGCTACATGATTATGGACGGCATAGGTCAAATGAAGGACTATGCACGCGGGGTGATATACGCAGGAATGAAGAACGAAGTGCTGGACATCGACAGCTTGGACGCCAATAAAGCCATAAACAACACGAGGCAGATTTTAGGACGAATACCTGGGGTGGACATTACCGAAAACGAAATGGGCGGATTCACAGCAAATGGAATCGGCTTTCGCGGATTTAGTCCTTATCAGAGCATCGAGACGAACACGCGGCAAAACGGGTACAATATTTCCGCAGACTTATACGGGTACAATGAAGCGTACTACCTCCCTCCGATGGAAGCTGTGAAAAGCATAACCATTTTGCAGGACGGTTCCGCGCTGGCATTCGGTCCGCAATTAGGCGGCGTTGTGAACTATGAGTTGAAAGACGGCGGAGATAGTTCTTTTCAAGTTAATTCTTCTCAGACTGCCGGCAGCTATGGACTTTTTAACAGTTTTAATTCCGTTGGCGGCACCGACGGAGATTTCAAGTATTATGGTTTCCTTCAGTATAGGCGTATGGAAGGTTGGAGGGACAATTCCCAGCAGACACAATGGTCGGGTTATGGAAGCCTGAAATACGATCCTGCTGAGAGACTGCAAATCGGATTAGAGTACACAATCCTACGCAATCTGGTCCAAATGCCGGGCGGTGAAAACGATTCGATGTTTCAAACAAATCCCCAGGGGTCATTACGCAGCCGGAATTGGCTCTCCAGCCCGTGGAACATCGTGGCTTCACATATCGATTACAAAATAGATGATAACGCATCTATAAATTTCGTGTCATCCTATCTTTTTAGCCAGCGCGATTTGGTTTGGAGGAATGAAGATGTACCGCCTGAGGTTCCGGATACTATTACAGCCAGCTTGATGTATACCCCGCGCGAGGTAGAGGAGGAATTTTTCAATACGTTCACAAACGAGCTCAGGTTTTTGTCCAGCTATAATTTCCTCGGACAAAACCATGTACTGTCATTCGGTGTGCGGTATGCGTATTCACATCTTGTGAGAAAAGACCAGGGTGAAGGAACGAGTGGAAGCGATTTCGACCTGACGACATTTTCTCCATGGGGAGGGAACATGAATTTTACCACAACGAACCTCGCTCCGTATATTCAGAACATTTTTAGAATCAGCAACGTGATAAGCGTGACACCGGCCTTGCGCTTCGAATATTTGAGCACGATGGCAAACGGTTACACGGAAAACAATGATACGACCACAGCCCCGTACGTCTTTGTAAACAACGAAGAACACACGAGGGCATTTTTACTGGGCTCGTTAACCGCAGAGTTTAAATTTTTTGAGACAAGCGACATCTATGTCAATTTCAACCAATCCTATAGGCCGGTCACGTATGACGACTTGACTCCCTTCGGCACAATTGCAAGGATCGACCAAAATTTAAAAGATGCATCTGCCAATAATCTGGATGTTGGGTTCAGAGGAATGGTCAGGAACTTCCTGAATTTTGACGTCAGCCTTTTCTTTACGCGGGTCAAGAACGATATCGGAATCGTTGAGCAAACGGAGGACACCTCCTCCTACCTATTCGAAACCAATACGGGAGCCGATGATCACAAAGGAGTGGAAACATACGTCGAGTTAAATCTTCTCGGAGGGCTCATTACCAATGACAAATTCGGGAGATTGGGTGTATACAATTCCTTTGCGTACACGGACGCGCGGTACATCTCAGGCGAATATGACGGCAACGATGTCCCCTATGCCCCGAAGTACACAGAGCGTTTCGGCCTTGACTATAACTTCGGAGGTGTTTCGATGAACGCGCAGTATTCTTACACCGCTTCCTGCTACAGCGATCCAGGCGATACAAAATTTTCCCCCGACGGTCTGGTAGGAACCATTCCATCATACAGCGTAATCGATATGTCGGCAGCATACAAAATTTCGAAATACGAATTGAGATTGGGGGTTAACAATTTAACCAATGCCATGTATTTCACGATGCGGACAGACGAGTATCCGGGCCCCGGGATCATTCCTTCTATCGGGCGCATGGTTTACATCGGGCTGTCGGCAACAATGTGATGTTCGTAGATATACCGTGTGCGTGCTGTAAGCTTCTTGAGAAAGAAAAGGCGTAATGATCTCCTGCAAGTAGTTGCACGGTCAGGTAGTGAGTCATTTTGGATGAATGTCATTGCTTCTCCCGCTACCCACGGCCAAAAATAATGACATCTTTTTATAGAATTATGTATATTATCCCAACAGTTAATCGAGGAGACAATGGAAAATCACAGCGATCAACCTGTGGCAATTACTAAAGAACTTGTGTACGAAGCGTTGAAGGATGTTCACGATCCTGAAATCCCGGTCAGCATTGTCGATCTTGGATTAGTCTACGATATTAAGATCATTGACGGATGGGTCGGCGTGAAAATGACGTTAACTTCCCCCGGCTGCGGCATGTCGTCCATGATTGCCAACAATGTGCGCGATCGTGTGAAAAAAATTTCCGGGGTCAGCGACGCCGACGTTAGAATTGTGTGGCAGCCGCAGTGGAATCCTGCAATGATCGCTCCCGAAGCGCGCAAGAAACTCGGATGGACGTAAAACGATTCAATAGGTTTATCAAAAAAGGCATCTCATATTGTTTGAGATGCCTTTTACACTATTAGCGGATGACTTCAATCTAGGAATTGAGACATCTGAAAAAATCGTCTCTCGCCAAGACGCAAAGGGTCTATTTTTAAATCATTTTGCGACTTCGCGTCTTTGCGTGAGCCATACTTTTGGAATTATTCAGAAGTCTCGAATTATACGTTGAACCGAAAGTGAACGATGTCCCCATCCTCAACGAGGTAATCTCTACCTTCGATGTGAAGGAGGCCGTTGTCTTTTACCTTCTGTTCATTCCCCAATCGAAACAGGTCCTCGTACTTCATGATCTCCGCCCGAATAAATCCTTTTTCAAAATCGGAATGGATAACACCGGCAGCTTCCGGGGCGGCGGCACCTTTTCGTACCGTCCATGCGCGGACTTCTTTTGGTCCCGCGGTAAAGAACGTGAGCAGGTGAAGCAAATCATATCCTTCGTGAATCACCTGTTGCAGCCCCGATTCTTTCAATCCTAACCCCGCGAGAAAGCTGGCGCGTTCTTCTGCGGGGAGTTCCGCCACTTCAGCTTCAACCGCTGCGCTCACGACAACCACTTTTGCGTTTTCTTTCGATGCGACCTCCTTCACCTGCATGACATACTTGTTCGAACCCGCAACGTCTTGCTCATGGACGTTACACACGTACATTACTGGTTTGTTTGTCAGTAAATGCATATCCCTTATCCAGAAGCGCTCGTCGTCATTGTCGATGGGAAAATAGCGCGCGAGACGTCCTTCAAAGAGATGCTTCCTCAGCCCCAAGCAAAATTCATGCTCCGCTTTGAATTTTTTCTCACCGGTCTTCGCACGCTTCTCAGCGTCCGCTGTTTTTTTTTCAACCGTTTCGAGGTCCTTGAAGATAAGCTCGGCTTCAATAACTTCGATATCTCGCTTCGGATTGATACTGCCGTCGACGTGGATAACGTTTGTGTCATCAAAACATCGGACAACGTGCGCGATCGCATCAACTTCCCGAATATGCGAGAGAAATTGATTGCCAAGCCCCTCCCCTTTGCTGGCTCCCTTGACCAGTCCGGCAATGTCGACAAATTCAATGGCAGAAGGAATAATTTTCGCAGGGTGGTAAATACCGACCAGGCCGTCAATACGGGAATCGGGAACGGTGACGATTCCCACATTCGGGTCGATCGTGCAGAACGGATAATTCGCAGCCTCCGCACCGGCGGCAGTGATCGCGTTGAAGAGCGTCGACTTCCCCACATTCGGCAGGCCGACTATACCGCAATTGAAACCCATTGTTGCAGTCAGAAGTTAAAAATGAAAAATGAAAAACTGTACCGTAAGGTTGAACAGTATAAAGATACGGAAAAGATGGCACGTTTGAAAATGGGGCCGTGCATTTTTCCTAAAAAATAGTGCTTGCATAAATATACATCATAGTGTATATTTATTCGCTTGCAACTTGAAGGAAATTTTTCGATGAACATCTCAATTCTCGGCGCCTCCGGATATTCCGGAGCCGAACTGATCAAAATATTATTGAAACATCGCCACGTCACGCTTAAAAAAGTCTTTGCGCACACCAGCGCCGGAAAACGAGTCGACGAGATGTTCGGGATATTCCGAGGACAAACCGACCTCGTTTTTGAAAGATATTCCGTCGGACTGGTTTCCGATTCAGACCTTGTATTCATTGCCCTTCCATCCGGAGAAGCAATGCATGTTGTTCCCGAATTGTTGAAGGCGAAGAAAAAAGTTATCGACCTTGGAGGCGATTACAGGCTCAAAGATGTCACAGCCTATCAAAAATACTATCAGCGCGAGCATGTTTCGGCTGAAAGTTTGTGCACATCGACATACGGCTTGCCGGAATGGTGCCATGAACAGATAAAAGCTGCACAGCTCGTTGCCAATCCCGGATGTTACGCAACGAGCGCAATTCTTCCTATCATTCCAATGGTCAAAGAAGATCTCGTCGAAGAAACGGGAATTGTCATCAGTGCTGTCTCCGGAGTTTCAGGCGCCGGAAGAAGCGCCTCTCTCGACTATTCATTTTCGGAGGTCAATGAAAGCGTCAGGGCCTACAAAGTGAGCGTTCATCAGCACACGCCTGAAATCGAGTCAGCCGTTACGGAAAATGCATCGCATGCCGTTACCGTGACGTTTGTTCCCCATCTTATCCCCATTACACGAGGGATTTATTCCTCCATTTATCTCCGTCTGAAAAAAAACGTTGAGCATGAAGAAATATTTTCTCTCTACAAAAAGTATTATTCAGCCGCTCCGTTTGTCCGCGTCCACAGCACGGCAATCCCGGAGATCAAGAACGTCAATTATACGAACTTCTGCGATATCGGTTTTCGCATTGATGAAAGAAACAAGACGCTCATTCTTCTCAGTGTGATCGACAATTTAGTGAAAGGTGCGGCAGGCCAAGCCGTGCAAAACATGAATCTCATGCTCGGGTTTGAAGAAACGGAAGGGCTTTTGTAAAAGTGAAAAGTGAAAAATTGGAAATGAAAAAGATTGACGGCGGAATCTGCGCACCGAATGGGTTTATTGCTTCAGGTATTCATGCGGGAATAAAAAAGAAAAAGAAAGATTTAACCCTTATCGCATCGGACGTGCCAGCGCTCTCTGCGGGGGTTTTTACGACGAGCGCGACAAAAGCTGCATGCGTTACGCTCGATCAACGGCAATTAAAAAAATCGAAGTTTGCTTCGGCGATAGTCGTCAACAGCGGTAATGCAAATGCGTGCACGGGAAAACGGGGAATGAATGATGCCCTCCAATCGATCGCAACAGCAGCGCGAGCTTTGCAAATCCCTCCTTCACATGTCCTTGTTTCCTCAACCGGCATCATCGGCCAATTCCTCCCTATGAAAAAAATGAACGCCGGCATTGTTGCGGCTTCAGAACACTTGCGGAAAGAGGGAAACGGTGACGCCGCCGAGGGAATTTGCACGACCGACACATTCATCAAAGAATACGCCGTTGAGCTGAAAATCGGCAAGGCCCCTGTGCGGATTGGCGGTATCGCTAAGGGTTCAGGGATGATCGCACCGAACATGGCAACGATGCTCGCCTTTGTTACGACCGATGCGAATATTTCGCACTCGCTCTTAAAAAAGACGCTGCGGCTTGCAACAGAGACGTCGTTCAACCGCATTATTGTAGACGGCGACACGAGCACGAATGACATGGTTCTTGTGCTTGCGAATCGAAAAGCTGACAACGCATTATTGAAAGAGAATTCTCCGGCATATACGCGCTTCTATAAAGCCTTTGAGCATGTTCTTGCCGATCCTCTCAAAATTGATTGTGAAAGACGGCGAAGGGGCTACGAAGTTTATCGAACTAACGGTCAAAGGTGCTCAATCAAAAAAAGACGCTGAACAAGCGGGACGGACGGTATGCAATTCGCTGCTGGTTAAAACCGCAATCCACGGTGAAGATGCGAACTGGGGGAGAATTCTTGCCGCCGTCGGCAGGTCGGGAATATTTTTCAATCCCGACAGAACGGAGATCTTTTTCGGCGGCTTGCGGATCCTCGGCAAGAACTACAATATTTCTTTTTCAGAAAAAAAGGCAAAAAAAATTCTTCAACAGAAAGAAATTGCGATCACCGTAGACCTGCATAACGGCAGCGGCTCCGCAACGTTATGGACGTGCGACCTGTCGAAAGGCTACATCGATATTAATGCGAGCTACAGGAGTTAGGCGAACCGGCAAAAGAATTGAGGGCGAGGGTGCGAGGTCGAAGTGGTAGATCTTAGATTGCCGTTGTAATCTGTCGGAATTCAACATCGATTGTACGAGTGAAATGAAAAAAGAAGAAGTCCTCATTGAAGCTCTCCCTTATATCCAGAAATATGAGGGGAAAACGTTTGTCATCAAGTACGGCGGGGCGGCGATGACCGACCCGCTGCTGAGAGAAACGTTCGGGAAGGATGTAACGATTCTTCGAAAGATCGGGATCAATATTGTCATCGTCCATGGCGGTGGAAAAGAGATCACGGAAATTGCAAAGAAGCTGGGCATCGAAACGAAATTCGTCGACGGGCAGCGCTATACCGACGAAGCGATGGTGGAAGTCGTCCAGATGGTTCTCGCCGGCAGAATCAATAAAGAGATCGTCAATCTCATCAACAGCAACGACGGCGACGCGGTCGGCCTCAGCGGCGTGGACAACATGCTCCTTCGCGCCGAGAAAATTATCGACGGTGGGGTTGACTTGGGGCTGGTGGGAAGAGTCACGTCGGTCAACGTTCCGTTTATCGAACTGCTTTTGAAAAACGGCATGATGCCGGTGATCGCACCGCTCGGCGTTGGAAAAGATGGAACAATCTTCAACATCAACGCCGACCTCGCCGCCGGCACTATTGCCGATGCCTTGAAAGCGGAAAAGCTCGTTTACCTCAGCGATATCGAAGGCATCGTGATCAACAACCAACGTATTTCTTCGATGACGGAAAAGGAAGCCGAACGCCTCATCGATCAGGGAGCGATCTTCGGCGGGATGATTCCAAAGGTGCGGTCGGCATTTAAAACGTTGAACGCCGGCGTAAAAAAAGTCCATATCGTCGACGGGCGCATCAAGCATTCTCTCCTGCTTGAAATTTTCACCGACGAGGGAATCGGGACGCAAATGGTCCGCGAGAGCATTTCCAAAAAGAACAGCCATCGAACGTGAATAAAGCAAAAAGGCATTTTGCTATAAAGGAAATCATCCTCTCGAAGGCGATTCCCAGCCAGGAAGAGCTGTGCGTTGATTTAAAAAAACGGGGCTTCGACGTTACGCAGGCAACCCTTTCCCGCGACCTCAAAGAACTCGGCGTTGACCGCGTTCATTCCGAGGACGGCATGCGGTACGTGCTCAGCACGGAAGGAGAAGAACGAAAAATAAAATCACTCATCGGTTTCGAAATCACGAGCATCAACGCGAACGAAGCGATGATCGTCATCCGGACGCTGCCGGGACGAGCGCCGGGCGTCGCGTCGTTCCTCGACTCGCTTCACCATCCGCATATGCTCGGAACCGTCGCGGGAGACGACACTGTTGTCGTGCTACCGTCGACCATCAAGAAAATTCATTCAACGCTGCGAGACATTAAGGATGCTCTCGTGGAGCGCGCAGGGCAGCACTGAAACTAAAAACTTTTTTACGTCCACCGCATCTCTTACTAACCATAAGGAAGAATCATTTTGAAGAAAGAAAAAATTGCCGTCGCATACTCAGGCGGCCTCGACACGTCCGTTATCGTTAAATGGCTGCAGGAAAAATATAACGCGGATGTCATCACTGTCACAGGAAATTTGGGGCAGCAGAAAGAGCTTGTCGGCGTCGCCGATAAGGCGTACAAAACCGGAGCGAAAAAAGTCTACGTTCAGGACCTGAAGAAGGAATTTGTCCAGGGCTATATTTTCCCGGCACTCAAAGCCGGAGCGCTGTATGAACATGTTTATCCGATGGCAACATCACTCGGACGCCCGCTCCTGGCAAAAGCTTTAGTTGATGTCGCAAAGAGAGAAAAATGCACCGCCGTTGCCCATGGCTGCACGGGAAAAGGAAACGATCAGGTTCGATTTGAGGTTTCAGTCATGGCGCTGGCACCAGAGCTGAAAGTGCTCGCACCCCTTCGTGAATGGGAATTCAAATCCCGCGAGGAAGAAATCGCGTACTGTGAGAAGCACGGAATTCCCGTTTCGGCGACGAAGAAAAATCCATACTCGATCGATGAGAACATCTGGGGCACGGCGATCGAATGCGGAATTCTTGAGGACCCCATGGTCGAACCGCCGCAAGATGCCTACCAGCGAACGGTTGCACCGGAAGATGCACCCAATAAGGCGACGTACGTCTCTATTGAATTCAAGGAGGGCCTTCCGGTCGGACTTGATGGAAAGAAAATGGACGGCGTGTCGCTCATTGAAGAGTTGAACACGATTGCCGGAGCGAACGGCGTCGGGAGAATTGATTTAGTCGAGAACCGGCTTGTCGGCATTAAATCGCGCGAAGTGTACGAAGCTCCCGCGGCGGTGACGCTCCATTTTGCACATCAGGAGCTGGAGCGGCTGACCCTTGATAAAGAGGTTTTTCATTACAAGTCGAAATTGTCGGACGATTATGCAACGCTTATCTACAACGGGCTCTGGTTCTCCCCGTTGAAAAAAGCGATGGATGGATTCATCGACGAAACGCAAAAGAATGTCACAGGTTTAGTGAGGGTCCGGCTCTACAAAGGAAATCTTACCGTCGGCGGACGAACATCCCCCTATTCTCTTTATGACACGCAACTCGCAACGTACACTGTCGACGATACATTCGACCATTCCGCGGCAGAAGGGTTCATCAAGATTTACGGCTTACCGTTAAAAACATTCCACAAAGTGAACAAGTCAAACGAAGGAAGAGCGAAAAAGTTGCTGAAGCGAAGGAAGTAGGCGGATTTCAGTAAGCAGTAAGAAGTATGGAGGACAAAGCCATCCCGGAGAAAAACGGAATGGCTTTTTTGTTTTGATCAGGAACGCATTGTCAATCCCGCAGCTCAAAACAAAAAAAAATCGTCATGATGAATTCATGAGTCGTCGCATTATTTTTCCACAAACGAAAACTCTGAACTGTGCTGCTGGAATCGCAAAACAAAGTTCACCTGATTGTTTAAATCGCATTGCATTTATAAAGCCACTCCGTAATAAACTTCAATGGTGTTGCTGCGCACACATCCAGCCAAATGATGCCTTTCCTGCTGAAATCGCCCCGTTAACGCCTTGATATTCTTGAGTAAATGAACTACATTATTGCAGGAAGATGAGGTTTTGATTGCAGAATGTAGGAATTCTAACGGCTTTTATCTTTGGCTTGCTCTCCTTTGTGTCTCCTTGTGTGCTCCCGATAGTGCCAGGGTACATTTCCTTTATTTCAGGCGTTTCACTCGATGAAATGAAGGACATGGAACAGAACAAGTCTGCCTTGCGTTCGATAATTCTGAACTCGTTGTTTTTTATCGGCGGGTTTACGATGGTCTTTATTCTGCTCGGAGCGACTGCAACGACGCTGGGAAAGACGTTCAACGAGTACTATTTAACGATCAGCAAGATTGCCGGGGTGCTTATTATCGTGTTCGGTTTGCACATGATGGGCGTGTTCAGGATCAATTTCCTGAACTATGAGCAGAGGTTTCACGTCCAGCAAAAAAAACTGGGAATGTTCGGGTCATTTTTTGTCGGCACGGCGTTCGCTTTTGGGTGGACACCGTGTATCGGGCCGGTGCTTGCTGCGATCCTCGTCATCGCAAGCCAACAGGACACCGTGTACAAGGGAATTGCGCTTCTCGCCAGCTATTCGCTCGGCCTTGGCATTCCATTCTTCCTTACGGGTATCAGCATTAATATCTTCTTTACGATGTTCAACAGGGTAAAAAAATATTTTCATACGATTGAGATTGTGGGGGGCGCGATGCTTGTCGTCCTCGGCCTCCTCATCATCACCAACTACCTGACAATTCTATCATCATATTTTTCACGTTGGCTTCCATTCCTCAATGAACTATCGTAAGGACAAATGTAAAGGACGAGCATGACATGGATAAGAAAATAAAATCCCTTGATGAAGTGACGATCCGCTTTGCGGGCGATTCGGGGGACGGCATGCAGCTTACAGGGACGCAATTCACGAACACGTCGGCGATCATGGGCAATGACCTGAGCACGCTTCCGGATTATCCGGCGGAGATCCGTGCACCGCAGGGAACGCTCTTCGGCGTGAGCGGTTTTCAGATCCATTTCGGAAGCACGGAGATCAACACGCCGGGGGACCAGTGCGACGTTCTTGTCGCAATGAACGCGGCTGCATTAAAAGTGAACCTTCGCGGCCTTGTCGACGGCGGCGCCATCATCGTGAACACGGACGGGTTCAACGATAAAAATTTGAAGCTTGCGGGTTACACATCGAACCCGTTAACGGACAACTCGCTGGCAAAGTATCCAGTCTACCAGGCCGACATCACCAAGCTCACAAGCCTCGCCCTTGCCGACATGAATCTGCCGACAAAGATTGTCGACAGGACAAAAAATTTCTTCGCGCTCGGGATGATGTATTGGATGTACAATCGTTCCATCGATAACACCGTCGCATGGATCAAAGCAAAATTTAAAAGCAAGCCGGACATCGTTGAAGCAAATACGAGAGTGTTGAAGGCTGGATGGAATTTTGCCGAGACGACGGAAATCTTCAACGTCCGGTATGAAGTAAAAGCCGCCGCATTACCGCGGGGAAAATACCGCAACATCACCGGCAACACTGCCGTCGCGTTAGGGTTAGTTGTCGCGGCAAGTAAAGCCAAGCTCGACCTTTTTCTCGGCAGCTATCCGATCACGCCGGCGAGCGACATCCTTCACGAATTGTCGATGTACAAAGAATACGGCGTGAAGACTTTCCAAGCCGAGGATGAAATTGCCGCTATCACCAGCGCGATCGGTGCATCGTTCGGCGGCGCGCTCGCAGTAACAACAACGAGCGGACCCGGCGTCGCGTTGAAAACGGAGGCGATCGGTTTAGCGGTGATGGTTGAACTTCCGCTCCTTATTATTAATATCCAGCGCGGCGGCCCGAGCACGGGGCTTCCGACGAAAACAGAACAGGCTGATCTCCTCCAGGCATTGTATGGACGCAACGGCGAAGCTCCCGTTCCAGTCCT
The DNA here is from genome assembly GCA_963772165.1 of uncultured Bacteroidota bacterium. GTDB lineage: Bacteria > Bacteroidota > Ignavibacteria > UBA10030 > UBA8401 > JAGVPT01. Next base: position 52,302 of record CAVYWA010000014.1, on the reverse strand, counting down.
CGCTGCATCAACCCCGAGCGATTGTTTCAATACAATTTTCGAAGCCGCGCGTATCGCTTTGAAGTTCATGACCCCTGTGATGATGTTGTCCGACGGATACCTTGGCAACGGATCGGAACCGTGGAAACTACCGAACGTTGCGGACATTCCTGATATTTCTCCAAAGTTCAGGAAAGACCCGAATAATTATCTCCCCTACTTGCGGAACGAAACAACGCTTGCCCGTGAATGGGCGATTCCGGGAACGCCGGGACTCGAACACCGTATCGGCGGATTGGAGAAACAGGACAAGACAGGAAACGTGAATTACGAACCCGAGAACCATGACAAAATGGTTCACCTTCGCGCTGAAAAAGTCGAACGCATCGCGAACGACATCCCCCCAGCAATTGTTGAGGGAGACGAGAAAGGCGATCTGCTCGTTATCGGCTGGGGAGGCACGTACGGTGCGATCCGCTCGGCGGTCGAAGCCAAGCGGGCGCAGGGAAAATCCGTATCGCATCTCCATCTCCGGTATGTGAACCCGCTGCAGAAAAACGTCGGAGAGATTCTTTACAATTTTAAACATGTGCTCGTTCCGGAAATTAATTTGGGACAGCTTATCAAAGTCCTGCGGGCAAAATACCTTGTTCCGGCGGTCGGGCTGAATAAAGTCCAGGGCCTGCCGTTCAAATCCTCGGAGATCGAAGAAAAAATTGACGAAATACTGGAAGGCAAAAAAGCATGAGCATCCTTGTTGAAGAAGTTGTTTCAAAAAGCGAACCGCCGTCCGCGAAGTATACCACAAAAGATTTCCAGTCCGACCAGGACGTGCGGTGGTGCCCGGGCTGCGGCGATTATTCGATCCTTGCCCAGGTGCAGCGCGTCATGCCGGATTTGAATATCAAAAGGGAAAATACCGTGTTCATTTCGGGCATCGGATGCTCGAGCCGGTTTCCATACTACATGGACACGTACGGTTTCCACAGCATTCACGGAAGAGCAACCGCGATTGCCTCCGGCTTGAAAATGGCACGGCCGGATTTATCCGTGTGGGTAGTCACGGGCGACGGCGACGGCTTAAGCATCGGCGGGAACCACATGATCCATCTCATCCGCCGCAACATCGACGTCAACGTCATGCTGTTCAACAATCAAATTTACGGGCTGACGAAGGGACAGTATTCTCCGACATCCGAGTTCGGCAAAGTAACGAAGTCGACGCCGTACGGCTCGATCGATTACCCGTTCAATCCGGTCAGCCTGGCACTCGGGGCGAGCGGCACGTTTGTCGCGCGAACGATGGACCGCGATCCAAAACACCTGCAGCACATTGTAAAGCGGGCGGCCGAACATAAGGGAACGTCATTTGTTGAGATCTATCAGAACTGCAACGTGTTCAACGACGGCGCATTCTTCATGTTCACCGAAAAAGAATCCAAAGACGAAAACGTTCTCTACCTTGAACACGGCAAGCCTCTGATCTTTGGAAAAGAGCGGGATAAAGGAGTGCACCTTGACGGATTCAGGCCGACGGTGGTTTCGTTGAAAGACGGAAAACATTCAGTGAGCGACCTGATTGTTCATAACGAGAACGATTCAACGCTGGCGTTCATCCTTGCCAACATGACTTATAATGCTTCGCTTCCCCGCCCGGTCGGTATTTTCCTGAGCATCGACCGCCCGACGTACGAATCACAAATGGCCCTTCAAATCAAAGGTGCCGTAGATAAAAAGGGCAAAGGAGATTTGGATAAATTACTCGGCTCGGGCGATACCTGGACAATTCAATAAAGCGAAGCAAGAATTCGGAGACGCACTTTCTCGGAGAGGAAGTGCGTTCTTTTTTGGGAGATGGTCTATTGAACGTATGGGGTTCGGTTCGTATCTTGAGTTCGGTGTTTTTTTTTCTACCCGCCAGTGCGAAGGGCTTCAATTCAACGCCAGCGACGCTGCGATTGTATTCTGACTAAAATTTTTCCGGGCCGTTTCGATGGACGTGATGCAATTATTTGAGCAGTGTAAAACAATCTTTGCCGAGAAGGAAAATTTCGTTCTCACAACGCATATCAATCCCGACGGCGACGGTTTAGGAAGTGAAGTTGCCCTTGCGTTGCATCTTACCGGTGCGGGGAAAAGTGTTTCGGTGATCAATCAGAGTGAAACACCGGCTTACTACGCATTCATGAAATCGCTCTTCCCTATTGCAACGTTCTCCCCGGAAAAACACAATACGATCATCAAAAACGCCGACGTTATCATTGCGCTGGACACAAACACCCCGGCTCGTTTTTCGGCGCTGAAAGAATCCGTCCTGCAAAGCCGGGCATTGAAAATATGCATCGACCACCATCCCGACCGGGAAGCGTTCGCCGATCTTTATATCATCGACGAGCAGGCGACGGCGACCGGCGAAATCATCTTCAAGCTGCTGAAATTTCTCAACGAAAACGCGATCACGATGCCGATCGCTGAAGCGCTGTACGCCGCAATCATGACCGACACAGGCTCGTTCCGCTTCCCAAAAACCGGCCCGGAGACTCACATCATTATCGCTGAACTCTTGCAACGCGGCGCCGACCAGACAAAAATTTATCAAAAAATATTTGAAGAAGGTTCCGCAAATAGATTAAAACTGCTGGGGCGAGCGCTTGACTCATTGAGCATGTATCATCGAGGACTGGTCGCGGCGATAACGCTTCTGCGAAAAGATTTCGCTGAAACGCTGACCTCAGAAGAAGACACGGACAACATGGTCAATTACGCGCTGACCATAGGCGGCGTGAAAATCGGCATCATGTTTATCGAACTGGCGGAAGGAGTGAAAGTGAGCTTTCGTTCGAAGGGAACGATACCCATTAATGCGCTTGCAAAGGAATTCGGCGGAAACGGCCATATCAATGCCGCCGGAGCCAGAATCTCCGGCAGCGCAATCGACGATGTTGTGAAAAACGTCATCGAACGGTCAGGACACTACATTTGAATACTATTACCAAGGAGTGACAATGGAAGTTAAATGTGAACTTAGCGGGCTCTCCGAAGCCAAAGCAGATGCGGTTGCTGTTTTCATTTTCCAGGATAAGAATGGGCTTACACAACAGATTGCCTCCCTGGGAAAACAGATCGGCGAAAAAATCCAACCCGCCGTTTCGCTGAAAGATTTTTCTGCTAAAAATGGAGAACTGCTTTCACTCTACACTGAAAAATCAATCGCTTCCCCCCGCCTCTTTCTCATCGGGATGGGAGAGGCAGAAAAGCTCACGCTCGAAAGACTGCGCCGGGGTGCTGCCGCGGCTGCTTCAACTGCCCAGAAAATGAAAATCGGTTCTCTTGGAATTGAATTCCCATTGTCTACCCTCTCTATTCCTTCATTCAAGGCCGCTCCATCCGAAACGGCACAAGCCCTGGTCGAAGGGGGAGTTCTCTCCGTCTATAAATATGACAAATATATTACAGCGACAGACGATGAAAAAAGGCTTGAAAGCTTTACGCTCTTCACGTCGGATAAGAAACGCTTAAACGAAATTCGCGACGGTGTACGGCGAGGTGAAATCCTCTCTGCCGCGACCTGCTTTGCGCGAGACCTTCAGAACGCTCCGTCGAATGAACTATATCCTGAAACTCTTGCGCATCATGTGCAAGAGGCAGCGTACAAGCATGGCTTCAAGACGACAATCTTCGACCAAAGAAAAATCGAAAGCTTGAAAATGGGGGGAATCCTCTCCGTCAGCAAGGGAAGCAATCACCCGCCGCGCTTCATCATTCTCGAACACAATCCGGGAAAAGTTAAGACCGGGACCGTCGTTCTCGTCGGCAAAGGAGTGACCTTCGACAGCGGCGGCATCTCCATTAAGCCGGCGGCGAACATGGCGGAGATGAAAATGGATATGAGCGGTGCCGCAGCGGTCATCGGGACGTTTCAAGCTCTTGCCGATTTGCAGCTGCCGGTAAACGTCGTGGGGCTGATTCCTGCCGTGGAAAATATGCCGAGCGGCACTGCTATGAAACCGGGAGACATTGTCCGCCACTATAACGGAAAAACTTCGGAAGTCGACAACACCGATGCCGAAGGAAGACTGATTCTCGCCGATGCGCTCGGCTACGCATCCCACTACAAGCCGGACATTGTGATCGACCTTGCGACGTTAACGGGGGCATGTGTTGTCGCTCTCGGGCATCTCGCAACCGGGATGATGGGAAATGACCAGGAAGCAATGGACGCGCTTAAAACAGCCGGCGAAGCCACGTATGAACGAGTATGGCAGCTTCCGATGTTCGACGAATACGAGAAGATGATTAAAAGCGATGTCGCCGACGTCAAGAACACGGGCGGGCGATGGGGCGGAGCAATTACCGCAGGATGGTTTCTGAAAAAATTTATCGGCGATTACAAATGGGTTCATCTTGACATTGCGGGGACGGCGATTCTGGAAGAGAATTTAGACTATGCCCCTAAAGGAGGATCGGGTGTCGGGGTACGCTTGCTCATAGAATTTTTAAAGAACAGGAAATAACAACGGCCGCCTCAATTCAACTTTTGTTTTTGTCAGCCGTCTAACCAAAATAATGGAAAGGAGCGATGTATGGTGCGGAATGTTTTGGTTCTTTTCTTCCCCTCTCTTTTTATCTTCTCCATGGCCCTTGCCGGAGATCCGGTAAAAGCAGAGAATTTTATACTCCCCGACTATGACGGCGTGAAGCATACGCTCACGGATTTCAACAAATCCAAAGCCGTCGTCTTGATGTTTATTGCCACGCAGTGTCCGGTTTCAAACGGGTACAACACGCGAATGGTGTCGTTATTTAATGATTACAAAGACAAGGGCGTCACGTTTATAGGCATCAACTCCAACAAGCAGGAAAGTGTTGAAGAGGTCAAGCAGCATGCCAAAGACCATGGGTTTGAATTTACGATCCTGAAAGATGAGAAAAACATCATCGCCAATAAATTCGGAGCGTCGGTAACGCCTGAAATTTTCGTCCTCAACCCATCGCTGGAAATTCTCTACCATGGCAGAATTGATGACTCGCGGCGTGAGGCTGATGTGACCTCGCATGATCTTCGAAACGCGCTCGATCAAATACTGGCCGGCAAACCGGTGTCAGTTTCAGTCACAAAAGCTTTCGGCTGTACGATTAAGAAAGTAGATTGATGGGACTACGCGCGATCCTCTCTCTCTTCGTTTGCGCTCTTTGTGTCGGTGCGGATATTCTGCCCGCCCAGCAAAAAGACGCACCTCCGCCCGTCGAGCCAATCGGCGTGAAAGGCATCGAGCACCTTGTCCACGTGCGGAACGGCAAAATCCTTTTTCTCAATGTATGGGCGACGTGGTGTCAGCCATGTGTTGAAGAATTTCCTGAACTTGTGCAGCTTTACAACGATTATCAGAATGCCGGCGTGGACATTGCTGCCATCAGCGTTGATTATCCCGACGAAATCGATTCGAAAATTCTCCCGTTCCTTACCAGCCAGCACGTGCCGTTTAGAGTCTATGTTGCAAATGTCAAGAAGGACGAAGACTTCATCAACGAGCTTAATCCGTCGTGGAGCGGAGCGGTTCCGGCAACATTTATCTTCGATGCGAACGGCAAGCAGCGAGCCTTCATGTTCGGACAAAAACCCTTGCAAGTTTTCAAAGCTGAAATAGACAGTGTGTTGGGTTCCCGGTAACGTTTGGTGCTTCGTGCGGGCTTCTTAGTTCTTAGTTCTTAGTTCTTAGTTCTTAGTTCTTAGTCCCCGCGGTCTCCCGTTCATTGTTCATTGCTCATTGTTCATTGTTCATTGATAATTGACGAATTGAATGGTACCTTTCAGCCATTAAATATTAAAGTGAAAGGAACATTGTATGAAGATCCTCATTGCAGATTCATTTCCTCAATCGTATATCTCCGAAATTTCAAACCTGGGCGTCGAAGCCCAGTATAAACCGAAACTCAAGGCTGAAGAACTCGCCGCGAATATCGGCGATGCGTCCATCCTCATTGTCCGTTCAACTGAGGTTCATGCCGACTGCATCAATGCTGGCAAAAGCCTCAGCTTGATCATTCGTGCCGGGGCGGGCGTGAACACTATCGACGTTAAAGCGGCGAACGCCCGCGGTATTTATGTTGCCAACTGTCCCGGAAAAAATTCAATCGCAGTGGCAGAATTGGCCATGGCGCTTCTTCTTTCACTCGACAGGCGAATTGTCGAGAATGTCACGGACCTCCACAACGGCAAATGGAACAAAAGCGAATACTCCAAGGCCGATGGAATTTTCGGAAAGACCATCGGCATTATCGGTGTGGGCCAGATCGGAAAAGAAATGATCACGCGCGCAAAAGCGTTCGGACTGCATGTGATCGCATGGTCGCGGTCGCTCACGCCGGAAAAAGCCGAGAAACTCGAGATTGAATACGCCGCCTCGGTGGAAGCGCTCGTTCCACAATGTAACATCGTCTCCGTCCACGTTGCGTTGAAACCCGAGACGAGAAACCTGATCAGCAAAAGCATCATTCAATTGATGAAACCGGGAACAATCTTTCTCAACACGTCCCGTGCAGAGGTCGTCGACGAAGCGGCGCTTCGTGAAGCAGTGTCTGCGGGGAGCGTGAAAGTCGGTGCAGATGTCTTTTCAAATGAACCGGAAGAAAAAAGCGGACCGTTCTCACATCCGCTTGCGTCAATGCCGGGAGTGTACGGAACGCATCACATCGGCGCGTCAACGAACCAGGCGCAGAATGCCGTTGCCGCCGAGGCCGTCGCCATTATCAACGACTATATTCAGCATGGAACCGTCCGCAACTGGGTCAACCGTGCAAAGAAGACGGCCGCAAAGTGGGAATTAGTGGTTCGTCATTTCGACAAGCCGGGAGTCCTCGCCAACGTGCTTGAATATTTGAAGACGTCTAAGATCAACGTCCAGGAAATTGAGAACGTGATCTTCGAAGGACAGCAAACTGCGTGCTGCACGATGAAGCTCGACGCCCGCCCTTCCGACGACGTTCTTGCTGAAATACGAAAGAGAGGAGACGAGATCATCCAGGTATCATTGATCGGGTTGTAACAGGATGGGAATATCATGATCGGTAGAACAAAAAAAGGCGATGTTTCGGCATTGCCTTTTTTTTGTCTTTATAGGAGATATCGGACTCTTTTTCTTGAACACCGCTAAACGACGAAAGGTCAGTTTGGCTAAATCGACACGGCATCCGATTTCTTGCCGATCCGTGTCTTGCGTTTGCGGCGTCATCTTTCTATCTTCTTAATATGGATTCATCATTTACAACCGTTGAAGCGGGCTGCATTCCTGAAGACTTAACTGCGTCGCTCCTTCCACTCGGGAAATTCTATTCGATTGACCCTCAAAGTGCAGAGCTTTGCACCTCGGGCAGCATGATGGCGACCAATGCCGCCGGCTCACACGGCTTGCGGCACAGTTCAACGAAAAATCAAGTCAAAAGCCTCACTCTCGTTCTCTCAAACGGCGGCGCGGACGCCGTTCTTAGAACAGGCATTCGATTCCGAAATTTGCGGAGTCTTCAAAGGGATAAAACAAACGCTCGACCCTCAAAACGACATCAATCCACAAAAAATTATCGGCAGACAAGACAGGGCATTCCTTCATGATCTCAAATATGCATAGGAGTGGAATCGGAGTATATTTCATCGTTTGCTTGGTGTGCCTCCTCGCGGCGTTTTCGCCGCTCCGGGCGCAAGACGAGGAACGGCCGCGCGAACGCTCCGGCGACGAGGGCCGGTTCAGAGAATCATCCGCCATGGACGTCGTAAGCTTCGAGCCTCACATGTTCGCCGCAGATTCTGGATTGGTAAGGGTTGATATTCTATACCGCGTCCGGTTTGATTTTTTTGTCTTCACCAGGGATTTTTCAGCGGACGTGCCGTCGTACCGGGCTCACGGAGAACTCCTCATTGAGTTGATCGATTCAACCGATACTTCCGTTTCCAGAAAAGTGCAAGCGATAAGTTTGAAGACGCAAGACAACGAAAGCACCCATCTTCGACTACGTTATTATCAGGGAACTGCGTCGTTCGTGGTGCATCCGGGACGATTCACGCCCGTGTACCACATCGAAGACAAAGAATCACAACGTGAATTCGGAGATCGAAAACAAATTTTACACGTTCTCCCATTCCGGCAGAACGCACTTGTTCAATCAACAATCCTCTTCGTGGAACCGGCGGGCCAGCCATCGTCTGAACGGAGTTTTACCGCGTTCAACGATAACAACGCAGCCCAGTTCTCGAAGAACGCCGGCACATTCATTACGCTCAAAGACGAAGACACGCCGGTGACGATACGCTACTCGTTGACGCAATTCCAGCCAGAAGAGAAAGAACGATCCGTCGCCCAGGAAGAAACGACAGCGGCGGCAACGGTCTTTCGTCATTCACTCCTCCGGTTGAAGCAAACGAATACGGAAAACGTCGAGTACGTTCTGGACTCCAACGCAACGACCGCGACGGTCTATTTTCCCCTCCTGACCTCGCGTTTGAAGCAGGGACGGTACGTTGCACACATTCATATTTCCGCCGGCGATACGGCAACCGTGAGCAAAGAGTTTTCAATCCACTGGAACGATATGCCGTTATCGTTGTACGATCTGGATTTTGCCGTCACGGCGATGAGGTACATCACAACCGACAGTGAATACGACGACCTTCGAAGCGGCAACAGGGAGAGCAGGATAAGAAAATTCGAGGAGTTCTGGGCAAAGCGCAACAATGTACCGGGGTCGGCATACAATGAAATGATGACGGTATACTTCCAGCGCGTTGACTACGCGTTCGTAAATTTTAGAACGTTGAAAGAGGAAAACGGTGCCCTGACCGATCGGGGGAAAATTTATATCCTGTACGGCAAACCGTCGAACATCGAACGTTCGCTCGCGCCGGGCGGGCCGCCGAAAGAAACCTGGACGTACGGATCGCTCAACAAAGAATTTATCTTTGAAGACCCAAGCCGCCAGGGCAACTATAAACTTATCGCATCCGGAACTAAATGAAGCCTCGCATCGCCTTCACCATCGGAGATTTTAATGGCATCGCCCCTGAAGTGATCCTCAAAAATATCGACAACGCCCCCCTCCTTAAAACAATTCAACCGATTCTTGTCGGTTCGTTTGAAATCTTCGACCACTACGCAAAGAAACTAAAAACGAAGAGGAAGCTCGTCGCGGTGCAATCACCGTCGGAGCATATCGCGGCCAACGCCGTCCCGGTCATGAACGTCTACAACGGCACCGTGAAGAACCTTCAAATCGGCAAGTCGGCTCCCGACGCCGGCATCTGTGCGGGCATGGCGATTGAGAGAAGCGTGCGTATGTGCCTGGACGGAGAAGCCGATGCGATCGTGACGGGACCCGTTTCGAAAGAGTCGCTCCATGTTGCAGGGTACAACTTTCCCGGACAGACAGAAATGCTTGCCATGTTGAGCCGTTCCGGCCGGGTCACGATGATGCTGATAGCAAAATCTTTCCGCGTCGGCCTTGCAACGATCCATCTTCCGATTCAAAAAGTAGCGGAGAACATTTTCGTCGAGCGCATCGTCGAGAAACTGGAAACGATCGACGCATCCTTGAAAAATGATTTCCGCATCAAGGCGCCGGCCATCGCCGTTCTCGGCCTCAATCCGCATGCGGGCGAACACGGCGCCATCGGGCTTGAAGAAATAGAAATCATCGAGCCGGCGATCATCAAAGCGAAGGAAAAAGGGATCAACGCGTCGGGCCCATTCCCTGCCGACGGGTTCTTTGCGACATCGGAACAAAAAAATTTCGATGCAGTGCTGGCAATGTATCACGACCAGGGGTTGATCCCGCTGAAAATGATGGGTTTCAACGACGGAGTGAATTTTTCGGCCGGACTGAATATTATCCGCACGTCGCCCGATCACGGGACGGCGTTCAACATTGCCGGCAAGGGCATCGCCGACCCGCGCAGTATGAACGCGGCGGTGCAGCTCGCTCGGACGATTGTTTTGAATAGAAGCGGGCTCAAAAAAACCGGCATTAAATGATCTTGATGCCTGCTCTGACCCTTACAGCCTTTTTGAGACGGAATTTGGAATGAAGAACGATGGCAACGCGTGATGATTTCATTGAAACAGGACTAGAAGCTATCTCAAAAACTCTGATGAATGCCCATTCTGATCCCGCCGTTTTCTGGTCGTCGGAAAGCGACGACTCTTCGAGCGGGAGAAGAATCCATGACAATCATGCACCGTGAATCTACGGGGCTTTAGTGTCGTTGATGCTTCTCCCGCTGCTTTGCAGCGGGATCAGCATGACATTTACAAGTGCATTCTATATCGAAACCATTTTTAAGATAGCTTCTAGTTAAATTCCATTTATAGCATTCCTTACCATGGTACGGCTCTCCAACGTCTGCGTTTCATTCAACAAGCAAACCATTCTCGACCATGTCAGCCTCGAGATCGAGGCGGGCGAATTTATCTCGCTCGTCGGAACAACCGGAAGCGGCAAGAGCACGTTGCTGCGGCTCCTCTATATGGATTTGCGTCCGGATACCGGTTCGGTCATGGTCGGCAAATTTTCGTCGGGCACAATCACATCCAAACAGATACCGTTGTTGAGAAGGAAACTCGGTGTCGTGTTTCAGGATTTCAAATTATTGGAAGACCGTTCCGTCTATGACAACGTCGCTTTCTCTCTTTACGTCACGAATGCACGCACGGTCGACATCAAGAAAAAAGTGCTGAACGTTCTTGCCCATGTCGGGCTCAGTCATAAACGCAACAGCATGCCCCACCAGCTGTCGGGAGGCGAACAGCAGCGTGTGGCCATCGCCAGGGCGCTGGTCAACGAACCGATCCTCCTCTTGGCGGATGAGCCGACCGGGAACCTCGACCCGTCGACATCGCTCGACATTCTGAAGCTGCTGAAAGACATCAACGCGAAGGGGACAGCCGTGCTGATGGCAACGCACAATTATGATTTGGTCAGGAAAGCTCAGGAAAGGATTGTCCAGATCAAAGACAGGAAAGTCTTCGATGTGAAGTTGAAACAATGAATGAGACCGCTCTGTTGACCCCGCTGCTCTTTACCCCGCCACCGCCTCAACTCTCCGCACTTCAGGAATCTCGAGCATCAACGCGCGCTCGATCCCGCCGCGCAACGTCATAATCGACATGGGGCACGAAGCACAGGCGCCGACAAGCTTTACTTCGACGATGCCGTCGCTGGTAATGTTCACAAGCTCGACGTCGCCGCCATCAATCTGCAAGAAGGGGCGAATGCTTTCCAACGATATCAGAACTTTTTCTTTCATTAGTGTTGTTGCGGCGCACCCAGGGAAATCTCGATTGATGGAACGGACGCGTGCGATAGATTTTTGATACTGATCTGTGCGGCGAGGTTACGAGCGATTTGCGAAATGATCTTCGACTGCGGGCTTTTCGGGTCTGCTTCAACGATAGGCCGGCCGGTATCGCCTCCAATGCGGATATTGGTGTCGATCGGTATTTCTCCGAGGAACGGGACGCCGAGTTCTTTCGATGCTTTCGCACCGCCGCCGGCGTCGAAAATATTCTCGCGGGCGCCGCAATGGGAGCAGACAAAGTAGCTCATGTTCTCGATAATCCCGAGGATCGGTACATTGACTTTGTTGAACATCATCAGTCCTTTGCGGGCATCGGCAAGAGAAATTTCCTGCGGTGTCGTCACGATGACGGCACCGGTCAGCGGAATTTGCTGCACGAGGGTTAATTGAATATCCCCCGTTCCCGGAGGCATGTCGAAAATCAAATAATCGAGATTCCCCCACTCGACGTCGGACATAAATTGCCGCACCGCACCGCTTGCCATCGGTCCCCTCCAGACAACTGCCTGCATCGGGTCGACCAGAAAGCCGATCGACATGACCTTCACGCCGTATTTCTCCAGCGGCTGAAGTTTTTGGTTATGGAGTTTCGGCTTTTCGTTGATGTTGAACATCAGGGGGATGCTCGGGCCGTACACGTCGCAGTCGATCAGGCCGACACTCGCTCCGTCCATCGCCAGGGCAACGGCAAGGTTGACGGCAACCGTCGATTTACCGACGCCTCCTTTGCCGCTTGCAACAGCGATCGTATTCTTCACGCCGGCAAGGAGCGGGCCGGGCTGAAGCGCCTGTCGCGACGTCACGTTCGACGTCATCGAAATTTCGACCGCACCAACGTCGGCAATCGACGAACGGATGGCTTTTTCGGATTCTGCCTTCAACTCATCGCGAACGGGACACGACGGCGTGGTCAGCTCGATGGTGAAACGAAGGTCCTTCCCTTCAATCTTCATCTCTTTGACAAAATTGAGGGCGACAATATCTTTGTGAAGGTCGGGATCGTGCACGCTTCGCAGCGCCTCCAGCACATGGTCCTGGGTGAGTGATTTCATTCGCCTTTCTTTCTGATGGATATGGACTAAATAGAGCCGGATACTTCCGACTCATTCAAAAGGGTGGCTCACGCAAAGCCGCAAATTCATTCTAAACAAAATCCTTGCGTCGTTGTGGCTTCGCGAGAAATAATTTATTCAACGCTTTTGCCGGTCAACGTCTGCAGCGCCTCACGATACAATTGAGCCGTCTTTTGAATAATTTCTTCCGGCATCATCGGCCCGGGAGCCCGCCGATTAAATTTTATCGATGTGAGATAGTCGCGGACAAATTGCTTATCAAAGCTCGGCTGGCTCCTGCCCGAAACATATTTGTTCTTCGGCCAAAAGCGGGACGAGTCGGGGGTCAAAAGCTCGTCGATGAGAATCAATTCATCATTGAGAGTACCGAATTCCATTTTTGTGTCGGCGATGATGATGCCTTTCGACTCGGCGATTCCCGACGCCGCATTGAAGATCTGAACTGCAATATCCCTGACCTTCGTGCTGATCGCCTCCCCTTCGAGCTTCACCATCTCTTCAAAAGTAATATTTTCATCGTGAACGCCAAGTTCAGCTTTTGTCGACGGCGTGAAGATCGGAGCGGGCAGCCGTGAACTTTCGACAAGTCCGGCCGGAAGAGGCAGTCCGCAGACGCTCTTCGCTTCCTGGTATTCGGCCCAGCCCGACCCGGAAAGGTAGCCGCGAACAATGCACTCGACGCCGAGCGGCCGAGTTTTCTTTACCAGCATGCTTCGCCCGCGCAGATCATCGGCGTACGGCCGGCATTCCGCCGGAAACTCATCCACATCGGTCGAGACAACATGGTTCTTGATAATACCCTTCGTGAGATCGAACCAGAACTTTGAGATCTGCGTGAGCACCTTTCCCTTATCGGGAATCCCTTGCGGCATAACGACATCGTATGCCGAAAGGCGGTCGGTCGCAACGATTAAAAAATAGTCTCCGACGTCGTACATATCGCGTACTTTACCGCGCTTGACGAACCGGAGTTTGGAAAAATTCGTTTCGATAATGATAGAGGACATAAGTGAATTAAGAATTAAGAATTAAAAGTTAAAAGTTAAAAGTTAAAGTTAAGAATTAAGAGGACAAAAAGATCCCAAGGCTATATAAAAGCTCGATGGAGCCGGAGTGCCGCCTGAAGCCGGCTCAGATACTCGCGCTGTGGTATCTCGACTGCGCCCAGGCTTTTAAGATGCGGCGTCATAAATTGTGCATCGAGCAGGACAAATTGCCGTTGCTGGAGATGATGAACAAGGGCAACAAGCGCCGACTTCGATGCATCCTTCATTCTGCTAAACATCGATTCTCCAAAAAAAGCTCCGCCCAGCGCGACGCCGTACAACCCGCCGGCGATTTCACCGTCATGCCACGATTCAACCGAGTACGCAAAACCGAGCCGGTGAAGCTCGCAATAACTCTGAATAATCGCTTCCGATATCCACGTCTCCTCGCGATCCGCACACCTGCGCATTACCTCTTCAAACGATGTATTCAGGCGGATAGCAAATATTTTTTTCTTCAACGTTTGCCGCAAGCTTCTCGATATTTTCAGCCCGTCGAGGGGAACGACGGCACGAAGCCGCGGCTCGTACCAATGGATTTCTCCTTCTTTGCTTTCCGCCATCGGAAATATTCCACAGCGGTAAGCGTTCAAGAGAAGTTCCGGCTCGATCATACCCCGATCGGCTGTCCGGGTCACTTTGAGAAACCTTCCGAAGGTTCCTTTCCCAGAATTTTCGAATACTTTAACATTGGCCCACTCTTTAAAGCTATCCTTCGGAAAATTCCTCCCGATCGCCAAACTGATTCAGCACCCGCACTCTCGTTATGCACCTTCTCGTTCCGTCGTCGACCGCAGGGGCCTTGGCGGAAGATTGAGGATCTCATCGGGAAAATGTTCTACAATATACGAAATGACATCCTTTACCGAAAGGATGCTGACCGGTTTTCGATTGTCGTCGATGATCGGCACATGCCGGTATCCGCCGATGGACATCATGTTCATCGCGTACGCGATCGAGTCGTCAAGATGGAGCGCCTCGGGGGACGGTTTCATTACCTCGCTCACTCGAAGCGTATAGAGGTCGGTCTTCCTGTTGACGACCTTCATCAGGACATCGCGCTCGGTGAAAATCCCGTCAAGCTTTCCACCCCGTACGACCAGCACGGAGCCGGTTTTGCGCTGCTGCATCAACTCGATCGTCGTGCCGACATTTTCCGAACTTTCAACGACGACAGCTCGCCTGAGGTCGAGAATCCTGATCGGCTGCTGAATGGTCTCGTTCGAAAGGACTTTTTTTACTTTCTTCTCATGGCCGAACATCTCCTCCATCTCATCATCAAGTTCATGCATGCTCATACCAACCTCCGCAAAGTTGTTGGAAGACTTCTTAGCTTACTCATTTCTCGAATAAGTCGCCTGACGGGACGATCCGGAATTTTTCCTTGTTGATGTTGAGGGGAAGTATTTCAATCACTTTGTCCTGTTGAAGAATTTCCGCCGGGACGCTCGGGGTATTGTACCGGATCGGCGACGGAGCATTCGACAAAAGTTCTTCGTTGAGCGGCCCGGCATCTTTTGCAACGATCGAAAGATAATAATTCTTCGCCTGGAGATGCTTTTTGATTGCCGCATTGACGTCATCCACCGTCATCGCCGACAATTGCTTCGCGAGATAATCAACGTAGTAAGGAATTCCGTAAAACTCGGAATCCATCACGTAGCCCAGCCTTCTGCTCTGCGTTTGAACCCATAATTTCGAATAATTGACGAGAAAATCTCTTGTCGTCTCAAACTGTTCTTTAGTGAGCCCGTTGTCCACCAGAAGTTGAACCTCGTGCATGGCAGCGCGAATGGCAAAGTGTGCGTTCTTCGGTTCGACCGGGCGGATCCAGACGCTGAAAAATTGTTGCCGGCGCGGAATGTTGGGGTCGGGGAACGTCGAACCGCCGTCCTGAATAAAGTTTTCGATGTACGAATAGTCCCCGTAATTCAACCCCCGCTCGCCGCGCAGATGGTTCATCAGCACGCCGTTGAATGTCCGGTGCTCGCCGAGATACGAATTGGCTACGAGCAGTGCATAATAATCTTTGTCCGCGCGTGTGACGTCGATGGGATAGCCGAAGGAAACGGCCGTTGCGCGATTGTCTTTCTGAATGATCATGCCTTCGACACCGGCCGGATTCGCCGGCGTGGGAAGATCAACTTCGGTGAATGACCCGGCGGGGAGAGCGGCAAGGTCCTTCTTCACCCGGTCGATGAAGTCTTTTGGATATCCGCCCGCAATGCCGAAGACAATCCGCGCTTGAGTATACATTGCCCGGTGATACGCCTTGACGTCGTCAAGCGTAATCGCAGACAGTCCTTGAACGGTTCCTGCCACGGCCGCTTGGTACGGATGGCCGGCATACATCAACAGGTTCAATCCCTCTTTTCCGAGATTCTCGTCATCGTTTCCGCGCAGCGTATTCTTAAGATAGTTGATTTGATCATCTTTGTTCCGGGCGAAATCGTCGGGGTCGAACCGTGGGGATGCAATCAACTCCCACAACAATCCGTAGAATTCCTGCATATGGTCGCGGTGCACTTCGCCGACAATCGTCGTTACTTCTTTGTCCGCCTGAACGGAGATCCTTGCGGCCCAAGGATAAAGTTTGTCGACGATCTGCTGGTACGAGAGAGACTGCGAACCGCCTTCGCCGATCATCGCAGCCGTCAATGCATTCAAGCCTTCTTTTCCGGCCGGATCGTTAATCGATCCGCTCCGGACGACGATACGGAATGAGACAAGCGGCGAGTTCGGTACATACACCTCCGTTATTCGGGGAGTTTGCTGCGCATTCGCGAAAGTGGCGGCCATAAGCATTGAGAAGAAAAAAAACGTCATGGAATGTATTCGTGTGTTCATTGGGCTGCCTCGTGTTCGAGGATGATGACAGTGCGATTTTCTTTTGTGAAATATTTTTGTGCCGCATGCATGATGTCATCGGCGGTCACCCTGTCGTACAGCGCATAGAGTTTATTCATCGACTCGTAGTTTCCGGTCAGCGCGATATAGTTTGCGACAGTAACGGCAACGTTATCCGGCTTGTTCAGTTCCATCGCAAAGGCATACCTGACGTGAGACTTGATATCCTGGAGTTTCTTTGCATCGACGGGAACTGTCTTTGCAGTTTCGAGTGCGGCATAGATCTCATCGCGGACGGAATCGATATTCTTCGCATCCTTGATTCGGGACATCGCGGTGAACAAGAACGGGTCGCGATGGTCGTCGGATCCCCCGCTGACAAATTCCACGAGTTGCTTTTTTATCACGAGCGATTGGTATAACGGCGAGCTTTCGGAAAAAACAAGCTGCGAAAGGATATCGAGCGATGCCCGCTCGACGTCGACATCGCTGAAAGCCGGCACGTGGTAGCCGATCAGGAGATACGGAAGGGTTTTATTTTTCCACGGCATGTGCACGACTTTCTCTTCGTTCTGCGGCGGCTCTGCCGGAACCTGCACCTGGTACGTCCCCCGTTTCCAATCCGCGTAGTATTTTTTAACGATCCTGACGACGTCGTCATTCTTCACGTCGCCGACAACGATCACCGTGCAATTTTCCGGGCGGTAGAATCGGTCGAAGAATTTCAAACTGTACCTGGTACTGGTTCGGCATATCCTTAATGTCGGCGAGGAATCCCATGGTCGTGTGTTTGTACGTATGCGTTGTGAAGGCGGTGTTTTGCAGTTCTTCGAACATCGACTGAAACGGGACGGAATAATTCTTGTTGTACTCGCCAAGAATGGCTCCCGCCTCCGTCCTGAACGCCTCCTCGGAATATTTGAGATTCATGAACCGGTCGCTCTCAATGTCCGCCAGCGTCTCGAGCGCATCGGCGCTTGCAACAATGTGGTAGCAGGTCCAGTCGTCCGTGGTGAAAGCATTGGAATCGGCGCCGAGCCGCTTCAGAATGTCGTTGTAGTGATCTGCCGGATATTTCACCGTGCCGCGGAACATGCAATGCTCGAAGAAGTGGGCGAAGCCTGAATGCCCGGCCTCGATTTCATTGCGCGAGCCGGTTCTCACCACGGTATAATAGGCGACAAGCCCGGGGCTGTCAAACGGAATGGTCAGGATCGTGAGGCCGTTCTCTGGTACCGTTTTGGCAACAGGATACGGAAAAATGTCAATCGGCTTTATCGGTTCGCCGGCACGGCTCGTCGATACAAGAGTCAGGCACACGCAAATGAGTGTCATCACGGAAGAAGACTTTACCATCATGGCTCCGAAAAGAAGTGAATCGATAAGAATTCGGTGACTAAGAAATTCCAATAATAACATCAATGGATATTCGGTGGAAGAGAAACTGAGCACTGTTCGCATTGGCACAAGCTTCGCAAGTAGTCAAACGGATAAATCCCGGAACTGTGTCCGTCTCCCCACACAATGTGAATTGCATAGTGCCCGACCGGCACCGCCGACGTGATCTGATATTCTCCCGCTTTGAATATCGGGAGGAGAACTTTATCCTGCCCGCCGTCACGCTCAATTTTACACGAGGCGCATGGGCACGATTTGCGAAGATGCTGAAGCGTGTACCGGCTGGAATGGCCGTTGTCCCATGTAATAGAGAGTTCTGACGAGGAGGACAGTTGTATGCGAACTGGCTGCACGATGAAATTTAGGCATTTTTAAGATAAAAAAAAAGTGGCAAGTCGTAATTTACGCGGGCTAAAATAATGTCGCCGAACACCTTTGTCCGCTTGACTTTGCATTTCCTCCTCGGTAAGTTTAACGTTGAAGGTAGCGGTTGACCGCCAAAATCACCGCCTCATTCGAGCTGTTTTCGATGAGCGCACCAACCATCATGGGGTATCGTATGAAAAACAAGTCTCTCGTCTTCATCATCATTGGCGTTCTCTTACTTGTATCATGCCGGAACAGCAATTCGCAACAAAAAGATCCTTCCCCGCTAACACAATCATCGCAATCGACCTCCGCCGCCCGCTCGAATCTTTCTATCAATTTTTCCATGAAACTGGTTCCGGTAGATGTGATAAAAATCGTGGGCATCATCTCGCGCAAAGGATACGACACACTAAAGAAAGAATTCCTCGTCCGGCTCGACACGGCATCCTGCAACTTTAACGACCTCCGGGTCGGCGAATGGCATCTCCGTGTAAACGCATACGATGGTGCAAATGTGCTGAGATATTTCGGAGAACAGGATGTAGACATCGTCCCCGGTATCACCACGCCGGTTACTCTGTCGCTTGAGTCAACCACGGGTTCTGCGAATGTAACGGTGACATGGGGAAATTCGGCGCCACACTTAAAACATGCACTTTTGTTCGGCGGAATGAACGGCGCGATCGTGTTTCCTCCTTCGGACGATTTTCGCCTTCAAGAGTTTACGGTCGAAATGTTGGTGCAGGTGAAAAATCTGGGATCGCTCATGATTCCTTTTCTTTCTGAAGCCGATCTCGACCAAATGAATAATGCCGATGGGTTCGGGCTTAAATGGGAAGAGGGTAATCTATGTTTTCGCGTTGCTCGCCGCGCAAATCTTGCGGACGGTGTGAGCACAGAGTACACCTTTAAAAGGGGGGAATGGGTTCATATTGCCTGCACGTGCGGCTACAGGAAGCTCCGCATTTTTCTTAATGGAAATATTCTTGTGGAAAGGTATTATCCGCACGCCATTTATTATGGATACAACGGGTTTAGTTTAGGCAATGGACGCCACTCGTTGTACGGCGGGCAGTGTTATTTTCACGGCATGATGGATGAAATTCGCGTATGGAGCTATGCCCGCACCCAGTATCAGATTCGGCAAACGATGAGGCAAACTCTTCACGGAAATGAAAATGGATTAGTGGCTTATTGGGACTGCGAGGAGGATCCGAATTCGGATATTTTGCATGATAAAACGGCGTTCGGGCACGACGGGACGATTATTGGCGACGTTTCTATTGTACCCGCGAATGCATTTGTTCATTGAGTCTTGACGCGGCGGAAGAACCGGTCTGAGAGGAACATCCACTGAGCGAGGGGGGCAGCGGACGGAGAATTTTTCGCGGACGCATCGAGATTCACCGTTAAAAATAGAGCCGAGTAAAGCCTGGAACATTGCAAGGCCGCGATACTAATCCCCGTAAAAATTCCTCACCCATTTATGCTTCTTTAATTCTTTCTGCAGCTTTTCGGAAAGATACTTGCCGTCGGACACAGCAGTATTGGTCTCGACATTGGCGATACTGCGCATGCCGGGAATAACGGTTGATACGGCCGGGCGCGAAAGAATGAACCGGAGCGCTAATTCAGCGAGTGTCTTTGCCTCTGCGCCGAGAAGGGGCTTAAGTTTTTCGACGCGGTCGTACACCTGCTGTTTTCTCTCTCCACGAAAATACTCATTGCGCCAATCGCCTTTCGAGAAAACGGTATCCGGCCTGACGCGCCCGGTGAGTCCCCCCTCGTCGAACGGCACGCGGACGATAATACCGATGTCATTCTTCTGGCAGTACGGAAATAATTCCTCTTCGGGCGATTGGTCGAAGATATTGTAGATAACTTGAAACGTATCGACCATCCCGGTTCTGGCGGCTTTGAGCACCGAGCCGGGTTGGTGGTCGTTGATCGAAATGCCGAAGGCTTTTATTTTCCCTTCGGATTTCAACAATCGAACCGCATCCCAAATCTCGTCCGCCCCAACCCATTCATCGCTCCAGACGTGAAATTGCAGAACGTCGACGCACTCCATCCGAAGATTTTTCAGGCTCTGGTTCGCCGACTCAATGATATAATTTTTCGGAAACGCTTCGATGAACGGCACGCCCGGCCGCGCCGGCCATTGGCGGTTTTTCGGGGGGATTTTTGTTGCAACGTAAATTTTTCCAACACCGCTCCGGGCAAGTTTTCCTATGAGCTGTTCGCTGTGTCCGTCGCCGTACGACAGCGCCGTATCGAAAAAATTTACCCCGAGCTCGGCCGCTTTTCGCAACGCGACCATCGACTCTTTATCGTCGGATCCTTTCCACATTTGACCGCCGATTCCCCATCCGCCGAAACCGATCTCTGAAACGTTGATGCCAGTTTTACCTAATGGGCGAAATTTCATACGAGTACTCCAGGGTTATGACCGATGGCGAGGTTTGTCTATGCATGGCTTGAACATCCGTTCCGCTGTTCCTTGCATTGGAGGAGAGAGGGTAATAGAGGGGTTCGATTATTTCTCAAATGGATTTTTCATCTTCGGCTTTGGCTTCATCGTCTTGTATATCTCGTAGAGAGACTCAAGCCGCCGCTGCGAAAGTTCGTCGAGGTCTTCGTCGTCTTTATCCCGTTTCACGAACATTTCAAAATCGAAGGCGTCTTTTCCCTTCATGAAACGTGCGTAGTCTTTCAGCTCGCCGATCATCGTATGTTGTTCAACGCGTGTCATCGTTTGACTTAACCGCCAAGGCGCCAAGAATAAAAGTATTGGAATAAAAAAAACGAAAAATTCTTTGCGTCTTGGCGCCTTGGTGGTTCCTAAAAAGGCAATTATGGGCGCTCGCTATTCATCCCCGAAAGTAATACCGACGGCCCGCGCCGCTTTTACGATTTCCCCGTCGACGGGAACAAGCCGTTGGTGTGCAATTGCATCGGCAATAGGAACGGCTGTGACGTGAAGCCCGCGAAGGCTGACCATGTGCGCAAATTTTCCGTGGACGGCGAGTTCGACAGCTTTTGTCCCATACCGCGTCGCTAAAATCCTGTCAAACGCAGTCGGACTCCCTCCTCGCTGAAGATGTCCGAGCACGGTGACACGGGACTCCAACCCTGTCTCGGTCGAAATCCTTTGGGACACGTGTTCGCCGATCCCGCCGAAACGGAGCGGGTCTGTCCTTTTGATATCGGTCTCTTTCACGACAACCTCTTCGTCTGCAGCCTTGGCCCCCTCCGCAACACACACGATGCTGAAACGGTTGCCGCGCGTGCCCCGTTCGATCACCTTTTCAAACACAGAACTCCACTTGAACGGAATCTCGGGTATTAAAATAATATCTGCACCGCCCGCCAAACCCGCTTCGAGGGCGATCCATCCGGCATATCTTCCCATCACCTCAATCACCATGACACGATGATGCGCCGAACCGGTTGTATGAAGGCGGTCGATTGCTTCCGACGCGATCGAAAGCGCGGTATCGAACCCAAACGTTTGGTCGGTAGCTTCAAGGTCGTTGTCGATCGTTTTCGGAACGCCGATGATGTTCATCCCCATCTCACCCAGCTTGTTCGAGATGTGCATCGTCCCGTCGCCGCCGATGGCGATAAGGCAATCCAATCCCCATCCTTTGTAATGCTTCAGCGTTCGAGCCGACGCATCGACAATTTCAATCCCGTTGTTCCCTTCTGCGGGATAGTGAAACGGGTCTCCTTTGTTGGACGTTCCGAGGATCGTCCCGCCCAATCCGATTATGCCCGAGACTTCTCTCCGCGAGATTTCGTGCATCCGTCCTTCCACAAACCCTTCAAAGCCGTCTTCAATGCCGACAACTGTCAGACTATGATCGTTAATACCGGACTTGCCGACGCCGCGGATAACCGCGTTAAGTCCGGGGCAATCGCCGCCTCCGGTGAGAATTCCAACTCGTTTCACTTTCTTTTCAGCCACGTATTTTCCTTCTAATTAGTTGTACACGATCTTACTTTAAAGCTATTTAATGTACGAAATTTTTCGGACATCGTAAAGCCGGAATTGGGTAGTGTTCCAGTTTGAGTTTTTTTCTTAAGAAGAAGTCATTGCGAGGCGCTTTTTGCCGAAGTCCCGAAGGGATCCCCTACAGCGGGACAATCCCCGTTTCCTTGGGGGATTGCTTCGCTCCGCTCGCAATGACCTTCAAACTGTAGCACGACCCGGAATTGCGTAACCTTATCAAGGTTTATTGCTGCTTCACCGCAACATCGATCTCTTCCTGCGAATCCGGCGTCTTTATGCTCACTCGTTTGAGTATTGAGTCAAATATCCAGCCCTCCTTCGCATCGGCAAGCGATGAAACCTCCGGCACAGCTTTCCCACTGACCAAAACTGACGCCGGTTTCTGACCGACACCGTTAAGAGCGAAAACCACCGAACGCTGCGCCGGGGTGAACTCCCCTTCTGCAGCGGAGCGTGTAATTGCGATATCCGATCCTTGCACCACAGCCGTTATGCCGACCCTCCTGTATTTCCCTTTTTGATAATCGAAGCTGATGCCGTCATCTTCGTAGCAGATCCCTTTCGCTTCGGCAGATGGAAATATTTCAAACGTCAACGGGTCGGCGGGCGCTTGGTCCGTGTACTGGACGACTTGCTGCATCGGTACGACTGCGCCGGCGCGGATAAAGACCGGCATCACGTCGAGCGGGGCCTTAGCATCAATCCACCTTCCGCCCGCAATTTTTTCCCGCGTCCAGAAGTCGTACCACTCGCCGTTCGGCAAATACATGAGCCGAGTTTTCGACCCGGCTTCCAGCACAGGCGAGACGAGAATATTTTCCCCCACCATAAATTGCGTATCGATGCGGTACGTCGTCTTATCCTCGGGAAACTCGAGCATGAGCGGCCGCATGATCGGAATTCCCGAAAGGGATGCCTTGTAAAACTCTGTGTAGAGAAACGGCAGCAATTGGTAACGCAGCTCGATAAACTTTTTATTGATTTTTTCGTACTCGTCGCCGTAGACCCACGGCTCTTTGTCGATGCTTCCTTTCACCGAATGCGACCGGCACAACGGAAGGAAGACGCCGTATTGCAGCCATCGCGTGTACATTTCTCCCGTCGGGCTTCCTATGAATCCGCCGATATCCGGGCCGACAAAGGGTTGCCCCGATAACCCAAAATTCAGGCACATCGGAATTGCCATGGCAAGATGTTCCCAGCTGCTCACATTATCGCCCGTCCACGCAGCTGCATACCGTTGTGTTCCGGCGTATCCGGCGCGTGTCAGGACAAACGGCCGTTCGTTCGGGCTAAGCCGCCGCAATCCTTCATACGTCCCGCGAGCCATCTGCATGCCGTACACGTTATGAATTTCCGCATGTGTTCGGATTACGCCGTCCACATTATGGCGAACGTCCACCGGAAATGTTTTCGAAGGAACGTCGAAGACCGACGGCTCGTTCATGTCATTCCAAAATCCCTTGACTCCCGTCTGCACCAAATTTTTATAGAGAGTCCCCCACCATGCTCGCGCCTGCGAATTTGCAAAATCGGGGAAGGCGCACTCCCCCGGCCACACCGGGCCGATGAACAGCGTGCTGTCCGGATTCAGGACAAAATGTTTCCCCTTCAAGCCTTCTTTGAACACCGAGTACGACGAGTCTTCTTTGATTCCCGGGTCGATAATCGTAATGATCTTGAATCCATCCTCCGCAAGGTCTGCGATCATTTTTTTCGGGTCGGGGAAATTTTTGTTATTCCAGGTAAAGCATCGGTAGCCGTCCATGTAGTCGATGTCGAGGTAAATAACGTCGCAGGGAATTCCGCGCTTGCGGAAATTGCCGGCGATATCGCGCACTTTGGATTCGGGATAGTAGCTCCATCGGCATTGCTGGTAACCGATGGCCCATTTCGGCGGGAGGTTCATCCGCCCGGTCAGCTCTGTGAAACGTTCGATCACCTTCTTGGGGCTTGGCCCATAGAAGAAATAGTAATCGATCAACCCTCCGTCTGCGCCGAACGAATAGTAGCGTTCGGATTCTTTACCCATATCGAACGACGAGCGAAATGTGTTGTCGAAAAATATTCCATAAAATTTTCCGCTCTTCATTCCGAGGAAGAATGGGATCGATTGATAGATGGGATCTGTCCCGGGAGTGTAAGCCGGGATATCGGTATTCCAATTGGTTACGGCGAGGTCGCGGCGCTCGAGCATTCCCGTCTTCTCACCGAAGCCGTAATACAATTCATTTTCCGGCATCGTTTTCCAGACGCGGACTTGCTCCCCATCCCATGCCATGCCCTTCAACGAATCGTCCTGGTTGACCACTTCGCCTTCTGGAGTCAGAAAAGAAATTCTCAACGGCGATTTCGTAATTCTGACAGTCATATCCTTCAGCGTGATCGTAACGCTTTTCTGGTCCTGCTCGAATTCATGCTTCGGCAAATCCCACTTTTCTTTTACCGCCGCCCACGAGGCGGGGTTCTTCGGATCTGCGCTGCGAACAACGCGGACATGCACCATGTCGTTTGCCAACGGCGTTATCTGGACCTCCGAATCGCCGCAGGTGATGACGATCTGCTGGTCGGAATTTAGCACAAGCTGTGCATCGCCGATGGTTTTCCATCCTGCATTAACGGTTGTGACTGCCATAGACAGTAGCCCTGCATATAAGAAAATTAATTTCACGGTTCAATTCTCCGAATTGTTCGGTGCCGGCTCACTTTGTCATTGCCGCGAAAGCGGAAATCTAATATTTTTTTTTGCGCCATAATTGATGCCCGCTGGAGCTTATCCCGTGCTTGACACGGGATGAGCATGACAATTTCTTACTCAAATTGAGTCACTAGAAGCTATCTCAAAAATAAAAGCATGGTCATTGCGAGGATCCCGACGTTCTTCGTCGGGAGACGAAGCAATCTCTTCAAATTTTTATTCCTTGAGGCTTTCCATTTCCTTTTTTGCTTTCGCGTTTTGGCGGTTCGTTATTGTGCCCGCATCGCAGCGTCGAGAACGATTTGATTCTTCAACCCAACGCTCCCTGGCGCGAACGGTTCCGTGCCGTCGATGATGCTTGCAGAAAATCGGGTAACCTGCTCGATATATAAATTCGGGACCGCAATCTCCTCTATCGAAGCCGGTTGTTCTTTTCCATCCTTCCCCATCGTGACACGGAGAGAGATGGTTGTACTGTTTTGAGTAAACCCGTAGGCCGAAATAATTCCTTTCGTTCCGATAAACTCGATAAACGTTCTTCGCAGCGGAGCCGCAAACGAGCAGTAGATCGATGCGAGCGTTCCGCGGGAGAATTTTAGAATGATGTTTGCGCTCTCTTCCGTTCTTTTCACGGTCGGACGAGGATGCAAATCGCTTTTTGTGGACACGACCTCGTCGTTCAAAATGAATCGTAGCGTGTCCAGTCCATGCACGCCGATATCGTAGACCGGGCCGCCGCCGGCGAGCTTTCGGTCGAACAGCCAGGAGCGGTGGCTTGTCCGTCCGTCGTAGACAAAATCCGCCCGGGCTTCCGTGATGTCGCCGATCATTCCCGATTGGACGATATCGCGCATCCGGCGCACCAATGGAGAAAGCCTCAGCATATGTCCGACCATCAACGCAACGCCGTGCTGTTTGCATGCAGCAATCATCTTCCGCGCTTCGGCCGCGTTCAACGCCATTGGTTTTTCGACGAGGACATGTTTTTTTGCCCGGGCGGCCGCGATAGTAGACGGACAATGGAATGCGTTCGCAGAAACAATATAGACCGCATCGACGTCCTCATGGGCCGCCAGTTTTTCCACTGAATCGAACGACAGAGGAATTCCAAGCGCCTTCGCCTTTTCCTCTGCTGCGGATAGTGAACGCTTCTGGATCGCGATCAATTCTGAATTGGACGATGCCCGGATTGCCGGGGCGATGGCACGCTCTGCGAACAAACCAAACCCGAGAATGCCGTAGCGAATTTTGCGTGGTGAGGATTTCATGGTTTGGGAAGGAAAATGTTACGGTGAAAGAGACTGCGAAGTTCTTTGCCTCGGTTCAATATTCGGGAAATAATATCCGAAAAATGCAGAAGAGAATCAAGCGGAGCACTTCAGGTGTGCTGGCTCAGTTTGTCATTCCCGCGAAAGCGGGAATCCAATATTTTTTTGCTCCACAATGGATGCCCACTTTCGTGGGCATGACATTTTTTTATTCAAATTGAGCCACTACCACTTAAGGGGTTGTGGGATCTTTGAAGAGTAATGTCATTGCGTGGAGCGAAGTCCCAAATACTACTTGCACAGATGGATGAAGAATCTGTATATTCTCCTTGCTGAATAATTCAACTCTTAATGCCTCTCATCGAAAGCCCTGAGAACTTCAATTCTATGCTTACAGACAAACGTTTCGCCACTTTGTGCCTGATGTGTTTATTTGCGGTCATTGCCGCCTCCACGCTCACAGCGCAGGAATATACGCGCGGAGTAGGCGTGTACCCGGGAGATACGAAAGAAGATTTCTCCCCTTCGATGAAGATCGAAGCAAAGGCCTATCGCAACCTTGCGTTGCACAGGCCGGCGTACCAATCAAGCAGCTACGATTACAACTGCACCGCCCAGCTTATCACCGATGGAATAAAAGAGACACAGCTTCCATCATGGATCGTCGTGACAACCAGCAGCGATGGAGTCGTGAAGAGAAACGAGCGAGGATGGATTCTTGACCGCAACCCGATGACGCGGAAAAATCTTGAGGGGGCAAACGCTTGGCTTCAAATCGAACTCGCAGGAAATGGCATCATACCCGACATAGACAGCGTAAACTTGACGGGCAACGTTCTGGTCGATAGCCTTCCGCCGCAACATTGGGAGATAACCGTCAGCGGATCCAATGACGGAAAGGCATGGGAGCGATCGGGAATAGTGAGCGGCAATGAATTGCCCGGCGATTCACTGACGGGATGGTGGCGGAGAATTTCTCCTCCCAATTTGAGATCGTTCGATTACTCCATCAAACCAGCTGCAGCGTTACACTTCCGCTTCTATCGGCTTGACTTCAACGTTCCGAACGCAAAGAACTGGGCGGTCGGCGAGTTTGGAATGTTCAGCCGTGGGAAACATGCGCCGATCGGCGGACCATTCAGTTTCACAAGCGCTTGGATGAGCGCCGGTTCTCCGCAGGAATGGGTGTATGTCGACCTCGGGGCGAAATGTACATTCAATCGAATCGTCCTGAGCTGGATTCGCCGCGCCGCTGCCGGATCGATCCAGGCGTCGGATGACGCAGCAGCGTGGAAAGACATCGCACCGTTGCCGGAAAATGCAGAGAAAGGCCAGACGGACGAGATCAAACTCGATGCACCGGCACAAGGAAGATACGTGCGCGTTTTGATGAAAAAACCGGTCTCCGCCGAAGGGTATATTTTGAGTGAGATGGAAGTCTTCGGAACGGGCGGTCCTGTTCCCATCGCTCATCCTCAAGCTCAGAGCGGAAAAAACGATAGAATGGATCTCGCCGGCGGCGCATGGAAACTTCAGCGCGAATCACTCGTGAATGCGGATGGTGAAACACTTTCAAAGCCCGGATTCAACGACGCCGATTGGATCATCGCGACAGTGCCGGGGACGGTGCTCGTGAGTTACTTGAACGCCGGAGCGCTGCCGGATCCGAACTTCGGGGACAATCAGCTTTTGATTTCTGATTCGTATTTCTGTTCCGATTTCTGGTATCGCGACGAATTCATTGCTCCTTCGGCATCGGCCGGCCAAAAGATGTTCCTGAACTTTGACGGAATAAACTGGAAAGCGGAAGTCTATCTGAATGGACAGAAACTCGGATTGATTGAAGGAGCTTTTACGCGTGCACACTTTGATGTTTCCGACGTTGTTATCCGAGGAGAAAAAAATTTTCTGGCGGTGCGCATCAAAAAAAATGATACGCCCGGATTTGTCAAAGAGCAAACGAAGCTCAGCCATGATGCAAACGGAGGCGAACTCGGCGCCGACAATCCGACATTCCACGCGACGATCGGCTGGGATTGGATACCGACGATTCGCGGGCGGGATATCGGAATTTGGAGTGATGTCTACCTAACAGCGACCGGTGCTGTAACGATTGAAGACCCGTTCGTTTCGACGAAACTGGCGTTGCCCGACACATCGTCGGCCGACATCGATGTTCAATTGACTCTTCGCAACCATACTTCCAAAGAAGAGAAAGGAATCGTGCGGGGAAGTTTCGGCGACATAACTTTTGAGCAGCCGGTTTCATTGAATGCAGCCGAAACGAAAACGGTGCATCTTGATCCATCAACACATCCTTCGCTCCGATTGAAAAATCCAAAACTCTGGTGGCCGAACGGTTACGGCGCGCAAAACCTTTACGACGTGAAATTGGAGTTCCGGACAGCAGATGGCAGAACATCGGATGCGAAATCGTTTGCAACCGGTGTCAGGCAAATGTCGTACTCGGAAGAAGGCGGCGCTTTAAAAGTTTGGGTGAACGGAAGAAGGTTTATCGGGCGGGGAGGCAATTGGGGCTTTTCCGAATCGATGCTCCGTTACCGCGCGCGGGAATATGACATTGCCGTCCGTTATCACAAAGAAATGAACTTTACGATGATCAGGAACTGGGTAGGTCAGACCGGAGACGATGCATTCTACGACGCATGCGATCGTTACGGAATTATGGTCTGGCAGGATTTTTGGCTCGCGAACCCTTTGGACGGTCCCGACCCGAACGACAATGCAATGTTCATGCAGAATGCCGATGACTTCGTGAAACGGATTCGCAACCATCCCTCAATTGGATTGTATTGCGGCCGGAACGAAGGCAATCCTCCCGAACCGATCGACTCCGCAATCAGGGTTTTATTGCCGCAGCTCCATCCGGGATTGCATTACATTTCGAGTTCTTCATTTGGTGTTGTAAGCGGCGGCGGACCGTACCGTGCAATGCCTTTGAAATTCTATTTCGAAGAGCGGGCAACAGAAAAGCTGCACAGCGAAATCGGAATGCCGAACATGGTTTCGTATGAAAGTTTAACACAAATGCTTCCCGATTCCACCGTCTGGCCGATCCAACGCATGTGGGGCGTCCATGACTTCAACATGGAGAGCGCTCAACACGGATTATCATTCATCCAGCAAATCTCAGACAACTTCGGACCGGCAGACAACGTCAAAGACTGGCTCACTCTTGCCCAGTGGGTAAATTACCAGGGATATCGCGCGATGTTCGAAGCCCAGAGCAAGAACAGGATGGGAATTTTATTGTGGATGAGTCATCCGGCGTGGCCCTCGATGGTATGGCAGACGTACGATTATTATTTCGAACCGACCGCCGCATATTTCGGCTGCAAGAAAGCCAACGAGCCGCTGCACATCCAGTGGAATCCGTTAACCGACAGCATTGAAGTGGTGAATTACAGTATCCAGAATGGCGTGGGCCTCACTGCAACGATGGAGATTATCAATCTTGATGGAACAATAAGGCTGGGGAAGAAAGCTGTTATCGATTGCCCTGAAGATCACACTGAGCGATGTTTTAAGGTTGAGTATCCCGACAGTCTCAGCAGCGTCTATTTTATCAGGCTTACGCTGAAAAGAGGCGCCGCGGAACTTTCCAACAATCTCTACTGGCGCGGAGTAAAGGAAGACGACCTCAAAGCTGCGCGGGCACTCCCGAAAGTGAGGCTGAATATAAAAACGACGGCGACGAGAGATGGAAACCAGTGGCACCTCACCACCGAGCTTCTCAACAACACCGCTCAGCCGGCTCTCATGGTCAAAGTGAAAGTCGTTCGGGCAAAAAGCGGGGAACGGATTTTGCCGGTGATTTTTAGTGATAACTTTATATCGCTGATGCCCGGAGAGAAACGGACGATCACGATGGAAGTTGAGGACGCCGACACGCAGGGAGAAAAACCGGATGTTGCGATTGAAGGGTTCAACATCCAATAATATGTTTCCGTCTTGTCCCTGCTCCTATCTATCCAGCGGGCTGCGGACGGCAAGTCCTCCTCTATTAAGTACGTGGGTATAGATCATGGTCGTCTGAAGATTTTGATGTCCGAGCAACTCCTGCACGGTGCGGATGTCATAGCCCTGTTCCAGCAAGTGAGTGGCAAATGAATGCCGGAAAGAGTGGCAGCTTCCGTTCTTATTCGGACAGGTTGCGGTCATAGCTTCCTTCACAGACCGCTGCACAGAACTCTCGTCCAGATGGTGGCGCATAGTTTTTTTAGTGCGGGGATCGATAGAAACTCTTGAGGCGGGGAAAACATATTGCCACGCGAACTCTTTTCCAGCGTTTGGATATTTTCTGCCGAGTGCGTCCGGCAGCTCCACTTCTCCGTATCCGTTTCGTAAATCCCGCTCATGTATAACCGAAACCATCTTCAAATGGAGCTTCAGTTCCTCTTTTAATTTTTCCGGAAGAGGAACGATGCGATCCTTATTTCTCTTTGCCTCGCGAACGATGATGAGTCCGCGGGAAAAATCGATATCCTTGACCCGGAGTCTGAGGCATTCCTGGAGGCGGAAGCCGGAGCCATAGAGCAAGCTTGCGATCAATTTGGCGGTTCCGTGCAGCCGGTTCAAGATCGCTTGCACCTCATCTTTTGTAAAGACCACGGGGAGCCGTCGTGGACGATTAGCACGTACAACATTTCCGATATGTCCAAGTTCGCGGCCGAAGAGAGTTCTATAGAGGAAGAGGAGTGCATTAAACGCCTGATTTTGTGTAGACGCAGAGACTTTTCCAAACACAGCGAGATGTGATAAAAACGCTTCCACCTCTTTTTCCCCCATTTCACGAGGATGGCGTTTATTGTGGAACAGAATAAATCGTTTGATCCAATAGAGATATGCTTGTTCAGTTCGCATGCTAAAATGCCGGAGTCGTATGCGAGTCCGGACCTGGTCGAGCAGTTTGCCTTTTTCCATTGGGGCCCCCCTTTTTTAAGTTGCATTTGCCAATCAAATGCAGTAGTTTTGCGGTAGTGATAGCGGGAAGATACTAAACCTCACAGAAAAAAGCGAGGGGGTGTTCAGGAACCTACCAACAATCCCTCAATTATTATATTATCCTGCGGGGAGCAGTCTATCACATTAAAAGTGGACACATACCTGCTATATACAATCTAATCATAGTTAGGTGGGCAAAACTCGCAGTCGTGCATTTACAAAATTCAACTCGGAGACAACAAATGATAAAATCTCGCTTTAGCTGTCTGATATTAACTACTCTACTTCTTGTCAGCTGTAAAGGCCCAAAAGGTGATGCGGGTCCAGTTGGACCAGCAGGTAGCTTGGATTTGACTTCGTCACAAAATACTTTTGCTCTAAAGTTTCTTGGAACTGACGGATATGTTGCTATTCCATTTTCACCCGTATTAAAACCTCAATCAATTACAATTGAATTATGGGTTTATGTCGATAGCCTAACCTCACAATTTACGCCTCTTATTGCAGCAACTAATATTAACGAATGGAATATGGCTGATGGTTACAGTATTAAATTTGAATCCGGATATTACTATTTCCGCCTGGCAAAATCTGCAACTCTCGCGGATGGCTGGACAGTATTGTATACTCCACCACTTAGACAATGGATCCATCTTGCAGCCACTTATGATAAAAAAGAGGCAATCCTCTATATTAATGGACAGCAAGTAGCCCAATACCCTGATACATCTTCAATTTACTACGGCTCGCAAGGATTGACATTTGGAACTGGTTATCATTCAAATTTTGGTGGGTATTCATATTTGCATGGGATGATGGATGAAATCCGAATTTGGAATTATGCCCTCTCGGTTTCACAGATTCAGCAAACAATGAACGCTAAACTCACAGGCAACGAAAATGATCTTGTTGGTTATTGGAATTTTGACAATAACGAATTAAATCCACTAGCGCTCGATGCAACACAAAATCATAATAATGGTTTGATTTGGGGTGATGCATATTATATCTCGACGACACCATTTAAATAACAGAATCAGCTTTTGTTAAGGCGAGACTTGAGTTCGAGTTGCCCACCTAACCAGTCGCTCAAGCTGACGGAACCAGTCGTCGATGATTTAACACGCGCGAAACAACCAGCTACAATCGGACAGGACTTGCCACGCGCGGACGGGCTACCGTCGCTGCGGCGCTTCGCCGCCGCAGCTTAGCTTGCCGCAGCTTAGCTCCGGTCCGTTAGGCAGCAGCACTCGCAATTAAAAACAGCCTCAAGTTAATGAAATCCAAAATCATTTTCCTAGCATTAACGTTTCTAGCTGTAGCTCAGTCCATCGCTCAGACCTTTACCTTTCCACTTCAGAAGGGTAACATTTGGCAATATAAGGAGCCTCCTCCTCCACCTTATGACTACGATTTAATTGAAGCGCGTGTAATG
Source organism: uncultured Bacteroidota bacterium (assembly GCA_963772165.1). Classification (GTDB taxonomy): domain Bacteria; phylum Bacteroidota; class Ignavibacteria; order UBA10030; family UBA8401; genus JAGVPT01. Next base: position 19,871 of record CAVYWA010000014.1, on the reverse strand, counting down.
ACCGATACTTTGATGTCGAACGGCCATAGTTATACTCTCATCAGTTGGTACAACTATGGCTATGCTAACGCTATCTGGAATCACTACTACAGGCAAGCCAGTGACACAGTTTATGAGTACTTGCCAAATGCAGTAAATGGTGGAATGACCAACGAAGTGATCCGTTATAATTTCGCAAAGGCGCTCGGGGATACAGTCACCTCCTACGCGACTGGTGGCGACACCATCGTAACAACTGTTATTGATCAAGGCACTATGAGTGTATCTGGCACGCCAACTAGCTTCAAAACATATTATATTGGTTATAAACACTCCACTATGTTTTGGATGGACAAAATCACGGACGGCATTGGTTTGATGTACGAAGAAATCGAGGCAGGTTTCGAGTTATCTCTCGTTGGCTCTATTATCAACGGTGACAGCCTTGGGACAATTCTTGGTGTGCATGTTACGCCATCAACGATAGCTCATGCATACGATCTCTCACAGAACTATCCTAATCCATTTAATCCATCTACAACAATTCAGTACACGATTCCTGATCAACAGTTTGTTAGAGTTTTAATCTTTGACGTTTTGGGGCGTTTAGTCGCGACCCTCGTAAACAACGTCCAATCTGCCGGGAGTCACTCGATTACATGGGTGGCAAATCACTCGCCATCCGGCGTTTATTTTTGTCGCCTTGAGACATCCAAATTTACTGCAACAAGGAAGCTCCTGTTGCAAAAATAGTGCTGCTGCCTAACCAGTCGCTCAAGCTGACGGAACCAGCCGTCGACGATTTTGCACGCGCGAAATAAGTAGCTACGATCGGACGTGGATTGCCACGCGCGGACTGACTACCGTGCCGACGCAATTTCCGCCGTCAGCTTAGCTCCGGTCCGTTAGGGCGCAGCGCATTCTACTTACAAAATACAGAGGCCTACCCGGCACAAGGAATTCATCAAGAAACGGAAGGAGACACAATGAGTACGCGCTATTTACATAAAACTGTCAAAATCATTAAAACCTTTTCTGTCGCCTCTTTTGCACTTTGCATGTTATTACTTTATGGATGTGTACCAGTGATTATTCCAACCATTTATGCCCCAAGAGAAACAGAAAATATAAAATGTATCTATTCAAAGGGGCAGGCGATAGCAACAGTAAAGACAAAAGACTTTTCTTTTTTATGCCTCCTTGATCAAGCAACCATTGGTGGTAAATCCTATTTTCGCATGTGGCTACTCTGCAATAACAACTCAGAGGCTCCATTCTTGTTGGAACCATCAGAAATGTTCCAATTCGTATTCGACCACTCTCACGCTCACGCTAAAGCTAGAGGTGACAGTACTCTTGCCGTGTTGATAAAGTCATGTGTGGATCCTTCAAAAGAACGATTTCTTTACCCAGATCAAGACCGCAAGCGGGTTCTCGTAACTAAAGATGATTTGAAAATAGATGGATATTGGATTGGAGAAACACAATCTGATTATTTATTTATTGATGAATATTCAAAAAGTTTGTTATCGATTGAAAAAGGAACACAATTCAATGTGAAATTTCCAACAATTGGAGGATCTGGATATGATGACCAGAACAGGAAATATACACTCTACCCAGAAAAACCAGCAATTATCTTGAACAATATTGACAACCAAAAACTAATGGCAAATATCACCACCGCAATCGGCGGTGCACTCGAAGAAATGTCAACCAGGCCCACAACCATTACAACAAAAACCGAGTCTGGTGAGACAATACAATCAACTGTCAATGACAAAAGAGAGAAACAGGAAACGGTTAGGGAGAAAACCAACCAATCAATAGCATCAACTTCGTACTGGTACGATTTATATAGTGGGAGCGTCAGTGAAGGGCTATTACGAAAGAATACAGTTTTTCCAAATCGGAGTGTTAATGGATATATGTGCTTTCCTACGGCAAATGTATATTCCGGACTCCCATACGAATATCATTTCCTAATCAATATTCCAAACAACAATTGCGACATTCAATTTGTGCCTGCACAAGGAGAGTAAGCTGCGCCCTAACCAGTCGCTCAAGCTGACGGAACCAGCCGTCAACTTTTCGCCGCGCGACAGAAAAATTTTTTAAGGAAATGGCGATGTCTGCCGCGCGTATATTCTACATGGAACTTGGCTGCACGTCGCCGCAGCTTAGCTCCGGTCCGTTAGGGCGCACAATATTCATCCGATGCTAATTAACATCACCAATTTAGTGGAGACGATATGAAATACATCTTCACGGTTATGTTTGTTTCGATCTCTGTTGGTTGTAATCGAGGCGACGAACTTGGGGAAGGAGTGACTCACGAGGTGATGATTGGAAATTACGAAGGCTTTCCAAATGTTCGGAGAGAAGTTTATAGAAGAGAATTGTTGCCCCTAAAAGCTCAGGGCTTTTATGAAAATGGTGCTGTCTTTTACAAGACCTTTTACATGCCGATTGATTCTTTTATGATGATAACGACCCAAACTTACTATCCCTCCGGCGCTTTGAAATCAATGGATCTTAGCCAGGCAAAAATAGATACCTTCACCTTCACTTCAATTGAAGGGAAAGTGATACGATCAATCCGATTTCCCCGTGATTATTTTGTCCACATATTACGTTTTTATGAAAATGGTAAGATACAAATGAGGTATGGGTTAAACAACTTTGATACGGCCAAAGCAGTTGAGTACTGGTCTAACTCCGGTATCAAGCAATCTGAAGTTGCCTATAAATATACGATGCGTGACACGGTAAGGTCGATTGAATGGGACTCACTCGGAAATCAGATACACAAAGCAAATAATTCACATCTAAACTTTCCAAAGAAGGGTGCGCCCTAACCAGTCGCTCAAGCTGACGGAACCAGCCGTCGATGATTTGGCCGCGCGGCGTTGGACGCACTTAGTGCATCTGACTGGAACGTCCGCGCAACGAACTGCATGGCGGCGGCTGTTCGCCGCCGCAGCTTAGCTCCGGTCCGTTAGGTTGCCAAAAAAGGATACTCAAATGATAAAGCATAATTGCATTGCAGACATTTTAATTGTGTGTTCGTTGCTGTGGATTGTTCTTTTTTGTTCTCAGGGCTGTAAAAAAGAATCTACAACTCAGCCTAATACCAATACGACAATTGGTGCACCGGTATCACTTCAAGATCGAACTCTTGATCTTGACGGAGACAACAAAGTAGATTTTGTTTTTACCTATTCAGCGGTTACCTCGAATACTTATCCATCTTCAGCAACATTTTTTTCCTTATATACTCTTGGCTTAGATAGTAATCAAGTCCAGAATTCTTCCTCAGGCGGCACAATCCCATTGCAAGATGGCGCTCAAATTTCTGATACGAGTGGTTGGTCTAACTCTTCGGGATCCATCGCAGGCGCAACGTCACTTTCACATTGGTACGGACCCTGGATCACATCGAATCAACGTAATTTAGGTTTACGTTTGAGGCGTTCGGGATTTTATTATTATGGTTGGGTAAAATTATCAGTAGATTCAACCACTGGTAGATTGAACATCATTGATTCATCTTATAATACGAAAGCCGGTATACCGATTTTTGCTGGCATTCATCCATAATTAATATTTAGATTTCTGTTGGCAACCTAACCAGTCGCTCAAGCTGACGGAACCAGCCGTCGACGATTTTGCTCGCGCGAAACAACCAGTTACTATCGGACGGGAATTAGCTCGCGCGGACTGGATTCCGTCGCTGCGGCACTTCGTCGCCGCAGCTTAGCTCCGGTCCGTTAGGCGGCAATAATCACGAACAACGGGACTAAAAATGAAAGTCAGCGTTGAGAATTGGAAAGATGTTGAACGAAAGATTCGCGAAGCGGGAATCGAAGAAGCAATATACGATTCCGACGGCGTTGCCCGAACAATTGTTCTAAAGAACGGTGAGCGGTACGAATTTACGATGGAATTATTTAAACAATTAGAGAGCAAAGGTTTAATCACAGTCAAAATTGGAAAACGCGTCGAAACCAAAAACACTTGAATTGTCTAAGTGAAAAATAATTTGTTGCCGCCTAACCAGTCGCTCAAGCTGACGGAACCAGCCGTTGATAATTTAACACGCGCGAAACAACCAGCTACTATCGGACATGACTCGTCTCGCGCGGACTGGATTCCGTCGCTGCGGCACTTCGTTGCCGCAGCTTAGCTCCGGTCCGTTAGGCAGCGCAATCGAAGGTACTACATGGAAACAATCAGCACAATCTTAAGCCTCCTAGCCTTTGCCGGGATAATCTACTTTTTCAAGATCTATTTCCCATCATATTTTAAAGAAAAGGGGAAAAATCTTGCTCAAAAAGAAGACATCGCAGCGATAACCGCTGAAGTGGAAAGGGTTCGAACAGATTACGCGCTGCAAATTGAAAAAGTAAAGTCCGACCTTTCGAAATCCAGTTACGTTCACAAATTACAATTCGAAACTGAATTCCAAGCATTTCAAGAAATTTGGAAAAAGCTCCTGGGTTTGCGGAATCAGACGCTCTCTTTGCGTCCCATTATTGACATTGGAGCTCAATCAGCCGAAGAATTTGAAGAACGAAAGAAACAACGACTAAAGGACTTTACAGACTCATTCAACGATTTTGTTTTATTGGCCGAGACAAACAAACCATTTTATCCTCAATCCATATGGAACGAGCTTGAGGCTCTCATCCTGATAGTACGCAAAGAAGCCGTCGGCTACAGCTTCGGTGATCCCGATGATGGCAAGAAGTACTGGGATGAGGCACTAGCGAATCGAGACAAGATTCTCGCTAAGATAGACTTAATCTGTGAAGCGATTCGCAATCGAATCGATCCGAACAAGATTCTCTAACAATGGCTTGGCGCTGCCTAACCAGTCGCTCAAGCTGACGGAACCAGCCGTCGACGATTTCGCCGCGCGCCAAAAAAATTTTTAGGGAAAGGCGACGTCTGCCGCGCGTATATTCTCCAATCAACAAACAGTTTGCCGCCGCAGCTTAGCTCCGGTCCGTTAGGCAGCGTTTGCATGTAGTTTCCATAAATTGAGAGGATCATTATGGCTCGACACCTTGAACTCCCTTCTTCACTCAAAGCTCAACAGGCCATTCTGCTCAATAAACTTCCGGGGTGGGATGAACCTCAACTTGAAAAGAAATTACAGTCTCTTGAATCTAAACAAATTGTGGTTTTAACAAACCATGGCTCAGCAGAAAGAAGAATAGCTCTTGAAAGAATTTCCACGATTCCGACGTTGGATACTAAAGAGAAAACTTTGTGGCTTCTCTTGAGAACGTTTATTTCGCAGCTAGCGAATGTCGCAATCAATTTTCTGTCTCTCATTTAATCTGACCGCTGCCTAACCAGTCGCTCAAGCTGACGGAACCAGCCGTTGGTGATTTAACACGCGCGAATCAACCAGCTACTATCGGACATGACTTAGCTCGCGCGGACTGGATTCCGTCGCTGCGGCACTTCGTTGCCGCAGCTTAGCTCCGGTCCGTTAGGCGGCTCATCTAGGAGACTCACATATGGACAAGCGCTACCAAGTTTTCGTAAGTTCAACTTACGCGGATCTAAAAGAAGAAAGACGAAAAGTAATCCAGGCGTTGATGGAAATGGACTGCATACCAGCAGGTATGGAATTATTCCCAGCAGCGGATGAAGAGCAATGGGAATTCATTAAGCGCGTGATCGATGATTGCGACTATTACATACTTATTATCGGTGGGAGATATGGTTCAACGACTGCAGCGGGCATAAGCTACACTGAAAAAGAATACGATTACGCTATTGAAAATGATCTAAAGGTGCTTGCTTTTATTCATGAAAAGCCAGACGATATTCCCGTTGGGAAATCAGACATTGATCCTGAACTACGTGCGCGCTTAACAATCTTTAGAGAAAAGGTCTCCAAAGGGCGCCTTGTAAAACTGTGGACTTCCGCTGCAGAACTACCTGGACTTGTGGCTTTGAGTTTGAGCAAAACCATGAAAACCTATCCGGCCGTTGGTTGGGTTCGTGCGGATCAAGTCGCAAACACTGAACTGTTATCTGAACTAAATGACCTGAGGAAGAAAAATCAGGAATTGCAGAAAACTGTCACATCCCTCGCAAGTAATCCTCAACCCATAATTCAAGATCTTGCCAAGTTGAGCGACAAGATTACAATGAAAGGAGATTGTTGGAGCACCAAATATGGTCACGTCGAATGGACTTGTACGTTAACTTGGGCAGATTTGTTCGCTCTTCTTGCTCCCTATCTCCTTCAAAATCCAAATGATCAATATGCCAAAACAATGTTGACGGCTTCGCTGCATGATAAATCGCAACAGGGTGGAACCTCTCCGACACTAAATGACCAGGATTTTCAAACTGCGAAAGTACAATTCATGGCTCTAAATTTAGTGGAGGTTCAATATTCAGAGACGGTCAAAGGCGGCATGGCTTTATTCTGGTCTCTAACACCTAAAGGTAAGAAACTGCTCATGGAATTGCGGACAGTAAAAAGTTCTTCTTCTAAATAAGGGAACGGTCAAAAATCAGCGCCGCCTAACCAGTCGCTCAAGCTGACGGAACCAGCCGTCGACGATTTCGCCGCGCGCAAAAAAATTTTTAAGGGAAAGGCGATGTCTGCCGCGCGTATAGTCTACCATTGATTTGGCTGCACGTCGCCGCAGCTTAGCTCCGGTCCGTTAGGGCGCAGCGCACTTCGGGATCATAAAGCAGCTATTACAAAACATTCTGATGTTCCGGTAAAACAGTTAGCCACATCTTTGATGAACATTATGAGCATGCTATATAGATCGATCCTTTTATTCTTAGTGGTCAATATCAGCGGTTTCTCGTTGCTTCTTCAAGAAAAAGTAGGCAAAATATCCGTTAGTACTAGCACGGCCGGCCCTTTTATAATTGGACAAGTCCATCAAATGAGTGTTTATGTGAGAATCACACATGTTCGGCTCGGACCTGAATACCAATACTGGGGGGATTCCGACACTGCGCTTGTAGTGGTTGACAAGGCGGGAAAAGAACTCTTCCGAAGAAGCTCACAAGTGAAACTAGGTGGCGGAGAAACTTCTTTCGAGTGCAGTCAAGTCCATATCCCCACTGTCGGCAACACGCTTATGTGTGTTTGCACTGACGCTCCCGCTGTCTCGAACGAGGGCACCGATGTTCAATTTTTTGGACTCAACTTAAAAAATAAATTCGTCCCGATTACTAGCACGATTCCGCAGAATTCATATAAACTTGTCTTCCTTGACTCACGAACTAAGAAGAAACCTATTTTCGTCGACTCTTTAAAGTCTTACGCCAAGCCTGCTTTTGAAGCCGCTTTGTGGACTGGTTATTATGACGCAAAAGTATATTTTAAAATTTACCCGCAGGGGTTCTCCGAAAATAAACAGAAAGACCTATTCCATTTTGACCAGATACCTATCGACATTGACTCAACAGATATCGCTCAGTCCCGACAAGAATATAGTAAAAGAGAAAATACCGTTTCTCTGTATCCCCGGCCATCAGCAGATTATCCTAAGGATGAAAATACGGTTTCTTTGTCCAACCACTCTTCAACAAATGTTACTGGTGTAAAGAATATCATCGTGAAGCCAACCTCAAGACTCAAGTTTTTTTATGCATCATATCTCCATGGTTGGTGGCTTCATGTTTCCATTGATGGTCACGATGGATATGTGACAGATCATGGTTGCAGTGATCTGGGATTCCCTGTAGGGGATGCGGTTGCATATAGATTACGTGATGATTATTGAACAAAGCTGCGCCCTAACCAGTCGCTCAAGCTGACGGAACCAGCCGTCAGCTTTTCGCCGCGCGCCGAAAAATTTTTAAGGGAAAGGCAACATCTGCCGCGCGTATATTCTACCATTGATTTGGCTACACACCGCCGCAGCTTAGCTCCGGTCCGTTAGGCGGCAAAACCAAGTTTAAAAAAAGAAAAAATTGAGTAAAAAAATGAACCTATAAGCAGTCAGATTTTTTAATTGCAATGCCTGCAAGAAAATAGTATCATCTGGTACGGAAATCTTACCTAACAATCATAGTTGGGAGCTATGTTTATAAACAAAATCAAAAACGAAAACATTCTTAATTCGAGGCGGTATTCGAGTTTACATTCACCGTTGCCGCCTAACCAGTCGCTCAAGCTGACGGAACCAGCCGTCGACGATTTTGCACGCGCGAAACAACCAGCTACTATTGGACATGACTTGCCACGCGCGGACTGGATTCCGTCGCTGCGGCACTTCGTTGCCGCAGCTTAGCTCCGGTTCGTTAGGTGGCAAAAACTTGGAATGGCTAAGAAAGAAGCAGTTCCAGTAATTCAAGATTCACTTTTCCAATTGAGCTTCCACAAGCTTGAGTCTACAAATAGTTGAGTTTATTTAGTAGAATGCGTGTTGGTATCTTCTTGCATACAGGTTCGAAAGCTTCCCATGTAATCTTGTTTGGGAGCTAAGTCTACAAATAGTATCAAAAATAAAACATTCTTAGTGCGAGGTATTGTGCAGATTAACCAACTCTCTCTGCCACCTAACCAGTCGCTCAAGCTGACGGAAGTAGCCGTTGGTGATTTAACACGCGCGAAACAACCAGCTACTATCGGACGTGACCTGCCACGCGCGGACTGGATTCCGTCGCTGCGGCGCTTCGCCGCCGCAGCTTAGCTCCGGTCCGTTATGCCTCGCTGGCGGCGGGTGTGCATTTCAAAAAAAAGTAATTGAAAGATTAATTGTGTCAACCCTCATGGCGCCGTTGGTTCATCGATTGTAGTAAGTCGTTTCCCGCCGCCAGCGAGTTCATCGGGAAATAGTTACAAAGCAAAAGAATGCATCAAATCAACAATCGCGCTTACGTACTAAACATGCAGTGGCATAACCAGCGGCTCAAGCTGACGGAAACAGCCGTCAGCTTTTCGCCGCACGAAAAAGCAGTTTCGATGGAAATGGCGATGCCTGCCGCGCGTATAGTCTACATGGAATTGGCTGTACGTCGCCGCAGCTTATCCGCGTACCGTTATGCCTCGCTGGCGGCGGGTGAAGATTGCAGCAAAGAAAAATGAATGAAAGATTAGCTGTCTCAACTCTCATGGCGTCGTTTTCTGTCTCGACATCGAAAAGTCAGTTCCCGCCGCCAGCGAGTTTGTCGGGAAACAGCTTCAATTTAAAAAAGAATCTAAATCAACAACCGCGCTAACATGCTAAATTTGCAGTGGCATAACCACTCGCTCAACCTGACGGAACCAGCCGTCGATGATTTAACACGCGCGAAACAACCAGCTACTTTCGGACTGGACATACCACGCGCGGAATGGATTCCGTTCCTGCGGCGCTTCGCCGCCGCAGCTTAGCTCCGGTCCGTTAGGCGGCGCTACTCCAACAGTGTCTTTTAATAATGACTCAATACAGACATGAATTTTCAAACTCTATTTGGCGTCTTCTCTCGACGAGAGACACAACAACCTTCAGCGGAACTCACTGATAGCTTTCGCAATCGTATTATGATGAGATGCCGCGATGTGTTCAGTTATTTTGGCAATCTGGAAGATTTCTGGATTCAAATTCATTCACAGCTTTCCTTTTTGCACGGTCGTCCTAGTTTGTCTAATAACCTCAATTCCAATGCCGTGAATGATGTGCTCACTTTTCTTGGAACATGCTCCGACACGCATTTCTTAGACTTCATCGAGATTATTTTCCAAGTGGAACAAACCCAACGGCTGCCCGACTCTAAAACCCTAATCGACGAATTTAATCAATTCCTCCTTATTGATAATCTCCCGTTTGCCATTACAGATTTTGTTTGGGAATCGGGAACAGAGATCGCTTGGGGCCAAGAACGACAGTTTATGAGATTGACCGACTATCCAAAGGTTATCAGAAAAGACTCGCTTGTCACACATAACTATGCAATCAAACCCGTCTTAGCACTTCTAACAGAGAAGCATTTCTACGCGGCCAATCATGAATTTATAGAAAGTCTTGAAGACTTTAGAAAGGGTGATTTTGGAGATTGCCTAACGAAGTGTGCAAGCGCATTTGAGAGCACGCTCAAAATAATCTGCGAAAGGAAGAAGTGGAAATATTCTGCGACGGATACTGTTGCACCACTGCTTAAAACTGTGATTAAAAACTCATCCATGGACAATTTTTTTGAGCAGCCAATATTGCTTATAGCCACAATGCGCAACCGTCTCAGCACAGCTCACGGGTCTGGCGTGACTCCGCGGGCAGTGAGTTCTGCTCAAGCAGAGTTTGCTATTAACGCCACAGCTGCGGCAATATTGTTGCTCGTCAAAGAATGCGCCGCCTAACCAGTCGCTCAAGCTGACGGAAGTAGCCGTCGACGATTTCGCCGCGCGCAAAGAAAAAATTTTTTAAGGAAAAGGCGAAGCCTGCCGCGCGTATAGTCTACATGGAACTGGCTGCACGTCGCCGCAGCTTAGCTCCGGTCCGTTAGGCGGCGCGATTTGCAGTGACATAATTTAATTTTCAAATAACAATGTTTAGCCCAAACACACTTTACTATTTTTTCACAACTGTTGCGCAAACACTCGCTGCTATTGCCGCACTAATTGCTGTAGTAGTTCATTTTAGAATTTCTGCCCTTAGAGACTTTCTAGTTGGCGATGGAGAAGCGGTCTTGAAAGGTCTAGAAGAGCATAGAGCGGGCTACCAAGGAATACCAAAAAAGTATAAAGACAGGTTAATAAATTCTAACCACAGGAAGGATATAGGAGGTATCAAAAGCGTCATACAATGTATGGCTGAAAAAGAAAAAGATGCTGGCCACACACTAAAGGACAGACCGAACGGGTTTCAATGGCTACTTAGCTGTTTTTTGACAACTGAAGACGACATAAATAAAATGTTGATCGCTAGTAAGCGAGCGTTTATTTTCGCAATCACTACAGCACTTTATTCTATAATGGCCATTTTGTTGATTGACCTAGCGAGTCAGTATATTTGCTTTCAACTCATTCTGGTTCTTATAGACCTAATACTGCTCGGTTTTTGTTCTTTTCATATTCTGAACGGTATGAAATTAGCATTTAAGGATTTTATCAATCGATTTTAATGATCGTTTCGATGAATAGTACTATGGAATTCAGGCTACACAAATTAATTAACAGGCTCCTGCGCCGCAGCTTAGCTTCTGTCCGTTAACCGGCTCAACGACCCATCAAGCAATAAGTTCAGGAAGGGTGCCAGTAATGGGGTTTCTCTCCTCTTTGTTTAATCCATATAAACGAATCGTTCGTGACGCCGACCGGGCAATGGATCAAGCACGATCACTCATCAAACAGCCTACTGCAACAATCAAGCAGGTCAGGGATCTTGCTTTTGTATTACATAACTATTTTCAATTGAGCATACAAGTAGTAAAATCGGGAGGGATGCCTGTGTTTGGTAAGTACACACCAGACCAAATGGAGAAAGTTGAACAGATATTGGTGACAATTGGATACATGGGCGAACCGATCGATAGAATTCCTGAACGTGCTCACCCTCAACTGCAAGAAATCAGCAAAATTAAATCCGGATCCTTAACAAACGGTGATACTTCACCTTCTTTTTCGTCTTCTTCACGCGATTTGCGCACCGACAATCAATTAAGAAATGTGAAACAAATTCTAGAAAACGGGCGCATTGTGGTAACCTACGATTTGCAGGGGAACGATGAGGACCGATGCAGTATCAAAGTAATTGCTGCTAATAAAAATGGTGACACTATCAATCCGGTTTCAGTCGCAGGAGATATTATTGCAGTAGCGCCCGGCCAACGACGAACCATTTCCTGGAATCCAGAAATCGAAGGGCTTACGCCGACGGGCTGGGAAATCGTTCTAATTGTTGATTTCAGTATTACATGGGTATTAGTGGAAGGTGGACCAGGAGGAGATTATTATATCTCTGCGACAGAAATAACTTTTGAACAGTATGACAAGTTTTGTGAAGCAACCGAACATACAAAGCCACAAAGTGATTTTGGTCGAGGGAAGCAACCAGTCATAAATGTAAATGTACCCGATGCTGTCGCTTTTTGCGAATGGTTGAGCAAGGAGACGGGCACAACTGTGCGATTGCCGGAAGAGAACGAATGGGAATATGCCGCACGTGGAGGGAAGAAGAGCCGGGGCTATCTTTATAGCGGTAGCAAACGTGCTACGGATGTTGCATGGTGTCGTGAAAATTCGGGACTTAGAACACATGAGGTAGCATCAAAAAAGGAGAATGAACTTGGTATTTTTGACATGAGTGGCAATGTATTTGAATGGTGCGGAACATCAGGCGCAGTTCGTGGCGGCTTCTGGGGTTTGCGCGAGGAGGATTGCCGATTATCCGATCGCTACGATCTAAAGCTGCAATCCCGCGGAAACTTCACTGGGTTTCGTGTTATCCAGAAACGATAACCATTTGACCTTTTAAGAAAACACTTATATGCATGATGGATACCTCCTCTAACATTACACGATATAAAAACAATAACATAATTCCTTAACATATCAACAACTAATGTTGCGCCGCCTAACCAGTCGCTCAAGCTGACGGAACCAGCCGTCGACGATTTTGCACGCGCGAAACAACCTGTTACTATCGGACGTGGATTGCCACGCGCGGATTGGCTACCGAGCCGACGCGGCTCGCCGCCGTCAGCTTAGCTCCGGTCCGTTAGAGCGCAAAACATTCTTACTACAGGAGAATATCAATGTTGCAAGAATTCCGTAAATCAATACAGCTTATTCTTTATGAAAGGGTAACAAGCCCTCTGTCTGGGGCACTCATTTTCTCCTGGTTTGTATGGAACTGGAAAATACCCTATTTACTTCTTTTCGACAATGCTCCACTTCCCTTTTCAGAAAAATTGAATTACGTTGAACTGAAATATCTCAGTGTATATTTCAACCTTGTGTACCCTATCTTTTCTGCTCTATTTCTCACTACGATTTACCCGTTTGCGACTACTGGAATTTTAAATATCTGGCTTCGATTCAGGGTCTGGCAAAATACCATCAAGAACAAGATTGAAAAGAATCAACTTCTCACTCTCGAACAGTCTATTCAGCTCCGTTCGGAGCTTGCGAGCCAACGACAGGAAATGGCGAAATTAATAAGCAGCAAGGATGAAGAGATTCGGGCACTCGTGACACAAAGAGATAGCGTAATCGATGAAAACAACAAACTTAAACAAGGCCCGAACGGGCCATCCCAAGCGGCCGTACCTCAAGCTTTTGACTCCTCAAGAATACGAGATGCCGCTATTGACCAAAACCGTAGCGCTGTTCTCGCGGACTTAACAACGTTAGCACAAAAAGCACAAAGGTATTATTTTGCACCTGTCGTCCTCACGGGCGGCGGAAATTCATTTGTTGGCTTGACAGCGGATGCCACAGGATTGGGACAGCTTGCATCGACAGCATTCACGAACAATGTGAATGGAACGTATACTATTAAAACAGCTGGCACTGCTACCACAGTCGTTTTTCATGGAGTAGGTAAAACTGCGCTCAATGATGGAACCTTCCCCACATATGATATGACTGTAACAGCAGATACTTTTGTCGCGACAAAGATCAATTGAACTGAATAGGCTCGGGCAATACCAAGACTTCAGTCTCTCACAGCTATACTCGACGGACAATGTCTGAAAATGAGTGGCGCCTCTGTTGCGCTCTAACCAGTCGCTCAAGCTGACGGAACCAGTCGTCAGCTTTTCGCCGCGCGAAAAAATTTTTTTAAGGAAATGGCGATGTCTGCCGCGCGTATATTCTACAGGAAACTGGCTGCACGCCGCCGCAGCTTAGCTCCGGTCCGTTAGGTGGCAGCAAATGACTATCAAGAATCTAATCCTAGCATATTGAGGGTTTTCAACTTATGACTACTAACGATAGCATCAAAGATATTGAACATTTTAACCGCTGGTCTCGCACTTATGACGACTCTTGGATTCAACGATACGCCAATCGAGTGCACACAGAAATGCTCAACGTTGCCACCAACAAAATTGCCGCACCAAACACTATCCTTGATGTTGGATGTGGCACTGGGCAGTTGTTGCGCAAAGCGCGTGAGCTCTACCCATCGGCCCAACTGTTTGGCATTGATCCCGCGGAGGGCATGGTCAAAATCGCTCGCGGCCAACTACCATCTGCCACGATTTATTTGGGCGCGGCGGAGTCGTTGCCGCTAGCTGATTCCTCCGTCGATGTCGTGCTAAGCAGCATCTCATTTCATCATTGGAGCGACCAACTTGCAGCGCTCCGAGAGATAAGGCGCGTTCTTCGCTCGGGAGGCTGCTTTTGCTTAGCTGACATATCCATGCCGGTGTGGCTCGCGAAGCTCGTTCGACATTCCAAGGTAAAGAGCCCAGCAGCGACGAGTCAATTCTTCGATGAGGCAGGCTTGTCGGTTAAAGTCCAGCATCGTACATTCACGCGCTTTATTTTTTTAACCCTTGGCATCAAGGGATCGAGGGAAGTCTGAATTTCACCGGGCTGCCACCTAACCAGTCGCTCAAGCTGACGGAACCAGCCGTCAGCTTTTTGCCGCGCGCCAAAAAATTTTTTAGGGAAAGGCGACGTCTGCCGCGCGTATAGTCTACCGTTGATTTGGCTGCACGTTGCCGCAGCTTAGCTCCGGTTCGTTAGAGCGCAAAACATTCTTACTACAGGAGAATATCAATGTTGCAAGAATTCCGTAAATCAATACAGCTTATTCTTTATGAAAGGGTAACAAGCCCTCTGTCTGGGGCACTCATTTTCTCCTGGTTTGTATGGAACTGGAAAATACCCTATTTACTTCTTTTCGACAATGCTCCACTTCCCTTTTCAGAAAAATTGAATTACGTTGAACTGAAATATCTCAGTGTATATTTCAACCTTGTGTACCCTATCTTTTCTGCTCTATTTCTCACTACGATTTACCCGTTTGCGACTACTGGAATTTTAAATATCTGGCTTCGATTCAGGGTCTGGCAAAATACCATCAAGAACAAGATTGAAAAGAATCAACTTCTCACTCTCGAACAGTCTATTCAGCTCCGTTCGGAGCTTGCGAGCCAACGACAGGAAATGGCGAAATTAATAAGCAGCAAGGATGAAGAGATTCGGGCACTCGTGACACAAAGAGATAGCGTAATCGATGAAAACAACAAACTTAAACAAGGCCCGAACGGGCCATCCCAAGCGGCCGTACCTCAAGCTTTTGACTCCTCAAGAATACGAGATGCCGCTATTGACCAAAACCGTAGCGCTGTTCTCGCGGACTTAACAACGTTAGCACAAAAAGCACAAAGGTATTATTTTGCACCTGTCGTCCTCACGGGCGGCGGAAATTCATTTGTTGGCTTGACAGCGGATGCCACAGGATTGGGACAGCTTGCATCGACAGCATTCACGAACAATGTGAATGGAACGTATACTATTAAAACAGCTGGCACTGCTACCACAGTCGTTTTTCATGGAGTAGGTAAAACTGCGCTCAATGATGGAACCTTCCCCACATATGATATGACTGTAACAGCAGATACTTTTGTCGCGACAAAGATCAATTGAACTGAATAGGCTCGGGCAATACCAAGACTTCAGTCTCTCACAGCTATACTCGACGGACAATGTCTGAAAATGAGTGGCGCCTCTGTTGCGCTCTAACCAGTCGCTCAAGCTGACGGAACCAGTCGTCAGCTTTTCGCCGCGCGAAAAAATTTTTTTAAGGAAATGGCGATGTCTGCCGCGCGTATATTCTACAGGAAACTGGCTGCACGCCGCCGCAGCTTAGCTCCGGTCCGTTAGGCGGCAACGTCCAATTGTAGTCGTTATATTGAAAGTAACAGTAGATAATTTTAGCTTTGCATATAAATCGACGTTCCCTGAATTAATGAGGTGAACAATGAAACTCATCGTCTTATCAACGATTTTCGGTCTTTTGACTATTATCATATCATCCTGTAGCGATATGGGCTCTCCGTTCCAAATTCACCGGTCCAAGCATAGCACTTGGGCAACCATCCTTTCAGCAAGGTATAATTGTCGCATGGTTCACACCATCAACTACACGACCGGAGGCAGAGAACTTCATAGGAACATTGGACTACGTCTCACAAACTTTATCCAACGAGCCGACAGCACGTACGGAGGATTTATTGTGGTTCCGGTGGGCCAGGAAAAAGTGTGGGTGGACTCATTGGAAACATTTCCCGCTATCATTACTCAAGCGGATAGAGTGACACTGGTTCCCGAAAATTAGTTGCCGCCTAACCAGTCGCTCAAGCTGACGGAACCAGCCGTCAGCTTTTCGCCGCGCGCAAAAAAATTTTTAAGGGAATGGCGATGTCTGCCGCGTATATTCTACCATTGATTTGGCTGCACGTCGCCGCAGCTTAGCTCCGGTCCGTTAGAACGCACGAACAGGCCAAGTACTATCACGACTTTCAGTAAGGACAAATCATGGATAATATTCCAATCATTTTTGCTAAACTGGCTGGGCTTCACAAAACCGTGTTGGCTTAGCCGCTGGTGGTGGTCGTTATTTTGATCCTCCATTCGTCCTTGAATACTTCGAAGGGTACGCCATACTTCGCGACCAATTAATATCTTCTGTGCCGGAACTGTATTCAGACTTGAAAGTTAGGCCTCTCCCCCAATCAAGTGGAACGACAGATTTTGACGGCAGGGGTTACATAGTCGGCACCGAAATAGTTACTCTGCTAAGGGACATGGAATATATTTTCGAAGTTCGCTCTCATAGCCGCACCGGAGAAACCGTTATCTCAAAACCAAACCGAATTTTTATAAGTCATGGTAGAAGCCAAGATTGGCTTCAAGTCCAAGTCTTTATCGAAAAAGATGTCAAAGTTCCAACACTCGAATTAGCGCAAGAGCCAAACAAGGGGCGTACTGTCCTGCAGAAATTGGGGAAGAGTCGGACAAATGTTCAATGGCGGTAATCGTCATGACTGGCGATGACGATATTGGCGCCGGTGCGCCCCGGGCAAGGGAGAATGTTATGCACGAAATTGGTTTCTTTCAAGGCAAATATGGCCTTGAACGAGTATGTCTATTATATGAAGAGGGCACAAACATACCCAGTAATATTCACGGCCTAGTCTACATTCCTTTTCCGAAAGGATATATAAACGCAACCTTCGGGGCTCTTCAGAGAGAATTGCAGGCAGCATTTCAATAGTAATTTTAATTTGTCAATTGAATCTTCTACCGCGTGCGTTCTAACCAGTCGCTCAAGCTGACGGAAATAGCCGTCGACGATTTCGCCGCGCGGCGTTGGACTGCCTTAGCCACATCTGACTGGCACGTCCGCGCAACGAACTACATGGAACTGGCTGTTTGCCGCGCAGCTTAGCTCCGGTCCGTTAGGCGTTATCAGCGAACTACCACCGACACAGCCGGTGGCTTCACATTTGGCATCTAAACTACATAATACGTGCAGTTATAGATCGCATGAGAAAGTTTCTTATATTTGCTCATGGTGCAAATCTACAGCCTTTTTTTTTGGCAAAGCCAACTGGATATAAGCACTCCCTTAGGCAGTGGTTTTCTGCTTCGCACTAAATTTAAGAGGAAATGCCAATGTCAACTCCCAAGAAGATCCGATCTATCATCAATTATCTCTTTGCAACACTTTGTGGACTAGTTGAGTGGATTCTTTTTTTCTATACTATACGCCTTTTGTATGTTACCCAAGGATTGACTGCTATACTTACAGGAGGACATGGAACATACATCGGCGCCGTAGCTTTTCCCGTGTTAGCCATATTATTCGGATTCTTTTCATGGCGTTTAATTAAATCAGTTCGTAAAAACAAAGAGGAACAAACGAAGTGATAACGCCTAACCAGTCGCTCAAGCTGACGGAACCAGCCGTCGACGATTTTGCTCGCGGAATCAACCAGTTACAATCTGACGGGACTTGTCTCGCGCGGACAGGCACCGTCGCTGCGGCACTTCGTTGCCGCAGCTTAGCTCCGGTCCGTTAGGTGGCAATTCACATGCATCGAAAACATCACAAAATACATTACGTAGGTGGTTTGATTAGTTTAGTATCACTCACCATACTTTTCTATGTAACCACTATCGAAATTAGGAAAAATGCAATATACTATAGCTCAATAGAGGTCGATTTGCTTCCAACGAATACCTCTATTGATCCTGTGGCCATGCCGGAAACAACTTATGTTTTCCAAGGAAGAGATGAAACATCAAAGCTTGATAGCTTCAAAAGCTACTGCAAGCAATTCAAAAAACCTTCTAGCTGTCTGATAAAACTTCCTTTACCTGAAAAATGTACCCTATAATCTTTTTTATCCAAGTTTTTAATGTTCTCCGAGCAAATAATATCAGATACAGTTTTAGTAAGAATAGAGTAGTCGCTTTTTATTTACCTAAGTTTCATTTAGATTTTGGATATGAACCAGTTACTCTGGGTGAAGAATATCGGTTTATCATTTCCAAACTTTCAACCATTGTTTCTTCCATTAAAAAGCTCTTTATATCGGAGAACCCATACGAGATTAGAATATTCACCTATTCAGATTTGGGTCCACCACCATCTTCAGATGCAATACCAGGCTATCGCCCAAAGAAGAACCGAAAAGTGCATTCTATTTTCATACGTATGGACTTTGGTTTCTTCCGATTATGCTCGGTTGGTCTTACTGTTTTTTTTATCGATCAGAAAAGCAAGACGCGGAATTGCACCTAACCAGTCGCTCAAGCTGACGGAACCAGCCGTCGACGATTTCGCCGCGCGGTGTTGGACTGACTTAGCGAGCATCTGACTGGAACGTCCGCGCAACGAACTGCTTGGCGGCGGCTGTTCGCCGCCGCAGCTTAGCTCCGGTCCGTTAGGCGGCGATACATAGTGGTTATAAACAAAAGAAAAAAAATATTTGGGGTAAAAAGAAGTGACCTACAACCAGTCCTTTTGGTCTACCAACGTTTCCCTTTTAAATTTAATGGTGTATCAAATACCGAAACTTGTAGTATCGTTATTTTTAGAAATTGTTTCTAATGTAAAGCAGTTGTAGTTTGAAGAGGTATTCTTATCAACATACAAGTATCGCCGCCTAACCAGTCGCTCAAGCTGACGGAACCAGCCGTCGATGATTCAATGCGCGCGAATCAACCAGTTACTATTGGACATGACTTAGCTCGCGCGGACTGGATTCCGTCGCTGCGGCACTTCGTTGCCGCAGCTTAGCTCCGGTCCGTTAGGGCGCACGTAATAAGGAGTTCGTATGAAGAAAGTTTCACTTCCACCACCAACCGCCAATCTTGCAACTGCTATTCTCGGAGTTTGGAAACTCAAATCACGAGAAGATGTAGACGACGCTGGAGAAATACATCTTGACCCGTTTCTTGGCCCAAATCCGCTGGGTATAATTTATTTTGCAGCTGGTCATTTTGCAGCACAATTCATGAAACGTGATCGATCTCATCAAGAGAATCAGACACAGCGAGCCCAAGCTAAAAATAATACTGCAGGCGTTAACCAATACGACGCTTACTTCGGTACTTACAGCATAGATCAAACCGCAGGCACGCTAACGACATATCTTGAAGGATCAATTTCTCCAAACAACATCGGCAGCACATTTGTAAGAGATGCGCGTGTGGTGGGCAATGAACTCATTATTCAACTGCAAACAACAGCCGTTGATGGTACGGCTATAACACGAACAAACACTTTTTCTCGAATAGGATAAACTAACCGCGTGCGCCCTAACCACTCGCTCAAGCTGACGGAACCAGCCGTCGACGAATTCGACGCGCGAGGAGCTACTAACTAAATGAGTTCATCTATCAACTTCCGCGCGCCGGGCAACAACAAAATGCTGTACGTTGCCGCAGGTTAGCTCGG
>CAVYWA010000013.1:0-62033 GCA_963772165.1 uncultured Bacteroidota bacterium | reverse complement strand
TATTCCTTCAATCCCAAAAAGTAGATAGCACTAGATCCTTGTGTTGCATCTGTTATTCGATCTGCCAGTGATGGGCAATTTATTTATTGCCAAACATAGAATTACTTCTATTTGCTCGTCTTATAGCGTTAGTTAAAAACTTCGCAGATCAGTGATAAGCTGACTTAAATATATAGAACAGCGGCTGGGGAAATCATTCTATTAGTAATTTCCCATTAAAGGTAAAGCATCAATTGAGTTTAACTTGTTAACTAAACAATGTTTCGATTAATATCTATATGGTATACACACTTTTAAAGAATTAGTCGAAAGATTAGGAATTTGAATAGGACGTATTTGAAAACAACCCAATTAACATCTTAACCGCCATAATGTTTATAAAAAAGGAGGGATCAAAACATGCGCCGAACTGCTGTGTTTATGGTCTTATTCATATTAACGACAGATTTGCTTCTAGCGCAGTCAGCCGTTTCTCCGTGGACGTTTCTTTCTTTCCCGTTCAAAAAATTGTATGCAGGTAGTTTTTGGGGTTCTGTTATTGTTCCGCCACAAAAAGATCATCTCACGTTGCGCGGGGGCATTGCTACCTTGTTTGGGCCCTTTTACGCGCAGAACCCCCCCGATTCAATTCTAAATTCAACTCTCGTTGAAACAACGGACAGCGTGATCACTGACAGTCTTCCAAATAAAGTGCCTCGAGAAAAAATAGTGGTCTCTCATAAGTGGGAAACAACAAAAACCCAAAATCCTCCCGAAGGTGAGCACATTATAAACATCATAGCCGGGTATGAGTATTCTCAATCTTATTTCTATAATAAGACGAATATCACTTCAACAGTCACAATAGGAGGTGTCTATATCGGGGTTTTTGCCGATCTGTATGCACACCAGGCCACCAATAAATTTGTGCAATCGATTTATATTGGCGCGAGTGCTGGTTTTTTCTCGCTCTCAAATAATTCTGGCTCGGGCATAGATTCAACTGGAAATTATCAAAGCATAACATTTTCGAGCAATACAATTGTGGCACCGGAAGGACACGTAATATTATTACTTAAAGATGGAGTGTTCGTTGGATTGAGTGGCCAATACATTCGATTTTCGTCCGTGAGCTACACTCCATCAAATGAAGCACGATATTTACCTGTTTCGCTAGACCTAAGTAATGCCAGTATCACAATCGGCTACGTATTTTCAACGCGTGGTTTGTTTTGAATTAAAAAAGTTAGATCGGTTACACCTTGATCCACCAACTTTCCAAATCGAAATTGAAAGGGCTTATATGCAAATTCGAAACACAGCATCATTTAGCCCAGTTCATTAGACTTGGTAAATTGTCGATTTTCAAACCTTTTATCCCGGGGAAAAAATAAAATTCCAAGCAAATAGTACCATCAACTTCCTTAGACAATTCAAAGACTCCTCAGACATTTGATTTATGAGATCTTCGTCAATATGCGTAGGGAAGAAATATATTCAATCATATTTAACAAAGATTTTGATTTATTTTAGACGGAAGATGTTTTCCCTTCAGTCACTGCCCTTAATATTGGGATTATTGTTACTGTTTTTGGAAACAAACGCCCAGGACACCGATTCATTGATTGAGATAATAGGCCGCCATGAGTCAGTCCAGTCGGTTGAGAGCGCAAAGCATAGCCTGCCGCCATACGTATCAAAAGTGGATATGACTATTCTTGACGCAGCAAGGAAGTTACGAATTGGTGAATCGGCCAAAAGGGGCTCAATCCCCCAGCATTATGGCAGTTATTTATCTGACCAGCTTAGACAAATAAACGATCGGGGTGACATTCGCGTCAACGTTTACCTTCACATGATTTCCGATGAGAATCTTGCACAACTTAATGCCCTGGGCATCACGATAGAATACATCAATAAGAAAGATAATAAATTAGTTTGTACTATTCCCTTTGATAAAATCGAAGTTGCGGCGAGCATCAATGATGTGAAAGGAATCCACGCTATACCAATGCCGGGAGTGGGCATTGGGAAATATACAACTGCAGGGGATTCGATACTTAGGGCTGATATCTCTCGTGTAACTTTTGGCATAGATGGAACAGGTGTAAAAGTTGGAGTAATATCAAACGGGGTTGATCATATCGATAGTTCAAAAGAGTCTGGGGATTTGCCAATGTCCGTTTCGATAGTTGACAATAGATTTGGCGGTGATGAAGGCACGGCAATGTTAGAAATTGTGCACGATATAGCTCCCGGTGCATCATTGGCATTCGCTGATATGGCAAAGTCTGACGACGATTTTAACCAAAACATCAAACGTCTCGTACAGACAGGATGTAATATTATTGTGGATGATATCATCCAACACGATGATCCTATGTTTGAGGACGGTACAATCGCGCAAGAGATTGATAGCGTATCTGCAAAAGGTGTCACATATGTCTCTGCTGCTCAAAATGAAGGTCGTGCAACGTGGGATGGTCAGGGAATTTCATTGTACGGAGATGGTTGGGTTGCTTTTAATGGGACAGATGAGACAAACTCGGTGTATGTGCCAGCAAAGGATTCTATTGTTGCGATTCTGCAGTGGGCGGATAAGTGGGACTTATCTTATGATGATTATGACCTCTATTTGTTCGGCAGTCCTGATACGACTGATTTATTGACATGCAGCGTGAATTATCAAGATGGAGAAGGTAAAACTCCACTTGAGATTATAAGGTACGCAAATCCATCATCAGAAAATGAATTGGTATACTTCAGAATCAAAATGCATCACGTACCATCGCCACGCGAGATGAAACTTGAGGTCGTAAATTCACAATTTAATTTTAGTCACCGAACGGAAATCGGCGGGTTAAGTGGGCACGCGGCCGCGATCTCCTGCATAAGTGTAGGCGCTTTAGGCGCTAATAATCCCCAAATGCTGGAACCATTCAGCAATCAGGGACCATCTAGAATCTATAGATACGACTCCACTGGTGAAGTGATAGAATATGTTGATCGTCAAACACCTACAATCTGTGGAATCGATGGAGTTAAGACATATATCGGTTGTTCCGGTATTTGGCAGGGAGGTGATCCTCTCTTTTATGGGACATCTGCAGCCGCGCCGCATATCGCTGGATTAGCGGCACTTCTTTTATCGATAGACAATTCTTTAAACTGGCAGCAAGTGGAAAATTTATTGACGAGCACAGCAGTAAAACTTCCGGCAATGAACGGTGAGAATTTCACTTATGCCTATGGTAATGGACGCGCTGATGCATATCTAAGCCTTTATTCACTTTTCATGAATTCAGCGCCGAAGGAGGTTGGAGTCGCAAATGGTGAAACAGGGATTTTCACGAGCCCGATGCTTATTTGGAACCGGTTACCCGGAGCGGCCACTTATGAGTTACAAGTCTCATCAAGCCCCTCCTTCTCAAATTTTATTTTTGAAAGGGGTGGCATTAAAGATACCTCGTATGCTCTAAGCGGACTTTCCAATAACATGACTTATTATTGGCGCGTCAACGCGTCAAATGGTAGTGTCACCAGCCGTTACTCATCGACTTGGAGTTTCACTACTATTCCGATTCAATTTGCTCTTTACCAGAATTATCCGAACCCATTTAACCTAATGACATCCATCTCGTTTGATCTCCCGGTAGCAACAATGGTGTCGCTCAAGCTTTTTGATATCTTAGGCAGAGAAGTAGTAACAGTAATTTCAGAAGAAATGCAGGCAGGAAATTACACTCGGCAATGGAATGCATCGCCTTTTGCCAGCGGGGTGTACTTCTATCGACTGCAAGCGGGGAATTTTGTGCAGACAAAAAAATTGGTGCTGTTGAAGTAGCGGTGTGAGGATCCGATTTTTGGTAAGCAGTTCAAAAATTCTGTCAATTCTTAGTTACATTCCGGGAATTTGAGTGTACACAAAATGCAAAACCCCCTGTAAACACAGGGGCTTTTTATTGCTCCAGCGACCTTTAAAGATTAGTGGTCTAAAAATTCTCGACAGATGAGATTTCCATGTGATACTACATGTAAGCTTTCAGTGAACGATTTATTTCGAATATAGGATTCCCCGTGTTATGTTGGGGTTTCTTACTATATCAACCGGTGTAGATAGCTCAATGCAGTTGGCATCTTGTAGGGGGCGGCGATGTGATCAGCTTTCTACAGCACAGAAGGCGCCCTCCACAAAATGCTCACTTGAATTCCGCACAGAGAGTTTCTTCAATAATAATTCACTCTGGCTTTGTTTGTGTTTCGGAGTGTAACGGGCAGCAGATTTCTTCGATTGCACTAGTGAAGCCTCCACTATTGTGCATTTTTATCTTGACTCTTCTTTCGGTTTCCCGTAGATTTGTGCGAATGTACGGCCGAGTTCGGGGGAACGACGGTTTCGACCCCCTGATTCGATATTTGATGACGGGGGTTTTCTGTTGTTGGGTCGGAGAAATTGACGCAAATGTAGTGTGTGTACTATGCTGAGCTACGGTAGGGACGTGGAATTGACCCTATGATCTCATCCTCTATCATGAAAGCCCACAACCACTAATGACACCTTATGTGCGCAGCATCATAAAAGTTGTGGGCGTTGCTTCTGCTATTGACCTTGTTAGCCTGCTCTACAAATTCTACAGCAGCCCGCCCATCCCTCATCTCGTTTATTTGGTTGCGGCCGGGTTCCTGATCGCCGCGACAGTTGTCTACTACTATTATGTTATGGGAGAGCTTAGTGGTCTCGTTGGATTCTATCGACCCGTTCGGCGGCTTAAACATGATGGCAAAAAGAAGTTCGAAGCACTAGGTGTGAAAAAGTACTTGAACTACTACCGCGTACGTTCTGACGACGATGCCATTCGCAAGAAGCTGAAGGAGAAGGGCGGCGTTCTCATCATAGGTAAACCGCTTTCTGGAAAGACACGGGCGGCTCTCGAGGCCATCTTCGATTCCCTGCCCAGGGCCTTTCTAGTAAGGATAGATCAAAAACGGTTCAAGATCGAAACCATCGACGCGTTGGTCATCCCCTGCATGTTAGTGTTTTTCCACAAGCCTGACGTTGTACTCTTCTTTGACAATATCCACGCGCTGGATATGAACCTCATCGACACACTTATCAATCGACTTGCTGATCAGACATCATCTATTTACGTTGTCAGCACATGCGACTCCGGTCCCAAGGAATTGCGAGTTCGACAGCTCCAACAAGGAACGCGCCCCTACTTATTTGAATCCGTTTACCTCACGTCATTGCCCAAGGAAGTTTCAAATGAGATTTACGCCGAGGTGTGGAAAAGCACCGGAGGGCCGTTGCTAACCGACGTGTCCCTGCCGGGCTACATAGTGCTCGGCAGCAATCCAGTGCTCGGAAAGATTCACAGCTTGTCTGAGAAAGATAAGAAAGTGATTCAGGCGCTACGGCTTGCAGCAGACTGCGGCGTGCTGGACTGCGAGGAGAAACTATTCTGGGGAATCCTCAAAAATGTTCTGGGCTTTGAACCCCAGGATCGATCAGCACTCTTGAACCGGTTCATCGAGCAAGGAATGATACTCGTCCAGAATCAACACGGCTCGGCCAAACGCGTCTTGGTTCAGCACACATCGTACCTCGATGAAGCCTACGACGACTTATCTGAGGCTAAGCTAGACCACGCTCATCTCGCTGACTGGCTGTTCGATCAAGGTGATGCTAATCGGATGGCCGCTCTTGGCAGCTATTATTGGAACGTTCTGTTCGATTCGTCATCGGCTCGCAACATCTACGAACGAGTCAACAAGCTTAATGTCACGGAACAATCCTATTTGCTTACTCTTGCAGCGCTATATTCATCAATTGGGGAGCCGAAGCTCGAAACCGATATGTTGAACAGAGCGATAGCTCTCGCTTCGAACTTTGTTGAACAGGCGAAAACGCTGATCTCTCATGGAGATGCGCTTCTTTACCGTCTTGCGCGACCGGCTAACGCGATTAACTGCTACAACAAGGCGTTTGAATTGATCGGCGACTCTGGTGATCCGAAAACCCTCGAATTGATCATCCGTCGGTCCGGCGACTGCCTGCTAGTCAACCATCAATACGCGGAGGCGGAGCCGTATTTCCACCAATGGCTGACCGGTGCGAAGGGGGATGATCTTTTTGATGCTTCGGACAGGCTCGCACTATCGTTCGTTGGCCAAGGGAAAAATGGCGAGGCTGACGAAACACTTCGCGATTTGTGGATGAATTTGCCTTGCGACAAGAGGATCAACCGGGCGATCCAGATCCTGAACGACAGCGAGGGTTGTCTTGTGACCAATGAGCAAGTGGAAGCCATCTCGCAGCTTGCATTGAATTGCTTCGTCGCTGGTGCATTCGCTGAGCGTGATCTAAAGACTAAGGGTAGGGAAATCGTACGATTCGGCTATGAGTCATTGTGCTCTGGCTTCCTCCGTCCTTCAGCCCTAGCGTACGCCTATCTCATCACTTCGGCCGAAGAATTGAAATTAGATAATGATAATCAATCGGTGATCTGGCTCAATCTTGGCCTTACGAAGTATCTCTTCGGACATGCTGAAGATGCGCGGGAGGCATACGAGATGGCCCGATCGATTGCGTCCAAATCTTCACAAATCGATCGGTTCGTCGCCGCCGCAGAGGTCGGATTGGGTGATTGCGATCTCCTTTTAGGAAAAAGAGAAGAGGCGAAACGACATTATGGGTGCGCCCAAAAAACTGAAGATGCAAATATCATCAATTCTGCGAATCTTGGCCTAGGGGAAGCTGCGTTGGATGAGGAGGACTACTACGAAGCGGAGCAGCAATTCTTGAAGCTGGGCCGCATAATAGATTCCTACGAGCAATACATTCGGATCTGGCTTGGATTGGCTCGCGTAAAAATCCATTTCCAAAAGTGGGAAGAGGCAGAATTTTTTCTCGCGCGAGGTTTGTCCCTCCCCTACCGTCGCGACTTTGCCGTACGTCGGCAAGAGATCCAAAAGGAGTATGATAATCTACCAAAGCGAAAGGCACAAAGTGGGTGATCCAAGGCACTTGGCATCGTACATGATGCCACAGTCAGCCCCTTCTTTTTTTGATTCTATTTTCAACACCTACTACATTCTTTTAGATGGCTTACCCGGGGGCGGGTGGGAGAGGATTGGAATAGGGTGAAACCCTCGGATTCGCGAGTGCGACGATGAGGGTTTTTGTTTTATTGGGAATGAAGAACAAAGCGCGGATAGCAAATTGAGGGTTTCGAAATCTTTTTGCGCAGAAGAAATCTCTTGAACGAAGCGAGGGTCGGTTTAAAGACTTAGAGCTGTGGAACTTTCGTCTTGCGATATCTTGACTGCGATCTTAGCAATAAGGAGTTCTCTCGAAAACATGATACGGTTCGGAGAATGTCCTGCGAATATTTGACTGGCGCAGGGCGAAGAACTATTTGTCATGACCTAATAATGTGAACAGTATAAATTAAAAAGGAGGTAAGCCATGGGAATTTTTTTCAAGACCGCAGCTAATAACTTAGCGTTAAATTCCGTTCTGAAAACGGCTCTCAAAACCGATCCGAATACGGTAAAGGACATCGATCAAAAGGCATCCGAAATGGCAACACAGGTGCAACAACAAACGCCACCGGCAGAATTTTCGTGGGTCCGGTTGGGGGTTGCGGTCGTGCTGCTGGCGCTACTCGCTGGCATCGGGATTTGGTCTGCAACCGTTCCTTCTTTGGATGCTTGGAGTAAGATGTTCCTTCATTCATTTGAAATCGTGTTCGGTGGTGTGGTCGGGTTGCTGGGTCTTGAGTCGGCCACAAAGTAAGAGGTAATTTCGATGGGCCTTGAAAATCGGCTCGTATTGAATCCGCAGGTGTCAGTGTTTAAGCATAACGGCGGCGTTTACCTGTTCGACCCCGCCACTCGCACCTGTGCTTCGATGAACGACACCATGCTGGCTTTTATCGCAAAGCCGGACGACACTGGCTTTCTGGAAAAACTATCCGAGCGGGATCGCAACGGCTTGGCGGATGTCGCACAGCGATTGTGCAAGCTTGGCATTTTGATTGAACCGGAAATCGCCGACAAGGAGGACAGAAGGACGGTTCCCAGAGGTTCGGCTTCCACGAATCATTTGGCCATCTTCGTTACCACCAAGTGTAATCTCCGTTGTGCCTATTGTTATGCCAACGGAGGAGATTCCGGAAAGACCATCAGCAGAGACATCTGGCGTCTCGCAATGGACCATTTCTTTTCGATCCTTAATTCCGGCTCTGCCCAAAGGCGGTCCACCCGCAATACTGCAAACCTAGCAATCCACGGCGGCGGAGAACCGACAGTTGAATTTGCCGTACTGAAGGAGATTGTTGCAGAATTTTTTGCCCGAACCCAAGCAGCGGGGTTAAATCGCTCCGTGCAGATGGGAACCAACGGCACATACAATGATTCAGTGCACCAATGGATCATGAAGAACGACATTTATGTGAACATCAGTCTGGACGGGCCACGCGACGTCCAGAATCACCTTCGGCCTTTCCGTTCAGGACAACCGAGCTACAACGTAGTGGTTCGCAACTTGAAAGCCCTTGTAGAAGCAGGCAGGCACGTTTATGTTCGGGCCACAGTTACAAGCGATACCCTGGAATTCATGGAAGAGACCGTCGAGTTGGCAAAGTACCTGGGCATCGACAAGATCCATTTCGAACCTGTTAGTTTAACGGGACGTTGTGCTGTTGCTGGAGTTGCAAGACCAGATCCCGAGCAGTTCGCAGATAAATTCTTGAAGTGTTTTCTGAAAGGCCTCGCATTGGACGTTGCCGTGCGCTATTCAGGTCTGCGCTGCTTTGATCCTTGCCACCAGCAATTCTGTGGAGCCTGCGGTCAGAATTTCTGCGTCACCCTCGACGGCAATATCACGGCTTGTTATGAGGTGCTCGATTGCAGGGACCCAGCGGCGAGTACGTTTTTCATCGGCAAGGTTGATCCTGTTCAGGGCCGGGTTGTGTTGGAGCCATCGCGTATCGAGAAATTGAAGCGAAGAGTTGCTGAAGACATGGAAGCATGCAAGGACTGTTTTCTCAGATATCAGTGTGCAGGAGATTGCCCGCTTAAAAGTTTTAGACATTCTACTCGAGATCTTTACTCCCCGGATCCGTATCGCTGCAAGATCGCTGAGCGGGTCAACAAACAGCTCATCGCGTGGCTAGCCGACGGCGTAATCGAGACCCGTAACGCCGGCAGTACGAAAGTTATTTCCCTGAATTACTTCCACAAGTAAGAAAGGAGAATCACCATGATAGAAAACAATCGTCCTAAATTTCGCGCTGTTTCACTCAGTGAAAAATCTTTTTCCTCAGCGGCCAAGTTAGATGCCGGCAGCGATGAAACTCAGTGCGACTGCGACACAGATGTCCCCTGCTCCTGCGACGAGGGGCCCCAACCATGTGATTCGCACACCCCTTGCGACGCTTACGAGATTCCCAACCCGCCTTGGCCCCCGTGCTCGGCCCAATGCGTGGACCAAACGGATACTCCGCCGTGCGATTGTGTCGACCAGTCTGATACGCGTCCGCTCCGAAGCAGCGTTAACGGTCACGGGCGGCAGCAGTTATCGAGAGGTAAGACCAATGCCCAGACGTTTTTTAAGATCGCTGGTACGTAATTAGGGAGCGGATTGCGGATGATCGGCACTCACACGGATAGGTACTCAGACGATGCGAGGATTGATCACGCGCTTGCTGTCTAGCGAGTTCAGAGATGAAAAGTGGCGGGGGCATCACACGAATGCCATCAAATGCAACTCAATGTCTCTGATCTTGCAAAGAAGATGTACATTTCGCGGTTGGAGATTGGCGAGAAGATGTAAATCAAGGTCGCGTGCAACAAAATAAAATATGAGTTGAGCTTTTTAGGCTGAAACAAATTTATAGCAGGTTAAAAGTATGTAAAAGAAAAACTACAACTTTAGACGAAAGGAGATTCTCATTATGGCTTCTTATCGATTTGGAAAACATCCGCCGAAGCAAGACTATCGAACGCTTCGCTTTAAAAACTATTTGACACCAACACTTCAAGCGCCTCCTGCTTCTCACGACGTTCTTGCCAAGGTCTATAGCAACTTGAAGGTATCGGACCCTACAAGCCTGTTCCCAATGGACGGAAATGATGGGTTAGGAGATTGTACCATTGCAGCGGTGGCACACGCTATTACGGTTTATCACGGTTTGGTTGATCCCCAGCCGAATATCATGGCGCAGCAAGATGTGATCAAGTTGTATATGCATCTGACGGGTGGAGTAGACTCTGGACTGAATGAACTCGATGTTCTGAATTATTGGCAAAGCAACACCGTTTCTGGAGACGAAATCCTTGCGTTCACTAGCATTGACGCAAAAAATCACACTCATATCCAACAAGCTATCTACTTGTTTGGTGGCGTTTATCTTGGCTTTCAAGTGCAACAGAATTGCATTCAGGAGTTTGATGCTCGCAAACCCTGGACGCCGGGAGCGTTAACGCAGGATGGCCATGCGGTAGTTGCGGTCGCATACGATTCAGACGGCGTGACCGTTCTCACTTGGGGCAATGTTCAAAAGGCGACTTGGGCATGGTGGGATGAATGTGTCGACGAAGCGTACGCAATTCTTCCTCCCGAAGCAATGAAAATCAAGTTTGCAGGATTCAGTATTGATCAGCTAAAGACCGACCTTACTGCAGTGGCAAACTAACTTTAGAATTGCGAGTTCAATTTCAGTATGCGATTATTGGAATGCTGATAAGAGAAAGAGGTTAGAAAGGGATTTAACATGAACGGGAGGGGGAGTACGCAGTGGCGCCAAAGGTAATGGAATCGCAGGGAGATAAAATATAGTAGGCTCGGTGGAAATGAACGATGTAGAAAAAAGAGAAATATCGTAGTACGTATACAAATCGGGCAATCAGTTCCGAGCCTGTGTCTAGAGAGAAACTCCGGATTGGAGCAAATCCATGTTGAAATAACGAAGGAGGGGCAGATGTAAAATATCCATCGCGTTATCTCGTTATCCGATGCCTCGGGGATAATCGATTGTTTGATTTAGTGGCCGACAAAATGAAGATGTGAGTTTGAAGGTCGAGAACGGGGTATTTGTCATTAAGTCTTTACTCTTTACGGAGAATTACAAAAGTGACGGACATAAAACAATTCTCGCTTTTATTTAATTTTCCATATTTCAAAGGAGGGAATATGTTCTTACAAAAGAAAGATATATATGTATCAATTCTGCTTACGTTCATAGTAGCGCTCTTTTTGCAATCCTGCTGTGGTAGCAAGGAAGTTGCTGAACCGCCAAAACTAGTCTCACTCGGATACGTGTTTGGACAAATTAAGAATCAGTTTGAAAGAGCGCGAGATTCAATAAATGTGCTGGGCAAGACCATCTATGATCGCACATCCCACGATAGTGGTTCTAAAACGATAGATTCACTAGTCCTTAAGGAGGCAGATGTCACTTTTGACAATATTGTTTCATCCGGTGCGGAAGGGTCACTGAGTATTCTCGTATTTAAACCTCAATATACCTATACAAGAAAGAAAGAAACCACCGTGACGTTTAGCCTAATCAACAATGATCTTCCTAAACCGGTTACTTCGAAGTTTGAATTTGGGGTTGAGGGGAAAAACAAAACGGTTGATGATACAACTCTAGCAAAACTGATTCAAGACGCCGCAACTCAATTCTCGCGTGTAAAATTTGATCTGGGGGACACGAGCAAGTTAGAACGGGATTTTGAAATCGATATTGCATTTTCTATAGACCAATCTGGTGGCCTTCAAATTACAGGACCAATTGGGTCATTCACCCCGGAAATCGATGTGACAAGAGATGTTCAAAATTCAAATACAATAGCACTCAAGTTCCTTCTTTCCAAAAGGAGCAACCCTAAATATAAATCGTGATTATGTCCATAGCCAATTCACCGGGCCGTCATTGGCTGAGTTTAGCGATAGTTATGGAAAATTCGCCAAGAAGTCGAGCTCTGGTTTCGGATTAGCGTCCATCCGCTAGATCGAAAAAGGGAGAATTTACTATCCTCCATTGGTCTAATCAATATTGTCAGAACGAAATAAATAAATAGGGAGTTCAAATGGAAAGTATGATAAAAAACATGCTAAAGAACTTGTCTAGCGATGAATTAACACAAATCAAGGATCTAATTAACAGCATGCTTCAAAGAAGACATCCTGGGAAAGCCGGGGAAAAAAAATTAGCTTCGATGCAGGCACCAGACCCGCCCGATAAGATAGCACCAGACCCGCCCGATAAGATAGCACCAGACCCGCCCGATAAGATAGCGCCGGACCCGCCCGATAAGATAGCGCCGGACCCACCCGATAAGATAGCACCAGACCCGCCCGATAAGATAGCACCAGACCCACCCGATAAGATAGCGCCAGACCCGCCCGATAAGATAGCACCGGACCCACCCGATAAAATAGCACCGGACTCGTCTGAAAAACTGGTCCATAGGATATTAAACCCGAAACATTCCATCAAGCGAAAAGCAAAAAAAAAATGATAAAGACCAAAAAGGGAAAAGCATAATAGGGGGTATTTCGCCTTCTGATTGATGATGCCATGGATTTCAACCGTTTTACGGTAGCATGGGATATAACTAAAGCGTGTAATTTTGCATGCGTTCATTGCTTATCAGGCGCAGGTAAAAAATGGCCTGTTTATACCATTCGAACCAATGAAGCGAAATATATTATTCGGGAAATTGGCAATCTCGGCATTGCTCGTGTAGCATGGTCTGGTGGAGAACCACTTCTGAGAGACGATCTTCCGGATATTATGACCGATGGTCTTAAGTCCGGAATAAAAAGTTTTACTATGGTCACAAACGGCTATCTTATAAATAAAGAACTTGTGGAACGATTAGTTAATTCAGGGTTGACTAACGTTCAAATCAGTATTGATGGAGAAGACGAAAAGCATAATAAAATATTAAGGAAAGGCCCAGCAGATTGTTTTTTAAAAGCAATCAAAGCGATAGACATATGTTTAAATGCAGGCTTAAATGTCAGTCTTGGTGTTATGCTTTATCCCCAAGTGATACATTCACTCGATAATATATATGATATGGCAATAAAACTTAACGTAGACAGGCTGAGATTTTCAGCTTTTGTTCCTAACGGCAGGGGGAATACTGAAAGCGTCCGAAGATTATTTAATTTTTCTTTCCAGGAAATCACCGAGCTTATATTGTTCTTCAGAGACAGGTATTTTGAAAAACAAGGTTTTATTGCGCTTGATACTGCGTTTTCATTCAATCCATATATTGGAAATTTTCATCATCACGAAGGGATAGATTACTTTTTTATCGATTATAAGGGTGATGTGTTCCCTTCCACTTCTATGGAAAGACAAGCATATAAAGTCGGCAATATTCTTCAGGAACCCCTAATCGAAATACTTAAAAAACCAACTTTAGTGCCAAAACCTCCGCGCCAGACAAAAATCATTGGCAAATGCAAAAGCTGTGACAAATTTGAAGAATGCCGTGGAGGGCCACGTGGTATTTCCTACATGTTCTCTGGTAAATTCAATTACTCTCCCAACTTTTGCCTTTATCATGAATTCAAAAAACGCGAAAAATTATTGGGAGACATCGTCGCATCGAAATTTTTTTCATCTTTAAGCGACAAAGAGTTACATACAGTATTAGAAATAATTGACGATGTCAGTGGTAATAGTGATCGGATGTGAACACCTTATCTTGATACAAAGATTCCTAGAGACGTTCGCCATTGGCTGAAAAAGACAGAGCAGATGTCCTCGCGGATTAACTTCTATCCAGGACGAAGCTTCTTTGCGAGCAATTCGACATATTACAGAAAAGAGTTTACTCCCCATGTTTATATGCCAATGCATGATCCGCTTAACTGCGTCAACCTTCCGACCTTTCTGCGTTTGTATGCCATTCGATACGGGGTTTCGGACTATTACGCGGATTCAAGAATTTGGAGTCATTACCTTCCACGGCGGGACAATAAACCCTACACACGGTCGGTCCTTGTCTTTAAAGAATTTACAAGTGTCTATTTCCATCGATTGACTCCCGAACTTTCTTGAGCACTTCAGTCGGGTTATATGGCTTCTCGATAAACTCATTAAGGCCTGACCTCAAAATCTCAGCCCTTGTCTCCGGATCGATAAATCCGCTCATAACGACAATTCGCACCGAAGGGTTCACTTCCTTTAGTCTCGGGATCAATTGTTCGCCACTAATTTTGGGGAGTCCTAGATCGGTCATTACCAGTGCGATCTCCTCATTGTGCTCTTGAAAAAGAGCTAGTGCATCGAGTCCATTGAACGCCGATAGCACATGATACCCTCTTGCCTCGAGAATCGATTTCAACATCTCGTTGAGTGCCGCTTCGTCCTCAACGATGAGAATTGTTTCGTTGCCTCCGCGAATCTCCGTTTCCTCTACGGCTTTTTGGACGGAAGTACGCGCGATCTCCTTTGAAATTGGAAAATATAAATTGAATGTTGTGCCTTTTCCCGGGTCGCTTTGGACATCTATTAGTCCATTGTGATTTTTGATAACCCCATATACGACAGAAAGACCCAAACCAGTTCCCTTTCCCTTCTCTTTCGTCGTGAAAAACGGGTCAAAAATATGTGCACGCGTTAAATCATCCATCCCAATTCCCGTGTCGCTGATGACGATGTGTACATAGTCCACATCTTGAGCATCCGCAAAGACATCCCGAAGATCCATGCCTCCCGCCAGCGCTGTCTTAAAGCTCAAGGTGCCTCCTAAGGGCATTGCATCCCTTGCATTCACACTGATGTTGAGAAGCGCTTGTTGCAGTTGAGTGGTATCAGCGTTTATTAATGGTATCTCGTCATCCAATTGGAATAAAATTTCGATTGTCTTTGGGAATGTTTCGAGAACCATCCTTGCGTTCTCCATGATCATCATGTTTACATCAACAGGACCGAAAACTATTTCTGCTTTGCGTGCAAATGTAAGGATTTGCTTGACAAGGCTGGCCCCTCGCTCGACAGCAGTCTTGATAGATTTAAGATGTTGCGAGCGTTTTGCCGCGTTATCCGCGTTTCGCTCTATTAAAGCAGCAGAGACAAGGACGATAGCAAGGATATTATTGAAATCGTGGGCGATCCCGGAAGCCAAGGTTCCGATGCTCTCCATTTTTTGAGCCTGTATCATCTTGGCCTCGAGCTGCTTCCGCTCGCTGATATCTTCATACATCCCATAGATGCCGACACGTTTCCCCTCGATGTGAATGGGATAACCGATGATGTACACGTTAAGGGTCGATCCATCCTTTCGTTGCCGCACTGTCTCCATTGAGACAACGTTGCCTTGCTGAGATATCTGGGACAGATTTTGAGCTTCGTTCACAAGGTTTGACGGGACGATGCAATCATTTATCCTCAATCCCCTCACTTCTTCGTTCGTGTACCTGGAACATCTTTTCAAAAGACTTGTTCACCGATACCATCCTGTCATCATCATCCAGAATGGCTATACCGGAAGGAGAATCCTGGAACAGAACTTCAAAATATGCAGTTTGCGATGTCAAAGCCTCCTCGGCCATCTTCGTCTCGGTGACATCACGTGCAATAAGGAGAACGGTGGTAGAGGATAGGGGGAGCACTGCGGCTTGAAACCATATGTCCTTGTCGCCGATGTTGAGGCTGTAGTCAATCGTGACTTGTTTTTGAGTCGTTAACGAGCGGTGAATAGCTTCAAGGAAAAAATCTGCCTGAGAACCGGGAAAGACTTCGTGAATTGTTTTACCGATCAGTTCATCAGCCGGCCTGTACAGTAAGTCGGGATTGGTGGGCGCAATTTCCAAGTAACGGCCGTCCGCATCGAGCACAAGAATCACATCGGTCATTCCAGCGAAAAGAGATTTGAGGCGTGCTTCTGAATTGCGAAGAGCTTCGTCTGCCCGTTTGCGATCTATTGCTTTAGCCACTTGGGAGGAAACATATTCCAGCATGTGCAGCTCCTTCTCGCCGTACGCCTTCGAATCCGTGTAATGCTGAGCTACCATTACGCCGATTGCACTGCCGTCCACAATGAGAGGAACTCCAACCCACACCGCCGCAAGCACTCCCACGAGATCGACCTTTCCATCCTGACGCAGCTTTGTGTTTGTGGCTTCATCACAGAGGAGTGCTCTTCTCGTCTGAAGAACATACTCCGTCAACCCTTTCTTGAGTTTGCGAGGCGCCGGAGCAGTGTCGGCCTCATCGACAAAATAAGGAAAGCTGATGAGGTCGGTGGCATTATCATATAACGAGATATAAAAGTTCTTCGCCGGCATGACCGTACTGATGATATCATGAACAGACCCGAAGAGATCGTCCAGGCTTGTAGCGTTGTCCGTCGCTTGCGAAATCCGATAGACAGCGTTTTGGAGCAGCTCCGCCTGCTTTCGTTCGGTGATATCAGTGATGATGCCGAGGGTTGCCACTTTCCCGTTGAAAGTAATCAGCCTCGTCGTGTGAATCGTGTGCAGCCGCTGACCCTGCTTCGTAATGACAACCTGCTCGTACGGTGCGACTTCACGCCCCCTTTTATGCTCTTCGAATATTTCAAGCGAAATGGGGAGAGATTCGGGGGCGATCAAACAGCGATAGTCGAAATCGGGGGCAACAAACTCCTCGCGTGTATAGCCCATTATCTCGGTGCACTTTTCATTAGCATAGACAATCTTCCCCCTCTGATTAATGAAGATCATGTTCGGCGTTTTTTCTGCAAGGTCCCTGAACTGCGCGACGGATTCTTCCAGCGCCATTTCTGCTTTCCTGCGTACGGTGATATCCCGAAAACTCCATATTCTCCCGATGTTCTTCCCGTCCAATTTTTGAGGTTGTGAAAAACGTTCAAATATTCGGCCATCCTTGAATTCCAGGATATCAAAACTTACATCGTCGGAACGGCTGTAGAGTTGGCGGACTTTTTCGAGGAATTTCTCCGGCTCTCTGAGTTGCTTCAGCACATATTGCAGGGCCAAATTATCATCCTTCGTCGCCATGATCTTCTTGGGGATATGCCAAAGTTCAAGAAATCTCTTATTGTAGTTGGTAATCCGGCCTTTAATATCAACAACAAGGATAGCGTCGTCTGTGGATTCGAGCGTAGCTTGAAGCTGCGAAAGCGAGTTCTTCAGAGCATCCTCAGCGTGCTTGCGCTCAGTAATGTCTCGGATGGCGCTAACTCGAACCTTGCTCCCGTGATACAGAATGGGTCTCCCGAACATTTCAGCGGGGAAGGTCGTACCATCTTTTCGCAACGCGACTCCTTCAAAAGGCTCGGTTTCCTTTTTAGCGATTTTTTGAAGTAGTAATTGGCGATACTCTGGAGCAGCCAGTTCAGTTGCAAGTCTGCCAATGGCGTCCGAGCGATGATAGCCAAACATCCGACAAAATGCTCGATTCACTTCTAGAATCTTACCATTTCTGTGAATCGCAATTGCTTCGAATGTCGCATTTGACAATTGCCGTACACGCTCTTCGCTTTCACGAAGTGCCTTCTCCAGTAGCTTGCGTTCTCGGTCAACCTTTTTAAGGGTCTTAACTTTCCTTCGAAGAGATATTATCTCAGAAGTTCTTTTGGCTTCGCTTTTTATTTTGATAGAATCCTCCTGTGAAAAACAGATTGCCGATTGAGCAGTCCAGGATTAACACCGGCTATCCCTAACGCGTCCCTTTATCTTAACGTTCGGGTCACAAATCGAAACAACTTGTCAAAACTCACGTGTTCTCTTGAAGGGAAACTTTATGCGGGCAATGTAATCCTAATCAGCAGGACAATCAAGATTGAAGAGCGGGCGAGAAAAAAACCGTGCGGACGTTTCAACATAGGTCTGTAGGATGAAAATTATGACCATCGTTAGTTACATTTTGGTTACTTCCGCCTGCACCAAATGCAAAAGCCTCCGTAAATACAGGGATTTTTTGCTGAAAAATTTTAGGGTACAGTTGGACCGGCAAACAGGAAAACTCTTTATTTCGGTAGGTTTTAGTATATAGACATTATATCTAAAGGATGATGATCTCTTCTGCGAATGTTTTTCTCCGCTTATTGCCCCCTTCTTTGATCCACAGTATACTTTTTGCTAACTTCATAGGCATCATTTTTGGGCGGGGGCTAATTTATGTGATCACGCCTCGAAACGGCGAGGCCAGACAATCCGCTCCTCCTGAGTAAGTGAGTAAAACGAATGCGTCTTCAACAACCCAATAAGTTGTCGATTTTCGGGAATGACGAGGTCGCTCCATTACTTCGAGAGAAGGCACTTCATTTATCTAATCTGAACCAAAATAGTCCATTCCCCTTTTTGGGGTGTCAGGTTGTTGCACCAATCATAAAAGATTGCTCCATAAGTATAGTTATAATGTTCGTAAAGAAGATATTAGCGATATTATGAGTATACAATTAAGATCGTTTTGAAAGATGTGATCATCTTTTTGCGGGAACTAAATTTGCGAATAATGTCGGGAGAAAATTATCGTCGCGGACGTTAATGAACCCGAAATAAAACGTTCTCACTGCTATTTCGATGAACCTATTTCAAAATAACGCTATGCCTATGCTTAACGTGAAATTGCATCACTCCTTCCAAAAAGAAAATAGCATAGAGGAAAAAGGAGAGCACAATGCTGCAATATTTTAAGAAGATAAGTAAATCCTACTATTTTTTAATAACTTTATTTAGTATAGGTTTGATTTCAATAATACTTTACTTGTTTCCACCCTTGTGGCAATCCGATGTCGGCGGAAATCAAGTTGTAAAAATTACGTTCGCCGACGACATAACGCCATCGTACCGCAAGGTCATTGCGATGTTTAATGAACAATATCGCGGAAGGATTTATGTCGAGACAATAAATATCCCCTTCTCAAAATTCAGCACGAATCAACGAAAAGAACTTTTTACCCGCTTTTTCCGGACAAGCAATAGTCAGGTCGACGTGTTTTCGGTAGATGAAATCTGGACAGCCAGGTTTGCGAAATGGTGCGATCCACTCGGAAATCGGTTCCCTCAGGATTCTGGGTCAAATATCCTCCCATCGGCGTTGGGGTCTTGTTATTTCGACAGCACACTGGTTGCAGTTCCCCTGTTTATCGATGTCGGCGTCTTATACTACCGAAAAGATTTGATAGATCGGTTGCCTCACGCGGACCGGATAGAAAATGAATTGCACAACTCGATAACGTGGGAGGAGTTCATAAAACTGGGAGAGCGTTTTAAAAACAAGCAAAACCCCTTCTACGTATTTCAGGCCAGCAATTATGAAGGGCTTATGTGCAGCTTAACGGAAATGATGGCTGGACTTAATAATCCGCTGTATTCCAAAGGTGTTTTCCAACTCCAGACGAGTGAAGCACAGAAGGCCGTTGGTCTTATGGTCGACTTGGTACAGAGGTACGGAATATCTCCTCAAGTCGTCACTCAACTAGAAGAGAACTCGAGCTTCACATATTGTTTGAAACATAACGGTGTATTTCTCCGAGGCTGGCCTAATTTTGAGAGAAGCTTTCAGGACTCTACTGCGAACGGTTCATGGGGAAAACGATGGTCAATGGCTCCGCTGCCGCACTTTGCGGGACTTCCTCGCGTGTCAATTCTCGGCGGTTGGAATTTAATGATATCAAAGTACTCGCTGCACAAGGAAGAATCTCTCACGTTTGTCAAGTTCCTCTTAAGCAAGAATGTCCAGGAGATCATGTATGAAGAGGGGGGGTATCTGCCAACAAATACATCGGTGTACGAGGACCGCAAGTTCATGAACAAACATCCGGATCTGCGCTTCTATCTGGAACTGTTAAATACGGGAGTCAACAGGCCATCACTGCCGGATTACACACGCATTTCAGATATCATTTCCTATTTTATCAATCTGGCGATAAAGCAGAAAATGACACCGCAGGCGGCTCTCTCGGAAGCGGCACAGACCGTTAAGAACGAAACTGATTATTAGCACTAGGCTCAAATATTGATGCGGCCATAAACTACAATCTTCAGGTGATAAAATGAGTTTCTCCGACAGGCTGAAAAAATACATGTTTGAGTTCAGGCACTTCACTGTGCTCTTTGTCGTGCTGATAGCTTTCCAGGGCGTTCTTTCAATGATCCATAATTCGACCCTTCGCACGTTTCTTGAGAAGACGCAAGACTGGTATCAGAAGGATTCCGCGGAGAAGCTGGGGAATGTGACGGCAACCTCGCTGGAATTATTGACAGAGACCATCAACCCACTGGAGCAAATGAAGCCGTGGCAACAAAAGCAAATAGCGGACGCTCTAAACATTATTTTGAGCCAGGAATTATTAGGAAAGAATGCCAAGGATATCTGCATCCTTATATCGAAAGGGGATAAGGTGTATGCAATTGACGACGGCAACGTCCTTCTCGCTTATTTGATGAAGAAGTCCCTGACAATCCCACCGACTGATTCCCCGCATACGGAGGCGGTGGAATTATACTCGGGCATTAGAGACCAATTGCGTTCGAGAGAAGAGATCATGAGTATCCTGCGGGGAAATCAAACTTTTCACGTGTTTGTTCCGTTCGCAACGCGTGGCGAATATGTTGGGGCGTTATACATGAAAGACGCTCCGGACTTTAGTTTTATTACAAGCTCCATTATTTCGAATTACAATGAGACTTCGGTTATTTACACGTCACTCATTCTCCTCGGCCTTCTGGCGATGTACTATGTTTCTTCCTACACCGTCATCGAGAGAGACAAATCCCACAAGTTGTATATCGAAGAACGCGAAAAACTTGTGGAGGAACAAACTGCGCACCAGAAGGAATTCCTGTTTACGAAAAGGATTTATCACACGCACCATAAGGCGGAGAAAGTCATGGCGTTCGTGAAGGAAGACCTGGGCATTCTGACGGCAAACAACATCGATGAAATAAAATACCGGATCTCGAAATATTCCAACTTTATTTCCCGCGTGATTTATGATATGAAGTGGTTCGATCCGCCGGTTCAAGTTTTTCGTGGGCCGCGGTTCAATACGAATATCAATGAAGTTATTGAATTCATCGTTAAGAACATGTTTCTCCGGACTTCGAAGCCGGCGAGCAATTTCTCAT
This sequence comes from uncultured Bacteroidota bacterium, assembly GCA_963772165.1. Lineage (GTDB taxonomy): Bacteria > Bacteroidota > Ignavibacteria > UBA10030 > UBA8401 > JAGVPT01. The sequence goes on along the minus strand of CAVYWA010000013.1, from coordinate 40,945 downwards.
TTACGCTGGAGTTTGATCGGCAGTTGCCAAACGTACAGATCAATGAGTTTGTCATTTGGGAAATCGTGGAGCCGCTTATTCAAAACAGCATTGACCATTGCGGTGAAGACCACGTCATGATTACGCTGAAGACGGAGTTTGATCAGACTTCGAGGGAGTCAAGAGTGATTGTGTCGGACGATGGACAAGGCATCGATGCGGAATTGCTGGAAAGAGATGTGCGCGGGATTCAAAAGTTGTTCTTGGAAAACGTGACCACAAAAAAAATATCGGGGCAAAACTTCGGGTACGGCTGCTACATCGCCTACGATCTGGCCACGACGAGATGCGGATGGAAAATGTTTGCAGAGAATCTCCCCGGAAAGGGATGCAGGTTCGTTATCGTTATAAAGAACTAATTCGGAAAAGAGAAATGTTAAATAGAAGAAAAATCAGGGTACTGCTAATAGAGGATGAGGCCTTCGACGTTCAAAGGGTGAAAAATACCATCGCGCCGTTCAAAGACGACCTTGAGATAACGGATGTCGTATCCGACGGCCAATCAGCACTCACATTAATCAGGGGAACCCCGGATTACTGCGATGTTGTCATCATGGATTACCAGATAGCCGGTGGGTTGATGGGAGATCCACTTATCAGGAAGTTACTGGAAGGAAATCTCCCTCCGCAAATTATCGTTATTACAAAAATGAGTTTGAGCGCTTCGGACTTTTCGTTCGCCACGAACCTGATAAAAGCCGGGGCGTTCTGGTATTGCACGAAGTATCCGATCGATATCGAAGAGCATATTTATCAGCCTACCGATCTTGTTCTCAGCATCTTCAATGCATTTGAAAAGCGGGAACTGGAACGTGCAAGACTCCGGTCCGAGGGGAAACTGATAAAGAATGTTATGGACACTCTTGAGGAAAAGAAAATTATAGGTGTTTCCCCGGCAATCCAGCTGATGCAGAATGAGATAAGGAAATGTGCTCAAAGTAATGCAAATGTCATCATTACGGGTGAATCCGGCACCGGCAAAGAACTGGTTGCTGCAAATATTCACTTTAACAGCGAGCGGCGGTTGGAAAATTTCGTCCCTATCAATTGTGGGGGTATACCGACCGAGCTATTGGAGAGCGAGCTGTTTGGCTACCAAAAAGGGGCTTTTACCGGCGCAAGCGTTGACAAACCGGGCTTATTTGAAGTTGGAAATAACGGCACGATTTTTCTCGATGAAGTGTCGGAGCTGTCACTCTCGGCCCAGGTAAAGCTCCTTCGCGTAATTCAGAACGGAGAGATCGAAAAACTCGGACGGATCCAGGTAACAAAGGTCGACGTACGAATCATTGCGGCGACCAACAAAGAATTAAAAACTGAAGTAAAAGAAAAACGCTTTAGAGAAGATCTGTACTACAGGCTCAACGTGGTTCCGATCAACATCCTGCCATTGCGCGAGAGAAGGGAAGATATTCCCGTTCTTGTGGACCATTTCCTGACTTTGTACGGAAATGAGATGCGTAAGGCGAAGCCCGAACTGAGTCCGGATGCTGAACAAGTCTTGAGCAAATCTGATTGGCCGGGAAATGTTCGCGAACTGCAGAACATTGTTCGTCGCTTGCTTCTCAACGATTTGGAAATAATTAAAGCCGAAAATGTTTTGAGCGCGATGGGTATGGTTCAGCCGGCTGGGGAGCGCGGGTTTCGTCCGAGTGAAAATCCATTTGAACCGGATTTGACATTAAGCCTGCATGCCGCCGAAGAGGCGTTTAGACGGAAATACGTTACGATGGTCAGGGAGAAATGCGCCTCCGATGCTGAAGCTTCAAAAAAACTTGGGCTGTTGCCTTCCAACTACTCGAGGTTGATACGAAGTCTGGGAATTAAATAGAAAACGACGCATTCGACCTGCTCGCTGGAATCTAGGCGACACAATCAATATTGATTCTTTTTCCCTGATTGAGAAAATAATCCCACCCTATTCTTTATAATCTTCCCATTTGAGGAAACATCAATAGATTTCAGTTATCAAAATTACATCGCTTATTTCCTAAGGTTGTAATTTTGATAACTTTGTATGGACCCGCCTTTTGATATCCCCCAAACCGAAAGAGAATCGAATCTTGCTAATACAATTCTAACGGCACAGGATTTGCTGAGAGGGGGAATATTATGTACCCAAGCCTGGCTCATATCGATGGTATTACGATTTTTGTCTACTTCTCCGCTGTTCTTGCAATTGGACTCTCCTCTTCATGGAGACATGAAGGGGATAGCACGATGTACTTCCTGTCGGGCAGGGGCATGGGATGGCTTTCGATAGGGGTGTCACTTATTGCTGCAGACATATTTTGCGGTCACCTGATTGGATTGAGCGGTGTATTCGGCAGGGCGCTTGCAATCGATATGGAGTTAATGGGCATCGTCGGACTAGTTCTCTTAGGCTGGTGGGTGGGACCGAAATTTGTAAAGAACAAATCCGTCACGATTACCAATTTCCTGACAAGGAGGTATAGCGAGAATGCCGGAACATACGTTTCGGCATTTTACATAATCATATACTTGTTGACCCGCCTCTCCCTGGTGCTATTCATGGGAGCGTTTCTTATTCAATTATTTTCGCACTCCGATGAGTCTGTGACCATCATGGCCATCGTCCTGATAGCCGGCCTTTATTCAATCGTCGGAGGTTTTTCTGCTGTCGTTAAAACCCAGGCATTTCAGGCCGTTGTAATGCTTCTCGGATTAGCGGCTTTCTTCCTCGGAGCTTCGAGTGCGGCGGCCACGAAAAGCGTTAATTCCGCTATAAGCGATCCGGTCATCGGTGCTACAAGTGTTCCATGGGTTGCTTTGACGGTTGGGATCCCATTGATCGCGTTTTGGCTATGGCTTACCGATCAGTATATGGTGCAGCACGTTTTCGCGTCTCGGAGTCAGAGCGATCTTAAAAAGGGGACGACTCTGACGGCTATCGTCAAGGGTTTGGTATTTATTCCGATCTTGATTTGGGTCTCCGCGTCGCCCGTTGAACTTATGTCTTCTTCTACGTCTATTCAGCTTCCCCCTCCGTATCGAGGAGTCGTTCTTATCAGCATTTTCTCGGCAATGATGGCTTCTCTCGCAGGACTGTACAATAGTGTCTCCGCGCTCTTTACGCTGGACCTGTATAAACGAAAACATCCGTCTGCAAACGAGAGGCAACTTGTGCTGGTTGGCCGTCTGTCCACCACCGCCGCAGTCTTGGTCGCAATATTATGGATGCCGCTCATGGCCGTCGTTGATTGGCAAAGAAGCGGTTCATTGCAAAGTCTTCTTGCTTTCTTTGCGGCTGCAATCATGGGCGTGTTTCTTTCGGGGGCGGTGTGGAAACGGACGACGACATTGGCGGCAGCAAGCGCGCTCATCTTCGGGACGATCCTCGGCTTCGCGAGAATCCTGGGCGGTTATCTCGTGAACTCAGAGGTCATCGAGAACCAGTTCTTGATTTGGTTATTGCACACCAACTATTTGAATTTTGCCGCCCTTATCTTCGTCTTTTCTGTAATGACGCTCATCGGAGTTAGTCTTGTTGTTCCGAACCATGATTCAACTATTGCCACACCGTACGCTCAGAGGAACCCGTGACGGGAAATCAAGTTAAAATGCAAGGAAGTAAAGTGCTCTCTTTTCATCTGCGATGGATTCTCTTTTTAATGCTCTTCCCCCTGTTTGTGCCGACTGCGTTTTCCGGCTCGGCAGGAAAAATAACCGGGCATGTCATTGATGGAGAGACGAATGCTCCGCTTGTTGGCGTAAATGTTTTTATTGAGGGAACAAAAATGGGAGCGGCTACGGATATCAATGGAGAGTATACTATCCTTAACGTTCCTCCAGGGACATATAGCCTTCGAGCTTCCGTCATAGGCTATAAAACGGTTGTCTATCAACAAGTCAAGGTTTCAATCGATCTTACGACCACGATCGATTTCACTCTCGCGCAGTCGAGTATTCTGATGAACGAAGAAGTTGTCATCGCAAAACGCCCCGCGATCACGAAGGACCTTACGTCATCGACTGCAATCGTCGACGCTTCGAAGATCGACCAGCTGCCTGTCACAGAATTTTCACAGGTTTTGAGCTTGCAGGCTGGAGTTATCGGCGGAAGCGTAAGAGGAGGAAGGGGGGGCGAAGTCGTTTACGCAATCGATGGCGTTCCAATGACCGACGTCTACGACGGTTCCAACGTCATCGATGTCAATCCTAGCACGATCCAGGAGCTTGAATTTGTCAGTGGGGCGTTTAATGCCGAGTACGGGAGAGCGCTTTCGGGTTATGTAAATATTGCAACCAAAGACGGCGGCAACAAGCTGAGCGGCACGGTCACGAGCTATCTGGGCGGCTACCTGAGTTCGCATGCGGATATTTTTCCATTTATCGACCGGATCAATCCCCTCAACACAAAGGACCTTGAAGGTACACTGAGCGGACCGGTATTCAACGACGTCCTGTCGTTTTACGCAAATGGGCGCTACAACTACGCCGGAGGATGGCTGTATGGAAAACGAGTTTTCAATCCTTGGGACATAACTATCGACAACGGTTCTATACAGCCGCTTGAGACTCGCTACACTATTCAAGAAACGGGCGACGGCGCAGTTGTGCCGATGAACTGGAACACGAGTTCGTACCTCCAGGGCAAGCTCACGTACAAACCGTTTGCCGACCTGAAACTTTCCTACGATTTCGTATCGGACATATCGAGCTTTCGCATCTATAATCATTTATTCTCGTACGACCCGGACGGCGACTTTACGTATCACAATAATGCAAACGCGAACACTCTCGGATTGACCCACACATTGAGTTCTTCGACATTCTACCAAGCATCGTTGTCGTATTTTTTTAAAGACTACATGTACTATGTTTACCAAAATGTCAATGATCCCAGGTACACGAATGTTTTGCTGTTGAGCCAGCAGCCGCAGGAAGTGCCGAGCTTTCTCACCGGCGGGACGCAAAACGAGAATTTCAGAAGGACAACAGGGACTTATAACTTCAAGATTGATTTAACCTCGCAGGTGACTGAACATCACCAGTTGAAGGTTGGCGTCGATCTGACAAAATACCAGCTGACGTATAATGATTTCTTTCTTCTCCAGCCGGACGGCCTTCTGCCTCCATCAACCAGTCTTCAGCCATTCGTGACGATGAGAGTTCCGGACCCCAACAATCCGAACGAAAATCTTTCCATCAGTCAATACTTGCATAACCCTTCAGAATTCTCGGCGTACGCCCAGGACAAAATTGAGTTCAAAGCAATCGTTGTTAACGTGGGCGTCCGTTTCGATTATTTCGATCCGGACGGCGAAATACTTACGGATCCGGCAGACCCTGACATTTACAGGCCTCTTGAACCTCAGCACATCGCCGACAGCCTAAACGTCCGTCAGTCTTACTGGTATAAGAAAGCGACGGCAAAGTACCAGGTCAGTCCGCGGCTTGGAGTGTCTTTCCCCATAACCGACAAAGGTGCGATTCACTTTTCGTTCGGCCAATTCTTTCAAGTTCCGAACTTCGACTACTTATATCAGAACCCCGGATATAAATTCGGACCGGGCACGGGAAACTTGGGGATTGCCGGCAACCCTGACCTGAAACCGGAACAAACTATCAGCGGAGAAGTCGGCGTACAGCAGGCGCTCACCGACGACCTCAAATTTGACATCACCGGGTACTTCAGGGATATCCGAAATCTGACCGGGACGAGGGCGGATGAGATAATTCTCTACGGCGGATCTGCAAGGTACAGCCAGTACGTCAACAGCGATTTCGGCTTTGTGCGGGGCATAACCGTGACGATTACCAAGCAATTGGCAAACGGTTGGTCGGCGACACTCGATTACACTCTGCAAACTGCGAAGGGTGACGCCTCCGATCCCGCCGCCATTAGAAACGAACTGGCCAGCGGAATCCAGCCGGAGGTCCAGCTCATACCGCTCAACTGGGATCAGCGGCACACTGCCAACCTTACGTTCGGTTACGTTTCGCCCGCCAAATGGGGATTCAGCCTCATCGCAAGGTATGGCAGCGGGCTGCCGTATACTCCGATGCAATCCGTCAATATCTCGGACCTCCTGACAAATAGCGAACTAAAACCTTCGTCTGTTGATATGGATTTAAGAGCGTACAAAGATTTTGTTTTTGGAAATTATCGTCTGTCCGTATTTGCGCGAATCTATAATGTTCTTGATGCGCTCAATCAACTCAACGTGTACAATGACAGCGGAACGGCGGACTTCACGGAAGAAAAGTATGTGCAGGATCAGCAGCACTTGCCGGCGATCGTGAACACGGTTGATCAATTTTACACAGACCCGAGCTACTACTCTGAACCGCGCAAATTTGAATTGGGCTTTTCGTTTTTCTTCAATTAGGTACGCACGTATTATGAAAGCCATGATTGATAAGTTTAATTTCCCCCTTCTGATACTGGCACTCCTCTTTTTTATCGGCGCCGATGTTGCTCACGGTCAGATAGCGAAGGGAAACCGTACTGCAAGAAGAGTGGGTGTGATGAGGGGAAATCAGGTCCGGACGACATTTACAAATTGGGGAGTCATCGGTCAGCCGGGGAGCCAGGGTCCGAACTTAGCCTGGAAATACGATGCGAATGGTTATGCAACAGACGTTGCACCAATCATAGGCCTCCGCCTGCCGATCAAAATATACAAAACTTCCGGTTTCTACGACGGGAAGCTCGACACTATTTACACGGCCGTCGTTTGCAACGCTGACAGGTCGGGAAAAGGGAGCTTCTCGCCCGACGGCGGAACGTTCTGGGGGTTCGAACCGATTCCCGGGTTTTTCAATCCGAACGTTGTCGGCACTGGAATAGGGATCGCGATGAGTAATCTTCCTGTGACCTGGCCATCCCAATGGCCGGATCATCCGGATTGGAAAGATGCACAGGGAAATGTTCAGTGGAATGGATATTTCGGACGCGGACAAATGCAGGCCGATCAGGAAAGTTACTTCATGATGGACGATCAGGCAGATGCGCGTATGTATGAGAACTATGGATTTCTTCCCGACAGCACCGACGCGACAAGGGGCGGAATGGGGATCAGAGTTTCCGTCCGAGGTTTGCAATGGGCAAACTTCCTCGCGGAAGACGTTATTTTTTGGCTCTACGACGTTCAGAACATTGGAACCTCAACCTACGATCAAGCGGTGTTCGGAACGCTCATCGGTACGTACGTCGGCGTCGGACCGAGCGGCGGTGACGAGTACTTGAATGGCGCTTCGTTTTTCGATGCTCGGGAAAACATCTCTTACTCCTGGAATTTCAACAATTATATCAAACCGTCGGCGAATCCTTATTGGAAACCGAATCCGTATGCGGTAGGCTACGTCGGCTTCGCCTTGCTGGAAACTCCAGGTAACCAGTACGACGGAATCGATAATGACGGAGACGACCGGAATTTCAGCGGGAACGCACCTTACTTCACAGAGGCCGATTTCAATCCCCGCACAGTGCATGCGGGTGACAAGCTGATTTTGATAGACAAGCAAACCTTTGTAAGGACTCCGTTCATAATGCCGGCCTATCCGACAACGGTTACATCGATGGGCGTTCAATTCCATCTCGTTCCCGACAGCACTGTCCTCGCAGAAGGGAATTTGGTCCCGGGTCCATCCGGACCCACCGTAAACCCAAATGCCTACGATGGGATCGATAACAACCTCAACGGGTTGATCGATGAAAATTACCAGGTCGACTACCGCCAATTCAAAGTGTCGACCGCAGGCGTGACCCTTATTGATACTCTCAATCCGGTTCAACACAAGGATTACATAAACAATGTTGGACTGAACGATCCAATGATTGATGAGTCGCGCGATGACGGCATCGACAACAATAATAATTGGAATCTTCAAACGGACGATGTCGGATTGGATGGCCAGCCAAGTACCGGTGATTTTGGGGAAGGCGACGGCAGACCGACCTCCGCTTATCAAAAGCCGGGAGTTGTTCCGGGAGTTCCCAATGGTTCCGTTAATATTTACGGCCTGGAAGATACGCAAGAGCCGGGAGAACCGGATATCGACAAAACAGATCCTCAAGAATCTGACCAGCTAGGGCTGACAAGTTTCGAGTATTTTGTCCCTTCAACGGATATCGACCTTAGTAATCAAAATGATGTCTGGTTGAGGTTGCAGCCGGGGAGATTCGACGTGCCGGCCTCTGTGATCAATAATCGGGCTACGCGCGGCGAAGATGGAGATTATATTTTTGCCAGCGGTTATTTCCCGTTGCCGCCCAAAGACGTCCAGCGTTTTTCTTTAGGAATCGTTTTCGGGGACAATCTCGCCGGTGCGATTCGAAACAAAAACATCGCTCAGATCATCTACAACGCCAACTACAATTTTCCAAAGCCGCCGACGATGCCGACGTTGAAGGTGGTACCGGGAGATCATCAGGTCACGCTTTACTGGGACAAGGTTGCGGAAAGCTCCTACGATCAAGCGCTCAAACGCAACAACTTCGAAGGATACAAAATCTACAAAGGAACAGACCCCGACTTTACGGATTCGAAGACCATTTCCAACGCTTACGGCCAGCTCGTTGACTACCAGCCGATTGCCCAGTTTGATTTGAAGGATGGTGTAACAGGTTTATTCCAATCGGATGCTTTGTTGTACCAGCTGAGCAGCGGCAAGCCATTTTACCTCGGCGATGACTCCGGAATACAAAACACATTTGTCGACAATGATGTAACCAATGGGCGGACCTACTACTATGCCGTAACCGCTTACGACAAGGGCGATGCATCTCAGTCTATCTACCCCTCGGAGAATACCAAGACCATCTATATCGATGCCGCCGGCAATTTGGTTGTCTCTCAAAATACTGTGTCAGTTGTCCCCAACGCACCGGCCGCCGGATATGTTCCGCCCCCTTCGGGTCTTGCTTTGACCAGGAAAAGCGGCGCGTCCACTGCAACTCCATACGTAACGGTTGTGGATCCGACGAAGGTTAAGAACACTACGTATATCCTGAGTTTCCTGGATTCTCTTGATAACGGCGTTCCAACGGGCTATGCCTACACGCTGGTAGATTCGTCCTCGAGCGACACGATATACAGCAAGAACACACGCATATGGCCGAGCAACGGCGATATTTTTGACGGACTTACGATTTCTCTCAATCCCCAATTTCAATTACTTGACAGTCTTCAGTTGGACACAGCTCAAAGTCATTGGAATAATGCCGGCACGAATAATCTTGGTTACTCGGCAATCCAATTCAACAATGCCGGCGTCACGTCCGTCCGTTATCCGCACGATTATATGTTTGTCTTTTCCGGCAGCAACAACGATTCATCCTCGACGTTGACTCAGATATTCGGGACTGCCACGCCTTTTGAAGTGAAGAAGACAAATTTTAATGTATTCGACGTTACCGATAGAACTCATCCCGTTCAAATTCAATACGGTTACATCGACAGGCCGGGCGCCTACCAGGACACTCTCTCAAGCTTCGACGCGATTTACCTGACGAGTGTTGACGGAAGTAAACTCTCCTGGCGTATTACTTTCATCGGCAATTCCGCGCGAATTCCCTCGGCTGGCGACACGCTGCTTCTTGTTTTCCAGAAACCTTTTACCAGTAAAGATGTATTCGTTTATCGTTCGGTCGGAACAAAATACAACATTAAGGTTGCAAGCAATTCGATGGAAAATATCGGCGTAGTGCCTAATCCGTATGTTGTCAGTGATGTTTTTGAAAAGCCTCTGCCTACGCAGGAGAGAGGGAGGGGTCAGCAGGCGGTGAACTTTATAAACCTTCCACCGAATTGCACCATCAGGATCTACTCTTCGAGCGGCGGTCTTGTCAGAACAATCTACCACGGGAGCGCTCTTCAAAGTGGATCGGAGACATGGAATCTACGGACAAGCGAAGGGCTTGAAGTTGCTTTCGGTGTTTATTTCTACGTTGTCGAGGCCCAAGGAATAACCGATAAAAAATTCGGGAAACTCGCAATCATACAATAGAAAATCCGTTAGTTTCGTAATGATAAAAATTGTTTCTAAAATGACAATCGTTTCTCTTCTCCTAGCCGCCGGTTCGCCCATCGCAGCGCAAAGTAAAATCGGAACGACGGCGGCAAATTTTCTTACCATACCCGTCGGACCGCGGGCAAGCGGCATGGGAGGCGCTTTTGTGGCGACTGCTGATGATGCTACGGATGCATACTGGAATGCCGCAGGTCTCACACATCTGCTTGACAACAATACTCTTTTTGTATCCCACGCAGACTGGCTTGTTGGAACGAGCCTTAACTGGTTTGCCATAGCCGTTCGAATAGACCAGGATGACGCTATGGCCATCAGCCTCAATCAGCTTGATTACGGCAAGACCCCCATTACAACTCCCGATGCACCAGACGGCACCGGCCAGGACTGGACGGCTCAGGACATTGCAGTCGGAGTGTCATATGCCAGAAATCTGACGGATCAGTTTTCCATCGGCGGAACTTTCAAGTTTATCGACGAACAAATATGGAACGAAAGTTCTACGGCGTACGCACTTGACGTCGGCCTGCTCTTCAATACTGGTTTTAATGGAATTCGTTTAGGTATGAACATCGCCAACTTCGGGACAGAGATGCAGATGAGTGGAAAGGATCTTTTGCAACCCATAGATCTCACGCCCGGTCAGGCGGGTGGCAACTCAAATCTTGTAGGATCCCTTGGCACAAATTCATGGTCTCTTCCCCTAGTTTTTACTGTGGGGTTGGGTATGGATGTCATGAAGACAGATGCAATCCTTTGGACGTCGGACGTCGACGTTTTATATCCTAATAATGCCGGGAGCTATTTGAATCTTGGGACAGAAATAACATGGTATCATCTTCTTTCCCTTCGGGCAGGCTATAACTCACTTTTCCAACAGTCGGCAGAAGAAGGGGCGTCTCTAGGAGTTGGGGTTGAGTATAATTTGAGCGGACTCGAAACCCATGTGGATTACAGCTACATGGATTTTGGAGTGTTCAAAGATGTGTCTCGTTTTTCACTTTCGATCGGCTTTTAACAACACAGATATAATACAATTCACCGCCGGAATTGTTTTTTGCAAATCTGGCATTTATGCATTAACAACTCTTAATTGGAGGTAAGTATGAAGACTCTGTATGGCACCATGTTACTCCTCTGCCTTACGGTTCCACTCCTTTCCCAGACAATACCCGTGACCTTCCAGGTGAACATGACTATTAAGGCGAAGGAGACTCTCTTTAATCCGGCCAGTGACACCGTCACGTTGGTTGGTGATTTTTTGACGGATGCCGGACTAGGAAGCAATTGGTTTCCTGCCGTTACGGTAGCCATGGCGGACCCAAACAACGATTCGATTTACACATATACCGCGAACCTCCCAAGTGCGATGGCTGCGACGGTTTACAATTATAAATTTACTATCAACGGTAAAACATGGGAAGGCGATCCCAATAGACAGTTTACCCTTACAAGTCCTTCAATGACTCTCCCCGTTGTTTGGTTTGACAGGGACAGTGTCTTGCGGGTAGTTGCAACGAACACGCTTAATTTCACAGTTGATATGACAGCGATCTACGGGACCGGCAAAGGTTACTTCGATCCGGCAACCGATTCCGTTCAGCTCGAGGGTCTTGATTGGACTGGGGCGACTGTCCTAAGCGGTAACCGGACAATGGTTGAAGATCCTTTCCATCCCGGTATTTACCACAACCAGATGGTTATTAAAGGATTCGTGGGCGATTCAACATCGTTCAAGGCGAAAGCATATCCGGATGCTAATTTTGCCAATACTGGCTGGGAATACACACCGAATAGATGGTATACGATCCAAAGCAATGGAACAACAGCGAACGTCCCGTCTTTCGTCCCTTATATAATTCCTACGTTAGTTAATCCTACGGCGGCAGATCTAAAGATCCTTTTTCAAGTGGACATGAGGCATGCGGTCAATCGGTACGACACACTTCCTATTAATCCCGCAAGCTTACAATTTGTTGGGATGAAGGGACAACACTCGGTCATGGGTGCATGGGTTGGCGACTGGTTGCCAACAGATACGTCGGCCAGTCCGAAGAATTTACTTGTTCTCAATGACGCCGGCAAGAACGGAGATAAGGTTGCAGGCGATGAAATCTGGTCAATAACCGTTACAATTCCGAAAAGCGACCCAGGCGGCCCGTACCTCTATAAATATGGAGCATTTTATCCTGGATCTGATACATTGAATAATGCATTCCACCCCGGTGATAATGAAATGATGAACGGTGATTGGAACCATTGGTTTATTGTCAAAGACAGCGTGACATCGATGGCGGTATTGGACGTTTTTGGAGAATTGTCTACCATGTCGACCGTTACCGGTGTCAACAATCATACCCCAGCGCTGCCAGGGAAATTCAGTCTTGACCAAAATTATCCGAATCCATTCAATCCAAGCACTGCAATTCATTATACGTTGCCGATGAGTAGTCAAGTCGTCCTTCAGATTTATAACCTTGTCGGACAGAAAGTCGCGACTCTTGTCAATGGCGAACAGAAAGCTGGTGATTATGCAGTGACGTTTAACGCAAGCTCACTAGCGAGCGGAATATATTTCTATCGGTTACAAGCAGGGAACTTCACATCGTCCAAGAAAATGATACTCCTAAAGTAAAGGGGCGTTCATTCGAGAGGCGGTCCATGCGGCCCGCCTCTCGGCTATTTACGAACAGCGGTAAAATCTGATTTTCAGATAGTTTTAATTCAGTGATATGATGTGGCCATGAAATTCAATGTCGCCGGTTTGGATGTGATCGGTCGAGTGATCCTGTTGATGATATTCCTTGTGCCGCTCTGTTCGATGCTACACGCTCAGGGCACTCTGTTTAAATCGCCGATTTACACCGTAACGAACGAAAGTGTAATACAAGGTAAATATCAGGCGGTTGCCAAGTCAGCCCGTGAAATCGTATCGACGTATCAGAGCGATTACAAGGTGGAGACGCCACGGGAAATTCAAATCAAGTTCAGCATAAACGGCTTCGACAACGAAGCTCCCGCGGGACAAAACCACATCCTCTTTTTGAACTCAAGCAATGGAAGTTGTGCATCTCCTTTGTTCGTGTTTGGAGAATTTAAGGGAAGCGATGATCCGGTAACTGAAAAAAGTGATCCTGCTTATTTGACAGCGGACACGAGAGTCACTATTCGTGTCGACATGCGCGCCGTCATCCGCCAATTTAAGGAGAAAGGCTATTACGAGACGTTCGAGTGGGCAGAAAATTCTCGCTGCAGAATTCAAAGGAATTTATGTGGCTGGCAATTCACCACCGTTGACTTGGAATTTTCAGGATATTCAGAACGAGGCACAGTTTGCGCTAACCGATTCAGGCAACGATGGCATCTATGCCTTGACAATTCTATTCAAGAAAGAGCTGTTTCCCGGGCGCTCTGGCACGGATGCTTCACGTTGGATATTGAAGAATGATATATCCGCTTTTCCGGTATATAGTTCACCGTCGGTTTTAAGCGAGGCGCTCTACAATATGTCTTTGGATGAAATGGTGGAAGACCTTCGGCCCGATGGTGCGTTTATGGCGGGAGCAATGTGGCCTGGAGTCTGGACGCGAGATGTCAGCTACAGCAGCCTTTTGTCGTTGGCAATAATCGAACCCGACGCAGTCAAAACGAGTCTTCTTGCCAAAACGAAAGATGGGAAGATCATTCAGGATACCGGCACAGGCGGTTCGTGGCCGGTCTCTTCCGATCGGATGGTCTGGGCGTTGGCTGCATGGGAAGTTTATAAAGCAGAAGGAGATAAGGAATGGCTTGAAAAGGCTTTCGAGATAATTAGTAATTCTGCGTCGGACGATGTTTATACGGTTAGAGACCTGAAAACAGGAATGTTTCATGGTGAATCGTCGTTTCTTGACTGGAGAGAACAAACGTATCCACGATGGATGGATCCGAAGGACATCTACCAGTCTGAAAACCTGGGAACGAATGCCGTTCACTACGAGACCTACCGGATCCTTTCCGATATGGCTGCTGCTCTTGGAAAATCCCCTGCGCTGTATCTCCGCACGGCTGGAGATATTAAGGAAGGAATCAATAAGTATCTGTGGATCGCAAAAAAAGGATATTATGGCCAGTACCTTTACGGTCGAAATTTTTCCTCGTTATCGCCGCGTGCCGAATCTCTCGGTGAAGCACTTTGCGTGATCTTCGGAATTGCTGACAGCTCGCGAGCGCTCCAGGTGATCAGGAATACTCCGGTGACAGATTTTGGAATCACTTGCATTTATCCGCAGATACCGGATGTTCCGCCTTATCACAACGATGCGATATGGCCATTTGTGGAATCATTCTGGGCTTGGGCGTCGTCAATGACTCACAATGTCAACTCGGTGACGCGTGCGATTGGTTCTGAGTACCGAGCCTCTGCTTTTTTTCTGTCTAATAAAGAGAATATGGTGGCGAGCACTGGCGATTTCATGGGGACGCAGATGAACTCCAGCCGCCAACTCTGGAGCATCGCAGGGAATTTGGCTATAGTTTATAGAGTAATATTCGGGATGAACCTTTTTCCGGACTCATTGAGCTTCTCCCCATGTATCCCGAAAAGTCTTTCCGGAACCAAAACACTGAAGAATTTCGTGTTCCAAAAATCCAGATTGACTATTTCAGTCGAGGGAACGGGTGACAAAGTCGATTATCTTACTTTAGATGGAATCCGTGTCCCCGGGTCATCCGTCTCGTCCAATCTTATTGGGAACCATATAGTTGCAATAATGATGAGTGATCGTGCGATAGGAAATGACGATATCAATCTCGCTAGCGATTCTTTTTCTCCCGGCACGCCAAATGTGTCCCTTGATGGTGCTCGACTTAAATGGGAATCAATCGAAGGCGCTCTTTCATATAAGTTGATCAAGAATGGCGATGTGCTTGGCGAGTTGAAAAGCAACGAATATGAGGTTCCGAACCGAAACCAATATGCGGAGTATCAGATCTCGGCTATCGGTCCTGATGGCAGCGAATCTTTCCTTAGTGAGCCGGTTGTATTCAATCTTGCTGTGCCTAAAGTTACGGTTCAAGCGGAAGACACCAATGGCGGTACTTCCCATGCACATCCCGGCGTTGTCGACGCCGGTTACATCAAACTTGCGGGCACGGTACTGGATTCGCTTGTTTATTTTGTCGATCTTCCGGTTAGCGGAGATTATTCCATCGACGTCAGATATGCGAATGGGAATGGACCCATCAATACGGATAATAAGTGCGCTATCCGGACAATGAAGATTGACGGCAGGATTGCCGGTACACTGGTTTTGCCCCAGAGGGGCGATGGGGACTGGCAAAACTGGGGATACAGTAATTCGATCAACGCTGAGATGACGAGCGGAAAGCACAAGCTTGTGCTCTACTTTGACGGGCACAATAATAACATGAACGGCAACGTGAACTCGGCTCTTCTTGATTCATTTCGTTTAACGCTGTTATCTCAATAGCAATTAAGCATATCGCATGTATGCTGTCTCCAGCGAACGGGTCGACGTATCCAAAAGTGAGCACCCGATGCCTGTAACATATCGATTCGATTTTAATATCATTGTCATAGAACCTGTTGGTGAGTATACGATGGACGATCTTCGTGCCGCCATGCTCAATTCCCTTGGTGATGCTAACTGTCCGGTGAACGCTGCTCTATTGATTAATCTGGTTGAATCTCGGAGTATTCACAAGAGAACTTCAGAAGATATTAGAACTATGGCCCATTTTATTGGATCGTTGAAGAATCGCTTCAACAATCGTCTTGCTTTAGTTGCCTTCGCCGACTTGCCGTTCGGACTTATGCGCATGGGTTCAGTTGAATTAGAACGGACGGGAATTTCATCGGAAGTATTTCGCACGTTTGCGGAAGCGCAGGAATGGTTACTCCATGAACCACCGCTATCACATAATCCGTCGCTCTTGTCTCAAAAAACGGCCGTTCTGGGCAAAGAACGCGCGGCAAGTTGACGGAAGCATAATCTACGATTTTGTGCCGCACAAAGATTAAATGAAAGGCACGGTCGATACCGCAGATATTCTACAGGAGATTGGCTGCACGCTGCCGCGCGGACGAGTCGATGGCCAGGAGAAGTGCAGATAACCGGGGTTCTTTTTTTCACCTTTGTTGCATTCAAGAGAATTAGATTGAAATATATTTTCATTTTATTATTGATCGCGTGCGTTTCGGCAACTTCTCAAGAAGAAAAACCTGATGATACACCTCTTGCGAAGATAGGTAAATCTACCATCACTCGAAGCGAGTTTGTAATTAGGTATGAGAGCACTCCCGGCCCACAGCGCCAGATCGAATCGCGGAAAGAGATCAACAAGGAAGTCTTTTTATTCTCACTGATTTCTGAAAGACTTTTGGCGGAGGAGGCGAAGCAAGAAGGACTTGAGGCCGATTCAGAATATCGACGAGCAATGAAGGAGGTGGAGGACCCGCTCGTCCGCGACGAACTCTATCAAGAGGAAGTCCGGCAGAAGATCGTGAATGCACCCGGAGAGATCGATGCCGCCGTTGAGAAATCACGGCTCCAGCTAAACATCTACATGGTGCATGCATCAACGGAGGCTGGCGCGATTTTTCTTGAATCGCGGATCAAAGCCGGTATGAAGCTGGAAGATTTCAGATTTGTCCATGACACATCGGGAGAATTTGTTGGTCCCGATTCAATGACAGTCCATTGGGGAGATGATAACGAGGACATTGAAAATGCCGCATACAGTTTGAAGCTGGGCGAAACTTCGCGGCCCATACAGTTCGGTGACGGCTGGTATATAATTAAAGACATGGGAGAGTCGATCTCTTCCGGCGGCGGGCTCAGAGAGGAAGTAAACGCAAAAAAGCGTGCCGAGGAAATACTGACAAGGCGCAAGGAAGCAGTTCGGATGGTCGAGTATCTGGAAGTCGCGCTTAAGGACAAAATGGCGACGGCAAACGGAAGTCTCTTTGCTGACCTATCGGAATCTATCTTCAACATTCAACAACACGTAGAGAATACCGCTGATTCCGATGGCTCATCGAAGTTTATTCTTACCGGAGAGGTCTATGACTCCTTAAGCAATTTGCTCTCTTCCAAATGGAACAATGTCTTCATTACTTTTCCCAAGTCACAATGGACTTTAGGCGAAGCGGTTGAGAAAATATTCGGCCAGGGATTCGGCGTCGCCGATCCGACTTCGATGAAAATCAAAGTGACTTTAGACCAAGCATTGAGAAATCTGATTTACCAGGAGGAGCTTGCCGAAATCGCTTACGGCAGGGATTTGGCGATGAATCCACGCGTACAGGAAAAACTCTCGATGTGGAAGAATTTTTATTTGGCAAATTTGCTAAAAGAGAGGATCGCAGATACTGTCACGACAACGGACCGAGATGTCAACGCGTATATAGCAAACATGGTGAAAGACTCGACTCATTTGGAAATAGTCAAATTGAGAGAACTCATAATTCAGGATGCGGGGACCGCCTTTAATGTGTCCAATTTACTCACGAAGCAAGAGCCGTTTGAAATAGTCGCGCAATCGTTTGCTGTGGGTAGAGATTTTGGCAACCGCGAGCGGACGGGTTACTTCACGATTTCCGAGTTAGGCGGCCTCGGAACTCTACTAAAGAAGGTTCCTATTGGCGGATGTGTTGGACCGGTCCATACACACGACGGCTACATTTTCGCAGAACTTCTCGACAGGAAGCAAGTATCGCCGCTGACAAAAGATCCGAGCGTCGACCTGAATACCATCTGTAAGCAAGAAACTTATCTCTGATACGTTAAAATACGTCGCCGACAACTACGTCGCCCATCTTGCAGAAAAATTCGGAGTTGGTATTTATACGAATGAATTGGCGGGGACACAGGTGACTTCGCTTCCCATGTTGATGTTCCAGCTGGTCGGTTTTGGTGGACGAATGTTTGCCTGTCCTCTTATTGTGCCCGAGGCAAGCTGGGTACAATACTGGGATGTAAAAAAGCATCTATTACCCTAACTACCAATGCGTGCGTTGTGAAGGAAGTGTCATAAAATGTTTAAGATGAATCTCAAAGCATTTCCCGCTCTTTTTATTGAGACGGCTATATGTTGTATCCTCTCGCGTAGCTCCTTCGCCCAACTCACTTCTTTTGTCGGTTCTGAACAAGGACAGATTCTTGGCGATGTTCAAACCGACAAGGCGGTATACAATCCTAGGGACACCGTCTTATTGAATATTACTTTCAATTCCGTCTTGGACAGTTGCACTTTGCGCGTCAGGTACAGCCACCTCGGCTATGTTGTCGCGCAGGATTCATTCGCGATCTCTTCCATGAACAAAATCGGCTGGAGTTGGGTATCCCCAAATGCAGATTACAAAGGATATTTTATCGACGTCTTTCTGATGAAGGCCGGCCTGTTGCTAGATCACACAAGCACTGCTGTCGATGTATCCTCAAGTTGGAACAGATTCCCTCGCTACGGATTCCTTTCGAGCTACCCATTTATGGAACAGCTGGAAATGGATTCAGTAGTAGAAGTTTTGAATCGCTATCACATAAATGGATTGCAGTTCTATGATTGGCAGTACAAGCACAACAAGCCGTTAAAAGGAACCCCGCAGGCTCCAGCGCCGTATTGGAACGACATTGCCAACAGAATTAATTATTTCACAACAGTCTCTGGATACATCCGTGCAGCACACACGCATTCAATGAAGGCAATGTCATATAATCTGCTCTATGGCGCCTATGCAAATGCCGATCAAGACGGGGTAGTCACCGAATGGAGTTTGTACAAGGACGCGAATCACCAAACTCGAGAAGTTCTTCAACTCCCGTCGGGCTGGGCGAGCAGCATTTACCTTATGGATCCTTCGAACGAACAATGGCGCGCATATCTCTCAAAACAAGAAGACAGCGCGTTTCAAGCTTTTGCCTTCGATGGCTGGCATATCGATCAGCTTGGAGATTGGGGGACGATGTATAATTATGCGGGGCAGCCGGTTATCGTATCAAACGCCTTCACATCGTTTATCCAGGAGGCAAAAAGCTATCTGAACAAAGCGATGGTCATGAACGCAGTAAACCAGTACGGGCAATCGAACATTGCCCAAGCGCCCGTTGATTTTCTCTATTCGGAAGTATGGGACCCCTCGGTCAATTATTCTGATCTTACTTCATTCATTAACGAGAATTATGCTTTTAGCGGCGGACGTCTTAATACTGTGCTTGCCGCATACATGGATTACAATCTCGGAAACAATCCAGGATGGTTTAGTACACCAGGCGTCCTAATGACGGATGCGGTTATCTTCGCATCCGGCGGGGACCACCTTGAATTAGGGGAGCATATGTTGTGCAAAGAGTATTTTCCAAACGACAACCTCCAAATGACGACTGAGTTGAAGCAGGATCTCATACACTACTATGATTTTCTGGACGCCTATGAGAATCTGTTGCGAGACAGTCTGCAGGTAACCTTCCTACAATCGGTCACATCTTCAGGTGCGCCGATCTCTTCCATCCAACAGCTTGGCGCGTTGTGGTACTTCGCGAAACAGAAGGACAATCTACAAATTCTCCAAGTACTCAATTATATAAACGCAACCAGTCTTCAATGGCGAGATCCAAACGGGACTCAAACAGAACCTGACACCGTCAGAGATATCACCGTATCATTTTCAACGAGCAGTGCTGTTAAGAGAGTCTGGACGGCATCGCCTGATTTCTACGGTGGGGCGGCAGTCGATCTACCATTTACACAAGACAGTAGCAAAGTTTCCTTTACTCTGCCACAGATCAAATATTGGGATATGATTGTGATTGAGCACGACAGCACACTGACAAAGATTATGAACAAAAATTCTCGCACACCATTAGGTTATAAATTGGACCAGAACTATCCGAATCCTTTCAATCCTTCAACCACCATAAGCTTCAACCTGAAGGAGGTATCCACCGTCAAGATTGATATCTACAACCTCCTCGGACAAAGAGTATTGGAGAGTGATGTTGGACGGAAAGTTGCAGGGAGCCATAGTATTGCTTTTAACATGGGTAGTTACACGAGTAGCGTCTATTTCTATAGGCTCGATGCTGTCGGCATCGATGGTGAGGAATTCACATCGACAAAGAAAATGTTACTAATAAAATGATATGCAACAATTTGGTTAATCGAGGCACTCATCGGCAGAAAAGCCCCTGTAAACACGGGGGCTTTTTTTTGTTACGAGGCCTTAGAAGGCTGATGGTCTAACGACAGAAACTGGTTTAGGTTTGTAGAACTTTAGTACCGCGAAATCCCGCAGCTTTTTTGCGGGACTGAGCTGCGGGCACAGGAAATTACCGCGCACAATTTAGTGGAAAAAATATTTCCGGCTCAGCAAAATAAAAATCTTGGTAGCGGGTTCTTTTGAAGAATAAAGTCGTTGTAAAGAGTGGAGCGACGAAGTGCCCCTTTACGGCAATTACGTACAACAAAACAATCTCCGCTCAACAAAAGGATTGCTTCCCCAACTTCGTCTGGAACGCAATAACCCCTGATCCTTATTTGACATCCATCAGCATTCCCGTCATCAGATCCATGTCCCGATTGGGCCTCCATCGCAAGAGTTCTTCAGGAAACCAATTCAAATCGCCGACAGGGTAACCGTCGAGACCGGCTTTCAATAGCGTCGGGTTATCAAACGTGAAATCTTCCTTGGTAGGATACTTGCCATGAGATGAATTCTTGTAGACGATTGTCTTATTCCTGGCCGATGCCGGATCAATCGGATTGTCAGGATCGTACCCCCAAAAAACGATATTTTTTGGCGACGGCGAGTACATGTCTTCAAGGAACGCGAGTATCAAAGCCATATTGCCTGGCATAAGTTTGAAGCCCGGATCAATTCCGTCGACAGACCCGCGATTGATCATATGAGGATGCCATGACCACATCGATTGCGTACGCGCGTTCGTCACCGGTTCGGGAAGAATCTTTTCGTCGTTGGACGAAACCGTATCGTTGTATTTTCTATAGAAGCCGTAGAAGTCGGCCGTATCAAAATAACTTGCGTTGTTACAGTAAACGATAACCCGGCCGAGCTCCTGCGGGTCCCCAGAGCTGAGTGTATGGTCGCCGGCGAATTGAACTGCGTCACTTCCGTAAAGCTTTATCGCTTCGGCAAGCGTTAATTTTCGTCCCCCGGTTTTAAGAGTATCGATATTTATTGTCTGACCGTACAAAAAGGTGTCGGGGTCCTGGAATCGGCGATCCTTCATTCGCTCGCCGGTGAAATGGCAGTTCACCAAAAGATTGTTCGCAATGAATGCTTTCCTGTAATAACTTTCCAGCCAGCAAAACTTGGCGCAGTTCACAACTGTGTTATGGTTACAATAGTAATAATTAAGCCCTATTCCCTGCGACTGAATCAGGCCGAATCCTACATTCTCGAGCGTGTTGTTGATTTCCACCAGCGTATCCGCCGGCGCAGTATAATAGATGACCCGTCCGGCCCACCACTCGTCCTTGTAAATTGCGTTGCGAAACATATTATTGGTAAGAGAGACACTTGTCCATTTTCCGCTTACGTGAACTGCCGGACCCTCCTGCCACTCAAAGATGCACCGGTCGATCCGAACATTCGCACTGTCCTTCTCTTCGTTTACCGGTTCCCAAAGCTGGGCTCCGGCCGCGATCCATGATAGAATCCATACATTCGACATAGTCAGATCACCATGAGCGTCGATGATGAGATCTGTCACCCGGTCGCTGTAAAGAAACCGTAATGAATCGGGTGCGAGTTGTATTGCTGCCGGACCTGGATCGGTTCCGGTAAGGGGAGCGGGCTGGCCGGCGATCCTCAAATGATAGCCGTTGTTCGTGATCGTCTTGCTGTTGATGTATCGTTCTCCTCTCATCAGGACGTACACCCGATTCATATCTGCCCGGCTTCCGTTTGAGAGCGTGTCCCCTAAAATCGTATTTGCGAGAACATCAACGCCGGCATTCCTGATGAGAAGAGTGTCGGAATGTTGTGCTGATAACGGGGGAGAACACATTCCAATGGCAAAAAGAAAGACATAGAAGTTCTTACTCATCACATTAACCTTTCCTGGATATTCGATTCATTCTGGCTGTGGGTATGATCATCTTTTGTCCCGAGTGCTATGGGGCGCTTTCGACGGCACAATTTACTACCGCGTAGCCATAGATGCAATGTGTCGTGTTTCAGGGTAGTGGGTCATTTTGGATGAATGTCATTGCGATCCCGCTGGAAGAGCGGGAGAAGCAATCCTTTTGTTTAACGGAGATTGTCCCGCTGTACAGAATGCCGTACAGCGGCAATGGCATTAATCTTCAAAAGACCCCACTACTTGTTTCAGACTTAAGCTCATGCATTGTGTTTCATTCGGCAAAAGATTAAATTCCCTCAACACACGCGGCAAGGGATTCCGTTTTTCCCTTGCACGATAACCGCATCGTGCCGGTCTTATCTCTCACTCGAACCATTCCACGCACGAGGCAGCCAGAAGGCGCACCACCGACGATAGCTTTCCATTTTATAGAAAGCCAATAGTCGGCTTGCGTCGGAAAAAATATTTTAAATTAGCTTTTTGAAAGTCTCTCTCCTATCCCTTTCCTTGAAAGCAAGATATTATGAAAACAATTGAACTCGACCGCCGGCAATTCCTGCGCTCAGCCGCCCTCGGCAGCGCGGGGGCTCTCATCGTTTCATCATCAAAGTTAATGGCAGGGTATTCTAAACCGGCTCCACCAACCGACGAAAAAAAGATCATCAAACGCAAACTTGGAACCACGGGAATCGAGCTTCCTGTGGTCAGTATGGGCGTGATGCGTGCCGATAACGCGGCGCTCATTCCCGCGGCCATGAAAACCGGCATTGTGCATTTCGACACCGCACACGGATACCAGGATGGAAGGAACGAAGAAATGCTCGGCGAGGTGTTCAAGGATTATCTCAGGAATTCTTTCATCGTCGCAACAAAGGTACCCCCCGAGGAAGTCGACAACGCAACGGGATTGCTGAAGCCAGGGTCTACGAGCAAGGCGTTTCTGGAAAAACTGGATGTGAGTCTCAAACGTCTCAAACTCGATTATGTTGACATTCTCTATGTGCACGGTATCTCAGCTCGCGACGCTGCTCTCTTTCCGTCCATGCTGGAAGCTGTGCGGGAGGCGAAAAAATCGGGAAAGGCGAAACACGTCGGCCTGTCCACCCACAAAAATGAACCGGAAGTGATCCAGGCGGCGATTGACAGCGGTATCTATGAAATCGTCCTGACTGCGCTGAATTACAGACAGGATAATTATCAGGAAATGAAACGCGTCATCGCCAAAGCTGCCGACGCCGGTATCGGAATTATCGCGATGAAAACAATGGCGGGAGCTTATCTGGATAAAGAGAGGAAAAAGCCGATCAACTGCAAAGCTGCATTGAAATTCGTTCTTCAAGATGAACACGTCACGACGGCAATTCCGGGAATCACTAATTTCGACCAGCTCGCCGCTAATGCAAGCGTCAACGAGGATGTCGCTCTCACAAATGAAGAACGCGCAGACCTTGCGGCCGGAAAAGATGTCGGAGGGCTTTATTGCCCGGGATGTGACCGGTGCGTTTCCAATTGTCTCAAGGCGCTGCCAATTCCTGAAATCATGCGGGCGTACATGTACACCTATGGCTATAAGGATGTTACGATGGCGCACTCGCTGCTCTCCAGCCTGGAGCTTTCCCGGAATCCATGTGCAGACTGCGGGAAGTGCACGGTTCAATGCCTAAAGGGATTTCCGGTTTCCGAACGCGTCAGGGACGTAACACGTCTTCTCGATGTGCCGTCTGAATTTTTGTCGTGATGGTTTGCACATGAGACACACAATTCTTTGCATCATAATCCTGCTCTCGATTGTCCTTGCATCACCGGCATCGGCACAGGATTCAACTTCTTTGTTTCCCCCCTTCAAGGGTTGGACGATCGCTGAGGACACAACAGTATACAATCCAGATAACCTCTGGGACATTATCGACGGTGCCGCTGATCTGTTTCTGGAGTATGGGTTTGTCGACCTGCATATTGGAAGGTATCAAAAAGGAGAAGATGTCGAGATCAGAGCGGAATTGTATAAGTTTGACTCCGAGGCTGACGCATTTGGGATGTACTCGCAGGAACGGAACCCTGACTACGCCTTTATTGACATTGGTGCTCAAGCGTATCGAGAGGAAGGCGCCCTGAATTTTCTGACGGGTATATACTATGTGAAGATCATGACACACCTGCACGGCAAGGAGGCACTCGATGCCATGACCACGATTGCAACATCTTTGAATTCTCGTCTGAACCAACGTAATACGCTGCCCGAGATTCTGAATCTCCTTCCTGCACAACAGAAGCATCTCAATTCAGAACAGTATATTGCAACCAATTTCCTGGGATATGCGTTCTTCCGCCATGTGTATGTTGCTCACTATGGAACCGACAAGCCCTTCCGCATTTTTGTGATCGCTGCCGAATCCAATGCGGAGGCGAAATCAGCCTTCGAAGAATTCGTAAAAACTTCGCCGGGCGGCACCATCGATACGAGTGCCATCGAACGGTATTCTGTTCGCGACCGGTACAACGGACCCATTAAAATTGTCCGCCAAGGAAATTTCATTGCCGGAACCGTCGACCTCGAGGATCAAGGCCTCGTTAATATTTATATCGGCGCTATTCTTAACAGAATCGGCGCTATTCCGCACAACAATCGCATATCAAAATAGACAGAATTACTTTCCCCCCTATTGCAAATCTCCGCTAATGATTGAATCCTATCGAATACACAAACGGCCCCGCCGCTTACGACCAACCGTACAATTTTTATGGCTGGAGAATTTCAAGAATCCTGCCCGACATCCCTTCAAGTTCAAGATCATTGGTTCCGGACAACTCTGTTTCGTTTCCAGTCACGACGTCTCGCAACGCAATGCCTCCATGCAATTGACTGGCAAAAGGTAAAAGATCAACTCTTTGCTTTTCAATATTATGGTTGACGATCACCATCACGCGCTCATTTTCTAAGATTCTGAAATAAACATACACTTCATTTCTAGGTTTGAAATGAATCAACGAACCTTTTTGAAGGCTTTTGTGTGTTGAACGAATCTTCAACAGTTGTCTTATAAAATTGAAAATATCGTTTTCTTTTTCGCTTCTTCCGCTTTCTGAAAAAGCGTCGCGTTGATCATTCGGGAACCCCCCGGGAAAATCTGCGCGAATCGTTCCATGGTCCGGCCCGCCTTTCATTCCGATCTCTGTTCCGTACAAGAGCTGCGGAATCCCGCGCGTTGTGAGAAGCGTAAGCAGTTCAAGCTTGAAGCGCTTCACATCGCCGTTCAGGGTGAACATCACGCGCCGGGTGTCGTGGTTGTCGAGGAAGGTAACGAGGTCGTCGGGGTCGGGATAAAGAAAATCTTTTGCAAGAGTGGTGAACACATTCTCGATCCTGCCGGAGGTGTCGGCAAACGCTTTAAGGAACGCATCGAACAAACCGAAATCGGTAAGCGACGGAAGCTCGGGTGTTATGTTTCGTCGGAGATAACTTCCTCGTTGATACGGAGCCAGGAACGCCGGGTCTTGTACCCATACTTCGCCGACAATGTTGAAGTGTGGATATTCTTCCAGCACGGTCTTGCACCATTCTTCCCGGAATTTCGGGTCGATGTACGGGTAAGTATCTTCGCGAATGCCGTCAATTCCGCTAAACTCTATCCACCAAATTGCATTTTGTTTTAGATACCGCCCGACGAACGGGTTTGCCTGGTTCAAATCCGCCAGATGGTCATCAAACCAGCCGTTCGTTGCCCGTTGTTTTGTCAGCGAATCGCTGTGAATGTCGTCTAATTCCGTTTTTGAATTAAACGGCTTTTGGTGATTCTCAACCGTTCCGTTCAACCAATCCGGGGTGGGAAGATTTTTGATCCAAGGATGATCGGTGCTGATATGGTTGTTCACATGGTCCATGATGACTTTGAGTTGGCGCTGATGCGCTTCATGCACAAACTCTTTATAGAGATCATTGTTGCCGAACCGCGCATCAACCCTGTACATATCGGTCGTCGCGTAACCGTGATAGCTTGCATGCAGTGTATTATTCTCGACAAGGGGGGTGAGCCATAACGTCGTAACACCGAGGTCGTGCAAGTAATCGAGCTTGGCAATGACGCCCTGCAAGTCGCCGCCGTGCCTGCCGAATGGGTCGTTCCGTTTTAATCCATCTGGCATCCCGGCGACGTTGTCGTTCGTTGTATCTCCGTTTGCAAACCGGTCGGGAACGATAAGGTAAATGACGTCGGAAGAATTGAATCCCTGATGCTCCATTACAGACTTCCGTCGCTTGAGCAAGGGAAATTTCAATGAGGTGCTCCCCGAGCTCGAAGCGAGAGTCAACGTTCCTACACCGGGTTTTGCAGTCTTCCCGATTTCAACATCGATAAACACGTAAGATTGATTGGGAGGGAAATATGTTTTCAGAACGGTGATGTCGCGTGAAAGAGATGTTGCCTGCACGCCGCCCAAATGTTCGCCGTAGACCATCAATTGAATTTTGTTGAGCTTCATATCCGTCCACCAGTTTGGAGGCTCAACCTTGACGACGCGGGGAGCTTGAGCGAATAAACCTTGAGCGATAAAAATCACGCAGAGTAAAAGACAGTTCCGTTTCATGAAGTCCTCAATACGAAAATGGCGAATAGTTGTAAAATGAAAATTAGCCATTTATTACCGATTGTGCAATCAGAGAGGTGGGGGCAGGTGAAAGTCAAGGTTCTCACGTCGCCAACCCCTTGCAAGAATGCAGTGATGGCGAAACCCCATGCAAGAAGAAGGACGTCAATTGTTCGGTGTTGGCTCAATTTGTCATTCCCGCGAAAGCGGGTCGAAGACTCGAACTCGGCGAGAATCCAAATATTCATTTTTTTTCTGGGAAATGGATGCCCACTTTCGTGGGCATGACAATTTTTTACTCAAATTAAGACACTACTAATTGTTCTCCGAATTTGCGTTTAATGTAATAAGCTTTTACATTTACATAGACCCACGCGCAAGGGGTTCTACTCCCTTTCTTGTCTTCCCTTCCACGATGTGCCCGTCGTGCCGGCTTTTTCATTCTCTCAAGACCCCTCCCTGCACGAAGCAATCCGAATTCATATTCACCGCTTTAGCCTTCACCGGTGTTAGAAGGCTGATGGAACTGTACAGCCAAATTGTGCAATAATTCTGCTCAGTGACATAACTGACTTTCAGAAAAGTATCCGTGAGGTCTCGCCGATGAACATCCTAATGATATATCCGATGTATCCCGATACATTTTGGAGCTTTAAGCATGCTTTGAAATTCGTATCGAAGAAAGCAAGCTTCCCTCCTTTGGGGCTATTGACTGTCGCTGCGATGCTGCCAAAAGAATGGAACAAAAAACTCATCGATATGAACGTCAGGGATCTTACTGATGACGACATCATGTGGGCGGATTATGTTTTCATCAGCGCCATGTCAATTCAAAGTGAATCGGCAAACCAAATAATTGCACGGTGTAAAAGATTAGATGCAAAGATTGTAGCCGGCGGACCCCTGTTTACCAGCAGCGCTGAATATTACCAGCACATCGATCATCTCATCCTCGATGAAGCTGAAATCACTCTTCCACAATTTTTACTTGATCTGAGCGAAGGAAAAGCAAAACATCAATACACTACGGAAAGCTGGGCCGACATAACAAGCACTCCGCTGCCCGTTTGGGATCTTGTATCGATTAATGATTATTCCTCAATGAATGTGCAATATTCGCGCGGCTGTCCTTTTGATTGCGACTTCTGCGATATTACAGTTCTCTACGGAAGAATACCCAGGACCAAAACGCAACAGCAGGTGATAGACGAATTGGATGCATTATACCTGAGCGGTTGGAGGGGTCCGGTTTTTTTTGTCGATGATAATTTTATTGGTAACAAAGGGAAATTGAAAAAAAACATTCTCCCCGCAATCGTTGAGTGGAATGAGAAAAGGAAAACCCCCTTTTACTTTAGCACGGAAGTGTCGATCAATCTTGCCGATGATGACGCGCTGATGCAGCTTATGGTGAAGGCAGGATTTGAAGCCGTGTTCATCGGCATCGAGTCTCCTAACGAAGAGAGCTTGATCGAATGTCATAAGGTTCAGAATAGAAACCGCGATCTCATTGCAAGTGTGAAAAAGATTCAGCATGCAGGCCTGGAAGTTCAGGGAGGCTTCATTGTGGGGTTTGATAACGATCCGCATACAATTTTTGATACACTGACAAACTTCATCCAGGAAAGCGGTATCGTTACGGCTATGGTTGGATTATTAAACGC
The DNA here is from genome assembly GCA_963772165.1 of uncultured Bacteroidota bacterium. GTDB lineage: Bacteria > Bacteroidota > Ignavibacteria > UBA10030 > UBA8401 > JAGVPT01. Next base: position 12,558 of record CAVYWA010000013.1, on the reverse strand, counting down.
ACCCAGAGGAACGAAACTCCATAAAAGACTTCTTAACGAGGGAAGATTGTTAAGCGATTTTACCGGGAACAATACTGATTTTTCTATGAATTTCGTTCCACAAATGAATTCTCAGAAACTCATTGAAGGGTATAAAACGATCCTCGACACCATCTACTCGCCAAAATATTATTATGAACGCGTTATGCGTTTCATGAAAGATTTTAAGCCGAAGAAGAAGGTGTTTCATCTTAATCCGAATTACATCCTCGCTCTGTTTCGATCGATGTTTAAACTGGGAGTCGTCGGTGAGGAGAGAATGTATTATTGGAAATTATTTTTGTGGTCTCTGTTTTGTAAACCGCAACTCTTTTCTTTGGCAATATTGTATACGATTTACGGATTCCATTTCAGAAGAATATCCGCTAGTTTTTAAAGCACATCGACGTGTTGATGATGAAAAAGGCACCCTGCCGTCGCCAAACGATCTAAGGAGAGCGTAACAAATGGCGAAGTCCCCCGTAGTTTCATCTTGGAATTGGAGGCAGAAATTTTCAAGATCATGCCTCGCCGCCTGTCTCGATGGCCCCCATCGTCCGACGGTGCAAGCAAGCCGATGAATCGTTCCATTGAGGGTCTTGGGGTTGGGTCTCATCGGCGGGTTGATATTGAAGGCTTTTCCGTGTAACATTTTGCCAAAATACTGACCGCCTCCAGGAAGAACGGGGCTGAGAAGATGAAAGAAAAGCCGCCCGTGGATTGCCGTCGATTGGGACGGAAAAAGATTATATTGTCGTAAACGTGCAACTATTTTCCAGGCCAATAAAAGGAGATATCTATGAAATCACGTTACGTATCCTTATTGAAACTCTTCCTCTATTTCGTTCTGGCGTTCGCAACAATTTCATGCAACGGCTGGGAATATCGGAATGAAAGGAAGACGAAGCGTATCGTCCTCGGTGCGAGCGAAGTGCACGAAGGATGGTATTTCGCAGCCGGAGATCAAGTCGTTATCGATGGGACGGTTAACGGTGATGCGTATATTGCCGGCGGGGTTGTCGACGTTGAAGGGACGATCAACGGCGATCTTCTCGTTGCGGGCGGCTTGGTGACGGTCGGCGGTACGGTGTCCGATCATATCCGCGCAGCCGGGGGCACCATCCATCTCAATGGCAAAGTAGGGAAAGACGTCAGTGCTGCCGGAGGATCCATAATCGTTGGCCGGTCGGGAGAAGTTTTGGGGAACATCCTCGCAGCCTGCGGCAATCTCGACATTATGGGAAACGTAGAGAAAGAAGCGCGACTCGCTTCAGGAGATGCGCAGATCAACGGTGCGATCAAGGGGGATCTCAATTTTACCGGCAATTATCTTACCGTTGGAGAGGGAGCGGTCGTGGGAGGCAATTTGAGCGCGATGGTAAAGAACAAAGACAGAGTCAAGATTGCGGATGGAACGGTGCATGGGAAAGTGGAAGTTGAACTGAGAGAAAAACTTGCCCGCACGGAGATCCTCGGATATTCGGTATTAGGATTCTGGATGAAGATCATCTGGTTCTTTGGATTGCTCTTTGTCGGCCTGTTGATGGTGCTTGTCGCTCCTGTTCGCTTACGAAGTATTGGAACGACAATCATTAGCCGCTTCGGAGAAGTTGCAATATGGGGAATCCTCGGCATGATTGTGATTCCGGTACTCTCAGGAATTTGCTTTGTAACACTTATAGGCATACCAGCGGGAATTTTCCTGATGACACTGTTCCTCTGGCTTCTCTATTTTTCTCAGTTTGCACTTGCACTCGTCATTGCGGAGACCGCGTTTGTGCTTGAAGGGAAGGGGCGGCTGGTCCTTTTCGGAACGCTTGCTGGGGGGTTGGTTATCGTCGAAGCGCTCACATTTATTCCTTATGTAACGTTCCTTGTCTGTTTGGCAAACTTCATTCTCGGGGTCGGTGCTGTACTGCTCATGTTAAAGGGAGAATGGGGAGGGATAAAGAAAGCGTAATGGTACTCACGACGAAGTATTCGTGCACGCTGATCACCCTAGACATTTCTTTAAAGCATCTTTGTTTTGCACCGAAGCAGCTGTTGCACTGAACTTCTTGCCCCAGACATTCACCATCTGGGGCTTTTTGTTGCCCGGTCTCATCCTGAGAAAACTTGTTCAAATAAAAAAGTTAGTGATAGTGAAACAACATTGCAAGAACACAATCTTTAGAGAGAGAAAAAATCTGATATATGAAGAGAAAATCATCGAAGCTAAATCTGATAAATCTTTCTTATTCCTCCGGGGGATTAGATATGTTTTCCTTTTTTGAATGCGTCGGCGGCAAGCCACGTTGCCAACTTTACAAGATCCGGCCTCTTCTAACTCAGGCAATGTAGGATCAAGCAAAAATTCAAATTTATTTTCTCCTAATAACGAATATCTAAATGGTTGTCATTTTAGGCCAATTGTCACGCAATTTTACAGGATTAGGCCATATTTGACCCTGTCTAATTGGCCTTTGCTGAAAAAAAGTACTTGACAGTATATGTATATTCCTTTAAATTGCAAACGTTTGCGGTAACGATTGCAGGAAAATGAAATGAAACACTCTACTATTATTGATATTGCCAAAAAGCTGAAACTTTCTCCTTCTACTATTTCTCGCGCTCTCAGCGATCACCCCGACATTAAAAATGAGACGAAAGAACGTGTAAGAAAGATCGCGCGGGAAATGAAGTACACTCCCAATACTATCGCCCAGAGTCTCAAGCGAAACCGTACGAATACTATCGGTGTTCTCGTCCCCGAGATCGAACACGATTTTTTTTCCTCGGCGATCAGCGGGATTGAAAAAGTAGCCTATCAAGCCGGTTATGCGATCATTGTTTGTCAATCGAATGAGAACTTTGAGCGAGAAGTTATCAATACGAACGTCCTTGTGAATCAGCGGGTTGCAGGAATCATCGTTTCGATATCGCAAAGCACGAAGAGCGGCGATCACTTTCAGGACGTCATCAAACGTAAAATTCCTTTGGTGTTCTTCGATCGCGTCTGCGACGATGTTGTTGCGAGTAAGGTCATTATCGACGATTACATGAGCTCATTCAACGCTGTTACCTATCTCATCGGGAAGGGTTACAAGAGAATCGCGCATTTCGCCGGACCCAAGGAACTGGGAATTTGCGTCAAAAGACGGAAGGGTTACGCCGACGCATTGACGAAGAAGGGATTCGACGTTATGGACGGGTTCGTCCGTTATGGCGGATTGCATGAGAAGGATGGTTATGACTCGATGGATGCTCTGTTGAGAGAGGGGAAGATGCCCGATGCGATTTTCGCCGTTAACGACCCGGTCGCAATAGGAGCTTTTCAACGAATAGGGGAGGCCAAGTTAAGGATTCCTGAAGATATTGCTATCATCGGCATCTCAAACAACAAGATCACAAGCCTTGTCAACCCTCAACTGACAACCATCAATCAGCCTTCTTTTGAGATGGGAAAAAAAGCGGCCGAGATTCTTATGAGCATCATCGACGATTCCGCGGTTGAGCCAAAGACATTAATTCTTGACACGGAGCTTATTATCCGAGGGTCGACGTAAATTTTTGTTTTTTTCTTCTGCAAACGTTTGCAGAATTTTGTTCCCCGATGGATCCATGTTTCAAGTACTTCCTCCGATGTTCTCGCATAGAGTAAAAAGGCAGAGACCTGTGAATATACACAATCGCTTTCCTTCCACACGGCGCAGCTTTATCGCGGATTATAGCATCTTTAGCAGCTAAAATAATTTTACTCTATAAGAAAGCTCACCCAACGAAATTATGAATCATGTAAAGGCTGTAGAAAACAGATTCAGGAAGCTGTATGGTGAACAGCCCCTGGTTGTCCGTTCCCCCGGCAGGGTTAATCTTATCGGTGAACATACCGATTACAATTTGGGCTATGTTCTCCCCGGTGCTATAGACAAAGCCGTCTATTTTGCGGTAGCCCCCCGTGATGATACCTTCTCACAGTTATATGCGATGGATATGCATGAAGGCTACGATTTTAGCCTCCACGATATTCAGAACTCGGAAAAACAATGGCCGAACTATTTGCTCGGAGTCGTTGACCAGCTCAAGAGAGCGGGCTACAATTTTAACGGATTCAATTGTGTGTTCGGCGGAGATATTCCGATCGGTGCAGGGCTGTCGTCATCCGCCGCAGTGGAAGCCGGTTTGGCATTTGCCCTTGATCATATTTTTGATTTAAAAATTGACAAGCTCACCCTCGTAACCCTGGCACAAAAAGCGGAGAACGAGTTCGTCGGAGTTCAGTGCGGGATTATGGATCAGTTCATCAATATTTTCGGCGTGAACAATAAAGTCCTTCGCCTGGATTGTCGCTCGCTGGAATTCGAATGTTTCCCATTTCAGTCCGATGATATCGCGATCCTCCTTTTCAACACAAATGTTTCCCACAAACTTGCCTCCACCGAATACAACAAAAGAAGAAGAGAGTGCAACGAAGGAGTAACGCTGATACAGAGAAATTTTCCTGAGGTACGAAGTCTCCGTGATGTAATGCCGGAAATGCTCGACGCGACGGCCCCGGCCTTGGGGTCAAATCTCTTCCGCCGCTGCAAATACGTTGTCGAGGAGAATATGAGGGTATTGCAAGTCTGCAAGTCGCTGAGTGAAGGCGACGCGAATAACGTCGGCGACGCGATGTATAGAACTCATGAAGGCTTACGCTATGACTACGAAGTGAGTTGCGCAGAGCTCGACTATCTTGTTTCCCTTGTTAAAGGCGTTCCCGGAGTTTACGGGGCCCGCATGATGGGCGGAGGGTTCGGAGGCTGCACGATCAATCTTGTCGCTAAAGACCAGGTCGCAGACGTTGGTAAATTAGTGAAAAGACAATACAAGAATAAATTCAATCACGATCCGGATATGTATGAAATGTCTTTGAGTGAAGGAACGAATATCGTGGCTGAAAACGCAAATATCCGGCTCTCATGATGAGAGCAGTTTTTAGCAAATAATTTCCGGACGAGAACCCGTTTGTAAGGTCGAAAGGCTTTTAAGCAATCATAAGGAGAACAAAAATGTCTACTGGTACATCTTGTTTTCGGGGATCAATTATTTGTGTCATGATGGTAGCACTCTCATTAACCTTTCAATCGATGTGTGCAGCAGGAACCGGCTCTATTAAAGGACGGATCCTCGATAAATCAACGGGTGATCCGCTCGTGGGAGCGAATGTTCTTGTGCTCAATACAAGCCTGGGCACAGCGGCAGATCTCGACGGTGTTGTAGCACTCTATAATGTACCGGCAGGAAAGCAGACATTAAAAATTTCCTATATCGGGTATAAGATGATCACGGTAGAGGTGACCATTCCTGAGAACGGTGTGCTTCAACAGGAATTCCGTTTAATACCCCAGGCTATCGAAGGACAGGAAATAGTTGTCACCGCCCAGGCAAGCGGTCAAAATGCGGCCATTAATCAACAGCTAACTTCAGAAAATATTGCGAATGTGGTTTCATCCGCGCGTATACAGGAACTTCCGGATGCAAATGCAGCAGAATCCATCGGGAGGCTGCCCGGCGTTTCGCTCGTTCGGTCGGGGGGAGAAGCAACACAGGTTGTCATCCGTGGGCTTCAGCCGCAGTACAATACGATAACCATTGATGGAGTCCCAATACCATCAAACGATGCCGGCAGCATTTCTGTTAGCGGCAGTTACGCTACGCCTGCGAATAGTCCCGGCGGCCGCGCCGTGGACATGAGTATGATTTCATCAAGCTCGCTGGAAGGCATTGAAATTTACAAAACGGTAACACCCGATATGGATGCTGCTGTCCTTGGCGGCACAGTGAATTTCGACATCAAGGAAGCAAGGGGAACAGCCTCCGGCGCACCTTCGATCTCGTTCCTTGCTCAGGGAGCGTATAATAATCTTATGAGCACCTATAACGATTACAAGTTCGTCGCCAGCTTAGAGCAAAGATTTTTCGACGACCGCTTGGGTGTTTTTGTTCAGGGTATTGCGCAAAGGCAGAATCTCACATCAGACCAACTCGGAGGTTCTTACTATCAACCCGACAAGCAGGACAAGCCGGACTCGATAGTGCTCGGCAGCTTGAATCTAGGATTTTCGCCGAGCGAAGAGCAGAGATACGATGGGACCCTAACATTGGATTACAGGTTGCCCAACGGTAAGATATCTCTTGTGAATTTGCTGAGTCATGGCAACAAAACGAACGAATCCCACTCTGAAACGTACGACCTCGCGAACTACGGAAATGACATACAATTCGGAACGCAGATGTCATCTAATGTGCTCAACGTGGTAACAAATGTTTTGGACTTTGAGCAAACTGCAGGTTCACTCAAGTTGAATGTGAAGCTATCCAACGCCTACTCGGATAATCTCACTCCTAACGGTTGGAATGTGACGTTCGATCAGCTTTCAGCCGGGACAGGCAGCATACCGAATTATGAAGATCCTTTGCAAATAGCTCAAGCAGCCGGGAAACTGATAAACCTGAACAGCATGATATGGCAGGGTAATTCGACCTGGAGGAGCTTCAACAAACAGGACGATAAACAAGGCTCGGTTGACTTGCAGGACAATTTCAATCTGTCGGACGTAGTCTCCGTCGCATTGAAGGGGGGAGGATCATACAGGTATACTACCCGTTATTACAATTATGATGACGGTTACGGCAGTCTATACAGTGGTTCTGCCACGGGATTTCGATTATCGCTCGTTCAGGCTCTCCCGTGGCTCACGCAAGCGCCGTATAATTTTGATCCTACCGGCAACCAATATTTCTATATTCATGGATTCTATGATCCAACAATGAATTTTGGAAAATTCCTTAAGGGTGATTATGGGATGTATTCAGCAGTCAATGCAGGTACCATCAATACGATAATGAACACAGTAAAAGCATTGGGTGCAACAACGTCGCAATCTCAAACAGTCCCCAGTTACCTTCCAGACGAGTATGGCAGCATTGCCAGTGATTACTCCGGAAATGAATTCAGGAGCGCTGAATATCTCATGGCAACAATTAACATCGGTCCTCAGCTGACTATTATTCCCGGTGTCCGGTATCAGGGGCTGAAGACCTCCTATACCGCTCCTCATTTTATTGGCAATGCAGATGCCACGGATCCATATCCGCAACCGCTTCTCCACACCGTAGTGACACAAGATGAGTACCATGGATATTGGCTGCCGGATATTAGTGTGAAATATGAACCGCAACTGTGGCTAAGTGTTCGCGGCTCTTACACGAGCACACTCGCATATCCGGATTTTAGCCAAATCATACCCAGAGAGGATGTTTCCAGCAACAGCGGCCACTATGTGGTTTGGAATAATTATGCCTTACGGCCGGCGCAGTCGCAAAACTACGATTTTCAGGTGGCAGTCTATGACAACAACGTCGGGCTATTCGCAGTCAGTCCATTTCTCAAGCGAATTGATGATCAGATATTCAGCCAGCAAACGTACATCGCCGATCCCTCTATCTATCCTGGATACCCAGTTATACAAAGACCTATTCACTCTCTACCTATATCAACAACCCGAACCGGGTTGATATCTGGGGAATTGAATCCGAGTGGCAGACCCATTTTTGGTATTTACCCGATCCCCTGAGCGGATTAGTGATGAATGTCAATTACACTCACATATTCTCCGAAGCAACATATCCATACAACAATACAGTCCATTCGCCAGTCTATCCATTTCCTACGATTCATGTCGACACCACCTACACCGACAGACTCATACAGCAGCCTAATGACATTGTCAACCTATCGCTGGGATACGATTATAGACAATTTTCGGTATTAATCTCCATGATATACCAGGCCGAGGTTTATAGTGGCACGAACTTCTATAACTCACTTCGTTCTGATAAATCAAAGTATACGCGATGGGATCTTTCCGTGAAACAAGGATTGCCGTTGAACGGTCTTGAGGTATATGTCGACTTGAATAACCTCAACGGCGAAGAGGACGATTACTTGGTAAGAGGTTCCGGCTTCCCGAATTCGGAATCCAATTATGGGTTGACGGCCGATGTAGGATTTCGGTGGAGGTTAGAATAAAACAAATTGTGTTTCACGATTTCTTGAATATTGACGCCTGGATGCTGATGAAGATGCGAAAACACTGCCTATGCAAAATGGCAGGGACGATATGCGTATTCCATTATTCCCAAGAGGTTTGTGCAGACCAATAATCAACGTAAACATGAACTTAACCAGAAAAGGAGAAGATTATGTGAACAACACGTACCTGAGTTTATTTTCCCCATTTGCTGTAATAACCAATCAACACAAATATAAACTTCAACGAAAGGATGTTTATATGAAAACAATACTCACAACGATGTTCTTGATGGCCCTGATAGTACTCTGCTTTATGCCATCAACGTCGATGGCGGCACCTGCCGATACTGTTATCGTATCGGCATTGACGGCGGCCTACCCACTCGGGGGCAACCTCAATAACGTCATAAACGCGGATACGACTGCGGCAGGATTCGTTCAACCTAACACAGTCTTTCTATTGAAGCCAACCGGCGCTTTGGACACTGTTTATTACTTAACTGCGCCCATTTCATCGAAAGGAAACATCACTATCGTTGGCTACATCAACCCAACGACGGGCCACCCTCCGGTCGTCGCACCGTCTATTGCTGCAGACAACTCGTCGATCGCGTATTTTTTCAATCCGCAGGGTAATGATACACTCGCGCTGAAGGGCATATACTTCATGGGTACACGCACCGACACCGTATCGTTTACAGGCCGTTTTGTCGAACCGGCTGGCGACAGCGATGTCTATATCTATGACCACTGTATCCTTGAGAATATTTCCGGTGCCGGTACTCCCAACCTTTTTGATACGTGGGGCCATGATCATCAGAGCTTTTATGTCACCAATTGCGAATTCAGAAATAACCAGGATGATAATCCACAGAATCCGGGCTTTGCTTGGGTGGATGGGGCGGCTGGAAGTTACCCATGCGATACCGCGATATTCAAAAACAACACCTTCTTTCTGACGGGTGGATACGTTCTAGGTTCATCAAACTACGGTTGTGCATACCTGGATTTTGAACACAACACTATTTTTATTTCTGGGCAGGGAGGGGCCTTCGATTTGTACCAAATGACCAACACAGTTATAAAAAATAATATATTCTTCGGCGTTTCTTCGGCAGCCTACCCGGCGTCGTGGTACAACAATGTCCCCGGCAGCTGGGGATCCTCGCTGATTCCAATAGACTCATTGCGTTCGCTGGCGGTGGCTCCTTACAACTTGACGGAAGCCGGCAGGCACATCACGATCACAAATAATGCCTATTTCTGGCCGCAACCCATAACAGACCAATGGGCACAACTCAATACTGCTGGTATCTCGGGGGTCACCCCTCTTCGAATACCAGATTTTATAAACACACAGCCGGGTATGCTGACGAATAAAACAGCGTGGCCCAACATTAATGCGGCGAATAATGACAGCGTCGATCCGGGATTTAATTCCGCACTGGTGCAACTGGCAGGAGGCCGGATGGCTGTCTTTGTTGATACATTGTGGCACAACAACCAATCGGGTATGGGCATTCGCCCCTATACGTATTCTTTATACGATCCCCCCACATGGACCGATGTGCCAACCACCTGGAGATCGTCTAGCGGCTTTGGCTATCCCGTCCCCGAGAATTTACGTTACTCGAATACCGCCCTTCAGACTGCAGGTTCCGACGGGAAAGCGCTCGGCGATTTGAACTGGTTCCCGGAACAGATCACTGCCGTTTCTCAAAAAAATACTTCAGCAGTGCCAATGCAGTTCACGTTAAGCCAAAATTATCCGAATCCATTCAATCCGGCAACAACGATTGAATACAGCATTCCTCAAAATAGTTTTGTGACGCTTAAAGTGTACAACGTGTTGGGCCAGGAAATTGCATCGTTAGTGAATCAAGAACAAAAGGCGAGCAACTATACCGTAAATTTCGACGCTTCAAGACTGGCAAGCGGAATCTATTTCTATAAGATTCAAGCTGGTAGCTTTACATTAACGAAGAAAATGCTTCTCCTGAAATAGTGAAGTCATTTTTTTCTCCTAGATGAAGCATGGATCATGCCTGCAGTCTGTCGCGGACTGCAGGCTCTTCCATTTTCTATTGTGGTTCCTATAGAGTTCATATCCAGATTCAAGGTTGGTTGTTAATCGTGCTCGGATTTCTGCAGACATTGAGCTAATGTGCACATAGCATAAGTTGTGAAAGATCCGATAATGAACGCGATGAGAATCCGAATAATCGTTCAATACATTGTACCCTGCTTCATAGTTTTCGTCTTGCTCGGACTTCCACGGGTGTTGGCGCAATCAACGCAGGGCAAAATCACCCCTTTCATTATCGATGCGGGCAAGCCCGTCGCCGTGCCTGAGACCGGCTACTTGACAATGGGGAGTAACGATGCCGGTCGATCGCCGGGCCGGAGCACCCTTTCGGTGAATAGTCGTTCCTTGATGCTTGACGGCCGGCCATGGATGCCTGTGATGGGGGAGTTTCACTTTAGCCGCTATCCGCAGAGATATTGGGAAGAAGAAATTTTGAAAATGAAAGCGGGCGGAATTCAGATTGTTTCCACTTATATTTTTTGGATTCATCATGAAGAGATTGAGGGGCAGTTCGACTGGATGGGTCAGCGGGATCTGCGAACATTCGTCGAACTGTGTGCCAGACATGGGCTTTATGTCTTTCCGCGTGTCGGGCCGTGGGCGCACGGCGAAGTACGCAACGGCGGTTTTCCCGACTGGCTGTTGACCAAATGCCCGGAGCGTGTAAATGACTCCACATTTCTCGCCTATGTGCGTACATTTTACAGTGAGATCGGAAAGCAACTGAAGGGCTTGCTCTGGAAAGACGGTGGACCCGTTATAGGAATCCAGATTGAGAACGAGTATGGGAACCGCGCCCCGAACGGCGGCGAAGAATATCTATTAAAGCTGAAGAGCATGGCGATCGAAGCTGGGCTTGACGTTCCAGTGTACACCGTGACGGGATGGGACAATGCCGTGATTCCACCTCATGCTTTTGTGCCGGTGTACGGCGGCTATCCGGACGAACCCTGGTCGGGCAGCACGCGCGAGCTCAAGCCGGATCCGCAAGGTGTCTATCAGTTTCACGTAGCGACACCCGTCGGGACGGCCGGAATCATGCAAGGCGTGACGTCTGCTGCCGAAGAAGTGCAGCACTCACACTATCCGAGATTCACTGCAGAGCTCGGCGGCGGCATGGAAGATACCTATCACCGTCGCGTCGTCGTTTCGCCGGATGATATCGCATCAATGACGCTCTCTGCATTGGGCTCTGGCGTGAATCTTGTAGGCTATTACATGTTTCATGGAGGCGCGAATCCCGACGGAAAGTTGTCAACGCTCCAGGAATCGCAGGCGACTGATTATCCAAACGACGTCCCGGTCATATCGTATGATTTCCAGGCTCCGCTTGGAGAATTCGGACAGATGAGCGGCGCATTTCGCAAGCTCAAAATCCTCCACCAGTTCATTCATGATTTCGGAACCGATCTGGATACGATGACGGCGGTCGTTCCCGATCTTCTTCCTTCCGGCCCACGCGACACAACCACGTTGCGTGTTTCCGCTCGAGCAAACGGCAAAAGTGCTTTTCTATTCTTCAACAACTATCTGCGAAACTATCCGCTGCCCGAACAGAAAGGGGTTCAGGTTCACCTCAAGCTCCCTTCGGAAACAATATCAATCCCGAGCGAACCGATTAATATCCCGCCGCAGTCGTATTGCTACTGGCCGGTCAATCTCGATCTGGATGGCGCCCTTTTGAAATACGCGACAGCGCAGCCGTTTGCAACATTGGCCGATGAGCAGGAGTCGTACTATTTCTTTATGACATCTCCGAACGTTGATGCGGAATTTGTGTTCGATGCGTCTACGGTCGATTCCTTGCACTCAAAATCCGGAAGCATAAGCCGGAGTGGCGGACGCATTGAGGTTCGAAAGGTTGGTCCTTCAACCGCAGAGGCGATAACGGTGAAAACTGTGGGAGGGAAAAATGTTCATATCGTGGTGCTCACTCCGGAGGAGGCGGAAGATTCGTGGAAGCTGCGGTTCAACGGACGCGAGCATATGCTGATCACGAAGGCGGATGTTTTTGCCGCGGGCGATACGATTCATTTACGGTCGTGTGATCCGAAATCGTTTTCAGTTTCAATATTTCCGAACTTGAAGAATAAACTTAGCTCAAATGTGACCGTCAAAAGGACAGGAGACGACGGTATTTTCACACGCTATATCGCATCTATAAAAGAGGAGAACATTGCTGTTTATTTGAGCCAGATCCGTAAGGCGGAGACGGTCCCGCCGGTGAAAATGGGCAAAGTGGTCGATTGGCGCAATGGTGCCGTGGCAAGTTCTCCCGATGATTCGACATTCGAGAAAGCCGGTGTCTGGCGAGTTACGTTGCCAAAGGACGTGCCGCCGGGACTCAGCGATTTGTTTCTCAACATTAACTATGCCGGTGATGTGGGGAGGCTGTATG
>CAVYWA010000012.1:0-391461 GCA_963772165.1 uncultured Bacteroidota bacterium | reverse complement strand
CCCTTCCTCGAAGCGTTTCAGCCGCGACCGCATCCGGAAAAATTGGTAGCGCCGTTCCGTTGCGAGAACTTGAGGGTGAACACATTGCAGGCGTACCTGTTCACACGGGCTGGGATAAGAACCTTGCGGCAAAAATTCTCGGCATCAGTTTAAAAACGCTGTATACCAAAATTCAGCAGTACGGCATTTCGAAAAAATAAGATTGAGAGAAATGCCATACGACGGCCTCTTGGAAATCCATTCCAGAGTAGTGTTTTTTAATTACAGATCTCTTTGCGTTTAATAAAAAATCCCCGAAACATCATCTGCTTCGGGGATCGTTTTAATAACAAAAGAAGATTCGAATTACTTGAGCAATAGCATCTTCTTCACAGCATTGTAATTGCCCGACCTGATCGAATAGAAATAAATGCCACTTGCAAGACGAGACGCATCGAATCTCACCGAATATTGGCCGGATGACTTAAATTCATCGACCAGGGTTTTTATTCCGCGACCAAGGGCATCGAATACTTTGATGGTGACCTGGCCATCCTTCGGAATCTGATACGAAATGGTCGTTGCTGGGTTAAAAGGATTTGGATAGTGACCTGCCCCCCAAAAGATGATCCAATATAGTATATTGGAAATCATCAAAAAAGGAGGAAGGTCATGAGTCGGAAGCGGTATACAGCAGAGGAGATCATTAACAAATTGCATGAAGCAGATGTGTTACAAAGCCAGGGGAAGACAATTACGGAGGTGGCACGGCAGCTGGAGATCAGTGAGATGACGTATTACAAATGGCGGAAGGAGTACGGAGGACTGAGAGTGGATCAGGCAAGGCGATTGAAGGAGCTGGAACAAGAGAACGGCCGCTTACGGAAGGTCGTGGCAGATCTGGCGATTGACAATTCGATATTGAAGGAAGCTGCACGGGGAAACTTTTAAGCCCGGCAAAGAAGCGCCGGGCAGTCGAAGAGGTTCAAGAAAATATCGGTTACTCAGAACGTCGAGTGTGCATGATTCTTGAGCAGCCACGATCGACACAACGACAAGAGCACCGGGTCAGCCAGGAACAAAGGTTGCTGACAGTTCGCATCACTGAGTTGGCATGTGAGTACGGACGATACGGATATCGCAGGATAACGGCATTGTTGCGGAGTGAGGGATGGCACGTCAACCACAAGAGAGTTGAACGAATATGGCGTCAGGAGGGCCTGAAAGTGCCGAAAAAGCAGCCTAAGCGGAGAAGACTCTGGTTCAATGACGGATCATGCATACGGCTGAGACCAGAACGAAAGGATCATGTCTGGAGTTATGATTTTGTTGCAGACAGAACGAGTAATGGCAAACCATTGAGGATGCTGAACGTGATCGATGAATACACCAGAGAGTGCCTGGCGATCAGGATCGACCGGAAGATCACGTCGAACGATGTTGTGGAAGCGTTAGCAGAATTATTTGTGATGAGAGGAACTCCTGCTCACATCCGATCGGATAATGGACCGGAGTTTGTTGCGGATAGTGTGCGATCATGGCTGGGAAGACTCGGTGTGAAGACACTGTTCATCGAACCGGGAAGTCCATGGGAGAACGGATACATCGAATCATTTAACGGAAAGTTCAGAGACGAGTTGCTAAACGGAGAGATCTTTGATACAATTACGGAGGCGAAGGTTGTGACGGAACGCTGGCGGAACCACTACAACAGGGTTAGGCCACACAGTTCACTCAACTACAGACCACCGGCACCGGAGACATTCTACCCCCTTCAGCTTGCCAGTGCCTGAAGGAAAAAACTAAACTACGAACTGGCACATAAACTGGGGGCAGGTCAGTAACTTCTCTCGAAAATGTTCCAGGACCTGATTCCATTAAATCCATCTACCAAAACATTTTGAAGCGTAACATTTGGCGCTGGCGGCGGAAAGGGGGCAATCGCCTCATATTGAGTAATATCGCCTTGAGTGTAGCCGTCGAATGCTACTATTCCGACGATCTGCCCGTTGCCGTTGAGAGAAACATTCGGGGCGTAAGCTGCTCGGAAATCGTTACCCCAGTAATCGCCGGTCGGAGCTGAACCGTTTTGCACCGCGTATTTATTCATATCCGACAATGAGCTATGAAGTGCGGGACGCGTGCGTGCGTAATTATTTAGACCACTAACGTCTATAATTTCGAGTCCTGAAGGAACTGTCGGCTCGGCATCCGGCGCAAAAAAAGTCCGCCGCTCGACCGGATGCTGATACACATTCATGCGGACATGAAAAGCCCTCTCGATATGGAACACGCTCCCGCTTACATCTAGCAACATACGGTTACGATGCGTACCGGCGACGGTCAGTCCGTTCGCTTCCGCGAAAGAGACGACCGCCTGATAATCCTGTTCTGTCGGACAGAATCGATCTGTGAATTGTTCTGTTGTCAGGTACTGACGAAAACTTGGGCTCGCCGGATCGTACATCTCCTTAAGAAGGAGAGTGAGGGATTGTTGGTTACGCAGAGGCAGGCCGATCGCAAGCCTCAATTGTCTTGCGCTGTCCATCCGACCGATCGGTTGTAAACCCAATTTTGAGATCGCGGAGGGGACGTGACCTCGAATTACCTGCTGAGCATCGGCAGCGGCAAATATGCCGAGGTGAAATAAGAAGAGAACCGCAAACGAAAGGCGAAATTTTATTGATAACCGTTTCATGATTTTTCCCTTTCATAACTTTGATTTTGATGAATCTTATTGCTTTATTTAGTGAGGCAAATAAAAAGGCGCACGCATCCTCATCTGGAGGGTGTACATAGGTAGCCGATTTAGTTGCCGTTTTCGCTACAGGCGGCGCTACAACGCCGCCTGTGGTTATATGAACTTTCTCATGGTGTGACCCTCCTTTTTTTCTTCTTTGTCAGCGTTTGCCGATGAGAACTACAGCCTGCACTGATTCTACCCCAACCGCAATGACTGTATTTCCTCGCACAGCTAATCCTGAGTACGCTCCGACTATCCCGGTTTGAGACTGATAACTCTTCCAAGAATCTCCGTTGAAATGAAGAACTTCTCCATACGCTCCGCACATGAACACATCGTTGATCCCGTTGCCTCTCACGGCACCAATGGTGTATGATGTTAACGTCTGACTGTGCCAGATCGCATCAGCAAGAGTCGGATGCTTCTCCCAGGTACCTTCTCCAACAGCCCAGTAGTATTGTTCAGGTGAAAACCAGATCCCGTTAGGTCCTCCAACAATTCCTTGAGCTAAGATCGCTTGGACTGTAGTGCCGGATATTTGTATTATTTCTCGATCGGGGGTAATATATGGATTCCCCGCAGTTGCAAAGATCTCCCACGCACTTGTGTTTGTATTTTGCGCGCCCCATATATCACGCACGTCCAACGTCGTCCCACTCTCAATCTTCGTCCAGCTGTTGCCGTTGTAGTGAGCAATTGAACCACTATCACCAACGATATAGAAATCTGAGCTGCTCATTCCCCAAATCTTATTGATTCTGTATGGTCCCCATGCACTAGAAATATCAACTGCATTGAAATTATTTCCATCCCAATGAATCATATTCCCTATCCCAAACCAAATGTCGTTCGAATTGAATGCCCACAGTGTATAAATAGGTCCGTAAAAAGATTGCCCTTGATAGTAGTACGGTACTTTCTGGATTCTCCAAGAATTTCCATTCCAAATTGCCAAGTTGTATGGCTGCGGATCAACCTGTCCAGTTGAGTCATTTATATAGATTTCTCCTACGGCATACGCGAGCGTATCGTTAATGATCGCTACGTCAAACAATGCACTGGATGCAGCGCCACCAAGCGTAAACGTTTGCCAGGTGAAGTTGCTGCTTGTGGTATCAAGTGTGGTTACTGTGCACTGTTGTGTTTCTCCTCCCAAGATTGTAGCATAGGTAAACGTGTGGTTGGGAATCAGGCCGGTATCCGCCAACACCGTATCGGTTACATTTATTATTTTTGTAAAGAGAGTTGTCGTGTCGCGCTTGAATGTTACACTGCGTGAAGTAATGCCCGTTCCTAACTTTAACTCTAGATAAGCCTCTGTGCAATTCACATCATCTTCTGTCAGCGCAAACGTAGTATCGGGCGGAGTTACAGGATTATTTTTCCTGCACGTCAGCGCACAAAAAGAAAAGAGAACAAACAGAACGTATGATGTCGTTTTCATGTGCGGAATATGATGGAGGGACCGTAGATAATTAAGGAATGCATCTCCAGCAACTCGATGCAAAAGCTGGGGGAGGGATGATTAGTTTCTCTGTGGATAAAATAGACCACAAAAAATATATTCTGGAATTTTTTCCTGAAAATGCAGAGAGAATGGAAGTAATTTGCTACCCTGATTGCAATGTCACCCCACCTTTCCGACAATGCATAAGACTTAATTACTTGCGGACAACTTACGTATTCGTTAAATAAAAGTCAAGTAAAGTCGTCGATACTTTGCTTGAAAGAGCAATCGATGACACGCTGCAGAAAACCTTCGTGCATAGATAATGACGCGGCATTTATTTTGCAATGAAGAACGACGTGCGATGCATGGTTGAGTTAGTCTCCCATCATCGTACAGTGATCCTGATGTTCCAACATGGGATCTTCGAAATATATGTGCCTCATGGTTATATATATCCCATGCGATCGGAATTGTGAAGTTTTCTGACATGTCAACAAAAAACTCGGATTCGGCACAAATCCTTGAGATCAGCTAGAAAATAATTGCTTGGGAACAAATGAGAATGAACAAAATAGATGAATAAATTCGTCATCATAGATTGATATTTATCAGAGGATAGCAGGTAATTAAGATAAGCATCCCCGCCAACCCCAAGGCAATTTTGTAAAAGGCAAAATTGTTGTCAATATTCTATCCAAAAATAATTGCGCTATTTGTTTGGATTACATCTAAATACACACCGCTAAATTCTCTTTTCAGCAACGGACAAAGGCGCTTGTTGTCACAGAATTTTACCTATCGGAGAGAATTTCCAGTATCGATTAGCAAGTGAATGTTCTCTGGGAAAAGACGACCGATGAGGATGGAAATTGCTGAGTGTGATAACGCGTCGAAAGATCAGTCTTGATCTTGTTGAAATAACTTTTAGTACCTATAAGCTTCCCTGAAATGGAAGATAGGAAATTTTGAGGATATCCGGCGCGTGTAATACCCGGTTTGCGTAAACGGATAAAGAAGAGGCGTATCGTTTCCATCGTAATAGGTCACAGCAATGACGTTATTCTGCTGGACAAATGTTGACCACGTAATGGGAAACACTTTCGTTATCGTTGAATCGATTTCGTAAGTGAAGTCTACCCGCTTAAGATCAGACGCCAAAAACTGTATGGACTGCGAAGCGGCAATGCCCGAATCCAGCTCGACGTCATAGGTATAGGATTTCAGGTTTCCATACTGGACATTGATGGCATACCCGAAAGAATAGTTGCTGCTCATATCTGAGAAATACATCGTTTGAACAAGCGAGGTCGTTTGAACGTCCCCCCCTCCTAACAACACTTCGCTAATCCCCGACGGGTTGTGCATCAAGGCTTCAACGCAACTGCTGGAGGTATTTGTTCCAACAGGAACCAGGGCTTCCCCGTTCTCATCGGTCGGCAGCACTGTTATGACGTGATTTGCCTGATCCCTGCCGATGGAAACCTCTAAATTATCCTGCGTATTTAAACTTTCTTTGACGACATATGCCGAACCTGAAAATGCCGTGATGATGTCGTATGTGCCGGCAGGAACAACTGCCGTAAGGAATGAATTTGTCGGGTTGAAATAATACGAATTGCTTTTCCGGTCGTGGATAACTACTTGAAAAGGGGTTTCGCTGAACGAGATTTGAAAGACATTCCCTTTGAAAAAAACGTAAGGCACAATAACCGTATCACTGTTTGAAATTGCGAGGATTTTTCCGCCATATCCTTGCGGAAGAAGAGTGTTGTCGGGGAGCAGAGAATTATTGATGCTGACTTCTACGACAATGCTCTTCGTCTCATTTGAAGAAAGAGTTGCGGTGCCGGGAGATATTTGAAGATCGATTCCACCGTATGAAGAAAAGTTTTTAAATGTATAGGTCTTTGACAAAGGAGAAACATTGGTAAACGAGATCGTATCTCTTTGCGTCCATTCCGCCGTCGAAGAGTTGTCGAACCCAAAACTGAGTGTTGCGGGGGTTGCGAACGACTCCACACCGGTAATTTTGGAGGTATCGAGTTTTCCCTTGCCTTGCGAAAAAATCGATGATCCCAAATCTTCCGTTGCCGTGATCATTGCATCGCGTATCTCAAGAGCGCTCCACCCCGGATGTAATTGCCGAACAGTTGCCGCAACCGACGTGACATATGGGGCGGCCATCGATGTCCCGCTCATGGTGATGTACCCGCCGCCCATCTTCGCCGATAAAATGTTCACTCCCGGAGCGACGACGTCGGGTTTAATCCCGTAGATTTTATTCGAAGGTCCTTTCGAGCTGAAGGTGGCAATGGATTGCAAAGAATCGATTGCCCCGACGGTGAGCGCTTCGCGGGCGGCTCCGGGGGAAGAAATTGTGCCATAGTCGCCGTCGTTACCCGCTGCCACTACGACGACAATGCCTGCCTCAACCGCCCGGTCGACCGCTTGCGAAAGAATATCGTCGGGGTCGCCGTCCGAAGTTCCCAAGCTGAGATTGATAATATCGACGCTGTCCATCATCGCTTGTTCGATCCCGGCAATCACCGTTGAAGTGTTTCCGTTTCCCGACGCATCGAGGACCTTATAGGCAAACAGACGGGCATCCGGGGCCATGCTCTTCAATGAAGCGGAATTTCCGGCGATTATTCCGGCGACGTGCGTGCCATGTCCGTTGTCGTCCATCGGATCGGTCTTGTCATTCACAAAATCGTACCCCCCCGCAACTTTGAAACCCGGGCCAAAACCTCCTCCCAGCGCTTCATGTAAATAATCAACTCCCGTGTCGATCACCCCGATCTTCACGCCTTTGCCGGTTGCTGTCAGCAGTCGCGTCCGATTGAGCCTCTGTGGATGCAATTTTCGTTGATAAAGAAACGCGAAACACCGATACTTTTTTATCTTCATAAATGCGTTTTACATCCGGGAGAGCAGACATCTGGGCGATGTCGGAACGTGCAGCGTTGAGAGAAATCCCGTTCATAACGTGTGAGAATTGACGAAGGATTTTCGCCGTAGGTGAAGTAGAAAGAATTCTATTGACGAAGATATTCCGCTGCTGGGATGCTGCGGCTTTGTTGTTGACAGTTATCCCCTTTGCATGGAGTATCGCCGGAGTTGAAAGTTCGACAATCACGTTTATTTTTTCGTTTTCGTTGACACTCATTGCCGTGAGGACTTTCCCTCCCTGAATAACCTGCCGCAGTGAAGTGTTCGGCGAAAATTTTTGAAGGCTGTCCTTCGTGCCGAATTTTTTCACCACCAGGTTTTGTCCCGACACCGGCAAGCAAAAGGCAGCGGTAAGAACAATTATTCCGATAAAGCCAGCAACTATTTTCATTCTTATTTGACCAGCGCCATTTTTTTTGTCTCCATGGTTGTGCTTCCGTCGTCGGCAGTAGCAAGGAGCCTGCAGAAATATGTTCCGGATGCGACTGAAGCCCCCTTGCCGGACGTTCCGTTCCACCGTACGTTGTAGCTGCCCGCTTCTTTACTGTCATTCACCAGGGTGGTTACTTCTTTTCCCGTCACATCGAATAAAACTACGGAAACTTTTGCTCTCTTACCAACATTGAAGCGAATCGTTGTAGACGGGTTGAACGGATTAGGATAATTCTGATCGAGGGAAAAATCTTTTGGCGTATTTACAATGGTGCTGCTCACAGCAGACAGAGTTGCCTGAATTCCGGCAACCTCGAAAACCGAATCATATATGCGTAAGACGGGAGAATTGAAGGCATACAAATTATACTCGTTGACGACTTTGTTGCTATCGATCTCAAAAAATTTGCTTTGAGCAACTTTGTCGGTCGATTTTGCGGAAAGGAGGTCAAACGTTTGACTGCTGGAGGAAGCGAATACGAAAAAAAGTGCCAGGATTGCTTTCGTTACAAGGTTCGAATCTTTTCTTGTCATTTTCACTTTGTCTTCTCCTTGAGTTCTGCATAAAGGAGTTGCAAAGTGAGGTCCAACAAATAATAACGATGGAGAATTCTTGTAACCGATTGTCTGCAAGAAGGTTAGGAGAGCGATCGGAGCCAACTCTACATCCGGGCCAAATCATCAATATCGGCAGGAATTCAACGTTTTTGAAAATATTACATCTGGGGAGCAATACTGAACACGTTGAAAATATTATGTTTTTTGGGGGATTTCTCTGAGGAAAAAGGGTGTGAAATACAGAATGGGAGGTGGAGTGCTTATTGCCATAGCCCAAACATGAAAAATGTAGAAATTACAATAGGGCGAGAGGTTGAGTTCTGGAGGTTTTATACTGAAGTAAACGAGTATAAAGGCTTTCAGTGAAATATAAAATGGTGGAGTCGCATTCGAAGTTCAGCGCCGATGAAAGCCCGCTTAAATAAATCTAACACGACTTTTCATATTCTCTTCATTTATTGATGCCCATCCTCCGGACAGTCTCTTACCCCTTGTATCAAGAGACTGCGGTCAATCGGCATCCTTTTCGTATAAACCGAAAGGCATTTTTTCTCTTTGTTCCATACAACTCCCTCATCCGATGAAAGCGCTTCTTCATCCGACTTTATAAATTTGAGTTGTCTTCCGTTGACGTTGATGCACATCGGACAAGAAAGTCCGTGAAAAACAACATGGTATTTTCGATGCGTTGGTGCATGCTCGTACGTTCCCGCAGCGGCGCCGATGCTTAACGTCATAATCGACTGAACGAACACGAATTTGGTTGTCTGCACCTCTCCCTTGGTTTGATACGATTCGGTAATACCGTCGTCGTCGGTGAGAGTGAATTCTCCATCCTTTCCAACATAGACATGAACAGAAAGTTGATCTTTTTGAATGAACGAGGTACTGAGAGCAAAAGGAGCCATTGGAACGATTGCTCCGGCTTTAACAAAGAGAGGAATTACGCCGACTGGCGTAGCATATTTTATTTGCTGACCCCCGGCCCATAGAGAGTCATTCCAGAAATCATACCATGCGCCATCGGGGAGCCACACTGCAACATTGTTGTCATCGCTGCAATCAGGCGCAACAAGGAGCTCGCTTCCCCACAGGAACTGCAAGTCGTACTTCCATGCAAGCGGATCCGCTTGATAGTCGATAACCATCGCCCTGGCAAGGGGCATTCCGGTTTTGGACGCTTCATGCGCGCATGTGTATATGTACGGCATAAGTTTGTACCGCAATTCTCCGTACGTTCTCGCATCCCTTTGCGCGTCGGGCGACCGGTCAAGAGGCCACCGCGATTCTCCCATACCATGTGGTTTCCAGAACGGCGAGAAACTGCCGAAAGCCATCGACCATTTTCGGTACAGGATATCATCGGGACCTTTTTTGTTTTTCCAATCGTAAAAGCCGCCGGCATCATGCCCCCAAAAAGGAAAACCTGAAAGCCCCGCTAACTGCATGGCTCGAATTTGTGACCTCATGTCCTCATACGTCGGCATGATGTCTCCGCTCCATAATGTTGCGTAGCGCTGAGCGCCGGCAGTCATACCCCGCACCCACACGAACGGGCGCTTTTCCGGTGCGATTTTTTTATCCCACCCTTCCTGCACCAGCGCTTTCGCAATGAGAAAGAACCAATAATTTTTCATTTCCATCCACGTTCTTCCGTTGCCGAGCACCATCATGGCTGGTGCCTTTCCCAATTCATCGAACTCGTCAATCCAGAGCGCATCGCCGGGATACCCCAATTTTGGGCTGAGGGATTTTCTCCAATGAAGATACCAGAACCAATCTCTCACATCCCTCCGGGTAAAATCAGGGGCACTTTCGCCGAAGTCGATACTGTCCGAAACGGGAATATTAAAGGAGGGATTCCACCTCTCACTCGCGCTCGCAATGCACCGATTGAAATCGATCGTCACCACCAGCCCGTTTGCCTTGACCCACCGTTCGTATTCGCGCGGGTCTGGAAACCGGGTCGTGTCCCACTCGAAATACGATTCGCATCGTTTGCCGCCCCCCGCCCTCCATCGATTGTCGTTGATCAGGTGGTCGATCGGGAAGCCGGCATTTCGGTGGTCGGCAACTTTTTGTTTCCACCATCGCTCGTCGGACGGTGCGGATGAATTCTCGTCGTTCGCTTTGTCGGATAGTGCAAGGCCCAGCATTGCAATCGGCGGCAGCCGAGGCCTGCCCGTCAGCTGAGTGTACCGGTCGATGATTTTCGTGAAATCTGGACCAAGGATAAAAAAGTAATCCATCCGCCCATTCCCCTGTATTGAAAACTCGTAAAGGCTGTCTTTACCGAAGGTAAAAGAATTCGGAAACGTGCTGTTCAGAAAGACCCCGTAGCCATTGCTTGAAAGGTAGAAAGGAACAATCAAAGGAGCCTGCTGGCCGTGTTCCGTGCCGTAATTTCGTTGGAGCGTTTCTCCTTTAAGATCGAGATGTTCCGCTCTGCCAAAATATCCATGGCCTAATCCCGTGAAATGTTCTCCAGCATCGTAGGCAAATGAAGTATGAATTGAATTCTCTTCCCAGCATACACCTTCACTTTCCGCCAACAGATTTTTTTTATCTCCCATCCAAGAAAACGAAACGCGCATCGGGTTCTTGCTGACTCGCAAAACCACCCCGTCTTTCGTGCGGGACTGTAGAATGAAAAATGTATCACGGTCGGTTACGCGCAGGCTCCCATCCCAATCATGTGATTCAACCATTTCATAACGGTCGTCCGCGAAAAAATCTTCGTCTTTGCGGATCGACTGTAAACGAACGATATAATCTCCGTAAGGAGTTACACGCAGCTTCTGACCGCTCGAGGAAATGAAAACAATGCTGCGGCCTTCTGTATGATGGCTGGAATAGTTTGTAAAAGTTTCCGGCAGGGCGGCCTTTAATGGGAAAGCAGTTCCGAGCAAGCAGAGCATCAGGGCAAAGAACGATGCAGGTGTGAAATGGATTTTCATAAACGATATCATTTTAACGTTACACGTGTGGGAGAGGTTGACCGGGCATCAAGAATGTACAAAAATTTTGCCTTTGTCAAAGCGCTCATAATTCGAATAATGCTGACGGGTTATGACAAAGAATAAAAGATTCCAATAACACCAAGCGTTCGATCGGCCCTTAGATCCCGAGCACTATCTCCGTCGAGTCGAGCTTGCGGCCGCCTCTCAAAAGATAAATGTCATATTAATGCCTGCTGGATTGAATCCCATCGAAGGGCTGCCAGAGGATTGAAGCGAAGAAGTTTGAGTCTGCCCTGAATACACCTTTCGATAATATTTGCCGACGGTAGAACCGACCGCATAAGACATCAGCGCTCCCGCGACCGCGTCGGAAAGCCAGTGCATTCCGCCGCGATTATTTGCCGAGACGCCGAACATCGTGTACCCGACAAGTCCGAAGCCGGCGACTTTTAACCATGTCTTGTCCGGATAATAGCTTGTCAGGGCTGAAACAACCGCCATCGTCATCGCGGTGTGGCCTGATGGCCATCCCCAAAATACTCCGCCGCGTAAAAAACCGAAGCGGAATGTTCTGCTGAGGCTGTCCATATCCGAGACGTGCCTCCAATCGGGGTTCGGCCTTCCTGTAACCCCCTTCAAAGCCGAGTTGTAAAGTATCTCAATGAGGCTTGCCTGCATTACTGCAAAAGAAGCCCCCAATACCTCCTTATCGTTCTTTATCTTTGCATAGGCGAAGAGATATCCGCCGGCAACGAATGGGAGGTACTCCCCCGTGAAAACAACAGGGCGCGCCCAGGATCCGTATTCAGGGTGCTCGTTGAAATAATGTTCCACATCGTAGTCGACTCCCTGATCCACGATTAATGCCGTTGTAACAGCAGCCGTTAAGTGGAAGTAAATATTATTTCCGCGGAAGCTGTCGAGAACATTGTTGCCCAAATTTCCGAAGAGACTGAGGTTGGCGGTGCCGTTCTCTGCGGCTCCCTGGGAAGGCGGAAGAGCGTTGTGCATCACATCCGAAGGAAGTGTTTGTGCAACTGCGGCTGCCGAAGAAAAGATGCTCACGGCAGCGGTTGTCAAAGCAAAGAACAAAGACATTTTTCCAATCATCACCGGACCCTTTATAATTTCAATAATTGTAAGAAATCTCGATTTCAAATGCACGAAAATGGTATATTTGATTTGGTCGAGGTTTCATTCATGAGACCTCAACCAAAACCGGGGGGAGCCGTGAAATACAATCCAGCCAGACACCATCGCCATTCCATCAGATTAAAGGGGTGCGATTATTCATCCGCCGGAGCATATTTTATCACCGCCGTCCTGCACCACCGCATGCATTTGTTCGGGCGCGTATGCGAGAACGGGATGCAATTAAGCGAAGCGGGAAAAATTGCACATCGATGCTGGGAAGAAATACCGCTTCATTTTCCGTATACAGCATTGGATGAATTCATAATTATGCCGGATCATATGCATGGGATTGTTGTTATTGTGGAGGAGGAGAATGGGGGCTATGAGGATTGCTCTGGGGGCGGGAGCGCTCAATTGAACGCCCCCACAAGGCTTTCTATCTCCGCTTCCCCTATAGTAAATATTTCCTCTTCAACAAGAAAAGACAACTACTTCTCAATCATTTCTCCCAAGAAGAAAACATTGTCTGTCATTATTAGAACATATAAAGCCGCCGTTACAACAATTTGCCGTGAGAACGGAATTCATGAATTTCAATGGCAGCGGAATTACTATGAACACATTATCCGTAATGAAAGAGAATTTATGGCAATTCGGAAATATATTTTGAATAATCCGGCACAATGGCTGCATGAAAGAGAAAATCAGCATGCAATGTGATTGCCGAGATTCGTTGTTGTCGGGGTCGGGGCGTTCAATTGAACGCCCCGACCCCGACAACAGACAGCTTCTTGCACTTCCATCGTTAAAACCGTATCTTATTGAAGAAAAACTGCCCGCGACATCGTCGAAGGGCAGTTTCGTTTAAACGGAATCAGAATTCTGAATTAATGAACCAGTTAAGAAACTTCTGCATCATTGCGCACATCGACCATGGCAAATCCACACTCGCGGATCGATTGCTGGAACTCACCGGCACAATCACGCAGCGAGACCTCGTCGTCAACCAAGTGCTCGACGATATGGACTTGGAACAGGAACGCGGCATCACGATCAAGCTGCACGCCATCCAAATGCAGTACACGGCAAAGGACGGACAGCACTATACGCTCAATCTGATCGACACGCCGGGACACGTCGATTTCACGTACGAAGTTTCCCGGTCGCTTGCCGCTTGCGAAGGGGCCATTCTCGTTGTGGATGCGTCGCAGGGCGTCGAAGCGCAGACCATCAGCAACCTTTATCTTGCAATCGATGCGGGACTGGAGATTATCCCCGTCATCAACAAAGTCGATCTGCCTTCGGCGCAAACGATGATCGAGACGGTAAAACACGAAATTGTCAGCCTCATCGGGTGCAAGGAAGAGGAAATTCTTTTGGCGAGCGCGAAAACAAAGCTCGGCATCGAAGAGATTCTTGAAGCGGTGGTGCAGCGCATCCGCCCTCCGAAGGCAGAGGCCTCGCAGCCGCTGCGCGCTCTTATTTTTGATTCTCTCTTCGATTCGTACCGCGGTTCTATTGCCTACATCCGCGTTGTCGAAGGGACGTTGAAAGAAAAAGACAAAATAAAATTTTTCTATAACGGGACTACCGCGGAAGCAGAAGAAGTGGGCATCCTCGAGATGAAGCGGAAGCGGACGGGTATCCTGGCCGCGGGCGATGTGGGGTACCTTATCGCAGGATTGAAAGATGTCCATGAGACAAAAGTCGGCGATACTATTACCACCGTTGCAAACGGAGCGGCGGAGCCGCTGCCGGGATACAAAGAAGTGAAGCCGATGGTGTTCAGCGGATTATATCCGACAAACAGCGACGATTTTGCGGAGCTTCGCGATTCGCTCGAAAAACTGCGGATGAACGATGCATCGCTCATCTTCCAGCCCGAATCATCGACCGCCCTCGGGTTCGGTTTCCGCGCCGGGTTTCTCGGCCTGCTTCACATGGAAATTATTCAGGAAAGGCTGGAGCGGGAGTATAATCAGAACCTCATCACGACCGTCCCGAACGTCGAATACCGGGTAACAAAAACAAATAAAGAAGTCGTTACCGTCAACAACCCCGCCGAGATGCCGCCGATCGGGAACGTTGAAAAAATGGAAGAGCCGTACATTAAGGCGCAGATCATCACGCCGACGGAATATATCGGCAACATCATGAAACTCTGCATGGACCGGCGGGGCATCTACAAAAACACAAACTACCTCGACCCGACCCGTGCCGATATCACGTATGAATTTCCCCTTTCAGAAATCATTTTCGATTTCTACGACAAGCTGAAATCGTTGACCCGCGGGTACGCATCGCTCGATTATGACTATCTCGATTACCGGGAATCGGACCTCGTGAAGCTGGACATCCTGCTGAATACCGAACCGGTTGATGCATTGTCGACGATTGTCCATCGCGACAAATCGTACGACATGGGAAAAAAATTGTGCAGTAAACTAAAGGAGTTGATCCCGCGTCAAATGTTTGAAGTCGTCATCCAAGCGGCGATCGGCAGCAAAGTGATTGCCCGGACGACTGTCTCAGCCATGAGGAAAAACGTTTTAGCGAAATGCTACGGAGGCGATATCACCCGGAAAAGAAAGCTTCTCGAGAAACAAAAAGAAGGGAAAAAACGTATGAAACAAGTCGGGCGTGTCGAGCTTCCTCAGGAAGCGTTTCTGGCAGTGCTGTCGATGGATGAGTAGAATACAGTAAACAATGAACATAATATCAATCGAGTGTTTTACTGTTTACTGATATCTGACTTCTGTATTCGAGCTCCTATACCCGACATATAGACATTGAATGAACGACCATCATTTCCATTAATCAACCACCAGTGAAAACAATGGCAAAAAAAGAAGAAAAGAAAGCTGAGACACCCATTCCGTTCTCAAGAAAAGTCAAAGATTTTTTCCGTGAGGCCGCGATCGTCATCATCGGATTTTTGCTGCTCAACAATTTTGTCATCGCATCGTTCATGGTGCCGACAGGGTCGATGGAAAACGAGGTCATGACCGGCGACTTCCTGATGGTCAATAAGTTTATTTATGGCGGGTGTTCACCGCGCAATATCCCCTTCACCGATGTGCGGCTTCCGTGGTTCAGGCTCCCGGCGTTTACGTCGGTGCATCGCGGCGACGTTATTGTTTTTGAATTTCCGGGGTACCGGGAAGAAGTGCATCCTGATGCGTTTACGTATTATCTGAAGCGGTGCATGGCAATTTCGGGAGACACGCTGCAGGTAATCAACCGTGTCGTTTACGTCAACGGGCAGCGGGCTCCGATTCCACGGAACATGAAATTCAATTCACCGCGCATGCTCCCCGCGCAGTACGCCGACGAGAGAATTTTTCCTCCTACCGCGCCGTTCAATGAGGATAACTACGGGCCGATCGTTATCCCGTTTAAGGGAATGCAGCTTCCTCTTACCGCCGGCAACCTCGGCATGTGGGATACATTTATTCAGCGCGACGGACACAAGGCGACACTCGACGCGCAAGGAAATGTTCTGATCGATGGAAAACAGAACAGCACATATACTGTGGAAAAAAATTATTTATTCGGGATGGGGGATAATCGCGACAACAGTCTCGACAGCAGGTTCTGGGGATTTATTCCCGAGGAAAACATCGTCGGCACTCCGATGATCGTCTACTGGTCATGGGATACCGACATTTCTATTTTTAACATTTTCGAAAAACTTTTTTCGGTGCGGTTGAATCGGCTGGGAACGTTAATTCGGTAAATTTTTGTGCAGGAAAAGTTGGAAGTCAACGAGGAGCAGAACAAACGCGCGAGCCCGCCCCGCAAGCGGCTCAACGATTACGCCGCAACGATCGCTGCCACTCTTGTCGTTGCCTTTGTCCTGAAAACATTTGTCGTTGAAGCATTCCGTATCCCGAGTGGGTCGATGGAAAACACTCTCCGGATCGGCGATTTTCTGTTCGTCAATAAATTTATTTACGGGGCGGAAACGCCGAAGTATCTCCCGTTCACGAATGTCGAGATTCCGCATTTCCGCATGCCGGCATTGATGCACCCGCGCCGCGGCGATGTGATCGTGTTCGAATATCCGGGGGACAGGGACGAAAGTCAGCCTGAAAGGAACATCAACTACATCAAGCGCTGCATCGCCGTTTCCGGAGACACCCTGCTTATCCAAAACAAAACAGTATTTGTCAACGGCAAGGAATTCCTTCTTCCCGCCTACTCGCCGCGGACAGAGCCGAGCAACTTTCTTCCCCGAGAATCCATGGACATGATCTTCCCGAAAGGAAGTTCGTTCAATCCGGATTATTACGGGCCGATCGTCGTTCCGTATAAAGGGATGGTTCTGGATATTTCCAACGGTTCGATTGAACAGTGGCAGACGTTTATCGAGCGCGAAGGGCATCGGGTAGATGTGGACCGCACAGGAATGGTGACGATCGACGGCATCACGAGGACCCAATACCTTGTCGAACGGGATTATTTTTTTACGATGGGGGACAATCGCGACAACAGCCTCGACAGCAGATACTGGGGATTTGTTCCGGAAGAAAGCATCGTCGGCAAAGCGATGTTCGTGTATTGGTCGTGGGATACTTCCATTTCCGCCGGCAACATTGCCGAAAAATTTTCGGCGATTCGCTGGTCGCGGATCGGGACGTTGATACGATAGAGAGCCGTCGAGAAAGCGCTGCGCCGTTTATCACAAAGCAGAGAAATTATGGCGAGTTTGTACTTGCACATACCGTACTGTGAGAAGAAATGCGTTTATTGCGATTTCTATTCGATTGAGAATATGAATTCGATGGAGCAATTTCTCAGCGCGCTTGAAAAAGAGATTGCCATGTATGCCGGACAGTATTCATCCCGCGAATCGTTCGAGACAATTTTCTTCGGAGGCGGAACACCGTCCCTTCTTTCCCCCGCGGCACTGGAAAGAATACTCAACACACTGCACACGCATTACCAGATCAATTCCAGCGCCGAGATTACGGTCGAAACAAACCCCGGGACCGTTGACGCGGAAAAGCTTCGAGGATACCGGTCGCTCGGCATTAACCGGCTGAGCATCGGCATTCAATCCTTCCACTCCGACGAACTAAAATTCCTGAGCCGCATTCACACATCCGACGAAGCAATTGCATGCGTCGAGAACGCACACCGCGCCGGGTTCGACAACGTGAGCGTCGACTTGATTTTTTCCCTGCCGAACCAAACGCTTGAACGATGGAAGGAAAACCTCCGCCGTGCAACCGCACTGCAGCCGAAACATATATCCGCCTACAGCCTGATCGTTGAAGAGCATACGCCGCTCTTCGCGATGGTGCAGGACGGGGCGGTGAAGCCATTGCCGGAGGACAAAGATACCGCGATGTACGAGACAACACTTGCGGCCATGGCGGAAAACGGGTTCGCCCAGTACGAAGTTTCCAACTTTGCCAAACCCGGGTTTGAGTGCCGCCATAATAAGAACTATTGGAATCATTCTAACTATCTCAGTTTCGGTCCGTCCGCCCATTCGTTCTGGAAAGAGAATTCTACGGGCGGACGCCGCTGGTGGAATTCCAGGAGCATCGCACACTACTGCGATGCAATTCAGAAAGATACGTTTCCCGTTGCAGGTGCCGAAACCGTAGACAAGGAAAAAATGTTCAGTGAAGCTGTCTTTCTCGGGCTGCGCACGGGCGAATTGAGTGTGACAACCTTGCAACAGCTATACGGCGTCGACATGCTTTCCACGCGTGGGGAGAAATTAAAATTTTTTTCCGACGAAGATTTGCTGCATATCAAAGAGCGCCGTATCACGCTCACCCGCAAAGGATTTATGATCTGCGATGCGATCGCTGAGTCGCTTCTCTAAGCACTTTGCCCCGATCCCCAATTTTCGGTAGTGGGGTCTATTGAAAATGAAAGGCATTGCAATGACATTCATCTAAAATGACCCACTGCCCAACTTTCAATTGCAATTAGAACACTTTCAAACTATATTGAGCCTGTTTTCTCCGCCGTCCGGCCCAGTTTCACAAGGAAGTCATGGAACACAAAAAACTTAACCGGCTTGTCGCAGGGTTTGTTTTTCTCGTATCGTTAGTGGTGTACATCAAAACACTCTCCGACACCGTTGTTTTTTGGGATGTCGGTGAATTCATCGCTGCAACATACCTGCTGCAGATACCGCATCCTCCAGGCTCGCCGCTGTTCCTGATTATTGCAAAAGTTTTCGCGATGTTTCCGACCGCTCATGATGCTGCGGTTCGAGTTCATCTCGTTTCACCGTTCGCCAGTGCGTTTACCGCCGCGTTTTTATATCTCTCCATCGTCAAGCTTGTACTTTTGTGGAGGGAAAAACCGGCGACACTACTCGACATGCTGGCCGTGTACGGGTCGGCTGCCATCGGCGCACTCTCGCTTACCTTCAGCCCGACATTTTGGTTCAACGCGGAGGAAGCGGAAGTGTACGGAATGAGCATGCTCTTTGTCGGCATGATTACATACCTTTCGCTGCTGTGGAACGAGCGGGCGGACGACCCGGGAAACGAAAAGTATATTTTGCTTATTGCGTATCTCATCGGCTTGTCGATCGGCGTCCATTTGCTCTCCCTCCTCGCAATTTTTCCGTTCATGATGATTTTCTATTTTCGCCGGTACAAATTTACGCTTATATCTTTCTTGAAATTTAGCCTCGCGGCTGTCGTCATCTTCGGCATCGTGTACCCGGGCATCGTCAAATGGTTCCCCGGATTGTTTGATGGCTCAGTCACGATCGCTGGGGAGGAATACAAAAGCTTCATCATCGGCTTGATGCCGTACATCATCGTCGGTGCCGCACTCTTTGGGGTGTACTATTCTTATCTTCACCAGAAAAGAGTGATGAACGTCGCGTTGCTGACCGGACTGTTCATCGTGATGGGATATTCCACGTACGCACTCGTGATGATTCGAGCTAATGAGCATCTGCCGATGAACGAGAACAACCCGAATACGTTCACCCGCCTTGAATCATACGTGAACCGCGAACAATACGGAGATGCTCCATTATTGAAACGCCGGTACAGTACCCGAACCGCAGTATCGGGAGATCTACGCAAAATATTCGAGCGACGGCGATTTTTTCTGGAGGTACCAGGTCGACCATATGTTTCTCCGCTACTTTCTCTGGCAGTATGCGGGTATTGAGGGTGACTGGCAGGATGCCGGGGTGAACTGGAAACAGTTGTACGGTATTCCCCTCCTCTTCGGCGTTATCGGATGTTTCTACCATTGCAAGAAGGACAGAAAGATGTGGTTTGTCTTTTTGGCGTTCTTCGCGATCATGGGAATTGTTCTCGACATCTATTTCAACATGCAAGAGCCGCAGCCGCGGGAACGCGATTATTTTTATGTCGGCTCGTTCTTTGTTTTTTCCGTATGGATCGGGATGGGCGTGCTGGGGACGGTCGAGTTTTTGCGCCGTGTGCTGAAAAGCCAGCGAGCCCAGACGTACGCGGCGGGAGGAGTGCTTCTCTTGAGTGCAGTTTTCATCCCGGGCAACATGCTGCGGACAAATTATAAAGACGCGGACCGCACCGGAGACTATGTTGCGTGGGATTACTCATACAACCTTCTCCAATCGTGCGAACCGGACGCAATCCTCTTCACGAACGGGGATAACGACACTTTTCCTCTCTGGTATTTACAGGATGTTGAAGGCGTACGCCGCGACATTCGTATCGTCTGTCTTAGCCTGGCAAACACGCCGTGGTATGTTGAACAATTGAAAAACGAAACCCCGTTCGGCGCAAAAAAAGTGCCGATCAGCATTTCCGACGAGAATATTGAACGCCTCGAAGTCGTCCGGTGGGATCCCCGGCAGATGATCCTCCCTGTTCCGCAAAACGCCGTCAACGAATCTATAAACCTGGAAGACGCCTCAAAACAATCGTTTCTTGTCGATACTTCCGTTACTCAATCCGGGGTCATTCGCTTTATCTTTCCAAACACGGAAACGGTGGGTTCCATTAAAGCAATTCGCGCTCAGGATATTGTAACGTGGAATATTATTTCGACGAACAAATGGCAGCGTCCAATTTATTTTGCGGTGACATGCACACCCGACAGCAAGATCGGCCTGGACCGCTACTTCCGCATTGACGGGCTGGCGTCGAGGCTCGTGCCGATTCATGCAGCGAGGAACGAAGCGATTATTGTCGACACAATTCTTGCGGCAAACCTCTACAACTCCCCCCCGGGGTTTTTCAAAACATTTCAGCGCGGATATAAATACCGGGGTTTGAACGACAGCACGGTCTATTATGACGAAAACGTCATGCGGTTATTGTCCAATTATCGCAATGCATTTCTCCGGCTTGCGATGTACCATCTTAATATTACGCATGACAGCGTAAAGGCGCGCGAGGCTCTCGATTCGATGGAAGCAAAGATTCCCCACAGCATTATTCCGTTGGATTATCGCCTGCTGTTCGATGTAGCAACTTTTTATAAGTATGCGGGAGTTCAGGATAAATACGATAAATATATAAACGAGGCGACTGTTAAGCTGCTCGACATCATCAAAAAGAATCCCGACGATCCGCTGAGTGAACACAACCCATACGTGCTACTTCTTTCTATTTATGAATCGCAAGGAGAATATCCCAAAGCGATCGATATTTTAAATACGATAAATGCCAATTACGCAGGAATTTCTCCGCAGCTCGGAGAGCAGGTGAAGGAAAAAATGGAGAAATTACGGGCTGAAATGGCTATGAGAGCAGCGGCAAAGGACACCGTTGCACTCCAACCCCAACAAAGGAAATAGGGTGGTGTCTCAGTTTGGCTCGAAGAATGTCATGCCCACGAAAGTGGGCATCCATTTTGAGGTCAAAAGGACATATTTGGATTCCCGTTTTCGCGGGAATGACAAACTGAGACGCTACTGAAAATAGTGTTCCAGGTTCGATTATTGCATCATAGAGGTATTATAGGAAGGCCGATTGACTTCTTACCATTTTTCAATCATTGAGAGGTTATGAAAGAATCACGCCGTTCAAACTGGGAAAACTTTTGGGACGAAAAAAAAGCGGTCCACGAAGTTTATTCGAATTCGGACCGTGTCGTCAGGAATTTGTCTAAAATCATCGACCTGAAAGGGAAAAAAATTCTGGAGGTCGGTGCGGGAACGGGACGCGACAGCTTTCCGCTGGTCGAGCGCGGCGCGGAGGTCTTTCAGCTCGACTACTCTATCAACTCGCTCATGATCATGAAACGCCTGGCCGAGGAGGAGAAAATTTCCGTATCAATTGTCGGCGGGGATACGTTTTGTCTCCCGTTCCACGACGAAACGTTCGACATTGTCTTCCATCAAGGGCTCCTTGAACATTTCAGGCCGCAGCAAGCCGAAGCTTTACTTCGAGAAAACATCCGTATTCTTAAGAAAGGCGGCTTGCTGCTTGTCGATGTACCTCAGCGCTACCACGTATACACCATCATCAAGCATTTCCTCATCGCCGTAAACAAATGGTTTGCCGGCTGGGAACGGGAATTTTCCGTCGGAGAGCTCCGCAGGGAGATGGAACGACTTGGCCTGCAGATCGTCCATAGCTATGGCGAGTGGATGTATCCCAGTTTGTTCTACCGTGCAACGCGCGAAGTGCTTTTGAAAACCGGAATAAAATTGCCGCTGTATCCGACGCTCTTTCGCCCGTTGACGGCCGTGAGGCGGTCGGTGCGGGAAGCACTCCGTGATACGCCAATTGCGGTCAACACCTCGTTATCGTTCGGGCTGGTGGGGAAGAAAAGATAATTATGAATTATGAAAATTTAAAATTATTCCAAATTCATAATTCATAATTCTTAATTACTCTCATGCGCATCCTTATTTTCAACTGGCAGGACATCAAGAACCCCCTTGCAGGGGGAGCGGAAGTCCATCTCCACGAAGTCTTCGAGCGTATCGCAGCAACGGGGCACGATGTAACGCTTTTCTGCTCCCGTTTTTCCGGCGCACCGGCCGAGGAAGAGATAAACGGGATTCATGTCATTCGCGAAGGGGGGCGCTCATTTTTCAATTATCGCGTTCCGAAAAAATATTTCTCAACGTTTAAAGAACAGAAGTTCGACCTCGTGGTCGACGACATGAACAAGATTCCCTTTTACACCCCACTTTTTGTAAAAGAACCGCTGCTCGGCGTAACGCATCATCTTTTCGGTACGAGCATTTTCCTCGAAGCGTCCTTCCCCGCGGCATCGTATGTGTACCTGACGGAGTGTGCGGCACTCCCCATTTACAAACGGTTGCGGTTCATTGTCGGCTCGCCGAGCACACATAAGGAAATGCTGCACGCGGGCTTCCCGGAAGAGCGAACGCATCTCATCCACTATGGTGTCGATCACGACTCGTTCAGACTCCTTGGAATTCCGAAAAGCCCATCACCGCTTGTAGGATTAGTCGGACGGTTAAAAAAATATAAAAGCGTGGACCACCTGTTGGAGGCATTCGTAGCCGTGCGTCAGGAAATGCCGGCGGCGAAATTACTCATCGTCGGCGACGGCGATGACAAACCGCGGTTGGAATCAATTGCGCAAAAGCTCGGAATATCGGGGGCCGTAACGTTTACGGGATTTGTGAGCGAAGAAGAGAAGGTCAAATATCTCAATGAGATGCATGTTGCCGTCAACACATCCGCGAAAGAAGGCTGGGGATTGACAGCGATCGAAGCAAACGCCTGTGGAACGCCGACGGTGTCGAGCAATGTGCAGGGGTTGCGCGATGCGGTTGTAGAAGGAGAAACGGGCCTTCTCTACGAGTACGGAAATCGTGAACAACTTGCCGAAAAAATTTTGCTGATGCTTCGCGACGGCCATCTGCGTCAACGCCTCGGCGAGAATGCGTTGCGGCGTTCAATGCAATTCGACTGGAATGTTGCAGCGGAGCAAACGATGGGAGTGATCGACCGCGTTCGATTTGAACATCGGCGACAATAAGAAGTTAACCAAGTTTTTTCTGCAGCCAATCGCACACATCCGCCAAACTCTCTCCGCTAATTTCGTGCCCCATCGGATATTCTTTGTACACAAACTGCGCGTTTGACTTTGCGAACATGGCCTTTGTTTCCCGGGCAGCGCTGATTGGGATAATAGGATCGTTCACACCGTGTGTGATGATGAAAGCGCAATTATGCAACGCCCTCCATTGAAAATTCAGTTCCGGATGGTCGCGGACAAAACCGCTCTGCGCGATAACGCCGGCAAATTTTTCCGGATGTGTCAGCGACAACGCGTACGACATGATTGTCCCCATGCTGAACCCTAATAAAAAAATCCTGCCTGCGTCAATTTCGGGAAGCGATGCAACGCTGTCCACAAAGCGTATCATGCCGTTTGTAGCTCTCCATGAACATAACGGGCTCGGCAGTGCCGTCGTCGCTCAATTGAAAGTACGTATACCCGCCGAACTCAAACGGATACGGCGCGCGCACGCTGAATACCGCCAGCCGCTCATCGAAATACTGCGCAAGTCCGAGCAAATCATTCTCATCGGCTCCGCGTCCGTGCAGAAGAATGATGGCGGGCGATTTTCCGCCACGATGCGCCTCGGCTCGAGAGCTTTATAGAAGAGGTCTGTCGAGAGTTTATTCATGGTGCGAAAGGAACCAGTGAAAACTCACCTAAGAATGTTTTGGATGCCCACCCGAATCATCATCACCGCGATCGCCGCCATAAAGAGGGAGGCGACCTTTCCAAAGGCGCGTGATCCGGCAACACCCATGACCTTCATCACGAATTCAGAGAAGCGGAAGACAAGCCACACAATAAACAAGTTAATAAAGAGGGAAGCAATGGACATCCAGTATCCGTAATTATCCACCACGATGATGATCGACGTCAGCGCAGCGGGCCCCATGATGAGCGGGATGCCGATCGGCACGACACCGACCGATGTTCCTATGTCGCTCTGGGTGTCTTTTGCGAAAAGCAGTTCATAGACCGATAGCACCAGAAGGACGATTCCGCCGCCGATGCGGAAATCGTTTTCGGTAATGCCGAGAAAGGAGAAAATGAGTTTTCCGGAAACAAGAAAAACGAGTGCAACGGCGCCGGCGGTAAGCGTCGCCTCGATTACGAGGTGTCTCTTTGCTCTCGCACCCATTCCGGAAGTCAGGGAAATAAATATCGGGAGAGCGCCGAGAATGTCGATGGCGACAAAGAGGGGGATAAACGCCATCAAAAGATTGTGGAGAGAAAATTTCATTGCCGGTTATTCAAGTGAGATCCCGGATTGCTTCAGCGATGCGCTGACAATACGGAGGACGTCGGATTCCGGAATCAACAATCGAGCGCCGGAAGTATGAATCGCTTGCGCAAGAGTCCCCTGGCGCTCGGAAAGGAAGCTCCACACACAAAAGCCGAGCCGGTTCTGATCATTCGGCTCGCGCGTTGGAATTGTGGAAACGCTGGCGTAGGCAATTTTTTCGAGCGTGGACGAAGAAAACTCTTTCACTTTCGCCGGTGCGACAGTTGTCATAAGTATTCCTTCCTGACTGATAGTACGCAAGATATTGAATTATCCACGAAGATACACGAAGGGCTCAAAGAAAAGAATTTCTACGGATTGTTACTCGCCAAATTCATTATAAAAGCAAGTATTAACATTCGTATGGCAGACCTAACTTTCGTGTCTCTTCGTGTCCTTAGTGGATTCTTCGCGCCGATAATTTCACCTGCAGATACTTGATGATTGCGGGAAGCAGTGAAACGAAAATGACGACGACGATAACATAGTTAATATTTTTTCCGATATCCGGAATTGTCGAGCCAAGAAAATATCCGATCAACAGCATGCTTGTAATCCACCCGATGGCGCCGATGATATTGAACGAGGCAAAGCGCGTATACTTCATCTCGGCAATCCCCGCGACGACAGGCGCGAACGTCCGGGCAAACGGCATAAATTGTGCCATCACGATCGTGATCGGACCGTAATGTTCGTAAAACTCTTTTGTCTTCAATAAATGCTTCTTCTTGAAAAACCTGGACTCTTCCCTCGCATAGAGCGCATGTCCCCCTTTTTGCCCGATGAGATACCCTGTTGTGTTTCCGAGAATTGCTGCAACGATCAGCAAAAAAATAAGAATGGTTACGTTAAAATATCCTGCGGCTGCAAATAATCCGGCTGTGACGAGCAATGAATCCCCCGGCAAAAAAAAACCGACAAGCAGCCCAGTCTCTGAAAACACAATCAACGCCAGTCCGGGATAACCTGCCCACTGGACGAGATCTTTGACGTTGGTGAGTTTTTGGAGAAGCTCTTTGAAGACGTCCATGGTAATTTTCGATTTACAATTTACGATTGCCGAATGACGAATTGTAAGACGCTGTTACTGCTTTGAGCTTATCAATCGGAAATCGACATTCGCATTCGTCAATCATCGAGCGGCCATTCCGAGAAGCACCAAACCGAGCGCGATGCGATAAAAAATGAAAACGTATGTTGTATGTGTCTTGAGATATCGCAGCAAGAATGCGATCGATGCGTAGCCGACGATTCCCGATACGAGTGTCGCGACGACAACATTCACAATACCGAGGTCGTGCATAAAATGGCGCATCTCATACAGTTCCAACATCCCGCTGGCAAAAACCGCCGGAACGCTGAGGAGAAACGAAAAGCGAGCGGCGTCTGCCCGGGTTATTCCTAAAAACAATCCTGCGGTGATCGTAGTGCCGGAGCGCGACGACCCCGGAATTAGAGCCAGAGATTGAGCGAACCCGACAATGAGAGTGTCGAGCCACGTCACGTTCGCCATCTCCTTTTTCCGTGAGCCGACTTTTTCCGCCAGCCACAGAATGAGAGCGAGGGCAATAGCGCTAATTCCAATAACCGTAAGGCTTTTTGTAAGCGTCCCTTCAATAATTTTCCTGAACGCGAGGCCGATCACCGCCACTGGAAGTGTCCCTAAGATAATATACCATCCCATGCGCGCTTTGCCGAGGCCGTTCGACGGCGACTGAACATACCGTATCCCATCGACAAAAAAGCCTTCAACAATTTCGACAAGGTCCCTGAAAAAGTAGACGACCACGGCAGCCATCGTACCAATTTGGATCACTGCGATGAATGCCGTCCATTCTTCCGGCCGGTCATTATTAATTAAATGGAGAAATGTTCCTGCAATCGTAAGATGCGCCGTGCTGCTGACGGGAAGAAATTCTGTGATGCCCTGTATAATCCCGAGGAGAATCGAATAAAAAAGGGACATTCGGTTACCCGATGAGAGTAGTGAATAAAAAAAGAGGAGGCTGCTGATCCTCCTCAACTAAACAATGGAATAAGATACCGAAAATTTGGAAACGACGCAAGAAAGGATCCGCCAGGGTAGTGTCTTACTTTGAATATTTTAACTCTATAAAAATGAACGTCGAACCGGCGAAAGCGAACATCCAGCGCAAATAAAATGGATTCTCGACGAGTCGAGTCGTCGACCGGCTTTCGACGGAATGACACTAAAATCGGAACAAGACATCACCTCTGCCAATAGCAGGTTAAAAAAAGAACTTACAGGTGCCCTCTTTTTGCATTCCCACGGAAGTGATCGAAACAGGAAGAAGCGACTAGCCGACGTTTGCATGTATAATATCTGCCGTCGGCCGCCGATGCCTGTCGATCCAGTATGCCCACAGAACAAGCAGCCAGACTGCCATTGCAACGATGGCAAGAGCTGTCACGTTCGGCGGAGGACCCCCGGCAATATTTCCGGTTGCGATGATGACGAGGAAAATAATGAACGACCAGAATGAATATTTTCCTATACGGTCAAGGGCAACGGTTGAGCGCAGGTATAAAACAATGCCGATAACGAAGAGCATCCCTTCAACGATGATCGTCGCAGGGATAGAATTCCACAGGCCCAATCCAACGTACGTCTTCAAGCCCGGCACGATCGGTAAATCCGGTCGATGCACAATGAGGTCAAGAAGCCAATGGCTTATAACGCATGCTCCAAGAATCCAGGCATTCCTGGCCGATCGGCGGACGGCGTAGTACACCAGTCCAAAAACAATTGCCCATCCGATGCCCGTCAGAAGGCTGTGTGAGACCGGATAATCGTAGAAGTCGAGCGGCGTATACGCGGTGTCCCCCGGATTGATTCTCACATGCTCAACACCGAGCAGCAAAAAAATCGGCCAGAGCAGATCAACAAACTGAGCTGCCATGATGAGCGTGCCCAGCGAAACTTTCGGCGCGGCTTTTTTTGCCCCCAACGCAACAGCAATATGTCCGATGAACATCGAGTCCTCCTTTGGGTAGTGATTGTTAAAATATGTCGCCGATGCCGAGCGTCAACGTAAGGCCCCGGGGCTTCACTCCGCGCCATGTCAGGTCGAACCGGAAGAGATCTAAAATGCGGCTCAGGCTTACTCCTCCCTCATAGTACCAGCCATTCGTCGTATTAAATATCGGCGGCCCCGCGAGAACCGACGGCGAGAGCCATGATTGTGCGACAGACCCGAACAAAATCAACTCCAGATTGCTTTCATAGAGAAACGGGATTCCGCTCGCAAGAAACGGGATCCGCCTGAAATTATGCTCGATGGAAAACAACACAAAACGGTCCCCGGAAAACTCCTTTACTCCTGCCGCTCGCAATCCTCCGAACCATGCTGTGCCCTCATAACTCGATTCCAGGCTGAACAGGCGCTGCGGCAGGCGGTCGCCGGTGAGAATTCCGCCGTTGAAACTAATGGAAAGCGTCGGATTGAAAAAGAGGCTCATGTCGTATGTCGGAAATTTCGCTCTAAACCCGCCGGCGATCCTCGTGAACCCAAAGTCACTGTTCAAGAGACTCTTTGAAGAGTACTCGATCGAAGTGTGCGCGGTGAGATATGGGTTGCTGAAAAAATATTGCGTTTCGTCCCCGTATTCTGCGTTGAACGTCAACGCATGAAGCGTCCCGTCGACGATCGGCGGATTGAGCCGGTATGTTCTGTCGCGATCCAGAAAGCTGTACTCCGTTATATTCTTGAGCGAAGTTTCATCCTCGTCGGTATACCCCACTTGCATCCGGAGATCGGGTGGATCCGTTTGGCGGAGAAAATTCCCTTCAACAAAACCGTGCCATCCGCGCGAGAGAAAATAATCCCTGTAGTCATCCTTCGAAAAGAGCGAACCGACGAGAATTTCAAGATTGTCGTAGTAGCCCTCGTCAGGTCGATTGTCAAGCTTGCGATAAACGTCTCCCCCGATGCCTATCGAGCGCTGAGGGGTCACATAGTACGTGGCGCCCCCGGAGGATTTCCATCGTTTATCGTCGAAGCCGTACCCGAGGCCGCCGCGAAGTGCAAGAGAATTGGTGGCAGAGTCGAGATCAAACTTTCCGCCGACGAATAATCCTTCTACCCGGTTGAATCGCAGGTCTGCGTATGACAGGCCTGTGAGCCCCGAATTGATGAAGTTCAACGATTTTGTCCGGTTGCCAATTTGCTTTTGGAGGGTTGCGTTGCTGTCCAGAGTTTTGTATGCCGCCTCTTCATCGACGTTAAGCGGAAGCATTGGATGTTCTCTCCAGTATGTCGAATCGAAGGTGGATGCTTCGGGCGCAACCGTCAACCGCGGCATTCTTGCAACGCTATCGGCAAAGTCCGGGTTGATTGTGTAGTCGGACATCACGACGGAGCGAAGGAAGGAAAACTTGAGGAGTGAAAATCCAACCACGTTCACGCTGGCTTTTCCCTGCACTCTATAATCGACGGGCATCCAGAACCGGTTCTCGTAGAGCCGGAATTGCTGCAGGTAGTGGAACGACACGTTTTTGAGAAACGGAATTGCATAGGCTTCATTAGGTTCGAAGTCGACGTCGATGACCGCGTAACTTCGTTCGGCGATGGAAATCTTTCCCCGGAAGAGCGGCCTGATCCGGGAACGCGGGATCACCTCGATGTCGTAGACATCCATCCCGTCCATCGAACGAGTCTTGAGGAGTTTGTAATCATAAAAAGAAAACGCGTCGGGGGATGTCGGCCCGATGAATTTAAAGCCGCCCGTGATAATCGTATCGTCGTTAAAATTGGTCACCTGTCCAATACGGTTGACAATATCACCCATCGCAAGATTTTTTGTTTGCCGCTTCTGGCGCACGACTTCCCGGAGCGAATCGTTTGCCCGCCAGTACAGCGTAAGATAGGATTCGGTAATTGCGCCGATTGCAGTATCGATATTTATCGTGATGCGGCTGTATGCTTCGCACTGGAACGTTTTCAAAGCACCCATCCACTTCGGCTTGCTTTCAATCGCCCGCCGGATAATTTCATAAGCGGGGTCTTCATCGGTGATGACTACTTCGGCCATTCTAATGGCCTCCGGCTGCAATGCGATCCGGAGGTCGTGATTGTTCAATCCCGATGCGCTGACCGTATCCGAACGATAACCCAAATAACTAACGATGAGGCGAGATTCTCCGGACGAAAGCGCAAGTTGAAACTGGCCGCGTTCGTTCGTGATCGTCCCCTTGTTGGAAGGACCCGCAACGCGGATTGTCGCAGCAGGGAGCGGCTTGTTCGTCGAAGCGTCGAGCACAACGCCGGAAATCATAGACAGCGACTGCGCAAATGCGATGAACGGGAAAAACGCCGGCAAAAGCAGGAAGGAAACGCGGTGAAACGGCATGAAATGCAACTCTCTCCTTTTCAGTTGTTGATGGGAAATACTACGCAGGATGAAACTGAAAGTTGCCGATCGCAAGTGAATTGTGTAACGCATGCCCCCGATGATTTTTTTCGTTCCGAAGTTACCGTCTTTGCAAGTTGAAATCCTTCGCCTGCAAAACTATCGTGAGCTGTACGATTAACGCCGGTCGTCGAGCAAATATTGCTTTCAATGTAAATAGATCCCGCGACTGATTCAATAAAAAATTCGCCACCGGCTGCCGGTTGCATCTCCTCGAATTTCTTCTCATATTCACGGGAACGTATCCAGCGACCGATGAAGTCAATTGCCGATTACATAGCGAAGCTAAGTGAGCGGGACAGCAGAATGATGAAAGGAGGAATTTTTTTCCTTTTTGTCTTCGTTGTTGCGTTGATGTTCCCGAGCGGAGAATCGATCGAATCCGACTATCATGTCGGAACGATCTGGACCGATAAGGACCTCATTGCGCCGTTTTTGTTTCCTATCTACAAAGAAGAGCGGGATTACCAGCACGAGAAAACACTTGCCGCTCAAAGTGTCCATACGGTCTTCGAAGAGAACCTCGAAATTTCGCGTAAAAACATTGATTCGCTGGAAAAGTTTTTTACCGAACTTCAATCCGTACTCGACGCCCGTTCTGCGTATCTTCGCCAGCAGGAGCTGGTACGCCGAAACAAGTACGCGAGCAAACGCGAACTTGCCGTCGACTCGACTTCTCTAAACAACCGCATGCGGAACATTTCCCTCAGCATCACAGAAAACGAATGGGGAACGCTCCAGCGGCTCCATTTTGCCGACGCGTTTGCGGGTAATCCCCGGTATCAATTTTCATTGCGGCGGTTGCGCCGCGACGTGCTGCTGGTTGTCAACGAACTGTATCTCCAGGGAATTCTTAACATCCGGAAAGAATCGGTGGGCACCGGAATCAGCATTGCTTTTCGAAGGAAGACCGACGAACAAATAGTCCCCATCAGCAAATTTCTCGACGTCGACGACCTTGGCCGGACGGTACAGCAGACATTCATTTCCGGGTACCAGAGAGACAACGATACCGTTTCGATTGCGACAAAAATTGCCCTTTCGTTTCTTTCCCCGAACATAATTTTCCAAAAAGAGCAGACCGACAAAGAAATTGCTATTGCGGTGGACGAGGTCCCGCGGACCGTCGGGATCGTTCAGGAGAACGAACGTATCGTCGCCACGCACGAGCGCATTACGGACGACGTTAAGTTGAAGCTCGACTCGCTCCGAAAAGCAAAGGCGGAGCGCGGGGCAGACATCAACAAAGTAACTACGTTCCTCGGAAAATTTCTCCAAATCTTTGCCATCTCGTTCTTATTCGGCATCTATTTGT
The DNA here is from genome assembly GCA_963772165.1 of uncultured Bacteroidota bacterium. Taxonomy (GTDB): domain Bacteria; phylum Bacteroidota; class Ignavibacteria; order UBA10030; family UBA8401; genus JAGVPT01. Next base: position 360,261 of record CAVYWA010000012.1, on the reverse strand, counting down.
ATCTTTTCCGCAAACGAATTTTTCACGACAATTCCAAGATTCTTCTCATCACCCTTATTGTGTCGTTGGAGGCGCTGTTAGCGTACCTCACCCTCCACATGAACGCTGAAGCTCCCATCGAACTGTTGATCGTCGTTCCCGCCGCATCGATGCTCCTGTCGATTATCTTCGATTCGAGAGTCGCGTTCTACTGCACGGTGACGATGGCGTTTATCGTCGCGGGGATTCGAGGCAACGATTACTCGATCGCGTTTTTCTCCGTCATTGCCGGATCGCTGGCGGTGTACACGGTACGGGATATTAAGCACAGGACACAAATATTCCGCTCCATCATATTTATTTTCCTCGGCTATTTTGTATCGATCGTTGCCATGTCGCTGGAGCGGTATGACTCGCTCACCTCTGTGCTCAATCAATTGACGATGGCGGCGGCAAACGCCGTTTTCTCACCGGTGCTGACGTACGGCTTGCTGATTTTCTTCGAACGTTTCTTCCATGTCACGACCGATTTGACTCTGCTTGAGTTGTCGGATTTCAATCAGCCGCTGTTGAAAGAACTGTCGCAAAAAGCTCCGGGGACGTTCAACCACAGCATTAACATGGGATCGCTTGCGGAAGCCGCTGCGGAAGCCATCGGCGCAAACGCGACACTGGCACGCGTAGGCGCGTACTACCACGATATCGGGAAAATTACGAAACCGTCGATGTTCGTGGAAAACCAGCTTGGCACTGCGAACAGGCACGAGAAGCTCACCCCGAAGTACAGCGCCCGGGTGATCGCAGCGCACATCAAAGACGGGATTACGCTCGGACAGGAATTCGGATTGCCCGCAGTGGTCGTCGATTTCATACCGATGCACCATGGCACGACCCAAATAGGTTTTTTTTACGAACAGGCAATCAAGAAAAAAGATAATTTTGAAACTGTCGATGAAGAGGAATTCCATTACCCGGGCCCGAAACCGCAGACGAGAGAAACCGGCATCGTGATGCTTGCCGATGCGGTGGAAGCGTCGACGCGCTCCATCGATAACCCGACAGTGCAAAAGATAGAAGACCGGATCGACGAACTGATCAAAGCTCGTTTCATGGAGGGGCAGCTGGATGAATGCGACCTGACGCTTCGCGACCTCACGCGCATTAAAGTGAGTTTCATGAAAATCCTTACCGGCATTCATCATTCCCGCATGCAGTACCCGGAACAACAGCCGGTGCCGCCGGTACCGAGGCTGCAGGAAGAAAATCCTGTTCCCCTCAAAAAAGAGAGCCCGGAGAGCAAACGTCCGAAAGGCCGCCGTCGAACAGCCGGTACGTCCTCGAAGGCGTAGACCGCATGAAGTCCGACATAGAAAAGTTCTTCCGCTTCCTCCAGCTTGAGAAAAGCCTCGCCACCAACTCCATCGATGCGTATCAACACGACATTGCCCGGTATGCAGCGTTCCTGGAAGCCCGCGGCATTCTTTCGGCGAACGGCGCAACCGGCGACGATGTTGCCGCATTCATTCATGAACTGCACCGTCTCGGCTTATCGGCCCGGAGCGTCGCGCGCAACCTTTCCGCCGTCAAAAGCTTCCATAAATTCCTGCTCGGGGAAAAAGTTACCACGAGCGACCCGACGCTGACAATCGAACTTCCGAAAAGAGGCAAGTTCCTTCCGGATGTTTTGAGCGTGGGCGAGATCAACAAGATTATCGACGCAACATCACAAAAAAAGGGGGATGACAAGAATCTGTGGATCAGGGACCGTGCGATTTTAGAGACCCTGTACGCGACCGGGATGCGCGTGTCGGAATTGACGGAACTCAAACAATCAAACGTTTTTTTTGACGATGAGGTAGTTCGGGTCTTCGGCAAAGGTTCGAAGGAGCGCCTTGTCCCGATCGGCAAGCCGGCGTTACATTGGATTCAGAAATACCAGACGGAAGTCAGGGGGAGGCTTGCAGATACGCATGCCGCACATAACGCGGTCTTCCTCAACTGGCGCGGCCGATCGATGTCGCGCGCAGCGGTCTGGAACATCGTGAAAGAGTACACCCGCCTCGCGCGCATTTCGAAAGAAGTCCACCCGCACACCTTCCGCCATTCGTTTGCAACGCATCTCCTCGAAGGGGGCGCCGACCTTCGCGCCGTTCAGGAAATGCTCGGCCACGCAGACATTTCAACGACACAAATTTATACACACATTGACAGGGAATTCGTAAAAGCCGAGCACAGGAAATATCATCCGAGAGGTTAAAGAAATATGACTCACGCAAAGACGCAGAGTCGCAATTCTTATCTCGTTCCCAACGTCCCGTTGGGAACGCACTGTTCTGAAGAAGAGGGTCACAACAATGTGAAACAAGAGATTGCCGCGGGTAACGTTCCCAAACAGAGTTTGGGAACGAGATGCTATTCGCCGGCTACTTGACTTTTTTTTGTTTTTTTTGCTTCATATAGACACAAAGAGAACCCGCCGGCACGATTGTCCGAGTAGCGAGGGCACGCCGACGGGCTTTCTTGTTTTTTTTGAGGACATGGATACCTTATGATTGTCATGAAATTCGGCGGCACCTCGGTTGAGGACGCCGCCGCCGTCAAGAATGTTACGGAGATTGTCCGGAAGGAAATTCCGCGGCGGCCGGTGGTCGTCGTCTCCGCATGCGCAGGAGTGACGAACCAGCTTTTGAAAACGGCGGCCCTCGCTTCGAAGGGAAAAAAAGACGACGCGTTGCAAAACGTGGCCGCAATCGAAGGCCGGCACAAAAATATCGCCAAGGAATTGTTCGACGCCGACACTGCGAAATTCCTTTTCAAACACATTGCGGCGTTTGCCGAAGAGCTGGCGGCGCTCGTCAACGGCGTTGTGATTCTCGGCGAGCTGACCCCGCGTTCGCTCGACACATTCGCTTCGTTCGGCGAACGAATGTCGTCGTTCATTATCCATCATTATTTCGAAGCGTGCAAACTCCGGTCGTTCCTCGTCGACGCGCGTTCGTTCATGGTGACGGACGACCAGTTTACCAAAGCGCTGCCGCTCTTCGATGTCGTCGGGCGGAAGCTGCGGGAGATCGTTCGGCCGAAAATTGAGAACAATTACGTTGTTCTTACGCAGGGATTTATCGGATCGACTCAATCCGGAATTACGACAACGATCGGCCGGGGCGGATCGGATTACACCGCGGCAATTGTCGGTTCGCTTCTCGACGCTGAAGACATACAGATCTGGACGGACGTCGACGGCATCCTGACATCGGACCCGAGCATCGTCACCAACGCCAAGAAAATCAAGGTGATGTCGTTCAACGAAGCGGCGGAACTCGCCTATTTCGGCGCCCGTGTGCTTCATCCGGAAACGATCCTGCCGGCAGTAAAGAAAGATATTCCCGTCCACGTCCTGAACTCGCGGCGCCCGGAGTCGACCGGCACGCTGATCATTGCACGGCCGAAAGTCAACAACGAATGCGTGGTGAAATCGATCGCGTACAAAGAGGGAATCACGCTCATCAGCATCGTGTCAACGAGAATGTTCCTTGCGCACGGATTTCTTGAGCACGTGTTCGACGTCTTCCACAAATATGAAACGGTCGTTCACACCGTGGCGACCTCGGAAGTCAGCGTCTCGGCCACCATCGACAACGTCGAGAACCTCGGGCCCATCCTCCAGGAACTGAAAACATTTTCTACCGTGAGCGTGAGCGACAGAAAGGCGATCGTCTGCGTTGTCGGCGAACATCTGAAGAACAGCCCCGGCGTTGCCGCGAAAGTGCTGAGCTCCATCACGGACATCAACGTTAACATGATCTCCCAGGGAGCGTCGGAGATCAACCTCAGTTTTGTCATCGACGAAGAGCACGTCGATGAGGTTGTGCAAAGGCTGCACAAAGAATTCTTTTCAGACGTCAAACGCTTAACCGAAATTTTCGAATAGCCCATGAGAGGATGAGAACGTATGAAGTTGTATACCGTTGTTGTCGCCGGCGCTACCGGCATGGTCGGAAGAAAAATGATCCAGGTGCTGGAGGAGCGGGATTTCCCTGTCGGGAAGCTCATACCGCTCGCATCAAGCCGTTCCGCGGGACAAAAAATTAAATTCAAGGGAAGCAATGTTGTCGTCGAAGAACTGACGCACGAAATTCTTTCTCAGAACAACATCGAACTGGCGCTCTTTTCCGCCGGCGCTGCGGTGAGCCGGGAATTTGCACCGACCGCGGCAATGCACGGCACGCTCGTTATCGACAACAGCAGTGCATTCCGTATGGAGCCGGATATTCCTCTTGTCGTGCCGGAAGTCAACGCCAGGAAAATATTTGACCACGTCGGCATCATTGCCAATCCGAACTGCTCGACGATACAGATGGTCGTGGCACTCAAGCCGCTGCACGACAGGTTCAAAATCAAGCGGATCGTCGTTTCCACCTACCAATCCGTGACCGGCGCCGGGAAAAAAGGTTACGACCAGCTGATGAAAGAATTGAACAAGGAAGAGGTCATCGCGAAAAAGTTCGCTCACCAGATTTCGTTCAACTGCCTTCCGCACATCGATGATTTTCTCGACGACGGGTATTCCAAGGAAGAAGTCAAGATGATGAAAGAAACGCAGAAGATCATGGGCGACGATTCGATTAAAGTCACAGCGACATGCGTCAGGGTTCCCGTCATCGGCGGGCACAGCGAATCGGTGAATGTCGAATTCGAAAAGCCGTTTGATCTCGTGGATGTGAGAGAGATTTTGCGCAAGGCGCAGGGCGTCGTCGTGCAGGATGACCCGAAGGACAAACAGTACCCGATGCCGATCTGGGCGTACGATAAAGACGAAGTGTTTGTGGGACGGTTGAGACGCGACGATACGGTAAAGAACGGCTTGAACATGTGGATCGTTTCCGACAACATTCGAAAGGGTGCCGCGACGAATGCCGTCCAGATTGCGGAAGCCTGGATCGCGGGAAAACAAGACTAGCCCTTTCGGGGAAAACATATCGCACGCGAAGACGCCAAGGCGCAAAGAAAGATTTTTTCATTTCTAGGCAAATGGACAATTCCAGAGATTCCTTTGCGTCCTTCGCGGTTATATTGCTCTCTTAAAAAGTATTCAAGCCTATGAGCAGCCTTCGACAAAAACTGGAGTATGACGGACTATTTTAGGTTTCAACATAAAGAAATGTTTTGCGAGAGGGTGAAGGTCGCCGATATTGTTCGCGATGTCGGGACGCCTGCATACATTTACAGCAAAGCATCTTTCGTCGATGCCTTCCGCGAATTCGATTCGGCATTCTCAGGAGTCGACCATCTTGTCTGTTATTCGCTGAAAGCGAATTCCAATTTAAACGTTTGCCGGATATTCTATAACGCGGGGAGCGGTATCGACTGTAATTCCGGCGGGGAATTTTACCGCGCGCTGAAAGCCGGCGTTGACCCGCACAGGATCGTTTTTACCGGCGTGGGAAAAACAGAGGAAGAGATCCGCATGGTCCTGCAGCATCCTGTGATCATGCTCAAAGCGGAATCGCTGCAGGAGCTGCATCTCATCAACGCCATTGCGGGCGAACTGCACATCAAAGCCCCCGTCGGCATCCGCGTCAACCCCGATGTCGACGCAAAGACGCACCCGTACATTTCCACGGGATTATCCGAAAATAAATTCGGCATCGACTCATCGCAGGCCGTTCACGCTTTCGAATTCGCGGCATCCCAGCCGAACCTTCACATCGCCGGGATCGACATGCATATTGGCTCGCAGATCACAACCGCGGCGCCGTTCATCGAAGCATGCAAAAAACTGGCAGAGCTTGCCGCAGAACTGAAACGCCGGGGCATCGCGCTCAGCCATTTCGATGTCGGCGGCGGCCTCGGAATTTCATACGACCGCAGCGCAAGCGCATCGCCCCATGAACTTGCAAAGGAACTTCTTCCAATCCTCGCCGGCGTCGGATGCAAAATCCTTTTCGAACCGGGAAGATTCCTCACCGCGCAAGCAGGAATACTCGCAACGAAAGTGTTGTACACCAAGCGAAACAGGCACAAGAATTTTATCGTCGTCGATGCAGCGATGAACGATCTCCTGCGGCCGAGCCTCTACAAGGCATTCCACGAAATCAAGCCGGTCAGGGAAAAAGGAAACGAAACGATTGTTGCGGATATCGTCGGCCCCGTCTGCGAGTCCGGAGATTTTTTGGCGCAGGGGCGCGAAATCCAGAACAGTAAACAAGGCGATATCCTTGCTGTGATGTCCGCCGGCGCGTACTCTTTCGTAATGAGTTCAAACTACAATCAGCGGCGCCGCGCCCCGGAAGTGATCGTCGATGGAAACGACTTTTACGTTGTGCGGGAACGCGAGACGTACGAGGACTTGGTTGTGAAAGAACGCCTTGTTACCAACCTCATCAATCCACGGTAAAAAATGAATATTTGGATTCTCGCCGAGTCCCTACGGGTCTATCGACCCGAAGGGTAGTTGACGAGTCTTCGACCCGCTTTCACGGGCATGACAAGGCCTATTGCTAAAAGTTACTTTTAAATTCAGGCACTACCCACGCCATCCTCGGTTTGACTAACTCATCTCCAGTTGTTATATTGAAAGTAATGCCAATCACCCAACGACGACTTATTCCATTCCTGTTGCTTTTTGTGTATGCAACGGGTCTGCTGCTTGTTGCACCGCACACCGATCTGGATCTTATTTCGGGCACCGGCAATGCACAGCTGGCGACACACGCCGATGCGGACAATTGCAAGCACGTCCCCATTTCGCACCTGGATTCGTGTGCGCTCTGCTCTTCTGTTGAAGGGAGAGCGATTCTCACTCCGGCGCCGTTTGCGCTTGAGTTCATTGATGCCGCCCCCGTCCCGCAAGTTTTTACTTTTTCTTCTTCGTATTTCTTCGCTCTTTTAACTTCTATTTCACGCCGCGGTCCACCTTTTTTCCTCGCGTAATCATCCGAAACATTAATTCAGTCCAAAAGATGCGGAATAATCTTTCCGCCTGTCTTATACTCTATTATTTTTTGAGGGAAAAAGAATTATGCGCTCCATTCTTATTTAATTCTGTTGTTTCTTATCTGCCGCTGGGCTTTTCGGGCAAAATGCTTCTCAAGTCGATAACGGGAATGATCAGAAGTTTTCTCACTCTGCCGCAGGCATTCTTTCCCGGCCGGCACAGATTCTTTCTTCCGAGGATGACAACGCTCCGCGACAAAAATCCTAGCACCGATGAGTCCGACAATGATGCCGATGTTCCGGCGGCGGACGAAGACCGGTTGCAATTGCGTGTCTCGGTGAACGATGCCGACGGAAATGTCCCTATCGAGCTTGCACGCGTTGCCCTTTCAAAAGACGGAAGATACATTGCCGACGCCGTTACGAATCCCGCAGGCCAGGCGCGATTCCGCGACATCAAAGCAGGATCTACCGCATCACTGCCTGGTTTGTGGGATATGACACGTTCGTCGATTCCATTGTGGTCGACAGAGAACATTCGACCTACAAGATCACTCCATTCGCTCGGAACCGCGGAAAAAGAAGTGGTTGTCGTGGGACAGCGAGATCCGACCACGTCAAACTATCAACCCGGTTACCGCGAACCAGGTGTTTGAATCGGAAACGTTCCACGCACCCCCGACAGCCCGGATGACAAACGTTATCCAGGAAAATCTCATGGGAGCGGCGAGAGCTCCGACCGGAGAAGTACACATCCGCGGACAGCACGGCGAGTTTACATATTATGTTGACGGTATCCCTGTCCCGCTCGGAGTTTTTGGTGGACTAAATGAAGTTGTCGACCCGAAAGTGATCGACCGTATCACATTTATCACCGGCGGTTTTCCTGCGGAATATGGCGGGCAAATGTCTGCAATCATCGACCTCAACAATCGCGTCCCGACCGGCACATTCCATCTCGATGCGTCGACGTACGCCGGCAGCTACCTCGTTTAACGGGACCAAACCTTTTTCACCGGGGCCGACATCCACATCTGCAGGAGACACGCTTGGCAGCAGAGTCGGTCCGTTTCGCGCTCTCAATTCCAACGGGCAGGATCTTTCCGTCAGCGACCATATCGGAAATCTGGGGTTCTTCCTTTCCGGATCGCGCCAGGAGACCGACCGCCGCATCGATCCGCCGACCTCCGATATTTTTAACGACCATGGGTTCGATTATTTCCTCTACGGAAAATTCGACTATGTGCTCAGCGATAACGAATACCTGACGGCAAACCTCAATCTCGGAAAAACCGACACGCAGGTTCCGTACGATTCAGCCGAAGCCATCGCCAAGGACCTTCAACAGACGTCGAACTCATTCCAGAACGTTTCGTATTACAGTACTGAATTCCGAAATCGATCAGGAGTCGAACCTTTTTATCGGAGGCTTTGCACGGGAAGGAGAGCTTATTTACACCCGGGTTCAATCGACCCGCCCAATTTTCAATTCGCCGGCGATAGTACAAATTACTTACTTTCCGAAGACAGGACGTTCACGACGATCGGTCTGAGAACGACCTTCGACAAGCGGCTCGCCCACGAATTCATGTATAAGGTCGGTCTCAATTTTTCCGCCACAAGCGGCAAAGAGGATTATACTTCCAAAGATTCACTCCAAAATCCCGGCCCGACCTCCGACATAAACTTTAATGGATCCGATTTTGGAGTGTTCGCTGAAATTGAGTATCATCCGATGGAATGGACGTCGTTCGAACTCGGCGAACGCTACGACCAACACATCGCCCCCGATGCACCCCTCCAAAGCCAATTCAGTCCACGGATTCGATGGAATTTCCTCATCGATGATAACAACACCGCATATTTGTACTACGGAAAAATATTCATGCCGACAAATATCGAGGGGCTGAGAACCATTGCTCTCAATGTCAGCAACACCCTTGTTCCGACGCTGCCGGAGAGGGATGATTTTTATGAAGCCGTCTATACCCATGGATTCGATTTTGGACTCCGGAGCAAGCTGGCGTACTTCTACAAACACGCAACGCCGGGAGTTGACGATGAAACTGTCGGAGCAAGCGCCATCAAGACTCCGGTCAATATCCAAGAAGTGAAGACGCAGGGAATCGAGCTCGGGCTTACCTACAATCTTCCCGAAACTCCTTTTTCAGGATTCATGAACGGAGCTCTCACGCATGCGTACGGAACGGGGCTCATCAGCGGCGGGTTTTTACCTTTTGACACGGACGGGAGCGGAACGGATCTCGACCATGACCAGCGGCTCTCGATTACCACGGGCATCAACTACCAGCCGCAAGATTGGTTCTACAATCTCGTAGGCATCTATGGCTCAGGGCTTGCGAACGGAAATCCGGATGCAGTCTACAAAAATGGTCTCTTCGATTTCAACACGAACGCGCATACGACTCCATCGTGGATTTTCAATATTAGCGCAGGCCATACGATTCATCTTGAAGGAGGTTCATCGCTTGAGCCTTCACTCCACATAACGAATCTGCTGGATCACCAGCATTTGATCAAAGGAGCATATTTCAGCGGAGCAAGTTGGGAAGAGCCGCGCAATGTCGTGTTTAGACTCTCATACCACATGTGAGCATGATGCGTGATGCATTTTAAATGCCGGGGCTTTCATCGATTGATGAAGTCCCGGTTTCTTATTGGACGGCATCCATAATTTTTCAAGCAAAAAGATACTCTTCATGATAGCATTACAATTGAGAGAACATCGAATAGAGCTTATACGTCTCGGCACAATGGCTGTTGCGCTCGTGTTGAGCTGGCTGAGGGTGATGACTCCAATTACATCTTTTGACTTCATTGCTCTTGCTGCAACACTTGTCGGCGGTTTTCCAATGTTCGAAGAAGCGTATGAGGCTGTCCGCGAGCGTCGAATGACGATGGAATTGTCGATGACTATCGCAGTCGTTGCAACACTCATCATCGGACAATTCTTTACCGGCTTGGTCATAACCTTTTTCGTCATTTTCGCAGAGCTGCTTGAGCATTTAACCGTGTCACGCGGGCGGAATGTGATTGAAAAACTCATCGAACTTCTTCCAAATAAAGCTATCGTCCGTCGCAACAACATTGAAGAAGAAATCTTAATAGATTATCTCAGACCCAACGACACCGTTATTATCAAGCCGGGCACCAGAATTCCGGTCGATGGAGTAGTAGTTAAAGGAGATTCGTTTGTCGACCAATCCTCAATAACCGGAGAATCCCTGCCGGTTGAAAAGGTTGAAGGCAATGAGATCTTTGCGGGGACAATGAATAAATCCGGGATTCTCGAAGTTGAAGCACATCGCGTGAGCAAAGAAACGATATTCGGGAAAATTATTGAAATTATTGAACAAGCGGAGCGCTCAAAGGCGCCGATTCAAAAGGTGGCGGATATACTTTCGGCGCGGTTAGTTTATTTCGCCTTCGGCGGAGCGATTCTTACTTTCTTGGTAACACACAACATTGTTTCAGCAATATCGGCGCTCATTGTTGCCGGAGCGTGCGGAGTTGCCGCCGGGACGCCGCTTGCCATTCTCGCCGGCATAGGACGAACGGCGAAGGAAGGAATCATCGTCAAAGGGGGAGTTTATCTCGAACTGCTCAGCAAAGTAGATACAATTGTACTCGATAAGACTGGCACACTGACGTTAGGAAAACCGCAGGTCATCGATGTTCGGAGCTTCAACTCGATCAGCATGCAGGATGTATTGCAACTTGCGGCTTCAGCAGAACAGCACTCAGAACATCCTTTGGCAAAAGCGGTGCTGGAGAGGGCAAAGACAGAGCAAATCAGAATTGAAAAATACTCGGACATAAAATATTTTCCCGGGCAAGGACTTGTTTGCCATGTCAATGGAAAAGAAATTTTACTCGGTAATACATCGTTCTTAGAAGCCCGGACTATCAGTCTTGACTCAACCGTTATCAAATATGTTGCTGAAAGAAAAGAGCGCGGGGAAACATGCATTCTTGTCGCCAGCAAAGGAAAAGTGGCCGGCGCAATCGCTATTGCCGATACGCTCCGTGGAGAAGCACAACAGGCGGTCGAAGAGATGAAAAAACTAGGTTGTCGCGTTGTTCTCTTGACCGGCGATTCATGGACAGTGGCAAGATCGGTAGGCGAGACACTTCATGTTGATGAAGTCTTTGGTGAGATGTTGCCGGAACAGAAGTTGGAAAAAATTCGTGAGCTGAAATCCAACAGAAGAATTGTCGCAATGGTCGGTGACGGCATCAACGATGCGCCTGCCTTAGTTGAAGCAACTGTCGGCATTGCCATGGGGACCGGCACTGAGGTTGCACTTGAGAGCGCGGATATGGCACTGACAACAGATAACCTGATGAAGATTGTAGAAGCATTAAAAATCAGCAAACAGAGCCTGCGTGTCATCATGTTCAATTTCTGGGGAACAATCATTGTAGATGTTGTGGGAGTATCGCTCGCGTTTTTCCAGATTCTCACCCCGCTCTCCGCTGCGTTGATTCATGTAGGGTCTGAGCTGGGATTCATTTTGAACTCAGCCAGGTTATTAAGGAAATGAGATACAAACAGTCATTTCTTCATTAATTCCCAAGCAAATTTAACTTTTGCAAACGTTGATGGTAAGGTGAAACAGTGCCATTAACGTTAGCGCAACAAAAGCAAAAGGATTTGAAAATGTGCATTAGGCTATCAATGGTAGTAATTTTTTTCTGCGTCGAGCCAGCGGCTCGATGCCAGAATATAATGCCATTAAGTTCCACTCAATCACTACGGGCGAAAAGTTATGAAGTATTAAGACAATACATGAGGACCGGAAGAGCGATCGCGGCACATGGCAAGTGCGGGTTACCCGCAATTTCGTACGCGATCAAGAATCGTAAGCATCTTAGTCCAGAAGTGCTTTCAGCATTAGAAATTGTTTTGACGCGCCCCGTTAATCAAAAGAGTATCCTGTCGGGGCGTTTTCGGGTTCACTATGATACGACCGGCAACGACGCACCGTCTATGCTTGATTCGCTTTACCAGCCAATTCTAGGGACCGCCGACCAATACGCCGATTCAGTGGCCGCTACTGCAAACTATTGCGAAACGTTTGAGACCCAAGTACTTGGATATCTTCCTTCACCATCAGACGGCGACGCAGGAGGAGGACCGGAATATGATATTTATGTTGCCTCCATTGGACCCCCTCTTTACGGTTTTACAACTCCTGACAGCGTCCTCATCGACAAACCGGATGGAGGGACGTGGACTTCATATATTACGGTCGACAATACATTTCAATGGGTAAATCCTCCGGCCAACAGGGGAATGCCGGCTCTTCGGGTAACTCTTGCGCACGAACTCCATCATAGCATTCAAATCGGCGGCTACGGCTACTGGACGAGCGACATATTTTTTTACGAACTCACTTCTGCGTGGATGGAGGATGTTGTATTTCCGGCGGTGAAGGATTATCTCCAATACACAAGTTCGAGTCAAGGCCAATTCGCAAACCCCCAAGTGCCCTTCAATTCAAACGACTTTATCATGTACAGCAGAGCCATTTGGGGGCATTTCGTTACTAAGCGATTTGGCATTGATGCTATGCTGCAGACGTGGAAAGATATCAGCATCGTGCCGCCGCTGCATGCTATTGATATGGCGCTCAGTGCGCCACCGTACAATTCTAACTTCAAGAACGCTTTTGCAGAATGGACGGTCTGGAATTATTTTACCGGTGCAAGAAGCGACTCTGTAAACTACTATCCGGAAGGTGCGCTTTATCCGGAGATCGTTTCAACATCGATTGATTTTTTTCCTCCGTCACAATTATTAGGCGGAAGCCTTTTCGTTTTGTCTTCAGCCTATTACAACATTAATTCTGGTGCTGAGACATTGCCATTTCTGGTTTCCAACATCAATCTCGACTCAGCAATTGCCGGAGACCTTTCGACGTTTCCGTACTCATACTCCTTGACAGAAACTCAGTACTCTAATCTATCATCGAGCCTTATTGTCTCAGACCCCTCAAATTGGTACAGCAAAATTCTTTTCGGTGGAAATAGCATTGTCGATCCGTTTCCGGATCCATTCCAGGCAAACGGATCAAACGTGATTAGCATTCCTGTGAACGGACCGGGTCCGGTAACAGGGACGCTTTATATTTTTTCATCCGATATGAAACTTGTGTATTCAGGAACGCTAAGCACTAAATTATCGACACTTCTCGGAGAACAAGTATTCCAGTGGAATGGTAAAAAGAACAACAATGATGTGGCTTCTTCCGGGATTTACATTTACTTCATTCAAATCCAAGGGCAGTCGATAAAAGGGAAATTCGCGCTGTTGAGGAAATAAAAAGAGGCGCAATCGGCTGTTCTCAGCCTCCAGTTCCTTCAATCGCTTTGCCTGATCGACCCGCAGCCCTCCACATTCCCTCCGCCACTTGTAATACGCTGCATCGTTTATTCCAAGCTGTCGCATCGCTTCCTCGATCGACATCCCCTTGGTCTGCAAGACCTCTGCTTCTCGCAGTTTGTTGATGATTTCTTCTGCCGTACGCTTTTGTCAGCTTATTGCTGCCTCCTTTGATCCATAATATAAAATTTTCTAACTTCAGAGTGGATCGGTTTTTTTGGGAGAGCTCCGACCGGAGAAGTACACATCCGCGGGCAGGAGAGCTTATTTAAACTCCGGGGTCGATTGACCCGCCGAATTTTCAATTCGCCGGGGACACGGTCCACAAATATTTGCTTTCTGAAGACAGGACATTCACGACGACCGGCCTGAGAACGACATTCGACAAGCGGCTTGCACACGAGTTTATGTATAAAGTCGGCCTCAATTTTTCCAGCACGAGCGGGAAAGAGGATTTTACCTCCAAAGACTCGGCTCAGAATTCCGGCCCTGCCGTCCTGACAAATTTCAAAGGCTCCGATTTTGGAGTGTTCGGTGAAGTGGATTACCATCCGATGGAATGGACGTCGTTCGAACTCGGCGCGCGTTACGACCAGCACATCGCTCCCGACATCCCGCTCCAGCATCAGATCAGTCCGCGCATCCGGTGGAATTTTCTTATCGACGACAACAACACCGCATATCTGTACTACGGAAAATTGTTCATGCCGACAAATATTGAAGGACTGAGGACCATCGCTCTCAACGTCAGCAACACTCTCGTTCCGACGCTACCGGAGAGGGATAATTTTTACGAAGCTGTGTATACGCACGGTTTCGATTTTGGACTCCGGAGCAAAGCGGCGTATTTCTACAAAGATGCAACGCCGGGAGTTGACGACGAAACTGTCGGCGGCAGTGCCATCAAAACCCCCGTCAACATCGAAGAAGTAAAGACGCAGGGAATAGAGCTCGGCCTCACCTACAACCTTGCCGAGACTCCCTTTTCAGGATTTCTCAACGGGGCTCTTACTCACGCGTACGGAATCGGGTTGATCAGCGGGGGGTTTCTGGATTTTGATACGGACGGGAGCGGAACCGATCTCGATCATGATCAGCGGCTCTCGGTTTCCACGGGACTCAATTACCAGCCGCGCGATTGGTTTTACAATCTCGTAGGCATCTACGGCTCAGGGCTTGCGAACGGAAACCCCAATGCTGTCTACCAAAACGGGCTATTCGATTTCAACACATCGGCACATACGACTCCATCATGGATTTTCAACATTAGCGCAGGCCATACGATTCATCTTCAAGGAGGTTCATCGCTCGAGCCTTCACTCTACATCACAAATCTGCTTGACCACGAGCATTTGATCAAAGGAGCATACTTCAGCGGAGCGAGCTGGGAAGAACCGCGCAACGTCGTAGTGAGACTTTCATACCACATGTAGGCATGTACGCGTAATGTGTGTTGATGCCGGGGTTTTCATCAGTCGATGAAAACCCCGGTTTTTTAATGCGTCATTGTGTAGCAGTATTATAATGTGATCCTAACCGACAGCGAACAAATCTGTCGGCGAAACCTCTTGAAAAGAAGAATTCATTGCACTCCTCGGCGGAGTTGGGATCGCGATGAACTTTTTCCTGAAAATTTCTTACCAAATTTCTTTTCTTATCTCTTATCTCTTTTCTCTTACCTCTTATTTTACCACACGAATCGTCCAGAAATCGTCCGCAAGATTTTGGTCGAGCAGGTACGCGTAAGGGAGAGTGAAGTATCCCTTCATGCCCCATCCGGTTCCCCACGAGTTCCGCACGATGAACCACTGGTTCGCATCGTCGTAACCGACGGCAAGAACGGCATGTCCTCCCTCAACTTGTTCATTCGGTTTCGGCATCGAAGCATGACCCGTTTTTGCAACTGCCGGGCCCATAAAGCTCGCATAGACAGTGAATCCGAAGACGAACGGGTAGCCGGAAGCGAGGCATCCTTTCATCTGATTCGCGAGCTGCGACACGCGTTGGTAGAGGATCGCTTTGTGCATCACCGCATTGTTGTAACATGATGCGGGAGGCTTGTCTTCGAAGTTGGCGATGTCGTACGGCCAGAGAGGTTCGGGGCAATCTCCTTGTTTGCCGACGCTCTTGATTCCGTCGCGGATCTGCGCACCGCTGTCGGAGTTGATCGTCCCTTCCATCGCACGCTCGTTGTAATAGATGAACAACCGCGACGGCATAAAATATTTTATTTTCTCTTTCATCTGGTCGAACTCGATCGCCGCGGCGATGGCGTTCGCCGTGCAGCTTCCGAGCTGTCCCTGGTTGTAGACTGGCGGGCATTTCGGCCGAAGGTCTACTTTGGTCGGCAGTTTCGCAAGCCATTCGACCGGTGCTGCATAGAGATGATCGCGCTGATCAGGAACGTCCGGCACCCAGCCGAGACGCGGTTTAAGCGGAGAAAGTTTTAATTTCATAGAGGCCTCCCGTGATTGGTGAAGTTGAATTGTCCTGTAGCGGACAAATTATTACAGCGCTATAATTGATTGGATAGTAATTGGCGCGCAGAGTACTGATAGCTGACGGAGTGTCGGGCGAGTTTTGGCGAATTTTTGGAATCACTATCGCAACCGCAAAAACCATTTCCCACCTCTGGTTTTTCCACCACCGGGTTGCATTTGGGGTAGGCAAATCTTGACGGTGCCCCCAACGCGTTGGGGCAAAAATATGCTATTTCTGTGACTTTGTCAAGTAAAATTTTTGAATACTATGAAAATTTGCGAATGGTGGCGAAAGAGGTCGGGAATAATGGAAAGTAAATGCTAACAGCAACTTGACCTTTTTCGGGTCTTGTTACCGTTTGGGTAACTGTCGGACACCTCTTTGATTTGTCCCGCCAAATATTTCGATAAATCACGTTTTTCCAGCCACGGTGTCCGACAGCAACTACGCAAAATTTGTTCCCTGACTTAGAACTCCGGACTCAGGACTACGAACCCCGGACTCTCACCGGCCTATCTGTTCGCCACTCCCGCGAGAAAATACATCACCACGAGTGCGGCCAGTTTGCTCGTCTTGCCGTCGACGTCGAACTTTGGGTTGACCTCGACAATGTCGATCGCTTTTATCTTTTGGCGAAGACCGGCGAAATGGGCTGCCTTCAATAATTCTTCGGCGGTGAGGCCGGTCGGATACGAAGCGCTGACGCCGGGCGCGTCGCTGCTTTGGACTGAATCAAGGTCGAAGCTGACGTACATTCGCTCGGAGGAATTAGAAGCAATCTCGTACGCAATGTCGAGGATTTTTTCTATCCGTTCTTTCCGCACATCTCCAAGCGTGAACACCGTCGCTCCCCGGTCGTTCAGTTCTTCGTAATGCTCTTTTGAGTTGGCAAAGGATTGCGCGCCGACCTCAACGAAGTTCATCGGCGCAAGGGGGCTGTGGGTGTGGTCGAGGATCTGACGGAAAGCGGTCCCGTTGCTTCGGTGCGGGTCCGATTTGCGGAAATTCAGATGCGTGTCGATGTTGATGGCGCCGGTGCTCGCGGCCTTTTTGGAAAAAGCAAGGAACGTAGGGTAGGTGGCATCGTGGCCCCCGCCAAGGACGATCGGAAGGATGTTGTTCGCAACAAGGGTCTCAACGACGGCTTGAACTCGCTGATGGGTTTCTTCCAGTGATCCTCCGGTCTTCACGTTCCCGAAATCAAAGATGGGAAGCTCCGGTATCTGCTTGCTCTTTGAGATGGCAAACGGGGTAAACTTGTATAACGCCTTGCGGATTTCATTCGGCGCTTCCTTTGCACCGACACGCCCGCGGTTTCTTTTGACCCCCTCGTCCTCCGGAAACCCTACAATTCCGATTCGAATATCCGGCGAAAGATTTTCTTTTTGGCGGCGGACGATATCCCCCATCCGGGGATCGGATTCGTCGTTACGTGAAAAGAAAACCGCGTCCGGGGCGTCGCTGAGCAACTTCCATGCAATTTCCACTAAGCCTATCCTTTCATGGGTGCGCTGGTAAAAGCGATTCGTTTACGCGTTTGTGAATATCGCTGCTCATTGCTTCCACACGCGCGCAGATGTTTTCGGCGCGGGAAGCTGTCTCTTGAACAAACACACCGTCTTTGAGCGACCCGAGGTTGATCTGAACGTTGAGTTTTGCACCAAGGCATGCAGCGCGGAGCATTAGCGCTGCAACGCCGGCGTCCGAAATCGAATTGACATTTCCTTTTTCTGCTGCGGCTTGTGTGAGGACCAATGCCTGCTCGCATAATTGCATGACACGCAAAGGGATTTCCGTCGCTGCTTTTGTTGCCTGTTGGATTGCTTCCGATCGTTTTGTTTTTTCTGCCTCGGTGTCTTTCGGCAGGTTGAATGCGCTCATGATGGTGTTGAATGCCTCCGCATCGGCATCGATGAGTTTTGCAAACGACGCGCGCAGAGCTTCCGATTGTTTCAACACATCTTCCATTGCTCCCTGCACGGAGAGATATTTCTTTTTTCCGATTGTCAGGTTGCTGACCATCGCTGTGAGGGCGGCGCCAAGTGCGCCGGCAAGCGCGGCCACGCTCCCGCCGCCGGGGGCCGGACTGCTGGATGCCACTTCGTCGATAAAGTCGTTAACGGTTTTCGTTGTTAGCATTTTTCTTTAAGTCACAGTTTTGTCTCGCGCAAAGGCGCTAAGACGCAAAAAGCAGGTCTTACTCTACTAAATTGTTTACTACTCTTGTGATGCCGTTCTTGATTAAAACGCCACCAAAATTGATAAGAAGTCCAAGCCTTTTATCGGCAAGTCGCAAATAGGTCAACAATTGTTTTTTGTGAACAGGCGCGATTGTTTCTATGGATTTCAATTCTACGATCACTTTGTTTTCAACTATTATATCTGCTCGAAACCCTTCGTCAAATCGTATTTGTTCATAAAAAAACAGCAATCATTTGTTGACGGGTAAAGTGAAGGTCTCGTTCGGTCAACTCATACGCCGTAAGAGTTTCGTAAACAGATTCGAGCAGCCCCGGTCCGACTGTTTTATGAATCTTGAACGCAGCATCTACAATTTTCGTAGCAATTTCATTTTCGTTCATTCAACTCCCCCCTTGCGTCTTAGCGCCTTTGCGTGATGATCCCCCTATAATTGGTATTCTATAATTTTTTTCTGCGGGTCGAATTGGTCCAATTGGTTTAATCCTAGCCGGTCAATTGCGAGTGAGATCAGCCGTTCTTCCGATGTTTCGCGGGAATCGTAGAATCTCCCAGCCATCAGCAATGCTTTCAACGGCGTCAAGCCGATGATCTCGCTTCCGGTTGCATCGGCGCCGA
The DNA here is from genome assembly GCA_963772165.1 of uncultured Bacteroidota bacterium. Taxonomy (GTDB): domain Bacteria; phylum Bacteroidota; class Ignavibacteria; order UBA10030; family UBA8401; genus JAGVPT01. Next base: position 341,642 of record CAVYWA010000012.1, on the reverse strand, counting down.
GCGAGCGTGCAAGCTTCTTCACCTCTTCAAACGCAATATGCGGCGGAGTTGTTTCATAATCCACAAGATTGATGGAGACCTGTGCGATATTGAGCCGGTCCACTACCACTCCCATCGCTTTGACTGCTTTCAACGATCCGGGAATCTTTACCGTTTCACCCTTTTCACTCTTCAGAGCAGTTCCCGAGGCGTCTTTTTTCACCCGGCCGCTTTCCCGAATTCGCTGCGCAATTTCTTGTGCCACGGACGCGTCCGCCGTGTTGAGGTTCACATTGTATGCGATGAGAAATTTGCGAGCGCCGGTTACCGTTGCGCCCGATTTTTTATTAAAGACCGGCGCTCCGTAGTCGGGTTTCCATTTTGGGTCGAGAAGTTTTTCAGCAAGCCCCTCGTATTCTCCCTTACGAACGTCGGCAAGATTTTTTCTACCGGGCGACGTTGCCGCTGCTTCGTAAAGGTACACCGGGATATGGAGTTCCGAAGCAACGCGCCTGCCGAACGCTTTCGCAAGCCCGACACACTCGTCCATCGTTGTTCCGGAGACCGGAATAAACGGAACGACATCCGTTGCGCCGATTCGCGGGTGCTCGCCTTTGTGGTGCGCCATGTCGATAAGCATCGCAGCAATTTTTGTCGATTGGAATGCTGCCTCGGCAACACCGTCCGGATCGCCGATAAATGTTACCACGACGCGGTTATAGTCCTTATCCGGTTCGACATTCAGCAGTTTAACATTATCAACGCTGTGGATACTCTCGGCGATCGCTTTGATGGTACTTGCGTTTCGTCCTTCGCTGAAATTGGGAACACATTCGATGATTTTTTTCATAGCTGTTTATTTTAGGAATAATATTCTGTTTTCTGTCTCCTGCCTCCTGAATTCCATATTGGAAACAGGAGGCAGGAGGCAGAATACAGAGTTCATGAAACCGGGAGCGGAATAACGATCGCCCCTTCTTTGAAATTCCCCAATACTTCTGCTTTTCCTTTCATATACCAGAATCCGACCAACGCTCCCGTGACTGCGTCGAGTTCGTCGCCGTTCATCTTTTTGTCGAGTCCCTTGACGCCGAGTTTTTCCAGCCCCCTCCGCAGTCCGGGAAGGCCGTCCTGTTTGCGCCCGGTTTTCCATACATCCTGTGCGGCACCCGGATACATTTCAATGACGCTGTACCCTTTGCGGGTAAATTTCTTTTTCAATGCGATGCCGCGCTCGGTGAGCATTCGCATCGGACCGAGGGTGATAGGAAAAAATCGAATACCCCGTTTCAGCAATTCACGGTCGCATGGCCGAAAATGTTCGCCATTCCGGTCGTCGAGCGTTTTTCTTCCCGGTGGAAGATTTAGCGGCGCGTCGATTGCGATAAGATTAGGCTTTGTGCGGTCGATAAACTCCAGAATCTCCTCGTTGGAAAATACTGTCTTCCAAAAAACAATTCGCCGCCCCTTGAGAAGGCAGACTCCGGTGTTCCGTTTCGGGCTCCCCGCAAGATCGATGCCTGCAACAAGCGGAGGAGATATTCTTTTGCGATTAGAACTCAAGCACGGTACCGTTCTTAATTATTTTCCAGACAAGATTTACACCATAATGATACGGAATGTAGGTGTAATTTGGAACATCGTACAATATGATATCTCCCTGTTTACCGACCTCGATACTGCCCGTTTCGTGCGATAGTCCAAGGGCCGCCGCTCCGTTCAGCGTGCAGGCGGAGATTGTTTCTTCCGGCGTCATCTTCATCTGTGTGCATGCGATGGTCATCATCATCGGCATTGAAAATGACATTGATGAACCTGGATTGAAATCTGTGGCAATTGCCAGCGGGATATTTGCGTCGATCATAGAGCGGGCCGGGGCATACGGATGGTTCAAGAAAAACGAGGCTCCGGGAAGGACCGTCGCTATTGTCGATGATCGTTTCAAGGCATCGAGGCCGCTCGGCGTGAGATGTTCGAGGTGGTCAACCGAAACTGCGTTGAGCTGGACTCCAAGTTCCGTTCCGCCTATCGCGCACAGTTGGTCGGCGTGGAGTTTCGGGATGAGTCCATACCTCTTTGCTTCAAGCAGGATCTGTTCCGTCTGATGAAGGTCGAAATATCCCTCGTCGCAGAAGACATCGCAAAAGATCGCAAGCTGCCGTCCACCGATGTACGGCAACATTCTGTTCGTGATGAGTTCAACGTAGCCGTTTCTGTCCCCGGCGAACTCGGGGGGCAAGGCGTGCGCGCCGAGAAAAGTCGGGATGACCGTCATGTAATGATCCCTGCGGAGGTCGTGGATGACGTCGAGGAGTTTTGTTTCCGATTCGGCGTTGAGACCGTAGCCGCTTTTTATTTCGACCGTTGTGGTTCCGAGTTTCATCATTTCGTTCAGCCGGCGTCCCGCTGACCTGAGGAGTTCTTTTTTTGTCGCTCCCCGCGTAGCATTCATCGTTGAAAGAATTCCTCCGCCCGCGTTGCCGATCTCCTCGTACGATTTTCCTTCTGCGCGCATCACAAATTCATTTTCACGGCTTCCGGCAAACACGGCGTGCGTATGCGAATCGACAAATCCCGGCAAAGCAACACGATTGGATGCATCGAGGACGTCAATGTCGGACGAAGCCGACAATTCATTTGTCGGTCCGATGCGCTGAATAATTCCATTTTCGACGAGCACAGCCGCGTTCTCAATGACGTTCAGTTCGCGCATTTCTTTTCCGGCTTTAAACGGCTTACCGTCGGAGGCAACCGTAACAAGCTGACGAATATTTTTGATGAGAATGTTCATGTTTAATTTCCATGAAGAACACGAAGGCACACTAAGTTCTTACTTCGTGCCCCTTTGTGTCCTTCGTGGATTGATATCCCCTACAATTCAAGACCGGCAAGCGCGGGTATTTACTAAACGAAGAATCCGTTTTACTTTTCTCGCATAAATGAAACGTGCTTTTTTGTTTATTGGTGATGAGCGTATGAAAGCAACACGTCTCGCATAACCCTATCGTCATCGTTTGAGATTCTCTCCTGAGCGCATCGGGATTTTCACGTTCCATTTCTTTGCGTTTTCAATTGCTTCCGTATAACCCGCATCCGCATGGCGGAGAATTCCCATTCCCGGGTCGTATGTCAACACTCGCTGTAATCGCGTTTCAGCTTCCCTGGTTCCATCGGCAACGACCACCATTCCGGCATGGATTGAATTTCCGATGCCGACTCCGCCGCCATGGTGCACGCTGACCCAGCTTGCACCGCCGACGGCGTTTAAGAGGGCGTTAAGAATCGGCCAATCCGCGATCGCATCGCTGCCGTCTTTCATTTTTTCCGTTTCGCGATTCGGCGAAGCGACCGACCCGCAGTCCAGATGGTCGCGGCCGATAACAATCGGTGCACTGAGTTCTCCACGTGCTACGAGGTCGTTAAAAATTTTTCCCATCACAGCCCGTTCACCGTAGCCGAGCCAGCAAATTCGCGCCGGCAATCCCTGAAACGAAATTCGCTTCTGAGCTTTCTCGATCCAGTTGCACAGCGGCGTATTGTGGGGGAAGGTTTCCATCACAGCGCGGTCGGTTCGGTAGATATCCTCGGGATTTCCCGACAATGCCGCCCATCTGAACGGGCCCTTGCCGTCGCAAAACAACGGACGAATGTACTCCGGTACGAATCCCGGGATGTCGAACGCTTTCTTCACACCGTGTGCCAACGCTTCGCCGCGGATATTATTTCCGTAGTCGAAAACAACGGCGCCTTTTTTCAAAAGCTTGAGCATTGCCTGCACATGCTCTGCAATCGAAGCCTGGGCGAGCTCTGCATATTTTTTTGGATTTTTCTTTCGAAGGTCTAATGCTCTTTTGTATGAAAGGCCCGCGGGAACATAGCCGTTCAACGTATCATGGGCGGATGTTTGATCGGTGACAATGTCGGGAACAAATTTTCCTTTTGCGATTTTTGGAATGATGTCGGCAGCGTTTCCCAAAAGGCCCACAGAGAGCGGCTGTTTTTTTGTTTTCGCTTCGCGGATAAGAGAGAGCGCTTCGTCGACGTCCTCCGTCATTCTGTCCAGGTAATTTGTCTGGAGCCGTTTTTCAATTCGACCACGATCGACTTCCACAACAAGACATGCGGCACCGTTCAGCGTTGCGGCAAGCGGCTGTGCCCCTCCCATTCCGCCGAGTCCTGCGGTGAGCAGGAATCGGCCCGCAAGCGTTCCCCCAAAATGCTTTGCAGCACACGCGGCGAACGTTTCGTACGTCCCCTGCAAAATTCCCTGTGTGCCGATGTAGATCCAGCTGCCGGCGGTCATCTGCCCGTACATCGTTAGGCCGAGTCCTTCGAGCCTGCGGAATTCATCCCATGTCGCCCATTTCGGGACGAGCATTGCGTTCGAGATAAGCACGCGGGGTGCATTTTCATGTGTGCGGAAAACTCCGACCGGCTTTCCCGATTGGACCAACAGCGTTTCGTCGTTCTCGAGATCCCTTAAGCTTTTGACAATCGCATCAAAGCATTCCCAGTTGCGGGCAGCCTTTCCCGTTCCGCCGTAGACGATCAACTCATGCGGTTTCTCAGCAACGGCGGGGTCGAGGTTATTCATCAGCATACGGAGGGCGGCTTCTTGAATCCATCCTTTGCAGGAACGCTGTAATCCCCGCGGCGCAGTGATCGTACGCCGTGGGTCAGATTGTTGAAGTATTTTCATCATCAAACATTTATGGATTGAGGCTTCTGAATAATTCAGAACGTATGGTTCGCGCAAAGACGCATAGGCCCGAGGAGTTTGTTCTTTGGATTATTTTGTCGCGACTTTGCGTGAAAAACAATTTGTCAGATGTCTCAAATTATAGTTTGTATCCAATTTTCCGCAGGAATTCTTTTCTTCCTTTGATGTCTGCTTCGGTTTCGATTCCTTTTGTCCTTACGCCATCGATAATGCCCATGATGCCGCGGCCTTGATCTGATTCGGCAACGATCACTTCGACATGATTTGCCGTTGCGCAATAGATGTTGCAAACTTCAGGAATGTTCTTGACGATGTTGAGAATGTTTACGGGAAATCCATTCTCCATAAAGAGAATAAAGCAATGTCCGCACGCAAGCGTCATTGCATTTTTCTGCGCGAGCTCGATAAGCGCCGGATCGTTGCCCGACCATCGAACAAGAGCCGGCCCGGACGACTCACAAAATCCGACGCCGAATTTTATTTGCGAATTGGTTTGAACGATGGCTTCATGAATATCTTCGACGGTTTTTATAAAATGCGATTGGCCTAAAATGAAATTAGTCGCTTCAGGCTTTTCTATTTTAATGACCTTGATTTCCATAGACCTCCTCCAGATGACATCGATGACCTTCAGGATCATTCACGCTGTGAATTGTTTTTCGATACCGCTAAACTTTTCATGCCCCGTGTGCGTCAAATAACGTTGTATGCTCGGTTCACCTTGTGAGACGTTGCGTGAATTGAAACAGAAGTAGAACGAAACACACCTATGCTTTAAAGGTAGAACTATTTGAAGCGAATTTCAATAATCCGCTTGCGGAGGAGTTGCGGGGTGGAAGAGGCGGGAGTTTCAAAGCGGAAAGGATAACAATCGGCCGGGTGCTATAAACAAAAAACCCTGTTCTTTCAAACAGGGTTTTTTGAACAAATTGGTAGCAAACGTTAAACCTTAGTAACATTGGCTGCCTGTAAGCCCTTCGGTCCTTTCTCGACGTCGAACTGAACTTTGTCTCCTTCGTTCAGTGTTTTATAGCCTTCGCCGATGATTGCTTTATAGTGCACAAACACATCTTCGCCTGATTCACGCTGGATAAATCCGAAGCCTTTTGCACTATTGAACCACTTCACTGTTCCCTTCTCCATGGAACAATTCCTTTCTGTAAAGATTTTTCAAAAAAACCTGTCCGAAATACTTTCGGACAAGCGTACGACCGGGTTTTGTTGCCTCTATAACGCAAAATCGCAGAGACTGCAAACACTTACTCGCACAAATTTTGCCTACTCTGCGATTCTATTTGTTTGCCGATCTTGTCATAGACCGGGGAGGTTCTTTTGAAAGACCTGTTCAGCAAAACAATACTCCGAGTGACCCCGGAAGGCATTACAAGCGCAAAAAACGGTCTACTGTTGTTTGCGCCATAAAAATAGGTTGTTTTTATTTTAGACGCAAGCATTTTTTTTGTTTCTAAATTCCGGTTGCATGTAAACACCCCACTTTCTCAGGGATATTCATGCATAATGGTGCATAGGGTGCCCGGGTGGCCCCTCCAAATGGCTGAAATTGGATAAAATTACCCCCAAAAAGAAAAACATGAGGAAAAATTGTTGACTTTATTGCAAAATCTCTTATATTGTGTAACTCTACCGGCAAAGCAAAAGGGCTCAACACCTTTTAGAATTGGGCATTCATAAGACGACTTTTCACCGCTGTTTCATCTTTTCCCGCTTAATTCATTTAGCAGATCCTTGTGAAAATTTGCTGGCGTAGCTCAGTTGGTAGAGCAGCTGATTTGTAATCAGCAGGTCGCGGGTTCGAATCCCATCGCCAGCTCACCGGGTACCGAGGGTAGGTAGCGAAGTGGTTAAACGCATCAGACTGTAAATCTGACGGCTCACGCCTTCGGAGGTTCGAATCCTTCCCTACCCACCAACCTACGAGTGCAGATAGGCTGGTCGAGAGATTGAAGAAAAAATTTTTCGAGTTCGTGAGTTGGCGGGAGTAACTCAGTTGGTAGAGTCATCCCGCAGGGCGGGATTGGTCGCGGGTTCGACGATTGAGAAGACAGGAAATCAATGCGGGAGTAACTCAGTTGGTAGAGTCACAGCCTTCCAAGCTGTTGGTCGCGGGTTCGAGTCCCGTCTCCCGCTCAGAATGAGTTTTGCGTGGGGGATGTTTACCATGATGATGGTCTCGCTTGCGCGCGGTGAAGGCGGGACCGCAAGCTAAAAAAAGTTGAAACGGTCGCTTGCGTAGCTCAGTTGGTAGAGCACTTCCTTGGTAAGGAAGAGGTCATCGGTTCAATCCCGATCGCAAGCTCGATGACAATAAGACATTTGAAAAAGGTCATCCCGCCAATTGGCGGGATCGCAAGCTCGAAACTGTCAAAAAATTTGAACCCGAAAAGTTAATAGCACGGAGCATACGGTGAGAGACATCATAACGTTAGAGTGCACGGTTTGCAAGAATAGAAATTATTCGACGACGAAGAACAAGAAAAAGCAGACCGGTCGTGTTGAATACAAAAAATACTGTCGTTTTTGCGCAAAGCATACCCCGCATAAAGAGACAAAGTAGTTGCATCCGTTGCTTTCCTACGTGTGTAGCTCAATTGGTAGAGTAGCGGTCTCCAAAACCGTTGGTTGGGGGTTCGAGTCCCTCCACACGTGCGAATGTTGTGCAGGGGGTTTACTCATTTTCTAACGAGCTTGACTGATGAAAGAAAAAATACTTGGATTTTTTACAGATGTCTACAAAGAAATGAGCAAAGTCACGTGGCCCAAGAGAGAAGAACTTCAGGATTCGACCGTTCTTGTGCTCGTGGTTTGTCTCATTATTGCAGCCTTCGTCTATCTTGTTGACACAATTGTGAGCCAGGCGCTCAAAGGAATTTTCTAAACCCTATGGTAGAAACAGCGGTGGATAAAAAGTGGTACGTCGTACGGACGTATTCTGGACACGAAAACAAGGTGAAAGCGTATCTTGAGAGCGAAGTCGCGCAAGCGGGTTTGCAGGAAAAGATTGCAAAAGTCCTTGTTCCGTCGGAAAAAGTCTTTGAAGTGAAGGACGGGAAAAAGAAGAGCAAAACGAAAAACTTTTTCCCCGGTTACATTCTTGTCGAAGCCGTGTTGGACGAGAAGACGAAATATATCATCCTCAATACGCCGTCCGTAATGAGTTTTGTTGGTTCGAAAGAAAAACCGGTGCCGCTGCAGCCGGATGAAGTGCGGCGCCTGATAGGAAAAATTGAACAGAAGGGCGACGTCGAACAGATCGAAGTGCCGTTCCACATCGGAGAACCGGTGAAAGTGACCAGCGGCCCGTTCAATAATTTTTCCGGGTTTGTCCAAGAAGTGAACGAAGAGAGGATGAAGCTGAAAGTCATGGTCAGTATTTTCGGAAGAAAAACGCCTGTCGAGCTTGACTTCAGCCAGGTTGAAATCGAAAAATAATCTTGAATTTATTCTGAAAGAGCGTTTCGTATGGCAAAAAAAATTACAGGCTTTGTGAAATTGCAGATTCCGGCCGGACAAGCTAACCCCGCGCCCCCCGTTGGTCCTGCCCTCGGTCAAAAGGGCGTCAATATCATGGAGTTTTGTAAGCAGTTTAACGCAAAGACCCAGGATAAAATGGGACTGATCATCCCGGTTATTATCACGGTCTACTCGGACAAATCGTTCACGTTCATCACAAAAACTCCGCCGGCTGCGGTATTGCTGATCAAGGCCGCAAAAGTTGAAAAGGGTTCGGGCGAACCAAATCGTGTAAAAGTTGGCAAAGTAACCCGTGCACAGGTGAAAGAGATCGCAGAAATGAAAATGCCGGATCTGAACGCAGCTAATCTCGCTGCCGCCATGAGCATGGTCGAAGGGACAGCAAAGAGCTTAGGAATCACTGTAGAAGGATAATTTCATCACGTGGGAGTCCCGTCTTCGGCCGCGCCGGAGACGGGACGCTTGCACCACTATATAGAAGGAACATTCTATGAAATACGGAAAACGCTTCAAAGCAGGCCTGACAAAGGTCGATAAAAAGAAATTCTACTCTATAGAAGAGGCTGTTGCCATCGTCAAAGAGACTGCAACGGCAAAGTTTAACGAATCAGTGGATATTGCGGTTCGCTTGGGAGTTGACCCGAAGAAAGCGGACCAGGCTATTCGCGGGACCGTCTCGCTGCCGCACGGCATCGGAAAAGAAGTTAGAGTGCTTGTGATGGCAAAACCTCCGAAGGATGCAGAGGCGAAAGCTGCGGGAGCAGACCATGCCGGTTTACAGGAATACGTTGAAAAAATTCAGGGAGGATGGGCCGACATCGATGTTATTATCGCGGCACCGGATGTGATGGTGGAGGTCGGTAAACTTGGAAAAATCCTGGGTCCTCGCGGACTTATGCCAAACCCGAAGAGCGGCACGGTAACAGCGGATGTCGCCACCGCCGTAAAAGAGGTCAAGGCCGGAAAGATCGAATTCCGCGTCGATAAAGCCGGCGTTGTTCACGCGACGGTCGGTAAGGCAAATTTTGAAAAAGAAAAACTGGCCGAAAACGTCAAAGCGTTCCTGGCTACGATCGGCCGTCTCAAACCCGCCACGGCAAAAGGACAATATGTAAAGAGCATCGCAGTCTCCTCCACGATGGGCCCCGGCGTTCAAATTGACCGCGGCGTGGTTCAGGTATAGTTTGTAACACGGATTCTTTTTAAAGAATATTACGCACTCACTTAATTCATTTTTTTGCAGGCGATGCCTTCGCATGAGCGGAGGGCTTCTCATCACCCGCAAGAAGGTCGAGAAGATAAACGAACAATGAAAAAATCAGAGAAAGAAGAGATCATTGCCGAGGTGCGGGAAAAGATCTCACGGGCGAAGGGAATGTTCTTCACCGATTTCAGCGGCATTACTGTGGAGCAGGCAACCGAGCTTCGCAGCGAGTTCCGGAAATTGGGTGTCGACTACAAAGTCGTGAAGAATACGCTGGCCCGGAAAGCACTTGAAAGCGTTACAGGATACGATGCGGTCTATAAAAGCCTTGCCGGTCCAACCGGTATTGCCTTTAGCTACAACGATCCCGTGACGCCGGCAAAAATCATCAAGAAGTTCCACGACAAGAACGAAAAACTTTCCTGCAAGGCTTGTGTGATCGACAAGCAGGTGTTCGACGGGTCGAAGCTGGATGAGTTGTCGAAACTTCCGTCGCGCAATGAAATCATCGCAAGCATTCTCGGCTCCATCCAGGCTCCGGCCTCCGGTATCGTCGGCGCCATCAACGCCGTCATGAGGGACCTCGTCGGCGTCATCGATGCGATCGAGAAGAAAAAAGCAGCATAGTTTTTTTTGTCAGCAAAAGTGAAGTCTAATTTATCTAAAGGAGAACGGTACAATGTCAGCAGTCACTGAATTAGTTGAAAAAATCGAAAAACTCACGTTGCTTGAAGCAGCGGAATTAAAAAAAGCCCTTGAGGAAAAATTCGGCGTTACAGCAGCGGCACCGATGATGATGGCAGGGCCCGTCGCGGCTGCTGCGGCACCGGCAGCCGAAGCACAGACCGAATTTACCGTTCTGCTGAAAGAAGCAGGCGCGCAGAAGATCAACGTCATTAAAGTCGTCCGCGCGGCCACAGGGCTCGGCTTGAAAGAGGCAAAAGACCTCGTCGACGGCGCACCGAAGAACGTGAAAGAAGGAATCAATAAGGACGACGCAGAAAAGTTGAAGAAGGAACTCGAAGAAGCGGGCGCAAAAGTAGAATTGAAGTAACGCCCCCTCGAAAACGAGATCGCTTCGAACTTTTTCTGAAAGGTCCATGTTACGTGTATAGAAGACGTACTCTATTTTAACAACTGGACAAGCCGATGGCATCCGCCGATGGCGGAACACGCTATCGGCTTGTTCAGTCTAATCAACGGTGATGCCGGTTGAGGCGAAGGGTTCAACGGAAGAAGAATACGATCGTTGTCAATCGAGTAATTCAAACACGAGTGTCGTTCTCCTCGATGAACACAATGAGCTTTTCCTTCCCAGCGGAATTACGATTTCTCAGAATATTGTCTAACAATTAATGGGTCGCACGACCCGAAGGAGCGGTTGCAGTGAAAAACCAATCCAATGGAACAAACGGTCAAGATAACGCCCGTGTTTCGTTCGCAAAAATTCCTACTGTTGTAGAATACCCCGATTTGCTGAACGTCCAGATGGAATCGTTCGAACATTTTTTGCAGGAGCATATCCCGCCGCATAAGCGGAAAAATAAAGGGCTGCAGCAAGTGTTCCTCATGAATTTTCCCATCACCGATACGCGCGAGAATTATCTCCTCGAGTTTGTCGAGTACTATGTTGAGAAACCGAAGTACTCGATGCGCGAATGCCAGGAACGCGGATTGACGTACGCCGTGCCGTTGAAGGCGAAGCTCCGGCTCTCTTCCAAAGCGGAGAACGGAAAAGATTTTTCCGATACGATCGAGGAAGTGGTCTATCTCGGCAACCTGCCGTACATGACCGACCGCGGAACATTCATCATCAACGGGGCGGAGCGAGTCATCGTCAGCCAGCTGCATCGTTCGCCGGGCGTCTTTTTTGGGGAATCGGTCCATCCGAACGGCACGCCGATTTTTTCGGCGCGCATCATTCCGTTCCGCGGGTCGTGGGTTGAATTTACGACGGACATCAACAATGTGATGTACGCGTACATCGACCGGAAGAAAAAATTTCCCGTCACGACGCTCCTCCGCGCTCTTGGGTATTCCTCGGACGACGAAATCTTGGAGCTGTTCGGCCTTGTTGAAGAAGTCAAGCTTGCCGACATCGATCTGAAACAGTATCTCGGCCGCATCATCTGCGGCGATATCGTCGACAGGAAAACGGGCGAAATCATCATCAACAAAGATGCGACGCTCAGCGAGGAGATGATCAAGAAGATCAAGAAAGCGGAAGTGAAAAAGATCCGCTTCTTGAAATCTGAAGAGACCGCCGAACGTTCCGTCATCGCGAACACGATCCAGAAGGACAGCGTTCACAGCGAGGAAGATGCCCTCGAGGCAATTTACCGCCAGCTTCGTTCGGGCGACGCACCGGACCTTGATACTGCGAAAAACCTCATCGACAAATTATTTTTTAATCCGAAGCGCTACGACCTCGGCGACGTCGGTCGTCACCGGCTCAATTCAAAATTGAAACTGGACATTGCGGCATCGACAACAACGTTGACAAAAGACGATATCATCGCGATCATAAAATATCTGCTCGACCTGCAGCAGGGCAAGACGTCCGTTGACGATATCGACCATCTTGGCAACCGCCGCGTGAGAACGGTTGGCGAACAAATTGCCGCACAGTTCAACGTCGGTCTTTCACGAATGTGCCGTACGGTCCGCGAACGGATGAATATCCGCGACCAGGAAGCTTTCACGCCCGCCGACCTGGTGAATGCGCGGACAATCACGAGCGTCATCAATGCTTTTTTTGGAACGAACCAGCTTTCGCAGTACATGGACCAAACGAATCCCCTGGCAGAATTGACGAACAAACGCCGCATGTCGGCGCTTGGACCGGGCGGACTGACGCGTGAACGCGCAGGCTTCGAAGTGCGGGACGTTCATTATACCCACTACGGCCGATTGTGCCCGATCGAAACGCCCGAAGGGCCGAACATCGGGTTAATCTCGTCGCTGTGCATGCACGCCCGAGTAAACGAATTCGGGTTTATCGAAACACCTTACCGTCCCGTACGGAAAGGAAAAGTTTCCGAATCGGAGATCGAATATCTTAACGCGGAGCAGGAAGACGAATACATTATCGCCCAGGCGAATGTGCCGCTTGACGAACGGAGCCGGTTTAAGACGGACCGTGTGCAGTCCCGGCATCGCGGCGATTTCGTTGTCCATCCTCCGGACGATATCCAGTACATGGACGTGGCGCCGACGCAGATCGTCAGCGCTGCGGCTGCGCTCATCCCGTTCCTCGAGCACGACGATGCGAACCGCGCTCTTATGGGATCGAACATGCAGCGGCAGTCGGTTCCGCTGCTCCGTCCCGACGCCCCGATTGTCGGGACAGGGCTTGAAGAAATGGTCGCCCGCGATTCCCGCACTTGCGTCATTGCCGAACGGGCTGGCGTTGTCGAGAACGTCTCCGGCAACAAGATCATTGTCGTCTACGACATCGACGAAACCAACACCGAAGCGCTTGTCAGTTTCGACGATAAGCGCCGGGTCGAGTACCAGCTGACGAAATTTTTCCGGACGAACCAGGACACCTGCATCAATCAAAAAGCGATCGTCGTGCCCGGTCAGCGTTTCAAAAAAGGAGAAGTGCTTGCCGACGGATGCGCGACCGACCACGGCGAATTGGCGCTTGGCCGGAACGTTCTCGTGGCCTTCATGCCGTGGCGAGGATATAATTTTGAAGACGCCATCATCATGAACGAACGAATCGTTTCAGAAGACGTGTACACGTCGATCCACATCGAAGAGTTTGAGCTTCAGGTGCGGGACACGAAGCGCGGTGAGGAAGAGTTGACGCGCGAAATCCCCAACGTCAGCGAAGAAGCGACAAAAGACCTGGACGAAAACGGCATCATCCGCGTCGGCGCTGAAGTAAAAGAAGGGGACATCCTCATCGGAAAGATCACTCCAAAAGGAGAAACCGATCCGACGCCGGAAGAAAAACTGCTGAAAGCCATTTTCGGCGAGAAAGCCGGCGATGTGAAAGATGCGTCGTTGAAAGCTCCTCCCGGAATGAAAGGCATCGTCATCGAGACGAAGCTCTTCAGCCGCAAAAAGAAAGACGCAGAAACGAAGAAGGAAGATAAAAAACACCTTGACCTTCTCGAGAAACAGCGGCGCAAAGACATCAAAGAGCACTACGAAAAATTAGGGCGCAAGCTCGACCTTCTCTTGAATGAAGAAAAATCCATCGGCGTTCGGGACAAAGACGGGAACGTTGTGTTTCGAAGCGGAACGCAGTTTAAGGAAGGAACATTCTCGTCGTACGACAATCTTGAAAAACTCGACTTTTCTCAGGACTGGATCGATGATAAAAGAAAGAACAATTTGCTTGTCCGCGTTTTCGAAAATTATTTCGACGCACTCAATCACATTGAAGAAGCGTACAAACATGAGAAGAACAAGATCATGCTCGGAGACGAACTGCCTCCCGGCATTGTCCAGCTTGCAAAAGTCTATGTAGCGAAGAAACGAAAACTTTCCGTCGGCGATAAAATGGCGGGACGCCACGGTAATAAAGGCGTTGTGGCTGCCATTGTTCCACGCGAGGATATGCCGTTCATGCCCGATGGAACACCGGTTGATATCGTTCTGAATCCGCTCGGCGTGCCGTCGCGTATGAATCTCGGTCAGTTGTTCGAGACTGCTCTTGGATGGGCGGGCCAGGCGCTCGGCGTGAAATTTTCCACTCCGATCTTCGACGGTGCAAGCTGGGAAGATGTGCAGGCGCAGCTCACAAAAGCGGGTTTGCATTCCGAATCTCGCAGCGTGCTCTACGACGGACGGACCGGCGAGCGATTCGACCAGGAAGTCACCGTCGGCATGATTTACATGATGAAACTTTCCCATCTGGTCGACGACAAAATTCACGCGCGCTCCATCGGGCCGTACTCGCTCATTACGCAGCAGCCGCTCGGGGGAAAAGCGCAATTCGGAGGGCAGCGATTCGGAGAAATGGAAGTCTGGGCCTTGCAGGGTTACGGCGCGGCCCACGTGCTGCAGGAAATTCTTACCGTCAAATCCGACGACGTTGTCGGGCGGGCGAAAGTCTACGAAGCGATCGTCAAAGGAGACAATCTGCCCGAGTCGAATATTCCGGAATCGTTTAACGTGTTGATTCGCGAACTGCAAGGGTTAGGGCTCGAGATGAAGATCGAGTAAGCGAAAGAATGATTGGACAGGCGGGACGCTACGGTAGCGCTCCCGCCGTTCGTTGAACACTTCACAAATGGAGATTGGCGTATGCCTTACACACCACACGATACAAACGTTAAGAGAAACTTCACCAAGATTACCGTTAGCCTCGCATCATCGGACGCAATTCTGCAACGCTCGTACGGTGAAGTCACAAAACCCGAAACAATTAATTACCGCTCGTTCCGCCCCGAGAAGGACGGGTTGTTCTGCGAAAAAATCTTCGGCCCCGTCCGCGACTGGGAATGCCATTGCGGGAAATATAAACGCATCCGGTACAAGGGCATCATCTGCGACCGTTGCGGCGTTGAAGTAACGCAGAAAAGCGTTCGCCGCGAACGGATGGGACACATCAGCCTTGCGGTGCCGATCGTTCATATCTGGCACTTCCGTTCGCTGCCGAGCAAAATCGGGTATGTGCTCGGCCTCAGCAACAAAGACCTCGAACGCATCATCTATTATGAATCGTATGTTGTCGTCAATCCGGGAACAACGGGATTGCAGAAGCAGGACCTCATTACCGAGGATCAGTACTTCGAAATTCTTTCGTCTCTTCCGGAGAAAAATCAGGACCTGGAAGACGACGATCCCAAAAAATTTATCGCGAAGATCGGCGGTGAAGCAATCCGGGATCTGTTGAAGCGCGTTGATATCGAAGCGCTTTCCGCGGAACTCCGCATGCAAGTGAAAGAAGAAACGTCGGCTCAGAAAAAAACGGAAGCGCTGAAGAGGCTTCGTGTCATTGAATCGTTCCGCGAGACCGAAGGAGGGGTGCCCAACAAACCCGAGTGGATGGTGCTGAATGTTATCCCGGTTATTCCGCCGGAACTTCGCCCCCTTGTTCCCCTCGAAGGAGGACGGTTTGCAACATCCGACTTGAACGATCTGTATCGCCGGGTTATTATCCGCAACAACCGGCTGAAGAGGCTGATCGATATTAAAGCACCGGAAGTCATTCTCCGCAACGAGAAGCGTATGTTGCAGGAAGCGGTCGATTCGCTGTTCGACAATTCTCGCCGTGTGAATGCCGTGCGCAGCGACAACAATCGTGCGTTGAAATCACTTTCCGATATGTTGAAAGGAAAGCAGGGGCGGTTTCGTCAGAACCTGCTTGGAAAGCGCGTAGACTATTCCGGCCGTTCCGTTATCGTCGTCGGCCCGGAATTGCAGTTGCACCAGTGCGGCCTTCCGAAAGATATGGCGGTCGAATTGTTCAAGCCGTTCATCATTAGAAAGCTGATCGAGCGCGGCATGGCGAAGACGGTAAAGAGCGCCAAAAAAATGGTGGACCGGAAAGGACAGGAAATTTGGGAGATCCTCGAGAATATTATCGACGGCCATCCGGTGTTGTTGAACCGTGCCCCAACACTTCACAGGCTCGGCATCCAGGCATTCCAGCCGGTGCTTGTTGAAGGAAAAGCATTACGCATCCATCCGATGGTATGTACGGCGTTCAACGCCGACTTCGACGGCGACCAGATGGCGGTGCATATTCCCCTTTCGTACGACGCGCAGCTCGAAGCAAGAATTCTGATGTTGTCCAGCCACAACATTTTATCGCCCGCAAGCGGCGCCCCGATCGTGACGCCGACACAAGACCAAGTTCTCGGATGCTACTACCTTACAAAGTCGAAGACGGGCGACATGGGCGAAGGGAAAATGTTTTCATCGCCGGAAGAAGTGATCGTTGCCTACAATGAAAACAAAATAACGCTCCACGCCCGCATTAAAGTCCGGATTGACCATAAGATAGTGGAAACAACCACCGGACGCGTTCTGTTTAACAGAATTGTTCCGACTGAAATCGGGTTTGTCAATGAACTTCTGAACAAGAAGCGGTTAGTGCAAATCATTGCGACGGCGTTCCGCAAATGCGGCAATCTCCGGACAGCCCAATTCCTCGACGAGCTCAAGACCCTCGGCTTTATGTACGCAACGAAGGGAGGGCTCTCCGTCAGCGTTGCCGACGTCGCTATCCCGAAAGAGAAAGAGGAGATGATCAATAAGTCGCTCAAAGACGTCGATTCTGTCGAGCGGCAGTATCAAAATGGATTCATCACAAACGGCGAGCGGTATAATAAAGTGATCGATATCTGGACCCGGACGACGAGCAGGGTTGCCGAGAAGTTGTTCGATTCCCTCCAGCACTCGCGTGAAGGTTTCAACTCGCTCTATATGATGATCGATTCCGGCGCACGCGGTTCGAAAGAGCAAGTGCGTCAGCTGGCCGGCATGAGAGGCTTGATGGCAAAGCCGCAGAAGTCCCTCTCCGGTGCCACCGGTGAGTTGATCGAGAATCCGATTATTGCAAATTTCCGCGAAGGACTTTCGATCCTTGAATATTTTATTTCAACGCACGGCGCACGAAAAGGACTTGCCGACACAGCATTGAAAACCGCCGATGCAGGATATTTGACCCGCCGCCTTGTCGACGTCGCGCAGGATGCGATTGTGTCGATCGAAGATTGCGGAGCTATCCGCGGTGTTTTGACCGGTGCTTTGAAAGAGGGCGAAGATGTTAAAGAACCGTTGTCCGAGAGAATACTCGGCAGGGTTGCCGTCCATGACGTTATCGATCCACTGACCCAAAAAGTGATTGTGAAATCCGGCAATATTATCGATGAAGATATTGCCCAGGCGATTTCAGAAACATCGATTGAGCAGGTCGAGATCCGTTCGGTGCTTACGTGCGAAGCGAAACGCGGTGTCTGTGCAAAATGCTACGGAAGAAATCTGACAACGGCGAAGCTTGTGGAAGTCGGCGAAACCGTCGGAACGGTCGCCGCTCAGTCGATCGGCGAGCCGGGAACTCAGCTGACGCTTCGGACATTCCACACCGGCGGAACCGCGAGCTTGATCGCGGCACAATCGCAGATCATATCAAAATTCGACGGCCATGTGAAGTATGACGGCCTGAAGTCGATCACCGTGAAAACCGAAGAAGGGTCTAAAATTCTTTCACTCGGCAGAAGCGGCGTCGTCAACGTCCTTGACGATGATAACCGCATTCTGACAAAATACGATATTCCGTACGGTGCGGTCCTTCAGATGAAAGACGGCTCAAAAGTTTCAAAGGGTGAACTCATTTACGAGTGGGATCCGTACAATGCAGTGATCATTTCCGAGCATTCCGGTATCATTAAGTACCAGGACTTAAAAGAAGATGCCACGTACCGCGAAGAACCGGACGAACAAACGGGCCACATTCAAAAGGTTGTTATTGATTCCCGCGACAGGACGCTGAGTCCTTCTATTCTTGTCGCCAACAAGGCCGGTGCGAAAGTTGCGAACTATATTATTCCGACACGTGCTCACATCATGGTTGATGATGGAGAGGAAATAGCTGCCGGGACCGTTCTTGTGAAGATTCCTCGCGACAGCGGAAAAACTCGCGACATCACGGGCGGTTTGCCGAGAGTGACCGAGCTTTTTGAGGCGCGCTCGCCGGCCGACCCTGCAATCGTGGGCGAGATCGACGGCATTGTCCGGTTTGGCGGACAGAAACGTGGATCGCGGGAGGTCATTGTTGAAAGCCACGACAAACAAGACCAGAAGACGTACCTCATTCCGCACGGCAAGCATATTCTTGTGCAGGAAAACGATGTTATCCGGGCAGGAGAGCGTATCTCCGACGGTGCGATCGATCCGCACGATATCCTGCGCATCAAAGGGACGAGTGCGGTGCAGGAATATCTTGTCAATGAAATCCAGGAAGTCTACCGCATGCAGGGCGTGAAGATCAACGACAAGCATATCGAAACAATCGTCCGGCAAATGATGCAAAAGGTCCGTATCAGTGATTCGGGCGACACACGTTTCCTTGAAGGAGATTATGTCGATAAAGTGAAATTCGCCGAGGAGAATGCGCGGCTTCAAGGGATGGTGTACATCGAAAACAAAGGCGATTCAAAGTTTAAGAATATGACCGTTGTGGAAAAGAAGAAGGCGAAAGAAAGCAACACTGAGTTGAAGAAGAAAACGAAGAAGGTCGCCGAGTTCAGGGACGCGGAGCCGGCGATGTCCGAGCCGATTCTTCTCGGTATCACGGCCGCTTCGCTTTCCACCGACAGCTTTATTGCAGCGGCAGCCTTCCAAGAGACTACAAAGGTTTTGACCGATGCTGCGATCGAAGGAAAAGTTGACTACTTGCTTGGCTTGAAAGAAAACGTCATCATGGGCCATCTTATTCCTGCCGGAACGGGGTTGAAGAAATTTAGAGACGTCCTTGTGACATCGAAAGAGACGCCTGTCGTCTCTGAAAAACCCGTCGAAGAACCGGAACCGGTGACCGGGGAAGAGGAAGTGGTGGTGGTAAAGAAAACTCGCAAGAGAAGCAAAACGGTAGCGTAAGCGGCTGAGACGGAGAATGAGAGGATAGGGTTGTTCTGCCAGGGTGTTTCTCGCTGGAGCAAGTCCTTTGTGTCATGAAGGTCATTTGCCATAAGGATGCCGCACAGCGGGGTTCCTTCGCTTCACTCGTTGTAATGTTTTTATTCTCGAAAATATCCCCTTGTCGATAGCAGAAAAATCTTGACTTGTTTTCGACATTTTTGTATATTGATAAGCTAAATTTTTTCAAGATGGGCTGTCACAGTTATTCCGGAGTAAATTTTTGCCAACGATAAATCAGTTAGTCCGACTAGGTCGAAGAAGCACTTTATTTAAGAGCAAAGCACCTGCACTTGCCGGTAATCCGCAGAAGAGAGGTGTGTGCACCAGGGTATATACAACGACCCCTAAGAAGCCTAATTCGGCGTTGCGCAAAGTCGCCCGCGTTCGATTAACGAACGGTATTGAAGTGACTGCCTACATTCCCGGCGAAGGTCATAACCTGCAGGAACACTCTATAGTAATGATCCGAGGCGGGAGAGTAAAAGATCTGCCTGGCGTTAGATACCACATTATTCGAGGAACGCTCGATACCGCAGGGGTAAATGAGCGAAAACAAGGAAGGTCAAAGTACGGCGCTAAACGCCCAAAGTAATTCCCTCATGAGAAAAAAAAGAGCAGAAAAAAGATCAATTCTCAATGACCCGAAATTCAACGATCCTTTAGTGGCTCGTTTCATCAATAACATTATGAAGCAGGGCAAAAAGAATGTTGCCCAGTCGATCTTCTATGATGCACTTGAAGTAATAGGTGATCGGACGAAGACTAATGCCATTGATGTTTTCAAAAAAGCTGTAAACAATGTTGCCCCTGTCATCGAAGTGCGAGCACGGCGAGTTGGCGGGGCGACCTATCAAGTACCTACAGAAGTTCGTCCCGAACGGCGAACCGCTCTTGCTATCCGCTGGCTGATCAACTACTCGAAAGAACGTTCGGATAAAGCAATGTCGTTAAAGCTTGCTTCGGAGTTTATGGCGGCTGCGAACGGCGAAGGAAATGCCGTGAAGAAAAAGGAAGACACGCACCGCATGGCTGAAGCAAATAAAGCTTTTGCGCATTTCAAGTGGTAAGATAAATGCGGTAACCCGCGTTGCAGCGTTCACACTGACTGAGAAGTACTCTCTGCGTTTTAGGATTTTTGGAGTGTTATGCCCAGAAAATATTCGCTCGAGCGAACACGTAACATAGGAATTATGGCGCACATCGATGCGGGTAAAACCACAACGACGGAGCGGATCCTGTATTACACGGGCGTTCTGCATCGTATGGGTGAAGTGCATGACGGCGCGGCAACAATGGACTGGATGGAGCAGGAAAAAGAGCGGGGCATTACTATTACCTCCGCTGCGACCACCTGTTTTTGGAGAGACCATTACATCAATATTATCGATACGCCCGGACATGTCGATTTCACGATCGAAGTCGAGCGTTCACTGCGCGTCCTCGATGGTGCTGTTGCCCTCTTCTGTTCGGTTGGAGGCGTTGAGCCGCAGTCCGAAACAGTGTGGCGGCAGGCGGACAAGTACGGAGTTCCCCGAATTGCGTTTGTCAATAAAATGGACCGCGTTGGTGCGGATTTCCTCGGCGCAGTGCAAATGATGAAAGACCGGCTCAGCGCGAATGCCGTGCCCATTCATCTCCCCGTCGGAGAGGGCGACCTCTTCACCGGTATCATCGATTTGATTTCGATGAAGGCCCACATTTTCCACGAGGAATCCAACGGCATGACATGGGATGACATCGCCATTCCCCACGACCTCCAAAAGCTTGCCGCAGAATATCGTACGAAAATGTTGGAAGCAGTCTCGGATGAAGACGACTCGCTTCTTGAAAAGTACCTCGAGGGCAAAGAGATCACGCCCCAGGAAATTATTTCAGTTCTTCGAAGAGCGTGTCTGAAGACGAGTATCGTGCCGGTACTCTGCGGTTCGTCGTTCAAGAACAAAGGCGTGCAAATGCTGCTCGACGCCGTTGTCGATTTTCTTCCGTCGCCTCTCGATATTAACAATGGTGAAATTTCCGGCCACCATCCGAATCTCAAAGACGTGATTGTCCGCAAAGTCGCCGATGATGAGAAGTTCACCGCGCTTGCATTCAAGATCATGACCGATCCGTTCGTCGGAAGGCTTACATATTTTCGCATTTACACCGGCAGCGTCAAAGCCGGATCGTATCTCTATAACTCGAGCAGCGACCGCAAAGAACGTCTGGGACGTGTGCTTCGCATGCACGCCAACCATCGTGAGGATGTCGATGAAGGATTTTCCGGCGACATTCTTGCTGCCATCGGGTTTAAGAATACGCGAACGGGCGATACGCTCTGTGATGAAGATGATCCAATTATTTTAGAGAAGATGGTATTTCCGGAACCCGTCATTCACCAGGCGATCGAACCGAAGACGAAGGCCGACCAAGAGAAGATGGGTGAGGCGATGCAGAAGCTTTCGGAGGAGGATCCGACGTTCCGTGTGTCGACGAATGAGGAAACGGGCCAGACGATTATCGGCGGAATGGGCGAACTTCATCTCGAAATTATTGTCGACCGCATGAAACGTGAATTCAAGGTTGAAGCGAACGTCGGCCGACCTCAGGTTGCTTACAAAGAAACGATCCGTAAGAAAGTCCAGGCAGAGGGTAAGTTCATCCGTCAATCCGGCGGCAAAGGACAGTTTGGCCATGTCTGGATCGAACTCGAGCCGAACGAAAAAGGCAAGGGCTACGAGTTTGAAGATGCCATCGTCGGCGGAGTTGTGCCGCGCGAGTTCATCAAGCCGGTGTCTGTTGGCATACAGGAAGCGATGAAGAACGGTATTCTCGCAGGCTATCCGGTCGAAGATGTGAAAGTGAAGCTCTTCGACGGTTCGTACCACGATGTCGATTCTTCCGAAATGGCGTTTAAGATTGCAGGTTCTATCGCGTTTCAAGCCGCAGCAAAAAAAGCAAACCCCGTCATCCTCGAACCGATCATGGCGGTTGAAGTTGTTACACCCGAAGAATACCTCGGCGATGTGATGGGGGATTTAAATTCGCGCCGTGGAAAAATTGAGGGAATCACTCCCCGGAAAGACGCTCACGTTGTCAAAGCGACCGTGCCGTTGTCGGAGATGTTCGGCTACGCAACCACGATGCGCTCGATGACACAGGGACGCGCGCTCTATACAATGCAGTTTTCACACTACGACGAAACGCCGAAATCGATTTCCGAGCAGATTATTGAAAAAGTAAAGGGCAAAGAAGCTGTTAGTGCCTGATTATTGACTGAGATTAAAAACACCTTGTTCCCAATTACGTAAGGAGACATCCTCATGGCAAAAGAAAAATTTGACCGCAGCAAGCCGCATGTGAACGTCGGAACAATTGGCCACGTTGACCACGGTAAGACAACCTTGACTGCCGCTATTACAATGGTCCTGGCAAAAAAAGGTCTTTCACAGATTCGAACGTTCGACAGTATCGACAATGCGCCTGAAGAAAAAGCACGCGGTATAACCATTGCTACGGCACACGTGGAATATTCGACTGAAAAGCGCCACTACGCACACGTCGACTGCCCCGGCCATGCCGACTATGTGAAGAACATGATCACGGGCGCAGCACAAATGGACGGAGCTATAGTTGTCGTTGCGGGAACGGATGGACCGATGCCCCAGACACGCGAGCATATTATACTTGCCCGTCAAGTCGGCGTGCCCCGTATCATCGTTTTCTTGAACAAAGTTGACGCCGTCGACGATCCCGAGTTGCTCGACCTCGTCGAGATGGAAATGCGCGACTTGTTGAAGGCGAATGAATTTCCGGGCGATGAGATCCCGATCATTCGCGGATCCGCATTGAAGGCGATGGAAGCCGCGTTACGGCCGGATTCAAAACCCGATGATCCCGCATTCAAGTGCATTATGGATCTGATGGATGCCATCGACTCGTATATTCCTCTTCCGCAGCGCGATATCGATAAACCGTTTTTGATGCCGGTTGAAGACGTCTTCTCAATCACCGGTCGCGGTACAGTCGGCACGGGCCGTGTCGACCGCGGGCGCGCAAAGGTTGGCGACGAAGTTGAAGTGATCGGTCTCGGCCAGCATAAGAAGACGGTCATCACTGGTGCCGAAATGTTCCGCAAGGAGCTCGATGAAGTCCAGGCTGGAGACAATGCGGGTCTTCTTCTGCGCGGAATTGAAAAGGACGACCTTGAACGCGGTATGGTTGTCGCGAAGCCAGGCTCCATTACTCCTCACAAGAAATTCAACGCACAGGTGTACGTATTGAAGAAAGAAGAAGGCGGACGCCATACGCCGTTCCTGAACGGATACCGGCCGCAGTTCTACTTCCGCACAACGGATGTGACCGGCGTCGTTACGCTTCCACAAGGAGTGGAAATGGTTATGCCGGGCGATAACGTCGACGCCATGCAGATCGAACTGATCTCCACGATCGCAATGGAAGAGAAATTGCGTTTCGCAATTCGCGAAGGCGGACGGACGGTCGGTTCCGGTGTTGTCACAAAGATCATCGAATAAAAGCTGTTTAACTTTTGAACCGCGTCCCGCTACGAGCGGGATGCGGCTCGCACGGAGTTCCAAGTGGCTGGTCAAAAAATTCGCATCAAATTAAAATCGTACGATCATAACCTGATCGATAAATCGGCTGAGAAGATCATCAAGACGGTGAAATCCACGGGTGCGGTTGTTTCCGGACCGATTCCGCTGCCGACGAAACGCACGCTCTATACCGTGCTGCGTTCGCCGCACGTCGATAAAAAGTCGCGTGAACAATTCGAGACGCGGGCCCACAAGCGCCTCATCGACATTCTCACCTCCGGCACGAAAACAGTCGATGCCTTGATGAAGCTCGACCTTCCCGCGGGCGTCGACGTCGAAATAAAGGTGTAGCGTTTGACAAGGAGTGCAACCGACGGCCTCTCTCGTGAACGGGTCGTCGGTCAGATAAAGATTTTTGGCTAACCGGTTTCTCAAAAAGTGCAGATACCGAAGGAGTTTATACCGTGAGTGGCATATTAGGAAAAAAAGTCGGCATGACAAGCATCTTCGATGATAACGGGGTTTCGATTCCGTGCACCGTGATCGAAGCGGGTCCTTGTTATGTAACTCAGATCCGAACGAAGGCAAAAGACGGATACGAGGCCGTCCAGCTCGGTTTTGATGAAAAACCGGACCGCCTCGTTAACAAGCCTGCGAAGGGTCATTTTGCGAAAGCGAACGTGAAGGCGCTGCGGCTGCTGAAAGAATTCCGCGATTTTAAAGCGGGCGATATCGCGATCGGAAAAGAAGTGAAAGTCGACCTCTTCACGAAAGGCGATAAAGTATCCGTAACGGCAAAATCCAAAGGCAAAGGGTTTCAGGGTGTTGTCCGCCGGCACCATTTTTCCGGTGTTGGAATGACCACGCACGGGCAGTCCGACCGCGTCCGCGCGCCGGGCTCCATCGGTTCTTCGTCGTATCCGTCGAGGGTATTTAAAGGAATGCGCATGGCCGGGAGGATGGGGTTCAAGAATGTGACGGTGAAAAATTTGACGGTCGTGCAGGTGATCCTGGAGTCGAATCTCATTCTTGTGAAAGGCTCCGTTCCCGGCGCGATTAATACCTACGTTGAGATTACGAAGTAAACTTCAAACGACGTCGAAAAAGAAAGTACAACGATAATGAAAGTTGAAGTGCTTAAGAAAGATGGAACGAAGTCCGGCGAGACGGTGACGCTTGCACCCGAGATCTTCGAAGTGACGCCGAACGACCATGCGATTTATATGGCGGTCCGTTCGTACATGGCCAACCAGAGGCAGGGTACACATCAAACGAAAGAACGCGGCGATGTCCGCGGCGGCGGCAAGAAACCGTTTGCGCAGAAGAAAACCGGACGCGCGCGCCAGGGCACGAGCCGTTCCCCGTTGATGGCAGGCGGCGGAACCGTGTTCGGTCCTCACCCGCATGATTATGAAGTCAAGCTGCCGGCAAAGGTCAAACGCATTGCGCGGAAGTCGGCATTGGCATATAAAGCGAAGGAATCAAGCATTGTCGTCGTGGAGGATTTCAGTTTCGATGCGCCGAAGACGAAGGAACTCGCCGGAGTGCTCAAGGCGCTTCAGGTCGCTTCGAAGAAAGTATTATTCCTTGTCCCCAAAAAAGATGACAATGTTTTGAAATCCGGTCGAAACATTCCCAAGCTCAACATTCTCGAGGCCGCCAAAGCATCAACGTATGAAATTGTAGACAGCGCCGTGCTTGTCATGCAAAAGAGTGCGGTGGATATTCTTCAGAAAACGTTTTCCAATTAAAACGAGCTACCGATGAGTGCAATTTTAAAACGACCGCTGATTACCGAGAAGATGACTGCGCTTGCGGAAAAACGCCAGTACGCATTTGAAGTGGACATCACCGCAAACAAGATTGACATCGCTCGCGCCATCGAGAAAAAATTCAACGTGACCGTCGTGAGTATCCGGACGATCCGTTCAAAAGGAAAGCATAAAGCGCAGATGACGAAGCGCGGACGAATTCCCGGCAAACGGGCGGACTTCAAAAAGGCAATTGTGACGCTGAAGCAGGACCAGAAGATCGACTTCTTCGAAAACGCGTAACAGCAACAAGCAACGAAAGCAGAGTTATGGCATTACGAAAATTAAAACCGACAACCGCAGCGACGCGATACTACACCATCTCGACCTTCGAAGAGATCACGAAGTCGACTCCCGAAAAATCGCTCCTCGGGCCGATAAAGAAATCCGGCGGGCGGAACAGCTACGGTCGGGTCACCTCGCGGCATCGCGGCGGCGGGCACAAGCGCAGGTACCGGATGATCGATTTCAAGCGGGAGAAGCGGGATATTCCTGCGAAAGTGATGTCGATTCAGTATGATCCGAATCGCTCCACGCGTATTGCGCTCGTGCAATACACCGACGGCGAGAAGCGGTACATCCTCGCGCCGGAAGGTTTGAAAGTGAACGACCAAATCGTCGCAGGAAACGAAGTGGAAATTAAGACGGGAAATGCGATGCCGTTGAAGGCCATTCCCGTTAACACGCAGATCCACAATATTGAAATGCGGGAAGGCAAAGGGGGGCAAATCGCGCGGAGTGCGGGCAACTTCGCGGTCGTGCAGGCGAAAGAGGGCGATTTCGTTCTTCTCAAATTCCCCTCGGGCGAAATTCGCAATATCCGCAGCGGATGCTACGCAACGATCGGAATGCTCGGCAACATCGACCATGAAAAAATCAGTGTTGGAAAAGCCGGCCGCTCGCGCTGGCTCGGACTTCGTTCACACGTCCGCGGCGTCGCCATGAACCCGGTCGACCATCCGATGGGCGGCGGTGAAGGCAAGACTTCGGGCGGCGGTCATCCGGTCAGTCCCTGGGGCCAGAAATCCAAGGGATTGAAAACGCGCAAGAAGAAAAAAACATCCAGTCAATACATTGTTAAACGCCGCAAGTAAAGAGTAGAAGCCTATGAGCCGATCAGTAAAAAAGGGACCGTTCATCGATGCCAAGCTGCAGGCAAAAATCGAAGCGCTGAACAAGAGCAACAGGAAACAGGTGATCAAAACATGGTCCCGTTCATCAACCATCGCTCCTGATTTTGTCGGCCACACGTTTGCCGTGCACAACGGGAACAAGTTCATCCCCGTGTACATTCAGGAATCGATGGTCGGACACAAACTCGGCGAATTTGCGCCGACAAGAATTTTCCGGGCTCACCCCGGTTTGAGAACGGAAGCGACAACGACAACACCGGCTGAATAAGAACATTAGCGTACAGATTCTGGAGTTTTTCATGGAAGCAAAAGCAATTAACAGGTACATCGGAACGTCGCCGCGCAAGATGCGGCTGGTGGTCGATTTGATCCGCGGAAAATCGGTCGGCGAGGCGCTCAACATCCTTCACTTCTCCCCGAAACATGCATCGAAAACGGCAGAAAAAGTGCTGCGGTCGGCGATCTCGAACCTTCAGAACAAGGACGATGCCGGACGGATCGACACCGACGACATTTACGTGAAGGAATGTTTTGTGGACGGCGGCGCCATGATGAAAAGAATTCTGCCCGCTCCGATGGGACGCGCATTCAGGATGCTGAAGCGCTCAAACCATGTGACGATTGTTGTTGCTCAGCGTGAAACGAAAAAGAAATAAGTCCAACACCACAAGGCGTTGTATGACAACCATTATATTATTCCGGCTTTAGGAGAACACAGTGGGACAAAAAACACACCCGGTCGGCTTTCGATTAGGCGTCATCAAGACGTGGGATTCAAATTGGTATGATGAAAAAGGTTTTGCCGCGAAACTCAATGAAGATGTCATGATTCGAAGCTATGTCCGCAACCGGCTGAAAAAAGCCGGGATCTCCCGGATTCAAATCGAGCGGACCCCGAAGAACGCACGCATTACTATTCATACATCACGCCCGGGCATTGTGATCGGCAAAAGCGGAAAAGAAATCTCACAGCTTGAAGAAGAGCTCAAGAAAATTACAAGTAAAGAAGTGAAGATCCTCATCAGCGAGATTAAGCGGCCGGAATTAGATGCACAGCTGGTTGCGGAAAACATCGCCTCGCAGCTCGAAGGACGCATTTCGTTCCGCCGTGCGATGAAGCAGGGAATCACGGCTGCGATGCGTATGGGAGCGGAAGGCGTTCGCGTGATGTGCAGCGGCCGTCTCGGCGGCGCTGAAATGGCCAGACGCGAGCAGTATAAAGAAGGACGAATTCCGCTGCACACCCTCAGGGCCGACATCGATTACGCCAACGCAACGGCGCAGACGATCTACGGTTTGATCGGCGTAAAGGTGTGGATTTGCAAGGGCGAAGTCCTCGGGAACGCCGCGCGGTAGCGTTGCGAAGTTTCATTGCACGATATGATATTGGAGATGACAAATTATGTTAATGCCGAAGAGAGTGAAGTACAGAAAAGCGCAGCGCGGACGCATGCGCGGCAAGGCGACGCGGGGCGCCACGATCGCGTTCGGCGATTTCGGGCTGAAGGCGATGGAGCCCGGCTGGATTACGCAGCGCCAAATCGAAGCCTCGCGCGTTGCTCTGACACGGATGATGAAGCGCGAAGGAAAAGTATGGATCAGAATTTTCCCGGATAAGCCGGTCACGAAAAAACCGGCCGAGACCCGTATGGGAAGCGGCAAAGGAAATCCGGAATTCTGGGTCGTCGTGATCAAGCCCGGACGCGTGATGTTTGAAATTGGCGGGGTGCGGAAGGAAATGGCGAAGGAAGCATTGACGCTCGCCGCCCACAAGCTGCCGATCAAGACAAAGTTCGTCACCCGAATCGATTACGATGCTCATTCATTGAATACGCCACGACCATGAAAACGTTTGAAATAAAAGACCTCTCTGATTCGGAGCTGGTAAAAAGAATCGCCGACGACAAAGAATCGCTCGCGCACATGAAATTTCAGCAGGCGACGAAACAGATTGAGAATACGGCGAAACTCAAGCTCATTCGCCGCGACATCGCGCGTATGATGACGATGTTGAATCAGCGAAAGCGCAAAGCGGCAGCGACTAAGCCATAATCAGAGTAACGGAGACCGGGACATAATGGAAACTAGAACGACTCGACGAAAAACGCGCGTTGGAAAAGTTGTCAGCACGAAAATGATGAAAAGTATTGTCGTTGCGATTGAACGGCGCGTGCCCCATGCGCTCTACAAAAAATATTTTCGCCGCACAACGAAACTCATGGCGCACGATGAAAAAGGCGAAGCCGGCCTCGGCGATATGGTGCGCATTATGGAAACGCGCCCCCTCAGCAAAAATAAACGATGGCGCTTGGTAGAGGTGGTAGCAAAGGCGAAGTAATCGACTTTCAGGAGCGTGTCATGATTCAGGAAGAAACAAATTTAGTGGTTGCAGATAACTCGGGTGCGAAAAAAGTGCGTTGTATTCGCATCCTGGGCGGTCATGACCGGCGGTATGCAAGCGTCGGCGACCTGGTCGTCGTGTCCGTAAAATCGGCAATACCCGGTGCCGGCGTGAAAAAGGGCGAAGTGTCTCGCGCCGTTGTCGTTCGAACGAAGAAAGAGGTCGGACGGAAAGACGGATCATTCATTCGTTTTGACGAGAATGCCGTCGTTTTAATCACGCCGCTGAATGAACCGCGGGGAACGCGCATCTTCGGCCCGGTTGCACGCGAACTCCGGGAAAAGCAGTTTATGAAAATTGTTTCATTAGCACCAGAAGTGCTCTAACGATAATCGAGAGTGTCGCTATGCATGTTCGAAAAGATGATGTCGTCATCGTAAAGTCCGGGAACAACACAGGCAAAGAAGGGAAAGTGCTGAAAGTGTTTCCCGTGACCAACAGAGTCATTGTGGAAGGGGTCAACATTATTAAAAGGCATACGCGCCCTTCACAGCGCAACCCCCAGGGAGGCGTTGTTCAGAAGGAAGCGTCGGTCAACTCGTCGAACGTGATGGTGAAGTGCCCGAAATGCAACACGGCGACGCGGGTTGGGCACAAGCATGTTACCGACGCAACCTCGGGCAAAAAGAAATCAATGAGGATCTGCCGTAACTGCGGCGAAATGTTTTAACCCCGGGCGGATGAATTTTCCGGACAGATAAACGGCGCTATGCGAATAACATAGCGCACACTTGAAAGTGTAATACAATGGCAAAAGAAAAAGAAAAACCAAAAGAGAAACCAAAAGAAAAGAAGCCATCTCAGAAACAGGAATCGAAAGAGGCGAAGGCTTCGCACATCCATGAGGCAGGGGTGTATCCCCGTTTGCTGGAAATGTACAAGAAGGACCTCGCGCCGGCCATGATGAAGCGGTTCAACTATAAAAGCGTCATGCAAGTGCCGCGGCTGGAAAAAATTTCACTCAACATGGGCATCGGCGCTGCAACTCAGGACGCAAAACTGCTCGAGACGGCAGCAAAAGAATTAGAGCTGATCACCGGACAGAAACCGGCGATCACCAAAGCAAAAAAAGCTATCTCCAATTTTAAACTTCGCCAGGGCGTTCCCATCGGAGCCCGCGTGACGCTGCGCGGCAGGCAGATGTATGAATTTCTGGACCGGCTGGTGAGCGTTGCCATGCCGCAGATTCGGGATTTTCGCGGCGTTCCTGACCGGTCGTTTGACGGGCGCGGCAATTACACGCTTGGCATCAAGGAGCAAATTATTTTCCGCGAGATCGACGCCGATAAGGTTGCGAAGATTAACGGTATGGATATCACGTTCGTGACGACGGCGAAGACTGACCTTGAGGCGATGGAGCTGCTCAAAGGATTCGGTATGCCGTTCGTCAAGCGCGACACAGTTCAAAAAGCAAACTAATTTCAAGGAGCGTTCGTGGCACGATTAGCGATGGTTGTGAAGTCAAAGAAAACACCGAAACATCCGACCCAGAAGCACAACCGGTGCGGTATCTGCGGCCGATCCCGGGCATACATGAGGAAGTTTGGCGTTTGCAGGCTCTGCTTCCGTTCCATGGCGCTCGACGGAAAAATTCCGGGAGTCACGAAGGCAAGCTGGTAACCTTTTTCGCGGCAGCGATGAGAAAAAATTAGGAGAACGAAATTCAATGTCAATGTCCGATCCGATAGCCGATTATCTCACACGAGTTCGAAATGCCGTGCGTGCGCGCCATAAAAAGGTCGACGTTCCTGCTTCAAACTTAAAGAAGGAAATTACACGCATCCTGTTGGAGCAGAAATTCATCGCCAATTTCACGACCGTTGAAGACAAGAAGCAGGGAGTGATCCGCATCCAGCTGAAGTACAACGATACGAACAGCGTGATCACTGGGTTGCGGCGCATCAGCCGCCCCGGCATCCGCCGGTATCATAATGCCGGAGCACTGCCGCGTGTTAATAACGGCCTTGGTGTTGCGGTCGTCTCAACGTCAAAAGGATTGATGACCGATAAGCAGGCGCGGAAGGAAAATGTCGGCGGCGAGGTATTGTTTTACGTCTGGTAACACAATTGATTTTTCAGTTCAGAAAAAGAGTTTGAAGGAGTCTTACAGTGTCGCGAATCGGCAGAAAACCAGTAGTCATTCCTAAGGGAGTGAAAGTCGAAGTGAAGAACGGCAGCGTGAAAGTCACCGGTGCCAAAGGTGAGCTCTCTGTGGCTATTCATCCCGATGTCACCGTCGAGGTCAAGGGGGAAGAGGTTCTTGTCTCCCGGCACTCCGATTTCAAAGAACAGCGCTCGCTGCACGGATTATTCCGCGCGCTGATCGCAAATATGGTCACCGGAGTTACGGCGGGTTTCAGCCGTAAGCTGGAGATCGTCGGCGTCGGGTATCGTGCGGAGCTGAGAGGCAAGGTGTTGCAGCTCGCGCTTGGATACTCTCATCCCATCGCATTCCGGCCTCCCGATTCGATCAAGATTGAAGCGCCGACGCAGACGAGCATCGTGATCAGCGGCATCGACAAGCAGCTCGTCGGGCTCGTCGCAGCGAAGATACGCTCGCTCCGTCCGCCCGAGCCGTACAAAGGAAAAGGAATTAAGTACGAAGGCGAGTACATCCGCAGAAAAGCGGGCAAGACAGCGGCGACCGTCGGCGCGAAATAAATAACGGGCACGATCCACAGGTATTGATAAGAGTACGTATGATCAACAAAGAAGTAATACAGCGGCGCTTGAAAATAAAAGCGTCTATCCGGAAAAAAATTATGGGCACGGCACAACGACCGCGCCTGACCGTCTACCGCAGTCTGGGAAACATCTACGGCCAGATCATCGATGACGTTGCAGGAAAGACATTGGTTGCGGCTTCGTCGATTTCGAAAGAAGTGAAGACCGAATTGACCGGAGCGAAATCAAAAAAAGACAAAAGCGTGGTCGTCGGCAAAATTCTCGCAAAGAAAGCGCTCGAAAAGAACATCAAGAATGTTGTCTTCGATCGCAACGGATTGTTGTATCACGGCCGCGTGAAAGCGCTGGCGGACGGAGCTCGCGAGGGCGGCTTAAAGTTCTAAGAAGTATTTGCTGCTGGAAGGAATCGCCCGCACTCTTGTCGGGTCGTCTAATGGCAGGACAACGCCCTTTGGAGGCGTCTGTAGAGGTTCGAATCCTCTCCCGACAGCAAGAAATACAATGGACGACGCAGAAAAATTTATTCATGAAGTGAAGAGGTCTACCCGTGGCACGAATTAAAGCGAACGAACTCGAATTAAAAGATAAGCTGGTCCACATCAACCGCGTTGCAAAAGTGGTGAAGGGCGGACGCAGGTTCAGTTTTAACGCGATCGTCGTCGTCGGCGACGGCAACGGCCATGTCGGTATCGGCCTTGGCAAAGCGAACGAAGTCGCCGATGCGATCTCCAAAGGAATCGACGACGCGAAGAAAAATGTCCTGACGGTCCCGATCGTCAACGGTACGATTCCACACGAAGTGATCGGAAAATTCGGCGCGGGGAAAGTCCTCTTGAAGCCCGCATCGCCCGGAACCGGGTTGATTGCCGGCGGCGGCGTCCGTGCACTGCTCGAGTCTGCCGGGGTGAAAGACATTCTCACGAAACAAATGGGCTCCTCCAACCCGCATAACGTTGTGAAAGCGACGCTCGCCGGGCTGCTCAGCCTCCGGGATGCCCGGACGATTGCGCAAGAGCGCGGCCTGTCTCTTCAGGAATTATTCCAGAACTAAAACATTATGGCAGCACACAAAAAAATAAAGATTACACAAATTCGCAGCGTGGTGCATACACTGGAACGCCATAAGCGCACGATCGAAGCGCTCGGCCTGGGGCGCCCGAATTATTCCGTTGTCCATACCGATACGCCTCAGATTCGGGGTATGGTAAACGCAGTTCGTCATTTGGTCGTTGTCGAAGAAGTGAAATCATAATTGTGAAGCGGCCTGACATGTCAAGCCGCAACCGAGATCAAAGGAAAATTACCATGGCGGCGATTTTAAGCAATTTACGGTACGCAAAAGGCTCGCGAAAGAAAACGAAACGCATCGGTCGCGGACAAGGTTCGGGACACGGCGGAACAGCCACCCGCGGCCACAAGGGACAGGGTTCGCGTTCGGGTTCCGGCCTCAAGCGCGGGTTTGAAGGCGGTCAGATGCCGTTGACCCGGCGTCTTCCAAAATTCGGATTCACGAATCCCTTTCGCGTTGAGTATCGTGTCGTCAATGTCGATATGCTGCAGAAACTTGTGACCGACGGAAGAGTGAAAGATACGGTAACGCCGGAGATACTGCATTCGCTCGGCATCGTGTCAAAGAAAACGAGCTTGGTGAAGATCCTTGGCGATGGCGAGTTGAAAGTGAAATTGGACATCTTGGCACACAAATTCAGCAAATCTGCGGTGGAGAAGATCACGGCTGCCGGGGGAAAAGCGACGGAGATACACACCGAGAAACCCGCAGCAGCAAAAAAACCATAGCAAATCTCCATGAGCAAATTAGACGAAAATATTCGCAACATCTTTAAGATTCAAGAACTGCGGTCGCGTGTTTTGTTTACCGCGGCGCTGCTGATCGTCGTCCGTATCGGTTCGCACGTTACGGTCCCCGGGGTTGATGCGGCCGTGCTGGCGGAATCGATGCGCAACCAGGCATCGAACACGCTCTTTGGTCTCTACGACTTGTTCGTCGGCGGCGCATTCAGCCACGCGGCAATCTTTGCGCTCGGCATCATGCCGTATATCAGCGCTTCCATTATTATTCAGCTGCTCGGAGCGGTCGTCCCGTTTTTCCAGAAGCTGCAGAAAGAAGGCGAGAACGGCCGGAAAAAAATCACCCAGTACACCCGGTACGGCACGGTGCTGATCTCGATCCTCCAGGCGTGGGGCGTCAGTGTCCGCTTGGTAAGTCTCAATGCCGCCGGCGTATCGATCGTGCCGCAGCAGGTGCAGGGATTTGGTTTTGCGCTCAGCACGATCATTATATTGACGACCGGAACGATGTTCATGATGTGGCTCGGGGAACAGATTACGGAACGCGGAATTGGGAACGGCATTTCGCTGATCATCTTTATCGGCATCATCGCCCGCTTTCCTATTGCCATTCTCGACGAATTTCAGCTTGTCAATTCCGGAGCGAGGCCGCTCATCGTTGAGCTCATCATCTGGGCGTTCATGCTTTTGATCACCGCCGGTGTTGTGATGGTGACGCAGGGAACGCGCCGGATACCGGTGCAGTACGCAAAGCGCGTTGTCGGCAGAAAAGTGTATGGCGGCGTGACGCAGTACATCCCGATGCGCGTCAACACGGCGGGAGTTATGCCGATTATCTTCGCGCAGTCGATCATGTTCATTCCGAGCACGATTCTCACGTTTTTCCCGGACAGTGATTTTGTTGCGTCGATCGCAGGGTACCTCGAACACACGTCGTTCACGTACTCGTTCTTTTATGGATTGATGATTGTGTTCTTCACGTATTTTTATACTGCCATTGCATTCAACCCGAAAGATGTGGCGGATAACATGCAGAAGCAGGGAGGATTCATCCCGGGAATTCGTCCGGGAAAGCACACGTCGGATTTCATCGATAATATTCTGACGAAGATTACATTGCCCGGTTCGATTTTCCTTGCCATCATCGCCATTCTACCGGCATTCATGGTGCGGTTCGGAGTAACGACCAGCTTCGCATCGTTCTTCGGCGGAACGAGTTTGCTGATTATTGTCGGTGTTGCGCTGGATACTCTTCAGCAGATCGAGTCCCATTTGCTGATGCGTCATTACGACGGGTTCATGAAAAGCGGCAAGATTAAAGGACGAATCGGCCGATAATTTTTTTTTGCAGCGGCGGTGTGGTGTTCATGGTTACGATCAAAACGGAAAAAGAAGTCGCCCTGATTCGGGAAAGCTCGAAGATCGTCGCCGATGTGTTGAGGCTGTTGGAGAAGCAGATTTATCCGGGAATCGCAACAAAAGATCTCGATGCTCTTGCTGAAGATTTTATCACGGAGCAGCGGGGGTTTCCCGGCGTTCAAAGGATACGGGAGCGACCGCCATAATCTTTTCCCGGCTTCGATTTGTGTTTCGATTGACAACGAGGTCGTTCACGGGATTCCGGGGAACCGGGTATTGAAAGAGGGTGAAATCGTTTCGCTCGATGTTGGCGTGTTGAAGAATGGATTTTTCGGCGACGGGGCGTACACGTTTCCCGTTGGAAAGGTTTCTGAAGGGAAGGCGCGGTTGATGAGAGTGACGCAGGAATCGCTCGATAAAGGCGTTGAGCAGGCGATCGAAGGAAATTATCTTCACGATATCTCGCATGCCGTTCAGCACTATGTTGAAGCGGCCGGGTTTTCCGTTGTGCGGGATTTGGTGGGGCACGGTATCGGAAAAGAATTGCACGAAGATCCGCCGGTTCCGAATTACGGCAAAGCGAAAACGGGCTTGAAGTTGAAGGAAGGGATGACGCTTGCCATCGAACCGATGGTCAATTTCGGAGTCTACAATGTCCATACCGGCATTGATGGATGGACGATTCTTACGGCCGACAATGAACCGTCGGCGCACTTTGAACATACAGTTGTCGTTCGAAAGAACAAAGCAGAAGTTTTAACTCAGTAATCGCACGAGCAATGGCAAAGCAAGGAGCAATTAAGGTTGACGGGACAATTACTGAAACGTTGCCGAATGCATCGTTTAAAGTGAAACTGGACAACGGGCACGAGATCCTTGCGCATATTTCCGGCAAAATGCGGATGAATTATATCAAGATTCTGGTGGGCGATAAAGTGACGGTGGAACTTTCGCCGTATGACCTTTCCAAAGGCCGGATCACCTACCGCTACAAATAAGCAAGTACGAAGAAAGGAACAGGCAATGAAAGTCCGGGCATCGGTAAAGCGGCTGTGTGAAAACTGCAAAGTCATCCGGCGCAAAGGCGTTGTGAGAGTAATTTGCAAAAATCCGAAGCACAAGCAGCGTCAGGGATAATTCCTCGGCGGAATTTTTTTGGAGCGGACCAAAGCGTTGTTTAACAAGGAGAACAAAACGTGGCTCGTATAGCTGGAGTCGATTTACCAAAAAATAAACGGTCGGAAATCGGTTTGACGTACATCTACGGCATCGGCCGTACGACCTCGCAGAAAATTCTCGCGAAGGCCGGCATCGACCTGAACAAGAAAATAGGCGATTTGAACGACGACGAAGTGTCGAAGATTCGTACGATCATCCAGGCAGAGTACAAAACCGAAGGCGCGATGCGAAGCGAAATGCAAATGAACATCAAGCGCCTGATGGATATCGGGTCGTACCGCGGGCTGCGCCATCGGAAGGGATTGCCGGTGCGTGGGCAGCGGACGCGGACGAATTCCCGTACCCGGAAAGGCAAGCGCAAGACGGTTGCAGGGAAGAAGAAAGTGTTAGCGAAGAAATAATTAATCTCATCCAAAGAATAATCTTTGGCTGAAAGGAGAAGACGTGGCAAAAGAACCGACACAAGCGGCGGCAAAAACTCCGGCAGCATCTACGGCGGCGCCTGCTGCAAAGAAGAAAAAGAAAATTCACGTTGACGTTAACGGCAAGGCCTTCGTCAAGGCGACGTTCAACAACGTCATTGTCACGCTGACGGACATTTACGGCAACACGATCGCATGGTCGTCGGCGGGGAAAAATGGGTTTAAGGGGTCGCGGAAGAATACTCCGTTTGCCGCCCAGGTATCCGCAGAAGCCGCAGCGAAGGAAGCGTACGATATGGGGCTTCGTAAAGTCGAAGTATTTGTGAAGGGGCCGGGTTCCGGCCGCGAAGCCGCGATTCGTTCACTGCAGACCGCGGGCCTCGAAGTCTCAATCATCCGCGACATCACGCCCATTCCGCACAACGGCTGCCGTCCGCCGAAGCGGCGTCGCGTGTAAGACTGTTAGAGAGTCTATTTATCCATCACTTATAGGAAGTATACATCAATGGCAAGATATATTGACGCCAGTTGCAGGCTGTGCCGGCGGGAACGTCAGAAGCTTTTTTTGAAGGGAACGAAATGTTTCACGGAAAAATGCCCCGTTGAACGGCGAAATTTTCCGCCCGGACCGCACGGGCAATCGCGAAGACAAAAAGTTTCCGAATACGGGCTTCAGCTTCGGGAGAAACAAAAAATCCGCAGAATGTACGGGCTGCTCGAGACACAGTTTAGAAATTATTTTGAGAAGTCGCTTCGTCAGACGGGTAAAACGGCAGAAATTCTCGTCAAGACGCTCGAACGCCGGTTTGACAACGTCGTCTACCGCATGGGCTTCGCGCCTTCCCGCAAAACGGCGAGACAGTTGATCATCCATGGGCATTTTTCCATCAACAACAAGCCTGTTGACATACCGTCGATGCTGTTGAAAGCCGGCGATGTTATCAGCGTGAATGAACGGAGCAAAAAGTTAGAAGTCATCCACAGCTCCATGAAGCGCATGAAGGACACTTCGATGCTTCCATGGCTCAGCCTGGACAAAGCGAATCTCAACGGAACATTTCTTCAAATTCCGGAACGGACCGACATTCCTTTGCCGGCGAATGAACAACTCGTCGTGGAGTTGTATTCAAAGTAATCGATTTTTTTCACAACAACTTAAAACGTGTGAAAGTGAGTGAATCTCATGAGTCTTGTAAACTTTCAAATGCCTGAAGGAATCGTGCTGGATGAAGCAAATCATTCTACCACGTTTGGCAGATTTATTGTTCAGCCGTTAGAGAAAGGTTTCGGGGTCACGATCGGCAATGCGTTTCGGCGCGTGCTCCTGTCGTCGCTGCCGGGGTACGCGATCACTGCGATCCGCATCGAAGGTATCGTTCATGAATTCTCGACCTTGCCGGGGCTGGTTGAGGATGTTTCCGATATGATTCTCAACCTCAAGGAAGTGCGCCTGAAAGCGACGAACAAAAAAGTCGGCAAAGTGATGGTGCACTTGAAAGGACCCGGAAAATTCAAAGCCGGCGATATTCAAAAAGCGAGTGCGGAAGTTGAAATCTTGAACCCCGACCACCACATCGCGACGTTGAACAAAGATGCCGACTTCGAAATCGAACTTCGCATCGGGCGCGGCAAAGGATACGTGACGTCGGAAGAAAACAAATTGCCCGACCAAACGCTCGGCGTGATTGCGATCGATTCGATCTTTACTCCGATTAAAAACGTGCGTTACTTTGTCGAGCCGACCCGCGTCGGCCAGCAGACGGACTATGAAAAATTGATTTTGGAAATTGAGACCGACGGCTCTATCGTGCCGGAGGAAGGGCTGACGTATGCCGGAAAGGTGCTGCGCGAGCATATTCAACTCTTCACCAACTTCGATTCGGAACCCGAGGCGGAAAAAGAAGAAGTGGAAGAGGATGCTGAGGTTGCGCGCATCCGGAAAGTTCTCAAGACAAGCGTGGACGACTTAGAGCTGTCGGTGCGGTCCCACAATTGCCTGCGTGCAGCGGACATCAAGACGATTGCCGACCTCGTGCGCCGCGAAGAGGCCGAGCTGCTGAAGTTCCGTAACTTCGGCCGGAAATCACTTGCCGAGCTATCGGCGATCATCGAAGAAGAAGGCCTGACATTCGGTATGGATGTCGACAAGTACTTAAAGGACAGCGAATAAACAAAGGATAATGCAATGATTCACGGCAGAGCGGGTCGGAAACTTAAACGGACATCAAGCCATCGCAAAGCAACGTTCAGTGCTCTTTCAACAGCGCTGTTCCGGCACAAGAAAATCCGCACGACTCTCGCGAAGGCGAAGGAAATGCGAATGGTCGTCGAAAAAATAATTTCACGTGCCAAGCGCACGGCTGCGAAAGAAGCTGCGGGCGGACCGAAAGACGTCCATGCACGCCGTGAAGTCGCCCGGTTCATTCACGATAAGGATGTCGTGAAAATGTTGTTCGGTGAAATTGCCTCGAAAGTCGGACAGCGCGCAGGAGGGTATACTCGTGTCGTGAAATTAGGACGCAGATTCGGCGATGCGGCGGAAGTTGCCGTGCTCGAGTTGGTCGACTACAATACCGGCAAAGAAGAAACGAAACCGACAGTGAAGCCGAAGCGCGCGCGCCGAGCTCCCCGAAAGAAAACAGACACCGCTGCATCTCCGGCTGCTGAACCGGCACCGGAATCTCCATCAACCGTTACGCCGGCTTCCGAAAAAGAAGCAACGTAGAAAACAAAGGACAGCATAACCATCCTTTGCTGCTGTGGTACGTGTTTTGCGAAGTTCCATCATGAAGAGGGTGTGAGGTATGAAAATTGTTACGGTAGATTTTGTCGTTGGCGTCGCAAACCTGAAACAACTCCCCAAAGATAACTTCCCTGAAATTGTATTTATCGGCAGGTCGAACGTAGGAAAATCGTCGCTGTTGAATAAGCTCTGCAATAGAAAGGGACTCGCCCGCATCAGCTCGACGCCCGGCAAAACACGGGAGTTGAATTATTATCTCGTGAACAAAGAAATGTACTTTATCGACCTGCCCGGCTACGGTTACGCGAAAGTTGCCGAGCAAGTGAAAGCGGGCTGGACGTCGCTCATCGAATCTTTTTTCCACGACAGAAGGCAAATCGCCCTCGGCGTACAGATTGTCGATGCCCGCTTGGGACCGACGGAGCTTGACACCACAATGATGGGATGGCTGGATTTCTACGATGTTCCGTTCGTCCTTGTGCTGACAAAAGCCGATAAAATCCCGTTCAACAAACTTCAGACTCAAATAAAAAACGTGCAAGATCGGCTTGCCAAATACACACACCTTTCTGCTGTTCTTCAGTTCTCCGCGGTTACCGGAGACGGCCGTTGCGATCTGTTGAACACGATCGAGTCTTTTGTGAACGCAAAAGAGATCCCTTCATCGAAACACTACATTCCCTCTGCGGTCGCTTAAGCACCGGCAAGAAGATGCCGGGCACCTCGTTGATTACCTTACCAAATATTTCAACATTTCGCGATTTTCTCGATACGGTGTCCGGTACCCCCTCGCACTTCGATAGTGTCTTAATTTGATTAGTGAGCACATCAAGATGCATTTTACGGTCATCCTGATCCCGCCGCTTTTTGGTCATCGGAAAGCGACGACTCTTCGAGCGGGAGAAGGATCCACGACACTGCACCACCGTGCATTCCTGCGACGGAGCTGACGTGGATTCTTCACTCCGCTTCGCTTCGTTCAGAATGACATTACTCATATATCCACTCAAATTAGGACATTAGTCGCACTTCACATTTCTTGATTCTCAATCACATTTACAGTACTTTTGTACGTATTGTTAATCAATTCTCTTATCCGACCACGAAAAAATAACACGAAAGATGCGGCTATGAAAAAAAGATTATTTACCCCCGGGCCGACTCCCGTTCCAGAACACGTCATGCTGAAGATGGCGGAGCCGATTATTCATCATCGCAATCCTGAGTTCAACGAAGTCCTCACGCGCGTCAATCAGAATTTGAAGTATCTGTTCCAGACTGAGCAGCCGGTTCTTACACTGACGAGCTCCGGTACCGGAGGGGTCGAGTCGACATTTGTCAGCCTATTTTCTCCGGGCGACACGATCGTGTCGGTGAATGGGGGAAAATTCGGCGAACGCTGGGTGAAAATGCCGAAAGCCTACGGCCTGAACGTCGTTGAAATTAAAGTGGAGTGGGGGAAGGCGCCGACGGCCCAGCAGATTCTTGACGCTCTCCGAGCACACCCGGACACTAAGGGCGTTTACCTTACGCACAGTGAAACGTCTACCGGCACGGCGACCGACGTGAAGGCGCTGTCGAAGCTGATCCGCGAGAATTCCGCCGCGCTTGTTTGCGTGGACGGTATCACCGCCGTCGGTGCTCATGAACTGCGGTTCGATGAATGGGGGCTCGACGTTTGCGTTACCGGCTCGCAAAAAGGGCTGATGATTCCGCCGGGGCTTGCCTTCGTGGCGCTGAGCAAACGCGCTATTGCGGCGATGGAAACGTCGAAGCTTCCCAAATTTTACTTCGACCTTCGCAAGGCCCTGAAGTCGTACGAAAAGAACGATACGCCGTGGACGCCGGCTGTCTCGCTCGTTATCGGTGTCGATGCGGCATTGGAGATGTTGAAGGCGGAAGGGATCGAAAACATCTGGCGCCGTCATGAACGGCTGGCAACGGCGATCCGCGCAGGCGTTGTAGCGCTCGGTCTCAAATTATTTTCAGAATTCCCGTCGTTCGCCGTGACTCCCGTCTGGCTTCCCGAGGGAATAGACTGGAAAGTGTTCAATAAAACTCTCAAATCGAAATATGGAATAACGATTGCCGGAGGGCAAGACGACTATGCCGGAAAGATCTTCCGCATTTCGCACCTCGGCTACTACGATGAACTCGACATGGTGACGATGATTTCCGCGCTCGAAATGACGCTGAAGGAGTGCGGATACAAGTTCGAACTCGGCGCCGGTGTCCAGGCCGTTGTGAAATCGTTCGCCCAATAATGTTGTTTTACGGAAGTTGATTCCGTCACACTGTTCGTTCACGCTGTACATTAGTTGACCGCCTTCCCGCTGTTTCCAGCGGGGAGGCGGGATTCACCGTCAACTCACATTGATTCTCTTACCTATTGAAAGCCACTGCCATGAAAATCCTCATCAGCGATCCCATCGAACAATCATGCGTTGACATACTGACGCGTGAAGGGTTTCAAGTCGATTTAAAACCTGGAATCACCTCGGAAGAGATTAAAAAAATTATCCCGGAATATGCAGCTCTTATCGTCCGCAGCGGAACGAAAGTCACTGCCGACATTATTCAAGAAGCGCATGCAATGAAAGTGATCGGTCGTGCTGGAGCGGGCGTAGACAATATCGACGTCCAAGCGGCATCACGACGCGGTATCATCGTGATGAATACACCGGGGGGCAATACCGTTTCCACTGCCGAGCATACGGTGTCGATGCTGCTCTCTCTTTCCCGCAACATTCCGCAGGCATACATGAGTCTCGTAAACGGCAAGTGGGACCGAAAAAAATATATGGGAACGGAGGTGATGGGAAAAAC
Source organism: uncultured Bacteroidota bacterium (assembly GCA_963772165.1). GTDB lineage: Bacteria > Bacteroidota > Ignavibacteria > UBA10030 > UBA8401 > JAGVPT01. The sequence continues at coordinate 299,741 of CAVYWA010000012.1, read as the reverse complement.
CCTCGGTATCATCGGGATGGGAAAAATCGGAAGAGAAGTTGCCTCGAGGTGCCGTGCATTCGGGATGACCGTCATCGGGTTCGACCCCGTGCTCGCGAGCGACGTTGCTTCGAAACTCGGCGTGGAACTTGTTTCGCTCGAGGAAATTTATCGGCGCTCGGATTTCATTACCGTGCACACTCCGCTCAACGATGAAACGCGCGGGTTGCTGAACGAAAAAACTTTTGCGAAATGCAAAAAAGGCGTTCGCGTTATCAATTGCGCTCGCGGAGGGATCATTGACGAAGCGGCACTGCTCGACGCTTTGAACAGCGGGCACGTTGCCGGTGCGGCCATCGACGTGTTTGTGGAAGAACCGCCGAAAGGAAACCCGCTATTGCAGCATCCGCGGTTGATTGCAACGCCGCACCTTGGTGCTTCGACGGAAGAGGCCCAGGAAAAAGTTGCCATCCAAATTGCCGAACAGCTTGCCGATGCGCTGCATGACCGGGGAATTTCGGGAGCGGTGAATGCGGTTGCACTCCAATCGGGAATTCCGGCTGAGATAAAGCCGTATCTCGTGCTTGCGGAAAAAATGGGGAGTTTGCAGGCGCAAATTATGAAGGGGAAACTGAAAGATATCACTATCGAAACACGCGGCGAACTGCTCCAGAAACATGTCGAATTGCTGACGACCGGCGTGCTCAAAGGCTTTTTTTCAAAGCTTATGAGCCAGCCGGTAAACTACATTAATGCGCCAATCCTTGCGCAATCGACGGGTATCCGCGTCAGCGAAAAGAAAGAGCGGGACAGCGAAAACTACAATCAATTGTTAACGATTGAATATTCGACGGATGAGGAAGAGCGATCGTTCGCCGGAACGGTCTTCGGAACGACAAAGCCCCGTATCGTTCGGATTGACGCCTTCTATTTTGAAGTAAACCCCGAAGGCATTCTTTTGTTTTATACAAACACCGACAAACCGGGAATGCTGGCTCATGTCGGCTCAATCCTGGCTGCGGAAAAAGTCAATATTGCGGGGTTGTCGCTTGGACGGACTGGCGTAGGGGAAAAGGCGTTGGTCGTTGTCAGTGTTGATACCCCCATTCCGGAAAAAATGCTGCAACAAATTCGGTCGCTTGATGGCATTTTTGACGCGAAAGTCGTTACGCTGTAAAAAATTGAATGAACACTTGACTAAAACGCCAGGAATATCTACCTTAAGCAATTTCAGTCAGGGAAAACAGGGGAAAAGTCATGCCCTCGTCGGGGTGGCAAGGAGATATTTTATTTGAAGTTATCCCCCGAAAAACTTGACAAATGGTTATCTGGGTAGTAAATTAACACAACAAAAATATAACGTTTACGAAATATTAAGGAAAAAGTTGCACGGCGCGGCGAGTGTCTACAGTAGGAACACGCGGCAATAGTGCAGGTGAAGTTTCGAGATTATATCATAGGTAGTCGTTGAATTGAATTTTACCATTTTTAACAACGCTGTTTTTCTCCCCGACCTACGTTCTGCCTTTTGTATCGCAGCCAGAGTCGTTTTCTACCTCGTCGATGATATAATCCGATTGATCATCTAACTTTTTATAATTTCCCTTCCCATCTCTAGCTATTGGATTTTTGAAACATATACGTATCAGAAAATTTTCACTTTAATAAGTACAATGGGTTTTTTAAGATTTTAATTCACTGCTCTTCAATTGTTTTTGCAGGAGCGTAAAATTAAGATGTCCCCAATAACAAAACAAAGGAGAATAAACATGCGACGGGAGTGCTACAGAACTCTACTCGTTGCCTTTCTACTTTTTCCAACTGCAGTGCTAATGGCTGCGGGCGGAAAGATTACAGGAAAGGTGACCGATCACGAAACGGGCGAAGCGCTTGTCGGAGCCACTGTGAGAGTGGAAGGCACATCATTTGGTGCTACTACCGACGCCAATGGTGTTTTTAGTATCGCGAATATTAATGCAGGAACGTACACTTTAATATCGTCGTACATTGGGTACCAGCAGATCACAATTTCTAATATTGAAGTCCACGAAGGCCTTGTGGCGGAAGCCAAATTTGCGCTCCCCGCCGAAGGCGTAAAGGTTGGAACGGTTCTGATTGTTGCTCAAAGGCCTCTCGTCGAGAAATCCGCAACGAACGAAGTGCGAATTCTCAATGGCGATTTCTTGAGCACGATTCCAATCCGAAATGTGACTGAAGCGGCTTCGCTGCAGCCCGGTGTCGTACTGAGAAACAACCTTGTTTATGTTAGAGGGAGCCGTGCAGATGAAACCGGTTTCTCGCTTGAAGGCGTCAACGTTACGGACGTTTATAACGGTGGACGCGGAGTGACAATCTCACCGGATGCTGTTGAACAAATCGAAGTGCAGACCGGAGGATACCCGGCAGAGTTTGGCGGGGCAAACGGCGGTATTGTCAGCACACAGCTTCGGACCGGCGGCGAGAAGATGAAACTCTCTCTCCGTGCAGAAACGGATAATTATACGTCGCAAGGAAAAGAAGCCTTGGGAGGATACTCCTATGGTTATTCCGATTACGTCGGTTCGATAAGCGGCCCCGTTGTCTCTGATAAGGTGCGGTTTTTCGGAACTGCAGAGAATCAGTTCTACCGCGACCCCGGATCGTTTGTCGCTGCAAGCCAAAGCGGCCAGAACGGCACGACCGGTGCAGGCACAAACTTCGGGTACGCAAACCCAAGATTCTGGAGCGGGTTTAATTATGCAGGATTGATCGCAGCGCCTCAGTTCACGGCCAAGCATCCGAACACAGCGATCGCCGATACCCTTAATGTGGATTACGCAGGGGGAAACCTCATCGGCGGCCAACTTGACCAGTATTCGTACACGGGCACGCTGTTGTTTGACCTTGGCAATATCCAGCTGCGAGCTTCAGGGGCTTATTCGGATGTGTTCTCACAGGACCCGGCGGGTATCGCAACGATATTCGACACCCAAAGGCTGCCGATTAATTCATACGAAAATGGGTTCGGCAATGTTAAATTGACGCAATTCTTTAATCCCAAGACATATTACGAACTCAACGTAAATTATTACAGGAACTTTTATAAGACGGGCTGGGATCCATCGCTTAAAGGGAATTTCGCGGCGTACGGTGATACGCTCTCCAATCCCACGTTTAACGGCGGTTCAGCCTCTCTCACGAACTCAGCATGGAATATTTTTGGCCCGGCGAGCGGCGGCGGCGTTTCGATTGACCAACCGGGAACGCTTCTTGCGACTACTCCCGGCATTACTTCAGAAACTTCTGTCGGCGGCCGATTGGACTTCACTAAGGAATTTGAAAATCAGTCCTTGAAGTTCGGTGGTGAATACACGTACTACACCATTCGCCACTTTGGCGGACAAGACGTTCTCAGTATGTATTCTATCTTGCACAACACACAACTGACAACGGTGGCGGAGCAAGAAGCCGCGCTGCGAGCAACGGGGTCTAACAACTACGGTTACGATGAATTTGGGAACCCGATTAACAGCGATGTGATGGTTGGGAATAACGTAGTGGATTTTGGCCCGCCGCATCCGGTTAACGGTGCAGTATACCTTCAGGATAAAATCGAACTTTCAGACATTAACCTCAATTTTGGGTTGAGATACGATTACATTAATCCTGACAGCAGGGCATTTGTTGATCCTGCAGGTATCAATTTTAATGATTCGCTCAACGTAGTATCAACGTCGTCGATGAAAAAGACGCCCGTTACGCAGCAGGTAAGCCCGCGTATAGGTGCCTCTTTTCCTGTCAGCGATGTTACCGTCTTCCATGCCCAGTACGGTAAGTTCATCCAGGAGTCCGAATTAATCGACTCATACGGCGGCATGGGACTGCTTTACAATATTCTGCATGGCGGGAATTACTATCAAACTCCTGTCGGTTATGGCTTGCAGCCGGAGCGGACCACTCAGTATGAGCTTGGTTTCTCGCAGCAGATCGGAGACAATGCTTCATTCGATGTTACTACGTTCTATAAGAACATTGAGGACCAGATCCAATTCCGCTTGATTCTCCCTGACGGAACGGTTGCAAGTGATCGAAGTTATTATACACTTGTTAACGGCGATTTCGCAACGAGCAAAGGTGTTGAGTTTAAAGTTACACTCCGCCGCACAAATCGAGTGGAAGCTCAACTCAATTATACTTTTGCAAGCGCTGAAGGCACGGGGTCGGGTCCAAACAGCTCTGCGGGAGGTGCTTCCGACCAACACGGCTACACCGCCAACATACCTTTCCCGACTTCGTTTAGCCAGGAAAATACCGGAAGCCTCAACATTGATTACCGCTTTGCAAAGAATGACGGCGGGCCTATACTCCAACGTGCAGGACTGAACCTGCTGATGCAATTTGGTAGCGGCTATCCGTACACGCTTGAGACGATATCCCAGAATAACATAGGCGATGCCCGCTTCCAGGTGCCTTTGGAACCGATTGGATATTCGACAACTCCATGGACGTTCGAAGTTGATCTTCGCATTGATAAGACGGTGACGATCGGCTCATTGGATGCCATGTTCTATATATATGTCCAGAACCTCCTCAATACACAAAATGCAAATAATGTGTTCATAAGGACTGGCGACCCGGCAAATGACGGCTGGTTAGGCACATCTCAAGGACAGGCGTATGCTAGTGCACAGTATAATCCGACCCTTTATCAATCTGTCTATAACAGCGCCTATAATGGCACCAATGCCAACAACTATTTGAGTCCCCGGCAAATAAGATTCGGAGTCCAAATTGAATACTAAGAAGAATACGAAAATCCAGGAGGAACATTTTATGGTCCGCAAAGAAATTCTTAGCGCGATTGTCGCAACTCTTCTTCTTGTGTCTTGGATTGTGTCGCCAACGGCACAAGCCGAGGGCCGCGCGACCAAGGACGGCAGCAAGAAGATATATAAGGTACAAACGAACGGCGTTTATGCTCCGATGGACATAAACAATATCTTTAACTACTATTCAAACGATGGAGACGGATCCTTTAACCCGTATACCACGAGCAATGAGGGTTTCGAATTCCCGATAGGCCAGCCATCAGGGACCTGTATTTTTGAGGATGGCCTTGTATGGACAGCCTTCAAGAACGACACACTCTATTGCGGCGGTTCGACCTATAATCACGGGCTGCAAGCTGGAAGAATTATCACGCCGGGAACGGCAACGACCGCGCCTGTCGCTGATGATCCGAGCAGCACCAGCAATAGGATTTATCGGGTTCGGCCGGACATCAAACCGACCACGAATGCAGATACCATAGCTATTGAAACTGCTCTTCTGCAGGCCAGTGAGGTGGGATACATCAACCAATTCCAAAGCTCCAGCGCCTCGGTTCTTCTCCAGCAATACTGGAACGATTGGAATCAATGGCCGGCAGCCCAAGGGGCGCCGTACACGGATGTGAACGGTGACGGCGTGTATGAACCGAACATCGACATTCCGGGTTTTCCGGGTGCAGACCAGACTCAGTGGATGGTGATGAACGATTTGAACCCGACACTGACCCTAGCGCTATATTCTTCGAACCCTATCGGGATTGAAGTACAGCGCACGATCTGGGCATACAACCGCCCAGGAGCACTGGGAAACACCATTTTTCTCAGCTATAAATTCATTAACAAGAGCGGTCAGAAATTAGATTCGATGTACGTCGCACAGTGGTGCGACCCTGATCTTGGATTCGCCGGAGATGATGCAACCGGTTGTGATACGTCGCTGAGCCTTGGTTATGTTTACAACGGTGAGCCAAGGGACGCGAACTTTGCAAGCATAAATTTAGCACCACCGTCGGCAGGCTTTGACTTCTTCCAGGGTCCTAAGGTTCCGGGAGCCGCAACCGATACGGCTATCTTCAACCTGCAGCGTGTTGGAGGATACAAGAATTTGCCGATGACAGCGTTCACGTTCTTCATCAACGGTAACGCAACGTTCGGAGATCCGGAACTTCAATCTAACGGCCCGGATGGTACTCCGCAATGGTACAACCTCATGAGAGGATTGATCAGTACCACGGGGCTGCCGTTTCCAACCTCGGTCACCGGCGGTACCAATTATTGCTATCCCGGCGATCCGGTTACCGGCGTTGGGCCTACATTCATCGGGCCTGCCAGGGTTTCTCCTCCTGGAGACGTTAGAATGGCCCTGTGCTCAGGAGCTTTTTCTATGTTACCGGGAGATACGCAGCAAGTTGTCGTCGCAGCGTTGGCTGCTCAAGGTAGCGACAATTTGTCGAGCGTCTCGCTTCTGAAATACAACGACCAGTTAGCTCAGACTGCGTACGACTTTTTCTTTAATCTTCCATCCCCGCCGCCCGCACCCGTAGTGCAAGTTGCGCAGCTTGACGGAAAAATCGTTCTCAGCTGGGGAAACCAGGCATCCGATGCAACGGAAGAAAGTTTCACCGACCATGGATACGCCTTCCAGGGATACAATGTTTATCAGCTCCCGGCGAATTCGCCCAATGGCGCTGTGCGCCTTGCCACGTATGACCTGGCGACGAGCCAAGGGATCATTAGTGATTTGGTATTCGACGCCACGACGGGATTTATCATCACGAAGCCTGTTCAGTTTGGATCGAGGCAGGGTGTTCAACATTCTATTACGATCACTCAGGATGAATTTTCAGGCGCTCCGATTATTAACGACCGCGACTACTATTTCGTAGTAACGGCGTACAGCTACAATGGAGCCGGGGTTGAGCCCAATAATTTGGAAAGCCCCATCTCCGGTCACATTATGGATGTCCGCGCACAAACGCTGGCGCCCGGTGCGACTGCTCCGTCGACAGGAGCTTTTTCGAACGTCGTTCACACCGGAACTGCGGATGCAAAAGCTAATGTAAATGTTGTTAATCCGCCGCTTATCACCGGCGATCAATATCAGGTATCGTTCCACAATGAATTATATGCAGTCGGTGCGAGTGGAATCTGGACTGATATCACTCCGCCAGCATCCAAGATCAAAAAATTGGCGAAGACCGGTGACCTCACTGGTTCTAGCGTATCTGTTGCAGGTGTCTGGACTGAAACAAAGGGTGAATTTACAATTAATTATACGGTAAATGTGGTTTCACCCGGATACGACTATTGCGACGGAGTTTTACTGCAAGTGCCTGCCGGTATTACGATTGATTCTATTATTAGTCCAACCAGTCTCAATTCCAGCATCGGCACCGTAATTCCCTATACGTTTAATAAGCTGACGAACAGTATAATGTTTGGCAATATCGCCAGAGATTCAAACGGGATCTTTGCCGGAGGTGAGGTCATTACTTTAACATCACATTCGGCACCCAGTTTGCCTCTCATAACAAATTATACTATGTATGATGATGGTTATGCTGCACCTGTTGTAGATATAACCAGCTCTGACACTTTAACTTCGATAGCAAATCAGCTTGTAACCCAGCACCAGTGGAATCTCACTGATTTAACGACCGGGAATGTCGTGCTCCAGAATCAGACGATATACAGCGGCGCTGACCTTTATGACCAAACCACATTTTTTAAGGCTAATGGTTTTTATGGCCCCGGCGGTTCGTCGGGCACTATAGCCCATAATGTGGGAGTAAATCCAATCGACGTTAATGGAATAGAGGTAAGCGTGAGCGGCAGTTTTGTTGCCCCCACGACGATAGGTAAAGTTGTCTTAAACGGAACGTCATTATCACTTTCCAGCGGCGAATACGTAGATGCAAACGGCAACTGGACCATCACCGATTTCACCTTTTTTGGGAATGCTGATGGTAGTGCAGCAGGTTCGATAATTAATTATGTTGCCTCAGGCGGCGTTCCTCTTTCTAATGTCGCTGTTATGCAGCAGGATTATGAGCTGCGATGGACGGGAGTTTTGGGCGATACAGTAATAAACGGAGATACAGTTATTATTACCAAATCCGGCGGATCGCTCGCAACCCTGATCGGTGTCCACTCACCCGCGTCTATGAAAACGCATCCCTTAAATCCAAATCCGGGTTCCACCGCACCGTTTGTTGTGAGGGTTCCATTCGAGGTTTGGTGCACGGATAAGAACGAACAGATTAATCTGCTGTTTTACGACCGATCGGGAAACCCGGCCAACTCGGGATTCCAGGTTTGGAATACGCTGAATCGGGAGTACATATGGGCGGTTAGTACAAAGTACACGAATAGTATGACTCCTCTTGACCCCACCAGTGCGGCTGTCATAGACAGCTTAACCTGGAACTGGGTGATCTATAGATCCACATTCACAACCGGAGATGATATAAAGATAATCTATAACAATCCTCTCCAGATTGGTCAAGATGTCTTTACCTTTACCGTCCCTAAGGCAAGTTATTCAGCGTCTTTAGCTAAACAAGATGTTTCTCAAATCAATGTTTTCCCAAATCCGTATTTTGGATTTAACAAACTCGAATCGAGTAAATATGACAGATGGGTTCGGTTCACGCACTTACCTTCGAGTGCGACGATTCGCATTTTCAACCTTGCGGGTATTCTCGTCCGAACAATCGTGAAGAATGACCTCACACAATTCTCGGACTGGGATCTGCTGAATGAAAATAAACTGCCGGTTGCTGCAGGAATGTATATCGCCTACATCGACTGCGGAAGTTTGGGGACGAAAACGCTCAAGTTTGCGATCATCCCGGAACAGCAGTTCTTAGACCACTATTGAGAATCGGAAGGAATGAAAATGAAAACATTGCTATTTGAAAATTTAAAATTGGAAGGAGATATTCAATGAATATCATACTAAAGCGCTTGGCAGCTATTTTTACGGTTAGCTCCATGCTGTGCATAGCAGCGTTTGCCGGAAATACAAATCGCACCGGGACGGCAGGCGCGCAGGAACTTTTGATCCCTACTGGTGCAGATGGTATTGCACTTGCCGGAAGCAACATCGCATTTACGTCGGGTGTCGATGCGATCTTCTGGAATCCAGCAGGCTTGGCCCGCGGCTCATTCAATACCGAGGCGTTCTTTTCGCACGAGTCATATCTTGCGGACATCGGTGTCGATTATGGAGCTGTCGGGGTTAACTTTGGAAGCACCGGGACCTTTGCCGCTTCGTTCAAATCTCTCGCCTTCGGCAATATCCCTGTCACCACCGAGGATAATCCCGATGGAACCGGCTCAACATACTCCCCAACATATATGGTCGCAGGGCTGACGTATTCAAAAATTCTCAGCGACAGAATTTCTGTTGGGGCAAACTTCAATTTCATTAACGAGACTATTATGAGTACAACGGCATCCGGGTTTGCAGTCGACGCCGGTGTTCAGTATAATGGTCTTATCGTCCCGGAATTGAAGTTGGGCATTGTAATAAAAAATCTCGGCCCGAACATGACCTATGCCGGTTCAGATCTTCTCCGGCAGGGAACAACAGTCGGCGACATTCGAGGCACTCAATGGTACGACGTCCAAGCGGCTTCATTTGAACTTCCATCGCAGATGGACGTTGCGCTGGCGTATGATAAAAAACTGGGTGAAATGAATGACGTGACCGTTTTCGGCGATTTCGAGAACAATAACTATAGTTCGGATGTTTATAAGTTTGGCTTGCAGTATGGTTTCGACAACATGCTTTTCCTTCGCGGCGGCTATAATTATGCACCGAACGCTCCGAAGGATCAGACAGGGCAAACCTCCGAAATTTTCGACTATACGTTTGGCGCGGGCATCAACTACAGTTTAGGCGATGTCAATTTTACGCTCGACTATGCGTACGAACATGTTCTCCTGCTGACCTCGATTAATGTGTTCACCGTGAGGCTCGGTTTTTAAGGAATACCTATTGTCATGAAGAAAAAGGTTGCCCGTGCTTTTCGGGCGACCTTTTTTATTTTACCTATGAAGTTGAAAAAATAATCACTTTTACCTGAGAATTGGATGGGAACAACAATGTCATTGAAACATTGCGCTGCGTTTCTCTTTATCATTTTTTCTGCGGCCTATGCGCAGCAGTCTCCGTATTTCCCTCGAAATGGGGCCAAAGCGGCCGCAGAAGATCTACGGCAAATAAAAAACCCGAGCGTGTATCTGGTCATTGCGCTCGCTCCGGGCTTTGAAGACCGCGCGTCGATCGCGAATTTCAGAATTGGAACCGGGGCAAGCGTTGCCGTCGCTTACGTGACCAACGGGGAAGATATTCCAAGCGACCTCAACGGTGAAATGTTTTACCAGCTTGCTGCACGAAGGAAGGAAGAAGCGTATCAAGCGCTTTCCTACCTCGGCGTGCAATCATATTTTCTGAATATTCCCGTCAACGAATTTTCGAATAGCAGCAGTTGCTTTCATCCTACGACGGCGCTGACCAAAACAGCTCAACGACCGCCTTGACAGTGTGATCACTCAACTGAAGCCCGACGTCATTGTGTTGGACCGTGACGCTTTATCGATGAGCGAGGAATCGGCCCGCGTCACGTATCTCCGGCAGCTGATTATGAATAATCTCCATGACAAGAAAAAAATGCTTCGATGGAGGATGAAACGATTTTTTATCGAAATGCCCGACAGTCATAACGCTGTTGTTGTCCCCGTTGAACACAGAGACGCCGTTTGGTCGGAGAGCTATACAAGCATGGCGCATACCGCGGAAGGATTTTATGCAAGTTTAAAATACCGGATCCCTGTGTGGAAGGAAAGGAGCACGCATCGCTATGTTCAAGCGTTTCCCGAAAAAGTGAAATCGTCGCTCCCTTTAGACAAGGGACTCCCTCAACTTGGTGTACCATTAAAAAACCTGGAAGGAGTGGTTCGTCCCATTGCTTCAATCGCTAAGACGTTAAACCGCGAAAAACAGCTTGAGATACTCCGTGTTGCCATCGCTCAAGTTGATGCGTTCATACAAAGCCATGCGCAGTCGTTGGATCCGACAGATTTGCGAGTGCTGGCTACCTGGAAACTTCAACTCGAAAACCTTCGCTGTGAGATCTTGGATGTGAGAGTTCAGTACAGCGTCAGCGATACGGTTGTCACTCCCATCCAGGTTTTCTTTCTTCAATTCGGCAAGCTGAATACCGCCTTCGATACAGGCAAAAACCAAATCCTCTTCCCCGGAGTTGTTCAAAAACAATGGATCGTCAATGAAGCGCAAAAAACTTTTTACCCTTTGAAAGACAGTGCACAATTTAGAGTTCTCTCTCCTCGATCGATTAGCCTGAATTCGACTGAAACCCCGCAAGGATTTGAGGCCATGCAGCTGCGGACACCGCTGATTTTTATCGTGAGCCATCAGGATTCAAACCCGAACCGACAATTTCATGTACAAGAGAAGAAATACCGCTTATCATTGCGCCATACCGCTCCGCCGAAGTGCTGTCGCCGCGGGTCATGATGTACCATGATACAGCTATTGTCGTGCGTTTCAGAAGCAATGTGCGGGACAAGACAAAAGGGGCCGTCTACATCAATGACCCTGTGGTTTCATCGCCGGAAAAAAAGATAGAATTTCCAGGGAAAAATTTTATCGAAACAGACACCCTTCGCCTGGTTTGGAAGGATACAATCCTGACGGCCCCGCATGAAGTAACGATTTGGGCCGGCGTAGGGAATCCTGTGGGGAATTTTGTCGTTCAGCCCCTTGACGTCAAAATCAATGCTAAAGCACAAATCGCAATTTGTTCTATGATTGAGAACAGCCCCGTGCAGATCGCTCTTCGCCGCCTTGGTGTCGCAGCAACGCTGTTGGACACAACCGGCGTCTCGACGAAAAAGATATTTGATAATGCTGTGATCATCGTCGACCAATTTTCCTTCAACAAATTTCTTGGGTTAGGCGAGCAGTTGGATTCAATGCAGCATTGGCTCAGGCATGGTGGCAGACTGATTATTCTCCCGCAAAATGGAATCGAGCGAAGAAATCCATTTTTGGGGGATGAAGTTACATTTTCTGACTCGTCGACGGGTGATTGCAACGAGAAGCTGTTTGTCGATTCGACCGACGATGTCTTGCTTCTCCCCAACACAATTGAAGGGAGCAGTTTTACGGGAAAGCAGTTCGCCCTTTCTTACAGCGGCCTAACGGAAAAGAAAGGCGGCGACTCAAAAGCGTTGATGAAAACCGGCGCTCGCATCCTCCTTTTGGAAAAGCGTTTAGAAGAAGGAAGAATATTTTACTGTGCAATAAACCTTTTCCCGAGGCTGTTGGATTTTCATCAAGCTTCGTATGCATTGCTGGCAAACCTTGTCGGCGCGGGATTACCGCATTGACCGCTCGATGAAGATGAATTAATGGTGGCGTAACTATGAATCCCTTTGTCGTTGCATTGATGCTTATGTTCGCAGTGTTTCCCCTGTATGATCTTCCATTCCTGGCAAAAACGGGAGAGTGTTCCATTCCCCAGGCGTCGGAGCCGGATTCTTCGGCTGCTTTGCCGGCAGGGGGTGTCGTGGATTTTACGTACGGCAGTTTTGTCAACGCCGCGTCATTTGCCTTGGGTGCTGATGGCAGCCTTTTTGTGCTTGACGGCGGAAATAATGCGCTGACGCAATTTTCTGCCGGCGGTTCGGTCGTGAAATCTGTCGGCGGCAAAGGGTGGGGGAATTTCGAATTCGACCAGCCGACAGGTGTGTGTGCATCCTTTCCATTGAATATTTACGTTGCGGACTATAACAACAGACGCGTTCAGGAATTCGACCGCAAATTAAATTATGTCCAGTCTTTTACCGAGCAGAATTTACCGTCGTCGTACAGCGGGGAATTTTATCCGGCGGCATGCGGGATATCGTCGCAGGGAGAATTATTCATTCTCGAAACCCAGGGAAAGCGGGTTCTTAAATTCGATCAGAATCAAATTTTCCAGATGGAGTTCGGCTCTTATTCATGGGGGGTGGGTGCGCTGTCCGATCCGCGCGATATTACCGTGACTCCTGCTGACCGCGTGTTTGTTCTCGACGCACATCGGGTTGTCGCATACGACATCTTCGGCAATTATGTCGACTCCTTTTCTTTGCTGTCGCCGGAAAGCCCAAAAGCTATTAGCAGCACAAAGGATAACGTCGTTGTGACATTTCCTTCATCAATCAAGGTGTTTTCGTTGGATGGGAGACCCCAACTCCAGATTTCTTCTCAAGCGGTGATCGGGCTTCCTCCGGACAGTGAATTTCGTGGTGCGCTGCTCGTACCGTCTCAGAAAGCAACAGATACCCCTAAAATTGTTATCCTTACCGGTCACGAGATTGTGGTTGTACGACAGGCTCCCTGAACGGGGCGCCGAACAATTCCGTGCTTGTCCCGGTTGTTTTTTAAAAGAAAATCCCGTATTATTTATTTATTAATTAATACCGTTTGCCAGGGGGCGGACGGATTTCTAATACACTAAACAACAAGAGGGGGTCTTATGTCTAAAAGCTTAAACAAGGTGCAGCTCATCGGGAATCTGGGGAAAGATCCTGAGCTGAAATACACAAGTGCCGGCGTTGCAGTGGCAACGTTCTCAATTGCAACAAGCGATTCGTGGAAAGATCAGGAAGGAAACGCTCAGGAGCGAACTGAGTGGCATAATATCGTCGCCTGGAGGAAGCTTGCCGAAATTTGCGGCGAATGGTTGAAGAAAGGGAAGCGCGTTTACATTGAAGGTAGGCTGCAGACGCGCACTTACGAAAAAGACGGAGTGAAAAGGTATATGACAGAAATTGTCGCCGACCAAATGATCATGCTGGACGGGGGAGGTCAGCGGCCGACAAACGGCAGTGAAGCCGAAGTGCCCGCATCCGATGCCGCGCCGGCAAAAGAGGACGACCTTCCGTTTTGAGTGATGGAAAAAGTTCTTTCTCCTTTGTACATTGACAATAGCCCCGCTGCGGCGGGGCTATTGTGTTCATAGTCTCTTCGTACGGCTGAATCCACAACAATTTGACCACGAATGTTTTCTGAAATACTTGTCGACAGCGCAGTGTTTCTTTGTTTGCTGGTACTCTCTGCCTTTTTTTCAGCGGCGGAGGTCGCGCTTTTTTCATTGCAGCCGTCCACACTCGAAGAACATGCTTCACAACATTCCGGCGGGTGGAGGTATGTTGTCATGCTCCTCCGAAAGCCGCGATACTTGCTGGTCACAATTCTTATCGGCAACACCATTGTCACGACGGCTGCTGCGGTCGTTGTTGCCCTGCTCACCGTCGATGCTGCCGGGGTGTTTGGATGGAACAAAGAACTTGCGTTAGGCATCGAGGTTGTCGTTGTGACGTTTGTCGTGATCGTGCTGAGCGAAGTAACGCCGAAAGTCATTGCCGCCCGGGTGCCCGCTGCATTGTCCCGCCGCATCGCGTTTCCTCTCTATCTTGTATCGATCGCCTTTTATCCTCTCACGGCGGTTCTCGTTGCAATGGTGCAAGCATTTGAATCCCGCCTGGGCCTCGATCAACGCTACACCGCCTTGAAGAGCGACGAAATCAAGACTCTCGCCGATGTTGTGAGCGATCACGGGGCTATCGACCAGGAAGAACGAAGCATTATTCACAGCATGATGAACGCCAAAGAGATGATCGTGCGCGAAGTGATGACGCCGCGCACCGATATGGTTGCGCTCGACAGTGCGGTTCAATCGTTCGATGGAATTGTCGACACCTTCGTCACGAAGAAGCATTCGCGTATTCCCGTGTACTCTGATACGATTGACAACATCAAAGGCATTCTGTACGCTAAGGATGTTCTGCCGTTGCTGTATGAAAAGCAGGCTCGGAAAACGCTGGATATTTTAAAACTCTCCCGCGAACCTCTTTTCGTTCCCGAAAGCAAAAAAGTCGAAGATCTTTTAAAAGAATTCCAGGACAAGAAAACACGCATTGCTGTCGTTGTCGATGAATACGGGGGGACTGCAGGACTCGTGACATTCCAAAATGTCGTGAGAACGATCGTCGGGGATATCTCGGACGAACATGCTGTTTCCGAGTCGAGGGCGTTGGAATTAAGCGAGCACTCGTACCGGTTCAGTGCGAACATCGGGATTGCGGAGGCCTCCGAGATGCTCGGGGTTCCGCTCTTTAACGACGAATCGGGGTACGATACCTTGGGAGGATTCTTGTTTCATTTGTTCGGCAGAGTTCCCAAAGACCACGAATCGATACAGTATGAAAACATATTATTTACAGTACAACGAGCGGCGAGAAACAGGATTCTCTATGTTCTCGCTGACATTCAACGTCCGGCCGAAAGGAAAGAAACAGAATGAAGAGGCTGCATACTTCGATCATCCTCTGTATTGTCAGCGTTGTTGTTTTCTCCCAGTCATACTCGGCCTCCCGTGATCCGATCCGCGCCAAGAAGGGCATGGTCGTTGCCGCAGACCCTATTGCCGCGAACGTTGGATTGAAAATATTGAAAGAAGGCGGAAATGCGGTCGATGCAGCAGTGGCCGTCGGTTTTGCACTGGCAGTGACATATCCGGGTGCGGGAAATATCGGGGGCGGGGGGTTTATGGTCATGCGTTTCGCGGACGGTACGGTGAAATCCCTCGATTACAGGGAAACGGCTCCGGCCGCGGCGAAGCGAGATATGTATCTTGATAGGAATGGAAATTTTCTGGAGCAAAAGAGCACACGCGGTCACCTTGCGTGCGGTGTACCGGGTTCTGTCGCAGGAATGATGTATGCGCAGCGGCGGTACGGAAAGCTTACCCGCGCTCAAGTGCTGAAGCCGGCAATCGACCTGGCCGAAAAAGGTTTTCATCTTCATTATCGCCTTGCCGAAGACCTTCAAAGAATGATACCGGAATTCACCGCCTACCGAAGCTCGAAAAAAGCTTTTTCAAAAAATGGCAAAGCGTATGCGGAAGGGGAATTATTCAGGCAAAAAGACCTGGCCGCCACGCTGAAGCGCATCAGAGACAAGGGCCGCGACGGGTTTTACACCGGAGAAACTGCGAAGCTAATCGTCGCAGAAATGAAACGAGGGGGGGACTCATTACACTCAAGGACCTTGAAGATTATGCATCGATCATCAGAGATCCGATCCGAGGAACCTACCGAGGCTACGAAATTATTTCCTCAGGTCCCCCGAGCAGCGGCGGTGTTGCTCTCGTCCAAATGCTGAACATCCTCGAAGGCTGCAACCTTGAAGAGTACGGCTGGAATTCGTCGAAAGCCGTTCACTGGATGGCGGAAGCGATGCGGCGAGTCTATGCCGATCGCGCAGAATTTCTGGGAGATCCCGATTTCGTAAAAATTCCCATTGCGTGGCTGACGTCAAAAAAATATGCCGAACAACGCCGAGCAACAATTGATACTACAAAGGCGACCCCGAGCGACCAGATTTCTCGCGGCATCCAGCCGCCGCCGGAGAAAGACCACACGACTCACTATTCGGTGGTTGATAGATTTGGCAACTGCGTAAGCGTTACGACTACACTGAACGATGCGTACGGCTCGAAAGTCGTCGTCACCGGGGCCGGATTTTTATTGAACGATGAGATGGACGATTTCAGCGCGAAGGAGGGTGTTCCGAACGAGTACGGCCTTATCGGAAGCAGTGCGAACGCTATCGCGCCGAACAAACGCATGCTGAGCTCTATGACGCCGACAATAGTCCTGAAAGACGGAAAACCATTCATGGTGATCGGAACGCCGGGCGGCTCGACCATTATGACAACCGTGCTGCAGGTGATCGTGAATGTGATCGACTTCAAAATGACGATCCAGGAAGCCATCGACGCGCCGCGGATCCATCATCAATGGCTGCCGGATCACCTGATGTATGAAGAGCGGGCATTATCGCAAGATGCGGTTGATAACCTTCGCGCGATGGGCTACACACTTCGCATGCGCGAGAGCACGACAGGTCTTGCGGAAGGAATTTTGTTCGACCGCAAACGAGGGTTGCTGCTCGGCGCAACCGATCCCCGCGGCTACGGGGAAGCGGTCGGTTATTGAGTGATGAAAGAGCGCTCTTATTTTCGTATATTAATCAACAATCATCCACAAAAAAATTGGGAATGAAAACAGAAGAAACGACAAAAGCTTGGACGCCAATCAACCCCGCATTCAACCCGAATGAACCGATGCAGGTCGGCGGCCAGGCCGTGATCGAAGGCGTTATGATGCGGGCAAAAGGGATGATTGCAACCGCTGTCCGGCGCCCTGACGGCAAGATTGTTGTCAAAAAGGAAGAATTTCGTTCCCTTGCAGAGCGGTATCCGATTTTGAGACTTCCGGTTATTCGCGGCGCCATCGGCCTGATTGAGATGATGTATATCGGCATCAAAACATTAAATTATTCGGCGGAAATCGCCCTCGATGACTCTTCCGGCGATGATACGGCGGCGAAGAAAAGCCAGTCGGCCCTTTCCCTGTCAGTCACGCTTGCGGTTGCGCTTGCGCTGGGCATCGGAATTTTCTTTTTTATCCCGTTGTTTATCGCAACGCTGTTTTTCAGAGTTGAGCAGCAGCCGTTAATATTTAATCTTGTTGCGGGCGCGATTCGCATTATCATCCTTATTGCCTATCTGTATTCCATATCGCTGATGAAGGATGTGTATCGTCTCTTTCAGTATCACGGTGCGGAACACAAAGCGGTGTTCACATTCGAGCAAAACGCGCCGCTCGAAATTTTTTCCGCGATGCAATTTACACGCTTCCATCCACGATGCGGCACAAGCTTCGTTTTGCTCGTTATGCTTGTTTCGATTCTTCTCTTCAGTCTTCTCGATGCGGCCGTGTTGTTGACATACGGATCGCTCTCGCTCGCGACCCGGCTTGCGACGCACATTCCGTTTATCCCGATTGTCGGCGGCATTGCGTACGAAGTGCTAAAGTTTTCCGCAAAGCACACCGCGTCCCCCGTAGGCAGGCTGTTGGTGGCGCCCGGTTTGTGGCTGCAAAAAATTACTACAAAAGAGCCGGACGAAACTCAGATGGAAGTCTCGCTGTGTGCAATAAAAGCGGCGCTACGATTGGATGAAGCGCCGGCGGCTGCCTATAATTCTTCTGTTGCCGTAGGGTAATTCTGCCATCACGATCTTGCACGGATATCGGGTATCATGTTAGAAAAGCTGGAGAAAATTAAAGAACGCTACCTTGAAGTCACACGATTGCTGAGCGACCCGGCTGTGATATCAAATCAAGAGCGGAACAAGGAGCTTGGCAAGGAATTTCGAGAGCTTTCGGAAATTGTCAAAGGATACGAAGAATACCGAAGGCTGCTGACGAGCGTGCAGGGAAGCAAAGAGATTCTAGAACAAGGGGGCGATGCCGAACTGAAATCGCTTGCCGAACTTGAGCTGGCGGACCTTCAACCGAAGCTTCTTGCCGTCGAGGATCGTTTGAAGCAATTACTCGTCCCGAAAGACCCGAATGACAGTAAAGACACCATCATAGAGATTCGCGGCGGCACCGGCGGCGAGGAGGCCGCGTTGTTCGCCTCGGACCTTTACCGGATGTACACCCGCTTTGCCGAGCGCAAAGGATGGAAAGTAGAAACGCTCGACTGGAATGAGACCGAAAAGGGGGGCTTCAAAGAGGTTGTTCTCAGCGTTGAAGGGGAAGACGCGTACGGCATGCTAAAATTTGAAAGCGGCGTCCATCGAGTGCAGCGGGTCCCCGAGACCGAAGCACAGGGAAGGGTTCACACCTCGGCGGCATCGGTGGTCGTGCTGCCGACAGTTGAAGACGTTGAAATCGAGATAAACCCCGCCGACCTTCAATTCGACACGTACCGTGCAGGGGGAAAGGGAGGGCAAAACGTGAACAAGGTCGAGACGGCGGTCCGCATCACGCACAAACCGACCGGCGTTATCGTTGCCTGTCAGCAGGAGCGCTCGCAATTTCAGAACCGGGAAAGGGCGATGAAAATGCTCCGCGCCAAGCTGTATGAAATCAAACTCAGCGAACAAACCGCAGGAACCGCCGCCCAGAGAAAATTAATGATCAAGAGCGGCGACCGCAGCGACAAAATCCGCACTTACAATTATCCTCAAAACAGAGTGACCGATCACCGCATCGGACTGACGTTGTACAATCTCTCTGAAATTATTGACGGAAAACTCGACGAGATCATCGAACAACTTCGGCTTGCAGACCGGGCGGAAAAGCTCAAGAGCGGCACAGGAGTCGGCATTTCTTCATGACGAGCTTTTTATCCTTTTCTTCTTAAAGAATTCCTTCAACAGTTCCCCGCACTGTGCATCGAGCACCCCGCCGATTGTATGCACCCGGTGGTTCAGCCGTTCATCATCCGTGATGGAATACAGCGTTCCGCATGCCCCCATTTTCGGGTCGTAGCATCCAAAGACGACAGTAGGAATTCGGGAAAGAACAATCGCGCCGGCACACATCGGGCAGGGCTCAAGCGTAACGTACAGGGTGCAGCCCTTCAGCCATTTTGATTCCAGGCTCGATGCCGCCGCTGTGAGTGCGATCATTTCCGCGTGTGCGGTCGGATCATTCATCAGTTCAATCTGATTGAATCCTCTTCCGATAACCGCCCCTCCGTGAACGACCACTGCGCCAACCGGGACCTCGTTCTTCGAAAACGCGGCCCGCGCTTCCTTCAACGCAAACTCCATCCAACGTTCGTGGGTAGTCATTGATAACTTCGGAGAGATTATTTTTTTTCGGCAGAGGAAGACTCGTCCGTCACGACCAGATCCCCGACGGGTGAATCCATGGTTTGATAAACCCGAACGAGGGAGAACTCTTTCATCGTGGTGTTGATGCGCTGGGCGGCGATTTCAATCTCAGACAATTTTTTCGATATATCGTCGTCCGTAGATTTCTTTTTTGCCAGACGAACATAGCCCAAAATAATTGCAAGCGGGTTATTGATACGGTGCTTCAAGGTTGTCACCACCTCGTTGAGGGTCTTGAGCTGTGTTTCTTTTAATTGGATCGTATGTTGGTGGGCAAGGTTTTCTTTTTCTTTGGTGCTCAGTTTTTCCCGCAGCTCGATCACACGGACTAATGCCCAGGCGAGAAGCCACATCCAGAGGAGCGTGTCAAAGTGGGAAAGTGTTTCAGAAGTTCCGAGATGTTTCTTTTTGAACGCGACATAAAAATCGAGGGTCGAAATGAAATAATATCCATAGATAAAATACGACGCCAGCACGGCGGGATATCGTGTGACAAAATCTTTCGTATAAATGTATATTTTTTTCATTGGAACCGCAAAGCGGGCACTTGTGCCAGAAAGGATAGAAAGTTCGCTAGAAGGCATTTAATTGCTGTTCCGTTATGGTCAAGAGTCTGCGTGACAGTGGAGACTCGCCGTCCGGCACCACGTATCGCGTGCAAACCAATATGTCGAATTTTATTTAGTTCCGCAATATTTTTATTCCCGTCCGGTCCCCGGTGGCTGATTTTTGGTGACGGTGCGCAAGTTTTTCGTGGGATGGCGCGCCGGGTTGTACTCATTTCCGGAAGAAGTCAAACGGGTGATCGGGAAGCCGGAGTAAAGTAATCTCTACTTCTTCAATTGCGCTTTTGCTTCTTGGAAATTGTTCGTCAGCCGCCGTGCACGCTCCGTCAAGACGGAATATTTTTCCTCTTCAATCGCCTTCTTGTCGAGGAGGTCGCTTCCTATGCCGACGGCGACCGCTCCGGCCGCGACCCACTCTCCAACGTTCTCAACAGTGACGCCTCCGGTCGGCATCAATCGGATTTGGGGAAACGGTCCGGCGATATCCTTGAAATATTTTGGGCCGAGCGACGTTGCCGGGAACACTTTGACAACATCGGCTCCCGCATTCCATCCCGCCAAAATTTCCGTAGGGGAAAAACATCCCGGCATGCAGACCGTATCGCTCTCACGACACACGCCGAGGATATCGAGGTTCAGCGCCGGCCCCACGACAAATCGAGCGCCGGCCTTGATAACGTCGGCCGCCGCACTTTTTTCAGTGACCGTTCCGGCTCCAACGATGACGCCAGACGGTGCCGTGCGCGAAATTTGGGAGATGATCTCCACGGCTCCGGGAACAGTCATGGTGATCTCAATACACTTTACCCCTCCGGCCTGTATTGCTTCAATGACTTTTAAGAGCCGCCGGGTATCTTTCATCCGGATAACGGCAATGGTACCGGAGGCGAGGATCTGCGAGAGTGTTTCTTTTCGTGACATGATTGTCCTTTTGAAATCGAATATAATGATAAAACAATATTATTAGAACCTAACTCAAAAATACTTGAAGGTGTAATTACGAGTCCTCGCCGAGTCTTCGACCGGTGCCTTCTATCGGGACAAAACAATCTCACCCAAAATGGGGATTGCTTCGTCTCCCGACAAGGGGCGTCGGGATCCTCGCAATGACTGTGTTTCTATTTTAGAGACCGCTTCCAATGGATGTCATCGCTTGATTCTTGCGCTCCCGCCACCCATCACGTGCCTGACTTCCTCCATCGTTACCATGCTCGTATCTCCCCGTGTGCTTTGCAGGAGCGCGCCGTGCGCCGCACCCATTTCAACACATTCCTGCGGCGGCATGCCGTGAAGCAGGCCGTAGACAAATCCGCTGCAGAACCCGTCTCCGCCTCCCACGCGATCCTCAATTTCGAGATGAGAAAACTTGCGCGATTCGTGAAATACGCCGTCATAATACATGATAGCAGACCAGTTGTTCACCAGTCCGCTGACGACTTCGCGGAGGGTTGTCCCGACGGCCTGAACGTTCGGAAATGTCTCGACCACTTTTCGTACCATCTTTTTGTAGCCTTCGATCGGAAGGGACTTCAAATTCTCGTCCGTTCCCTCAACCTCAAACCCGAGCACTTTCTGGAAATCTTCTTCGTTTCCGATGAGGACATCGATGTACGGGATGAGCTTCTTCGTTGCCTCGATGGCTTTCTTGCTCGACCAAAGCTTGCTGCGGAAATTCAAATCATAGCTTACGATCGTCCCAGCGTCATGCGCTGCTTTCATCGACTCATACGCCGTTTCGGCGCAACCGTCGCTCAATGCCGTGAAAATCCCGCCCGTGTGGAACCAGCGGACTTTTCGGCGGTTGAAAATGCGTTTCCAGTCTACATCGGAGGGTTTCATGTGCTCCACCGCAGTGTGTCCGCGGTCGTACATTGTTACGCTGGCACGGATACCGATGCCCACCTCGGTAAAGTTAAGTCCGATTCGGTCCGCACGTCCCGAACCGTCGTAGGGAACCCACACGACTTCGCTTACGTCCATACCGCTGGCGCGTGCATGGTTCTTGATGAAGGCCCCCAGCGGGTTGTCGACGAGGCGCGAGATCCATCCCGTTCTCATTCCGTACCTGGCCAGTGCGTATGCAACATTATATTCCCCGCCGCCCGCGTAAGCCTCGAATACCGGCGTCAGCTCTATGCGCTGGTGCCCCGGGGGACTCAGCCGAATCATGCACTCGCCGAGGGAGAGAAGATCGAATTCTGTTTCTGCTGCCGAATGAATTTTCAATGCCATTGTTTTATCCAGGAAAATAATCGATGGTCCAATAACCGCTCTAGTCGTTGAAGGCGGCGATGGCGTTGATCCGGATTCTCATCGCCTTCCTTATAAATATAACTGCTACAGATGACAATCGGTAGAAATAAATTTTGGCGGGATTTTGATCCGGAAATGAGAAAAGCCTCTTCGCATAAGGCTTTTTATTTTTGCCGAAGTTTTGTACGCCAGAAGGGAGTCGAACCCATAACCCCCAGCTTCGTAGGCTGGTGCTCTATCCAGTTGAGCTACTGGCGCGATTCAAATTTTGTATGCTGCTGCCGCTTTAAAGCCTGTTGACCTCCGGGCATTCAGCCTTAGTGAAGGCCCAACAACATTGTTTTCCCCACGTTATTCTCATCACACCATCATTCAACAAATAATGTAATAAAATTTTGCCCATCTTGCAACGGGCTATCCATGGAGGCGGTGCGCAGAAGCACGGTTAACAAACGATATTCTGCGCTCCTAAAGATATGATGTTTATACTTTGAAATTTTTTTTGTATGTTTGTCAGGAGAGGAAAATGTATCTTCGTTGTCGCGCTGGATTTTTCCCCTCCTCGAAGTCATTTTTCTTGTGAAAATATCAAAGGGTTAACATTCTATGTCTTCTTATCAGCCTGCCGAAAAAAGATATGAGACCATGCGCTATAACCGCTGCGGTCGTTCCGGAATTCAATTGCCCGCCGTGTCGCTCGGCCTGTGGCATAACTTCGGCGGAGTAGACACCTTGAGTAATGCCCGGGCAATCGTAAGGAGCGCCTTCGACGCCGGTATTACTCACTTTGACCTTGCCAACAATTATGGGCCGCCTCCCGGCTCCGCCGAAGAGAACTTCGGAAGAATTCTGAAAGAAGACTTAGCTCCTTATCGCGATGAACTCATTATCTCCACTAAAGCCGGTTACGATATGTGGCCCGGGCCATACGGCGATTGGGGCTCACGTAAATATCTTGTCGCAAGTCTCGATCAAAGCCTTCGGCGGATGAATCTGGAATATGTCGACATCTTCTATCATCATCGTCCCGACCCGAAAACACCGTTGGAAGAAACAATGGGCGCTCTCGATCATATCGTTCGCAGCGGCAAGGCGTTGTATGCCGGCGTATCCAATTATCCCGCCGACCTGACCCGGCAGGCGTCAAAAATACTTCGTTCCTTCGGAACCCCGTGTCTCATTCATCAGCCGAAGTACAGCATGTTCGAACGTTGGGTCGAAACAGGATTGCTCGATGTCCTTCGGGAAGAAGGGATCGGCTGCATCGCATTCTCGCCTCTTGCGCAGGGCCTCCTGACCGATAAATATCTCCACGGCATTCCCTCTGACTCGCGCGCTTCGAAACCTCATGGATTCTTGCGGCCCGAACAGATCACGCAGGAGAAATTGGCGAAGGTCCGCCGCTTAAACGAAATAGCGCTCGGCCGGGGACAAACACTGGCCCAAATGTCATTGGCGTGGGTTTTGCGGCACCCGGAAGTGACCTCCGTTCTGATTGGCGCAAGCAAAGTGTCCCAGGTCGAGGATGCGGTTGGAATCGTGAAACACCCTCCCCTCAGCGAAGAAGAACTTCGGAAGATTGAACAGATCCTGAACAGTTGATTCGTAATGCAAAACCTTTCGTGAGCGTGAAGGAGCGAGCAGTGAACGCTGTTGTTCCCCGATGCGGGGAATCTTCCTCACCACGCCTGTTTACTGAACTCAATGGCTGAAAAGAAAAAAATACTTATTGCTGACGACGAACCCGGGATTACCGATGTTCTTGCATCGGTTCTGGAACGGGACAATTTCGACGTTACCAAAGCGTTTGATGGTGAAGAGTGCCTCCAAAAGGCCCGGGCTTCAAATTTCGACCTCGTGCTGCTCGATGTCCACATGCCGAAGATCGACGGATACGACGTCATCAAGCAGCTGAAGCAAATGCCGCATTTAAAATACACTCCGATTGTTTTTCTTTCCGGCTACAACACTGCTCCCAACAATATCGAGTCCGGATACAAATCCGGCGGCACGGATTACTGGAAGAAACCGATGGCGACGGAGGAGTTTGAAGTTCGTGTCAGAGCTATCCTGAGAATAGCGGAAGCAGAAAGAGCAATGCGGGAAATGCAAGAGGGCTTCACGTCGATGATCGTGCACGACTTGCGGGGCCCGCTTGGCGGTATCGTCGGTTTTGCCGAAATGCTCGGTGAAGAGAAAGACAAGTTTGAGCCGGAAATCGGCGAATTGGTTGATGAGATTGGCAAGGCGGCCAAACTCATGCTCAATCTTGTGATAGATTTTTTGGAGATCACGCAGCTGGATGCCGGGGAGGCAAAAATGTACCGGGATCAGGAGAGCCTTCGTGATATCATTGAACGGAGTGTTTCCAGCCTTTCGAAGGCCCAGCTGGAAAAATCAATCCACGTGAGCATCGACGTGTCCGATCTTCCGATGTTGTATTTAGATCCTGACCGCATTGAAAAAGTATTCGCTCAGCTTCTCGACAATGCGTTTCGATTCACACCGAAGGGGGGATCCGTCTCAATTTCCGCAGCCTCCTTCCCGGGGTCCGTCGTCGTAAAGTTCAGCGATACCGGCGTTGGAATTCCGGCAAAAGAGATCCCCATGCTCTTTGACAAAATGAGAATCACAACTCCGGGGTCGAAGCGGGCGGGGACCAAAACGGGGCTGGGTCTTCCGATTTGTCGCGGGATTATCGAGGCACACGGCGGGACAATATCGGTAGAATCAGTGGAAGAAAAAGGGACCGCTTTCACCATCACGTTTCCGCTTCAAACCGCCTGATTTCTCCCGTTCTGAGCAGCACCGATCAAACGGTTAATCAACTCAACCAGCTTCTCGAACTCGACCGGCTTTGTTGCGTAATCATCACATCCTGCATTGAGAGCCTTGTCTCTGTCGCCGACCATGGCATGAGCTGTGAGGCCGATAACCGGAATACGGTTGATGCACGGATCGTTTTTGATTTGCCGGGTCGCTTCCCAACCGTCCACGACTGGGAGGCTCATGTCCATAAGAATGAGGTCGGGGTTTTCTGAACGTGTCATGTCAATCGCCTGCTGTCCGTCAACCGCGGAAACAATGGTATAGCCGCGCCGTTGAAGCCTGCGAACCATCATGTCGCGGTTAATCTCATTATCTTCGACCACAAGCAGCTTAGCCATTCGACGATCCTGTAAAGGAATTTTTTTGCGTTGTAAGTTGAGGGATAAGAACTGAAATCTGTTTCAGAAGTCTTTCCGGCGTGCAATCGCCTTTCTGAATGATTTTTTTGACAATGCCGTTTAATTGCTGCCGTTCTTCCGCTACTAAATCCTTTGAAGTGATAACAACAACGGGGATATGCTTCCACTCGTCCCGGTTCTGGAAGATGGTGAGGAATTCGAAGCCGTCCATCACCGGCATCATGATGTCTAAGAAGATGATGCTCGGCAGTTCGTTTTCAAGAAATGCAAGAGCCGATTTTCCATTCTCCGCCGTCCGCACTTCCCATCCCGCTTTTTGAATTACCCGGGAAGCCATCGTTCGAAGGTCGGGGTTGTCGTCAACGACAAGAATATACTCGCTGGGTGTTTTCTGTTTGTATTTTTCCAGAACCTGCAGAATTTTTTCCCTGCTCACCGGTTTGATGAGATAGTCCGACGCACCAATGGCAAGGCCGAAATTCTTTTCGTCCAGCATCGTGTACATAACAACGGGGATGGATTTTAACACCGGGTCGCTCTTTATTTCCTGGAGGACGGCCCATCCGTCTTTGCGGGGCATCATCACATCAAGGATGATCGCCATCGGAAGAATTTCTTTCGCCCGCTTTATTCCTTCATCGCCGCTGGCAACGCATTCAACGACATAGCCTTCCTTCGACAAATAGCGTAACAACAAATCCCTGACTCCCGGATCGTCGTCCACAACCAGCACTGCCGTATTTGTCGGGACAGCAGCAAGCGCGGCCTGTACGGGAGCGTTTACAGGCACTGCTTTGTCTTCGGAGTCCTCTATGACCTGGGGCAAAACCACGGTGAACGTGGTCCCGTGGTTCGGCACACTTTCTATTTCAATCGAGCCGTGCATCATTTCAGTAAAATGCTTAGTGATTGCAAGCCCAAGTCCCGTGCCGCCGTACTTCCGTGTCGTAGAACTATCCGCCTGTGAAAATTCTTTGAAGAGCTTTGCTTTTTGTTCCTCGGTAAGGCCGATTCCTGTATCGGAAACCTTAAGGACGATTTTTGCACCCGCGTCGCCCACTGCCGAAATTGTCGCAGCCGTCAACGTTATTGTTCCCTTGAGAGTGAATTTCGACGCGTTGCTGATAAGGTTGAAAAGAATTTGCCGCACTTTAGTATGGTCGAGAAGTACGAGCGGCATCTCCTGTGGGATATTTATGAGAAAAGCATTTTCGTTCTTCTCCATAAGGGGTTGAACTGTTGAGACCACCTCTTCGATGAGAGTGTTCAGTTGAAATTCCTCAAGGTACAATTCCATTTTACCGGCCTCGATCTTCGAGAGGTCAAGGACTTCATTGATGAGCTCGAGGAGATTCTTGCCTGCCATGTGGATTCTGTCAAGGTCGCTCCGGTAACGGGTTTCGCCGTCATCGCTCATGTCTTCGGCAATCATTTCGCTGTATCCAATAATGGCATTGAGCGGCGTCCGCAGTTCGTGGGACATACTTGCCAGGAAAGCGCTTTTTGTTTTATTCGCTTCCATTGCCAGATCGCGCGCCTTTTCCAGTTCAAGGTTCTGCTCCTCGATGATTTTCATTTGCCCTTTGATCTTTAAATCTGCTTTGGTTCGCTCTGTAACGTCATGATCTATCCCAATCGTGAATGTTTTTCCCTGCAGCTTAATCGGTACCGCGGAGTACTCAATAATATTGTCCTTTCCGTCCGGCCGAATCCATGAGAACGACCCGCGGAAGACGACGGTTTGCTCTATAGATCGAGTATTGTCCTGGCTCAACGGTTTCGCAATGTTCTGTGTGTTGCCGATTCGTAACAACTCCTCTCGGCTGCGTCCGGCCATTTCAGCGTACCTCGCGTTGCAATCGACAAGCCGCCGCAGTGCGGGGTCGGGGTTTTCTTCAAAAATGTTGATCCCGTCGAATGCATTCTCAAAAATCAGTTGTAATTTTTCGTTGGATTCGCGAAGCGCTCGTTCGGCGCGTTTGCGCTCGGTGATATCGGACGCAATGCCGATGAGCGCAAGAGGCCGGTCGTCATCGCCGAGCAAAGAGGTTGTAGAAAGAGAAATTGGAAACTCGCTCCCATCTTTTTTTCGGTTGATCAATTCGCCGTGCCACTCGTTCTTTATCGTCTCGCGGAGAATATCTCGAACGAATTCGGGTTGACTGTCCCGGGAACGGACGATGCTGATATTTTGACCGATCAATTCGTTCTTGCTCCATCCGTACGTTTCGATAAAAGATCTGTTGACGAAGAGAATATTGTCTTCCAGGTCAGTAATGCTCACACACTCATTGATGCTCATCAGCGCAGAAGCGAGCATAGAGATCTCTTTCTCCGCCCGCTTGCGATCAGTGATATCTTCGTACTGTGCAATGACTCCCACTTGTTTTTTGTCGATGTAGATTGATTTTGCATGCACTTCAACATCGACGATGGATCCGTCTTTGCGTTTGCGCGTCAACTCGCAATGGACGCTTTCCTGGCGAAACGACGATAATGTGAGTTTTTGCGCCTCTTCCTTCTTGTTTTCAGGAACAATGAGATCGTCGAGATTCTTACCAATCGCCTCATCTTCGGAATATCCAAAAATTATCTCAAACGCTTTGTTGCATGTCTGGATCTGCTGTTCTAGGTTGAGGGTGACGATCGCGATGGGAGATCCTTCTACGAGGGATTCGAGGTACTGTTTCTGGTAAGCCAGTTCACTCTGCGCCCGCATGAATTCATTCATTTCTCGCGTGATGCCTACAAGCCCTACGGTCTGGCCGTTGCCGTCTCGAAGAGGCACCTTTGTGGTTGATGTCCAATAAAGACTCCCGTTCTCCAGCAGCCTGCTTTCGGTCAAGCCCACGACCGGCTTGCCCAGCGCCATCAGCTGTTCATCGTTTTTTAAAGTTTGTCGGCCAAACTCCTCGCCGAATAGTTCTACGTCAGTTTTCCCGATGGGCTCGTTGATGCCGTTCAGTTTCAGATCGTTCTGCATCTTACGGCTTATTTTTACCAGCCGGCACTGACGATCTTTAAAATAGATGCTGTCAGGAACGCTCTCCATGAGCACATCCATAAGCCCCTTTTCCCGCTGGAGTTCTTCTTCAGCATTTTTTCTTTCGGTGATGTCGCGCCCGATGCCGATGATTCCGGTAACGTTTCCCCGTTCATCTTTTAACGGAAGTTTTGAAGTTGCCAGCCAGCGTTTTCTCCCCTCCGCGTCGACAAAAAATTCTTCTCTGTTCAACACGGGCATGCCGGTGCGGATCACCGATTGGTCGTCGGCATAGAATCCCTCGGCGATCTCTTTTGGAAAAAATTGAAAATCGTCTTTGCCCAATACATCTGCCTCAGACTCCAACCCGATATTATGGATGTCCGCAGGGTTGGCAAAAATCTTGCGGCAGGAAAGGTCTTTGGCATAGATTGCATCGGGGAGATTGTCAATCAATGTGCGAAGGAAAAAGCGCTCCTGCAGGAGTGTCCTCTCAATTTTTTCCAACCTTTTTACTTTCCGGCGCAACTCTGCCTGTTGCTTCGGCAATGCCGGTTTGTTTTTTTTCTTTTTCATCATTCGATGACTCCGTCTCTTCGATTTTAATGTTCCGACACTCATCGGAACGCCTGCACAGAAGAAAAGGGAATGCCGGGCAGTGAATGGCCGGCGAATTTCAGCTCAGCCGCCGCGTGACCCGCTGGACTTCGTCGACCGTGGTGATACCCGCAAGTGCCTTTTGAAGTCCGTCAAAATGCATATCCCGAAATTTATTTTCGATCGCCAGCTGCCGGAGTTTGCTCGTCGTTACTTCGCCGTAAATCACGTCGCGCATTTCTTCCGTGACGATAAAAACTTCATGAATTGCGATTCTTCCTTTGTATCCTGTGCCGGTACAGAAGGAACATCCTTTTCCTTTAAAGAGTGTCGTTCCGGGCGGCAAGCCCGAGAGCCCAAAGGCTTCGAGCTTCTCTTTGTCGGGGAGGTATTCTTCTTTGCAGCGGGCACAAATTCTTCGGACAAGGCGCTGCGAGATGACACCGATCACGGAAGCGCTCACCCAAAAGGACGCGATACCGAGGTTGACCATTCGAGAGATAGCACCGATCGCATCGTTGGTATGAAGGGTGCTGACAACCCGGTGCCCCGTCAGGGCAGCCTCAGTCGCAATCATCCCCGTTTCTGCATCCCTGATTTCACCGACGAGGATGATGTTGGGGTCCTGGCGCAGTATTGCGCGCAGCACCGATCCGAACGTCAAGCCGCGTTCCGGCATAACCTGAACTTGGTTAATGAGGGGGAGCTTATATTCGACGGGGTCCTCAACGGTGGTAATGTTGATCGAAATGTCTTTGAGTTCATTCAATGCGGAATACAGGGTTGTGGTTTTTCCGCTGCCGGTCGGGCCTGTGACCAGAATAATTCCGTTTGGAAGATTGAGCAGTGAGCGAAAAAGGCGGAGATTATGCTCCGTGAACCCAAGGTTGTCGAGATCGATCATCATCGATGATTTACCAAGAAGGCGCATCACGATCTTTTCACCGTTGAGAAGCGGAAGGCTGCTCACACGAATGTCGAAGACGCGGTCGGCAAATTTTAACGTGAATCTCCCGTCCTGTGCGATCGAGTGTTCAAACATATCCATACCGGATTTTGATTTGAGCACCGAGGCCATTCCCGGATGATAAGAGAGCGGGAACGATATTTCCCGGTGAAGAACGCCGTCCACGCGAAAACGAATCATCAGCTCTTCATCCATCGGCTCCACGTGGATATCGCTTGCCCCCGCTTTTGCGGCGCGAAGCAAAACCTCATCGGTCAATTCCGCTATTGTCGGATCGCCGGCACCCTCCAGCATCTGTGCCGATCCTGTCCGTGCTTTGATGTCGTATTTTTCGAGCGGGAGCGATGATTTGATCGACTGGATTCGGTCGATGGAGCCATGATACTTTTTCATCGCCGCATCGAAATCGGAAAACGTTGTGAAGACCGGGAGAATCCTGTGCCCCGTTAATCGCTGCAGGTGCACGATGATCTGTTTGGCCGGGGGGTCGATGAAGGCCATCGTGAGTTCCAAACCGATGAGGAAGACCGGAAGAATGCGAAAACGCAGGATCTCTTCTTCGGTGAGTATCTGTTCCGGAGCCGTCTCGATCTCATTCGCAATCGGCATTCGTGCGAACTTGAATACATCGGCGAGGGTATCCGCGATGACATTCTCTGAAAGATTGAAGACTGCCGTAAGGGCACGTGCGACCCCCTTTTCACGCGCGATGGTTTCGAAAGCAGCTCCTTTGAGATTCACCAGCTCGCGGTTCACGATGTGCCGGTCGACAAGAGCTTTGAGAAATTGTTGATCTTCTAATGTCATATGAATGACCGTCAACGGAAGATTGAATCAATATCGTCTTGAGTTACTCTTTCAGAAGCGGCTTCTTCTTGCCGGGCTATTTTGCGGAGGGAAAGAAGATCCTCAATTTCGTTTGGTGCGTATTGTTTGACCGCACCAGCCTCGGCAGGATGGGAAAATAAATGCTCATTGGGCGATGCATGAAGAGCGGCTCCACAATCGCCGCAGTACCTGTCCTCTGTTTTACCCATTTTTCCGCATCGCTTGCACAGCGCGCCAAATGGAGTTCCGCACATGGTGCAGAATCGTTTCGTTGCTTCGTTATTGGCTTTGCACTTCGGGCATTCCATGCGTTATTCCTTCTTCATGCGTTGGGCAAGGAGCGCAAGGACTTTCACGAGTGTCTGATCGAATTTTTCGTTTTCGAATGGCTTGAGTAAATAGTAATTCGCGCCGGCGTCCTTGAATTGTAAGACTTTTTCCTTTTCCGATAATGATGTGGTCATGATAACGATGGCTTCAGGATCGATTTGCTTTATTTCCCGAAGCGCCGTCAGGCCGTCCATCTCCGGCATAATGGCGTCAAGGAAGACCATATCCGGCTTCGATGCTTTATACCGTCGAATACCATCGGCGCCGTTGACAGCTAATTCAACTTGTGATAATCCGCCGCGCTGAAGAAGCCTCAAAAGGAGTATGCGGCTGTGGGCCGAATCATCGACGACCAAGGCTGAATAAGGAACGGGACGAGGTTTCATCTGGGACTCCGCATGGTTGGACACGTTAACCGGGCAATATTAATCACGTTGAACTCTTACTTTGAAGCTTTCTGGCTAATAATCTTCTACTGTTCATATTTCTCCACTCCCAGTGGTTAGCCATTCTTGCCCGTGGAATGAAAAACTCACTAAGTTCCCCCTTTCCTTATCCAAAGAAACAGTGTAAGCTTTTATGGTTCATTTACTATGCCAAAAAGCAGATCCTCCTTTGGCCTTGAAGTGCAAGAAACAAGAGGCCTCTCCGGCGGAAAAAACGTTGTTTGGCACCCGCTTCATGCTCCCTTGCGGCTTCCTACCAGCCGACATCGATTTTCTATAATCTCAAAGAGTTAGCTTTCTGCCAACCGAGATTTCGCAACGTTGAAATATCGAGGAGCCAATGCTTGATGATGAAAAAACTTACCGTCGTGTTGGCACACCAACAGGGGGCTGGTCATTCATTGCTTTCAATAACTTTATCTTTACCGTCGTCCCGATCTTCTCTGCGCTTTCGATCATGAGGCTTCCTCCATAGAGCTCTGTAAGTGTTTTTGCAATTGCCAATCCGAGGCCCGCTCCCTGCTGCTCGTAATGGCGGCGCTCAAATTGTTGGAATGCAGTAATTTTACCGAGCTGTTCCCGAGACATCCCACGGCCTTCATCTTTTATGACGATCAGTACTTCCGTTTCGTTATCCTCAGTTGTAATATGGATTTTCGTTCCGGGCTGTGAGAATTTTAATGCATTGTTCGTTATCTCTTCGATGATCTTT
The DNA here is from genome assembly GCA_963772165.1 of uncultured Bacteroidota bacterium. GTDB lineage: Bacteria > Bacteroidota > Ignavibacteria > UBA10030 > UBA8401 > JAGVPT01. The sequence continues at coordinate 267,316 of CAVYWA010000012.1, read as the reverse complement.
GTCAGGTGCGTCGAAGATATTTGAACGACAGAATCTTTGACTTGGATGTCTATCGAATCACTTCGCTTCTGAGCGCCCGCTTCTTCCTTTGTCGCCGACCTGATAACTTCGCGCAGCGATGTTATTGCCTCCATCCGCAACGTTGTGATTGCTTTTTGATCGTTCATAAGAAACTGCAGCTCTCCAAGCAGAATCAGGTTTTCCAGTAAGTGATGAAGCCGTTGCGCAGATTTGTGCAGCATTGCACCGATTTCTTTCACTTCGCCGAGAGGCAGGTCTGTTTCCTCCTGCAAGATTTGAGCATACCCGAGTATCGCATGCAAAGGGGTGCGAAATTCATGGGGAAGCGACCTCACAATACTTGTCTTGATATCCTCAAATTGGTTTTCATAATATTCTTGCAAAGATTTTTTTCTCACGAGCCTCGTCTTTATTGCAGTGATAAGCTCGTCGGATGTGAATGGCTTTGTCAGATAATCGTCAGCGCCAAGCTGCATCCCCTGGCGCATTTCGGTTTTTGCCGTATTACCCGTCAAAAAAATAAACGGGATCGCGGCACATTCAGGATCCTCTTTTAACGTGCCAAGCAGCGTGTAGCCATCCATTTCCGGCATATTGATGTCGCAGAGGACCAGATCCGGATGATGCGCCTTTACTGCTGCCAGTCCATTCAGCCCGTTGCTTGCCTCGATGACGTGATAGCCCATCATCGTAAGCGTAACCGCTATCATCGAGCGGTAGTCATCTTCGTCGTCGATGACGAGTATTTTTTGCGACGGAAGCTGAGCGGTCGTATTCGTCTTTGCATGTTCCATTGTGATGGATACCTCCTCCCCTTATCATTTTGAGTCGATTGCCGCGCGAATCTTCTGCAAAACTTCATCTTGCATGTACGGCTTCTGGATGAAATCTTTGAGTCCGGCTTTGTACATGTCGGTCTTCGTGTCCGGATCGAAAAAACCGCTTGCAAAGATTACCTTTGCCTCCGGGTTGATCGCTCGAATTTTCCTGAAGACGTCCTGGCCGCCAAGGATGGGAAGCCCTATGTCGGAGACAACAACGGCAATCTCTTTTTGATGGCTCCGGTACATTTCAACTCCCTCCATGCCGTCTTCTGCGGTTAATACCGTGTAGCCCTTCGAAACAAGAATGCCTTTTGCAAGACTCCTCAGGGCTTCTTCGTCCTCGATGAACAGAATAGTTTCTGTCCCGCCCGGTATATCCACAAGGACCTTTCCGGCTGCTTGGGTTTCATGTCCTATGAACTCCGGTATCGGAAGATACACGGTGAAACTCGTTCCCTCGCCGAGGGCGGTCCGGACATCAATGAAGCCGTTGTGATATTCAACGATACCAAACACCACCGCGAGACCTAAGCCGGTTCCTTTTCCGGGACCTTTTGTTGTAAAGAACGGTTCAAAAATTCTCTGACGCGTTGCTTCGTCCATTCCGATTCCGGTATCGGCGACTTCAACCTTGACATACTGCCGGGCAGTTGCTTTTGGGAATCGTGAGCTGACAATTTCACCTTCGACAGTCCCGGTTGTGATTGAAATCGTTCCGCTATGTGGCATCGCGTCTCGCGCGTTCACAAGAAGATTCAACAACACTTGATGAATCTGGCTGGAATCGGCAACAATCTCGGGTAAATCTTGCTGGAGAGACGCCGAGATGGTGATAGTCTTGGGGAATGTCCTTTGCAGAAGTTTGGTAATTTCTCCGATGATATTGTTGACCTTAACGGGTTCTAAGAGAGGTTCCGTTTTCCGTGCAAAGAGCATGAGCTGTTTGACTAACGAAGTGCCGCGCTGCGTTGCCTTCATAATTGCCGCGACACTCTCTGAATGCATGTGCGAATCTTCCCGCAGACGTTCCAGAAGACTCGTATGACCCAAAATGATGCCGAGAATATTATTAAAGTCGTGGGCGATGCCGCTGGCGAGAGTTCCGATGCTTTCAAGTTTTTGAGCTTGAGCTAACTGTGTTTGCAGGGATAGCTCCCCGGTTATGTCGCGCTTCACTCCAACGTAATTCATGATTTCCCCCTGCTCATTGAGGACGGGTGAGATGGAGGTCTCATCCGTGAACAATGTTCCATCCTTCTTTTTGTTGATGAACCTCCCCCTCCATTTCCTGCCCGTGGAAATCGCTTTCCAAAGCTCGTTGTAAAACCCGGCATTCTGTCGCCCGCTATTCATGATGCGCGGATTCTGGCCGATGGCTTCTTCGCGAGTAAACCCGGTGATTCGTTCGAATGCGGGGTTGACGTATCGAATGATGCCTCGAGGATCCGTGACAAGAATGGCTTCCGCAGTCTGCTCAAAAGCAGTTATCAAACGCTGCCGTTCCTCTTCCGCGTGTTTACGTTCGGTGATATCTCTGGAAATGCCGAATGTCCCGATGATTTCGCCTTGCACGTTCCGGAAAGGGACCTTCGTGGTTGACGCCCACGTTTGCCGGCCGTCGGGCCACGATTCTTTTTCTTCCAAATCGACGATGGCAATTCCGGATTTCACGATCTTTTGCTCGGCCTCAAACGCCGAACGTGCATGTTCCTCGGCAAAGAAATCAAAATCTGTTTTACCGATAGCCTGCGAGGGATCGTCAATTCCGAATATGCTCGCCTGGGACTTGCTGATTCTCAGAAAGCGGGAGTCGTTGTCTTTGAAATAGACATGGTCCGGTATATTGTCCATCAGCGCTCTGAGCAAGTTGCGCTCATACGTCAGTGCTTCTTCCGCCCGTTTGCGCTCGGTGATATCGGAGGCAACACCTACAAGGGCTACTGCTTTTCCATTATCGTCTCGAACAATAGAGGTGGAAAGCGAAATGGGAAATTCGCGACCGTCCTTTGCACGATTCAACATTTCCCCGTGCCAGCCCTCATTCCTTGCGGTGCGGTAAATTGCCCCGATAAGGTCAGGAGCATTGTTTGGCGATCGAAGGATGGAGATGTTCTTTCCTAGGATTTCATGCTCGGCATATCGATACGTGGCCAGAAACGCATCGTTGACAAAGAGGATATTGTCATTCATGTCGGTGATGCTTACACATTCACCGATGCTTTTTATTGTGTGGGCAAGAAGGCGGACCTGTTTTTCCGTTCTTTCACGTTCCGTGATATCTCGATCAATGCCAATCGAGTGTGGCTTTCCCCTCCACATAATCGGCACGCCGACATACTCAATACTATTCTCTTTTCCATCGGGTCGAATCCATGAGAAAGAGCCCTGATATGCCGTTCCCCGCGTAAGGGATTTTAAACGATTGTCATTTGCTGCGTCTTCATGCGTTTTCTGGAGTCTTAGCGTGTTTCCGAATTGGAGCAGTTCCTCGCGACTTCGGCCCGCCATGGTGGCGTACCGTTCATTACACTCGACGAGTCTTCTTTTAGAGGGGTCGGGATCTTCGCTGTAAATGCTGATGCCGTCAAACACATTCTCGAACACCATGCGAAATCTTTCTTCAGACTCCCGAATCGCATCCTCTGCCTGCTTGCGCTCGGTGATATCGCGAGCAATCACCTGCACTCCTTTTGATCCTTTCCAATCGACAGCGACTGCATTGACTTCCACGTCGACGGCAGTGCCGTCGATGCGAATGAACTTTTCCTCGAGAAGCGGCGCCGGCCGACCGCCAAACACCGTCTTCCAGCGTTCCTGTACTATTTCGTGGTATTCAGGATGTACGATCTCCAACACCTGCTTCCCAATCAGCTGCGATGGATCGTCGGCGCCGAGCAGTTTGCACATGGCAGGATTCACGAGCGTGACGCGGCCATCGACGTGGACGTAGAGTGGATCGGGTGAAAATGTCACCAGTGCGCGGTAACGCTCCTCGCTATCGCCTAATGCCTCTTCCGCCTTCTTGCGCTCGGTGATGTCGCGCATACTGCCGACAATCTTCAACGGTGCACCCTGTCCATCGAAGAATACCTTCGCAGAAATGGAACACGTCACATATGAACCATCGCGGTTCTTAAGCATGATCTCATGGTCTGTAACATCCCTTCGTTCCCGTAGTAGTGCGAGGAACGCTTGCCGTCCTCCGGCAACAGAATAGAAATCGTCCATCGACTTTCCGACGAGATCATCGCGATGGTATTGTCCCTTCGTCATGATTTCGATGGAGGGACTGACTTCGAGAAGTGTTCCATCGAGCGAGACTTCGTAGTAGATATCTTGCACATTTTCAAATATACTGCGGTATTTTTCTTCACTCTTTCTTAGTTTTTCTTCTGCCTGCTTGTGTTCGGTGATATCGCGTCCGATTGTCGATGCAGCAATGATCTTCCCTTCAGCGTCCCGGATGGGCGAAATCGTAAGCGACATTCGAATTTCTCGGCCATCTTTTGTGCGCCGCACTGTTTCATAATGTTCGATATATTCGCCCGACTTGAGCCTGTCAAGAATCCCCGGCATCTCGTCTTCGTTACCGGGCGGAATCAAGATCGATATGGATTTGCCGATCACTTCGCTTTCGGTATACCCATAGATCTTCCCCGCGCCCTTATTCCAACTCGTGATCATTCCATCCAAATTTTTTCCGATGATGGCATCTTCAGATGATTGAACGATAGCAGCAAGATGATTCGCCTTTTCTTCCGCCCGCTTACGCTCGGATTCCTGCTGGATGAATTCGATCGCAAAGGAGATATCCATCGCCAATTCATCAAGCAGCTTGATCTCATCCGTAGTAAAGAATCCAGATTCGCTTGAATAAAGAGTGAAAGCTCCCCATATTTTTCCGGAAACCTTTATTGGAAACGCGGCCGATGAACGATAGCCGAGTCTTGCGGCATCTTCTCGCCATGGAAGCAAGGTATCATCATGCTCGATGTCGTTCGAGATTGCATGAGTGCCTGATTTGATGGCCATTCCTGTCGGTCCCTGGCCTCGCTTATTATCTTTTAAATCAATATTGATTTTACTGAGATAGTCATTTGACGACCCTGCGGAAGCGACGATGTCAACTTTTTGAGTCTCCGGATTGACCATGCCGAGCCATGCCATCCGGAAGTTGCCCGCTTCAACGGGAATTCTACAGACTTCGCTGAACAATTCCTGCGGATCGTGAATACGAACGATTGCCTGGTTGATATTACTCAGCAACCTGTACATGCGGCTGAGTTTTACAATCTTCTCTTCCGCCTGCTTGCGCTCGGTGATGTCATGGACTGAACCGACGAGATGGGTGCAGCGCCCTTTGTCGTCGACAACGGGAGCAATACTTACATCACCTGTGAGTCGTCCGGCTGGGTAATCAGAAGTCTCTTCCCATCGGATGATTGAATTCTCTTCAATTGCCGTCTTATATTTTCCGAGTACCATTGAAAGGGAAGGTTCGGGAATAACTTCGTTTACCAGTTTTCCGACGACCATTTTTTCTGTCAATCCGGTAACATTGCAGAATGCCTGGTTGACCGAAACAAAACGATACTTCTCATCGGATTCTACCGCCAATTGAAAAATGGTATCCCCCACGGTATTGTAGATAGAGGAGAGCTGGCGCTCGCTTTCCCTGAGTGCCTCTTGTGACTGCTTGCGCTCGGTGATATCAAGAGCCACTCCGACAACTCCTGCAAAGATCCCCTTTACGGATGAAAAAGGAACCAAAAAATTGGCGAAAAACAATTCTGCCACAGACGATTCAAATTCTACAACTTCACCGGCGAGCGATTTTTTAATGGAATCAGTAATGACTGGAAAATCTTTGTAGACCTCGAAAACAGACTGGCCCACCACCTGATTCGGCCTGAGCCCAAGCCCCTTCAGTCCGGCACCGATGGAGAGTTTGAACGTTCCATTGGGATCAATGATGTAAAATATTAACGGAAGGTTCTCTACGGCCGTACTCAGCAAGGCCTCATTCTTTATCAGTTCCTCCTCCGCCCGCTTTCGCTCGGTGATGTCTCGAATGATCATGCTTGTGTGATCGGTGCCTTTCTTATCTTTAAAGAGCACGGTGGAGACTTCGGCTGGAAATTTTGAGCCGTCTTTGTGCAGGAGGGTAAGTTCGCCGCTAAACCTTCCGGTTTTTAAACGTTTTTCAAGTGCAGGAGCTAACCGTGGATCGGAGGCATCGACAACACCGTTACGACCGAGCAAACAGATTTCTTCCTCCGAACGGTGGACCATGTTGCACATGGCAGGATTTGCAGAAAAGATTTCACCGGTCGGAGATGTGAGGAGAATACCATCCATACTGGAGTTGAAAAGGAGGCGGTACCGTTCTTCGCTTTCGCGCAATGCTTCTTCTGCCTGCCGTCTTGATTTTCTTTCTTTTGCTTCATCAAGTGCGCGTTTGATACCTAAAGGAAGTCTGACCATGCGATCCTTTAAAACGTAGTCAACAGCTCCTTGCTTGATAAGTTCAATGGCAGTCTCTTCTCCGATCGATCCGGAGACGCAAATAAAGGGAACTTCCGGGCAGATTTTTTTCGCTAGGTCCAATGCCCCAAATGCATTGAATCCGGGCAACGTGAAATCGCTGAGAATGATATCGTATGTACGTTCGCTAAGCAAAGAGGTATATTCTTTTTTCTTGTCAGCGCAATCCATACTGAGATCATATCCTGCATCTTTGAGTAACTCACGTATGATTTCAACGTCGTGAGGCGAGTCCTCAAGGTACAAGACTTTTAACGGTGTTTTTCGAGCAATTTTATGTTTCATAGATTTACGTCCTCTCCGGCGGAAGTTCGTTTATAACCGCCCAAAACACGCCAACCTGTTTTACCGCTACGATAAAATCCTGGAAATCTACCGGCTTTACCACGTACGCATTAGCTCCCATCTCATACGATCTTTTTAGATCCGGCTCTTCACGGGAGGAGGTCAGCATAACAACCGGCAGCATCTTTAGTGCAGGATCATTTCGAATGGCTTGAAGGACTTCGATGCCGTCCATGCGGGGCATTTTGATGTCCAGCAACACGACCGCAGGATTTCCCGGTCGACGGAGTTTGAACTTCCCTTCGCAGCGGAGGTATTCCATTGCCTCAACACCGTCTTTTGCGACGACAACGTGGTTGGCCAGGTTATGTTCTGAAAGAGCTTCAAGAGTTAATTCGACATCCTTTGGATTGTCTTCGGCGAGGAGAATTGTTCTTAGATCGTTCATGACTTCCCTTTTTTATAGTTTGGCAATGTGAAATAGAATGTTGCTCCTTTATCCGGCTCGGCTTCAGCCCATGTACGCCCTTCATGCCGCGAGATGATGCGGCGGACATTGGCAAGTCCAATGCCGGTTCCTTCGAATTCTTCCATGGAATGGAGACGCTGGAACACTCCAAACAGTTTATGTGCATACTGCATATCAAATCCTACTCCATTATCGCGTACAAAAAACACAAACTCCGTATTCTCTTCGCGGGCCCCAATTTCTATCCTGGCACTTTCTCTCGTGCGAGTGAACTTGAAGGCGTTACTGAGCAGATTCACCCATACTAATTTCAGCATCGCCTTATCGCAAAACACAGAAGGTAATTCGCCGATGATCCATTCTACCTTGCGGGGAGTAGTTTCCGGATGCAAAGATTCCAATGCTTCTTGAACTATCTTATTCATATCCGAATTCGACTGGCGCATCTCGGTCCGTCCGGTTCTGGAGAATTGCAGCAACTCGTCAATAAGCATGCCCATCTGATGGACCGAATCGGCGATAGCGTTGAGATAATGCTGACCTTTTTCGGAGAGGTCGGCTTTGTTTCGCTTTAAGAGGAGGTCGACATATCCGCTGGCATGCCGCAACGGTGCACGTAAATCGTGAGAGACGGAATACGAAAACGCTTCCAGTTCTTTGTTTGCAGCCTCAAGCTGGGCGGTACGTTTGATCACACGCTCTTCAAGCTCGGCATTCAGTCGATGAATTTCTTCTTCGGCCTGTTTACGTTCCGTGATATCGGAGATCAGTCCGTCGTATCCAACGACCTTTCCATCCGCATCACGCTTCAAGACATAGGTATTTCTGACCCAGATGATCGAGCCGTCTTTGTGAACGATACGATGTTCGAGAGCCGGAATTTCTTTTCCTTCACAGAGGGGGTCGGCGTAATGCTCGACAATATTCCGATCGTCGGGATGCACCATTTGGAGCCAGAGCTGTGGGTTGGCTGAGTAATCGGACGGTGTGTACCCCGTAACCCTTTCGCACCCAAACCCGTGAATTGTATTCACAGGACGGCCGCCGCAAATCTCAACGGAATAGGTATAATCGGTAATGGATTCGAGAAGTTGCTTATAGCGCTGTTCACTTTGACGTAATGCCCCTTCAATCCGTTTGTGCTCGGTGATGTCATGCACTGAGCCGACCAAGCCGACACAATTGCTGGCATCGTCAAACACAGGCGCGATGCTCACTTCCCCGATCAGCCGTCCCGTCGGATATTCTGAAATTTCTTCCCATCGCACGATTTTTTTCGTTCGGATTGATTCCGAATACTTTTCCAGCGCCAGCGATAGCGATGGTTCCGGAATAATATCCTGTACGCGCCTTCCGATTATTTGACTGGCTTGCAGCCCGGTGGTCGAAAGAAAACATCGGTTGACAGACGTAAAGGAATAACTTCCCTCCTTTTCCACTTTCACGTTGAATATGATGTCTCCGACCGTATCGTAAATCAAAGAAATCTGTCGCTCGCTTTCCCGGAGCGCTTCGTCCGTTAATTTGCGCTTGGTAATATCCAACAACGAAGCCGCGCTCCTTTTCGTCCCCGGTATCACATCGATGGTAAGTAAAATAGTACGGATGTTCCCATCTCTGGGGACAAACCTGAATTCATACTGGGTCAACGCGGTGGCCCGTTTTTCCCTTCTTCGAAAATACTGTTCCCGCATCCGGTCAAGATCTTCCTTGAAGACAAAATCTGCCCAGCTTTTCTTTCCTTCGATTTCCTGTTTTGAGTATTGCGAAAGCCTCTCAAATTCTGCGTTGGCAAGACTGATGATCGTATTCTCTTCGATCATGACGGTCGCCGTTCCGGTGTTCTCAAAAAGAGTCCGGTACAGCTCCTCGCTCTTTTGAAGAGCTTCTTCAACTTGTCTGCGTTCGGTAACGTCGATGATGACAGCGATACGGGAATTACGTCCTTCAAAAGAAAATTCGTGCGACCGGGCTTCTATCGCGATAAGGGTGCCGTCTTTTTTCAGATGATGCCATTCTCCCACATAAGCGTGCCCATGTAATTTCTTTGTAAGGTCGGCGATAGCTTTTTTTTCAGAAAGAGGGTAGAGGTCGGTAAGGTGAAGGGCCAATGCTTCTGTTTTGCTGTAACCATAGTGTGCGACAAAAGCATCGTTTACGGCAAGCATGCTGAGACTGCCTAATTCGTAAATCAACATGGGTGCGGGATTTTGCTCAAACAAATAACGATAGCGAGCTTCACTATCTTTTAGTTCGTCTTCCGTCTGTTTGCGATCGGTGATATCAGTAATAGTTCCGATGTAACCGAGTAATTTGTTTTCAGAATTTCTTTCCGGAATTGCCTGCCCGATGACCCATGCAATTGTTCCATCCTTGCGGACGAAGCGATATTCTGCCGTAGAAGATTCGTGAACCCCTGTTGCTCTTTCCCAGCCATTGCTTAATGTATCTTTGTCCTCGCTATGAACCGCGCTTAGCCATCCGGTTCCCAATGCCTCCTCTTTCGACATCCCCGATATTTGGCACCATCTCGGGTTCACATAGGTCGTCAATCCTTCCGAATCTGTCTGGAAAATTCCAGCAGGAGACACTTCTGCAAGCGTTTGAAACCGGTGTTCACTTTTCCGAAGGGCCTCTTCAGCCTCCTTCCGTTCCGTGATGTCCCGGAAAAAAATCGAAAGACCGTCTTTCGATGGATGAATTCGATTTTCAAACCAACAATCGGAGGAAGCGAAGTATTCTTCGAAAAGGATAACTTGCTGGGTTTCGGCTGCTTTGTGGCATGCTTTGTAAAGCGGTCGGTCGATACTTTCAGGCAATTCGGTCCAGAGTTGTTTACCGATCAACTCTTCGCGCTGCCGTCCAAAAATCTGCGCGGCTTTTTCATTCATATAAGTACAGCGCCAGTTTACGTCCAGAGCAACAAATGCATCGCTGATGCGCTCGAGGATATTGGTAGCTAATTCTCTTGCCGCTTCAACCTCGGCAAGGATACGTTCATTTTTGCTCATCGTGATTCCTCCTTCACATGAGTTGTGAATGACGTACGGCATAGATCGGTACCTGGCACGACGTACACTGTACGATAAGCACTTACTTTGCCCGCACCAGATCCCCTCTAAAACGCAAAAACCCACGTCTTCGCATTCGCGAATCCGAGGGTTTCTCAATATTGCGGCCCAACCACACCATACTCCACCCCTTGATTTTTGCTGCACTTGCCTGCAAAAAGGTACACTCATTTGGCTGTATAGTCAAGGCAATAAAAATGGGAGGCAGTGCCAGAGAGAAAGGGATCGGTTTGAGCTATGGTGCCATACCAGAAGCGGCTTTACAATGTTACTCTCTTTTACAATGATGAGAAGGGGAAGTTTTCCATAGTCGCGTTGAGCTATAATGAGAAGGACTATGTTCTGAGAATCGGAGAACGGCAGGGCGGGTTCCCGGGAATGCTGGAGAGGAGAACATTTGAAATCGTCTGGATAGCCGGCGGAAAGCCTTCTGGGCACAATTTCTAATCGGCAACGGATGTGTCCATGATATACGACGGCAACCAGCAATCAATCACAATGAACAACAAGGCCAAATAACACAACGGATTTTTTTTGACTTCGGCATTTTCCTGTCGCGTCTATAAACCCATCGAGCGCACGATGCCTAACTCCATGCCGCGCAATTCCGCAAGGGCTCTCATTCTCCCCAAAAGCGAGTACCCGGGGTAAATACCTTCTTTGTGCTGATCGGGGAGCATGAGATGTCCATGGTCGGGGCGCATCGGCATTTGCTTGTTCGCCATTCCCAGATCGGCACGTCGTTTTTGTTCGATAAGGAGCGCCTTCATGACGCCGTAGATATCGATGTCCCCTTCGAGGTGGTTCTCTTCAAGAAAATCCCCATCAGCATTTCTTACGACATTGCGCAGGTGAACGAAGTTGATTCGTTCTGCAAATCGTTTGGCCATCGCGACAAGGTCGTTGTCATAACCGGCGCCGAATGATCCGGTGCATAACGTTAATCCATTCGCCGGAGAATCGGATACGCCGAGAATTGCTTCGATATCTATTTCATTTCGCACCACCCTTGGAAGGCCGAGGAGCGACCATGGCGGATCGTCGGGATGGATCGCCATCAAGACTCCGGACTCATCGGCTGCCGGAATAATTTCTTTGATGAATGAAAGCAGGTTCTCTCGAAGTTCGTTCTCTCGCTATATTTTCGTATTCACCGATCAGCAGAACGGAATTCTTCAAGTGTGTACGCTTGCAGCGACCCAGGGAGGCCGAGGAGCACCGTCCGCTTCAATTCTTCCTTCTGAGTTTCGCCCAGCGCTTCAAAAAATTCTTTGGCCCTGGCGATTTGTTTGTCGGTGTAGCTCTTCTCGGCATCGTGTCTTTTCAGAATGAAGAGGTCAAAGGCAGCGAAAGCCCGCATCTCAAACTTTGTCGTGATAGAACCGTCTCGGAATATCACATGGAGGTCGGTGCGGGACCAGTCGAGGACCGGCATGAAATTATAGCAAATTGTTCTGATGCCGCACCGGCCGAGGTTTCGTATCGACTCCTTATAATTGTCGATGAGTTGGCGATAATCCCCCGTTCGTTTTTTGATATTCTCATGTACCGGAACACTCTCCGCAACGGACCAACGCAGCCCTTCTGCCTCTATGATCTCTTTTCTTTTTAAGATCGCCTCGGACGGCCAGACTTCGCCGACGGGAATATCGTGCAGAGCGGTGACGATGCCGACAACGCCGGCCTGCTTTGCTTCTTTGAGAGAGACGGGATCCTTAGGGCCGAACCATCTCCATGTTTGTTCGAAGGGCATTCTGATGTATTCCCAAATATTCTGGATTGTTCTTTGCAGTGATTCGTGCGTAGCGCCGTAAGCGAATTATTCTGCCTACACTCCGCTGAAAGCGCTGAATCCGCCGTCGATTGCGATGATTGTGCCGGTGACGAATTTTGATGCGTCGCTCGCGAGCCATAAAACCGTACCGATCAATTCATCCGGCTCTCCGAGTCTTTTGAACGGAGTCATGTTGATGATGGTTTTCCCCCGTTCGGTCAGAGAACCATCTTTCTTCGTAAGGAGTGTCCGGTTCTGATCCGTGAGGAGGAATCCGGGGGCAATCGCGTTCACCCGTATGCCGTCTCCGAATTTCAGCGCCATCTCAACTGCCATCCAGCGGGTGAAATTATCGATCGCCGCCTTGGCCGCCGAATAGCCTACCACGCGGGTAATTGCGCGGTACGATGCCATCGATGAAAGATTGATGATCGACCCTTTTCGCTGTTGTGCAATCGATTTCCCAAAGACGAGGGTTGAGAGAACCGTGCCATTCAGGTTGATGTCGGTTACTTTGTTGAACTGCGAGATCTCGATATCGAAAACACTCTGGTCAAGGCCGATCGTCGCGCCTGCGACGTTTCCGCCTGCGGCGTTGATCAGCACGTCGATATGGCCGAACTTTTTCAAAATTGTTATCGTTGACGTTTCGGAGATTTTCTTCAACTGTAACGTCGCACTGCAAGCCGATGACGACCGAGCCGCTTTTTTTCAGGACAGCAACTTTCTTTTTCAGGTTTTCTTTATTGCGGGCGAGAAGGATAACTTTGGCTCCGGCACGCAGCAGCCCTCTGGCCATTTCAGTGCCGAGTATTCCGCTTCCGCCGGTGATGACAACAACCTTATTTTTAACCTTGAAAAGCGATTTGAGATAGTCCATTTTCGTCCTTGTGAAACATTGTGCTGATTCAAAATAGAAAGAAATGGCGTAGATTTCAAATGAAATTCAAGCAATGATCAATGACGCAATGTCTCCGCGCAACCTCCCAAAGGTTCTCGCGAGATGTCCGGACATGCTCTTAAAAAAACATTATTGCATCGCAGCATTCTTCGGCGTAACTTTCGTTAGATGAATTTAAACCTCGCCGGAGAAGCCTTAACTGCCTGCATGAGTGTTGAATTACATTTTAACAACCAACGAGCGGAAATCGTACCGGGACCATCCCTGTTCGAGTGCGCTGAATCGCTCGGCATCTACGTTCCGACCTCCTGCATAAAACAGGGAAAGTGCAAGGAATGTCTTGTCGAGGTTGTTGAGGGAATGGACTTGCTTTCGCCGAAAGCCCCGCAGGAAAAACATCTCAAAGAAAATTTCCGGCTTTCCTGCCGTGCTCACATCGTGAAGGATTCGGGCGTCATCCGCTGCCACACGATGCGCCGCGGTGAAATGAAAATCGAGGGGCATGCTTTTCATCTCCCTGTCGAGAGCCAGACATTAACGATCGATCCGTGCGTTACGCGTTCGGGCGACAAAGTTTTTCTCGATGGGAAAGAGATCGACCGTACCGATGGGCCGATTCACGGCCTGGCGCTGGACCTGGGAACCACGACGATCGTCCTTCGGCTGCTCAACCTGGAAACGGGGGAAGTTGTTGCGGATTCCTCGTTTGAGAACCCGCAACGATTCGGTGGGTCGGATGTCATGTCGCGGATACATTACGATACCGAACATGCAAATAAAATTCTCCAGCGGACACTGGCGGGATACCTGAGTCACGCGATCGAAGATTTTCCTGTCGATCCAAAATCGATCTACGAAATGGTGGTTGCCGGTAACTCGACGATGCGTGATATTTTTTTCCGTTTGAATGTCTACTCCATCGGGCAGAATCCGTACCAATCAATAACCGAGCTTGAAGTAAAAAGGGGAGAGAGAACAACGACCAGCCTGACCGGAAATGCTAAACGCCTTCTCCTTCCGATCAACCCTAAAGCCCGCATTTACGGGATGCCGATCATCAGCGGCCACGTTGGGGCGGATGCTGCGGCGTGCATGCTGGCGATCGACATGGCGAACGAATCCCGGCTCGTTGCCGTTATGGATATCGGCACGAACACCGAGCTCATTCTCGGCAACAAAGAAAAGATCTTTGCCGCTTCCTGCCCTGCAGGGCCGGCATTTGAAGGAGGAAAAATTACGAACGGGATGCCCGGGTTGCCCGGCGCGATTGAAAAGGTTGTGATCGCTCCCGATGGCACGATTACATGTGATGTGATCGGCGACGGTCCCGGCAGAAGGAATATGCGGGTCGGGATTGATCGACCTTCTCAGCGAATTGATCAGGACAGGCCGTGTCAACCGGCTTGGGCGATTCGAACATGATGAGAAAGAAGTCGTTCTCAGTTCTGCCGGAGGCGAAAAAATTCTGTTTCACCGAAAGCGACATCAACGAACTTGCTCAGGCGAAAGGGGCGAATGCGGCAGGGCTCCATGTTGTGTTCAATAAGTACGGAATTCGTTTCGATGACGTGGATGTTTTTTATCTGGCAGGAGGGTTCGGCCGGCACCTCGATGTGGAATCATCCAAAAGGATCGGCCTGATACCGAATATCGATTCAGCGAAAATACTGCAGGTGGGCAATGCCTCAATCGAAGGCGCCTGCATTGCATTGTTGTCGCGCTCAAAGCGCTATGGAACTGGAAGTCCTTGTCAAAAAAGTGATTCATTGCCGCCTGGAAACCGACCCGAATTTTTTCGACTATTTTGTCGAAGGATGTCAGTTCAATCCGATCGACCGCTCAACGTCTTTTCCGAAGAACGAAGCTGAATAAGAGAAATGTCATTCGAGAATATGGATGCATTGATAGATTTTGCGCCGCTTGTCGATGTTCAGGATTCGGAGTACAAACGCCTTCTGGGATATCCCCCCGGGCATGAAGTCGGCGGGCGGGTGAGAGAACTGATCGATTCGACGAGAAGATGGTATGCTGAAAACGGCAGACCGTGGGTCTACGCCCGCCGCGCCGAATCGCTGGAATTGTCAGGCAGAAGGAATACGAATCGAGGGAGTTGATTTTTTCTCGCCGAGACTTCAATCCATGTTCGAGCGATGCCCAGTCAAACGAGGTCATGCTCGTCGCCGCCAGCGCCGGAAAAAATTGCGAGGAAAGAGCACGGCAGTTGTGGAGTGAAGAGAAACCGGATGAATACTTCTTTATGGAAGTCTACGGTTCTGCAGTGGTTGAGAATTTGATAACGAATGTTGGAGCGCGTTTTTGTGAGTGGGCGGACCGGAACCGTAAAGCGATCCTTCCTCATTACAGTCCCGGCTACCCCGGATGGGAAATATCGGATCAGCATAAACTCCTTAAGCTCATCCAACGGAATGAGGGTGCGAAATTTCCGGAAAAAATCCGTGTGCTTGACTCCGGCATGCTCAAGCCGAAAAAATCGCTGCTGGCTGTTTTCGGAATTACCCCGCACATCGAAAGAGTGAAACGCCTTACGTCGCTGATTCCGTGTGAGAATTGTTCGCTGCAATCGTGTCAGTACCGCCGATTGCCGTACAAAAATTCAATACCGCAAATCGAGGATATTCGCAAGCTCCAATCGGGAGGGGAGAATGGAGGGCGCCGTCATTCAGGAGAAGATTTTCCCCTGAAGCCGGCAGTGAAATACCTTACCAACTCGCGAGCCCTCCGCAAATGGTCGGAGGAGCGTCTGCAGTTGACCATTCTCGAAGACCGTTCCATCGAAGCTCGCTTCCGATACGAAGGAACGACGTGCTCGAACATGGGACATGCGCTCGAATTCGACTATCATATCAAACTCAGCTCCTCGGATGAGAATTATAAAGTTCTGGCTGCGCAGTGTGTGCCGGCGCCGGGCGATGCGGGGCATACGCTTATGTGCCAATATCTTGAGAATGCGCGGCAGCTCATGAGCGCGATCGAAAAAGAAAAACCGCTTCTGGGAAAACCGTTGGACGATGTCCTGAACTGGAAACGGGAGTACAATCCTTCCGGATGTTATTGCAGTCCGGAGAGCCGCGAATACAAATGGGGACTGGTGTTCGAAGTTCTCCACTATGCGCTGGCGCAGCAAGAAAAATCGAGTTCAACATCAATTGATAGTATCATCTCACGAAATCTATTTCACTATAGGAAGAATTAACAATGACAAAACTCTGCGACCTCAACCAGGCGGCAAAAGAAAAATTACCTCCCACGACAGCGGACAAATCGGGCATTGGAGTTCACTACATCGATGCGTTCATCAAGCCGATGAACACGAAGATCGAAAATGACGTTCGCGTTTCGTGCAAGCGCAAAGGATTAAAAGTTACGCTTACCGTTGGCGCGAAAAAAGGGGAGGGCTTGATGAGAAGGCTCGACGTGAGCCGCGATCCGGTGGTGATGCTGCAAGCGGCGCTTCAGGAAGCGGCGAAGGGGGCGGGCGTTGAACTTAAAATTACCGACAGCGAAATATTTGTAACACCGTGACCGACTGACGATGGAATTTTGGATTATTGGAATGATGGTGGCGTTCATAGGCCTTCGCGGATCGATGGGCTCGCTGCATCGTAGACCTCACCATCAAAAATCACGTACTTCTCCTTTCAGGAGATTTGCCACGCCCTTCAACGGCGAATGCCGGGTAAGGATGAATCGGCTCAGGTATCCGGGCTTAATGAGTCCAAAATTTTCTTTGAACCCGAGACGGTGACTGCTGTTTCCAGTGGCGCACCGAAGAACCTCAAGAGAAGAAAGACCTGCATTTTCCATCAAACATAATTCATCGATCAACCCGAAACCATGCGGGACTCCCATCGCCCCCGCATCGCTTCCCGCAATGATCGGTACTCCGAGCGCATGGGCCTTCAACAAACTCGACGAATGTTGATCGCAGAATCTTTCGTAGGTTTGAAACTATTTTCTTATCCCAGCCCATCCGGCCGGCAAAGTCGATTTGTTTCTGAACGGGAGAAAAAGTCGGCACCCAGGCGATCTGCCGGTCCCGCATTCGCTCCAATTGATCGTCGCGAATAAAAAATCCGTGCTCGACGGAATCGACCTCCTCCTTCAATAGCATTTTCAATTCCGCTATCGCCGGTGGCATGAGCAAATGTCTGCTTCTTGAATTCTTTTGCAGCGGCGACGAATTCCTCAATCTCAGTGACAGTCATCTGAGGCTCCCGGCTTGACACGCCGCCGGTTTTGAAATCGATCACATCCGAAACGATCAGTTTTATTCTGTCGGACTCCGTTGCTGAACCTGGAGAGAACACATTCTCTCGGCGATCGGAAATCTTCCGCAGGCTCCGCCATGAAACTGCCGTACTCTCCCCGGTGATTGATCGCAGCGCCGGGGCTATCGACGTAGGGCATGAGCGGTTTTTGAGCGCTCGAATAGAGTTTGCTTAACGAAAGCCCGACACCCATCTTGTCCCCCGCATCGCGCACCCCAACAACCCCCAAATGAACCAATCCTCTCCAGTCTCCTGCCTGCCGCCTCCAGCATTTTGGCATGAGACTTCTTAAGTACGCCGCTCTCGTTTCAGGATCTAGTTCTCCTCCCTCGAGAAAAAGATGCGCATGCGCTTCGATGAGGCCGGGCAAGAGAGTAAATTCCGGCAAGTCGAGGTCGGGCGGATTGTCCGGAGTAGTTTATGTTAGAGGGAGGCGGATTCTCTTCGTCCGCAACATAGAGAATGGAATCAGCGTCATAGACAATGTGAGCGTTGTGGAGGGGCCGCCGTTTTCGCCGTCGAAGAGCGCGCCGACGCGCAGCCAGACTCTCCGCGTGTCCTTCGCTCGGGGTATCGAAATGTGATCCTTGTTATTCTGATTCGCTGGATTCTGCATTGCTCCAGATTTCCATTACCGCTTCTGCCTGCCGGAATCCGGCGGTCTCTTTGCTTTCGCCTTCGCCAACTCTTCCTTGCTCAAGCGCGTGCCGAAGAAGCGCGACCATCTTGTGATCGGCGGGGAGAGGGGCGGCAGTATTCTCGGGATTCGCGATTGCGAAGTCAAGGCCGGCTTCGGTTCCGATCGTCAGGTACGCTTTCTCCAGGTCATGGCGGATATGCTTCGGTGTACCCCATGCAAAATTCGACAATCCTACCGTGATATGAACTCCCCGAGGTCGTTATCCTTGCGGATCAAACGCATGGCATCCAGGCCGATGTTGACAATTCCGTATGTATCTGCGCCGACGGGTGCCAGGCCCGGATCGATGATGATCTGATCGTTCCTTCGCCGGGCTTTCGTCGCAAGGAGTTCAACAAAGTACTTTGCAGCCTCATAAACATCCTGCGGGTTCAGGCATTGGACAGACGCTCCGTCAACAAACCGTTCCGATGCCATCACCACGACGAGGGTATCATACTGAACGACGAGGTCAATCATCTCCTCCAATCGTTCACGGGATGCGGCGACGGAATTAAGTATTGGCGCGCCGGATTTGGAACGATTGTAATGCTTGAGTGCGATTTTGTGATATTCGATCGAGGGATTGTCGATGCAGAGCGGCACCGAACTCACCTCCTGGATTGCCGGCACAAGGTCCGGAAGGAAACTCAACATTTCTTCGGGTCTTACCTGGATCTGCTGGGTTCCGTCGATGTTGAGGTCTAGATAGTCAACGCCGAGGTCGGACTGGGAACGAGCAAGACGCTGGTAGCCTTCCAGATTCCGTTCGCTGAACGCGGCACGCGCCCGTCCATATGCGTTGTTGATAAGGTCGCCGATGATGTGCAGTTTCTTTGTTTCCATATTCAACCTGAGTAAGTAGTCGTGTTAAACATGCCCTCTGCCTCCTTTAAGGGGAGGTCGGATGTTGTCCTTTTGATTACTAGAATCACTCTTAAGATGATGGCGCTGAATCCGCCTAAGTACTCTGTGGCATTTCTGTGAACAATGATTCTCTGTGAAATAGCTGCTACACGGAGAAGCACGAGATTCGCAGAGTTCCACGCACGAGGTTTTCGACCGGACTTCTAGTTCTTTAAACTTTCGCGAGAATGGTCTCGGCCAAGCCAGAAGTTTGCCCATGACGAAGTTCCGCGCAATCCCTGGTTCTGGATAACGGGCGCATGGTTCAACATCGTTTCGGTTTCAACTCCGTCACTCTGAAGACGTCCATACGCACGCAGCCAAATGCAATCACCATAGCCCTCTACTTCGCAGCGTCCATCCAAAGTTCCGCCGCAAGGACCGTTGCGCTGGTTCTTTGCGCATTGCGACTCCGGGCATAGAAAAGCGATGTCCGGCAGAGAACAATCGCCGCAGTCCTTGCATCGGAACAAAACAGCTTTGCTCAAATGCTCCATCGTTCGCAGAGCGCCAGGGCCCTGATCCGGATCTTTCGAATTCTCGCAAACCTTGGCCCCCCATTTCCCGAGCAAACTCTTGCGGGTAAACATGAGGCTGTGAATCCACTTGGAAAAGCGATACATCAGATTCAGACCGGCGATGTTTCGCCGCCGCAGTGGGTGCGATTTGCGCTGCCGGTCTTTCGGTCGTGCGAGGCAGATTCTGAGCCGTAGAAGTAATATTCGCCCGGCCTGGAGAAACTGATTTCCCCGTAGAATTGCATCCAATCATCCTGCCCAAACGATCGTTCGATCTCCATGATTCTCTCGATGGCAGGATAATCGTATGCGCCTCCGAGGTAAGCGCCGCGATAACCGAGATGGCGATAGACTGCGATTTGTTTTGCGGCAAACTCGTAAAAAAACGCTTTTCCTTTGTCCGCTGATCGACCATGATGCAGGCACAGCTCCAGCAATTGGGGAGTGACGATGATGCCGGGTATCTTATGGTCGTGAAAAAGCCGAGCGACTTTCGGATTGAGGATGTAGACGTTGCCGATCAGCGGCACCGGTTTCATACCGTTGCGGTCCATGTACAGACGGAGCTCACGAATTTTTTTGGAATCGTATCCGACCTGATTGATGATGAATTGAGCGCCGCATTCGACCTTTTTCCTGAGCTTCAGGTATTGCGGAACGACTTCCCCTTCGCGCAGTTTGAAATTTGTGGTCACCGCGCCGACGAAAAATTCCGTTTTGCCGAAAAGGTTCGTTTCGTTGCGCGTGCTGTTGCGGGGGTCGTCGAATCCGTTGTTCATCTTGTTCAGCATCGAGATCAGACCGACCGAATCTATGTCGAACACCGGTTTCGGCATCCCTTCGTTTCCCTACACCGGATAGTCGCCGGTCATGGCAAGGATGTTGTGAAATCCCTCGCTGTGCAGCTGCCACGCAGCGCTCTCCAGGCCGTTGCGGTTGAGATCCTTGCAGGTGAGGTGGATGACGACTTCTTTTCCGGCGTAGAGGATCGGTTTGCCGAGAGCCTGAGGCGCAAGCTGCGGATTGCCGCCGGCATTATCCGTTACCGAGACCCAATCGACGAAGGGAGATTCTGCCAGTTGGCTTGCAAATGCCCGCGCCCGGAGAGCGCTCTTTTCCGCCATCGAACCGCGGATCGATACCAGTTCGATGCCGAGGAGAAAGTCGTCCGTCTGGTATAGGTTTCTCTTGAAGTGTTTTCATCTATCGATCATTCGATCGGAAGAGGCCGTCCGCAGGCAGATGGAGTTACGAAAATTTCTGTCCTGTATTCGGTTAAATTCGTTGACGATCCTGCGGATTGCCTGTGTGTGCTCGGGCGTGCTGCCGCAGCATGAGCCGACAATATTCGCTCCTGCATGAAGAACATGAGGGACCCCACTCGCCATATCTTCCGGGAGCTGTTTGTAGACCGCTTTTCCCTTTTCGAGGACAGGAAGCCCGGCGTTTGGCTGCACCATCGTCGGCAAGGCGCATGACTTTGCGGTAATGTCTCGACGACCGCAGCGGCTCCCGACATCTCCATCCCCGTTCCGCAATTCAGCGCGACGATGTGCGCCCCCTTTTCTTCCAACTGCCGGGCCGCTTCATCGGGAAGCACGCCCATCATTGTCACGTAAAAAGTTTTGTCCGCAGAGAAGTCGTACGCGAGCGAAGCGATGATGCATGGCGCTCCTGCCGTTCGTGCCGCTTCGATGGCGAGGCCAAGTTCTTCCAGCGATGTTTGTGTTTCGATGATGATCGCATCGGCTCCGGCTTCGACCAGAGCACGCGCTTGCTCTTCATAGACCGTTGTGCGGTCTCCTGCGGAAAATCCCCGTACGGTTCAAGGATAGCCCCGAGCGGGCCGATGTCGCCCAGCACATATCCGTCAGTATCGCCAAACGCCTCACGGGCGATGCTAACGCCGGCATGATTAATGGCGTGCACTTTGTCGGCTTGTCCGTGCCGTTCAAGCATTGTTCTGCTTGCGCCGAACGTGTTCGTGATAAGGCAATCGGCGCCGGCCTGAACATAACGCCGCTGGATTTCGAGAATGCGTTCTCTGTGGGTCAAATTCCAAAGTTCGCCGCAACCCCCCGGTTCGAGGCCGGCGAGCATCAATTGTGTTCCCATTGCGCCATCGCAAACGAGCCGTCGTTCGAGCACAGCCTTGTGGAGAAGTTTTTTCATTATAGAATGGTTAAAGTTCATTCGCGATAATTTACTACCTCGGCACATAATCGTTGCAGGTTGCGTCGAGGATTCATTGACGGTCTCACCGCGTTCCCTGCTTCCAGCTCTTCCTTCACTGTTTCAGCGACCTCCTGCGCCGCTCCGCTCGCTTCAGTTCATCTCCCCATTTCCACTGAGCGAGATAGTCGTCGGTGCCGGTCAAGCCTTGCGTTTGCGCCGATTGGTCGATGAGGGCGACAAATTCAGTCCCAATTCGATTTTTACTTCATCGAAATCATCCCAGGCTTTCACCTGTGATGGAATATCCTGCCAATAGAGTATTTGATAGAAAGCCACGGTGAACTGTCCGTGAATGTTCTGCACGCGATGATCAATTATTTTTATGTGTCGTTCTTCTTGCCGACAAGCTTCAGGAAAAGGTCGACAGCGCTCGATGCGTCCGCGCCGTAGCCGTCGGCTCCGATCTCATCCGCATACATCTGGCTGATCGGCGCACCGCCGATCGCCATCTTAATATTGCCGAGGCCTTTTTCCTGGAATCCGTCGATGACTACTTTCATATATGCCATCGTTGTCGTCAGCAGAGCGCTCATGCCGATAATATCCGGCTTATGCAGCTCCGCTGCCGCGAGAAATTTTTCGATGCTTTGGTCAACGCCGATATCGTAGACCGTGAAGCCCGCCCCCTCCGCCATCATGCAAACGAGATTTTTTCCGATGTCATGGAAATCGCCCCGCACGGTTCCCATGAGAAGAACGCCCGGCCGGCTGAACCGCGGAATCCTTCGCGCTGAGCAGCGGCTTCAGGACTGCCATCCCAGCTTTCATCGCGCGGGCGGCAATCAATACTTCAGGGACGTAAAGAATATTATGTTTGAAATCCTCGCCGACAACGCTCATCCCGGCGATGAGTCCTTCCGTTAACACCTCCTGCACGGTCCTCCCTTCGGCCAAGGCATCCTTCGTCATCTGTTCGACTTCTTTTGCCTTTCCCTCGTACAGGCATTGATTCATGAAAGCATAGTCCGGCATCTCAATTTCCTTTTTTTGAAATGTTCAGCGTTTAGCATTGTATTCATCCAACGCCTTCAGCATTGCCTGGATGTTTTGGCGGGGCATTCCGGGACTCGTCCCTCCGCCGACCGAAAGAATGATTCCTTGGCCGCCGCTTTTTTCGAGGACGTCGAGGGTTGCTTCACGGACCTCCTCGGGCGTTCCCCGCACGCCGACTTCCAACGGATTTACATTGCCCATCAGACACATTCTGTCCCCGACACGCGCTTTCACATCGGCGATATCGGTTTGTTTCCCCCAGTTGAGGACGTTGAAACCGCAATCAGGAAGGTGGTCGAGACAAGCTCCTATTTCAGCGTCGTTGTGATAAATTTTCACCCAATCTTTAGGGAAGGCATCGCAAATCTTTTTCAGGTATGGATGAGCGAATTCTTGATAGTGTTCCTCGTTGATGAACCCCACGATGTCGTCCAGAATAAAAATTCCTTCGACGGTATTTCCCATTGCCTTGTGCTGAGCTTTGAGCCAGTCGATGATCAAGTTGGTACAGAGATTGATCAGCTTGTGAGCCCATTCAGGTTTTTCAACAATGTCGATCATGAAGTCGGTTGTGCTGCGGACGAATCCCGCCGTACACAGCGGTCCGCGGGAAGTGACCAGGGGAAGTATTTCGCCTGTGTCGAGTATCCGCTGTCTCTGACTTCGAATGCGATGAAGCGTCATCCCCATGAACGCATCGCTCTCGACCTCGTAGTCGGGAAAATTATCAATGTCTTCTATATGATAGAGCGTATGGTATTCGCTCGGCGTATTGTCCTGCCAAAATTTTATCTTCGCGCCCAATGCTGACGGCTCGGCGGCCATGCCGTACTCCATCCACCATGAGGGAACGAATATGACGTCATGGAATTCTTTGTGGATTTTTAGGTTCGATTGGAACCACACTTCCGGGTCGAGAAAATAGTCCATGTGCTTCAGACCAAGGTAGGTGGGAATCCATGGGCTATCGATGATCAAGGCCATCGGCACCTTGTCTAATTTTTCGAGCCGTGCAGCCCTCTTAAATGTTTCCCATTGCTCGGGTCTCATAGCTGCAATCCTTTCTTTTGAATTCTATGTTTGATGTAAGTCGATTCAGAAAAAACATCGTGTTTCTGGTCCCGTCCATATTTACATTTGCGTCAATTTTTGTCTCGTATAATGTTTCCTGCTTCAGTTTAAATCAGGCTTTTTTTTCTTTGGCTATTGCACTTTGAAGAAAGATTCATAATATTCGAAGCGCATGATTCTAAGGAATCTGATATTACCAGTTCAAAAACAATTGAACCGATTCAATATGATAAAAAATTCCTATAGATGTCAACCCCCAAAAGGGTATTTGGTCATTTTGTTATGTTTTTTACTCACTATAGTAACAGGGCTTCTCTCAGCACAAGGAAAACTCCAATGATAGAAAAAACTCTATTCGGAAAGCTCAGTGATGGCCGCGAAGTCTACAAGTATTTGTTAAAAAATGACGCAGGAATGCGGGCCGAGATTATCAATTACGGGGCTATTGTAACAAATCTCTATGTCAAAGATCGGAAAGGAGTTCTTGCGGATGTTGTGTTAGGCTATGATTCGCTTCAGGGATACGTCGACGGCAAATCCTATTTCGGCGCGATTGTCGGGCGATATGGCAATCGGATCGGCAAAGGGAAATTTTCGCTGGAAGGAAAAGATTATCGGCTTGCGGTGAACGACGGCGAGAATCATCTTCATGGCGGCTTTAAAGGATTCAACAGAGTTCTCTGGAATGCCGAACCTCTGGAAGAAAAGAAGGGGCCATCTCTGAAGCTGACCTACACGAGCCGGGACGGAGAGGAAGGATTCCCGGGCACCGTCAACATCACGGTGAAGTATACTCTGACAAAAGATAATGCCCTCGAGATTCGCTACGAAGGGAAGACCGACAAGGCAACAATCTTAAACCCGACGCATCATTCATACTTCAACCTGACAGGCTCACTGACGAATACGATTCTCAATCATCAACTCATGATAGCCGCAGACAGTATTACGCCCGTCGGCAAACGATCATCACGACGGGTAAGATTGTGAGTGTGGCAAACACACCAATGGATTTTCGGACACTGACCCCTATCGGCTCCCGGATCGGCGACCAATTCGAACAGCTTGTTTTTCGCCGGAGGATACGACCACAATTGGGTGTTGAGAGATTATAAGAAGAATTGCGCAAGGCCGCAGAGGTCTACGAGCCAACTTCCGGGCGCGTCCTGACACTCTTCACCGATCAGCCCGGACTTCAATTCTACACCGGCAATTTTCTTGACGGAACGGCGAATGGAAAAAACGGAATTGCTTATCAGCTCAGGACAGGCTTCTGCCTTGAAACTCAATGTTATCCGGACTCGCCCAACAAACAGAATTTTCCTTCCGCAGTCCTCAAGCCGGGCGAAATGTATCATCAAACCACTATCTATCAGTTCTCAACAAAATAACTACGAGAGTTAATCAATGGGTTCACTTCAAGCTCTAGACTGGCTCGCGATCGGAGCCTATTTTGCTATCCTGTTGAGTGTTGCGTGGTGGGTTGTGAGGAAAGGGAAAGATGAAGCTGCAGACTACTTTCTCGCGGGGCGCAATTTAAGCTGGTGGATTATCGGTGCCTCAATTTTTGCATCGAACATCGGCTCCGAGCACATTGTCGGATTGGCGGGTTCCGGAGCTAAAGACGGCGTTGCGATGGCACACTACGAATTCCACGCATGGTGCCTTCTTGTTCTCGCCTGGGTCTTCGTACCTTTCTACGCCCGTTCACTTGTCTTTACCATGCCCGAATTTCTTGAACGGCGTTTCTCCGTCCGCTCGCGATAAGTTTTGTCCATCGTCTCAATCATCACGTTCATCCTTGCCAAGATCGCCGTCGGAATTTTTGCCGGTGGAGTTGTCTTCGCCACGCTGCTGCCGGAAATGCAGATCACTATCGCCGGCCACATTGTCGACGCTTTTTGGATCGGTTCGGTAATCGTAATTGCCCTCACGGGTCTCTACACTGCGATCGGGGGTATGCGGGCTGTCGCGTACAACGATGCAGTCCAAGTAACGGTGTTGATCGGAGGGTCCGCATTGCTGACATTTTATGGGCTGAACAAGCTCGGCGGCTGGAATGAGCTGAGGACTCTCTGCGGATCGAACATGTTCAATCTCTGGAAACCACTGACGCCTACCGGCGTCGAGAGCACCTGGGCGCCGGTGATAGAGAAAAACGCTGCGGGCGATCTTGTGAAACAGGCGTGGTATTTTAACGGTGCATTCCCATGGCTCGGCATGGCGATCTGCGCTCCGGTCATCGGTCTTTGGTATTGGTGCACCGACCAGTACATTGTTCAGCGCGCACTCGGAGCTCCCAACGAGCAAGTCGCCCGCCGTGGAAGTATCTTTGCGGCAGTGCTCAAACTCTTTCCGGTCTATCTCTTTATTATTCCGGGTCTTATCTGTTTCGCACTTGCGAAGAGCGGAAAAGTCCCGGGACTGGAAGCGGTCTACGATCCTGCAACGGGGAAGTCGACCGCGATGTCACAAGGGGCATTTCCTATGATGGTGAAGTACCCTGCTCCCGACAGGTCTGCGGGGCATCGTGGTCGCCGGTCTCCTTTCGGCGTTGATGGGATCGCTCGCCGGTGTGTTCAACGCCTGCTCGACCCTCTTTACCGTCGATATCTATCAAAAATACGGCCGAAAGCGAGCCAGCACGAGATCGTTAGGATGGGCCGCATCGCCACAATAATCATGGTGTTGATTGCTATGGCGTGGATTCCGGTGGTGAAAGGGGCACCGGGCCTCTACAATTATCTCCAGTCCGTGCAGGGCTATCTCGCTCCCCCGATCTTCGTGGTGTTCTTCTTTGGGGTATTCTGGAAACGCCTCAATGCGCAGGGTTGCTCTGGGCCATGATTATAGGATTGGCTCTTGGCCTATTCCGCATGCTCGTTGATACTCCGGTAACGCTCGGGATGGGCGGATATGCGGAAGGTTCGTTCCTCTGGATTATCAACAATATCAATTTCCAGTACTTCAGCATCCTGATCACAATCGTTTCTGCGCTGGTGATGATTGGAGTGAGTTATGCGACCGAAGCGCCCGACTACGAAAAGCTCAGCAACCTCACTTTCGGAACGACGACACAGGAGCATCGGACCGAATCGCAGGCAAGCTGGAGCTGGCGGGAAGTTGCAATTTGGTTTTTGTTGTCGCTGTGATCGCGGAGGGTATCTCTACTTCACCGGATGATAAACAAACTTTTTCCAACATCAATGGAAAGGCAATTTGTTTTCAGGTTTTCAAAACGTGACGAATATTCATAAGAGAGATGACCGATGATATACAGAAAATTGGGACGCACAGGCTGGGAAGTATCCGCAATTAGCTTCGGTGCCTGGGCGATAGGAGGAACATGGGGCGATGTGGATGACAAGGAGTCCATGGAGGCTCTCCATCGGGCCCTCGATCTCGGTGTCAATTTTTTTGATACTGCCGACGTTTATGGAGACGGCCGGAGCGAGCGGCTGCTTGCTGCTTTGCGGCAAGAGCGAAAGGAACATTTTTTTATTGCAACGAAGGCAGGGCGACGTTTGAGCCCGCATAACGCTGAAAGATACAATCGTCAGAATATAACTTCGTTCATCGAACGAAGTCTGAAGAACCTGAAGACCGATACGCTCGACTTGCTTCAGCTTCATTGCCCTCCAACGGAAGTGTATTATAGGCCTGAAGTTTTTGGCGTGCTTGACGAATTACTGAAAGCCGGCAAGATCCGCTACTATGGTGTAAGCGTGGAGAAAGTCGAAGAAGCGTTGAAGGCTATTGAGTATCCCGGAGTTCAGAGTGTTCAGATAATTTTTAACATGTTCCGTCACCGCCCCGCCGAACTTTTTTTTGAACAGGCAAAGAAAAGAGAAGTAGGAATATTGGCGCGCGTCCCCTGGCATCGGGACTCCTCACCGGAAAATTTAAAGCCGACTCTGCGTTTCATCCGGACGACCACCGGAAGTTTAATCGACATGGAGAGGAATTCGACCGGGACGAAACATTCTCCGGGGTAGACTTTGAAAATAGCCTCCAGGCGGTTGACGAGCTTAAAGCGATTGCTCCTCCCGGCATGAGCCTTGCTCAATTTGCCCTTCGTTGGATATTGATGTTTCAGGCCGTGACATGTGCGATTCCCGGTGCAAAGCGGAGGAGCCAAGAGGAGCAGAATGCCGTTGCTGCGGATTTACCGCTTATCTCGGAAAAAACGATGGCGGAGGTTCGTTCTATTTATGACCGCCATATCCGTGGAAGTGTCCATAATTACTGGTAGTTCTGATGTCTGTCTCAACAATGACAATAAAGAAAATGGGCGAAAAACGCTTTTTCTCCTCTGGATCCTATAATTTGAGAATTCTCAGTTTAAAGGGCTAATCGGATATTGCCACATTTCGTTCTTAATAAAGATGATATTGTGAAATATCTTTTTTTCTCCTTGCCTTTTTGGTACTTGTTATTTACTATTGAAACGGTTCAATAGTTATTTAACCCATTGAATATAGAATAGGATCGTCGTCTCAAGAAGGAGTTGGGTGAAGTTTCCAACTCTTCCTTGAGAGATTGAAGACTTTTTTGATGCGATTGGCGTTGGGGAAGCATATATTCTCATTGGCAAGACTGAAGATCGGATAGGTCCTCTGAGCCCCACGTCCACAGATCTGCATGCCGCATCATCTCCTAATTTTGTTTTGTATTTATCCTGCTTTAGTGCACACGGTAATCGACGATGATAGAAAAACTTTCGCACACCGCACCCGAAGACCAAATAGACCTGCTCGATTATAAGAATCCAAAACTCTCCGTCGACGATCGAGTTGCCGATCTCTTGGGGCGCATGACGCTCGAAGAAAAAGTTGCTCAGATGGTGTGTATCTGGGGTCAGAAGAAAACGATCCTCTTCGATGAAGCGGGGAAGCTTAATCTAAAAAAATTGGGTCTCTATCTCAAAGATGGCATCGGCCAGATCGGAAGAATAAGCGATACGGGGGGCGGCCAAGACGCAATGGAGATGGCGAACCTCTCGAACAATCTTCAAAAATTTTTTGTCGAGGAGACACGTCTCGGTATCCCTGCAATTTTCCACGAAGAATGTCTTCACGGCCTTGCTGCAAAAGATGCTACGAGTTATCCTCAACCGATTGGCTGGCCTCAACGTTCAATCCCCAGCTTGTCGAAAAAATTTACTCCGCCATCGCTGAAGAGACCCGCTCTCGGGGAGCTCATCAAGCGTTGACTCCTGTCGTTGATGTAGCGCGCGATCCTCGCTGGGGACGTGTGGAAGAAACCTTTGGCGAAGATCCCTACCTGGTTTCGCAAATGGGGATCTCGGCCGTGAAGGGATTTCAGGGCGACGGCACGTTCACCGACAAAAAACATCTTATCGCGACACTTAAACATTTTGCAGCACATGGACAGCCTGAATCGGGATCCAACTGCGGTCCCGGAAATTTCTCCGAGAGGTTGCTGCGGGATACGTTTCTCTTTCCGTTTCAAAGAGGTTATCAAGAAAGGAAACGCGATGAGCGTGATGGCCTCGTACAATGAAATTGACGGAATTCCTTCGCACGCAAACCGTTGGCTGTTGCGTGATGTCCTGCGCGGTGAGTGGGGATTCGAGGGATTTGTCGTATCGGATTATTATGCGATCACGGAGTTGAACGGGAAGGCGGATAGCGTAAGCCATTCTGTTGCGGCGAATAAAACCGAAGCGGCCATACTTTCCATCAATGCCGGGGTCAACATCGAACTTCCCGACCCTGATTGCTATCCTAATATTGTACAAGCTTGTGCGGGAAGGGCTTGTTGCAGAATCTGCGATTGATGAACTGGTTGCGGCATTGTTGAAGTATAAGTTTCTGATCGGCTTATTCGACGATCCGTACGTGACGCCGGACGCCGGCCGGCACAACCGCATGATCGAAGAGAATAGAAAAATCGCCCTTCGCGCTGCACATGAAACGATCACGCTCCTGAAAAATGAAGGGGAGCTTTTGCCTTTGCCGAAGAAGAGAGGCAGCACGCTGGCGGTGATCGGTCCGAACGGAGATAGAAAACTATTGGGAGGTTACAGCGGGAAACCGAAATACTATACTTCGGTGCTGCAGGGCATTAAAGAAAAAACGGGGAACGAAGTCACCGTGCTCTATAGTGAGGGATGTAAGAATACCGTTGGCGGCGCCTGGGAAGAAGATGCGGTAACGCTTCCGGACCCTGAAGAAAACCGAAAACTTATTGCCCAAGCAGTTGCCACCGCCCGGAAAGCGGACACTGTGATTTTGGTTCTTGGTGATAACGAGCAGACTTCCCGCGAAGCGTGGAGTAACGTTCATCTTGGGGACAGAGCCAGTCTTGAACTTTTCGGAATGCAGAATGAACTCGTCAAGGCTGTTGTTGAAACCGGCAAACCGATTGTCGCCCTGATCTTCAACGGCAGGCCGAATTCGATCGGCTATGTTGCGGCACACGTTCCTGCCATCGTTGAATGCTGGTATCTGGGACAGGAAACCGGAACGGCAGTAGCGGACGTCCTCTTTGGAGATTTCAACCCCGGAGGAAAACTGCCGATATCGATTCCAAGGTCGGTCGGACATATACCGTGCTACTACAATCACAAGCCTTCTTCGCGCCGTGGTTACCTCTTCGATGATATCTCGGCTCTTTATCCATTCGGTTACGGATTGAGCTATACATCGTTTACTTTCACCAATATTCGCCTTGATAAGCCAGTTATACGGGTTGATGAATCGACAAAAGTTTTCGTCGACGTCAAAAATACTGGAACCCGCGCCGGTGATGAAGTCGTTCAGGTCTATATTCGCGATGTCGTGAGTTCTGTTACCCGTCCCGTGAAAGAACTGAAAGAGTTCAAAAAGATCAGCTTAAAGCAGGGAGAATCACAAACAATCGCCTTCACGATCTCGCCCGAACAATTGTCATTCACGAACATCGATAAGGATTTTGTCGTCGAAACCGGTGACTTCGAGATCATGGTAGGAAATTCTTCGCGCGATCAGGATCTGACGAGGGTGATGTTGCACGTGGTGTGAGGAGGGATTGCAGAATACAGAATTCAGAATACAGAATTCAAAAACAAAGAGCCACTCAAACCTAAGACCCAATAACCTAAAACCCAAACCTACAATCTACTCCCCAAAGCCTCGTGCAGACAACTTCAGAAAAACTCTCAGTAAAAGAAAAAGTCGGATACGCTCTCGGCGATACTGCTGCAAACTTCATCTTCCAGACCATGGTGATGTTTCAGCTTGCGTTCTACACCGATACGTTCGGAATCACCGCAGCAGCGGCAGGGACTTTGCTAGTCGTTGTGCGCGTGTGGGATGCGATCTTCGACCCGATGATGGGTGTTGCTGCAGACCGGACGAAAACGCGGTGGGGAAAATTTCGCCCGTGGATTCTTTGGACCGCAGTGCCGTTCGGCATTATGGGATTTCTTGCGTTCGTCACGCCCGATTTCAGCGTCAGGCGGAAAACTTGTGTACGCCTACATCACGTATATCGTGTTGATGATGGTGTATTCGGCGAACAACCTTCCGTACTCTGCCTTCAGCGGAGTGATGACCGGAGATTTGGGAGAGCGGACGAGCCTCTCGTCGTACCGTTTCGTCTTTGCAATGCTTGCGCAGCTCATCATCCAGGGATTAGCACTGCCGATGGTAAGTTACTTCGGAGGAGGAAACAGCGCCCTGGGTTATCGCTACACCATGGCGAATCTTTTCTTCGCTCGCCGTCGTCCTCTTCTTCATCACGTTCTCCACAACCAAAGAGCGCATCCAACCCGACCCCGCACAGAAAGCAACAATCAAACAACATTTCGGCGATCTGACACGAAACGGGCCGTGGATCGTGATGTTCGTCCTGACCCTGATTCTTTTCATCACGCTGGCGATGCGCGGCAGTGTTGTGTTCTACTACTTTAGATATTACATGCATGCCGAAAATTATGCCAGCCTCTTCGGCATGTTCAACGTGCTGGGAACGAGTTCCACGATTATCGGCATCTTCTTCTCAAAAGGATTGGCGACGAAGTTTGGCAAGAGAAATGTTTTTATTGGAGGCCTTGCCGGAACGACGCTCTTCACAGCGCTCTTTGTGTTTTCTCCCCCCGACAGCGGTGACGTTGATCTTCGGGATGGAGATGGCCCGGCAATTCGTCTACGGCTTTACCATTCCGCTGCTCTGGGCGATGATGGCGGACGTCGCAGATTATTCGGAATGGAAGAACAAGCGCCGCGCAACAGGGATTGTCTTTTCAGCGATCGTTTTTGCATTGAAGGCGGGCCTCGGGTTCGGCGGCGCGATCACCGGATTTGTGCTTTCGTTGTATGGTTATGTGCCTAACGCGGCCAAAGCGAATCTGCATTGAACGGCATCGTGATGACGATGAGTATTTTCCCGGCAATCACGTTTGGTTTGTGTGTTGTCTGCCTCTTCTTCTACAGCATCAACAAGCAAGCTGAGATTCAGATAACGAATGAGTTGGCGGAACGGCGAAAAAGCTTTGCACCTCAACCGGTGTAAAACAGAATGAGCATGGAGGTGATGCCATCATGGAATTGTAACTTACTTTTACGTGATCAATTGAGCGTGGCATACGCATGAAAAAAAATCTGCATCTTCTTGGCCGGTGTTCTCTCGTTTTGCGCTGTCGATAATGCCGTCGCACAGACCGTGCTGAAAGATGTCTTCAAGAACCGTTTCCTGATCGGTGCCGCGCTGAACAATGCCGAGTTTTCGGGAACAGATCAACGGGGCGCCCTCCTCGCGAAAACACAATTCAATACCATCACGCCGGAAAATGTTCTTAAGTGGGGATTGGTTCATCCCGAGCCGGGCGATCTACAATTTTGCTGCCTCCGATCGCTATGTGGAATTCGGTGAAAAGAACGGAATGGTCATCATCGGCCACACGCTTGTTTGGCATAATCAAACGCCTCGATGGGTATTTCAGGATAGTGCCGGGAAAACCGATCAGCCGCGAAGCGCTTTTGGAACGTATGCGCGACCACATTCACACGGTCGTCGGCCGCTACAAAGGAAAAATCAAAGGATGGGATGTCGTCAATGAAGCGCTGAACGAAGACGGTTCGCTTCGTGAAACCCCCTGGTTAAAGATCATCGGAGAAGAGTACATCGTCAAAGCATTCGAGTTTGCACATGAAGCAGACCCAAACGCGGAGATGTACTACAACGATTATTCGCTTGAGAATGCTCCAAAACGGGAAGGAGCTATCGCGTTGATCCGGAAACTGCAAGCTGCGGGTGTTCACGTTGCTGCGGTTGGATTGCAGGGGCACTACAAAATGGACTGGCCTTCAACGGGACAAGTCGATTCTACTATTAAAGCTTTTGCTGCGCTTGGCCTGAAAGTAAACATCACTGAGCTGGACATCGATGTCGTCCCGGCGACACAACTCAATCGAGGCGCCGATCTGGCGTGAACAGTTATCACCAAATAAAAGAAGATATCTACGCGAATGGTTTGCCCGATTCCGTTCAGATGGAACTCGCGCAACGTTACGGCGATCTCTTTTCGGTATTTGTCAAACATATCGGTATCGTCGGCCGCGTCACTTTTTGGGGAGTGACAGACGGAGACTCGTGGTTGAACTCACACGATCGTGTGAATTATCCTTTATTGTTCGACCGCAACGGTAGACCGAAACCGGCGTTTGATGCGGTAGTAAAAACCGGCCAAAGCCGTAAAACACTTGTCAAGGTATCAAACCTTGACCGGCTGATAAGGGGAACTTAAACAAAAGTTCCCTTTTTTATTTATCAGTTCTTCGCAGGATTTGAGGGAGGCGCCTTCATGAATCAA
Source organism: uncultured Bacteroidota bacterium (assembly GCA_963772165.1). Classification (GTDB taxonomy): domain Bacteria; phylum Bacteroidota; class Ignavibacteria; order UBA10030; family UBA8401; genus JAGVPT01. Next base: position 233,919 of record CAVYWA010000012.1, on the reverse strand, counting down.
GTCTTTCCAACCCTTTTCAAGCAAATTACTTATCGCGAATGCATGGCCGTACGATTGGCACGGTTCGCAGGTACTGAGCTTGTTCATTGCGGTCATTGCTTCAGCTCAAACAATCTCGACGATGAATTCCAAGCCCTACATTTCACCCGAAATGGAACCCGGGAGTTTTACCCTCTCGGCATCCGCAGCATCCGCCCCGCTTTGTGTCAGTTCGAGTGATTTTCCCGGAGTGCTCCGCGCCGCGAAAGATCTCGCGGAAGACATTGAACGTGTGACGAATGCAAAACCGCCTCTTCTCAGCGACACGATACCTTCCAACAAGGAAATCGTCCTGATCGGAACGATCGGAAAAAATCCGTGGATCGATACTTTGATCTCCCGGAAAAAAATCGGCGTTGCAGGTATAAGCGGGAAATGGGAGACGTTTCTGATACAAGTTGTTGAAAAACCGTTCGCAGGCGTAGATCGCGCGCTGGTGATTGCCGGCAGCGATAAGCGTGGAACAATCTTCGGTATCTACGACCTCTCCGCGCAAATCGGCGTCTCCCCCTGGTATTGGTGGGCGGATGTACCCGTCCGGCATCGGGCGAATCTTTATGTTCTTCCGGGAAGGCATACGCAAGGCGAACCAGCCGTAAAGTACCGGGGAATTTTTATCAACGATGAGGCGCCGGCGCTGTCGGGCTGGGCCGCCGAAAAATTCGGCGGGTTCAACAGTAAGTTCTATGTACATGTTTTTGAATTGATTCTTCGCCTGAAAGGGAATTATCTCTGGCCGGCAATGTGGGGGAGCGCATTCTACTGATGACGACACATTGAATCCCCGGCTCGCCGATGAGTACGGCGTCGTCATCGGTACGTCCCATCATGAGCCGATGATGCGAGCTCAGGCTGAATGGCACAGGTACGGCAGCGGCCCGTGGAACTATGAAAAGAACGAAAACGTCCTCAGAGATTTTTGGACGAAGGGGATCAAGAGGATGGATTCAAACGAGAGCGTCGTTACGATCGGCATGCGGGGGGACGGGGATATGCCGATGACGGTAGGGTCAAATATCGATCTCCTCGAAAAAATCGTCAAGGATCAACGCACCATTCTTGGTACAGTAACCGGCAAGGACGTCACGACCATCCCGCAGGATTGGGCGCTCTACAAAGAAGTGCAAGACTATTATGATAAAGGGATGCGTGTTCCCGATGACGTCACGCTGCTTTTATGCGACGACAACTGGGGAAACATCCGCAGGCTTCCTGCGCTGGGCGAAAAACCGAGGACAGGAGGGTATGGAATTTATTATCACTACGATTACGTCGGCGGCCCCAGGAACTATAAGTGGTTGAACACAAATCAGATTGAGAGGACCTGGGAACAAATGCACCTTGCATACTCCTACGGTGTCAAGCAGATCTGGATTGTCAATGTCGGCGATATTAAGCCGATGGAATATCCGATTCAATTCTTTCTGGACTATGCATGGAATCCCGACGCCTTGCCGGCCGGGCGTTTGCCCGACTACACCCGTGGCTGGGCAGAGCAGCAATTCGGCAAAGAGCACGCGGGCGAGATAGCTGAAATCATGACGGCGTATACAAAATTTAACGCCCGGCGAAAACCGGAATTGCTTTCTCCCGAGACCTACAGTTTGGTCGATTACCGAGAGGCCGAAACTGTTGTCGCCGACTACAATGCGCTTGCAGAAAAGGCGCAGCATATTTATGACGCGCTTCCTCCCGAAAGCAAGGATGCATTCTATCAACTCGTCCTCCACCCCGTACTTGCCTGCTCGAATTTGAACGATCTCTACGTCACCGTCGCAAAAAATCGTCTGTATGCAAAAGAAGGCCGCACGGCGACAAATGGCCTGGCCCAAAAAGCTCAGGAATTGTTCGGCAAAGACTCGGCAATTTCTTATTATTTTAATAAAATCATGGCTGGCGGGAAGTGGGATCACATGATGGACCAGACTCACATCGGTTACACGTACTGGCAGCAACCGGACAAAAATACATTGCCCGAGGTGAAAAGAATCGAGGTCCCCGATGCCCCCGAAATGGGAGTCGCCATTGAAGGGCGATCCGCATGGTGGCCGAACGAGGGTGCTGAAGCCATGCTGCCCGAATTCGATCGGTTCAACCGGCAATCGTACTACGTCGAGATATTCAATCGCGGGAAGACGCCTTTCGCGTATTCCGTGGAATCGGAACAACCATGGCTCGTGGTAAGTAAATCGCAAGGAACAATTGAAGCGGAGGAGCGTCTTTGGATCAGCATCGATTGGGCGAAAGTGCCGGCCGGCCGTCAAACTGCGGCAATCACTGTAACCGGTCCGCAGAATAATCGTATCACCGTGCATGCTACCATCAACAACCCGTCGCTCCCCGTCGATGGGAACGTACAGGAATTCGTAGAAAGCAACGGTTGTGTGTCGGTCGAAGCGGAACATTATTCCAGGGCTGTTGGAACATCAGCCGTCAGCTGGCTGAAAATTCCCGGGTTGGGGCGGACCTTTTCCGCGATGACACCCGTGCCTGTGACATCTCCATCGCAATCGCCGGAAGGAGCGAGCCCGCATCTCGAATACACAATGTACTTTTTCAGCACGGGCGAAATAAGCGCCAAGGCATACCTATCGCCCACGCTTAATTTTCATAACGATCAAGGGTTGAGGTACAGCATTTCCTTCGACGCAGAGCCCCCGCAAATCATTACCATGAACGCTGATAATTCGAACCGAACATGGGAACAGTGGGTGGCCAACAATATCATTGTGTCGGAATCGCATCACAACATTCATAGCCCGGGCGTCCATACGCTGAAATTCTGGATGGTTGATCCCGGAGTTGTGCTCCAGAAGATCGTCGTCGATGCCGGCGGTGTGAAACCAAGTTATCTCGGTCCGCCTGAGAGTTTCCTGCTGCGGCATAACAATTGATTCTCGCTAAGACGCAGAGGCGCGAAGAGTCTGTCTAAGAATTGTTTTGCGTCTTTGCGTGAGTGCATTTTTTGGATTATTCAGAACTCTCGATTTATAAATGACAGCTATCCAACATCGATTTTCCAAGGAGCATACTCACATGAAAGCAACAAAGCACGAAAGATTTCAACCTTACTCCTGCGTTTGCACTCTTGTTATTTTTTTGCTCACAGTTTTTCTGTCCGAGGCGTCAAGCGGCCAGGCGGCGCGCGGCGATTCGCTCTCATCTTCTCCCGCGGTCGAGATCGCCGGAACGCAGTCCCTGCATTTGACTTCTTCCATCATCGGACAGGAGTTCAATCTCTCCGTGAATATTCCGAGAGACTACCAGGATTCATCCAAAACATTTCCTGTCATTTATTTGTTGGACGGGCAATGGGATTTTCCGCTGCTCAATGCGATCTTCGGCGAGCAATACTATGACGGATTTGTTCCTAGTGCCATCGTCGTCGGGATTGCGTGGGGCGGAAATAATCCTAACTATGATTTCCTGCGGGCAAGAGACCTTACTCCATCAGCAACAAAGCAGGCCCCTGCGGGCGGGAACGCGCCGAAATTCCTGGAGTTCATCAAGAAAGAAGTGATCCCTTTTATCGATAACCGGTACCGCACGAAGAAAGACGATCGGACGCTCATGGGAAGTTCCCTCGGCGGCCTTTTCACGCTCTACGCTCTCTTTCAGGAAACAACATTGTTCAGCCGCTATGTGCTCACCAGTCCCGCAATCGGATGGGACGACGGAGTTATTGAGAGTTATATCAAGAACTATGCACCGAACAAGTCCCAGATGCCGGTCAGATTGTTCATGGCAGTCGGCGGACTGGAAGGAAACGAAAGCTGGTTCGGAAAATTTGCAGACCGCTTGAAGGCGAAAAAATTGGAGGGTTTGGAGGTCGAGACGCGGGTGCTCGAAGGGACCGGGCATTCCGGAGGGAAAGCCGAAGGGTACACCCGGGGGCTGCAGTTTGTTTTTGCGAAGCCGATTGTCGCTGTCGATGCTGCAATCCTCGACCAGTATGCGGGGACATACCAGGCTGGCCCGGAGTTCAATATAAAAATTGTGCGGGAAGAGAATCGACTCGTTATGATCGCGCCGGATAGCTCAAAATTGACAGTCCTCGCCGAGAGCGAGAAAGATTTTTATCTCAAAGGACAGTATCTGTTCATTCATTTTAAGAGAGATGAAAAGGGGAAAGTGACCGGTTTTCAACTGGAATTATTTAGCGGCCAACAATTCGTGGAGAAAGTGAATTAAAGTACGATTAGGGATCTAGGTTTAAGCAACTGTCACTGTCAATCAGTAAGGAGAATAACCGTTGAGAAGACGCGCATGGTGCTATTCATTTTTCTTCGCGCTCACAGTGTTGAGTGCGCACGATTGTTCGTTCGGTCAGAGTGCCTCGAGCTATACGAATCCTATCATCGCCGGATTTTATCCCGACCCGAGCATTTGCAGGGTGGGAAAGAATTACTACCTTGTAAATTCTACTTTTTCTTATTTTCCGGGGATCACCGTGTTTCACAGCAGGGATTTGGTTCACTGGAAATTGATCGGGTACGTTTTGAGCCGGCCTGAGCAATTCAACCTCGACGGTCAGGGTGTTTCGCGGGGGCTCTTTGCACCGGCGATACGCTACCATAATGGATTATTTTACGTCACGTGCACCCTCGTCGACATCGGCGGGAACTTTGTTGCCACGGCGAAAGATCCGGCGGGTCCATGGTCGAAACCGACCTGGCTGCCGCAAATTAATGGAATAGACCCATCGTTGTTTTTTGATGATGATGGAAAAGCTTATTTGGTATACAACAGCATTCCCCCGGAGGATAAACCTCTCTACAGTGGACACAGGACGATAAGGATCCACGAGTTCGATTCTGAGAGTCTCAAAGTAAAGGGAGACGAACGGATACTCATTAACGGCGGGACCGACATCGATAAAAAGCCAGCCTGGATTGAAGGGCCGCACATTCTGAAAAAAGACAGTGTGTATTACCTGATTGCTGCCGAAGGAGGAACCGCCGACCGACACTCCGAAGTTGTCTTTAAAAGTGCAAATGTTGATGGTCCGTACGTTTCGTATGAAAAGAATCCGATCCTCACACAACGAAACCTGGATCCAAAGAGAACGTTTGCGGTCACCTCAACAGGACACGCAGATTTTGTACAAACTGAATCGGGTGACTGGTGGGCGGTCTTTCTCGGTTGTCGCCCTTACCGTCCGTACGAAGAGGAGTATTATAACACAGGGAGAGAAACATTTCTGGCACCTGTACGCTGGAACGACGGGTGGCCTACAATCAATCCCGGGTATGAAGAAATTCAATATCGCTACCCCTCTCCGATCCTGCCGCCGGCTGATTCGACCGACATTCCAACGAGCGGGAATTTTCGGACCAGGGACGAGTTCGATGCACAGGAACTCAACCTCAATTGGGTATTCCTCCGAACGCCTCATGAAAAGTGGTACGACATGACCCGGAAAAAAGGGTACTTGTCGATAAGGCTGAGACCCGAGACCTGTGCCGACAGTATGAATCCGAGTTTCCTGGGCCGGCGTCAGCAGCACTTGCGATCTTCTGCGAGCACCGCTTTACTTTTCACTCCGAAGACTGAGGATGAAAAAGCGGGGCTGTTGATTTTTCAGAATGAAAGGCATTTCTACTTTTTATGCAAGTCATCCGAAAAAAACGAGCCTGTGATCCAGCTTTACAGCTCGGATAGCAGCGGAAAAGCCGTTAGCGGTATGGTTTTGATTGCGTCCGCACCTATAGGAAAAGATGAACAAGAGAACGAAGTGTTACTGGAAATTGAAGCGAAGGAGAACGTCTATTCGTTTTCTTACGCTTACCGTCCCGGCCAATGGGCAGTGCTCAAAGACAGCGTCGACGCAAAGTTTCTCAGCACGAGGGTTGCCGGCGGATTCGTAGGATGTATGTATGCGATGTACGCAACCTCGCAGAAGAAAGAGAGCAACAACGTTGCCGCCTATGACTGGTTTGAGTACTCCGGCGACGATGAGGTATACCGATAGAGTCGCTTTGCGAGCAATCGGACAGCTTATTTGATTATGCAGAAAAATACCTTACCTTTGTGAGGAGTCTTTTAACACGTTGCATGCAATTATTCTTCAAATTATTATGATGCAACGAACGATGCTTGTTCAGCAGGCTAAGATGAAGACTATTACCTTACGGCCCTCCTCGGTTAACATCGTTGATTGTTTTCGTAACACCTGCGAACGGACTGCAGTAACGTTTCCTGCACTGGCCAGTTATTCAAATCGTTCAATTCTTAAATTATCGACGAATACCAGTGATTCATATTAACGGGGCACTTCCCAAAGGAAGTGTTGAAAACTGACATGAAAAGAATAACAATAGAAGATGTTGCCAAACGAACGGGAGTCTCGAAAGGGACGGTGTCTGCCGTTATCAATGCAAAAAGTACGGTGAAGCCAGCCACCCGGGACCACATCCTGGCGGTGATGAAAGAACTCAACTTTCGCCCGAAGGGGGTTGCAAGAAATTTAAAGAACGGCAACCAGGATAAAAGCATCGGGGTCATCATTAAGGATTTGAATTATCCTTTTTATACATCGATTGCGGCCGGGGTGAAGGATTACGCGAACAGCAAAGGGTATTCCGTTCTCGTGACGAGCTCGGACGACGACCATGAGACCGAGAAAAAATTCTCGCATCTTTTCTCGGCAAAGGACATCAAAGGGATTATCATCGCTCCCATCGTTGCTGGGACGGCAGAGATAGAGCACCTCTTCAAACTCAAGATGATTAACTACCCCTTTGTTTTACTGGAAGACGTTCGCGGAATACAGGCGAATGTGGTTGCGATCGACAATTTGAAAGCGATCAAGAAAGCCGTGAAATATCTCATCGACAACGGGCATACACGCATCGTGCATTTTGCGGGCCCGCCTCTTTCATCGCACACGCAGGAGCGCATCGAAGGTTTTCGCGATGCGTTCAGCGAGAGCACTCTGGTCTTTAACAAAGAGATGATCGTTTCAATCGGTTCCCACTATGATGAAAGTTTGGACAAGACGCTCGAATTTTTTAAGGGCAAAACGAAGGAAGAATATCCAACGGCAATCGTTTGCTTTAACGATCATCAAGCTCTTGCGGTGATGACCGCTCTGAAGCAATTGAAGATTCGTGTTCCCGACGATATTTCAATCATTGGAAACGACGATATCTACTATGCGCAGATCTACCCTGTCCCCCTGACGACTATTCGAGCTCCCCAGCACGAGATCGGAAAGATAGCGGCCGAAATCCTTATCAGGAATATCGAAGCTCCTACGCTTTTGCCGAACGAGCATGTTGTTTTGGAAACGGAGTTCATCGTCAGAGAGTCGACAAGAGTGTTGAACAAATAACATCGATGTTGTGATAGGAAAGAAGCGACCGTATTCCCCTGACGAGGACTATGAAGGAGTTGACTGCTGATCTGCAACTCTGGCATGAATTCAAAGTAATTCCGCTCATCCATTTTACCGTTACTCAATACTCAAAAATTAGGCGGCGCATTCATAATCGGAGATTTAATATGCGAAAAGTAATTAAATATCTTATTCCATTAATTCCTGTCTTGGTAATTTGTGGTCCTACATTTATGGTCATTGGATACAATCCCCTCACTCATATGTGGGCAAGTATTGGTGCTTTGATGACTGGTTTGGGTAATGCAATTTTGTTTATAAAAATGATGGATCAATCCAAACAGATTGAAGAAATCTTAAGGCAACGTGAAGAGAAAAAATGATAATGCAGTAAATACTGCAAGCGCCGCCTAACCAGCCGTCAGCTTTTCGCCGCGCGCTAAAAAAATCTTAAGGAAAAGGCGATATCTGCTGCGCGTATATTCTACAGGGAACTGGCTGCACGCCGCCGCAGCTTAGCTCCGATCCATTATTCGCCGGCTCATAGTTCAGAACAATCAATTATTCGAAGATATTCGATCATGCAAAAGATTCTCCTCGGATACGATATCGGAAGCTCATCGATCAAAGCCAGCTTCGTCGACGCCGATACCGGGGAACTGGTCATCTCGGGAAATTCTCCCGAAACGGAAATGAAAATCGATTCGCCGCGGCCTGGCTGGGCAGAGCAACATCCGGATTCCTGGTGGGAACATGTTGTCGCTGCGACAAAAAAAATTCTCTCAAAAGTGAACACGGGATCAATTGAGGTTGCCGGTATCGGCATCTCATATCAGATGCATGGGCTCGTCATGGTTGGGAAGAACAATGAGGTATTGCATCCCGCCATTATTTGGTGCGACAGCCGCGCGGTTGAAATTGGCAACAAGCGTTCGCCGATCTGAGCAAAGACTTACTGCCTCCACCATTACTCTGAACTCCCCGGGCAACTTCACTGCATCAAAATTAAAATGGATGAATGGAAAATAAACCCGATGTCTATTCGAAGATCGCGAAGATCATGCTGCCGGGAGACTATATCGCTCTGAAACTCACGGGCGAGATTTGCACGACGATCTCGGGCCTGAGTGAAGGAATTCTGTGGGACTTTGAAAAAAAAGGATTGGCAGATGACTTGCTGAAATTGTACGGCATCGACAAGAATCTCATTGCGGATATTGTTCCTACGTTCGGCGCGCAAGGGACATTGAGCTCCAAGGCGGCGGCGGAGCTCGGTCTAAAAGCCGGAATTCCTATTACCTACAGAGCAGGGGATCAACCGAACAACGCCCTCTCACTCCATGTGCTGAAGCCGGGTGAGATAGCGGCAACGGCAGGAACATCGGGAGTGATCTACGGAGTTGCGGAAAAGAATATCTTTGATCCCTGCAAGCCGCGTCAATACCTTCGCCCATGTAAACTATACAAAAGAACAACCGTTTACGGGAGTGCTTCTTTGCATCAACGGAACCGGGATTCAATATAGCTGGATCAAACAAAACATTTTGGATAACCGATTGTCCTACGATGAAATGAACACCCTTGCATCAGAAATCGCGATTGGTTCAGAAGGCCTATTCTGTTTTCCATACGGCAACGGTGCGGAAAGAAGTTTGGAAAACAAAGACGTGCTCGCACAATTTTCGGGTATTAATTTCAATATCCATAATAGAGCGCATCTGATTAGAGGGGCGCAAGAAGGAATTGTCTTCACGTTCCGGTATGGGCTGGACATCATGAAAAGCATAGGAATGGAATTCGGCGTCATTAAGGCGGGCGACTCCAACTTATTCCAAAGCCGGGTATTCAAAGAGGCGTTCGTCAATACATGCAATGTTGACCTTGAAATCTACAATACTGACGGTTCGCAGGGAGCAGCCCGAGGGGCCGGAATTGGTGCCCGGTATTATTCGTCCCCGGACGAAGCCTTTAAAGGGTTGAAAGTAATCGAAAAATTGAGTCCCAAGGCCGAATTTGTAAAAAAATACGGTTCCGCCTATAAAACCTGGAATAGCCACCTTTCAAATCTCTTGGGAAGGTAATTCCTTATTATTTCTCTTGACATGAAGAAGAATTATTCATAACATTGAATCGGTTCAATTCTATTTGAACTGATAAAGTGTAGAAAGAACCTTTTACAAGATGCGAGCTTTTGCCTAAGACTCCTTAGTCAACGCAAGACCACCCGCCGCACAAAATCGAGAAGAGACTTCAAATGGCCATGAGCAATAAATATTTCCCGAAGATCAAGCAGCAGATTCCTTATGAGGGGAAGGATTCCAAAAATCCCTTTGCATTCAAATATTACAACAAAGATCAGCGTGTCGGCTCCAAGACGATGAGAGAACATCTCCGCTTTTCGGTTGCCTACTGGCACACCATGATGGGCGACGGTAAGGATATGTTTGGAGGTCCGAGTTTCGACAGGGCTTGGAGGCAGTCGAACGACCCGATGGATTGCGCCAAAGATACCTTGGAGGCTGCGTTCGAGTTTTTCCAGAAACTTGGTGTCGATTACTACTGTTTTCATGACAGAGACATAGCTCCGGAGGGGGAGAACTTTTCTCAGTCGATCAAGAACTTGCAGACAATCGTTGACCTTGCCAAGGCGGCGCAGAAAGAGACCGGTGTCAAACTGTTATGGGGAACGGCCAATTTATTCGGCAGCCCCATGTATTCGCAGGGAGCGGGAACGAGCCCGAACGCTCATGTGATGGCCCACGCCGCGGCTCAAGTAAAGAACGCAATCGATGCGACGAAAGAGCTTGGAGGAGAAAACTATGTCTTCTGGGGAGGACGCGAAGGATACGAGACCCTGCTGAACACCGATTTGAAAAGAGAGCAGGAACAGATGGCGAGATTTCTTCATATGGCCGTCGACTACAAGCGCAAAATTGGTTTCAAGGGACAGTTCCTCATCGAACCGAAACCGGCCGAGCCGATGAAACATCAGTACGATTCCAACGCGGCGACAACGTTGTATTTTCTGAAAGAGTATGATTTGCTCGACGATTTTAAGCTTAACATCGAGGCAAACCATGCGACGCTTGCGGGCCATACCTTCGAGCACGAACTGACTGTTGCTTCAGCAGCCGGCAGATTAGGAAGCGTCGATGCGAACCGGGGGGATCTCCTGCTCGGATGGGACACCGATCAGTTTCCGACCGATATTTACTCGACGACGTTCGCAATGATGATCATTCTCAACCAAAATGGTTTGGGAAAAGGCGGGCTCAATTTCGACGCCAAAGTGAGACGCAGTTCGAATGATCCTCTTGACCTCTTTCACGCGCATATCGGCGGTATGGATACCTTTGCACGCGGCCTCGTCATTGCCCACAACATCATCGAGGATAAGGTCTTCTCGAAGTTCATCGCGGAACGTTACGGAAGTTTTGATTCGGGTATCGGCGCCAAGATCGTATCGGGCAAAGCCGGTTTCGAAGAGCTGGAAAAATGGATTATCAAAGAAGGAAAGCCGGAACTCGGAAGCGGCCGGCAAGAGATGCTGGAGAATATTCTTAATTCATACATTCGATAATAAAATCAGCGCAGATGGGTAGTGAGTCATTTTGGATGAATGTCATTGCGAGGCGTTTTTTGCCGAAGCAATCCCTTCGTATAATGGAGATTGCTTCGTCGCTTCGCTCCTCGCAATGACATTAATCTTCAAAAGACCCCACTGCTCGCAGATGCACAGCCGGGGAATTTTTGCCGGGAGTGCAAGGAGGATTGACAGGAAAAAGCAGGCGGGGTGATGTGATGGAGATGTTGGGACAGCAGTGCACTAAGTATTCGGAATGCCGTTGTAAGAATAGTCACTCAAACATCAATCAAGAACAATTACGATGCTCCAATTGATACGACGGACTGCAGCGTTAGCTTTTGAAATCCTTCCGTTGATCTGTGTATCAGCAGACCAGCAGCAGGCGCGGATTCAGGTGTATCGCCTTCGGGTGATCGCTCCCGGGTGAGCAGTAAACGGCTCACCGGCAGAACGGTCACCCGATTCTGTTTTTAGGGGTGTAAGGTTATATCCGAGATAAAAAGAAATTTGTTCAGCGGCGAGGATCAACAGGAAAGTTGAGGAGGCGGTTTGACCAACATAAGGCTGCAAAAAAGAAATAAGGAGAACCTCTTGTGAAAAAATCATTTGGTCTTATTGCAACGGCGATCAAGTCGCGCATGATTGACATTGGCTATTTGTTCCGTGGCAGAACCCTGCTTTTCGCAGGAATCTCTTTCTTCGTCATGGCTCCGTCCCTCATGGCAAACGGAACAATCAAAGGTAAGGTTTTTGACAAGGACTCAAAGGATGCGCTGCCCGGTGCGAATGTCGTCATCAAAGGGACCAGCATCGGTGCTGCGACCGATCTGAACGGTGCATTTTCCATTTCCAACGCTCCGTCCGGCGCGCAGACCATTATGGTGTCATATCTCGGATATGTGTCGTCGAGCTTGACAGTTAAAATTCCAGATGGCGGCTCAGTAACGCAGGATTTTTACCTCGGAGCGACGACAATAAAAGGAGAAACGGTTCTTATCACTGCACAAGGTGAAGGGCAGGTGCAGGCGATCAACCAGCAGCTTGCTTCAAACAAGATCGTCAACGTCGTTTCCGAAGCAAAGATACAAGAGCTCCCCGACTTCAATGCCGCGGCGGCAATCGGACGTTTACCGGGTGTATCAACATTACAGAGTTCGGGTGAAGCGGATAAAGTTGTTATCAGAGGTCTGGCTCCGCAATACAACGAAGTCGCCGTCGGCGGAATCACACTTGCATCGACGGGGAGCAATCAAATCGGCGCGACCTCTCTTGCCGGACTCACGTCGGGTACAATTAATAACGACAGAAGCGTTGATCTTTCGATGGTAACTCCCTACATGATCAAGTCGATTGAAGTCTATAAAACGCTGACTCCGGATATGGAAGCGAACGCTCTCGGCGGATACGTGAACATGGAGCTGCGGGAAGCTCCCTCCGGACTCCACGGAGATGCGTTGTGGCAGTCGGGGTACACGCAGAAGGATAATACGTATGGAAATTACCGAGGCGTGGTTTCCTTAAGCGACCGGTTTTTCGACGATCTCCTTGGCGTGTATGTTCTTGGCAATGCCGAGCAATATGACCGGAGCGCGGATAATATGACCGCGGGTTACCAGACCGCGTCTTCAACCCTGGATCCGGACGGGTACAGACCTGTCCGTGTGACCAACGTGACGCTCAATCGGCACGATGAAACCAGGGATCGATATAACGGCAACGTGATTCTCGATTACAGGGTCGGCGATAACAGTTCTCTTAAGTCGGTCAACGTGTTTAGCCGCTTGAAGTCGGATGCTCAAGATTATAATACGACCCTGAACTATAATAGCATCAATCATGACATTGATTTTTCCTACAGGGAAAGTAACAGCACTACCGATCTCGCCGTCAATTCTTTGGAATTTACAAACGACGCCGGATTTATGTCCGTAGATCTTAAAGCGGCCAATACGTACTCGAGAAACCACCTCCCGAGCTCGCCATACTTTACATTCTTTCAAAACAATTCCCTTACGAATTCTGTTACCGGTGACACAAACATCACTCCTGAAAATTTAGCGCATTTCGTGAAGTACGGCCCGGATAGCACGACATTATTAGGATCGGCAAATTTGTTCAGTTCCGATTATAAGGAGAACGATCAAGTCTATAAAGGCGATTTCAAAGTTCCGCTGAGTCTCGCCCAATCCGTCTCCGGTTTTATAAAGTTTGGCGGCCAATATCGGTACAACTATCACACGAACGACCAGAGTACGCCATACGTTTCGATAAACCGAGGAAGTTCCGGCCAGACCGGCATCAATCAGAATGTTGTTAATTATCTCTTACAGTATTTTCCGAACCTTAGGTTTTCGAGTACCGGCCAATTAATAGGGTCTAACTTTACTACTACCAATTCAGCACTTCTGGGGAGTTTCTTGAACAACAAATTTGGAGCTGTCGATTGGGCTGCCAACGGGGGTCTTCTATCTTCGATGGTCAACTTGATAAGTAGCAATCCTACGCTGCTCGCGACCAATTCAGTTGGGGGATGGTTCGATGGTCCATACCAGAACCTCCCTAATGATTATAAGTACGTCGAGAAATATTATGCAACTTACTTGATGACGGAGTTGAATTTTGGCCCGGACCTAATGGTTGTCGGCGGCGCGCGGTATGAAGAAACCAAGGGTTTATACTCAGCCTTCAACCTGGAGGATGAACGCAATCCTGCATCTCAGCCGTATTTCCCGGTAACAGTGTACCCGCAGAATCATTACTGGCTCCCCCAGGGGCAAGCAAAATATAACGTGGCAGATTGGATGGACGTGCGGTATTCATACACACAGACTCTTGCAAGGCCGGATTACACCGAGATTTCACCTCATTTCAATATCTCAGCCGACTCTCCTCATAACATCTATGCAGGCAATCCTAGTTTGCTGCCGGGGCAAGGGTACAACAATGACCTCTTGTTTACGACTCACAGCAACACCCTCGGGCTTTTTTCCGTCGGAGGTTTTTACAAGGAAATCAAAGATTTCTCCTATGCCACGTCCTACCATCTCCACAGCAAGAGCGTTTACGATAAATTTGGGATAACGGGACTCGACTCCTTAAATTCATTCGCTCCTTTTTTGACGTCTGCGGATGATGACGCAACGTTGAATACGTACGTCAATAGCAAGTACATGGCGTATGTGAAAGGAATCGAGACGGACTTTCAAACGAGGCTCTGGTATCTCCCCTTTCCTTTTGATGGGATCGTGCTCGGCGTTAATTACACATATATATCGTCAAAAGCCACATACCCGTACTTCGACGAAAAAGCATCTAGAGGTGTCATAACGCAATTCACGGACAGCACACGAAACGGCAGATTAGTTGATCAGCCTAATAATATAGTGAATGCCAGCATCGGCTATGACTACAAAGGATTCTCTGGCCGGCTTTCCTGTGTTTATTACGGTAATGCTGTCAGCTATATTGGAGCATATCCTGAGGCGGATGGTTACACCAACAATTATTTTCGCTTAGACGCGTCGGTGAAGCAGCAACTGCCGTGGACAGGGTTTCAAATTTACCTGGATATTGACAACCTCAACAACGAATCGAATATCTCTGCCCAGCAATCGATCGGCGGATTTACAAATGAACAGTACTACGGACTCACAGCAAATCTTGGCCTGAGAGCGATCTGGTAAAAAAAAGAAATAGAGAGTTGAATCCCAACAAACAATAATGTGTAACGATAAAAGGAGAAATGTTATGAAAATTTTTTTCTGGTCACTGCTCTTTGCGTCAGTAATGATACCGCTATCGTTATACGCACAGACAGACACGATAACTGTCATCAGCGATGCTCAAAACAGCACCGAGGGGAATCTTAACACCGCCATTAGCAATGTGATTGTGGCGGATTCGGTCAATCACACCAATAATTTTTCGAATACCGTTTTCTTGTTGCAGCCTTATGGTTATTACATCCTCACGGGGACTATTACAACCCCCGCGCACTCGCATCTTTACCTTGTCGGACCGACGCCGGGTACTACGCAAGCAACCGCTCCGCCTCAAATAGTTTGGACGACAAGCGGAGGCGTCACCACAACGTTTAATTTCGACTGTTATGGCGACGTGACGATGAAGAACATCTGGATTCTTTGTGCAAACTCAAGCGGCGCTCAAGTTGGGTCGAGTCTCGTGGTTGAGGACGATACCACCAAAGACGGGGTTGGCGGCGCAGGTGAACACGCAGAGTTCGATAATTGCATATTCGATTACCAAGACATCGGTAACGGCGGTGGAGAAATAGAACCCGCGTGTAAACATTTCCGCTGCAGCATTAACAATACGTATTTCCGGAATTTCACCGATTCGCATTACCGTTACTACGGCAGGCCGGTTTCGTGGACATATCAAAGCACAACATGGCACACCGACACCCTCTCTTTTGAGAACTGCACCTTTTCAAATTGCGGATATGTGTACATGCAGGAATCGCCGGAATATGCCGACCACGTCTCGTTCAATCATTGCACGTTTGCCAACACGATGATGTATACCCTGGAATCGTCGTACTGGTGGTGGCTCTCAGTAACGAATTCCGTCTTTGTGAACTCGTTTATGTTTGGAGACGAGCCTTCGCAAGACGGGACCAACCAGACTCCCAACGGCGGCGCAATTAATATCGACAGCGTAGCGACGTTCGGGTTTACAGTGCCGTTTGCGGATTCGACAACTGCTTCGAAAGCTTTGCAACGCCATATACTTTTTGCCAACAACAGCTACGGCTTTGAAAGCTGGTACACAAGTTTTCTGGCCAATAATGCCGTCAACGATACTGCCAGCGTGAATAATAAAATTTATGCCATGCCGATGATGAGCGGCAAGACTTATAGATACTTTTTCGCTAACGATTCAACGGGTAAGAAACGCTTTCCTTATATGACCATGCTTAACCTTTTTCCATCCAGCGTGACTGATGATACTTCACGTGTCAGCGATCCTACGAAAACTCCGGGCGTGGATCCCGGGTTTGTCTTCAACCCCTGCAACGCCGACAGCATCGAAGCGTTCTTGCTTGGAAGATGGGTAACAGGAGCTAATGTCAGCTGGGCTTACGATCCGACATCCGATGTCCAGCAAAGCTGGCCCATGAATGAGGACTATTCTTACGGGAATAGTACGCTCATGACAGCTGCAATGGGCGGCCTTCCGCTCGGCGATCTGTACCACTGGTGGCCCACAAAGTACACCAACTGGGTAGCTCAGGAAGCGTCGGAACACGCCAGCATTTTGGATTTGCTCACCAATGGTGTTACTACTGCTGTGAAGCAACAAACATCCGCGATTCCGGGGAAATTCGAGCTCGACCAGAATTATCCGAATCCGTTCAACCCGACGACAACAATTAACTACTCGGTTCCTCGGACCGGCAATGTTACGTTGAAAGTCTACAACCTTCTTGGACAAGAAGTTGCAACGCTGTTTGCGGGAGTTCAACAGGTTGGGAATCACACCGCCGTTTTTGACGGCAGCCGGTTAGCCAGCGGAGTCTATTTCTACAAATTGGAAGCTGGAAGCAATACCATGACCAAGAAATTAGTTCTTTTGAAATAACGCATCTTCCTATGTTTTCTTCCGTGTCCCGGTCAAAGATATTCAGCCGGGACTCGGAATTCGGAAGGGATGAGTTTAATCTCACAGCGATAAAATTTGTGCTAAGGGAGGTGATGTCGTTCAGAGTAAAGTTTAGGGTTTAGCGATTGTCGTTTTGCTCGGAAGTTGCGGTGCCTCCGGTTTCACAGAGAACAGCATGCGAAGAAAGATGACTTCCGTAGAATGAACAAAAGTAAATAGCTCTAGTTAAAATAATTCTCACTGGGTAATATTTGTCACGTTCTATCAATGGTTCACTAGTTAACAGCTACATAGTTTCAAACCACCTTGGAGGAAATATGAAAAGGTTCGTACAATTAATAACAGCAGGAATAGCTCTCCTCTTTCTCGGGACGAGCGCATTGCTGGCGCAGGAGGTAACGTTCTCAACCGGACCTACGATTGCCCCGGCGGTCAATGCGGCAAACGGCGGCTTCGCATGGGGGGATGTGAACGGAGACGGCAAGCTGGATGTGTTCACCCCGTCCACGAGCATCACGCTCAATAACATTACATCATTCGCTCCTGCTGCGTCCACAATGACGCAAAACATTACACTGCAGGCCAACGGAGTCGGTGCGTTGTTAGCTGATTTCAATGGTGACGGAGTTCTCGATCTGTTCACGACGAATGGCGGCTCTCCTGCCAGCGGTCTGTTTTATAACATCGGCGGAGTATTTACAACGGCAACCGGGACTGGCGATCTTGCCTCGGCGGGAGTTACCGGCGAAGTCTTCCAAGGGCTTGCGGCGGCACCCATCGATCACAGCGGTTACCTTAGCGTTGTGTGGCCTGGAACCTTCACAAATATTGCCAGCAATAATCCGGCACTTGCGCCCGCAGGCGGTATATGGCTCCTTAAAGGCGGTCCAAGCGGCTTCACCAATATAGGAAAGGGAGCCACTGCCGCGAATCTTGCCATCGACACCAGTCGTTCATTTGAATCCTGGGATGTGAGATTCCTCGATGCAAATAATGATGGATGGCAGGATTTATTGATGCCGAGTTTCCGAAATGGGTTTTCCAGAGTGGACAGCGGTACAGTTAGCACTGCTCGAAAGGGATGCGTCCTTTTCCTGAACGATGGAACCGGCAAGTTTATTGTTCCGACTTCCGCGGTGGGATATCCGTCGGTCTACTCTCTCGATTCCATAGTGGTTAATAAAGCGAATACCGTTGACAGTATTGAATATGCCAGCGTTCATGCGGTTCCGGACACTGGAATTATTGTCGACGATACGGTGCGCCATTTCGCCGCGATCGGCGAACAATGGGGCGACCTCAACAACGATGGTATCGAGGACCTCATACTGAACGGGCTTAATGCCACCGATAACAGGGACGGCAATGATAGTTTAAAGGGTGATATTATCCTGTACGGAAAGGGAGACGGTACGTTTACCTACAAGTGGGATGGAGTAAACGTCGTTGCCTGGAACGGATTGGTTCAGGATACGCACCAACGCGCAATAGACATAGGCGACTACAATAATGATGGGTTGCCGGATATATACACAAGCGTGACCAACGGTGGCGCACATTTGTACAAGAACCTCGGTAATGGTACGTTCACTGACGTAGCAACCACGGATGGCGTGGCGGGAAATAATTCGCGTGCGGGAGGCTTTGTTGACTACAATAACGACGGCTTCCTTGACATATTCCAGTTTACCGGCGGCTCCGCTTGGTTGCAGAAGAACGGCACCAACACTAACCATTGGATTGGCTTCATTCCAGTCGGCACGGGTAATAACATGTCGGCCATTGGAGCCCGCTTCACCGTGTACAATGGCGCAACGGAGCAAATTCGCTCCATCAAAGCAGAAGGCGGTTCCGCAGGTATGGGTGGAACATTGAGGGCAAACTTCGGTCTCGGCTCGAATACGACTGTTGACAGCGTCTCGGTTGTATGGCCGGACGGAGTAAAACAAACCTGGAGTGGTACCAAACTCGCCGCGGGTGCCGCTACAACTACCGTTGTAAATAAATATTGGACAATCGTGGAAGGAACGGATGTTCCGACCGCACCTGTGAGCATCAGACCCTCACTTGCCAGTCATGATACCAGCCTGGGAAATTCAGACACGCTGAAATGGAATGCGTCGACGGCGGGTACGGGAGCTATCACGTATGAGGCTCAAGTGGCTACAGCCGGCACATTCTCCACGATATTCAAGGATATTACAGGGTTGACCAGCACATCCACAATAGTCAGACTTGGTCTTTCCACCCAGTATTACTGGCGTGTGAGAGGGATCCAAGCCGGATTCACCGGTGCCTGGTCCGCGGTTGATACTTTCCACACACTTATTGCAATTGATTCCGTAGTACCGGCCCAGCGTTATCCGGCTAATACTCAGCTTGGATTGCCGTTGAAGCCGACGTTACTATGTGGTTACGTATATTCAGCCTCTACGTATCATTTTCAACTCGACACGATGAACAAGTATGCGAATAGGGATACTGCTACCCTTGCCGCTAATAAGGTTTCGGCTCTCCTTGTTCTCAACGATTCGACAGATGCTTTCGATACACTGCTGACGGTCGGACCGCTGAAACCGAACTACTGGTACTACTGGCGAGTGCGCGGCTGGAATAGCGCGGGCTCGTCTAAGTTCTCGCCGGTGGACTCGTTTAAAGTTATGTATGTTCCGGCGACACCGGTACTTGCGTACCCGATAAAAGACGCTCCAAACATCTCCACAAACTTGACCTTCAAATGGAACAGAGTAGTCCCTGCGGGTCAAACGACGCCTGGAGACAGCAACTATGTTGTTCAGTTCTGGACATACTCCGGGACAGGAGGACAATTGCTTACGTCTGACACGACAAAGCACGATACGTCGCTCGTCGTAACGGGGCTCCAAAACCTTGCACGGTATTACTGGAAGGTCATGACCTTCAACCAGGGTGGAGCAAGCGCATTCACGGCGGTGGACTCATTCACGACGGCTACGGCAGTCCCCGGTTCACCGTTGCTTATTTCGCCGAAGAGCACCACGGGAGAAAACAGGGTCGAGAAATTTGTATGGAACTCGGCGCCAAATACGACGTCGTACCATTTGCAGGTTTCGGCATCTAATTCCTTCGCTACCATTGATGTAGACCTGAAGCTCGTCGACACGTCTGTTGTTGTCATCTCGGATACACTGTTGCCAAACACGAGATACTACTGGCATGTCAGCGCGGTTAATGCAGGCGGAGAAGGCGTATTCTCCGGCGCGGCAACATTCGTAACGTCAAACCTTACCGGCGTGGCTGTTGCATCGACTGAAATTCCGAAAGTGTTCGCACTCAATCAGAATTACCCGAACCCCTTCAATCCGTCGACGACCATCAGCTATGATATTCCGAAAGCTGCGTACGTGAACGTCGAAATCTATGACGTTCTTGGCAGACGGGTGACTTCGCTGGTGGACGGAATTCAAGCGCCGAACCATTACGTGACGCAGTGGAACGCATCCAACGTAAGCAGCGGGATGTACTTCCTCCGCATCCGGGCGAAGAGCCAGGATGGATCGACTGACTTCAATGCAGTGAAGAAACTGATGTTGCTGAAGTAATCTGTTTTCATGCAGTAAGTTCTTTTTGCCATAAGTGCGGCCCGTCCGTGGTTCACGGGCGGGCCGCTTTTGTTTTTGGCAACTGAATCGCGCTAAAGCAAGTCGACGACTTCGCGATGAGCAGCGATGTCCCGTTTCAAGGAGCACACCGTGGCCAAGACAATACTCCCGGTAGAGTTTGAAAGATCAAATGACGGCGGGTAATTTTGTGGAGGCGAAGAGGCTTATCGTACTCAAATGGGATACAATGAGAGGGGCCGAAAAAGCAATTGCAGCCAACTCAAGTGTTAGGAGAAATTCATGAAAAAAAGCGTGCATATAGGTTGTCTCTTTTTTTTACTGTCCACGGGCCTGAGGTTTGCTACAGCACAGCCCTCCGGCGGGCCGTACGGTCCTATTCCACAAACGTATGCACTGCCTTCGGGTGAAGGCACCAGCTATTTTGTTGCACCGGATGGAGATTCGGCGGCATCCGGCACGACGCTCGCAAAACCGACAACGCTTGAATCGGCCATTGCCCGGGTGCGCACCGGCGATGCGATTATCATGCGGGGAGGGACATACCGAACCGGCAATCTCGTCGTCAACCAGGGAATTACGATTCAGCCCTATGCCGATGAACATCCGGTGCTGAAGGGAACGTACGTTGCCGCACAATGGCAGAATCTTGGAAACGGATTGTGGGTCACAAAATGGTCTCACGTGTTCCCTTCCAAACCGGACAACTGGTGGCAGCGGGATAGAGAGGGAAAGAAAACGCCTTTGTATCTCTTCAATAACGATATGGTGTTTGTGGACGGGAGGTTCCTGCAAGCTGTTGGATGGGAAGGAGAAGTAGATGAAAATTCGTATTACATCGATTATGACTCGGGGATGGTTTATATAGGCACCGATCCGGCAAACCGATTGGTGGAAATTACTGCCTTCAATATAGCATTGTTGAGAACGACGGCGGAGTGCCACGGCAAACAATCGGACCATAAAGGATACTTCATACGGGGGATCACTTTTACCCAGTATGCGTACCGTGCGCTCGAGATCGAAGGGACGGAGCCGGCGGGTTTGTCCGATGAGTCCCGGCACGGAAAGGATGTTGTCGGTACGTTGCTGGAAAATTGTACGATCTCTTTTTGCTCGCGGGTCGCGGGTTATTTTCGAGGGGATCGTTTTACAATGCGCCATTGCAAGGTCAGCGACACCAGTACGGAAGGCGTCTATGTTATCGGCTCGAACGATATCCTGCTGGAAGGAAATATTTTTACCCGCAACAATATCGAACACATTACCGGGTACTACCCCGCGGCGGTGAAAATTTTTAACCAGTGTTACCGCGCAACGTGCCGCGATAATCTCATCATCGATCTTCCTAACTCAAACGGCGTCTGGTATGATGTCGGTGAAGTGGATGGTGTTTTTGTTGATAACTTAATCGTTGGTGTCGGCCACGTTGGTAAAACAACTCCAACGGATCAAGCCTGGCCGAGCGACAACGGGTTCTTTTTTGAGATTTCAAAAGGCGCCGTGTGCGCCGGAAATGTTTTTGTCAACTGCGACCATGGCCTGATGGTGCTCAACAGCTCGAATGTCCGTGTGTATCAGAATACGTTCGTCAACAGCATGGCGTGTTTCGGGCGGAATGGAAGAGTCCCCGCGGGCGACCATTTCGGCTGGCACTCCAGTACAGGACCGGATGTCGATAAACGCGAAGGGCACGTCTTTGTCAACAATTTGCTGACAGGCGACAAGAGTTTTATGCGGCCGCTGCTGTTCGTTTGGCAGCCGCCGTCTCTCTGCAAGCAGCTCGCGAGACCGCTGCTCAGCCAATTCGACTATGATGTTTTCGTGAGGGGTGCTGAGAAGAGTTCGTATCCGTTAATAGTATGGAGCCCGGCGGACAACGAAAAATGTCAGATCGGGTTCGATTCTTTAGTCACCCTCCAGAAGTTGTATCCGGATTTTGCAGTCAACAGCTCGGAATACATCGATTATAGTATGCCCCTGTTCAAAAGCATAGAGTTAGGCAATTATGAATTGCTGCGGGGTGCTCCCGGATCGAATTCAGGAACGCAGCTTCCGACAGAGATTAGAAAGATTATCGGTCAGTCCAAAAAAGAAAATCCATACGCTGGAGCATATCCACCAATGCCGTGATCCTGTAACGGTTTTTCTGGAAGCCAGTTTTTTCTCGGATTGACGTTGTCTTCGACCTGCCGTCCGACATGATGGATTTGTGGACAAGAGTATTTCTAAAGAGGTGGCATATGAGAAATCACAAGACATTCTATTTTCTCCCCCTTGTTGAAAGAAAAAAAAGCCGGGGGTTTCGATCTCTCCGGCCAATGTTAGTTACCGCGTTAATCCTTTTAATCGAAATCATTCCCGCCCCCTCGTTTTCTCAGCCGCTGGCGAATGGGCGTGGCAAATTTTTAGGATGCTCCACGAGCAGTACTATTTGGCCAAACCTTGACCAGTATTGGAATCAGATCACGCCGGGAAATGACGGCAAATGGGGTTCAGTGGAACAGGGTCCGGGGTACTACACGTGGGACGGCCTGGATCTCATTTACACTTATGCGATTTCAAGAGGGTTCCCTTTTAAGGAACATAATCTTGTTTGGGGGAGCCAGCAGCCAACATGGATTACCTCACTTGACTCGGCAGATCAACGAGCTGCTGTGGCACAATGGATTCAACAAGTTTGCCAGAGGTACGATTCGTTGTCGTTTATCGACGTCGTGAACGAGCCGTTCCATTCACCTCCGCCATACATGCAGGCATTGGGGGGAAGCGGTGCGACGGGCTGGGATTGGGTCGTCACTGCATTCCAGTGGGCAAGACAGTACTCTACGCCTGGTACGAAACTTCTGGTGAACGACTACAACATTTTGCAGGACAATACCGTCACAACAAATTATATCAAACTCATCGACACGCTCAAAGTGAGAGGACTGATCGACGGCATCGGAATACAGGGGCACTATTTCGAATTTCGAAGCCAGGTCCATGCGACGAGCAACGTCTATGTCTATAATATCAATACGCTGAAATCTAATCTCGACAGGATCGTCACTGCAACCGGGCTGCCGGTGTATATGTCGGAGTTCGATATCGATGAACCGAACGACACGGACCAGCTTGCAGAGTATCAAATATATTTTCCTCTCTTCTGGGGTGACCCGGGGGTGAAAGGGATGACGCTGTGGGGATATATTCAGAGCGATGTCTGGGACGCTCACCCTAACACATATTTATTACGGACGGACGGGAGTGAGCGTCCGGCGCTTCAATGGCTGCGCAATTATGTTAGGAAGGGTCCTGTTCCTGCTGTGCCGCAGCTCGTCTCACCACGCAGCACAACGAACACGCCGAAGCGGCCGACCTTTATCTGGCAGTCTTCACTCTACGCGACCACGTACGAACTTCAAGTTGCATTGGACAATGCATTTCAACTAGTGCTTGTAGACACGACTGTGGCAGATACGGCTGCAACGCCGAGCACTGTTCTGGATGACACGACAATATTTTACTGGCGTGTGTGCGGCATCGATTCGGCGGGGGCAGGTCCATATTCCTCCACCGGACATTTCACTACAGGTACTGTGCTTGCAGTGAAAGACGTCCCGTCTGTTCTAAGAGAATACTCACTTTCTCAAAACTATCCGAACCCATTCAATCCAACTACGGTAATAAGATATCAACTGCCAATGAGTGGTTTGGTGACGTTGAAAGTATACGACGTTCTTGGGCAGGAAGTTGAGACGCTCTTCGCCGGTGTACGTCCGGCAGGGACTTACACAGCAACCTTTGATGGAAGCCGTCTGGCAAGCGGCATCTACATCTATCAAATGAGAGCTGGTAGTTTTATCGAAACCAAGAAACTTCTGATGCTTAAATAGAGGCTCATATTAATAAAAATTTCATTAAGGAACGGTGATGATACATTTTCTTCAAAACTGCAAACGGAATACTGGGCGAAAGAATCTCGAACAATGCTGCGGCCGGATTTTTAGCGTCCTCTTTTTTTTCGCGGCTCTTTCAATACTCTTTTCAGTGAGAACATTCGCCCAGCCGTTCGTCGTTAAAGGAAACGTATCCACACGGACGACAACGGTGAGGTATGCATCCGTTACTTTTATCAATACCAGCGATACCTCAATGCACCTTTCTACGCTGACGGACACGATGGGGAATTTTCAATTTAATCTGACAATCACTTCGGTAAAGCCGAGCAAAAATTTGCCGACCGGGTTCGCGCTGGAACAAAATTACCCTAATCCGTTTTCATCTTCGACGGCGATATCGTACCAGCTAAGCAAGCAGTCGAACGTGAAGGTAACGATTTACGATGTCCTCGGAAGAAAGGTAAGGGACTTCAATGTCGGTCTTCAAACTGTGGGAACCTACGGTGTCGTCTGGGATGGAAGGAACGACCTTGGCAGAATAGTTACGCCGGGGGTCTATTTCTATCGCCTGGAAGCTGAAGGCAAAGCCCAGGTCAAAAAAATGGTTTTCGGCGTGAATGGACGGACTAATGCAATATCACTTCCCGGATTAATCTCATCACAGAGCACCGAAGCCGGGACTCCTGTTGGGCAAAGCCGGGTCAAGGGAGTTGACGCGGTTCTTACCGGGGGAACATTTACAGTTCTCATCGCGAGCACGGACAGCACATCGCCTGCTATTCTTGCCCAGCAATTCAACAACGTTGTCATTACAAGCGATACGACGTTGGATTATTTTGTCAGCACACCTCCTCGTGCAATCGTGTACCTGGACAGCACCGAGCAGATCATCAGGGGATTCGGCGGTGCAAACACTCTCATTTTCCGTCCAGACATGACACCCGCCGAAGTGCAGACGGCTTTCGGCAACGGCTCAGGACAGGTCGGAATGACCATCATGCGCCTCTCTATTCCGCCCGACTCGACTCAGTTCAGCGCTAATGCTCCTTCGGCACTTGCCGCCCAAAATCTTGGCGCCATAATTATTGCAACGCCGTGGACGCCTCCGGCATGGATGAAAACCAACGATAACATCAGCGGCGGCTACCTCTCTACCAACGAATACGCTGCATATGCTGCTCACCTGAATGCTTTTGCTGATACCATGGCTGCATATGGCGTATCACTATACGGGATCTCCGTTCAAAACGAACCGGATGCCAATGTCGGTTATCAATCTTGCTCCTGGAACGCGACGCAGTTCCTTAATTTCATGAGGTACAATGCTCCGGCGGTGGGAGTTCCGGTTTTCATGCCCGAGTCAGAAAGTTTCACGCATCAATTGTCGGACTCGACGCTCAACGACTCCCTCGCTGCTGCGCACACGGCTTTTATCGGCGGACACGTTTATGGAGCGACTCCTTCGACGTATCCTCTTGCTTTCAGCAAAGGAAAAGAACAATGGATGACCGAATACCTGATAAATAGCGGCTCCTCAACAAACCTTACCAGTGTTGACACGGGCTGGACAGGTGCTATTCAGACCGCCAAGAGCATTAACGATTGTATGAGCGCAAATATGAGCGCATACGTATGGTGGTACATCGTGAGGTATTATGGACCGATCGATGACGGTGCGGATGGAGGTGTAACCGGCAGTGTTACCAAAAAGGGCTACGTTATGTCCCAGTATGCGAGATTCGTTCGGCCAGGATTCTATCGGGTTTACTCTACCCTTAGTTCTGGACAGCCTGTCTACGTGACCGCATATAAACAAGGCACAAAGGTAATTATCGTGGTGGTCAACATGGGTTCGTCGTCGTCGAGCATCTCATTTAGTTTGCTGAATGGGACCGTGAACACATTTACGCCTTATGTTACATCGGCTTCCAAAAATTGTTCCTCAGGAGACGATATCGCAGTTTTTGGGAGTAACTTTACGACTACGGTGGATGCATCGAGCGTGACGACGTTTGTGTCGAACTAGAAGTAAAATCTCTGGGTAGAGGAATCTTTCGTTCTCTCTAAGGCCATCTCCATCATCAGGCCGTCTCAGAGTGAAGAGACGTTCGGACGACCGGACGACGAGAGGTTAAAGACCCGGAGAAATTTTTATGTTCAATAAAAAAAAATTCTGTTCATCTTTTCTGAAGCCGAAATACCCCCGTGTGACGGGGGCAAGGTACCGCTATAGAATTTTTGGCCTGGCGATTTCTCTGATCGTCCTTACTGCGACGCAATCCTTTTCACAACCGTTAGCCAAAGGTCAGAGCAAGTTCTTAGGGAATATCATTCACAGCGGTTACAGCATCCATTCGGATTTTTCGAATTATTGGAACCAGGTTACACCCGAGAATGCCGGCAAGTGGGGGAGTGTCGAACAGTCTCAGGGCTCGTACAGCTGGACCGAGCTTGACGATATTTATAATTACGCTATGACGAACGGTTTTCTCTATAAACATCATAATTTGATATGGGGATCACAATACCCTGGATGGATAACGCTTCTTGACTCGGCGCAGCTCTATCAAGAAATTGTGAACTGGATTATGGCGGCGGGGCAGAGATACCCGAATGCAAATTTCTGTGATGTTGTCAACGAACCCATTCACACTCCTCTTCCCGCTATTTTCAAAACAGCGTTGGGAGGGAATGGTGCTACAGGCTGGGATTGGGTAATAAAGGCGTTTCAATTGGCAAGACAATACTGGTCACCGAACACAAAATTGCTCATTAACGAGTACAGCGTAATTAACGACCCCACCGCAAACGCTCAATATCTTCAAATTATTAATCTCTTAAAAAGCAGGGGACTGATTGACGGCATTGGAGTGCAGGCACATTACTTCGAAATAGACGGCGGCGCATCGCTGAGTACCCTGAAGGCCAATCTGGATAATTTGACGGCCACCGCGATCCCGGTCTACATTTCTGAATTTGACATCAATCAACAGGTTGACAGCGTACAAGCGGCGAGATACCAGGCAGAGTTTTCCGTGCTATGGGAAGACCCGGGGGTATACGGCGTCACTCTATGGGGATATACACAGAATGAAACGTGGAAACCATATACTTATTTAGTGACGACTGCCGAAGTAGAGCGTCCCGCTCTCCAATGGTTGAGGAAGTATATTAAGAGTGGTATTCTTCCCGCTGTGCCGTCGCTTGTCGCGCCGGGCAACATAACAAATGCGCCGAGGAGACCAACCTTTACCTGGCATTCGTCGCTCCGCGCGACATCGTATGAACTTCAAGTTGCATTGGATAGTGCATTTCAATTTGTGCTTGTCGATACGACGGTGGCAGACACGACCGCCGCACCGAGCACTGTGTTAGATGACACGACAATATTCTATTGGCGTGTAAGCGGCATCGATTCAGCAGGGGCAGGTCCATTCTCTGCTGTATCGCAATTCACCACGGGAACATTAGTCGCTGTGAGAAATGTTGGGTCCATTCCAAATGGATACGCGCTATCGCAGAATTATCCGAACCCGTTTAATCCGACCACGATGATCGATTATCAGTCACCGGTAAACAGTTTTGTAACGCTGAGAGTGTACGATATTATTGGCAGAGAAATTAAAACGTTGGTTAACGGCCCGAAGGATGCAGGGAAGTATACCGTGCAGTTCGACGGAAGCGATCTTTCGAGCGGAATCTATTTTTATCGAATTGAGGCACAGAGCCAGGATGGGTCCGGCGCCTTCACTTCCGTTAAGAAACTTCTTTTTCTGAAGTAATCATTTCATTATCAAAACCTGCTCATTTGGAGAGAAGGCTGCGTTCTGTCTTTTCAGACTTTTTTGCATCTCCCCATCCCGGCAGGCTTGCCGGCGCCGGAACACGACCTTGAATATTATGAGATCCATAATCCCAGGTAAGTTATTAAATCATGAAGTCGGGAATGAGGTTCACCATCAAAATAAAAGAAAAACGGATTAATGAGTAAAAATTATTTATACCGGCTCCTCACCCTTAATCTATGGAGGACTTTCGCCTCTATAGGGTACCTTATCCTGCTCTCTGGGACACCGGCATTTGCGCAAACGGCAGCGATAGATACCAGCAGCGTCCTTCGTCAGCGCATTTCCATCGACGAGGGCTGGAGATTTTACAAGTACGATTCGATAGCAAAAGCAGACAGCCTGATCTATGATGCGCGCCCTCAGGTCAAAGGCCGTACGGACGACAGACCTGCCGATGCCAGGCCGACAGAGTCGGAGAATATCAAAGCAACTCACATGGTGCTGAAGCCCTGGATCTTGCCGACCGGCAATGATTTCATCAAAGATACGGCCAAGCGCTATGTCCGTCCTGATGGAAATCCTGGAAGCACTTTCTCGTTTGTTCAGACAAATTTCGATGACAGTTTGTGGGAGAGAGTAACTCTGCCGCACGACTGGGCGATCAAAGGACCTTTTTTGACGGGTGATGATGCTGAAGTTGGCGGCAGCATGGGACGCTTACCTAGTCCCGGTGTAGCGTGGTACAGAAAAAAACTAGACATCCCTGCAAACAACGCGGGCAAATCCGTTTTCCTCGATGTGGATGGGGCGATGTCTTATGCAATGGTTTGGTTAAACGGAAAGTTGGCGGGAGGTTGGCCCTTTGGCTATTCCTCTTGGCGCCTGGATCTCACTCCATATATAGTGCCTGGTGGTGAGAACCAACTGGCGATGCGTTTGGACAATCCGCCTCGTTCGTCGCGCTGGTATCCCGGCGGCGGAATCTATCGCAATGTCTGGCTGACGACGACAAACCTGGTTCATGTCGGTCAGTGGGGTACTTATGTAACGGCGCATAATGTGTCCAAAACTTCCGCCACGATCAACCTGGACGTTACTATTGATAACAATTCCAGGGAGGACGTTACAGTTAAAGTTGTTACACGCCTGTTCGTTCTGGATGCGGAAGGGAACAAAACGGGAGCTACGGTGGCAACGTTCGAGCCTCTGAATGCTTGGGTTGCTGCAGGAAAGAAGACGAGGGTTGAAGGCTCTGTTGTGCTCAAAAATCCCAGACTCTGGGGACCACCGCCCTCTCAATCTCCTAACCGCTACGTGGCGGTGACTACGTTACGGAAGAATGATATACCGATCGACCAGTACGAAACACGATTTGGTATCCGCTCTTTGCGTTTCGACCCGAACAGCGGGATCTATGTCAATGGCGAAAATATCAAGATCAAAGGTGTCGATCAACATCACGACCTTGGTGCTCTGGGTGCTGCATTCAATACCCGTGCAGCCGAGCGTCAGCTTGAGATATTGCGCGAGATGGGGTGCAACGCAATCCGTATGTCTCATAATCCGCCGGCTCCCGAGCTGCTAGAATTGACGGACCGGATGGGATTTCTTGTGATAGACGAGGCGTTCGATGCGTGGGTGAGGGGAAAAAATCCCCTCGACTTTCATCTCATCTTTGCAGATTGGCACGAGCAGGACTTGCGGGCTCTGGTGCGGCGGGATCGGAATTGTCCCTCCGTGATTTTGTGGAGCATTGGCAATGAAGTCGGCGAACAATATACAGATGAGGAAGGCGCGTTGTTGGCCAAACGGCTTTACAATATTGTCAAAGACGAAGACCCCACTCGCCTTGTGACCAGCGCGATGAATTGGTCGAAACCCAATATGCCGTTTTCTGCAGTGATGGATGTCATCAGCCTGAATTACCAGGGCGAAGGCATTCGTCAGGCGCCGGAGTTTGAAGGAACGGATCGTATCCGTACTTCGCCGCAATATGATGCTTTTCACGAAAAATTTCCTGATAAAGTAATTCTTAGCAGTGAAACCGCCTCTGCATTCAGCAGCCGTGGCATTTATCTGTTTCCGGTGACCAATGATGTCAGTTCTTTTATCCGGGATGGCAGAGGAGGGGATTCCAGGATTCATCAAGTGAGTTCCTATGAACTCTATGCCGTTGACTTCGGTTCTTCTCCGGATAAAGTTTTTAGTTCAATTGACCGACATCCATTTGTTGCGGGGGAGTTCGTTTGGTCCGGATTTGACTACCTTGGTGAATCGACTCCGTATGATGAAGCCCGAAGCTCCTATTCGGGGATTATCGACTTAGCCGGCTTTAAGAAGGACAGGTACTACCTCTACCAGTCTCGGTGGCGGCCTGAAGTACCCGTGGCGCACATTGTGCCGCACTGGAACTGGCCCGAGCGTGTCGGTATGGTCACACCGGTACATGTTTTCACCTCCGGTGACGAGGCGGAGCTATTCCTCAACGGTAGGTCGCTCGGTCGAAAGAAAAAGGATCAGTATGAGTACCGTTTGCGCTGGGACGATGTCAAATACGAACCGGGCGAATTGAAGGTGGTGGCCTACAAGAGCGGGGAAAAGTGGGCCGAGGATGTTGTTAAGACCACGGGCGAACCGGCCCGGCTGGAGGCGTCGGTAGATCGCGAAGAGATTCGAGGAGACGGGAAGGACTTGGCCTTTATCACAGTGCGGGTGACCGACAAGAACGGACTCACCGTACCGCGCGCAATGAATCCGATCAAGTTCGAGATCAAGGGAAGCGGTGAGATTGTTGCGACGGACAATGGCGATCCGACGAACCTCGTGCCCTTCCCCTCACATGAACGTCAGGCGTTCAATGGTTTAGCGTTGGTTATCGTTCGTTCAAAGACTGGAACAACGGGTTCGATGACGGTGACCGCAGAATCACCCGGACTAAAGAAAACACAAGTTGTTGTTAAAAGTAAACAGATAAAAGGAAAATGAAGAAACCGGCGTTGGTCTTCCTTCTATCCATATGAAGCAGCGAATAAGTATTGGAGATAAAACCAGAAAAAATCAAATGATCTCAATATTCTCAAACCGGCCGCGAATATTATTTCTTCTCTTTTTTTTATGCGCATCTTTGTTTGGGCAGGTGAAGTTGCCCAAGATTATCAGCGACGGCATGGTCTTGCAGCGGGATGCTGAAGTGAAAGTCTGGGGATGGGCAGCCAATAACGAAGAGGTTTCGGTCCTTTTTATCGATTCAACGTACACTACGAAAGCGAATAACGAGGGGAAGTGGTCTGTAACGCTCTCGGGATTAAAGGCGGGCGGGCCGTACAGCTTGCAGGTCAAAGCAAGCAATGTCGTTACCGTCAACGATGTAATGGTCGGCGATGTCTGGGTATGCTCCGGCCAATCGAACATGGAACTTCCGATGAAGAGAGTGCGCCCGATTTATGAAAACGAAATTGCCGGCTCGGAGAATAACGTAATTCGTGAATTTCATGTTCCGCAGGAGTACAACTTTAATGCACCGCAAAAAGACTTGCCGGAAGGAAGCTGGAAAAGCGCAAGTCCCCATAATGTCCTTGATTTTTCGGCGGTCGCATATTTTTTCGCAAAAGCATTATATGCGAAATACAAAGTTCCGATTGGAGTGATCAATTCGAGTTTAGGAGGTTCTCCGGCTGAATCCTGGATCAGCGAAGAATCGCTGAAAGCTTTTCCAGAATACTATAAGGAAGCAGTGCTGTTCAAAGACTCATCCCTCATCCGCCAAATCGAGAGCAGCGATAACAAAAGAATTGCCGGATGGTACAATTTGCTGCGGCAAAAGGATGAAGGATACAAGGGCCCGCTGAAACCGTGGTACGACCCGGCTCTCAATACCTCCGACTGGGCGACAATGAAAATTCCCGGATACTGGTCAAGCACAAGTCTTGGGCACGTTAACGGGGTCGTCTGGTTCAGAAAGAAAATAAATATTCCATCATCATTCACGGGCAAAGAAGCGATGTTGATTCTTGGGAGGATCGTCGATGCCGATTCAGTGTTTATCAACGGTGTCTTCGTTGGGACGACGAGCTATCAATATCCTCCCCGCAGATACGACATTCAACCGAAGCTCCTCCGGGAAGGTGAGAACACCATCGCGATCCGCGTTATCAATAGCTCCGGCGACGGAGGTTTTGTGTTGGATAAAGCGTACGAGATTATTGCCGGCGATACTGCTATCGACTTGAAAGGGGACTGGCAATATCGGCTTGGCGCAAAAATGGCCCCCCTCGCCAGCCAAACTTTTATCAGATGGAAGCCTCTCGGTTTGTACAATGCAATGATCGCTCCATTGTTGAATTATCGAATCAAGGGAGTCGTCTGGTATCAAGGAGAATCGAACGCAGGAAGACCCGTTGAGTACAGAACACTTTTACCGGCTTTGATTCATGATTGGCGGACCAATTGGAAACAGGGCGATTTCCCGTTTTTGATCGTGCAGCTCCCGAATTTCATGGAGGCGAAGAGCGAGCCTTCCGAAAGCAACTGGGCACTTTTGCGAGAATCGCAGCTCAAGACATTGAGCGTACCAAACACAGGAATGGCTGTAACGATTGACATCGGAGAATGGAACGATGTCCATCCGCTGGACAAGAAAGATGTCGGGGATCGACTTGCACTCGCCGCTCAGAGAGTGGCGTATGGAGATGAACACGTTGTTTATTCCGGCCCGCTTTATCAGTCAATGAAAATTGATGGGAATAAAATCGTCCTGACATTTACGAACATCGGCAGCGGTCTGATCGCCAAAGGGGGCGAACTCAAGTGTTTTGCAATAGCGGGTTCTGACAAAAAATTTGTCTGGGGAGATGCAAAAATAGAAAATGACAACGTTGTTGTCTCGAGCAGCACGGTGTTAAATCCGGTCGCTGTGAGATATGGATGGGCGGATAATCCCGAAGGCGCCAACCTGTGCAACAAGGAAGGATTGCCGGCTTCGCCATTCAGGACTGACGAGTAAGTGAATTTGGTTAATGCAAATTCTGGTCTCTCTGAATAGCTGTCAATTCTGCAATCATGATAAATTGCTGTCCCTCATTTCATGCTGGATATAATAGATGGTTGTTCTTATCTTCCCAGCGAGGAAACGAAGCGACATGACACCATCAAAGGCCTTTGCCTGCCATCATGCACTCTAAATCGATCACCCGCTTTTTCCGTAAAAAAGCACCCCGCATCAAGCTAGGAATATTTTTTCTTATCTCTTATTTCTTATCTCTTCTTTCTTCCTTCGTAATACTCGCCCCATCCGCAGCAAAGGCTCAAGAGACGCAGAAGACCGAGAAAGAACTTCGCACGGTGGCCGATGCGGTGCTTACGACTGCGACGTTCCGGTTCATCGATAAAAAGACCGATAAGGAATTCGCTTCGGCGAAAGAGGTCCCTGCGGATGCACAGCTCCAGATCGAAAGCCCATATCATGATTGGCGGTATTGGAACGGTGTTCTGAATATCGCAATGCTTGGAGCAGGCGAAGCCTTGCGCGATTCTGCTTATACCAATTTTTCCGTCAGGAATATTGCTTTCGATTTCGACAACTATCTGTATTTTGAAAAAAAATATAACGGCCAATCGAAATGGGATTATCCCTTCGGTCAACGAATTGTGATGGAAGATTTGGACGATGTCGGTGCGATGGGAGCCAGCCTCATCGAAGTGTATCGACGCGACCGGCAGGTGCGGTACCGTGAGTATATCGATCGAGCGGCCGCCTACATCACCGCAGAGCAATATCGCTTTGAAGACAGCACGCTCGTTCGCCCCGTTCCGCAGAAGTGGACGATCTGGGCCGACGACCTTTACATGAGCGTTTCGTTTCTCTCGCGCATGGGCGAATTGACGGGCGACCGCCGATATTTTGATGACGCTGCGAAACAGGTTGTTCATTTTCACAAATATCTTTTTGACCGGTCGACTGGGCTCATGGCGCATTGTTGGTACTCAGACGGGAACCGGCGAGGCGTTGCTTTCTGGGGACGGGCGAACGGATGGGCGATGATGGCCCAAGTCGAATTGCTGGATCGTCTGCCGAAGAATCATCCGATGCGCGATACGCTCATCGCACTGTTCCGGAGGCACATTTTTGGTATTGCGCGCTGGCAGGGCCCGCAAGGATTGTGGCACCAGCTACTCGACAAAGAGGACTCGTTTTTTGAAACATCGTGTAGCGCAATGTTTACGTACTCCGTCGCCTGGAGTGTGAACAACGGCTACCTCGAACCGAGATATTCGTCAATCGCTCTGCGGGGCTGGGAGGGCATCGTTGCCAAAATTCTCCCCAGCGGTGAAATTGAAGGAGTGAGTGCCGGGACAGAAGTGAGAGAAGATCTCGTCTATTATTATCACCGTCCTACGCCCCTCAACGATCCGCATGGAACAGGGGCAGTCCTGTTGGCAGGCACGGAAGTGCTCAGATTACCGAAGTGAAGGATTTGGCTTAGCACACATTAAGGATAACGAAAAATGATAAACGCAGAAAGTCTTGACTCGAAGAACTCTTCCTCTAACCCCAAAACGGGGGGGAGCACAAAGGTTGGTTCGTACCGCTGGAGCGTCTGCGCTCTCCTCTTCTTTGCAACGACCATAATTTACGTTGACCGGCAGGCCCTCGGGATTTTGGCTCCTCTGTTACAGAAGGATATCGGCTGGAACGAAATCGAGTACGGCTACATCGTCGCAGCGTTTACGGCAGCGTATGCCATCGGCCTCCTCATCGCCGGACGCATTATCGACAGAGTCGGCACAAAGATCGGCTATCTCCTTTCCATCTTCGTATGGAGCGTTGCTGCAATGGGGCATGCACTCGTGACATCCGCTTTCGGTTTCGGCGTGGCGAGATTTTCTCTGGGGCTGGGCGAATCCGCCAATTTCCCGGCCGCGATCAAAGCAATCGCCGAATGGTTTCCGAAGAAAGAGAGAGCATACGCAACGGGATGGTTCAACTCCGGGGCGAATATCGGTGCCGTTGTTGCGCCGTTAGTCGTGCCGTGGATTACGCTGACCTGGGGCTGGCAGGCAGTTTTCATTTTTATCGGCCTCCTTGGATTTATTTGGATGTTTTTCTGGTGGTGGATCTACGAGCTTCCGGAAAATCACAAGAAGGTCTCCAGGGAAGAAATTGCACACATTCACTCGGACCAGGCCGAACGTGAAACGGGACGCATTCCTTGGTTAGGGCTCTTGAAGTACAGACAAACCTGGTCTTTCATGGCCGGCAAATTCCTCACAGATCCTGTCTGGTGGTTTTATATTTATTGGCTGCCGAAGTTCCTCAACCAACGGTATGGTTTGGACCTTGCTCATCTCGGCTTGCCGTTAATTGTTATTTACACAATGACAAGTGTCGGGAGTATTGGGGGGGGCTGGCTCTCGGGAGCGTTAATCAAAAGGGGTGCGAGCATAAACAAAGGAAGAAAAATAGTGATGCTCATCAGTGCTTTGCTTGTCGTTCCTATCGTTTTCGCTTCGGCGGTTCCTGAATGGTGGGCGGTATTGCTGATAGGGATTGCAGCAGCAGCACATCAAAGCTGGTCTAATAATCTCTTCACCACCGTCTCGGACATGTTTCCGAAGAAAGCGGTCGGCTCGGTCGTTGGCCTGGGCGGAATGGCAGGGGCTCTCTCGGGAGCGCTCGTCGCCGCCGCTGCTGGTTTTATCCTGCAGTTCACCGGCAGTTATCTGTCGTTGTTTATCATGGCGGGGTCGGCGTACCTGGTGGCTCTGTTTGTTATCAATTTCCTTGTTCCGGAAATAAAGGAAATTCAAATCTGAACACGACACATTATTCATCGAATTGACACTGTGCAGATCTGTGCACCTCGGTGCCACTCTGTGTAACAAGAGCAATGATTTACAGAGGAACACAGAGATGCACAGGGAACCACAAAGAAAGGTGTTTGTTATGAAATCTATCATCGCGGCAGCAATAGTGGCTCTCTCTCTTTCTGCACACGCACAGACAACAGAATGCAAGGTTGTTGTCGATGCATCGGAGCTGAGGGTCAAAATCAACAAAAATATTTATGGTCAGTTTTCCGAGCATCTCGGCGGCGGTATTTATGGGGGCATGTGGGTCGGCGAGAATTCAACGATCCCCAACACCAACGGAATCCGCAATGATGTCGTTGAAGCGTTGCGGCGAATCAAGGTTCCCGTTCTTCGATGGCCCGGCGGCTGTTTTGCCGATGAGTACCATTGGAAAGACGGCGTCGGTCCGCGCGATAAACGTCCGACAATGATCAACACGAATTGGGGGGGCGTGACGGAAAATAATAACTTTGGCACCCACGAGTTCATGGAATTGTGCAGGCAGCTCGGCTGCGATGCGTACATTTGCGGAAACGTCGGCAGCGGAACGGTACAAGAATTATCACAATGGGTTGAGTATGTCAACTCGGACAACAGCAGCCCGATTACGGAACTTCGCAGGAAAAACGGAAGGGATAGTTCGTGGGGAGTTCAATATTGGGGGATCGGCAACGAAAGCTGGGGGTGCGGCGGAAATATGAGGCCGGAATTCTATGCCGACCAGGTACGACGGTACGGAACATACTGCCGCAATTACGGGAAGAATAAAGTGTTCAAGATCGCCTGCGGTCCGCCCGATGATGATTACGAGTGGACGGATGTGATGATGAAAAGTGCCTATGGGTACATGGACGGGCTCTCGCTGCACCACTATTCCTTCGGCGACGGAAAAACTGCGACCGACTTCGATGAAGGAGGATGGTTTAATATTCTCCGGAACACGATGAAGATGGACGAATATCTTACGAAGCACAGCGCTATCATGGACAAGGCTGATCCGAACAAAAAAATTGCGCTGGTTGTCGATGAATGGGGCACATGGCACGCGGTTGAGCCCGGAACCAATCCGGCCTTCCTGTATCAGCAAAACACTATGCGCGATGCAGTAGCCGCAGCGTGTAACCTCAACATCCTGAATAACCACTGTGACCGTGTTCGGATGGCAAACATTGCACAGACGATCAACGTGCTGCAGGCGATGATTCTCACCAAGGGGGAGAAAATCGTCTTGACGCCCACGTACTACGTGTTCGATATGTTCAAAGTCCACCAGGGTGCGTTGTGGGTAAAAACGAAAATCGAATCCCCCGACTATGTGTTCGGCGAGCAGAAGCTTCCCGCAGTCAATTGTTCAGCCTCGATCGATAACGCGAATCGTTTGCACGTCTCGCTCTGTAATATCGATCCGAAATCCCAACGGCGAGTGACGTGCGAATTGGAAAAATTTTCCGCCAGAAGTGCGTCGGGACAAATTCTTACTGCGAAAGCCATGAACGCGCACAATACATTCGATGCACCGACCGCTGTCGTACCGCTGGAGTTTTCAGACTTCACATTGGACAAGAAGGGTCTGGAAGTTACACTTCCTCCGATGTCGGTTGTCGTGATTGAATTGGAAGGAACGGTGGAATTGAGCCCCGGCATCGATCTCAAGAACCCTGAACCGGGAGTCATGTACAATTATTACGAAGGCCGCTGGGATCGGCTTCCAAATTTCGATTCTCTTTCTCCCAAGCGTTCGAGCGTTGTTGAAAAATTTGAACTTCCATCAAACAACTCCGGGGAAGATTTTGCGGTCCAATATTGGGGATACATCAAAGTACCGGCGGATGGTTCGTACACCTTCTTTCTTACCTCCGATGACGGTGCCGATGTCACGATCGACAAAAGCCTTATTGTTGATAACGACGGCCGGCACGCTCCCCAGGAAGAATCGGGCATGGCTGTGTTGAAAGCCGGTTTTCATGAAATACACATGCGATTCTTCCAGGCTTCGGGAGGGAAAACCCTCGTTGCACAGATCGAAGGACCGGGTCTGGCAAAACAAATTATACCGGCAGAGATGCTGTTTCATTAGCACGTCGGGCAGTGTCTCAATATCATGGTCTAGCTTTCTTTTCAGTGGCATCAAAAAAAGAGGAGAGTGGAAAGGCCCGCTCACTCTGAAGCCCTTTCCACAATACGCCAAGGTGTAATCATCATGCTGAAACTCAAGCGAAAAATGCTTCTTCAATTGGCCGTCTGTTGTGTCATCATAGTGCAGTTCGACGGTTGTTCTTTCGACTTTACCAAACACGAAGTAGAAAGCACGGGTATGATCGACTCCGATGATCCCAACATCCAATATATGGGACGATTCGATTTTACCAATCCCAAAAAGGTGGCATTTGATTGGGCGGGGGTTTCGGTTAAAGCGAGATTTGAGGGGTCCAGCTGCTCTCTTCGGTTGGCGGACCATAAGAACGAGTACGCTGTTATTGTTGACAATCGCGCGCCGCGGCTGCTGATAACAGATTCGGTAACGACTCTCTATAAGGTTGCATCGGAATTATCCGATTCGATCCCGCATACAATCATGGTTCAAAAACGTACCGAGCCCCTTGTCGGCAAAGGAGAATTTATGGGATTCGTTCTCGACAGGGGAAGAAAGCTTTTGCCGCCGGACAAACGGCCGGATCGCAGGATTGAATTCATCGGCAACTCCATTACCTCCGGTTACGGAGTTGAAGGAGATAGCGCCGGTTGCCGTTTCAGTCCTCAAACAGAGAATGCGTGCATGTCGTATGCTTCGATCACTGCAAGAGCGTTCAATGCTGAATATTTTCTGATCTCGTATTCGGGAAGAGGCGTTGTCCGAAATTATGGCGACAGCAATAGAACATCGCCGAATCCGATGCCGGCTCTCTATGACCGCACCTGTTTCTTCGACTCGGCGCTGAAATGGAATTTCAGCCGATGGATTCCGCAGGCCGTGGTTCTTAACCTTGGCACGAACGATTTTTCAACTCAACCCTACCCCGACAGCGTCGTCTTTCAACGTGCCTATGCTCAGTTGATCGAACGGGTGCGCTCGCTGTATCCCGGCGTAACCATGTTCTGTCTCTCCGGACCGATGATCGGCGAGCCGTGCACGGGATATATTAAAAAGGTCGTTGAGGAACAGAAAAAAATGATGGGGAGATATCAAGATGTTTTCTTTATCGAGATCAATCGAAGCATGATGACCGACGCAGACTGGGGCTGCGACCGTCATCCGAATGTTCTGGGCATGGAAAAGATGGCGGAGATCATCATTCCCGCCATGAGGCTCAGGATGAATTGGTGACTCAGCGTACCTGGACGGAAGAATTCATCCATCCTTTCTACCCTGGCTCGCCTCAATCATTTCAGGTCTACCGTGATTTCCTTACCGCGATAGCTGACAACTTTGTCGCATCGATCAGTGATGTTCAGTCCTATTCCGCGGTCGCGTCCCACTCGCACAACGTTTATTGTCCGCTCCTTCAGCATGCCGGGAAATTCGCCGTTGCGGTCGGCGATCGTAAGCCGGCCTTTGGCATCGTTCCATATAAAATCGATCGTTGAGTAAATTCCCTTTTCATAATTGTCATTGTCGTTTTCATCTTCATACAGAGTGAAACGAGCATCGGCGCCGGCGTAAATACGAAGTTCGATCGGGTCTGCAGGTTTCTCTGTGGAGTATTGCAGGAATGGTCCCATGGGGATGATCGACCCGGCTTTGACAAACAAAGGAATCTTGTCGATCGGTGCGTCAGCGTTAATTGTTTTCCCTCCCTCTAAAACGTTTCCCGTCCAGAAATCGTACCATTGTTGCCGGTCGGGAAGATACGTCACTCTGGTCTTTTCTTTTTTCTCGTTTATCCCCTCCTTGGCAAAAATCGAAGGAGTCTTCCAGAAGAGCCGCATTTTCGCCGCCCCGGTGGAATTGTTTTCGGTTTCAACGACAAAATTGTATTCTTTCCCCGCAATCAGTTCAACCGGCTCAGTATATTGTTCAACACTCGTGTAGACCATTCGTAACGTATCGCCGTTAAGGATGATGCGTTTTGGGTCGTAGCTCACCAAATGAAATTGATGCTTGCCCGTTTCTTTCGGCACAAGTTTTCCCGACCACTGGATCGCATACATCGAATCGGTTGCATAGTCGGGACGTCCCGTGTACCAAACGAGATCGATGTTACGGTCGATGGTTTCTTTGCTCAAAACTTTCCGACCGGCGTCTTTGTAATATTTTGCCCGCAAGCCCGGTGTCCCGTCATTTGTTTTGAAGTACTCCGGCCCCATCAACACACTCGGTTCGGGAGGACGATGATACATATATGCGGTCACCGGGCAGACCATTATCGAGGGGCCGAACATAAACTGGTCGTCGATGGAATACGTTTTTTTATCTGCGGGGAAATCCATCGGGAGTCCTCGCATCATGGTGTAATCGTTGTTTGTCACCATCCATGCCAGTGAATAGATATAGGGCATCAGGCGGTAGCGAAGGTTGTCCGCCTTGAGGATCGGTTGAGTGAATTCGCCCATCTCCCACATCTCGCGCGGAGTCTCCGAGCCGTGTGACCGGAAAATGGGGGAGAACGCACCGAACTGGAACATCCGCGCGTACAATTCCTGGTAGGCCGGATCTTTTCCCCCGTTCATGAAAAGACCGCCATAGGCGCCGAGCACAAAGCCGCCGATGTCGAATGTCCAGTACGGGATCCCCGACATACAATGATTGATGCCGGCGGAAATTTGATTGCGATAAATCTCCCAGCTTGCACCGATATCGCCCGTCCAGGTCGTCGCCGCGTTGCGCTGCTGGCCGGCAAACATCGATCGCGTTAAAATATACGCGCGGCGGTCGGAAGTTTGGTTTCGCCAGTTCTTGTAGACGTCCGACGTCATGGCCAGCGGGAAGCCGTTAAGGTAGCGCGCCCACGAGCCGCGGAAATTCCTCCCCATTTTTTTCAATTCATACTCGCTCGACTCAATCGTCGTCGCGTTGACGACATCGGGTTCGGAAGAATCGATCCACCACCCGTCGAGGCCCTGCGAGTAGAGACCGTTCGTGAGATATTTGCAATAGAGTTCATTTGCTTCCGGATTGTATGCATCGTAGTATTTGAACCCTGCCCAGCCTACCGGCTTGTAAAGGAATCCATGCCGTTCCATATCGGCATAAACCGGGGTCTTTGGACCCAGCGCAGGCCATATGGAAATGATGATGTGAAAATGCATTTCATGAAGCCGGTCGCACATTTCTTTTGGCCTGGGATAAAGCGTTGTATCAAAAAACATCCCCCCCCAGTTTGCGGCCCCGTTCCAGTAATCCCAATCCTGGATGATGTTGTCGATAGGCATTTTCAACTCACGGTACTTCTCTGCGACTGCCAGCACTTCGGCCTGGGTGGCGTAATGCTCTTTACTCTGCCAGTAGCCGTATGCCCATTTCCCATACATCGGGGCTTTTCCCGTGAGCTCGCGATAACCCGAGATGACACCGTCCATGTTGTCGCCGAACACAAAATAATAATCAACATTGTTGCCGACATCCGACCAAAGCGAAGCACCTCGTTCGTTATCTTCAAAAACTGTTTTGGAATAATTGTCCCAGAGAATCCCGTAGTTTTTTGTCGAGACAAGGAATGGGTTGGCATCCTCGGTATTGGATTGCACCAGTACGACTTTCTTTCCGCGGTAGTTGAACCAGCCGGACTGGAATTGTCCGAGTCCATAGATTCCTTCATCGGGTGTAAGTTGAAAATTTTGTTGAACGGTAAAACCGGAATCGGAGCTGTACACAACGGGGGTGAACGAGGCTCCCCCTTTTTCTTGCAGGATAGTTTTTTTGTCCAATGTCAGGTACTCAATGTTACCACCGGACGTGGACACTCTTACTGAAAGTCTCGGCGATGTCAAAAGTATTGCAGTGCTGTCCTGCTCTACTTTGATTCCAAGTTCGGGAATTGAGTCTTTGATCACTGCCAGGCTCAATTTTGCGTCGGTTCCCCCGGTACACCATTTTATTACCCGAACAATGTTCCCATCGTAGAACTGAACCCTAACGTTGAGGTCGGGAGCCCTCAACTCGGCTCCATTTTTGATTCTCGTTACTTGTGCATGAATTGTCGGGCAGAGAGAGCTTAATAGTAAAAGGAGCAACGCTACGTGAAAAATGCCGTGATTTTTCATTTTAACGACCTGTCTATGTAATGTGTTGCCAAACGGTGCATTTTTTTTTCAGAACACCTCGCGCGAGTCCTATGGAAGTTTTTTCGGGCGTGGAGTCAAAAGCTTCTGCCTGCCGCTGGGGACAAACTTTACGAAGGTTTTCTTTGAAATGCAAGTTGGCGTTGAGACATGCGTTTTCGGAAGATTCCCCCTTTCGACTATTATTCTTAAAGAGCCCGGATTCGATCGACGTACCCACGGCTGACAACAAGCTCCGACCCCTGCTTGTCTTTGAGGCGAACTTTGTATTTTCCTCCAAACCATTTCACCATCTCACGAACATAGTTAATGTTCACAATAGCCGAACGATGAATACGCACGAATGTCAGCTTGTCCAGCTTCTCTTCTAATTCGGCGAGTGTCGGCTCAACAATGTGTTCATGCTCAACGGTATGGAGAAACGTGTACTTATCTTTTGCCTCGAAGTAGGTAACGTTGTCGATATCGATAAGGAGGATTTTGTCGCCGGATTTCACTTGCAGCCGTTTCAGCGGGGACGATGCCAGTTGGGAAAGGAGCCGTTTGACGTTCTCGTCGATGTTTGGTTCGGAAGACGAATAGACTCGCTTGAGTTTCTCGATGGCTTTGTCCAGACGTTTCTGCTCGATCGGCTTGAGGAGATAATCGACGGAGTTTTCTTCAAATGCCTTCAGGGCATACTCATCGTAGGCAGTGGTAAAGACGATGAGGGGCTTGAACCGGAGGCGCCGGACAACTTCGAACCCGTCAAAGCCGGGCATCTGAACGTCGAGGAAAATGAGATCGGGACGGAGATTTTCAATTGTCTCTACGGCCTCCTGTCCGTTCTCCGCTTCGCCCACCACCTCCACATGCTCTTCATAACTCAGGAGCATTTTTCGCAAACGCTTGCGGGCGAGTTCTTCGTCATCGACAACAATAGCCCGAAGATGCATGGCACGTCCTTATGAAAGTGGGATCGTGATCAAAAAATGAGTGCGCCCGTCCGGTATCAATCGCAGGGACGACGATGCGCCGTACCGCAGCTTCAATCGTTCTTCGACGCTTCTCAATCCGAACCCGTTAACGTTGCCGTCGTTGCTTATCCCCTTTCCATTGTCAATCACCGAGATGAGACAGTTCCCATCGGCCTTTATGGCCTCAACGGTAATTTTTCCCCCGAGGATTTCGGAAGCGATGCCGTGTTTGATGCTGTTTTCTACCAGCGGCTCGATTATGAGCGCCGGTATCGTGAATTCGCGGATGGCGTCGTCGCAGGTGATGTCGTACTGAAGCCTTTCGCCGAACCTAACCTTTTCGATTTCTAGATACGTTCGTACGATATCGAGTTCTTCGCCGATGCTCACCAGGCTTTTTTCGGCGCTCTTGAGAGTATAGCGGAAGAGTTCCGACAATTTCTCCACCGTCGATTCTGCTGCCTTCGGATTCTCCGAAATGAGGCTCGCAATGGAATTAAGCGTGTTGAAGAGAAAATGAGGATTGATCTTTGCCTGCAGGGCCTGCAGCTCCGCTTCCATTTTTATCCGCGTGAGCCGTTCTTCGTTCAATTCTTTTTCCTTGAGCTGTGTAGCCATGCGCTCGGCGTTTGCCCTAAGAGTGTAATAGACCACAGCGAGTGTGCCGAAAAGGGCAGCGAGAACAAAGTTCATCGACAGGAGAGGAATCTGGTCGCGCCATGAAAATCTGTATCCGAGTGCGAGAGCTTCGATCCCGATTCCCACCTCGGAGCCGATGAGTCCTCCGAGCAGGAACAAAAGGAAAAATATCGAATTCCTCACGATCTTTCCGAATTTTGAAACGCGGGGTGAAAAGAAATTCATGAGAAAATGGATCGAATAACCGATGCACATCGAGAAGATGAATGAGCTGTACAAAGCCCCCGCCCAATTCGCAGGGAAATTGTATATGAAACCCGCGGCGATGATGACCGTGATGATGAGACAGAAATAAAATGTGCGAAGAAGGTCCTGTTTTTTCATAGTTGAAATTGGATTCCCAGGTTGGTGCTGTTCTTCGTGAAAAGCGCACCGTACTCCGAATCGCTTTTCCCGAGGAATGAGGTGAAACGGACATACACCGAGAAAAATTGTGATATCCTGTACGACACCGTCGGCAAGAGAACAACGCTCGCATCGTCTCCGTTCATGAGCTGGATGAATTCAAAGCTCCAATTGCCGTCGGAGTAATATTCGCGTCCGAAAAGATAATCGCGCATCGTGCCGCGCGGGGAAAGGGTTTGAAGTGCCCAGAGAAGATTGTTCCGCGACGGGCCGACCATTTCCGGCGGGACGAGAATCGAACC
This sequence comes from uncultured Bacteroidota bacterium, assembly GCA_963772165.1. Lineage (GTDB taxonomy): Bacteria > Bacteroidota > Ignavibacteria > UBA10030 > UBA8401 > JAGVPT01. The sequence continues at coordinate 189,696 of CAVYWA010000012.1, read as the reverse complement.
CTGCTGGATGCCGTTCTGAAAGTTAACAAACTTCATCCATTGATTCCATTCCGATTTGCTCAATCCTTCCATATTTCGGTAGTATTCAATTGCGATATTGACGCCGTTCTCGAATGTGTATTGTTCTCCAAGAAGAAGTTTGTAAAAAATTTCGCTTGAGTTGTCGAACCGCGCCGTATATGGGTACGAAGAAAATATCTGGTCCGGGTTGTCGGACGACAGAATCTCGTGGTACAAAGTTGACGACCCCTTCTTTGCCAAAAATTCGCCGTGCAGCTCGAGGTTCTCGCCGATGACGTACGACCAATTTGTTCCGGCCTCCAGCCGGTCGCCTTGTCTGTAGTGAAGTATTCCCGAGAGGTCGAGTCCATTAAGAAATGTGTAGGCACGCATCGCGTAGTCGTGCTCGCCCCAATGGAAAGCGCCCGATTCAAATTGAGCATCGTTTAAATATACGAGCGTCAGCGAGGTCTTGCCGAAAAATGCGTTCATGGAAATGAGCGTAGGCCCGACGTTCTGGCCGAGCCGGTCTGTGGGTCCGAAGGAGAACGCTGCGGCTCAACGACGCCGGTTGGATTGAAAGCATATCCGGGCCCCCACTTTAAAATCTTTCTCCCCACCGTCATATCCAGGTTATCCGATAAAGAAAGGTCGTAGGAGAGCTCGCGGATCGAATAATTATAGTCCGGCGTGCTGAGGTTGTTCGAAAGAGCGCTGAGGTTCAGCGATGTAGACAAACCACCGTAGCCCAGAAAAAGGTTCGAGATCGCATCGTTGCCCTGAACGGGCTGGGGCAGGATAAGGTTTCGGTCGTTGAGCGGAGTTGTGAGATTGAGTTTCGAGAGTGTTCCCTCATCGACGATCGAAAACCGGTATTGGAGTTCCTGCCCGGCAGCTTCTATTCGTATGAAACAGGATGCAGCGAAGATCAGAAATATTCTTGACGGCGGCATCACCGCAGTTTCTCCAGATAGTCTTTGTTAAAATATTTCTCCGGCATTTCCTTTTCGGCGTACGCCGCGTATTTCATCACCGTCGTTCTTCCTTCGCGAAGCCTGTCGATGATTGTCATCTGGCTGAGCAGCACTCTTCCCGCAGTCTCCTCATACCGGTCGAAGGTGATCGACTTAAAATGCTTGCCGGAAAGGAGGTACATCTCGGCTTTTTTGGGGTGTTTTGTTTCCTTCTCGACCCAGTAATCGATTCTCTTATAGGTGGCGCCGTCCCGTTTTGCATTGAGCTCTAAGACGTAACAGGCGACGCCATCGACCGGCTCTTCCTTGATCACTTTTGCCGAATAATCTTCGGCATACCGTGTTCGGGCGACATCGCCGTTCGACGCGTTCCCCATCAGCCGTTGGAGCGGAGTGATGCGAATCGGTTTGCGAGTATTCGGCATATAAATCCACATGTCGTCTTCGACCATCAGCAGATATTCTCCCTTGACGTCAGCATTCATGAATTTCACGAGAGTCTTGTCCATTCCTTTGATGCTCACTTCGAAGAGGCCTTCCTCCTTCAGCTCATTATCTTCGTAATTCAAGATCGTCGTTGTGACCGAGTACGAATTCCAGCCATTCCGGTTCGCGTCGGAGAGCCGCAGGATTTCATCTCCCGTCAGTTTCGTATCGCTTTGCCCGTGCAGCGGCGCGAAAGCGGCGCCTGTCAGCAGTGCGATGATGATAGATTGCAATACCTTTTTCAATCTTTTCTCCTTTTTTAATCAGACATGTCCGAGCGCATCCACGATCTTTAAGCGCGACGCTTTGTAAGCAGGAAAAATCGTGGCGATAACCGTGGTCACTGTTATAAGAAGGAAAACACCGGCGAAGATCGACGGAACCAAATCGACGATGAGGGGATATCCCCGCGTGCCGCCCGGCGGAGCGGGCATGAGGATCCCCGACGCATTGATCACGGTCGCAAAGAGGAGGGCAATGATGAGCCCAATGCCTCCGCCGGAAACACCGACGATCAAGCCTTCATAAAGAAAGTTGATCATAAGCCGAAGAGGAGATGTCCCGACAGCAAGCTGAGTCCCGATTTCCCTTGTCCGCTCAAAAATGGACATCATCATAGTATTTGAACTGCTCAACACCACAATCACAAATATGATGACGCCGAGGAAACCGAAGATCGCATTGTAGAGGCGAACGACCGCGTTATAGAATGTCGCCATCTCAAACCAGCGCTTTGCCTTGATTCCCGGAAGAAGCTGCTCCAGCCGCGATGCAACTTCCTCGGTCTTGTCCGTTTCATCGAGCACGACGACGAGCTTGGAAACCTTTTGAGAGTTTAACAGCATCTGAGCTGTCGGAAGGCTCACCATGAGCGCGCGTTCGTCGTACTCCGGTATGCCGGTTGAATAGACGCCCGCCACTTTCACGTCCATCGCATTCAACGCTCCCTTCGAGGTTGTCGTCATCAACGTGAGATAATCGCCGATCTTCGCTTTCATGGATTTTGCCAGTCCCCGTGCAAGGATCACTTCGCTTTCCTGAGCGTTTGCGGGATTCTCACCCAAAAATTTTCCCGTGTCGACGGCAAGCGCAAACCCGGCCAGTTTCGTTTCTTTCTCCGGCTCTACGCCTCTGCCCAGGAAGGCCGCCGATTTATCGCCGTTGGAAATCAATCCCATGAACTCTATCCGGGCCATCGTAAAGCGAACGTGGTCCTGGACGAGCACCTTTTTCTTTAAGGCATCAATGCTGTCGAGGCCGAGCTCGAGCGGCCGTTCCTCTTCGCGCTGCAGCGCTTCTTTCGGTGTACAGCTGGATATGCCCCAGTTGCCCCCGGATTGTCGATTCGCTCAACCCTCTGAAAGAAAACGAAATGAACCCGCCTGCGAGGATGAGCGCTGTTGCGCCGAAGACGAGTACCAATCCGGTGATGATCGTCCTGCGGCGATTTCGGAAGACATTCTTTGTTGCGAGCTTGATAAACTTGAACATGCGTTGTTCTCCTATGTGAGCTGTTGTTGGCCGTTGATCAGCATCCCGTCGTGAAGCTTTACCACTCTCCTTGCGTACTTCAGCACAAGCGGGTCGTGAGTGGAAAAGAGGAACGTGACCTTCTCTTCATCGTTGAGCGTCCGCATCAAATCGAGTATTTCCGACGACGTCACCGAATCGATGTTCGCCGTAGGCTCGTCGGCAAGGACAATCCTGGGGCTGTTGACAAGTGCACGTGCAATGGCGACGCGTTGTCGTTGACCGCCGGAGAGTTCATTCGGTTTATGGCCGCGGTGTTCCCAGAGTTTCACATCCTTCAACGCCCGTTCAACGCGGTCTTTGCGCACCGATGCAGATTTTTTTGTGAGCAGCAGGGGATACTCAACATTTTCGTACGCCGTAAGAACGGGGATGAGGTTAAACGTCTGAAAGATAAATCCCAGCTTCTCAAGACGGACGCGATGAAGATTCGTCAAACCGTTGTATTTGACTTCCGACCCTTCGAGGAACACTTGGCCCGTAGTCGGCGAATCAAGAAGCCCGAGGATATTCAGCAGCGTCGTCTTCCCGCTTCCGGACGGTCCGGAAATTGACGTGAACTCCCCTTCCGCTATTTCCAGCGTCAGACTCTGCAGTGCCGGCACTTTGGTTTTACCGAGCGTATACGTTTTCGAAAGGTTGTCGGCGCGAACAAGTGAATTCATCGTGATGCTCTCCTGATGTTGGTTTATGAAGTCTTCTTCAATTCGTTTTCGGCTTTGCGCGCCGTTTCGGAATTCGGGTCTGCCGCTATGGCTTTCTGCAGGAGTTCTTTTGCTTTGGCGGTTTGACCGTCACTGTTGTATGCAATTCCTGCCCAGCAATAAATGGTTGATTGGAGATGTGGATTGAATCCTGCAAACTTCGCATCGCTTATCAAATACTCAAAATCCTTTAGGCCTATAGACAGCCGATGGAACATCGACGGCAGCTGCACGCTGTTGATCCCCCGAACGAGCCGGACGGTGACATTGTCCGGGGCCAGGTCGACGGCCTTGTCCATTTCATCGATTCCTTTATCGACATCTTTCATTTTCGTGAAGGGCCACCATGCATCGCGAGCACGAAGCGTCCAGAGGCTTCCGCGGTACACTAACGCAACCGCATTTGAGGGGTCAAGTGCAAGCACTTTGTCGTAACAGGCAAATCCCTTGTCGACGGCATCATCGTTTCCGGCAACCCCCTGGTCGTGGTAGATCTTGCCGAGCTTCATAAGCGTCTCGACGTCATTCGGCTTTTGTTCGAGGACTCCTTCAAGATCTTTTACATTGTCCTGGCTGTATGTCATCCCCGTCAAAAGCGATATGAGGAAAACGATTGTAAGCATTCTTTGTATCATGATGTGCCTCTCAATGTAGTGTGACATTTGTCGTGATTACGCTGTTCAAGATAGTGTATGGGTTCGGAAATACTGAGAGAATTCCGACGAGTTGACAAAAGAAGATGATGAAGTGCAGGGTGGAGGCTGTGAAAATTCGGTTCGGGGAGAATTGGCGAGGTAACGGACAAGGCGTCCGACAGCTCGCTGCGCAGTATCGCTACCCATATTGTGGTACTGTTGCAGTTTGTTTCTTTTCTTAAGAAGAGGTCATTGCGAGGCGTTTTTTGCCGAAGCAATCTCCTAAATAAATGAGGATTGCTTCGCTCCGCTCGCAATGACATTCAAACTGTAACACCCATATTGTATTGCCTTTTGAAAAATTAAACCCTACTTTCATAATGTCGACTCCTCGCGGCGGGGCTTCTGTGAGCTGCTCAGCAACTGCTCTATGAATTGCATTGATATTTTGTGATCCCTCCCGGGAATAATCACGGGATTTCCTTTCAGCGCCGGCAGAATATAAAATGATTTGAAACAAAGAATTTTCAACTCACCATCAAGAGTTCTTTGTTCCTCCGAGCATCCGCGTTTCTCTCCGCACGCGGAGCCGGTTCCAGCTAACGAAGAATACTGACTTAACCCGAGGAATTATATGAAATACGGACATTTCGACGATAAAGAAAAAGAATACGTTATCACCCGCCCCGATACGCCCCTCCCCTGGATAAATTATTTGGGAACGTCGGATTTTTACGGGATCATTTCCAATACAGCGGGGGGATATTGCTTCTATCAGGACGCGAGGATGCGCCGGTTGACCCGTTATCGTTACAACAACATCCCAATGGACGGTAACGGGCGCTACATCTATATTAAAGATGGTGATTCGATTTGGAATCCCATGTGGAAGCCGATGCGCGTTGCTCTTGACAGCTATGAATGCCGGCACGGTTTGGGGTATACCAAAATTACCGGCATCAAGAATGAGCTGGAAGCTTCTGTCTTATATTTTGTGCCCTTAGATTCGAGGAATGAAGTCTGGCACCTTCAGGTGACGAATCACTCAAACCATGCGAAGAAGATCAGATTGTGGAGCTACGTTGAGTGGTGTTTGTGGGAGGCGAATGACGATATGACAAATTTCCAGAGAAACTATTCCACCGGGCAAGTGGAAATTGAGAATGGGACAATTTTTCATACGACGGAATACAGAGAACGAAGGAATCATTACGCGTACTTTGCATCGAGCGAACCGGTTTCCGGTTACGACTCGAGCCGCGACGCGTTCGTCGGCGTACATCAGGGTTTGGAAGCCCCGCAAGCAATTGTCGCGGGGAGCTGCAAGAATAGTCCAGCGTACGGGTGGCTCCCCATCGGCGTCCATCAAATTGACCTCGATATTAAACCGGGAGAAACCAAAAAAATAAATTTCATTCTAGGCTACGGGGAAAATCCTCCCGAGAAAAAATTTCTCAGCGGCGGCAAGATTCGAAAGGACGAGTACGAGAAAGTAAAGTCGAGGTTTTCAAGCTCACCCGCCGTGCTTGTTGCTTTCGATGCCCACAAAAAATATTGGGACGATTTGCTTTCGACGTTCCAGGTGAGCACCCCCGATACTATTGTGAATCGAGTGGCAAATATGTGGAACCAGTATCAATGCATGGTAACGTTCAACTTGTCCCGCTCGGCTTCGCTCTATGAATCGGGAATCGGGCGCGGCATGGGGTATCGCGACAGCAACCAGGACGTGCTCGGGTTTGTCCACATGCTCCCTTCGAGAGCCCGCCAGCGCATCTTGGACATTGCGGCGACTCAGCTTTCAGACGGGACATGTTATCATCAATACCAGCCCCTCACGAAAAAAGGAAATGCCGATATCGGGGGCGGGTTTAACGATGACCCGCTGTGGCTCATCTTGTCCGTGACAGCGTATATCAAAGAAACCGGCGACGTAACGATCTTGAATGAACGAACAATATACGCCGACGTTCCCGATTCGAAGGCGACGTTGCTCGATCACCTCCATCGCTCGCTTCAGTATACCTTGGAACACCGGGGTCCGCACGGCTTACCGCTCATCGGCCACGCGGATTGGAACGACTGCCTGAATTTGAATTGCTTCTCAACGACTCCCGGCGAGAGTTTTCAACTTGCGGGGCACATCAAGAACGACAAAGTCGCAGAGTCTGTCATGATCGCGGGACTCTTCTGTAAGGCGTGCGACGAGATGGCGCTGCTCTTACAGCATCTCCACCTTCCCGACCAGGCGGACGGGTACTTGAAGAATTCTTCGGCAATGCGGGAGACAATCTACCAGCACGGCTGGGACGGCGAGTGGTTTCTCCGCGCTTACGATTCGTACGGCAAAAAACTCGGATCAACGGAAAATGAAGAGGGAAAAATTTTTATTGAGAGCCAGGGATGGTGCGTGCTGGGAGGCGTTGGCTTGGAAAACGGATACGCCAGAAAAGCCCTGGACAGTGTTCAAAAATATCTGGCCACTCCGAACGGCATCATTCTGCAGCAGCCTGCCTTTCAAAAATATTACGTGCACCTGGGAGAAGTCAGTTCGTATCCGCCGGGATATAAAGAGAACGCCGGTATTTTTACGCACAACAATACCTGGATACAAATTGCCGAAACCATCATCGGTCGCGGAGACCGGGCCATGGAGTATTACATGAGCATTTGTCCCCCCACCAAAGAAGACCAAATCGACATTTATCGTTCCGAACCCTATGTTTACAGTCAAATGACTGCCGGAAGAGACGCTCCGACGCCGGGTGAAGGGAAGAATTCGTGGCTGACCGGAACGGTCGCCTGGTCGTTTGTCGCCCTGTCGCAGTACATCCTGGGCATTCGTCCCGATTTCAACGGATTGATCGTCGATCCCTGCATACCCGCTTCCTGGAAAAAATTCAGCGTGGTGCGTAAATTCAGAAACAGCACTTACAACATCACGGTCACGAATCCAAAGAACATCAGCAAAGGCATAAAGAAATTGTCTTTGGACGGAAAACCGGTAAGCGGCAATATGGTTCCGGTTTTTAATGACGGCAAGGAACATTCGGTAGAAGCAGAACTGGGATGATGGATGGGGGCCGGTTGGAGTCCTAGAATCATTCGATATAATAAAACTACGATCTCAATTTTGTTTGATTGGCATTAGTTTCTCGATTGGAGCACCTGCAATGAACCTCAAAGAGTTCACCGTTGACGGCAAATCAAAATTCCACCTTTCGAAGATCAAGACCGATTCTGCCGGAACAATACGGTCGAAGCAAGCAGCCGAAAAAATTCTACAGAAGAACATCCTGAAAGTGCAGGACCTCCAAGGCAAGTTTTATGCACAGGATAAATACAGCGTTCTCATAATCATTCAAGCGATGGACACAGCCGGCAAGGACGGCGTGATCAAGCACGTGATGACAGGCCTTAACCCGCAGGGGACGGAAGTTCACAGTTTCAAACAGCCCTCAGTGGAGGAGTTGAACCACGATTATTTATGGCGGGCGCACAAAAATCTGCCTCAGCGCGGCCAATTCGGAATTTTCAACAGGTCGTATTATGAAGAGTTGCTCGTTGTGCGAGTCCACGATCTTATTAAAACACAAAAAATTCCCGACGAACTTGTTACTGCCGATATCTGGAAACAGCGGTTCCGTCAAATAAAAGATTTTGAGAAATATTTGTCTGAGAATGGAACCATCATCATAAAGATTTTTCTTCATATATCGAAGGAAGAACAGAGACAACGGCTTCTCTCGCGGATCAACGATAAATCGAAGAACTGGAAATTTTCGGATGCGGATATCAAAGAAAGAGGATATTGGAATCAGTACCAGGAGTGTTATGAGGAGGTTATCAGAAAAACGAGCACGGGAAAGGCGCCATGGTATGTTGTCCCGGCGGATAAGAAATGGTTCGCACGGCTTATGATCTCCGAAGTCCTTGTGCAAACGCTCGAAAGATTGAAACTGAAATTCCCTTCATTAAACCGCAATGAGCTAAAGGAATTGGAAGAGAGCAAACAGAAATTGATGAAGGAATAGCAGTCGGCGTTATTCATTTCTCGTTCCCGAACTCCGTTTGAGAACGAGATGCATTTTTATTCCATCTTCACGCCGCAGATGATTTCCCCCCTTGAAAAGTAATCTCGTAATTCCACAGCCAGGAACAAGATCATCGGAAGATATTCTATTGCCAGGACAACCGGATATTGCTCCCAGTTTCCCGTTAACCGATAATTCATTACCGTGAAACTTGTCAGGCTCGCGCCTGCGGCAAGAGCGATGCCGGACCAGCGCCGGACAATCGGCGCCAGAACCGCTACCCAGGCGGCATACCACGGATGAACGACGGGCGAAAGAAGGATGAGTGCAGCAAGGGAAAAATATGCCGTTCCCAGAAAATCCTTGCGCTTAAAATTTAGCAAAAGAATTGATATTCCCAGCAGCCCGGCACAAATAAGCCGCGACCGTTGGTTATCGTGAAAATAAGAATACACCGCTTCGAACACCACGCCGTTAAAACTCCAATCCTTTGTGAAGGAAAATAAAGTCTCAAACGGATTCGACGCAAAGAGGTAGGGGATAAACTGAACGCCGACCGTCATTATCGGTACGAGCAGGGCATAGAACTTGTTTCGCCAACCCTTTTCGAAAAAGAACATGGCTGGAAGGAGTATCAATCCGACCGGTTTGACGGACATGGAAAGCCCGAGAAGGATGTACGAAAGCAATTTTCTTTCTTTAAGGTAGAACAACAGCGAAAAGAGGAACAACGGAAGGCCGACGGCGTCGAGATGTGCATCGACGGCAAATTCTATGATCGGCAGAGGGCAGAGCGCGTACAACAGAATAAATTTCCGCGGTACCCCGAGCATGACGAGAATAAAATAAAGCGCAGCAACCGATCCGATTTCGGCGATCAGCAATACCGCTTTGTATCCCCATAGCGCTTCGCCGCTGAGTCGATAACAACAATAAAAAATCCATTGACTGAACGGAAAATAAATCGTTTTCAGATCTGCGTGGTTCATTGCTGCCGGCAGCAGGGGGGAGTGAAGGGAATTTAGCTGCGGGTCGAGAGCAGTGTAGAGGTAAGGATTAATTCCCTGTGCCTGGACTTTTCCATCCCAAATGTACCGGTAAGCGTCTTCCGAACCGACGGGGCTGACGGTTATGAAACTCCACCGGAGGACGATTGCGGCGACAATAATTGAAAACAGCGCCGCTCCCGATATTTCCACACGAAACAAAGCCCATGACATCACTACATACAATATAGATGCGGCGATAAACACAGTGCCAAATATCGCCACCGGATGCGCTGCCGGAAGATGGAGAAGAAGAATGCCAGCGGCAATGAGCGCAGCGGAAAAGAAGAAAACCGCCTCCAGGGATTTGTGCATGAGGGAATCTGTCGTTGTGTTCAAGGAGAGCTTTACCATTTTCAATACCAAAATGCAAAATACGTAATTCATTCCTGTTTATCACTATAATAATCTTTATCAATATAATAGGAGGGCCGGGATGGTATTGGAAAAAAGAGCTTAATTGATTCGGCATTTGCGCAAAATATTGGTGCAGGTTGCCTATCGTTGGCATAATTTGTGTCATATTTATATAGAGTACTTTATCGCCGTCTGTTTTTACCCGGAGTTGAAGAAATTATGGTGCGCAGATCATTGCTCTTGCTTTTTCTTGCGGGGCTTTTTTCCTCCTGCTCGACTTTCCTTTTTAAGGGGGAGCAAGATGATTTTGTAAGAGTGAATGGCACGCACTTTGTCCGCAACGGCAAACCGTACTATTATGCCGGCACCAATCTCTGGTATGGCTGCTACATCGGATCTCTTGGAGAGACGGGAGACAGGCCTCGCCTGCTGCGTGAGCTCGATTCGCTGGACGCGATCGGTCTGGATAACCTCAGAATCCTGGCAGGCTCAGAGGCATCCAAAAAAGTACGGGGCATAAAGCCGGCAATAGTCTGCGGGCCGGGCGATGTGAACGATTCTCTTCTTGCCGGACTGGATTTTCTTCTCGCCGAGATGTCGAAAAGAAATATGAAAGCAGTACTGTACTTGACAAATTATTGGGAATGGTCGGGAGGGATGTCCGAGTATGTCGCCTGGGCAGACAGCTCCCACGCGCTCGACCCCGAGGTTGACGGGTGGGGCCGGTTTATGAATTTTTCGGCTACCTTTTACCAGAATAAAAAAGCTAACAGCTATTTCCGTTCTTACGTAAAGAGCATTATTACACGCAGAAACACGGTGAGCGGCAAAAACTATTCGGATGACCCGACGATCATGTCGTGGCAGCTGGCGAACGAACCCCGCCCGGGAACCGGCGGCGAGGGTGCCCCTAACGTCCTTCCGTATTATTATCGATGGATTGACGAGACGGCCGGATATATAAAATCACTCGATACCAATCATTTGGTCTGTTCCGGCAACGAAGGGCTGGCCGGAAGCCTACAGTCGGAAGAGTGCGTCCTCACCGCGCATCGCACCAAGAACATCGATTATCTCACCGTTCATCTTTGGCCTCTCAACTGGGGATGGTTCAACCCCCAGAAATTTGAGGAGACGCTTCCGCCGTCGATTGAAAAAGCGACAGACTATATTGCAAAACATATCGCATATGCACGGGAGCTGAACAAGCCGATGGTGATGGAAGAGTTCGGCCTGGGCCGGGATTCCGGCAACTATGCACAGGGAACCCCGACGACTGCGCGCGACCGGTACTATACGAAAATCTTTTCAATGCTTTATGATTCCGCGAGGGCTGGAACGCCGGCGGCAGGGTCGAATTTTTGGGGATGGGGAGGTGAAGGAAAATCGCAGAATGTGGATTTCATGTGGAAGGAAGGAGACCCGTTCACTGGAGATCCGCCGCAGGAACCGCAGGGGCGCAACTCGATTTTCATCTCCGATGTCTCGACAATCGGCATCATCAGGGACCATGCCGCAAAAATGAAACGGCTTGGTGTCGAGGATACACTGAATGTGCAGTCATCAAAATGATTTTTCAGAAAGTCCAATTTGAGGGAGGGAAATAATTGTCCGTCCCTAAGAAGAAGGATGATGCCTCGTTTCAGTATCCGCAACTTTATCGGCACACAAGAGGAAGTAATCGTAAAGCGTTTTGTGCCGGCAGAAACTAGATCTTTTATCTCAATGCGTTTGTCAGAAGAGGACCGGAACTATGAACAAACGAACTTCAGTCTTTCCCTTTCTTGTTGTGCTGTTGCTATGCGGCCTTGCTCAGGCGAGGCAAATCGATATTCGCGGGATGGGTGCGGTGGGAGACGGAACGACTCTCAATACCCGTACAATTCAGAGTGCTCTCGATTCGGCGGCAGCGCTGGGGGGCGGAACGGTGTACGTGCCGCCGGGTGTATACCTCACCGGCACTCTTCAGCTTCGCACCAACGTCAATTTGTATCTTGAAGGGGGGGCGGTTCTGAAAGGGAGCGCCAACGTGAACGACTATATGCTTAACGGCAGAAGAGTCGGATTGCTTTTCACACAGGATGCCGAAAATATTTCGATCAGCGGCCACGGCACGATCGACGGGAACGGCGATTCGTTTATGGTGCTCGATTCGGCGAAGAAGATGGACCACGCCGGTATGATGTGGACGAGGCAGGGGGATCTCTTCAGGCACGTTTCCGAGGGGCTCGGCGATGGACCGCTCGTGCCAAAAGACCGCCCGTATCAAATGATCATTTTTTCAGACTGCAAAAAAGTTACACTCCGGGACATTTCCATTACCAACTCGCCATTCTGGACTCTCCATTTGGCCGACTGCGACGGGATAGTTCTTTCTGGGCTGCGGATCCGGGGCAACCTTCTCGTTCCGAATAACGACGGGATGGACCTGACTTCGTGCAGCAATGCCGTCATTTCCGATTGCGATATCCGGACGGGTGATGATTGCATTGTTCTGACCGGGTACAACCATCATTACGATCTGCCGGGATACAAATTCCTCAAGCGCATTTGTGAAAACATCACGGTGACGAATTGTACTCTGGTTTCCCGCTCAGCGGGCATCAGGATCGGGGGATTCGACCAGAACCCGATGCGAAATTTCACCTTCAGCAATATCATCATCACAAACTCGAATCGGGGAATCGGACTTTTCGTTCGAGACCAAGGCTCGATCGAAAATGTCATCTTCTCGAATATCATTATCGAAACACGCCTCTTTACGGGCGACTGGTGGGGAAACGGGGAGCCGATACAGCTTTCTTCAGTCCGCCTCACAAAGGACGTACCGCTTGGAAAGATGAAGAACATCAAGTTCGACCACGTTGTCTGTAAAGGCGAATCCGGAATTTTGGTTTACGGCACCGAAGAGAGTGTGATCGAAGACGTTTCGTTTTCCGACGTGCGGTTTCATATGGCCGATGGCATACTCAACGGCATCAGCGGCGGGAATTTTGATTTGCGCCCCGTCATGGACCCCAAACTGTCTCTTTTCTCGCACGATATACCGGGGTTCTACGTTCAGCACGTTAAAAATTTGCGCATTGAGGACTTCGACCTGACATGGGATGCGATGAAGGAACCGTACTTCACAAACGGCATCGAAGTGAGCAATTTCGAAGGGGTGAGGATCATAGGATTTCACGGAACTGCCGCACCGAACAATTCAAAAGCATTGCCCGTATTGCTCCGTGACGGAAAAGATTATGAAATTACTCCGGCAAGTATCGTGGTATCAAAAGAAAACGTGAAGGAAGAATAAACGGATTCAATATTTTCCTTCCCCTTCATCTCGTCATCTCGTTCCCAACGTCTCGTTGGGAACATACCTGGTGATGCGAAAATGCGGAAATGCCAGCAGGGCTGTCGTGAAGAGCGTTCCCAAACAGAGTTTGGGAACGAGATGGACGCAAACGAGATGGACGCAAGGAAGAAAATTCAATCATTTCGCTCCCAACGTCTCAGTGAAAACAAGTTTTAGCGAGGTTTACGTTCTAACAGGGCGAAAGAGGTGTTCTCGAAACGTATCTGAAAATTTTCCCTGAGCAAGCTGCGTTCTCCCGGCGATGAAAGAGCAAGCAATTTGGATTCGGGGACTTCGGTTTTTTGGAGAACAAGATAGTGTTCGGAAAGCAGCGTTGAATCCGGTATTTTTTGGTCGGCAGAAAATTGAATAATGCGGAAATGCTTCAACGGCAGGCTGCTCGAAATCTGAATCCTGACGGTATACATTCCGTTAGTGATCAATCCGATGGAGCCGCCGCTGTACACACCGGGAAGTTGTTCACCGATAGCCATCGCGTCTCTCACGGTGGCGTCGATACATTTCGCAGCGTCTTTGTATACCGCAATGCCGACCGACGGTGTGACAAGCTGGACAACCGGCATGGCAAACAGAATAGTTACGACAATGCTTCGTCCCGAGGATGTTCGAATTCTGCTGAATATTTTTACAAGGCCGATTCCCCCGGCGACAGCGAGAAAAAGTCCAAAGGTCAGTACGTATCTCCAATTCCACCACCACTCATCAATTCCTACATAACCTGCGAGAGCCGCAGAAATGGTAAAGAGCATAGGAAGAATGAGGAACACGAGCAGAAAAATAATATTGCGATCGACGCTCGTGTGTGTCCGGGGAATGAACGATGCGGCAGCGACGAGAAGTAAGACCGGACCGAAAATGACGAGAATCGCCCGGCAGAAAGTTCCCACAATGTTCAGCGGAAGATGCTGCGACGATTCCCTATAGACTGTGGAAAGAACGGAATATGTCCCATGGGTAAATGCGAACGGATTACCAAAGACGATGAAGTGCGATAGAAACCAGACCATGATCCCCGCGCAGCTGACGGCCGTCATCGCGATGATCCGAAGTGCTTCCGATCTTTGCGACTCACGCCATCGGGAAATCGCCTTCGAAATCCCGGCAACGACAACGAACAATGCGAGAGGCCAGGCTTCGTACCTGCATAAAGTTGCCAGCATAACAGCGGCGGCACAGAGGAAAAGCCACAATAGTGAATCGTTCGTCAGCCAACGGTACAATGCATACCCGGCAAAAGTGACAAAAAGGATCAGGCTTGGTTCGTCCATGGGTGTGAGGGACATATAGACGACATTGGGGTTGAGCCCGTACAGGCTCGCCGTCAGAAAAGCGATCGAGGCAGAGCCGGTGATGCTTCGGAGCAATAGAAATAGGAGGACGCCGGTCCCAACAAGGCACGGAATCCCGACACATGATCCGGCGATCCCCGAAAAAAAAAGACCGTCGATCGATGCAAAGGGGAGAAGCAGGAAATGAGGCAAGGGAAGCCACACCGTGCCGATGATCGGGATCTCATGCGGCTGGGAATCCGTGAACTCTCGAGCTTTAACGATGTGCGACGCCGCGTCGCCGAAATAGTAGAAGGAATACTTGTCACCATGGTGCAGCACACTGCCTGCGGTGCATGCAGTGATGAAAAGAAGAAGAGCCAGGAGGTAGTGCTCTTTTCCCCGGATAAAAATTTTTATCCGCTGCCTGTCATTCGTGTGGTGATCAGCAAGAGTGTTCATACCCTGCTGCGGATAAGTATGCATCAAGAGCGTACCCTGAGAGAGAAAAGGGAAAAAGCACCGTTGAATTGTTATTATTTTCCGTTTGTTCCTTGAAATAGGTTGAAGGATTCCATCGAATCGATTATTTGATCCGCCATCTTTCGATGTGTTTCGACAGTTGGGTGGCCGTACGCGACGTAACCGCCGGGAAACTCGTCGAATTGAGTGTAGTAGATGTCGTGTTTACCGGAAGCAATCTCATCGTCGACCACTTTTTTGACATTGGTGCGAATCCATTCCGGAAAGGCAGCGACCGCAACGATTTTGACGTTCGGGTAAACGCTGCGGACAGTATCCAGAAAATCGCGGTATGTTTTTCGGAAAGCCGCCGATTTTTCATCGGAGATTTTTCCGCTGCTATCTTTTAATCCGGAGCGGTCATTCAAGCCGAGGCAGACCACGACCACGTCGGGAACCCATCGTTTGAAATCCCATTTGGGTTCGCTCGTTTCCATCAGCGTACGGTCGAACCTTTTTGGTATGGTTCCATCGGTGTTTCCCTGCCAGTCGCAGTACATTCCGCCGCCCGAGCGGCAGGTTGTCGTATATTGCGCGTTGAAGTGTCTTTGCGATGAGCGGCGCAAAACCTTTATCGATGTTCGTGACGGGAAACCGGGCTTCCCACTCCAGCTGTTGCACCGTCGCTTCGTCGCTCTCGCCAGCCGTGAACGAGTCTCCGATGAATTCAATTTTTCGTGAGGGCTTTGGAGGGGGAGGAAAAAGTGCAGCGTCGTTGTAAAGGATAATGCCGCAGAACGTATATGGTTTTTCAAAAGTGATGTTTCGTCTGCTGAGCAAGAAGGTATGGTGCGTGTTTGGAAGGCTGTCTGCAAGCACGTAGTCGGTTTCGGCCGGGTTCGTTCCGTGAAAGACCCCGTGAAGCTTGCCGTCGATATAGACGTTGAAATAATCGGTGCCGTCGGCTATGCGTATCCCGATCGTCGTTCCGGAAAACTCTGCGACGATGTAGACGCCGGGCCAGGAATATCGCGGGTGAAGCGAGTCCGCCATATCCCACCGGCCGAAATATTGAATGTTCGGATTGTTTGGAGGAATCAATTTCGCTGCCCGCGCTGTACCGCTCGGGCTGAAGAACTGAAATGCCATGAGAGCAAGGAGCAAACAAAGTTGTTTCATAAATTCCCTTTATTCTTTATTATGCACCGTTAAAATACAGGACCTGACACCGAGAATATCCTCAGATTTGTAATGAAATACAAATGAGCTGCATTGTCTGGCTCCAATGTTGAGGGCATAAATTGGGAAGAATCCATGACAATTATGCATCGTGAATCTACGAGGCTTCAGTGTCGTGGATGCTTCTCCCGCTGCAAAGCAGCGGGAGAAGCATGACATTTACAAATGCATTCTACATCGAAACCATTTTTGAGATGGCTTCTATTATCATTATCCATTAAGAAAGCGGTGAAAAGCTATGAGAAAGATGCACATGAAAAAAAACGGGGTGGTATGCGGTTGTGTATTTCTTCTGTCTCTGTTGATTTCTTTTTGTGCGCCGGGGAGAACGCCGGCCGGAAATGCTCCTGATGGAATGAAAAAAGACAGGGATTCCATAACCGTCGAGTTGCGTCGTGTTCTCGATGACGAATTCAAACGATTCTACCCGCTGTCGATTGATACGACCGACGGCGGTTTTTTCAGCGATATCAACTATAAGTGGGAACTAGACGGCCCGCAGACCAAGATGATTGTTACGCAGGCGCGTCATATTTGGTCGACATCAAACGCCGCGATGTTTTATCAAAAGGACAACACGCTTCGTACTATCGCAGCCCATGGTGTCGAATTCCTCAAAAACAAAATGTGGGATCGCGAGTTTGGAGGGTTTTACAATTTAGTCAATCGAGAGGGGGAACCTATCGCAGAAGGTCCGCAAATTATAAAACAGGCGTACGGCAATGCCTTCGCTATTTATGGATTAGCTGCGTACTATCGGGCATCGGGGGACACTGTTGCATTAGGGTTGGCCCAGGAGACATTCCGCTGGCTTGAGAAGCATAGTTACGATCCGCAATACGGCGGCTATTTTCAGTTTATGGCAAGAGATGGGACGCCGTTCACAGAAGGCTACGGGGGTGTCGCTCCGAAAGACCAGAACTCCATGATCCACCTCCTCGAATGCTTTACCGAGCTGTACAAAGTATGGCCGGATTCGCTCCTTAAAGAACGATTGAATACACTCCTCATTCTGATTAGAGACACCGTGACAACGAGCAGAGGAAATTTAGTGTTGTTCCTGAAACGCGACTGGACGCCGATATCTTTCAAAGATGCAAGTACTTCTGAACGAGAAAAGAATTATGAATTCGATCATGTTTCTTTCGGCCACGACGTTGAGACTGCGTATTTGATGCTGGAGGCATCGGAAGCTCTTGGGATCAAAAATGATATGAAGACGTTGAAAGTGGCGAAGAACATGGTCGACCACGTTTTGCTCAACGGATGGGACAAAGACCATGGCGGGATTTACGACGGAGGATATTACTTTGGCGCAGGCGAACATGCAACCATCATCAGAAACACAAAGGAGTGGTGGGGGCAGATTGAAGCGTTCAATTCATTCCTCATGATGTCGCAATTGTTTCCAAACGATACGATGAATTATTACGAGAAGTTCTGCGAGCAATGGGATTTCTGCAAGAAGTATGTTATCGACCGGGAGCGCGGCGGGTGGTATTGGGGAGGGATCGACATCATGCCAGGAAACGTTTATGCACCGAAGGCATCCATCTGGAAATGCAATTATCATACCTCGCGCGGACTCATTAATTGCATTAACCGCCTCAAGGGCGAAACCATGAATTACGGTCAAAAGCATTATGACCCGGTGAACAAAAATGCAACACCCGAGGCAAGGAAACTGTTGGACTATCTATACTCCATCAAGGGAAAAAATATCATCGCCGGCCACCACAATTCTGTCGGAAGGCCCGATGTCTTTCCAAACCGAGTGAAAGAACTGACGGGAAAAACGCCTGAAATCTGGGGATGCGATTTTATCAACTACTACAAACCAGGAAATGCGGATTCGCTTGTTCAAGAGGCGTATCAGAAATATAAAGAGGGTTACATCGTGACTCTCATGTGGCATGTCGGCAGGCCGCAGGACGATCCGCCGTTCAAATGGAAAGAAAGCGTTCAGGGAAAGATGACCGATGAGGAATGGACGGAGTTAACGACCCCTGGGACCGTGTTAAATTCCCGCTGGCTGGCCAGGGTGGACACGATCGCTAAATATTTGAACGACCTGCAAACTCTCGGCGTTCCGGTGTTGTGGAGGCCGTATCATGAATCGAATGGGGTCTGGTTCTGGTGGGGCAATAAACGGGGGGAGAACGGCTTTGCAAAACTATACCGGATGATGTACAACAGGTTTGTCAATTATCACAAGCTTAATAATCTCATCTGGGTCTGGAACACGAATGCACCGCGGCAGTTGATCGATGATGAAGCCTATGTTTACGAAGATTATTTTCCGGGTTTAGATTATGTTGATGTTTTGGCGACGGACGTCTATCACCACGACTATCGGCAAAGCCACCATGACGACCTGGTGCAGTTAGGCCGGGGGAAAATCATCTCTCTCGGCGAAGTGGGAGAAGTCCCTTCTCCGGAAATTCTCGACCGTCAGCCGATGTGGACATGGTTTATGATCTGGGCAAATTTTGTGAACAATCACAATACGCCCGACCAAATGAGGGATCTTTATAATTACCCGAAAATCATTACTCACGAAAATTTTGGGAAGAATTAACAGAAGCTATCTCAAAAATAAAAGCAGGGTCATTGCGAGGATCCCGACGTTCTTCGTCGGGAGCGAAGCAATCTCCTCATAAATGGGGATTGTCCCGCTGTGCGGGATCCCTTTGGGACTTCGTTCCGATAAGGAACATCGGTCGAAGACTCACCTTGGCGAGGACTCGCAATGACATCAGGGGTTTTGACATAGCTTCTAGGTATTGTCGCAGTTTATTCTCGTGAAAGCTCGCGGCGTGTCACAGGCCGGCGATTTAAGCCGGGAGAAATCGCCGGCGCCGCGCAGCCAAGTCATTGACAGATTTCTCTCACAATCAAAGAACGGTGGTCCATGGTAAAAACAATTTGGTTTTTCACTGTTGCAACATTGTGTGCTGCACTTTATTCCGATGTCTCCGGCCAATCGAAGGAGCAGAGTCAAGCTCTCCGTATCAGCGACGAAGGGTATTACGAAACTCAGGGGCTCAACGTGATGATGTTCGATGATTTTTATCCCGAAGGTCATCAGGGCGGTTTGACCATCATTCAATGCGGGAGGCGAGTGGCAGCGAACGGAGATGTTCGGCTTGAACCCGGCCCGGGACAGTGGTCGCCAGTCCCCAAAGTCGGACAACGGCATATCGATAAAGAAAAGGGAATCATCACCGTTGAGCTGGCGTACCCGGATTCAAGCCGGGACCGGAAAGGCTATAACCCGATAAACTATCCTGACCTGAAATTCAAATACACGATCAAGACAGAAGCGGTGGGAAACAGCATAAGGCTCACGGTTAACCTTGAAGAGCCTCTGCCGCCGGCGTGGGCAAATAAAGTGGGATTCAACCTGGAATTATTTCCAGGTCAGTTATTTGGAGAACACTATTTCATGGATGACCGATCGGGTATATTCCCGCGCCAGGCAAACGGCCCGATGAGAAAGGATGAGGACGGAAATCTCCAGATCACTCCAATGGCTGCCGGGAAAAAATTGATCGTCGCACCCGGCAGCACAGAAAAAGAAATGACAATTACTACCAATGGAAGCGATCTTCAACTCATTGACGGAAGAGGCCTCTATAATAACGGATGGTTCGTCGTGCGCTCGACCATTCCACCGGGAGCTGTCAAGAATGCGGTAGAATGGATGATCAGTCCGAAAATAAGTGGCGGATGGAGGTACAAGCCGGTCGTTCAAGTTTCACAGATCGGCTATCATCCGAAACAGGAAAAGTTTGCCGTCATTGAGCTGGATAAACTCACCACTGTTTATGAACCAATCCGGCTCGTCAAAATAGGGCCCGATTCTGAAACGGTTGTGAAATCGGACACGAATCCTGTTCCATGGGGACGATTCTTGCGTTACCAGTATCTCCGTTTTGACTTTGGGAATATAACCGAAGAAGGATTGTACAAAGTGGAATACGGGAAGATCGTCTCGAACGAATTCGAAATCAAGAGCGATGTTTTTGCGAGGAATGTGTGGCAGCCGACACTTGAGTATTTTCTGCCGATACAAATGTGCCATATGACGGTGAAAGATAGATACCGGATTTGGCACGGTCTCTGCCACATGGATGATGCCGTCATGTCGGAGATCAACCATGATCATTTCGACGGTTATTTTCAAGGGTCCTCAACGCTCACAAAATACAAACCCGGCGAACACGTGCCCGGTTTGAATATCGGCGGATGGCACGATGCCGGTGATTACGACCTGCGCGTCGAGTCGCAGGCTGAAACAGTATATAAGCTTGCGCTGGCGTATGAATTTTTCAAAAATGATTATGATGAAACGTCAATCGACCAGGTGACGAGAGTCGCTGAAATCCATAAACCAGACGGGAAACCGGACATCCTGCAGCAAGTGGAACATGGCGTTCTGTCGATCGTCGGAGGATATGAATCGATGGGACGCTTATACCGGGGCATACAGGAAGCAACACTTGAACAGTACGTGCACCTTGGAGACGCCGCTACGATCACCGACAATCTTGTCTATAAAGAGAATGAAAAAGACCCGGTGTTGGGCCGGCCGCTCCCCAAAGACGACCGATGGGTTTTCACGGAAGAGAATCCGAGAAGAGAGCTATCCGTCGCACAAATGTTAGCGGCTGCCAGCAGAGTCCTGAGGAATTACAATCCTGAATTGTCCGGGAAATGTTTGAGCATCGCGGAGGAACTCTACGCTAAGAACATTTCGGCGAAGCCTCTTGAGAAAATCAATACCGTTGCGGAGCTGTATCTTTCAACGTCGAAAGAAGAGTACAGAAAAATTTTGCTGGAGAACGCGGACCTCATCAGCACACATGTCGTGAATTGTGCTGAAGTCGCCGGCAGGGTTGTCGAGAAGCTGCACAACGCTGCATTCACGGCAAAAATTGAACAGGGGGTCAGAGAGGCCTTTCAGAAAATTGCCGAGCAGCAAAAAGGAAATCCATACGGCGTACCATACAAGCCGTATATTTGGGGCGCAGGCTGGGACATCCAGTCCCTGGGAGTGAAGGAGTTGTTTCTTCATATCGGTTTCCCGAAAATATTTTCGTCGGAATATGCTTTTAATGCGATGAACTTCATTCTTGGATGCCATCCCGGCGAGAACACCGCATCGTTTGCGTCGGGTGTCGGCGTGAGATCGTTGACGGTCGCATACGGAGCGAACCGGGACGATTGGTCATACATCCCCGGCGGAGTGGGAAGCGGCACTGCACTGATTCGTCCCGACCTGCCGGAGCTGAAAGTTTGGCCGTATTTCTGGCAGCAGACTGAGTATGTGATGGGGGGCGGGGCGACGGATTTCATGCTCCTGGCGATGGCAGCAGATAAACTTTTCAACGAAACGGCTCATTGATGATCCCCCGCAGAGGCCGGGTGAATTGACAGACGAAACTTTCATGAGTGCGCACGGGATCTTTGATTCAATATCCAAGCATCATCTTGCAATACTAACAGAGACAATTAACTCAAGGAGATTCATATGGAAGAAACAATGCAGAAATTGCCGCTGAAGGAAAAAATCGGCTACGGCTTTGGTGATTTTGCATCGGTATTATTCTGGCAGAGCATTACAATGAACATGATGTTCTTCTATACCGACGTATTCAAAATTGCCGCAACGACAAAGGCTGCGGTAGTCGCCGGGACCATGATCATGGTCTCACGGCTCTTCGACGCAGTGATCGATCCGGTCATCGGCATGACGGCCGATCGAACGGAAACCCGATGGGGAAAATTCAGGCCGTACCTCATCTGGATGGCTCTTCCGCTCGCCGTCACTGCAACCCTGACATTCACAACGCCGAACTTTGGCGAATCGGGAAAACTTGTCTACGCGTACATCACGCTCTTCCTTTTTATGGCATGCTACGCCGGCATCAATATTCCGTACTCGTCGCTTCTTGGAGTGTTGACACCCGACGCGACGCAGAGGACGAGCGCATCATCCTTCAAATTCACTTTTGCCTACATCAGCGGAATGACAGTCTCTGCAACCTCGCTTCTTCTGGCCAAGCACTTCGGCAACGGAGTGGATACCCGGGACCCCGGCGGGTGGACGAAAACGATCATGATCTACGGCGCCGTTGCGATCGTTTTCTTCATCATGACGTTTTTATTCACGAAGGAACGAGTGCGCCCTCCGAAAGCGCAGAAGACGCCTATCAAAACGGATCTCAAGGACCTTGTGACGAACGGACCGTGGCTCGTCCTTCTCTTTGCCACAATTACGATGATCATGTTTGTTGCCTCCAGAATCGGTGTGACGAACTATTATTTCAAGTACTACATTACGAACTTCTCGGACGTAACGCACAATACGATCAACTACAGCTTCTTATGGTGGAACTTCAACTGGGGTTTTGAAGAAGTGACGACCGTCTTCAACACGCTCGGTCAGGGATGCTCGATCCTCGGTGCGCTTCTTGTTCCCCTTTTGACGAAGAGGATTGGAAAGAAATACGGCTTCCTTACGTTGTTTGTGATTGCAATGCTCAGTACCGCCGCATTTTATTTCTTAACACCCGAACACCTCACGTTGATCTTCGCACTCCAGATCATCGGTTCCTTGACAGGTGGCCCGTTATCTGTGGTTATTTGGGCGATGTACGCGGACACCGCTGATTACTCCGAGTGGAAGAAGGGCCGAAGAGCGACAGGACTCGTCTTCTCCGCATCGGCAACATGCCAAAAGGTCGGATGGGCGGTCGGCGCGTTGTTCACCGGCGCCCTTCTTTCCGGGTACGGATTCATGGCGGACAAGCCGCAATCGGCGGAAGTCAACCATCTCCTGGTTTCACTTATGAGCATTATTCCCGCGGCGTTCGGTATCCTTTCCATCATCCTGATTTTCTTCTATAAACTCGATGAGAAGACAATGATGAATATCGCGAAAGACCTTGTTGAAAGAAGAAAAGCGAGCGGTAACGAAGCGCTGACGGCATAGGGAAAAACAATTAAAAATTATGAATTAAGAATTAAAAATGTTTGACCACGAAGACGCTAAGGCACCAAGAGATTTTCAAAGTTAAAAAACTCCTCGTGTCTTCGCGCCTTCATGGCGAATTGTAAATTAAAGTTCAGGCAACTAACACATCAATGCGATTATTAAAGGATGTTATTATGAAAAAAACAATTGTGGGCAAAGCGCTGCCGAATATGCCGTGGCAGGAAAAACCGAAAGGATATACCGACGTCGTCTGGAGATACGACAAGAATCCCGTTATCGACAGAAAACCGATCAAAGATTCGAGCCGGGTATTCAACAGCGCCATCATTCCGTACAAGAACGAATTCATCGGCGTGTTCCGCGCGGACCATTACAACGGGTATCCAAATTTACATCTCGGGCACAGCAAGGACGGATTCACGTGGGACGTTCAGGACGAGATCATCAGGTTCCAGAACGAAGACGGCACGCCGGCAAAGCCGATCCTGTACGGGTACGATCCGCGCCTGTTGGAAATAGACGGAACCTATTACATCTTGTGGTGCAATTATTCCAGCGGACCGACGATCGGTATCGCCAAGACGAAGGATTTCAAGACTTTTATTCAACTCGAGAATGCATTTCTTCCCTTCAACCGCAACGGCGTTCTCTTTCCGAGAAAAATAAACGGCAACTACGTGATGCTTAACCGGCCGAGCGACAACGGGCACACTCCGTTTGGCGACATCTACCTGAGCCAGAGCCCCGACCTCACATACTGGGGAAAACATCGCCTTGTGATGAAGACAACGCATTACTGGTGGAAGAATACGAAACTCGGCGCCGGAGCGGTTCCGATAGAAACGACCGAAGGCTGGCTGATGATCTATCACGGCGTATGCACGACATGCAGCGGTTTCATTTACAGCATCGGTGCGGCGCTGCTGGATATCGACGATCCTTCAAAAATCATCGCGGACTGCGCGAACTATATTTTAACGCCCGAAGCGCCGTACGAAACAATCGGGTTTGTCGCAAACGTCTGCTTTCCGTGCGCGACGCTCCAGGATGCAGACACCGGGAGAATGGCGATCTTCTACGGCGCTGCGGATACGTACTGCGCGCTTGCTTTCACACAAGTGGATGAGCTTATCGCCTACATCAAAGCTCATCCGAATAAACCCATTTAATGAGTAGTGGTGCATTATCTGCATTCCGTTAAAGAGTTAGTTGCGCCATTTGCTCCTTGCCGTCCTTTGCGGTTTTCTTTTAACCGCCAAGGACTCGAAGGACGCCAAGCCACTCAAAATGCACAGTACTATTTAATGAAATAAATTTTCCTCAAGGAATTGACAATGCGGTTCGGATATTTCGACGATCTCAACAAGGAGTATGTTGTTGAACGGCCCGATACTCCCCGTTCGTGGAGCAACTATTTGGGCTCCACAGAATACGGCGCCATCATCACAAATAATGCCGGCGGGTACAGCTTCTATAAGTCCGCCGCACAGGGCCGTTTCACCCGCCTCCGATTCAACGTTATTCCCATGGATCAGCCTGGGCGCTACATCTACATTCACGACAAACGGAGCAAAGACTTCTGGTCCGCGTCGTGGCAGCCGGTTGGAAAGCCGCTGACTGAATATAAATCGGAGTGCCGTCATGGTACGGCATACACGAAGATCGCCTCCGATTATTCATCGATCAAAACGGAGACGCTCTTTTTTGTTCCCCTCGGACGTCTGTATGAATGCTGGCTCCTTAAAATAACCAACAATGATACAAAGAAGAGAGAGCTGAGCTTGTTTACGTACGTCGAGTACGCAAACAATTGGAATTTATCCCAGGATATGATCAACCTTCAGTATTCCCAGTTCATTTCAAAGATGGATGTCGTCGGCAACATCATCGACCATGGAACGAACGTCTACATGCCCCAACGCCCGGACCATTTTGAGGATGACGGCCAGGCACGTCACACGTTTCTTGCTATAACGGGAGCCGACGTTCAAGGATTCGATACAGACAGGGAGATTTTTCTCGGTCCGTACCGCACCTACGCGAACCCGATCGTCGTTGAAGAAGGGCGCTGCAGGAATTCCAAGTCTGTCGGCGACAACGGTTGCGGCACTCTGCAGGTTGATGTTGAACTGCAGCCGGGTGAATCGAAGGAATTGGTGATCCTCATGGGCATTGGTGCGGCAGGCGTTGAAGGGAAAAAAGCCGTGCAGGAATTAGGCGCTCCCGAAAAAGTGAGAGAAGAATTCAAAAAGCTGAAAGAGTACCTGGCATTCGAGGCTGCGGGGAATGACCGCTGAAACACCGGACGGGGAATTCAACAGCATGCTAAATATGTGGAACCCGTACAACTGTCTCATCACGTATGCATGGTCGCGCGCCGCAAGCCTGGTGTACACCGGCGAACGTGACGGGCTTGGGTACCGCGACACGGTTCAGGACATGCTGGGAGTTCTTCACACCATTCCCGGCGAAGTGAAGGACCGTCTTGAACTCATGATTACCGGCCAGGCTTCTACCGGCGGGGCAATGCCCGTCGTGAAGCCGTTCGCTCATAAGCCGGGGAGCGAAAAGCTGCCGGCAGAAAAAGAGTACCGCTCCGATGATTGCATGTGGCTTTTCAATACGATCCCTGCCTACATAAAAGAAACGGGCGACGTCTCTTTCTTCGACAAAGTCCTGCCGTACGCCGACAAAGGCGAAGATACGGTGGTCGGACATTTGCGCCGCGCCATTCAATTCAATCTCGACCGCTCGGGGACGCATGGATTTCCGTGTGGTCTTTCAGCGGATTGGAATGATTGTTTGCAGCTCGGCCATGACGGCGAAACGATTTTTGTTGCCTTCCAATTGCGGTATGCTCTCCGGGAATACATCGAGATCTGCACGATGCTCAACAAACCCGAAGAAGTCGGCTGGGCGAAGAATCACCTGGCAAAGCTGGACGAGAATCTCGACCAACATGCATGGGATGGCGAATGGTATCTTCGCGCATTCAGGGCGGACGGTCTGAAGTTCGGTTCTAAAGAGAACGATGAAGCTTCGATCTTTTTGGAGCCGCAGCCCTGGGCCGTTTACAGCGGCCATCTCTCTGAAAAGCGCGCCGCAATGCTGATGGATGTTGTGAACAAACGTCTGTCGACGGAGTACGGCCTCATGATCTGCGATCCGCCGGTCGAGAAAACCGACCCGAAGGTGATCAAAGCGGTTTTGTTCAACAAGGGAATGAAGGAGAATGGTTCGATCTTCTGCCACACGCAGGGTTGGGCGATCATCGCTGAGGCAATGCTGGGAAGGGGAAACCAGGCGTACGAGTATTACCGGAAGTTCATGCCTTCGGCTTATAATACGAAAGCTGAAATCCGGCAGATCGAGCCGTACGTCTACTGCCAGTTCACCAACAGCAAGTACAGTCCACGCTACGGTGCATCGCGGCTTCCCTGGCTGAGCGGCAGCGCTTCGTGGGCATACTACACTGCCACTCAATACATCCTCGGCGTGCAGCCTGACTATTTGGGTTTGAAGATCGATCCGTGTATACCTTCGGATTGGAAAGAAGTAAAGATATCGCGAAAATTCAGAAAAAAAGATTTCACCATTGTCATCAGGAACGCCCACAGCCGTCAAAAAGGAGTAAAGAAAATTACTGTGAACGGCGAGGAGATCAAAGGGAACCTTATTCCATTCGAGACGATGAAAGAGAAAAACGAAGTCGTCGTCGTTATGTAGCAGTGAACCGGCGTCTCTTTGATAGAGTATCGGACAAAGAGACGCCGGAGATCTAAAAGAATTTTTTTCCCTGGGCTCGATACTGCATTCTCATCGGACTACTCCAATGTATACCTCGATGTACCGCTTCCCAAAACTCGTATGGTCGAACTTCACTAGGACATGAAGCTATGGAACGACGAAATTTTCTCTTTGGCCTGCCCGCCGCGGCATTGACCTTACGTTATTCTACTTCTCTTGCGCAGAACGACGATAGCCATTCCTCGTTATCATCAGTGCGGGACCCGATGATTGAAAAAGTCAAACTCGCAATGCTCTCTCTGCAACGAGCGACGTGGGAACAAGGAGTTGCGATGCAGGCAATGCTGGAATTGGGCGAGCATGAACTCGTGATCTTAATGGCCAAAGATGCTGTTCTTCGTCAGTCGCAGGATGGGCGGCTTGCGATGCTGGGAGAAGAATTTGCGCTCAGCGATGCTTGCTGTCCCGGTGAAGCAGTGTTGTGGGCGGCAAAAAAAACGGGCGACCAAAATCTTATGAATGGTTTCAACAAATTGGTGGACTATGTTTTGAACAAAGCTCCGCGAACAAAGGATGGGATCATCTATCATTTTACGAACATCCCGCAAATCTGGAGTGATATTATGTATATGCTCCCCCCGTTCCTTGCGGCGGCCGGGAAATACGACGAAGCGATCAAACAGATAGACGGTGCGCGAGGTTTTCTTTGGAATCCGGACAAAAAACTTTTGTCCCATATGTGGGATTGTGAGAAGCAAATTTTTGTGAGAAAGGATTGCTGGGGTGTAGGCAACGGATGGTCGGCAGCAGGTATCACCAGGGTCATCCGTGCACTTCCCGATTCGATGGAGGCCGAAAAGAAAAAGCTGATTGGGTATGTAAAGGACATCATCGACGGATGCCTGGCACACATGCAGGAAGACGGGCTTTTTCATAATATTGTGGACGACCCTCATTCATTTGTCGAGACAAACCTTGCACAAATGTTGGCATATTCTATCTATCGCGGAATTCATGGAGGATGGATCGATAAGAGCTACAAAGAAAATGCCGATACAATGCGCTTAGCCGCGCATTCGAAAGTAGATGAACTTGGATTGGTTCAGGGAGTTTGCGGTTCTCCCGAATTCGACCACCCGGGAACGGCTACCGAAGGACAGGCATTTTTTATTATGATGGAAACGGCGTATAACGAAATGAACGATAATTTGAAGAGATAAGATAGCATGAGGGACTATTTGTAAACAGAATTTTTCAAATATGGATTCATGAGCATTAATTTTTTAGGATTGTTTCTCAATATTCGACAATCATTACCTGTGATAATCTTACGATGACTGTTTGTTCCGTGAATGTTAAATTATCGGCGGCGGGTTCCCTATTCTGGAGCGATTGGTTAGGTCGCGCCAACAATTGTAGAGTTTTCCTGCCAATTAAGATTCATTTGTTTTATACTCAGACTGGAAAACAGGGGCAAGAACACATCCGAATCTTTTGAGTGCTTGATTTACCTTGTCGCTTCGAAGAGTCTCCTTTTTCCCCTGCTCTAGTTCTCTAAGAAAACGGAGGCCCACTCTGGCCTCTTTAGCGAATTCTTCCTGAGTCATGCCTAAATTCTTTCTCATTGCTTTGACAAAAGGTGGAATATCTGTAAGGTCATCAGCCGGTTGATTTTTATGCAAATCGACTTGTATAAAAGGATTTAGCTCCACGCCGATTGAAGAAAAAGAGGATAATAATTGGGTAAGGATAATTGCTTCAGGAGACGAATCAGCAATTGAATCGATAAATGAGGCGATAAGCGATTGAGTTTTATTCCACGAGATTATTTTGTCAAAATAAGAATTGTGCACTGCATTGTAATAATTTGAGGTTAGGATAAGATAGCACGCTTCGCCGTACTACCTCTTAATTTCGGGATAACCACGGTATTGGTTCGGTGTTAATGATGAAAAAAGCTTCGATTCAATGAGAACAAATTTGGCCTGTGAATTTTGAGACAAGGGCTCAGACGCAATCAGCAAGTCAGGGCGGACTGCAAACTTCTCCCCTAGCATTCCATCGAACGTGAAGTCTGTGATGCCGGTTCTCACGTGAGCATTTGGATAAATGTTTAGCAAAATCGATTGAGGGCAATTAATGTTTGGGTTTGAAAAAAAATGCCGCCTTAGATTTGGAGACAGATCAAACATGGTTGCAAGGAGGGCAGTAAGGATATCTTCCTTTGCAAGAGTTCGAGAGTGTTTGTAGGCAGCTTTAAAGAGATTGCTGAATATATGATTGATCCTTACGTGGGCCCAAGTCTAATATGGCAGACTTTAAACCAAATAGACATTTATCGACATTCTCTTTGATTATAGCGTCGCTCAGTAAACTGTTTTGTGATACCATTGATGGTGCATTGGACCATTTTGTTTCCAACGGGCGTCCCGGCCTTTGCCAAGCCACTTTTATTTGGATTGCAGATTGAGAAATTATTTACAAGACGTTTGAGCCCTTTACGAGCCCTTAGACTCTGCTTCATTTATTCTTCTTCTTTGCCTTTCGCACCGTAGGCTTAGGCTTACGGGATTTGGAATGCTTGGTCGAACCATGGCGTAATGTCCCCTTTATGTCCCCTTTAGTTTTTGTCTTTTTTGAATGTCCCATAAATGTCCCACTTCCTGATGCCTTTTTCGATGGCCCCTTTGGCCCCTTTATGGCCCCTTTAGAAATCCCACTGCTCTTTTCCAACAGTTTTGATGATGACCCCTTTGGCCCCTTTGTGGCCCCTTTATTCAAACTGTAAAATGTTCCTTTCCCTGTACGTCCGGTTCTTTTAAGAACGCGTTGCTTCACTAAATAGTCGAGATCCCGATGCGCTGTTCTTTTTGCAACGCCAAACAATTCCTGGTATTCTGTGTTAGAAACTCGATTTTTCGTTCTAAGAGATGCAATAAGATTTCTTTGTCGATCATTCATGTGGAATGAATCGATGATTTTATCTGTCAGCCAATCACGCCAGAGTGTTACAACAAACTGGCTACCCACTTGTTTGAAATCCGGTTCCGGCAATTCTGCTTTTGTGCAGAGAGCAATCATATCTAATGTACCCGTACCTGCCTTTTCGATATAATGTGTCAGAAACAGGGGCTCTGCCAAATGGAGATTTCTAGGAATGGAAGAATGAGCCGAGCGAAGAGACTCGGGAACTAATCCGGCCGGCAATGAACCGGGATTCCATACCTCAACACGATCTGCAAAAACCATTACCTGTACCGCCGCATTGGATGTATAGTCGCGATGGGCGACGGCATTCACAATTGCTTCACGGATAACTTTGTATGGAATTTCGTATTCCACAGAGCTTGCCGGAGAATTGTTTTGCGGTGTTACTGAACGATTGAGCTTTGAGAGAACGAAATCGACCGCTGCGTCGACCTGATCAAACACGGTTCCTTTGAATATCTGATACGATGGAATGGGTTTCGCAACCGTTGTGCCATGAAAATGGAGGCATTTGGTTTCTGCTTGAATAAAAAACTTTTGGGGCTGCTTGGCAAACAACAACAGGGCACTGTTCTTCAGATGGCCATTATGAATGAGATCGAGATGGCGAAGTGCATCCGCCGGCGGAGTGTTTTCTGAAAGAGGGTAATTACGTTCTTCGCGTGCCTTATTTAAAAACCAAGAGATCTTTTCGGGGGCGATATCGTCTATGACCGCCGCCGTGTTCAATGTAGCGTCGAATGGATCGGTGGTAAGGATATGGTGTTCTTCCAAATAGTTTACCAGCCCGGCATAGATAGATTCAAGCAGCTTTGTAATATTCGAAAACTCATTGCGAACGACTTCATTTTGTGCTTTGAGTATCAAGGCATTCATACGCGAGTCCCGCGCGGAAGCATCCATTTCTTTTATTAGGATTATACGATGCTTTGCATGATTGCGTGCACAAAGATATTCTTGTTCTACCGGAGAAACTCCGCTGGCATTCGGCTTCCCGTATTTACTTCCGAACAATCCGACATAGATATCGCTTTTCTGAACCATCTCAAGGTAGACCTTATCCGGCCTTCGATCTTTAGGCGGTAAATCCTCGAACAAAAAAACAGTAAAGTGTTTGTTCAACAGCAGATCGCCATGGACATAATCTCTTATTTCATAGCGTTCTTGTTGAAGCTCTTTTTGAACACTTGAGACAAAAATAAGTCGCTGCGGCATATCCTTTATTTTTCTCCCTGTAAGATTTTTCTTAACAATCCCTCTGACTCTTTTTCCAACAATAAAATTTCGCTCTTGTATTCTTGACAGCTTTGCCTTTTATTTGCTTCTGGCTCATGTGATCATTGCTGTGATATAGGGAAACATAATTTTTTTGACGCGACAGATCACGGCATATTCCGACAGCTTTTTTATATTAGAATCTTTTCCGTGAAGATAATTTTTGAGCGCTTCAAGCGCAAGATTTTCGCCGAGCTTGTCCCGGTAACGGAACATGTCACAAATTGTTTTTTCCCGGTTATACATTCGAACCGTACCTGCAGATGTTTTTATCACTTCGATACCTGCACGAAAGAATTTTTCCGGATAATAGAAGAAACGAACAGGCGGATACTCAATTTTTGGGGGTTTATCCGACATAGAAATTGCGACATAGATCTCAGGCGGGACAAATGTCGTCAGCTCGTAGTGTGCCAGAGCAGATGCAAGAGCAATGACTCCTTTGGGCACTGCGTGAGAAATTTCTACAAGGCTTGCGTTGATATTTGTAGAAGTGGTGATTTCAGGGAGCTTGTAAAGGCCGGCTTTTACCTTTTCAATTTTTCCTTGCTGAACCAACTTCGCAATATCTCTTGTCTGGAATGAAGCACGACGTAGTTCGCTCATCTTCGCAAAGCCGCCTCTGTTCCTGATATATTTTATAATCTTATCCATTCAGCACCATGAATCGTTTGTTCTGTTGATAGGCTATACTTACAGAAAATTCGATTCATAAGCAAATAGTTAAGACAGGCGATGAAAAAATGGTAGGCTTATAGCAAAAAAATCCGCCACCCATTACCAGACGACAAGAATTAAAGATGCTCACGCGTTGTTTGGGAGGCAAGCATCGTTGGGGTAGGTAAGCTAGAGAGTCGAACGAACACCCCCCAGATATTGTTAATAACAAAGTGGTTTTATGTTGGGAAAGCCACCCCGATGCAAGATGTTCCACGCAGCTGTTGTTTGCCAACTCATGAACTAAAGCAATGCGCGTCTTCTAGACCTTGCGGATGTAGAGCCGGCGGTTGAAGGTCAGCGACCAATTAACAAATCACTGTTATTTCACAATGGACGGAGATGTTGCAATGTATTCACCTCGTCTCAGAAAATTCCTATACCTTTCACCGATTCTTTTTTCTTTTCTCTTCGTATCATTGCACGCCCAGCCAAAGTCGCGACGGTCGGATATCACGGTCAAGCAATTAGGCACTGTCGGCAGCAACACGGTCCGTATTAAACGTGATCCCTTTTCCCATCGGCTTTATATTGTGCAGAACAACGGCCTTATCCAACGAATCAATTTTGGAGCGGGAGGCTCTGCAACCTTTACGACCGTCTATCAACCTTCCGATGATAGCGTGAATGCGCCGTTGGGAATCGCGTTCGGACCCGACGGGACAATGTATCTGACGGGAAATGATTCGACCGGAGTCATCGGCACCGCACTCGTTGTTAAAGGAGTTCCCGATACAGCAGGAAGTGAAAACCGAACGTGGAGTGTCATTGCGCGGACGGTTGGGTACCGGTACGGCAACATTTACAACCACAGAGTGAGCGCTGTGATTCTCAATCCTACGGGAGACTCTCTCTATGTGAACAGCGGTGCCGCGACCGACCACGGCGAAATGCACGATGGGTACCGGGAAGCAGGCCTCACATCGATCATTTGGAAATTACCGACAAACGGGCATGATATTATTTTACAGGATGACCGGGAATGGCTCAGGTCGAACGGGTATCTTTTTGCAGAGGGTATCCGCAATACTTTCGATTTTGCGTATGCGGGAAACGGGGATCTCTTTGGTCCGGAGAATTCTGACGACCGCGATGACCCCGAGGAATTAAATTGGCTCCGTGAAGGGCATCATTATGGTTTCCCTTGGCGCATTGGAGGCGACAATACTCCGCAGCAATATACGCCGTACGACCCGCACACCGACCCTCTTCTGAGCCCGTACGCATGGGGAGGCGGCAATCTTTACGTCACCTACAGCGAAGATTCCACTTATCCCGCCCGGCCAGACAGCATAACGTTTACGGAACCGATTCCCAGTATCGGCCCGGATGCCGACAAGTTTCGCGATACGACCACCGGGGAGGTGAAAGACGCCGGCCAGCTCGGTATCGTGGCAACGACGTTCACTCCGCACCTTTCGATCGATGGCATCGTCTTCGACCGGGACTCAATCCTCGCCGGAGATTTAAAAGGAGGCGCGTTCGTCATCAGCTTTTCCAACAGCTCACTCATCACAGCGTTGGATGACACAAGCCAAAATCTCATGGAAATTGACCTGACAAAGAATGACGCCGGTTATACTGCCCGCGTCACAAAGCTCGTCACAGGATTTAATTCCCCCCTCGGCATCGAGATGGTTGGGGATACGCTCTATGTTGTCGAAACCGGTCTGCAGTACAGCAACAGTTCGCCGAAATTGTGGCAGATCATCTTACCGACCGGCGCGGCGACAAGTGTGAACGTGCAGCAGAATATTCCTTCATCCTTCGCGCTCAGTCAAAATTATCCTAATCCCTTTAATCCTGCAACAATGATCAGTTATCAGTTAGCAGTAAACGGTTTTGTTACGGTGAAGGTGTACGATGAACTCGGCAGGGAGGTTGCCAGATTGGCGAATGGAGACCAGACCGCAGGCAACCACTCGGTTCGATGGGATGCGTCCAACTTCTCAAGCGGCGTCTATATTTACGAGTTGAGCGCTGGGAATTATCACTCTGTGAAAAAAATGATTCTGATGAAGTAGAGAAAAAAAATGTGCGAAAGATATTAGGCGTTCGATTCGGAAACGAGTCGGGTGTTGGTGTGTTTTATGGCGGGGAAGAACGCCGGCTTTCGTTTACCGAAGCAACATCATCCTTCTTGTTTCGTCATAGCTTCCGGACCTCAGCCTGTAGAAATATGCGCCGCTCGCAAATCCTGCGGCGTTCCATTTTACCGAATATGTTCCCGCCGGGAGTTCCTCATTAACCAGCATCGCAATCTCCCGCCCCAATGGATCATACACGTTCAATGTGACCATACTGTTTACTGCTAACTGATAGCTGATCATTGTTTCCGGGTTGAACGGGTTCGGATAATTCGCGTACAAATGAAACGCGAGAGGCAGAACGGATCCATGGTCGCGCACGCCGGTTGTTGACGCAAGCCTGATTTTGTAAAGGCTTTTTCCTGACGTGATGTATAATGTCTTCCGGTCCGCGTCGCCCCAATTGCAATTGGACGGACTATTGTCGGGAGCCGGGACAAGGATCTTATCGAGGAGTGTTCCTGCCGGGGAAACGATCCAAACCCCCGTTGGACCGGTGCAATAAATATTCCCCGCCGGATATGTTTTCATTCCATCCATGTACCCCGTTATGGACGGGGGGATTGAATACAAGAGCTTCTTATTGTAGATAGAGTCTCCCGCAGCATCCCAGACATATATTTGACACGCGTGCGATTCATTAACGTAAAATTTCTTTTCATCCGGAGAAAAACAAATGCCGTTTGGCTTGTCAAATGTAGAATCGAGGACCTTTAATATTCCAGACGGGCTAAGCCGGTAGATCCCCTTAATTTTGAGCTCCGCCGTTTCACCCGTGGGTATGTTGAAATCGGGATCGGTAAAATAAATGGAGCTGTCGGATTTCACAACGACATCGTTGGGGCAGTTAAAGCGTTTTCCATTGTACGTGGAGACGAGGGGAGTGATGGTTCCGTTTGTTTCCCGCCGTGATACGCGCCGCAACTCCATCTGTGTCAGGATGAGCCGTCCCTGCAAATCAAGGGTCAGCCCGTTGGAGCTGTCGGAAGGCTTCATGAAAGTCGTCAGCGAACTATCTTTTGGTGAAAATCGGTAAATCATGTTCGCGGCGATATCGCTGAATAGCAATCCAAGGCTGTCGATCCAGATTGGACCTTCGGGCTGAGAAAGGCCGGCCGCAATTTTCTCAAGCTTTGCGCCGGCAGGAACCGGGGACTGCTGTCCTGCCGCCGTAGATATCAAAAAAAGGGGAAGGGTCCAGAACAAGGAACACCGATGTGCGTGAAACAGGTTTGTCAAGAGCGGTTGTCCATGGAAAACATATTACGAAACGAAAGCTTTTTCATATTGGGCAATCATCTTTTCTATCATGTCATTCGTTTCTTTCTTAATAATCTGCCTTGCCGGGTCGGCCTCGAACCAGTCGATGGTCCGTTTGATTCCCTGCTTGAAGGGGATTGTCGCCGTGAATCCCGGTACGAAGCGTTTGATTTTGGTATTGTCAAAGATGACGCTCGTTGCTTTGTCGCCGATTAAACTTCCTCGAAGTTCTTCGTTGAACGATCCGAGAAAATCGGAAGCCATGTGCACGATATGCGCTTCACGCCCAACCGCTTCGGCGACTGCCTGATGAATCTGGTCCCACGTCAGAATCTCATCGGACGTGATATGGAATGCATGTCCTATCGCTTGTTGGTGCGCAAGCAGTCCGACAAACCCTTTCGCAAAATCATCCGCATGGGTCACAGTCCAGAGAGATGAGCCGTCCCCGTGAACGATGATCTTCTTTCCCTTCTTGATTCTGTCCACGGTCGTGTATTCCAGCCATCCGCCGACCGGAACCGGAATCACGGTGTCGTAGGTTAACGACGGCCTGACAATAGTGATGGGGAAATTTTCATTTCTGTAGTACGCGGTGAGTCTCTCTTCACAGGCAATTTTATTTCGCGAATACTCCCAAAACGGATTTGCCAGCGGCGTCGATTCGGTGACCATTGGAGATGAAGCAGGCCTCTGGTATGCGGATGCAGAGCTAATAAAAACGAATTGTTTCGTTGTGCCTTTAAACAGCTCAAAATCTCTCCGGACATCGTTCTCTGTAAATGCGATCCAGTCCACGACCGAGTCCCAGCTACGGTCTTTGAGAACGGAACGAATTTCATCAGGCTTCATGATGTCGCCGACAAGGGTCTTCGCTCCCGGCAGCGCCGATGCCCTTTTCCCCCTGTTGAGCAGATATAATTCAATACCGCGCTCCACGGCCAGTTTGCTGACAGCCGTGCTGATATTCCCCGTACCGCCGATAAAGAGGACTTTCATAAAGTTTTGAATTTATATGTGAATGGAAAATCTACAGTAATTTTTCCAGGCCTCATATAGGCTGCCATTCTTTGCGGCCATCCAGCCCGCATCTCACGCTGCGGACTTCTATGACTTTGTCGTTATACCTTTCCTTTCGCCAGCCCATTCTTGGTCAAGTACGTGTAACTCTGCTGCATTCCGTCAAAGATATTTCCGGCATATCCATCAAACTCCACAATCATCCACTGAATATTTTTTCCGCCCGCCTTTACGATCGAGGGAAAATCGAGCGCGCCCTGTCCGGCGGGAACGTGAGCGAACATGGTATTTCCTTTCTTTGCCGGCCCATCTTTGATATGAAGGAACGGTGCACGTTTGCCGAAGTCAGCGACTGCCTTCGCAGGGTCAACTCCGCCCGTCTTCGCCCAATACGTGTCGATCTCAAAGAAGATGTCGGCTTTCACATTATCCTTGAAGTAGTAAAAAGGGATCACCCCGGCAGTCGTTTCGAATTCCCACCAATGGTTGTGAACGCCGAAGTGCAGCCCTTTTTTCGAAAAGAACTCGCCGGCTTCGTTATAGGTGTCGGCTCTCTGCTTGATTTTGTCGAGTGTTGAAAAAATTTCAGCGGTGCGTTTGTAAAGGTCCGGGTCGTTCGTATCGAGCCCTTTCGGCCAGCCGGGATAAATGATGTGGTCGCATTGATAGAGGTCGGCGAGTTTCAGGATCTTCTCTCGCTCGTCGCCCACCGGCATCTCCGTGTGCATGCTGAATATTTTCAGCCCCGCCTCCTTAAACACTTTCACTGCCTGCTCCGGCGTCGTGGTGGGCGGCAGAGGATACATCTCGACGCCGATATACCCCATGTCGGCAACCTTGTGTACCGATCCGGCAAAATCTTTTTCCAGCTCATTGCGAACGGTGTAGAGCTGGAACCCGATGTTTGCAACATATGGTTTTTCATCCGCGAAACTCAGTTTCCGGAACGCAAGCGTACCCGCGCCCAGGCCTAAAAGTTTGATAAAGTCTTTACGTGTATACATGTTTCCTGTCATCGCATTTTCCTTTCAGATGATCATGAATTTCGTCTCTGCGGCACGTTACCTGGGAATTTTTCCCTGCATCGCTTGTTTAAAAAATTCTCCGCTCTCGGTTAACTTGAACGGGCTCCACGATTCAACCATCCTCGGATACCAATCGGGGTCGAAGACCCATGCCATCCAGCTAATGCCCCGGTCTTCAAGATAGTGAATGATTTCCTTCCCGTAATCGCCGTTCTCAGCCATTCCCTGTCCCCCCAGGACGAAGCCGAATTCAGTCGCAACGACCGGGTAGCGCGCCTGCGGCAAACCCGAAATCTTCATCCCACTTCGGTTCGTACGGCTTTGAGCGTTTGTGGGGATAAGGATGCGTCACGTATCCGATGCCTTCCGCTTCGATCGGTTCGATGTGGAGCGGCGTGAGATCATACGCCCAATCGAGGCCTGCGACAAGAGGAATCTTCTCGGTGTCATAAGCCCGGATGAGATGGATGATGTTCTCGTTGATCTTTTTCCATTCGCTCCACGACATGCTGCCCAGTTGACCGTTGTACAGCGTCGGCTCGTTGAAGAGTTCGTAAAATGCAATCGTGTTATTCCCCTGGAAATGCACCGAAATTGTACGCCAGAATTCATATGTTTCTTGCTTTGTTGTCACGTACTCGGGGTTTTGGAACAGCTCCATGCCGAGGTTGCCGATGGAGTGCCAATCGAGGTCGACATAGATGCCGAGTTCCGTGCACCAAGCCACTGCTTGATCGAGCAGTTGAAGATATTTCGCCGGAGTGCGCATGCGCCATGCTGCCGGGTGGACGGGAATGCGGACGATCATGGCGCCGTACTCCTTTATTCTCACGAAAAGTTCTTTATCCCATCGTCCCTGCTGTTCGAGCTTATCGGGATCAGCGATGGCCAGCCCCCGAAACAGAATCGTGTCTCCGCGCGCATTGACAAACTTGTTTCCCAGAACACGGATGAGGGGCATTTTTTTTGCATTCGGATTATTGACCGGTCTGTTGACATCCGGAGTATTTGCCCAATCGTAATAGTTCGTTTTTGCTTTTTCCTGTTGAGCGTGCAGGGATTTCACCGGGCAGGTTGCAGCCAGAAAGACGAAGAGGCACAGGGTAATGTTTTTCATCGTGACGCCTATCGATAATGGTCGGAAAAATACTTTATGAGAACAGCATGAAACCCGAATCCTGCCGGCTCCTTTGAGCGATGTATTCTCTCGGTGGACGCTACTGCGGTATCAGCCTCAGCACAAGGACGTTGTGCGTTGCGAGTTCATCGCTGATATTCTTTTTTGTGTCGCCAACGAATTTCTTCTGCCACAGGTCGCGGACTTTATAAACAGTCTCGTTCGTATTCAACGTTCTTTTCGACAAATCATCAACGATAATATTTTTCGACCAGTCGAAATCAAATTTCTTCGCGCTTATCGAACGATTGAGGAAACAGACGGCCCAATCTCCATGCACAAGCGGTTTCACCCAAACTTCGACGCTATCTTGCATGCTGTAAAGATATCCCTGGACGCCAAGGGAGTCTTGATCCACCCCGAGAACTTCGCGGTTGGTGAGGATCTCGTTCGTTTCTTTGCTCATTGCCCGCAAGTCGTTTCCCGCGATGAGCGGGGCCGCCATCATACACCACAACGAAAAATGCGCCCGGTCTTCGTTGACCGACATTCCGTTTCCGACTTCGAGCATATCGGGGTCGTTCCAGTGGCCGGGGCCGGCGTACTTGCGGATGTCTTTACGCATCTCGGCAATCTTCATAGCACCCCATGACGACCATGTTCCGTTATGAGTATCCTCGCAGTCAAAGCAGTTCGTAATGTCTCCTGTAATCCGCCAGAGATGCCCGACGTCCTTCGCCCATTCCCACGATTTCGTATCGCCCCATTCGCAGAGGCTGAACACTACAGGCCTGCCTGCGGCGTACAACGCGTTTCTCATTGTTGTATAAGCGCCAATGGAGTTAAGCCCCTCGTTGTTGCACCAATCGTACTTCAAGTAGTCGACACCCCATTTTGCGTACGTCAACGCATCTTGGTACTCATGGCCGCGGCTGCCGGTTCTTCCGGCACACGTTTTATCGCCGGCGCAGGAGTAGATTCCGAATTTCAATCCTTTTGAATGGATGTAATCGGCAAGGGCCTTCATACCCGACGGGAATCGCTGCGGGTCGGGGTATACGAA
Source organism: uncultured Bacteroidota bacterium (assembly GCA_963772165.1). Classification (GTDB taxonomy): domain Bacteria; phylum Bacteroidota; class Ignavibacteria; order UBA10030; family UBA8401; genus JAGVPT01. The sequence goes on along the minus strand of CAVYWA010000012.1, from coordinate 150,298 downwards.
ACCGAGGCTGTCGCGTCCTCCATGCCAGCAATCGTCAATGACGATGTATTGATAGCCGGCGTCTTTCATTCCGCTCGACGCCATTGCATCGGCCATGCTGCGGATCATTTGTTCATCGACATTGCATCCGAATTTATTCCAGCTATTCCAGCCCATGGGGGGAGTTAACGCCAACCCTGCGAATTTCTGGCCAAAGGTTGTCGAAGAAATTACGAGGGTGACAAAGATCAGAATTTTTATTGATGTTTTCATAAGGCCCTTTCCGTTGTGGTAAAGTGAACGTTCGGCAACTCCCGTAATATCGCCGCACTGTGTTCCGGTGTAATATCCCGCTGGGGTTCCGCTAACATCTCATACCCGACCATGAACTTCTTGATGCTTGCAGACCGCAAGAGCGGCGGGAAAAAATGCATATGGAAATGCCATTCTCCATGCTTTTTCCCGTCAGTCGGGGCCTGATGTAATCCGGCAGAATACGGAAATGAAGTTTTAAATAAATTATCATACTTCGTTGTGATCGTCTTCAAAGCGTTAGCAAAATCTTTTTTTTCTTTTTCAGTAAAAAGAAGAATGGTTGCAATTTTTCGCTTTGGGACGATCATCGTTTCGTACGGCCAGACCGCCCAAAACGGCACAACGACGGCAAACGAGGTGTTTTCGTAAACCACCCTTTCGTTAAGCCGGAGCTCGAGCGTAAGATAATCTGCCAGCAGGCTTCGTTTTTTCTTCAAGTAATAGCGCTTGAACTGCTGGAGTTCTTTCGCCGGTTCCCGCGGAATACTTTCCTGCGCCCAAATTTGTCCGTGCGGGTGGGGATTGCTGTTTCCCATCATGGCCCCTTTGTTTTCAAATATCTGCACGTGATTAATCTGCGGGTTCGAGCCTAACGACCGGAACTCATCCTGCCAGACGGTGATGACTTTTTCGATCCCCGCTTCGTCCATTTCGGCAAGCGTGAGATCGTGCCGGGGAGAAAAATTGACTACCCGGCAAATTCCTTTTTCGGCTTTTGTTTTCAGCAGGCCGTCGGCGGTATCGTTGAAGGGGGGAATATCGGGCAGGAGGGCAGAGAAGTCGTTTGTAAAAACAAACGTATCGTTGTACCGGGGATTTGTTTCCCCGTTTGCCCGCTTGTTGCCGGGGCACAAATAACATTCCGGGTCGTATGCCGGCCTGTCCTCCTTCTCGCGGGAGGCGATCTCACCTTGCCACGGACGTTGTGTCCGGTGCGGCGAAACGAGTATCCATTCATCAGTGAGAATATTCTTTCTGCGATGAGGATACTTCGCTGATTCAGACATTTGCGCTTTCATTGACATCGATGATGCTCGTTCCTGAACTGGTTGATGTGCTATAGAGTATTGCTTCGATGCCGAATTTTTGGAAGTATTTTTCCTTCACCATTGTGCCAAGATCGTCGACGAATCCGGGTTTCACGAGATTGATTGTGCATCCGCCAAATCCTCCTCCCATCATTCGTGCACCGTACACATGTGGATAGTCTCTCACCAGGTCAACCAAGTAATCAAGTTCCGGGCAGCTTACTTCATAATCCCGGCTTAAGCTGTCGTGCGTTTGAACCATCGCCCGGCCGAATGCTTTGAGATCTTCTTTCTCAAGCGCGGCGCAGGCCTGGAGCAGCCGGTCATTTTCTTCAACGACGTATTTGCACCGGCGGTAGACGGTCGGGTCCAGAGCGGCTTTGTACCCGTTCAACATGTCCATCGAGACATCCCGAAGACTCTCAACATGACGCTCATAGTTCTTGATGTGATCGACTCCCGCACGGCATTCTTTTCTTCGCTGATTGTACTGAGTAGAGGCGAGAGAGTGCGATACATTTGAATTGAAAAGGACAATCGCAACGTCATCGAACTCGAACGGGAAGTACTGATATTCCAGGGTTCTGCAGTCTAACCGCAGAACCGCTCCGCTTTCACCGAAGATATTGATAAACTGATCCATGATCCCGCATTGGACGCCGACGAATTCATTTTCCGCTTTCTGCGCAAGTTTTACGAGGGAAAGTTTGTCGATGCCCAGATCGAAGATATGATTAATCGTAAAAGCGAGGCCCGCTTCCAGCGCTGCCGACGACGAAAGGCCTGCTCCGATCGGAACATCCCCGCCGAACACGCAATTGAAGCCGGGAAACGTGTAGCCTGCCTTGTGCAGTTCGTCGAGAACGCCCATTAAGTAGTTTGGCCAGCCCTTTTCAGATCTCCTCAGCACGTCTACACTGGATTCATAAGCCTGGTCCATGTTGAGGGCGTACAGCTTGCAGTACTTATCCTGCCGGGGTGTGACGGCAAAATAGATCGCTTTATCGATAGCGCACGGCAGAACATAACCCAGATTGTAATCGGTGTGTTCGCCGATCAGGTTCGCTCTTCCGGGCGAACGAATGATGACCGGCTCTTCGTTAAAGAGTTCTTTGAATTTGCTTTTAACCGTTTCTGCAAAGTTCATCATGCGTTGACGATCATCACTTTCTTGTTTTCAGATACATCGTTCCGCCAAAAAGGATCATCAACGCACCCCACCAAATGTCGGGGTGAAGTTCCGATAAAACCGTTTTGACCGCAGGCGGGTTGATAAGGTGGTAGATTCCGCTCACCATGATCAATGCGCCCATGATCGTGAGGATCAATCCGACAAAATACCAGATAGGTTTCATTGTATGTTCAGACATAACCATTCTCCTTTGTTACCAAAATAAGATGTTTAACACGATCAGCACGGCGAGAGACAGAAGTGCGTAAAACTCCGGCCGCTTTGTGAACGGCAGGTGTTGGTCGTAATTCTCTTCAGTTAATCCTTTGACAAGGCCTACCAGCTCCGCCTTCAGTCTTTTCTTGGTGAAGAGGCTGATACCGACGGTGACGCCGGCGCAGATCAGCCATGCCCACCATGCCCGCCAGAAATTTGCCGCCATATCGCTCTGCACGCTCGACATCGTTATATAACTTTCTGCAAACCAGTGGAATTTCACTGCAAGATACATTAAGAACGAAGACGACATTCCGGCAACCAGTCCCCAAAAAGCACCGGTGGGGGTGATCCACCAGAGGAACATCCCGAGCAGCATCGTCGCGAACAGCGGCGCGTTGACCCACGAGAAAATTGCCTGCATGTAATCCATAATGCTGGGAAAACTTTTTGCCCAGTATGCGGTGATAAGAGAGAGCGCAACGCCGACGATCGTCGAGACTCGTCCCATCCACAGCAGATGTGCGTCCGAGGCGTTCTTGTTCAGCACAGATTTGTAAATGTCATATGTCCACACGGTGTTGAACGCGCTTACGTTTCCCGCTTGCCCTGCCATGAAACCCGCGAGCAGCGCGGTGACCCCCAATCCAACCAATCCCGCCGGATAGTACCGCGCAATCAATAATGGAAGCGCCGAGTCGTAGTTTGTCTGGCCGCCATCATTCAAGAGCTTAAACCCGCTGTGCGGGTCGATTGACAGCGCAATAGCGATGAGGCCCGTAAGAATAACGATGAACGGCAGCGCCATCTTAAAGAAAGAAGCGAGGATCGGCGTTAATCGCGCGGTGCGCAAATCTTTTGCGGAAAACGCACGCTGGATCACAAGAAAATCCGTCGTCCAGTAGCCGAATGATAACACGAACCCCAGCCCTAAAACAATTCCTCCCCACGTGACGTACATTCCGTTCAGCGTCGGATTGGATGATGTCGACCAGAGCGTGGTATATGAGACTTGTGAACTGAATGTATTGATTCTCGCCATAATTTCTTTCACGCTGCCGATCTCGATGATGCCGAGTATCGAAACCAGGAAGAGGCCGAACCAAATTAAGAAAAACTGAATGATCTCGGTGAAGATCGCAGACATCAAACCGCTGAGCGAGACATACGCCGCTACCGTGATCGCCGATGCCCACATGCTGGCATCCCAGTTCCAGCCGAGGAACGTGTGAAGCACAAGAGCCATCGCGTACAGGTTGATGCCCGAAACAAGAAGTGTCATGATCGCGAAAGCGATGCCGTTGAGCACCCGGGTTTTTTCGTCGAACCGAAGTTTGAGGTAGCCGGGGACGGAATTGATTTTGCTGCTGTAGTAGAACGGCATCATATACACGCCAAGAAAGAGCATTGCCGGGATTGCGCCGATCCAGTAAAAATGAGCGACGTACATACCGTTACTTGAAGGTATTGCCGGTCATGCCAAGCAGCTCGAGAGCGCCGAGGTTCGCAGAGAGAAACGCGAGACCCGCAACCCAGACAGAATTTTTTCGTCCGGCCAGAAAAAAATCTTCCTGGTTCAACGTGTACTTCCGAAGATACATTCCAATCCCCAGGACAAAGCCGAAATAGATAATAATGATGACCCAGTCTATAAACGATAGTCCGATTGCTTCCATTTTTGGTTCCTTATCGAGTTTTATTTATGTCGTGTGATGCACTTTTGCCAACGTCCAGCTCCTGGCATTTGGGGTTTAGCCCTTGGCTTTCGAACTAGCCATTCTTTTCTGTGCACTTCAGAAATAGAAAGCCACTACCCAACAGCCAAAACCTAAATGCTAAAACCTAAAACCGCTCCGTTGTTATGTGTTCAAATTCTGATTTACGGTACGCTGCCGTACGAAATTTCAATCCTGCCTAATTGAATGCTGTTTGCGAGGTTAATCTTAATAAATCGATCTTCCGCAGGAATGTTGCGGAGGATATATCGCCCGGCAGCGTAAAATCCATAATCATTAGGGTATGGTTCAAATACTTCTCGGCTCGCAGCGGCCGGGGAGAAGCTTTCCGGCGTTTTGCCTGTTGAGAACTCAATGGTACTATCGCGCCCGGCGGTAGTAAAGAACACATCAAGATACAAAGAATCTATCGATGCTGGCAACCGGTAAATAATGTATTCGCCGGCATGGCCCAGCAACCGAGTTTCATCTTCTTTGGTCCTGTTCGCTCTACCCCCGGCAATGAATTTCACATCTGCCGATTTGGCAAAAAAATTCGCGTCATTTTCAAACTCATCGACCATCATCCGGTTTGAAGCGACGACGGCGTTTGTCGGCTGGGACGGTTCAGATAACCCGGACGAGTTTTTAGCAATAAATCGGTAGCAGTAGCTCTTGCCTAGCTCGACCGAATTATCCGAATAGAGGGGGCGGTACTTCACGGTTGCGTCGCTCGCGTTAGAATCCACGACGTCCCACAGCCACCAAAACAGTCTCCACTTCGGCCTTCGCTCTATTATATAGGATGTCGCACCTGTTGACCCCTGCCAGGATATCTTATATGGAGACGGAATTAGCAGAACAGTTGGCGGAGCGGGAATGGGCAACGGGGGTTCAGTAAGGCCGTTGATCTCAAACGCCTTTTCTTCCAACAAGCTGACGACGCCGGCCTCATCTCTGCGTGACCCGGAAGGAAATCCCGGCCACCGGTACGTCAAGCCGTGGTAGTAGAATCCGCCGTCGCGATTGTGCTGCCGCATATCCCAGATCATGATCCCTGAGATTCCGCTTGCAATCACTGTGTCGAGCACGCATCGGATGCTGTCGATCGGCAAAAAACCAAATTCTCCGATAAAGTACGGCTTTTTTCCCCTTGCTTTCGCGCGCGCGCTGAGCATCGACGAAATCATTCGATATGCAGGAACGTAATGGTGAGTGGAAACCACATCGATGTTCGGGTCAGCAAGAGCTTCGTCGCTGACACTATTGCTGTGTGTGCCTTCGAGGACGAGATGATTTTTGTCGAGGCTCTTGATGTAAGAAGCGATCGTCCGGGTCCATTCGTACGTCGTCGGCTCAAGCTCGTTCCCCGTTTCCCATCCGAGAATTGCTTTGTCTTCCTTGAACGGGACTCCGGTGTACGTATTGACACGGTTCACAATATGGTTGATCGTTTTTTTGAAGTCGGAAATCAGGAGCGAGTCGGTCCAGAATTCTTCTTTCTTCTTCCCGCGAAATGCCGCGTACTCTTTCGGGCCTCCCCACCACCACCAGTTGTCGACAAGGGGGATGATGACTCTGATCCCGACCTCGTTTGCAATTTGCAGCACCTTGTCGTACGCTTTAAACGCTTCTTCATTGAACTTGCCCGGCCCCTCGACATGGCGGATGATGTCAAGAGGTTCATTCTCTTTTCGAACGGAGATTACATACATTCTCGTCACTCTTCCGCCGGCCTGCTTGATGGCCATGAGCGCATCCCGGATTTCAAATTCGTTTGCCGGGCGCCAAGGGTTCGGATTTGTGAATTCCCGGTTATCTTCGATGTAGTGGAGGTTGGGAAGATTGTAAGAAACAAACCGGAGTTCCTCGTTCCCCTCCATGAGTTTGTCTCCCTCGGTTGTGACGAAGTTTTGAAATTGGGCCGGGAGGCTCGTTGCGGCAGCGAGAAGCAAAAGTGTGGTGTAAAAACGGCGTGTCATAAAGAAACCTGCGATTGAACTCCGTAGCACTTTTGAGAAAAGCAGTTCATCATTTTTTTACCCGGTCAACGCGACCGTAATTCTATGCGGCTGATTTGAATGCCGTCTTCAAGCGAAATCTTCACGTATTTTGCATCATCGGGAATGTCGGTTCCCCTCAACCTTACGGCATCGAAGAAGTCGTAATCGTTTTTCCCGAAAATGTAGATCTCTTTTTTTGTTGCGATGTCCGAAAACGCGTTCAAATCTTTTGACACAGAGACTTCAATGCTTTTCGCCGAATCGGCGACAAAATAATCGACGTCAACTTCGACCCCTTTTCCGTCGAGCTTGTAGATAATATAACTGCCGGAACCTCCCGCCAGCCGGCTACGGTCCTCTTTCGCCCTGCGGATGTCTTCCGTCGTCAGGAGCCGCAGCGGGCCGTCTTTCTGGAAAACGTTATCGAAATTTTCCATTTCATCCACCATCGTTCTCATCGTCACTTCGACGGGTCCAACGACGTTTGAATAGTCCGATTGACCGGTTTCATTCTTGGCTTTGACTCGGTAAAAATATTTCTTTCCGGGTTCAGCCGGTCTGTCTGAAAAGAGAGGACGGTACTGATAGCGAGAATCGTCGACATCGGAACCGACAACCGTCCACCCCGTGTCCGCTTCCGATTTGTGCTCAACAATGTATGATTGCGCGCCGGTCGATCCTTGCCACGAGATCTCTGCCGCATCTTTGATATCGAGCAGCCGGGGCGCTGCGGGTACGGGAAGCCGTTCGGTTGTCGATCCGTCAATTTCGTGCGCCTTTTCGCGCAGGAGTGTCAGGACATTGCGCTCGTCATAAAAATCGCCGCTTGGGAAACCGGGCCATCGATAAGCTTCGTAATTATCGTATTCATAGTGATGGTAGAATCCGCCGTCACGGTTCCTGAAACGAAGGCTCCAGATCATTGCGCCGGAAAGTCCCTGGTTGATAACCGTATCGATGATCATGCGAATATCCTCCGTCGGGACAATCCCGAACTCGCCGACGATGTACGGCTTTTTCCCTTTTGTCATCTGCCGGTTCTTCACGATAAAATTCACTGCCGCCTTGGCGTCATGGTAGTAGTGAGTCGCAAGAATATCAAGGTTCGGATCTTCCAGTGCTTCTTTGGAAATCTCCCGTGCAAGAGTACCTTCGAGCACCAAATGATTTGAGTCGATGCTTTTGATGTACGCCGCAACTGTTTTTGTCCATGAGAACGGTGTGACGATCTCGTTGCCGGTTTCCCATGCGAGAATGGCTTTGTCCTGTTTGTATGGAACGCCCGTGACGGTGTTGGTGCGGTTGAGGACAAACTCGATTGTTTTTTTGTAATCGGCGATCAGCTGCTCGTCGGTCCAGAATGTCCCCTTCGGTTTGCCGCGAAACGCTTCATACTCACGCGGACCTCCCCACCAAAGCCAGTTGTCAACGAGCGGAACGATCAACCTGATTCCCACCTCGTTGGCAATTTCGAGTACTTTGTCGAAGGTCCTGAATGCCTCCTCGTTGAATTTTCCCGGCCCCTCAACATGAACAATGGCCACGGTGTCGCCTTCCTTCCTGACCGAGAAGACGTAAATGCGCGCGACTTTTCCCCCCATTTGCCTGATGGACGTCAGCGCGTCGCGGATTTCAAATTCATCCGGCAAACGCCACGGATCGGTCCCGCTGAACGGGAGATTGTCTTCAATATAATGAAGGTTCGGGACATTGCACGAAATGAAACGAAGCTCAGCGTCGCCGTCCATCAATTTATCTCCCCTGGCCGTAATAAAATTCTTAAATTGGGCTTCCGAAAAGAGGAAACAGAAGATAAGAAGGACAAAGATCAGGAGAATTTTTTTCACGGTTCAGGCCGGATTCAGTTCGTCGACAATTTTTACGGTAGCCCAAGCGTCAAATGTAATGCCATACATTGTAGACAATCTACCCTGAAAATGCAAAAAATAAAGATGCGCGGCCGATATTTCTTATTAATTTGTGAAAGATTATCAAAATAATAGAGTCATGCTCTGCTTCTCGAGTCAAAGCATATAGAACTATCATTATTTGTGAAAGATTTACGGCACGTCAATTGCAGGTTCGCCATCCAAAAAAGCCGGTGAGAATATGAATCAAAAAGAATTAACAACAGAGTTTACCGACGCGTTGAAGAAAGGGATTTTGGAGCGATGGTATCCACTGGTCGTCGATAAAGAATGCGGCGGCTACTTCACAAACGTGACCTACGATTGGAAGCTTCCCCCCGAACAGGAAAAGATGATCGTCACGCAAGCCCGGCATGTGTGGACACTTTCGAAGCTCGCTTCATTTTTCGACGGTGCGGCGGCGTACGAACAAATGGCGTTGCACGGTTATTATTCCATGAGAATTCACATGTGGGATGGGAACTACGGCGGGTTTTATCAGATCCGAAATCGCGTTGGCGGAATGTCCGATGTGAACGGGTGGCGCGACGAAAAACGCGCCTACGGCAATGCATTCGGAATTTACGCGCTTGCGGCATTGTATCACCAGACCGGCAACAGCGAGGTATTGGATTTTGCGCAACAAGCGTTTCGGTGGGTTGAAGATCATTCGTTCGACCCGAAAGGCGGCGGCTACTTTGAATTTCTCACGCGCGAAGGAAAACCGTTTGATACAAGTTCGGATTACAAAACGATCGCGGGCGACAAAAACGAACTCGGGTTCAAAGACCAGAATTCGTCCATTCATTTGCTCGAAGCGTACACTGAGCTGTATCATGTGTGGAAGTCGCCGCTGCTGAAGACACAACTTGAGCGGCTCCTCGTCCTGATCCGGGATACGATGGTGTCGAAAGAAGGATCGCTGAGATTATTTTATCCATCCCGATTGGACGCCGGTATCGTTTCGAGAATCGCCGGACGATGTTCGAAAAGAAAATTTCGGCCTCGACCATGTTTCTTTCGGCCACGATTACGAAACGGCGTTTCTCATGCTGGAAGCGTCGCATGCGTTAGGGCTGAAGAATGACACGAAGACCCTTGCCGTCGCGAAGAAAATGCTCGACCATGCGCTCCAGTACGGTTTTGACGAATCTGTCGGCGGATTTTACGACGGCGGGTATTATTTCAAAGGGGAAAACAAATGCACGATTATCAAAGACACGAAAAATTGGTGGGCACAGGCGGAAGGGTTGAATGCATTGTTATTGTTTTCTAAAATTTTCCCGCAGGAGAAAAAATACTCCGATTATTTCTTGAAGCAATGGATGTATGTGAAGACATACATCATCGACCCGAAGAACGGAGATTGGTTCGAAGGAGGGCTGGATAAGGAGCCGCATTTCGAGACCGGCCCCAAGAGCCATATTTGGAAGTGTACCTACCATACGGGAAGGGCGTTGATGAATTGTATCGACCTTCTCAGCGTAGAGAATCCTGTCGGCCAGACGAAGAAAAAAGAAATTGTGGAATTAGCTCATTCATGGAACACTGTTGCAGCTTTCGCGCATATCACAGACCCTCAACAGAGCTAGTGCCGTTTCATCGACCCCACCTCAACCATCCTCTTTAAGAGGAGGGCTAGGGCGTCGTTGGTGAATCGTTTGACGCAACAATCAGCTTACGGCAAACACACAAATGCCTTGGATCCTATCCTCGTTTCTGGATGGACCAAGGCATTTGCATCTTTCCATCAGGAGAAACTATTTTTTTGAAGCCTTCAGATTTTTTGAGATCAGGTCACATCGCTGTTTCACGCTCATCGCACTTCGATACCCGTCTTCCGGTGTGTGAAGGACATAATCCAATAATTGCCCGACGGTCGATCCCGCAACATGCATGCGTGTATCCGACGATGCATAATAAATGAGCACTTCGTCGTTATCGCGCCGTATCCAGCCGTTGCTGAAGACGACGTTCGAAACATCGCCGACGCGCTCCATGCCTTCGGGTGCAATAAAGTATCCCTGGGGGCGGGCGATCACTTTCGACGGATCTTTCAAATCGGTCAAAAATAAATAGAGCACATAGCGTAAGCCGGCTGCCGTGTTCCGGACGCCGTGCGCAAGCTGAAGCCATCCCTTATCCGTCTTGATAGGGGCGGGACCGAGCCCGTTCTTCACTTCTTTAATAGTGTGATAAACCCGATCATCGACGATGATTTCGCTCCGGATTTCAGCGTTTTCCATCGTGTCCGAAAGTCCCCAACCGATACCGCCGCCGGACCCTGTTTCGATAAATCCATCCTGCGGACGTGTATAGAACGCGTATTTCTCATGGACAAACTCGGGATGCAGAACAACATTTCTCTGCTGCGGTGACTTCGTTTTGAGGTCAGGCAGCCGATCCCATTTTTTGAAATCCTTTGTGCGGATGATTCCGCATTGCGCTGTCGCAGAGGACATATCTGTTCTTGCGGCGCTCGGGTCCTTTCGTTCGGTACAAAAGAGTCCGTAAATCCAGCCGTCTTCGTGTTTCACAACGCGAAGGTCGTACACGTTTGTATCGGGGTCGGACGTTTCGGGAAAGACAACAGGGTAGTCCCAGAAGCGAAACTTGTCCACACCGTTCGGGGATTCTACGACGGCAAAAAAAGATTTTCTGTCAACACCCTCCACACGGACAAAAAGCAAAACTTTCCCGTTGTGTTCGTACGCTCCTGCGTTAAATGTGCCGTTGACCCCCAGCCGTTCCATCAAGTACGGGTTTGTGGAATAGTTGAGGTCGTACCGCCAGGAGAGGGGGATGTGTTCGGCGGTGACGACCGGGTTGACATATCGGTGAAAGACGCCATTGCTTTTTTTAACTTTTGCGTTGGGTGTTTTCAACAGCTTTTCGTGTTCGCTTGCCAGGCGCTTAAGCTTTCTGTTAAATTCTTCTCTGGTCATGATGTTCCCCGTATAGTAAGTTATTTAAAAAAAACGACGGGCCTTTAGGCTGTGGCCGTTATCGGTATGCTCCCGTTCATCGAAATCATCGAGCGTGTTCCGCCAGGAGAATTCCAGAATCACGCACGTGATGACAATACTTTTTTTGAGATAGCCTCTAGCTTTTTATTCTCAAACATGTCGAACGAAAAGTTATTGACCCTTCTGATATGCGTTCATCCCAACGCCGGCTATTTCAAAATCTTGTTCACCGGTGGCGCCGCTAAACACTGTTAAGATAAAACCGGATTCAATTTTTTTTATCATGCCGCCCTGATAGCCGAATTCTCCCTGGAACGCCGGTCTTACTTTGCTTCCGCTGTTCAGTTTGGTATCAGCCATTTCCGCTGCTTTCGAGTAAGCGACCGCGATAAAGTTGGTGCCGGGGTACGCATCCTTCGCAGGATTTTCCGGAACATCCTTCATCGTCTCCACCGCTTTCATTTGAGATACCCATGCAAAGCCAGCCTCGTCCATGCTTGCGACCACTATCACACCCTTCACTCCAAGTTTTCTCGCGTGCTTTTCCATCTCGGTGATCATTGTTCCTGCAACAACTTGAAAATTTTCCATAATGTCCCTGTACGTTTGTGTTTTTCTCTTTTTTCAAACCTCCTGTTAGGTCCGCATCAAGAATTCATCCTTATTCTGCGTCTGGTAGTGTCTCAATTTCATCGTGTTACTTTCTTTCCGAGAAAGAAAGTAACCAAATGCCGCTTTACGGCATCCCGCCTTTTTTATGTTTTGGAGCGGGGGAAATCTCTCGAAATCGTAACGCGCGGATTCAATTCCAACCACACAAGCCATCAATTTCGGTGCAAGAAGGTTGTTTGAATATTCTCCATTGCACTCATGCACCGAAATTGAAACCCTTCGATTGAATCCTTCCCCACCCCCGCACCCAACGATTTCGATGTAATCCAACAAATCATGAGATAAGAAACTCGGAATCGGCGGTGTTGTGCGACGGGGGCGATGCGTGCGTTAAGAAAACGGCTTGCTGGTGAAGTGACACGGGTAAGCCGTTTTCTTCGGCATGTGCGCCGGGAAGCATCGCGTGGGTTCCGATTCCGAGAAGCTCTTCCCGCTTTCCAAAAATATGAAAGGCGGGATCCCGTACAGCGGGACTTTGCTTCTTTCTCTGTCAACAGAGAAAGAAGGGGGTTGACGAGCCCACCCAAATTGAGACACTACTCTGCATCTACACGTATATGATTTCTCCTATTCACTTCACTCGGCCTTTTTGCCGGTTGAGCGGAAAGCGGCCAGCTCGGCGCTGATTTTCTCGAGAACAGATTCTTTCAGCGGGTAGAGAAACATAAATCCTGCAGCAAGCAAGGCCCCGAGGGCGGGGTAAATGCTCAGCATCATGCGGATGCCATTTTGTGTGCTTTCGGCCTGTTCAACATTGGCCTGGTAGCCGTAGATAGCTAAAATCCAGCCTACCATCGCAATGCCTATCGAAGCTCCGAATTTTTGCGACATGGATGCCGCGGAGAATACCAAGCCCGTGGCACGGCGACCGTTTTTCCATTCTGAATAATCGGCTGTATCGGCGTACATCGACCAGACTAACGGGAATATGATGCCGGCACTAATACTGATCAAGAACTGAAAAGCAAAAATCATCACAATGTTGGTCCTGTCCAGGAAGAAGAACATAAAACTCAGGATGGCGGCAATAACCATGGCAGCCATGAAGGTGTTTCGCTTTCCGATCTTATCGGAAACGGGCCTTGCCAAAACGACTCCGATAATGTTGGCCGCCTGCCCTAATAACAGGTAAATAGTACTGATGGCAAGGATCGTGGAGGGATTGAATTCGATATTCTTCATCCCTTTGAAATAATACAAGAAATAGTACACAGCCGCTCCATCGCGGATGGTGTTAAAAAAGATTGTAGAAATGCTTGCCCCAATAATAATAAACCATGGACCATTCTTGATGAGGTCTTTCAGATCGTCCTTAAGAGGAGTTTTTACATCAATCGGTTTGACTTTTTCTCTAGTAAGCGAAAAAGTCAACAAGAAAAAGATCACTGCAAGAATGGCGATGACAATCAATGCTTTTTGGGTCCCGGAGCGGTAATCAATCTCTTTCAATGAAATGTTTCGGATCGCGATCGATTTTTCGTCAATGCCCTTGCATGCAAACTTAAGATCGGCAAGGTTTGCCATGTTGTCGCGGGTTGTAATTTGATCCAATTTTATTTTCAGGTCGCTGGTGGAGCCGTTACGCAATAATCCCAGCGTATCTTTTCCTTCGGCAAAATTAAACCCGGAATATTGATTGGTTCTTATATTGAAAACGCCAAGACTAAAAGCATCTTTTGTGCTGGTATTCACTTTTGCCGTAATAAAAAGTAGTGAATCAACGGGATTTGTGAGAGCCGAATTCTCTACGGTTCCATCCCACACGATCAATTTACCTATCGCTTTTGTCGTTGTATCTGTCACTTCAATGGTTTTCGAGGAAGTGTATTCATTGAACGTTCGTGTTCCAAATCCGTCGAACAGGGGCTGGAAAAGAGCCAGCACCAGGAAACTTCCGCCGAAAGCAAAAATGAAACGATAGGTGGCGAGGGTTGTCCGCTGTTTGCCGTCATTCGTCATGACACCCATGAGTGAAGCATACGGAACATTGATCAAGGAATAGATAATCATCATCAAAGAGTACGTAACATACGCATAGACTATTTTTCCGCTTGTGCTTATGTTTGGAGTGGTAAACGTCAGCACGACGATAATGCCGATTGGTAATGCCATCCACAGCAGGTAGGGCCTGAATTTTCCCCAGCGCGTATTGGTGCGGTCGCCTAGGATACCGACAAGCGGATCGAATGCAGCATCGCCGACACGAGTAACCAGCAACATGGTGCCTACGACAGCGGCCGGAATGCCGAAAATATCGGTATAAAAAAACATGAGGTACATTCCGAAGAGCTTCCAGAACATTGACGAAGCGGCATCGCCAAAGCCATAGCCAATTTTCTCACTGAGTTTCAATGGTTCTACTGTTTGTATCATATAGGTTGATATTATTTAAATGAAGGGAGAATCAATTCAAAATCGATATTCGGGCCCCTTGCCCTTGAGCTGCGGCGAAAAGATCATCGTGCAGCGCGGAAACAAGAGCGCAAGGTTGATGCACCAATTCACCTTTGCCGCTTTTCTATAAAACAGATTTTCCTTGCTTGCAAGCACTTACAGCATAAACGGTGCCATTTCTGTTCTTAGTAATGTCGAATTTTTTGGCGATTTGGGGCCATGGTTGATTTATCACTGTGATAATGATTATGGAAATGATAAAGCGGCTCGAAGATTGATTTGTCAGATTTTTGCAGTTGGAAGGGTAATCAGCGAAATTAATCTGGCAAAGTAGTTGCTAAGAACGAAGACTGTCTACTATAGTGAAGTATTCACTAATGGCGTGAAAAAACACGAAGGTTTGGATTTGTCTTAGAGAGTCGATACCTGGGTCCATGAAGAATTTGTGAAGTAACAATCTTGAGAAATATGTTCTCTTCGTGTCTTTAGCGGATGATTCAATGTTTTGATTTTGCCAACGCCAGTAGTAGAGTCTCCGAATATAATACCTGAGGAGTATCCGACACATGAAAACACCCGCCCGATTATTTTTCTTTCTTGCGTTTCTCATTGTTAAATGTGCCAATGCACAAAATCAGCCGCTCCAATTCGCATCAATTTTTACCGACAGTATGGTGCTGCAGCAACAACACGACGTCGCGGTGTGGGGAAAGGCACCTGCGGGGAAAAAGGTTGTTGTTGAAGCTTCTTGGAAAAATACTGCCTCAACGGTCGCCGACAGCGGGGGGGCATGGTCCGTTATGCTGAAGACGGTGAAGGCAGGCGGACCGTATCAAGTAACGGCATCTGACGGCGATGCGGCAATAACTCTTCACGATGTCCTGCTCGGCGAAGTGTGGCTCTGCTCCGGGCAGTCGAACATGGAAATGCCGCTTGAAGGGTGGCGCCCCGCGAACCCAATTAAAAACTCCGATAGTGAGATTGCGAACGCGAATTATCCGAACATCAGGCTCTTTGGAATGAAACGGGCATACTCCATTGAACCCGAGTCTTCGTGCGACGGAAATTGGGTGGCATGTTCTCCGCAAAACGCAAGGCTCTTTAGCGCCGCCGGATATTTCTTTGCGAAGGCGCTTTATGAAAAACTCAAAGTGCCGATCGGGATGATTCATGCAAGCTGGGGGGGGACGGCAATCGAGTCATGGATGGGGAAAAAGGAACTTGCTGCGATCGATGCATATCATCCGATTCTCCAGAAGATGGAAGAGGGGCGCGACAGTATTATTGCGTTGAATAAATGGATCGTCAGCCATCCCACCATTAAACTGGCCAGCCGAACGCAGGAAAAAAGATGGCTGGCTCTTGACTTTGGCGACAGCGCCTGTGCTTCCAGGGAATTTAACGATTCGCTTTGGAAGCAGATGCGGCTTCCAACTGTATGGGAACGGACTGAAATGGGCGAGTTCGACGGTGCCGTCTGGTTTAGGAAAGAAGTGACTCTCCCTTCCAGCTGGCGCGGGAAGGATCTTCTCCTCAGCCTCGGTCCGATCGATGATATGGATGAAACGTACGTGAACGGTACGCTCGTCGGAAGTCATCTCACCGAAGGCATGTGGGATACTCCACGAACGTATGCATTGCCGGCCAAAGATGTACAGGATTCGATTGTCCAGATTGCGGTGCGGGTTCTTGACTACGGCGGCAACGGGGGAATTTTCGGAAGACCTGAAGAGCTGCAGTTGAAGCGAGCAGACACTGCGTTGTCAATTCCTTTGGCGGGCAGCTGGAAATATTTGCCCGTGGCAGAATACCGCGGCAGCATATTTTATGTGTTTGGATACAAAGGGCAGGAATATTTTCAGCGTCCGAAAGTACCGATCGATTTTTCCGGCTATTCGCCCACCGCATTGTTCAACGGAATGATCTCGCCCCTTGTCCCATTCACCCTGAGCGGAGTCCTCTGGTACCAAGGTGAATCGAACATAGCAAATGCAAAAATGTACACAACGTTGTTCCCGTTGATGATCAACGAATGGAGAAATGTTTTTCGCTCGGAGAATTTGCCGTTCTATTTTGTTCAGATCGCACCGTACAAATATGATTCAGCTTCTCATTCCGAGCTTCTCCGTGAAGCACAGCTCAAAACATTGGCTGTAAAAAACACGGGCATGGCGGTAACGCTTGATATCGGCGACCCGAACAGCATCCATCCGGCGGATAAACAAGATGTCGGCAAACGGCTCGCGTTGTTGGCGCTGGGGAATGCGTATCATCAAAAGAAAATTATTTTCTCGGGACCGGTCTTTCGTTCGATGAAAGTGAAAAAAAATGTCGCGGTGCTGAAGTTTGATAATGTCGGCAAGGGCATGGTGCTGAAAGAGGATTCAAGCGGCAACGGATTCCAGATCGCAGGTGGGGATGGGCAATTTAAGAACGCGTCCGTGAAAATAAAGGGGGCGACACTCCTTCTCTCCGATTCAGCCATTCTTCACCCGGTTGCAGTTCGCTATGCATTCACGAATGCGCCGTCGGCAACATTGTTTAATAGTGATGGTTTACCCGCATCGCCATTCAGGACAGATGATTGGAAATAGGCGGCCGGCGGTGTGGGATGAGGCAATACGGTGAACTATATTACAATGATACACTTTATCAAAATAATATACGGTAGGAGGGGAAGCGGATGGCGAAAAATGGCAGCTTTTTGGCTAAATATGCATTAAACGAAGGTTAAAAATGTGGCATCATGTGTGCGTTGACAGAAGTGTATGGCTCTATAATGGGTGAGATGTGCGGTTTTTAGCCGGCCACAACCATCCATCCCTTACGCGGTTTAGTGTTAGTATTACTTCAACACATTCTTACGCTTACGGTCAATGTTTCATAAAATTCTCCAAGTCCGATTCCTGTGAAATTGAATTCCTCTCGTTCTATCGTTGCAACAGTGAGCTAAATATTTTCACGCGCAATAATGGTGTGCAGGTGCTGTGAGGAGCGTTGCCGTGACGCAGAAAGTAACTAATTTTAGGAAATGCTTGACAATAGATTTTGTTACACTTAAATTGGCGCGAGGTGAAGACTGTGCTTCTTTCCGAACTCTCATATCATCGCACCCGTTATCAAACCCAAAAACAAAAGTATCCTTCCAATCACAAAATCAATTGGAGAAGTAAAATGTCTATTGGTACTTCTTACACTCGAAGCAAACTAGCGTGTGCAGTTGCAGCAGTAATGTTGATGATGACGCAGACAATGTTTGCACAAGGTTCAGGTACATTGAACGGTCGCGTGTTGGACAAGACGACCAGTGAGGCGCTCGTCGGCGCCAATGTGATAGTCGTGAACACCAACTTAGGGGCAGCAGCAGATATTGATGGGAAATTTACTATACACAACATGCCGGTAGGGAGGCAAACGCTGAAAATATCGTATGTCGGGTATAATACGATAACCGTCGATGTAACAGTAACAGCAAATGCAACGATGGAGCAAGATTTTCGGTTGGTGGCAGGAACAGTCATCGGTGAGACGGTCATAGTAACGGCCCAGGCACGCGGCCAGTTGTCGTCAATCAACCAGCAACTGGCGTCCACATCGATCATCAACGTCGTGTCAGCGGAGAAGATGAAAGAATTGCCGGATGCGAATATCGCGGAATCGATCGGAAGGCTTCCGGGTATCTCGTTACAACGGGATAATGGTGAAGCGGATGCAGTTATTGTTCGCGGATTAGCCCCGAAGTACAATGAGATCACGATCGAAGGCATCCCGATGAGTTCAACGTACTTCGGCGACCGCGGGGTCGACCTGAGTTTGCTGGGAGACGATCTGGTGAAAGGGGTGGAGGTATCGAAGACTTTGCGGCCGGATATGGACGCGGATGCGTTGGGCGGAACGGTGAACCTGACGTTAAAGACGGCACAGCCGGGTTTCCATTATGACATTTGGGGGAACGGCGGGTATACAAAGTTACGGGATTCTTATGATAACTATAAATTTAACGGGAGTGTGGGCGACAGGTTTGCCGATGACAAAGTGGGCGTTCTGGTGCAGGGAAACATCGAAGAGAAACAACTTCCCTCAGACCAGCTTAATGCAACCTATGCTACTCCGACGCTTTCATCTCTTGTAAAAAACACATTTTATATAAACACAAATTCGGCAGAACTTACGGACAATACTACGGTGAGGCATCGCTACGGTGCAAGCTTGATCCTGGATTATGCCTCGGATGTGGTAGACGTGAAACTCTTCAACGTATACGATCAGAAGAAGGATAGCAGCATAACGAGAGACAATACGACGGATTTTAACAGCAGAGATTTCTACGACCAGCTTTTTGTCAATGCAACAAAGACCGAACAACGGACACATTCGATTCAAGCGTTGTTTAAGTTAGGCGGGACGGAATTGCCGGTATCATTATCATACACGAAAGGCGATCAACATACACCCAATGGGATGGAGTTTGATGTTTACGAAACGGGTGTTGCAACGACACCGCAGGGAAATGCGCTGATCTATGGGGTACCGTTGAAACTGATAAATCAAATGGGTGTCTTCAACCCGACGAATGCAAATGCTTCCCTTAATAACATCTATGTCACCAACGCGGACCTGATAGACGAGTCATACGATGCCAAGCTCGATTGGAAGGTGCCGTTCAGACTTTCGGATTACATATCGGGAAAAATATCTCTTGGCGGAAAGTATCATAGCGTAAACCGTACAAGCGATGGCAGTGAGTTTCAATATTATATGCAATATGGTGATGGTGCGCCTACGAGAGCCGCCGTCGCTTCATTCACAAATTTATTCCCAGCTCTTAAATCAATTAGCCAATCTGCCCTAGAAAATGACCAGCTTGGTGTTCCTGCGGCTGGTTTCGTTGATGGTAATTATAACAGAGGGAGTATTTTAGGATATCCGATTGGGCCGAATTGGGATGCATATGATTTAGTGACGATGACGAATGCCTTGGCTTCTAATTCGAAGGCAGCCGTCTGGCAGCAGGGCGTTCAGGACTATAACCAGAACTATACCGATAAAGAAAACACGCGGGCAGGGTATTTGATGGGTGAGTTTAACATCGGGAGCGACCTTACCATCGTCCCCGGTGCCCGTTACCAGGAAGAACGAACCGATATTTCAGCCTATCACATTCAACCCGTGTCTTCCAATGCAAATGGACTCGGTGCTCTTCCTATTCTGGTGGATACAAAAAGAGACAACCCATATTGGTATCCTTCCGTCAATGCTAAATATAAAGTCACCGACAATATTCAGGTCATGGGTGCAGCCTACAGGAGTGTTTCGCTGCCGAGTTACTCGGATATTTCTCCTCTGGTTGAATTACAGACCGGCAGCAGTTTTGTATCGGGTAACCCGTTTTTGAAACCTTCGACTGCAACGAATCTCGATGTTGGAGCTTCGTTGTTCAGCAACTCCGTCGGACTGTTCACGGTTGACTTTTTTTACAAAGATATCAGCAATCTCATTTATAGCTTTCAGAATTATTTTCCGTATGATCCGTACCCCATTGTCAACGCTCCGGCTGACCTCAACAGCAGGTTACCGGGCAAGAACTATTTTGATTCAACCTTCCTGACTGCTAATCCGACCGCTGGTAAATTATCAAATGGTACGATTCCGATGAATGATCCTGCCAATGCGTATCTGAGAGGGATCGAGCTTTCGTGGCAGACACATTTTTGGTATCTGCCGGGATTGTTGAGCGGGATCGTGCTCGAGCTGAACGCCTCATTCATGAGCTCCAATGAAGAGTACCCCTACTTTTTTGTAAAATCGCCAAGAATAGGGACCAAAGATACGCTTGTCTATTCAACAACGGCGGGACCGTTACAAGACCAGCCGAAAGGAATCTATAACGCAATTCTCGGGTGGGATTACAAAGGATTCAGTTCGCGGTTCTCGCTCCGGTATCAGGAGTTGACGCTTAAAGTATCGATACGCAGTACGGTCTGGAGGACAGCTACTATGACAATGTGTTGCTGCTCGATATTTCGCTTAAGCAGCAGATTATCGAGAACCTGTATATCTTTGCCAATGCGACAAATGTCAACAGCCATGTCGATAATTATTATTATAGTCATCCGGCGTATCTGACCGTTCCGGCGGGTCAAATGCCGACAGGCGGGCAGACGTACGGATTGGATGCACAGGTCGGACTCAGCTTTAGTTACTAGCGTTTTTTTAATGTTCTTTTTACATTGTTTTCAATTAAACCGAACACTTTTTAACATAGTCAATAAAACATCAAACCGGTAAAAATTTTGAAAGGAGGGATGGGAAAAAGGCAAAAACTCAGCATAAGTATGTTCACGTTGTTTTTAACTAACCATAGGAGAAAAAAATGAAAGCAAGAATGGTACTCTGCTTGTTTATTGTTATTCTGATAGCAAGCTTTGCGAGCAGTTCCATGGCTCAAGTAACGATAAAAGGCGATACGAGCTTTATCTCCGGCTGCACATTGGCAGGCGTTGGATATGTAGGAGAGCTGGACAGCACCATCAGCAATGATACCCTGACCACGGGTGCGAGAAAAAATCCGAATGCGGTGTACGCACTTTATGAAGGTCAGGTCTATTATCAATTGACGCCGATCTACTACAACAATCCGACCGGCACATTGACAATCATTGGCGTCCCCGATCCTAATAACCCAACGGCACATGCAAAACCGATCGTTTTACTACAGCCGACCGGGAAAACAGATGTGCCTGCCAATACTGTGTATGGCAGTATTACAATTAAGAACGTTCATTGGCAGGTTATGGAGCTGGATGGAAACCTACAGTCCGAGCTCTTCTATTGCGGCACGGCGAACCAACATCCGCAAGAGTTAATCCTTGACAATGATTTGTTCGAATTCAGCAACACCGATATTTTTGATTGCACGAATGAAAAAGGCGCTATCGGCGGCTGGCCGTACGGAGCAAAGTTCTTCATCACCAACTGCTATTTCCGGAACATGTTCGAACCGGGCCAGTGGTGGAGTTCACGCGTATTCCAATGCAAGCATCCGATCGACACGTTGTGGGTTGAAAACGTTACCACGACAACAGGCGGTCTCACGTTCCTACAGCAAAACGAATTGACCGACTTTGCGTATTTCAACCATAACACGATCATCAACCAGAAGAAATACTGGCTCTTGTCCCCCTATCACCGCAGCTTTATTGTCACGAACAATATTTTTGTCAACCAGAACTGGGTCGGCGAAGATACCAATGTGACGCACAGCGGCCAGGATCCCGATCAGTTGTTCATGAGCACGATTAACGTTGATACGAATAATGCTACGAACGGATTGATTGTGCAGCCGAAGTATGAAGCAACGCTGGGCGATTCTGTTGATATGTCTCCCGTGTTGGCGCTCAACAAATTACCGGTCTATATTTCGAACAATATCAATTTCAACGATCCGTTGATTGCCAGCGGTTATTATCAATAATTCCACATACATCATCTCCGACACCGGAAACCCGGCAACGGCAATAAGCCCCCGAATACCTTCCTATTTGGGTTGGTTTTATCCGGGAGCTCAACTAGTAGAGAATATGCCAGGTGAGTGGGAGAACTCCCGCACTGCAGCATTAATGGCAGCGTATACGCCGGCGAAGGGTGGAGGGATGATTGAAGATAATACCACAACGCCCACAACCAGCCCGGTTTCGTATGGACTGACTTCAGCCGTTGTTACGTTGATGGCGGAATGGAATCAAGCAGTGTATAGCGATCCACGATACCCCTCGAAACCCGCCATTACCAGCAGCGCGTACATTTATGGCGACTATGACCCGACAACCGTTCCCGGTATTGTGGGTGGTTCAAAAACGGATGCAATAAATGCGTCGACCACACTTGCAGCCAGTGATCAAGTCGGTATTTCGAAGTTCACCGATCTCACGGAGAATTTCAGCCAGTCCTCAGTTGTATCAAAGATTGATGGCTTCCCGGTCGGTTCTTTGATCTGGGACGATACAAAGAATGCTGCGTATGCTGCTGCTCATGCCACTGAATTGAGTACAATCATGAGCTCGTACATTGCAAAGGGTGGCGTTACGTCGGTAAAAGCGAAAACAAACGGCGTCGCAACGACGTTTGAACTTTCACAAAACTATCCGAACCCGTTCAACCCGTCAACGCAGATCGACTTCTCAGTTCCGCAACAGTCGACCGTGCAGTTGAAGGTCTACAACACACTCGGTCAGTTAGTGGCGACGCTGGTCAACGGAAATCTCTCCGCCGGCTCGCATAGCGTAACCTTTGATGCCCGGAATCTTGCCAGCGGCTTGTATATCTATCGCCTCTCTGCCGGCAACTTCACGAGCGTGAAGAAGATGATGCTGTTGAAGTAAGCGGATCTGTTTCGTTTACTTTAATCAGATCTGTGATGTATCCCGAGAAGGCGGCTGGCGTGAAAACGCAGCCGCCTTTTCCTTTTTCAATGCGAGCAATTCACAAATGTGCCGGCTTTGATTCCAATAGAAAAAATCAGCAGGGTTCTCCAACTACGATCACAGGGCAACCCGGCAGCAAGCCTGTACCTTCCTCCGACTTGCGTTTCAATCATTCCCTAAAAGCGCCCCTGTGATTCTTGAAAGTATCTTTTCAGTTAACTACATTGGGGCGGCACAACGTGACCGGTATCTCTTCCGACTGTATGATTTTTCCGTCCGTCATTTCAGAGACTTTCTCACCGTGCTCTGTTTCAAGGCCCGAATTCAATGAACACTCCCCCGCTCATAAGGGTGAATCAAACCGTAAATTGCATCATGAGGAGAAGAAAAATGTCTATTGGTACTTCTTACACTCGAAGCAGACTAGCGTGTGCAGTTGCAGCAGTAATGTTGATGATGACGCAGACAATGTTTGCACAAGGTTCAGGTACATTGAACGGTCGCGTGTTGGACAAGACGACCAGTGAGGCGCTCGTCGGCGCCAATGTGATAGTCGTGAACACCAACTTAGGGGCAGCAGCAGATATTGATGGGAAATTTACTATACACAACATGCCGGTAGGGAGGCAAACGCTGAAAATATCGTATGTCGGGTATAATACGATAACCGTTGACGTAACAGTAACAGCTGATGCAACGGTAGAACAGGTCTTTCAGTTGGTGGCAGGAACAGTCATCGGTGAGACGGTCATAGTAACGGCCCAGGCGAAAGGCCAACTGTCGTCAATCAACCAGCAGCTGGCGTCCACATCGATCATCAACGTCGTGTCTGCGGAGAAGATGAAAGAATTGCCGGATGCGAATATCGCGGAATCGATCGGAAGGCTTCCGGGTATCTCGTTGCAAAGGGATGCCGGTGAAGCGGACGCGGTCATCATTCGCGGATTAGCCCCGAAGTACAATGAGATCACGATCGAAGGCATCCCGATGAGTTCGACGTACTGGGGCGACCGCGGGGTCGATCTGAGCTTATTGGGAGACGATCTGGTGAAAGGGGTGGAGGTATCGAAGACTTTGCGGCCGGATATGGACGCGGATGCGTTGGGCGGAACGGTGAACCTGACGTTAAAGACGGCACAGCCGGGTTTCCATTATGACATTTGGGGGAACGGCGGGTATACAAAGTTACGGGATTCTTATGATAACTATAAATTTAACGGGAGTGCAAGCGACAGGTTTGCCGATGACAAAGTGGGCGTTCTGGTACAGGGAAACATCGAAGAGAAACAACTTCCCTCCGACCAGTTTAATGCCGGCTATAATACTCCGACAAAATCGTCGCTTGTCGAGAACACATTTTATGTGAATACATCCTCGGCAACATTGACGGACAATAGTACGAAGAGGCATCGCTACGGTGCAAGCTTGATCCTGGATTATACGTCGGATGTGGTAGACGTGAAATTCTTCAACGTGTACGATCAGAAAAATGACAGTACCATAACGAGAGATAATGAGACAGATTTCGGCAGTAATAGTTTCACGGACGAAATTTTTGTAAGCGATACCAAAACCGAACAACGGACACATTCAATTCAAGCGTTGTTTAAGTTAGGCGGGACGGAATTGCCGGTATCATTATCATACACGAAAGGCGATCAACATACACCCAACGGACAGGAATTTGATTTTATCCAGAGCCTCACAGGGACTCCCATTACGGGTAATGCCCTGATCTATGGAAAGCCTTCTGCTTTAATAGGCGACATGGGGGTAATGAACGCGACGCAATCCGTGCTCTGGAATATCTATGAGACCAACACTAATCTGACGGACGAATCATACGACGCAAAGATTGACTGGAAAGTGCCGTTCAAACTTTCGGAGGACTTTTCGGGAAAATTGTCGATAGGTGGAAAATATCACGACGTTGACCGTTCCAACGATAATACCCGATTATACTACGATGTACAATATGGAGGGAGTAAAGGCAGAAGACAAAACCTTATTGCTGCAATTCCATTTCTTGCGGGAGCTAATCCAAGCCCTACTGTTGAAGAAGGCGGAATTGAAGCAACATATTTCGTCGATCCGAGTTACACCAGAACAAGTATTTTAGGATATCCTATTGGGGTTGCGTATGACCCGTACAGGTTGGCGTATATGGAGAATACCATATTCCCGGCATGGCAATCCGCTTACTACTGGGATGGCGTTGGGTCCTATGACCAGAATTATACCGATAAAGAAAACACGCGGGCAGGGTATTTGATGGGTGAGTTTAATATCGGGAGTGATCTTACCATCGTCCCCGGTGCCCGTTATCAGGAAGAACAAACCGATATTTCGGCGTACCATATTCAACCAAACGGCTCAAATGCAAATGGCCTGAACGCTCTTCCTATTTTGGTGGATACAAAAAGAGACAACCCGTATTGGTATCCTTCCGTCAATGCTAAATATAAAGTCACCGACAATGTTCAGGTGATGGGTGCGGTCTACAGGAGTGTTTCGCTACCGAGTTACTCGGATATTTCTCCTCTGCTTATATTGCAGACTGGCCAGGATTTGGTATCGGGTAACCCACAGTTGAAACCCTCGACTGCAACGAATTTTGATGTGGGGGCCTCGTTGTTTAGCAACGCTGTCGGACTGTTCACGGTTGACTTTTTTTACAAAGATATCAGCAATCTCATTTATAGCTTTCAAAACTATTATCCGTATGATCCGTACCCCATTGTCAACGCTCCGGCTGATTTCAGCAGCAGGCTGCCAAGCAAGAGTTATTTTGATTCATCATTCCTGGCTGGCAGTCCGACCAGCGGTAAATTACTCAATGGTTCTATTCCGATGAACGATCCAGCTGATGCGTATCTGAGAGGAATAGAGCTTTCATGGCAAACGCATTTTTGGTATCTGCCGGGGTTATTAAGCGGAATCGTTCTCGAGCTGAACGCCTCATTCATGAGCTCCAACGAAGAGTATCCCTACTTTTTTATAAAAGCACCAAAAATAGGGAGCAAAGATACGCTTGTCTATTCAACAACGGCGGGAGCGTTGCAGGATCAGCCGAAAGGAATCTATAACGCAATCCTCGGGTGGGATTACAAAGGGTTCAGTTCGCGGTTCTCGCTCCGGTATCAGGAGTTGACGCTTCAAAGTATCGATACGCAGTATGGCCTGGAGAACAGCTACTACGACAACGTGTTGCTGTTCGATATTTCGCTTAAGCAGCAGATTATCGAGAACCTGTATATCTTTGCCAATGCGACAAATGTCAACAGCCATGTCGATAATTATTATTATAGTCATCCGGCATATCTGACCGTTCCGGCGGGTCAAATGCCGACAAGCGGGCAGACATACGGATTGAATGCACAATTTGGACTCACATTTAATTACTAGATCCGTTGCTGTAGTGACACCCTTTAAGCGGTCCGGCTATAAAACGAACACGTTACTTTAAGATCAGATCTCGAAGATTTATCGATATGCGGCTGGAGCGAAAAATCCGGCCGCTTTCTTTACAACCCTCCGATTGCCGGGACGAATCGGTAGCGTTGCAGTTTGATTTCCTTTTTCAAGAAGAACTTATTGCAAGAGGTTTTTTGCCGAAGTCCCGAAGGGATCCCGTACAGCGGGACAATCCCATTATTTTAGGGGATTGCCACGTTGTGCGTGGTGGCGTAAAGCGCCACTTCGCTCCGCCCGCAATGACAGTCAAAGAAAAATCGGTAGTGGGTCATTTTGAATCAAAGGTCATTGCGAGGCGTTTTTTGCCGAAGCAATCCTTTTGTTTAATGGAGATTGCTTCGTCTCCCGACAAAGGGCGTCGGGATCCTCGCAATGACTTTATTCTTCAAAATAGCCCACTACCGAAAAATCGCATAGCTTGAAAATATCTATTCGATTGGCTACATTAGAGCGGCGCAGGTGATCGTCATCTCTCAGGAGTGTACGATTCTTCCGGTCGTCATCTCAGAGCCCCTTCACCATATCTTCTTTCAACGCCCTAGCTCTAAGCAATCTTACCCCGCTCATCAGGGAGTAACTCATCGATGCCTACACGACCATGTTTCGGTCAATCGCAGTCGAGGGAGGGAACAATGAAACGCAGAATTCTTTTTTCCGTATCGGTTTCGTTCATGATGTTGAGCGCATTGGATGCGCAGATTCCTGCAAGCCAGGACACAATTATTGTTCCGGGTGATATTCCCCATACCACGCGGCAGCATGCGGGTGCATTAGAATCAATAATCAACGGTGACACGACGAACACTGGAGCGAGAATAAATCCCAACAGGGTGTACGCCTTGCAAGAGGGGCACTTCTATTATCAGAATTCGGCGATTACTGTGACGAACCCTAACGGCACATTGACGATCGTCGGGATTTCTGACTCGGCGGGGACGACAAAACCGGTTATCCTCTTGCAGCCGGTGATTGGAAAAGTTCTCGGCGCCAATATCGTGTATGGCAGCATTAGGATGGTGAATGTGCATTACCAGGCCATGAAGTTGGATGGGACACTCAACGGTGAGAACTTCTATTGCGGCACGAAGAACCAGCTGGCTCAGTCGCTAACCATCGATAATTGTCTCTTCGAGTTCAGTAACATCGACCTTTTTGATTGCACGAACGAATCCGGCGCCATCGGCGGATGGCCGTATGGGGCGAAGTTCTTCATCACCAACTCCTATTTCCGGAACATGTTCGAACCGAGTCAGTGGTGGAGTTCACGGATTTTCCAGTGCAAGCATCCGATCGATACGCTATGGATTGAAAACAACACCATCGTCGGCAGCGGCCTCACGTTTCTGCAGCAAAATGAATTGACCGACTTCGCATATTTCAACCACAACACAATCATTAATAACAAAAAAAACTGGCTCACGTCTTTATTTTACCGCAGGTATTTCGTTGTGAACAACATCTTCATCAATCAGAACTGGGTTGGCGAAGACACCAACGAGACCAGCGGTGGGAATGGTCCTCGGAAAGAATTCCAGAGCACAATCGATATTGACTCGGTAGATGCCAACGAGGGAGTGGTCGTGCAGCCGAAGTATTACGTGGGGGGTGATTCAACGCAGTACTCTCCTTTGCTGGCACTCAGCAAAATATCGGTCTTTGTTTCCAACAACATAAACTATTATGACCCGCTGTTGATGAGCGGGTACTACAATACCAATCCTGGAACAATCGACAGCACTGCCTACCCGCTTTCCTATTTAGGCTGGTATTATCCGGGAGTGTACAAGGTAGAAAATATCCCCTGCGAGTGGGAAAACGCACGCACTGCTGCGTTATTCATAACCTATTCGCCGGAACATGGAGGCGGGTTCATTGAGGTGCGCACCACCTTACCCGTCACTCAACCCTTTTGCGTACGGTATAACTCCCGGCGTGGTGAGTGAAATGGCAGAATGGAATCAGCACCAGTATGGCGATCCCCGTTTTCCCGGATCGACCGATATTGTTCACAGCAATTACATTTTCGGAGACTACGATCCCACGACCATTCCCGGCCGCGACAGCAGTGGAAATAAAACTGAGAACGGGAGCGGAATTACAAAGTTCACCGATCTCACGGAGAATTTTAGCCAATCCTCAATTATATCGACAAATGATGGATTCCCGGTAGGCTCTTTGATTTGGGACGATACGCAAAATGCTGTTTATGCTGCGGGCCATGCAAACGAATTGGCGAAGATCTTCTCTGCATATCTGGAAACGGGGATCGTTGCAGTTAAACGGGAACCGGGCATAGTAACGGTCTTCAACCTTGCGCAAAATTATCCTAACCCATTCAACCCGTCGACAAAAATCAATTTTTCACTTCCGCAGCAATCGACGGTGCAGCTGAAAGTCTTCAACACGCTGGGCCAGGAAGTGGCGACATTAGTCAATGGAAGTCTCAGTGCTGGAATTCACAGTGTAGACTTCGACGGCCGAAATTGTGCCAGCGGTCTATATTTCTATCGCATTACTGCG
Source organism: uncultured Bacteroidota bacterium (assembly GCA_963772165.1). GTDB lineage: Bacteria > Bacteroidota > Ignavibacteria > UBA10030 > UBA8401 > JAGVPT01. Next base: position 121,515 of record CAVYWA010000012.1, on the reverse strand, counting down.
GGCAATTTCACGAGCGTCAAAAAAATGATGCTGTTGAAATAGTATGGACTTTGGATATGCGGGTTGCATATAAACTCTTTTCTAATTTTATTGAGATGAGAGACTTCCGCGGCTTACATTGAATTTTTCATAATAACGTTCACACGATACTATTTTTTTGAGAGGTCCGTATGCGCTTTTCTATGCGAGGAGTTGTTCTGCTTGCCGCTGTTGCTTTTTTCCAGGTTGTCTATCCACAAACAAACCGGGTTCAATACAACAACCAGGAGCTTTTTGTAAATGGAGCAAATCTGGCATGGGTCAATTTCGCGGGAGATGTTGGGACAGGTTCGCCCGATACGACGAGCTTTGGGGAGATTATGCTTTCCATCCATAACGCCGGAGGGAATGCCATGCGATGGTGGCTGCATGTCAACGGAACTGTTACTCCTGCATTCGATAGCTCAGGGCATGTCACCGGACCCGGCGCGTTGACGATATCGGATATGAGAAAAATTCTGGACCTCGCGTGGCAGAGAGAAATAGGAATAAATATTTGTCTCTGGTCTTTTGACATGCTGAGTACGTCCAATAGCGCAACGGTGATTAACCGTAATAAACTCCTTCTCAATGATACGAGCTACACTCACGCGTACATCAACAATTGTCTTATTCCGATGATCGACTCCCTCAAAGGTCATCCAGCCATCCTTTCATGGGAAATTTTTAATGAACCCGAGGGGATGAGCAATGAATTTGGCTGGAGTGGTGTGAACCACGTCCCTATGTCCACAATCCAGAGGTTTGTCAATCTCTGTGCCGGCGCGATTCATCGTGCCGATTCGAGCGCATTAGTGACGAGCGGTTCGTGGAGTTTTGAGGCTCTTTCTGATGTCACGCCCTCGGCCGCCTTCAAAAAAACCAGCTCAAGCTTTTCGCAGTTGAGCCTTGCTGATAAGGAATCAATCTCCCGTCAGTTTAACCGGAAATATAGAGCGTCGATGACAACGGATGCAGTCATGTCATACCTTGACCATCTTGCAACGCTGTCGAACAAAAATTATTATTCCAACAGCCAGTTAATCGCTGCGGGGGGCGATACAAGCGGAACGCTTGATTTCTACTCCGTGCACTACTATTCGACCTCGACGCCGATTTCAACCTCTCCGTTCAATCATCCGGCAAGTGTCTGGGGACTTGACAAGCCGATCGTTGTTGCTGAATTTGCTATGGAAAGCGGAGAGGGGAACCCCTCCGGCGTTCCAACGAGTAATTTATTTGATACGTTATACCAGCTGGGGTACGCCGGCGCCCTTCCATGGTCATGGACCGACCCGACGTACTCTTCTAACGCCGACATCCTTGCGGGGATTAATTCAATATGGGTCAATCATCGGACCGACGTTAAAGTCAATGGCATCGGCGTCGACTGGCCGGCCGTAACGATCATCAGTCCTCAGAACAACGCAAAATTTCCGGACAGCACGGAATTGGCCATTAACGTTATGGTAGCCGATACCCTGGCAGTCGATTCGGTCGAGTTATTCTCTTTCACGACGACGAAGATCGGCAGCGTGATCGTCCCCTCTTCCGCATCGGCGGATACTTCTCATTATATTTTTACCTGGAAAAATATATCCCCCGGAGAGTACTCGATAACAGCGGTCGCGACCAACAGCGCTGGGCATCGAAATGCTTCCGGCGTCGTGCAGGTCACGGTTGGCACTCCGCCGCTCACCAGGCTGGAAGCGGAAAAAGCCATCATCAAAGGGCCGGGAATGTCTGTGAAAAGTGATGCGTCAGCCAGCGGAGGTTCATACGTTGATATAGCTACAGATACATCGATTGCAACCATTAGTTGGCCGATTAATAATGTGCCGGCGGACAGCACTTATCCGATTGCGTTTGGATTCAAATTATTTTATCAAAGCCCGAAAACGCAATTCATCAACATCAACGGAGTGCGGGCAGACACCGTAGTGTTCCAGGGTTCTACAACGTCCTGGCTGGAAGAGACTGTGTATGTTCCTCTGGCCAAAGGAAACGATACCATTCAAATGCAAATGGGCTGGGGCTATATGTATCTCGATTACCTTGCCATCCCGAGCAGTTTTGTCGTTACATCGGTGAAGAATTCTTCGCAACTGCCCGGTACTTTTTCTTTGGAACAAAATTATCCTAACCCGTTCAATCCGGCGACAACGCTCAGGTATTCAATTGCGCAGCCGGCGCATGTGAAACTGGTAGTGTACGATCTGCTTGGCCGGCAGGTTGCTACGCTTGTGAACGAGAAAGAAAGTGCGGGTGAGTATAATGTCCGATTCGACGCGAGGACATTGGCGAGCGGGATGTATTTCTACCGGATTGAAGCCGGGAGCTTCACTCAAGTCAAAAAAATGATGTTGATAAAGTAGGGTGAGACCATAACGCACGTTGCGTCATGAACGCGCCCTGGTTATTTCTCGATGGGTCTGTTCACGATCGTCGCGGCAGTTGTCCACGTTCAACCGGAGGCAGTCAAGCGGTTATTCCGATGCAAAGAATTGCGATAGGCATAGGTGGCGTTCGTATCTATTTCTGCAAAAGACACCAGCGAACATGTTGTCCGCATTTGATGACACCCGCGAAATAGTTGTTGCATCTCAAACGCAAAAGAAATAAGATATATTGAGTCTTCTGAAAAGTCGGAAAGCTTGTCTCATGCATGGTCGCCGGGCATGATACTGTTTTTGAGGCGTTTCATCATGATTAAAAAATAACATTCGCGCGTCTTTCATGGCTTCCGGGAACTATAAACTTTCTTCGAGCAATCAGGCATGGGGTATCGCAGTGCTGTGCGCGATAGCGTTGGTATATTTTACCATCTTTGCCTTTTTGTTCAAGCGCCCCACGGAGCACGTTACAGAATTTTATTTTGCGGACAGGATGACCGAAGCGCATCGTATCCTGATCAATCAGTACAACCAATCCCACGCCGGCAAAATTAAAGTTATTCCCGTCGATTTTCCCAACCCCGATTTCAGCACGGATACGCGGAAAGAGATTCTCGCCCGCTCATTGCGCGGGGACGACGATGGCATCGATCTTCTTGCAGTCGATGTTATTTGGGTGCAGCGGTTTGCAAAATGGTGCGAACCGCTGGGAAAATACTTTACGGACGAAGAACGAAAGAGAATAACGCCGATCGCTCTCGGTTCGTGTTATCACGAAGGAGAACTCGTTGCCGTTCCGCTTGACATCTCCGAGGGGGTCGTGTACTACCGCGCAGATCTTCTTGCAAATGAGCCCCGCGGGAAAGATACTTCTCCAAAAAGTGCAGAGCATCATGTCGTGGGATGATTTTCTGAAGATCAAGAAGGATCTTCCTAACAGCAAATATCCATTTTATCTCTTTCCCGCGTCGGATTATGAAGGATTGATCTGCTGTTACATTGAAATTCTTCTCAGCGAAAAGCCCGATTACTTTACGACCATCGGGTTCCGCTTTGACACGCCGGAGGCAAAGAACGCTCTACGGTTGCTTGTGGATTTTGTCCACAAGGACGGTGCAACACCCGATGTTGTCAGCGACCTGACCGAAGTGCCAAGCTATGAATATTTTATCAAACATGATGGCCTCTTCCTGCACGGATGGAACACGTACGATCAGGATTTTAAAGAATCTCCGGTTGACACGGTGAAAGAAAAGAATTTGAAACGGATGCCGGTTCCGTATTATCCCGGTGGAAAGCCCGCGTCGGCGTTAGGCGGTTGGAACTTGATGGTTCCCAAGGCGAGCAAGCACAAGGAAGCTGTTATCGATTTTATAAAGTACCTGCTCAGAGATGAATCGCAGGAGATTTTCTACACCAAAGGCGGATTTTTTCCCATCACGAATTCGTTCTACCGTGATTCATTGTACCTCCGCAAATACCCGGAGATCGGCACGATCGTCAACTTGCTGAAAACCGGTGTTCATCGGCCGAGCCAGGAGGAATACACGAAAGACTCGAAAATCATGTCCCGTTATTTTTATCTCGCGATCAAGGGAAATATTACGATCGATGAAGCAGTGAAGAACGTCGATGCGAGCATCGAATCCGAGAGAAGCCTAACACCGTAGCCGCAGTTATGGAGTGGAAAAATTTGAAAGTGCCCGACCCCGTCAAAACGAGACTGACACGGTATCGTTTTGAGATACGCCATATCGTGGTAATGGTCGTCGTGCTGATCACGTTCCAGATCATCCTTGTTTTTTTTCAAAAGGAGAACTTGGAAAGCTTTCTCGGAGAAGCGCAAAGCTGGTTCCGGAAGTACTATGCCGAACGCCTTGCCCTCGTGACGACGACCAACGTCGAGCTGATTTTCGAACGCCAGCAGCGCGTCCGCGCGCAGCAAGACAGCGCGGAATTGTATCTTGCGTACTCGCTGAACGTCATTTTTAAACAGCAGCTCATTCAAAGGAGCGGAGAAGATCTGTGCCTCATCCTGATCAAAAATCATCGGCTGTATATCATCGACAGCGGGCAAAAGCTTACCGCGTTTTTCAATAATAAGCTGGAGCCGCTCGAAGAGGGAGAACTGACGAGCCATCGTCAGGGGCTGGATTTCTTCCTTGCGCAAAAGGATGAAATGCGCCGGAGGGAGAAAATTGTCAGCGCCGTATCGAACGATAAAACGTTCGACGTTCTCGTTCCGTTCGTTCCCGACGGCGAATATCTCGGCGTGATGTACATGCGCATCACGCCCGATTTCACCTTCCTCACGACGGAAATTCAGTCGAGTTTCGACAAAGTGGCCCTGACATTTTTGGCGCTCATTTTTATCGGGCTGATGGCAATTTTCATTATTTCTTCGCGCGCCGTCGGCGAGCGCAATAAAGCGCAGGAAGAACTGTTCATTGAGCACGAAGAGAATCTTGAGAAACAGATCAAGCTGGAAAAAGAATCGCTCTTCACGAAGAGAATTTACCATACGAACCACAAAGCCGAAAAAATAATGGGATTCATCAAGAACGATGTGCGGATGATGAATGCCGAAAACCTCGGCCAGTTAAAACAGCGTGTCATCACGTACTCCAATTTTATCTCCCGCATCATTTATGACATGAAATGGTACGACCAGGATATCAACACCATCGTCAACCCGATGTTCAAAACCAACATCAACCTGGTCATCGAATTCATCGTGCAAAACGTCTTTTTGCGCGTTTCGAGTAAGAATGAAATGTTCGACATTAAGCTCGACCTGGATCCTTCGCTCCCGCCTGTGCGGGTCAATGAATTTATTGTCTGGGAAATCCTTGAACCGCTCATTCAAAACAGCATCGACCATTCGAGTAAAGACTTTGTGACGATCACGATTTCGACGGCGTATAACAGGAAAAAAAATATTTCCAACGTCTTCATTGATGACACGGGGGTCGGCATCGCCGAAGAATTGCTTGCGACCGGGATCAAAGGGATTAAGAGGTTATTTCTTGAACAGGAATCGACAAAGACGAATGTCGGGACTCACTCCGGCTATGGGTGCTATATTGCGCATCAGCTTGCAGTGGGAAAATGCGGCTGGCATCTGGACGCCGAAAACCGGGTTGAGGGCGGGTGCAGGTTTACACTGACGATCAAAAATGAGGAGCAGCATGAGCACGACTAATAACCAGGTCATTAGGGTCTTGCTGGTAGAAGACGAGGATTTCGACGTCGCGCGTGTAAAAAAAACGGTGAGCTTGTCAACGACTCGTATTCAGGTTGAAGAAGTGGTCTCCAACGGCAAGTCCGCGCTCGACAAAATTCGCGACAACCCCGATTTCTATGATGTCGTCATTCTCGATTACCAGATCTCCGGCGGATTGCGCGGCGAAGAGCTCATCCAGAAAATGAAGGAACTTGATCAATTCCTGCAGATCGTTGTGATCACGAAAATGACAATCAATACCACCGATTTTGATTTTGCCAACAACCTTCTGAAGGCCGGAGCATATTGGTATTGCACAAAATATCCGGGGAACATCGAGGACTACGTTTACCAGCCGACGGATTTTATTTTGAGCATTGTCAACGCGTACGAGCGGAAAAAGCTCGAGAAACAAAAACTAAAATCCGACAAACGGCTGAAACAAAGCAATGAGATTCTCCTTGAATCGAAAAAAATCATCGGCGAATCAAAACCGATGATTCAGCTCAATGAAAGCATCGAGAAATACGCCAGAAGCGAAGCCAATCTCCTCATTTCCGGGGCGTCGGGAACGGGAAAAGAGCTTGTCGCATGGAATATTCATCTGAAAAGCAAACGGAACTACGAGAAGTTCATCCCCATTAACTGCGGCAGCATTCCGCACGATTTGGTTGAGAGCGAATTGTTCGGATATGAAAAAGGCGCGTTCACCGGCGCCATGAATACAAAAGCGGGACTCTTTGAGATTGCCCACAACGGCACAATTTTTTTGGATGAGGTCAGCGAACTGCCGCTCCAGGCGCAGGTAAAGCTCCTTCGGGTTATCCAGGAAGGAGAAATTGAAAAGATCGGAAGAAAAGAAAGTATGACGGTCAACGTGCGTATCATTGCCGCGACCAATAAGAATTTAACGGGGGAGGTGAATGAAGGGCGTTTTCGTGAAGACCTGTACTATCGTCTCGCGGTGATCCCTCTGGATATCGTTCCGTTGTGCAAACGCGGGGACGATATTCTTTTGCTCTTCAATCATTTTCTTGATTATTTCAGCCGCGATCTCGACCAACAGCCCCCCACGGCGGACCCGAAAGCCAAAGAAATACTGATGAACTACAGATGGCCGGGTAATGTGCGGGAACTTCGGAACGTCGCGCAGCGGTTGGTGCTGAACTGTCCGGATAAAATTACGGCGAAGGACGTCACCAATCATATGCTTACGAAAAATCCGATCGCGGCGAAAGATGAATCGATGGTCGACGATTTATACACGGGGCAGGTACTTTCGCTGCCGGAAATGGAAAAAATGTTCCGCGTTCGTTATTTCAAATATGTGCGGAGCATTTCCAGCTCCGATTCCAATGCCGCCGAGAAATTGGGCCTTGCACCTTCGAATTTCTACAGGATGTTGAAAGAGCTTGGCTTGAAGTAAAATGCCGCAGGGGGAAATTTTTGTCGCTGAATGTTGGTCCTGCTGGCGGAAACGGTCCCGCCGGGTGTGAACAGTTCGTCCTTTGCGATTAGCACATTGCCTGCATCACTTTCTTCTATTGTTTTTACCTGTCTCCCCTCATCGCATGATCGCAGCATTCTCCGAACGGCATATTTCTGTGGAATTCTTCCGATTTTCAATCAACTCCGCAATGCTCTATTCCCAAAAAATACCTAAATTAAGGTATTGTATTTTTACCGTCTTCGATGTATGATTCAATGACCAATCCAAACATAGGCCATTGCCCAAATCCTCATCTTCCATTCAACAAAGAAAGAGTTCTTATGGAAAAGATTGCGATGAGAGTTCGATTACTTGCTCTCGTTCTATTGATAGGCTTGGTGGTATCTCTTGCTGTTGTATTTTCTCCAGCAAGCGTAAAGGCTCAATACTCGGGGAACGAAAATCATGTTGTGACCCTCGATCAAGCCGTAAAGTACATCCAGAATTTCAAACAAAATCCGGTTGCACCGTCGATGAAGGGGGGGTATTTCGGGAGAAATATTTTTGACAAGATTCTTGCGCAGGGAGGAGTTGTTGGAATCCGGTACTATTACGCCGCAAAAGATGACGGCACGCCTACCCTCGTCCTTGTGGGTGTTGACAGTACCGGCAACGATATGGTCCAGGGAGTGCTTGGAGAAGAAATATTTCCGTGCCCGCCCATTTGCTCACCAACGAATCAATTGAGTAAATAAGGCGCGCATGAAAACACCGTTGATAGCTTTCGTGGCCGCTTTCTCCTGGTTCGTCGCGGCGATTGCAGGAATGGTCCGCTTTAGGCGATTGAGCAAGCCGATGAAGCTTTTTCTTTTACTTTGCTTTTTGACGTGTGCAGAAATCAGCGCAGAATATATGATGACGCAGAAAAAAATTAACAACGCATATCTAATGAATTACTCTTTCCTTATGGAATCCTCAATTATTTTTACGGTATATTTTTTTTCGATTGAGAGCAAAAGAATAAAGCAGATTATTGCTACGTTGGCCTTCCTCTTTTTGTGCGGTTGGTTGACGGATAAGATGTATTTTGAAGCTCCAAATCATTTAAACGATAAAATGGCCATTGCATCACGACTATTTATCATCGTCATCTCCGTTTTCATGATCCATTCAATTGTAAGACGCATTGATCACCCGCTCACGGAGGAACCGATGTTCTGGGTGGCAAATGGTAATCTCATGTACTCTGCCGGTGTTCTTTTTGTTGTCGGTTTAAGCACTGAGCTATTAAAAATGGGCCCGTCGTATTTTATAACCGCATGGTACATCAATTGGTCGCTCGCCATTGTCGCTAATGTCATGTATGCGAAAGGCTTCTTCTGCACGGCCAAGTCGCCTCAACAAATGGCACAATCATGAAATTGCCGCTGCTTGCCGCCATCTCGGCCTGTGTATATCCAATCCCGGCCGTTGCCGGAATGGTCCGGTTTAAGCGTTTGAGCAATGCGATGAAAGTTTTTCTTTTATTTTGTGTTCTTGCTTGTGCAGAAATCGGTGGAGAACTTTTGTTAGGCCGTAAACGCATGAATAACACGTATTTGTCTAATTACTCTTTTCTCATGGAACCCGTCTTTGTCTTTACGGTATATTTTCTCTCGATGGAAAGTAAAAGAACAAAGCAAATTATTTCTACGCTGGCATTTTTTTTTGTGTCTTTGGACGGTAGACAAAATATATTTTGAAGTTCCGAATCAATTGAATAATGCAATGGCAGTTGCATCGCAAGTCTATCTCATCGTCATCTCTGTTTTCATGATCCATACAATCGTGAAACGCACCGATCATGCGATCGCAGATGAGCCGGTATTTTGGGTGGCAATTGGTAATCTCATATACTCGACCGGTGCTCTTTTTATAGCCGGGTTAAGCAATGAGCTGATGAAAATGGGCACGTCGTATTTTATCACCGCATGGCATATCAATTGGTCGCTTGCCATTATCTCCAATGTTATATACACGAAAGCGTTTTTCTGTACAACCAGATACCAAATATCGTATGGGTCATAAGCGCCGGCTCTGCCGTTTTGCTCATCCTTGCGCTTGCCTATATCTTCGTCGCTATTTCGAGTAATCAACGAATTATTGTGGCGCAGAAGGCAAAGGTCGATGAAGTCGCGAAAAGCGCTGAACGCTATAAAGCTCTTTTCGACCATTCGCCCGCAGGGATGATGAAATTTTCGATCGACTCATGGAAAGTCCATGAAGGAAACGGGTCGCTTCTTGCGATGTTCGGCTGCACGACAAAGAGAGAATTTGAACGATGCTTTTTAGAATTCCCCGCTGTGGCACGCCGGTTCATCAGCGATGCGCTGGCGACGGACGGTATGATCTCGGAGTATGAAGTTCGGACTAAGAAATGTGACGGTAAGGAAATTTGGATACGTTTTTCCGCAAAAGTCGTTCAAGGTGACCGCGATATCCATGCCGTTATTGTTGATATAACGAAGCGGAAGCTTTTCGAAGCGATGGTTCAAGAACAAGCGGCTTTGCTCAATGAAACTCAGGATGCAATCATTGTTTTGGATGAAAATGAACGTATTACGTTCTGGAATCGTGGGGCAGAGCTGACGTACGGATGGGGGGCGAACGAAGTGGCCGGCCGCTCTCTCCAGGGGCTTTTGTATGCCGGCGACAGAGAACAGGATTTTCGTTTTATCGTGGAATGTGTTACGGAATTCCATAAATGGAGCGGGGAAAACCGCCATCGGAGAAAGGATGGAAAAGAAATCCTCGTTGACAGTCGCTGGCGCATTGTTCAGGGCAAAAATAATACATCCAAAAAACTTTTGATCGTCAACACGGACATTACAACGAAGAAACGTTTGGAAGCCCAATTCATCAAAACACAAAAGATGGAAAGCATTGCTTTGTTGACCGGAGGAATAGCCCATGACCTGCAGAACATATTGGCGCCGGTGGCAATGTCCATCGGTTTATTGAGAGACGAGCTTAAGGACCAAACCAGTCTCACCGTCTTACGTGCCGTTGAAGAAAGCGCTCAAAGCGGATTGCAGCTGGTAAAGAATATTCTGACCTACGGTAAAGGGATTGTTGGGGAAAGGGTATACCTCAATCTGTCTTTTGTTGTACGTCAGGTTTTAAAAATTGTCGAAAGCGGGTTACCGCCAACAATTGCTATCGATGAAGATATTAACGGTACGGAATGGTTCGTGCGCGGCGATATGAGCCAATTGAAACAAGTCTTTCTCAATATCTGTGTGAACGCCCGCGATGCGATGCCGGACGGAGGAGTGCTTGGGGTAAGAATCAAAGATTGTTTTTTTGATGATGAAGACCTTGAGGATTACCCCGAGGCACACAGGGGCTACTATGTTGTTGTCGACATTACGGATTCGGGGGTTGGTATCGCGGAAGGCGATATCGATAGGATCTTTGAGCCATTTTTTACTACCAAAGAAGGGGGGAGGGCGCGGGTCTTGGACTTTCGATCGTGCTCGGAATTATACGGAGCCACGGCGGCTTCATTACCGTTGACAGCATCATGCACCAGGGGACGACATTCAAAGTCTATCTTCCTTGCGGTGAAGAGGCAGGAGCATAATTCAACACTCTTTTTTCAAGGAAAGGCCGGTACTTCTTATGCAACCAGAGGCACAAAATAATCAGGATAAAATCTCAACTTGGATCGTCGACGACAATAAGAGCTTTTGTTTGGTGCTTGCTGCGAATTTGAATAAAAGCAAAACCGTTGATTGTCAGAGGTTCTATCATTCGTGTAAATCCCTTCTCAAGGACTTGGAAACAGAGGGATCTCCGCCAAGTGTCATCCTTTTGGATATTAAAATGCCCGCAATGAGCGGCCTTGACGCGATTGTTTCCATAAAACAGCTTTCTCCCGGGTCCCATATCATTATGCTCACGTCCTATGATCTTGACGAGAACATCCGTTCAGCCATGAAACGAGGAGCTTCCGGCTACTTATTGAAAACCGCCTCGCCGGATGAGATCGTAAGAGCTATTGAAAGCGTGCAGCAAGGAGGTGTGCCGCTCGACCCAATGATCACGAAGAAAATGATGGCCGCGTATGTCGGATGGGAGGACTCGGAAAACGCATACAACCTTTCGCCGAGAGAAAAAAAAGTGCTAAAATTAGTGGCTCAAGGAATGAATAATGTGGAAATAGCCCAAGAGCTTTTCATAAGCCGTTTCACAGTCGAGACCCATTTGAGGAATATTTTCCATAAGCTCGATATTCATAGCCGCCAGAAATTGGCCATTAAAGCTATTAAAGACCGATTAGTATAATTTTCCTCCTATAATTGGCCCCTTTTAAAAATACCTGATTCTTGGTATTGCCCCTCCGCCATCATCCTTCTATCTTATTCCAGTACCTCACATAATAAAGCCCTGATGCCCTTCACGGGGGGAGAAGGGCCTGCGCAGGTCCTATTTTTGAGAAGGTTGCTAACGCTGTTGTCGCGTTTCACGCAAATGATTCAAGCTCTCTTTCAATTAAGGCATATGTTGTTTTTTTCGGATGTATTGAAGCAGTACACTATTATTCGGTTGACGATCATTACAATTGCTCTGGGGGCCAGTATGGGAACTCTGAGTGCCACCACTCGGAACAATCGCTTTGCCAAAACAACCGCTACCCGTGTCACCGCTCGCGGGTTAGAAAAGAAAACTTTTATCTTTGGTAAGAGAACGAGGCTCTTCCTTTTATCTCTCGTGTACATTCTGAACGGGAATCATGATCCAAAGAAAGTCCAGAAGCTAAACCTTGTTCTCGTTTCACTCTTTCTCACGGTCGGTTTTTTCTTAAATCAGGATATGCTACTCTTCGGTTTCGCCTTTTCGGGTATTGCTCTCGTTAATGGAATCAATGTTTGGATTGTGCAAAACTTAAGCGGCGATGTGTGGAATCCTGTAGAACGAAAGATATCGGCTCAAGTTCACGACTCTCTGCAAAAACATGTTGGACGATAGAAAAGCTTCTTTTTTAGATGGAATTATTCCGGAGCGACGCAGACGGCGACCCCTGTGAGCTCCTCTTCTTTACCGCGGCGACGGTTGCCCTCATCGTTGAATTGACTTGTGTGCAGGCTCGGCATGCTGTTTCACTCACCACCAAAGAGAGTGCTTTTTAGATACGAGATATAACAATCGTGTCACGAACAGTAACTACTTTTAAAGAATCGGACTCATTCGATCGGCGCATTACGTTATTAACGATCGATCAGCTTAACGAGATTCTGCCGTTACCGGAGAGGAGCGGGCGGCACTTTGTCATGCTGCTGGCCATGGACGGTTTCGCGAAAACGCGTGCTGACCTTTGCAATATTTCCGACAATCTACTGAGAGAAGGGCTTGTGTATTTATCGACGTGGGGCCCGGATTGCGGGAACGTGCATGACATTTTCAGCCAGGCGGCGGAGGCGTTGAATGTCCATCAGCAAGAGGAATATAATTTCAGGTCCATGTATCACGACAATGAAAGTCTTGATGATGCACTTTGGTTTCTCTTAAATGCCGCAATTCCCGATGATCGTTATGCCCAGAGTTGCCGCTCGGCATTTGCAGTGTCAGTTGGGAACAGCGAGTGGAGGCATCAACTCTCATTGTCCCTTTCCGACATCCGCGCCTTCAACAAAAAAATTCTTACTTCGGAAAGCATGAAAGGTTGAAAGGAGGGAAGAGAGGAACTGAGTAAAGAGGTCGATGTGAGCGGAGACATATATTTTCATGCGGATACATACTGATAAAAAGATTGCACCGATTTTTTTAACCAAAGGCTCTTATCCGACAATTTTTTGTTGTTGTTGAAACAGGCCGGTATAAATTTGATGCAGGCGTTCTCCTCCTGTAGATAGTTTTGACGTTAGCATGCCATGCCCGTTTTCTCGCTTGCCGGCGCGGATTCGTTCGTACCTTTGCCGTTATCATTCACAATTCGCTATGCAATAGTTCATAAAGTCTGACAGAACAAGCTGCGCAATGAGCAGAGTTTTCCCGTCTCGCCATATCGCAAAAAGCTTGTTCATAGTTTATCACGTGAGAGAATTTACATGATAAGGCGCCTCGACACCTCCACATGAGTACAAAGAGGCGAAGTTGTTTACAGCGAGGTATGACCGTGACGGCAGGGAAATCTGCATCGATGAGGCGGAGATTGATGATGTCCATCATGGGCACAAGTGTCGCAGTGCTCGTGCTGACGTGTGCGGTTTTTTTAACAGCTGAATATATTGTCAGCGGTAAAAGCTTGAGCGAGATGTTAATCACTCGAGCCGGGATTATCGCTGCCAACTCAACGGCGGCCATGGTAGGCCAAGATGAAGCTCACGCCGCAGATGTTCTTTCCGCCCTCCGTAAAGACCCTCATATCGTGGCTGCATGTTTGTATGACAAAAATGGGCGCGTCCTCGCAAGGTATCCCTCCGGCGTACCCAATGAATCACTTCCAGACTCACCAGAGAAACAGGGGCACCGATTTGAGAATGGCCACTTTGTGGTTTTTGAACCCGTCATTCAAGAGAACCGCCGGCTCGGAACGGTCTATTTGAAATCGGATCTCTCTGGATTAGACGAAAGGTTTCAACTCTATGCCATTCTTCTTTCTGTTATCGTTGTCAGCTCGCTTTTCGTCTCATACGGACTCTCAAGTCGTTTCCAAAAAAGTATTTCGGAGCCGATCCGCGACTTGGCAGAAACGGCTCGCAGTGTCTCTTTCCATAATGATTATGCATTGCGTGTTCGGAAACCGGGCAACGACGAGGTTGGACAGCTGGCCGATTCCTTCAACGCAATGCTCGACCGGATTCAACAGCGCGACGCCGATCTTCGCAGCACAAATGAAACACTCCAGAATGCAGAAAAGAGATACCGATCGACGCTGGATCACATGTTAGAAGGCTGTCAGATCATCGATTTTGAGTATCGCTATATATACCTCAACGATGTAGCGGCCCAGCAAGGCCGGTACGGAAAAGAGAAGTTATTGGGAACCACAATGATGGAGGCGTATCCCGGTATTGAGAAGACGTCGTTTTTTAATAAACTTCGTCGGTGCATCGAGGATCTCATTCCTTCTTCTATGGAAAATGAATTTGTGTATCCGGACGGAACAACGGGCTGGTTTAATCTTAATATTGAACCCGTCCCCGAAGGGGCTTTTATTCTCTCGGAAGATATCACACAACGAAAACAGCTGGACCGAGAACATGTTGAACTCCAGAAGCGTCTTCAATTCCAGGCCCTTTTTGAGTCCGTCCCCGGTTTATTTTTGGTGTTGAAACCCAACCTGACGATTGTGGGAGCAAGCGACGCCTACTTGAGTGCAACGAAAACCAAGCGAGAAGAAATTACGGGGCGCGGACTGTTCGAGGTGTTTCCCGACAATCCGGATGACCCTACCGCAAACGGCGTCAGCAATCTTCGCTCGTCGCTCGAGCGAGTATTGACAAGCGGTATTGCAGATACTATGGCAATGCAGAAGTACGATGTCCGTCGACCGGAATCTGAAGGAGGGGGTTTTGAGGAACGGTACTGGAGCCCCGTTAATTCACCGGTCTTCGGAGCCGATGGAAAGGTCGAATATATTATTCATCGTGTGGAAGATGTGACGGAATTCGTTCGGCAAAAACGATCCAAAGAAAACAACGGCCGCGAAACACCGAACATTCAGGCGAAGATGGAAAAAATGGAAGCTGAGATTTTTCTTCGTGCGAAAGAATTGCAGGAGATGAACAAACGCCTCCAGACAGCAAACGATGAATTGGTAAAACGGGATATTGAGAATGAGGAATCGAAACGGAGAATAGAGAATCTCAACGCCGACCTGATTCTTCGAGCATCTGAACTCCAAGTTCTGAATAAAGAGCTTGAAGCATTCAGCTATTCCGTCTCACACGACCTCCGGGCGCCGTTGCGCCATATCGATGGTTTCGCCGACCTATTGATGAAGCATGCGACGGGGACGCTCGATGAAAAAGGGCGTCGATTTCTTGCTACGATTTCAGATTCCGCCAAGCAAATGGGGGTGCTCATCGACGAACTTTTAGTTTTCTCTCGTATGGGGCGTACAGAAATGCGCGCAGGGAAAATTAATCTTGGCCGACTCGTCAGGGAAACAATTGATAGTTTGGCGGAAGAAACGAGGGAGCGGGAAGTGAAATGGGATATCGGCGTCTTACCCGACGTTGAGGCCGACGAAGCGATGCTCCGGCTTGTTCTTCAAAACCTTTTCGGCAATGCAGTCAAATATACGCATTTCCGCGAAAAGGCAGAGATAGAAATCGGATGTATGACGAAACCCAATGAACATGAATTTTTCGTCCGCGATAATGGGGCAGGGTTCGATATGCAGTATGTCGATAAGCTTTTCGGCGTTTTCCAGCGACTGCATCGGTCGGATGAGTTTGAAGGAACGGGGATCGGCCTCGCAAATGTGCGGCGGATTATTCAAAGACACGGGGGAAGAACTTGGGCTGAAGGGAAAATCGACGAAGGGGCGACATTTTATTTTTCGCTTCCGGATCATCAAAAAAATGGCGACGGAGCGCATTGATCGCTTCGAGAAAGCCCTAGCGTAAAAAAGAAGATCATACTGTTTATCCGAGAGGGAAACCCATGAGCGAATTGAAACGCATTTTACTGATGGAAGACAACCCGAAAGACGTCGAACTGACACTTGCTGCACTGGCCGAACATAATCTCGCCAATGAAGTTGTCGTCACACGGGATGGGGCCGAAGGGTTGGACTATCTTTACAAGCGCGGACAATTTCAAATGCGGGCTGCAGGAAATCCTGCCGTGATTCTCCTCGATCTGAAAATGCCGAAGGTCGACGGCCTGGAAGTCCTTCGCCAGGTGAAATCCGACCCAAGTTTGAAAACGATCCCGGTGGTGATGCTCACTTCCTCGCGGGAAGAAAATGATCTGGTACTGAGCTACAACCTCGGAGTGAATGCCTATGTTGTAAAGCCGGTAAATTTTCAGGAATTTCTCGGCGCCGTCAAAGAACTCGGCGTCTTTTGGGCAATCATTAACGAGCCGCCGCAAGACAGCGTGAAGAAGATGAAATGAAGAAAAGAGAAGGAGCGTCCCATGAATAAGCAATTGCGCATTCTTCATCTTGAAGACAATCCGAACGATGCAGAACTTTTCCGCGCAAAATTGGAAGAAGCCGACATCCCGTGCGCGATCGATGTGGTGCAAACGCGGGAGGCGTTCGTAAAGCTTCTCGATCAAACACGGTTCGATTTGATCGTCTCCGATTTTTCGCTTCCGTCGTTTGATGGAAAGTCCGCTCTGGAGATCGCATATCAAAAATGCCCGGAGACTCCTTTCATTTTTGTTTCGGGAACGATCGGTGAAGATGCTGCGGTTGAGAGCCTCGTTCGCGGAGCGACCGACTATGTGTTGAAGGGGAGGCTCGGCCGGCTTATTCCGGCCGTGCGCCGGGCCTTGCACGAGGCCGAAGCTGAAACGGTCCGCACACGGGCGGAGGAGGAATTGAGAGAATCAAAAGAAAAATACCAAAACCTGTTCGAAAGTAATTTAGCGGCTACGTTCGTTTCGACACCGGAAGGGAAAATCCTTGAATGCAATCCTGCGTACGTACGCATGTTCGGATTTTCTTCTGTTGACGAGGCAAAGGCTACCAATCTTAGCCTCCTCTACAGCAACCCCCAAAAAAGGGAACGGGTGATAGAGACGCTCCTGACACAAAAACAGATTGAACATCTGGATATTCAGATGGTGACGAAGAGCAAGGCCCCGTTGCACATCATCGCAAATATCGTTGGTAAATTCGATGAACATAACGAGCTTACGCAGCTGAATGGCTATTTGCTCGATGATACAAAACAGCATCTGCTTGAACAGCAGTTAATTCAGGCGCAAAAATTGGAGAGCTTGGGGACACTTGCAGGAGGCATCGCCCATGATTTCAATAATATCCTCGGAATTATCGTGGGGCATGCGACCCTCATTAAACGGTCGGGCCTTGATCCCGAAAAGCAATCTCAAAGCATCGAAGCGATAACGACGGCTGCCCAACGGGGAGCCGCCCTCGTTCGTCAGTTGCTCACCTTTGCCCGCAAAAGCGATGTTATCATGCAGCGCATTCAACTGAACGATTCGGTCAAGGAAATCGCGTCGCTCCTTCGCGAAACGCTGCCGAAAATCATCGACGTGTCGATAAAACTCCAGGAAAAGACCCCGGTGATTCTTGCGGACTCAACCCAGATACATCAAGTCATTCTCAATCTTTGTGTCAATGCCCGCGACGCAATGCCGGACGGGGGAACGCTCACCATTTCGACGCGGACCGTCGAAGGGAAAAGCATTCAGCCGAAATTTCCTAAGGCAAGACCTTCCGAGTACATCCTTGTTACCGTGTCCGACACCGGAATCGGGATGGATGATGAAACTCGTTTGCGGATTTTTGAGCCTTTTTTTACGACGAAAGAACCGGGTAAAGGGACAGGACTGGGACTTGCAGTTGCGTTCGGAATCATAGCGCTCCATCACGGATTCATCGACGTTGCGAGCACGCCCGGTCAAGGGACGACCTTCTCACTGTACTTCCCCGTAAATCCCGATGAGATCGAACCGTTTCGTATCAATAGCGGGATGCTCGATGAAACGAAAGGTGGAACAGAAACAATTCTTCTTGTTGAGGATGAAGAAATGTTGAGAGAACTGGCGAAGATGGCTCTCAAAGGAAAGGGATACAGTGTGATTACTGCCTCCGACGGCGAGGAAGCAATTCGAATTTACAAAGTCCACAGCAAACAAATAGCTCTCGTACTTTCCGATCTGGGTCTGCCCAAACTCGACGGTTATAGCGCCTTCAAAGAGCTGAAACAAATTAACCCGGCAATTAAATTCGTCATCGCCAGCGGTTACATCGACCCGGTGCAAAAATCGGAAATACTAAAATTAGGGGTAAAAGAATTCATCCAAAAACCCTACGTGCCGAACGATATGCTGAGCAAAATTCGGAATGTTCTCGACCTGCCATGAGACGCGGTTTAAAGGATGAACGATGGAAAGAGTGGCAGCAGGATCGAGATCTCTGGTCTGCCATTTTTTGTTGATCAATTTTATCCGCCGAAGAATTCTTTTAAATCGTAGCGCTCCCATTTTTCCTGCGTACTCTTCATGTGAGAATCCCGTAAAGCACGCTTCGTCTCTTCACTTCTCGCAATGAGTATGTTCTTCAAAATATTCCACTGCCTGGTCATTTTTCCCCTTGCATTTTATCCATCTAGTTACGACACTATAACGCCGTGTTGAATTTGATATTCATCTATGTCTACATAAGGAAATACACACCATGAAACTCAGAACTATCCCGATATTCCTTGTTTTTTTTATTATGGGGTTTGGCGACGCCGTCGGAACCCTGGTCGGTTTTGTCACGAGGGAATTCAACCTCTCGCCGGCAGTGGCGGGACTCCTTCCGTTCTTCGGCTTTTTAGCATTCGGGCTTTTTTCCGTGCCGCTCGGCATCCTCGCCGATAAGAAGGGGCAGAAATTTGTCCTCCTCCTTTTTTTAGGCCTTGTGCTTGTCGGCGAGCTTATTCCCGTGATAAGTATCGCACGGTACGAGTATGTTCTGATTCCGATCTTTTTTATCGGAGTCGGGATGACTGCCCTCCAAGTTGTCGGCAACCCGATGATGAGGACCGTTTCCGCGCCCGGAATGTTTTCGAGGAACCTCACCTTCGCGCAGTTTATTAAAAGTATCGGTTCGAACGCTGCACCGTATATTCTCCCTCTCGTCGTAGCAATGGGTATCGCGTGGCAGAGCATCTTTGGGATTTTCGCGCTTGTTGTGGCGGTAGCCTTGCTGAGCGTTTCCTTCCTGAAAATTGAAAAGGAGAGCGGCGAAACGAAGAAAAGCGGTGCGAGCATCAAGAGTAGTTTCGCGCTGCTGAAAGAGCCGTACGTTCTGATGATGGTGCTCGGCATCTTTTTTTATGTCGGGGCCGAAGTAGGGCTGAATTCATGGATTGCCCGCCTTCTCCAGATGAAGTTCTCGCTCGATATCGATAAAATGGCAACACTCGGCATCGGCTTTTTCATGACGGCGCTGGCGATCGGCCGTCTCGCCGGTTCGTTCATTCTCGGTTATCTTTCCCCGAAGAAATTCTTTTTGTCGACGGCGCTTCTTGGCGTCGCGGCGATCATCGGCATGTTTGTTCCGTCAGAGTCAATTGTCCTTTTGTCAATATTCATCGCCGGTATTTCGTTCGCCAATGTCTTCCCGTTAATCTTTTCGATTTTAATCGACTCAATGCCGGATCGAAGCAATGAGCTCTCCGGTTTGCTGGTGATGGCGATCGTTGGCGGTGCGATTATTCCGGCGCTTATGGGCGTTGTTGCCGACGTGTCGGTCGAGTTGAGCTTCATCATCCCGCTTGTTATTTTTGTGTATATTTCGTTTTTAGCGTTCCGGTCGTTAAAGAGACCCGCAGTTGCAGTTCAACAGTAAAGCGAGGACACAGATCAATGAATCTTGAACATGAAAAGCGGATCGTCATGACGTTGGATGCGGGCGGGACGAATTTTGTTTTTTCGGCGATTCAAGGGAATGTCGAAATCGTGCCGCCGGTAACTTTTCCTTCGCATGCAGACAGCCTTGACGATTGTCTTGCGACAATCGTCAACGGGTTCACGGAGATAAAAAAGCAACTGCCTGCCCGGGCTGTTGCTATCAGTTTTGCGTTTCCCGGCCCGGCAGATTATCCTGCCGGCATTATCGGAGATTTGGGGAACCTTCCGGCGTTCCGGGGCGGAGTCGCGCTCGGCCCCATGCTGCAGGAAGTCTTTCATTTGCCGGTGTTCATCAATAACGACGGTGATCTCTTTGCGTATGGCGAGGCGATCGCCGGATTTTTACCATACGTGAACGATCTGCTGGAAAAGGCGCACAGCCCGAAGCGGTTTCATAATCTGTTTGGCGTAACACTCGGAACAGGGTTCGGAGGCGGCATCGTGCGCAACGGCGAATTATTTATCGGCGATAATTCCGGTGCCGGCGAGATCTGGCTGATGCGAAATAAAGTAGACCCCTCCGTGAACGCGGAAGAGGGAGCCAGCATTCGCGCCGTGCAGCGGGTGTATGCCGAACGTTCGGACATTGCTTTTGACCAGGCCCCCACTCCCAAAGAAATTTTTGAAATAGGCATCGGCAAGACGAAAGGCAATACATCAGCAGCTCTCGAGGCATATCGCCGATTGGGTGAAGTTGTCGGCGACGCCCTTGCCAACGCCTTGACGCTCATCGATGGACTGGCGGTGATCGGCGGAGGGCTTTCCGGCGCGCATTCGCTTTTCTTGCCGGCTCTGGTGTCTGAGATGAACGGCAAATATCATGTGGCGGGAGGGAAAAGTTTTTCGCGGCTCGAAGTCAATGTCTATAATATTGAAGACGCTGGCGAACGCGAAATTTTTCTCACCGGGGCAAAGAAAGAGATTCCGGTGCCGGGGAAAAGGGGGAAGGTGCAGTATGACCCGTTGCGGCGCATCGGCGTAGGCATCTCGAAACTTGGGACGAGCGAAGCTGTAGCAATCGGTGCCTATGCGTTTGCGCTTCATGCGCTTGATAAGAAGTAATCGGGGATGTCTCGCTGCCAAATCGCCGCCGGTGGTTTTCTTTCGACAAAGAAAATAATGACGGTGAAATAGGGTTTTGTACTGTAACTGAGTTGTAACCACAATGCCACGCACTGCAACAGTACGTGGCATCGCTTTGTACATAATCAACTTGATTCGTTTTTTTAAATCAAGTATATTGACTCGGTTCTTTTCTCGAAACCTCTTTATGGATGTGGCTTCCTGGATGAACACCCCTGTACACAGAGAGAAAGGCATGAAGCAAAGAGATCCCGTACATATTGAAGGGATAATAACGGTGTCGAAGTTTCATACGAGCTCTCCTGCACGATTATTCGTTCCTCATTACTCATTTTACCGTTACCGGTAGCACATGCTCAACTATATCTGGATGTCGCTCATTGTCATCGGGCTTCTTGTCGGTGCCGGGAATGATATTAGCGATGAAATGAGAAACACGTACCGCAATGGCGTTCCGATGGACGCGACCGTGCACGTAGAAAAAACGCCGACAGCGCTGCATCAAACGTGGCAAGGGCAACTGGTGATCTCCTCCGAAGCATTCAACCGGTTTTACGGGATGACTTCGGCAGCATCGGAGATCCATCAGCCGGTGGAGATGACAACGTTGCCCTCCGGCAAGACCACGATTGCCATTCTTATTGATGATTCATCGCCGGCGTTCTGGAAAGAGATGGCAAAGAGTTCAAGCAGCAAAGACAAATTACTCGGCACAGTGAATGCCGTAAAGTTCTCCGAAGACAAAACCACCGTTCAAGTTTCTTTTCTTCTCGAAAAAATTAACTACGTAAAAATCCGCGCGATTACAAAAGCGGCGCTCGATTATGCCGATACTGCCGTTACCATTTCACTCGGACTTATCGGTGTGATGGCGCTATGGCTCGGTGTGGTGAAAATAGCCGAAGAAGCCGGCTTACTTAAAATTCTTACCAAACTGTTAACGCCAATCACCTCCCGGCTTTTTCCCGACGTTCCCGCCGACCATCCGGCCGTAGCTGCGATGATCATGAACATTGCAGCGAACATGCTCGGCCTGAACAATGCCGCGACACCGCTCGGCCTGAAGGCAATGGAAGAATTGAACAAGCTGAACCCGAAGATAGGAACGGCGACGAATGCAATGTGCACATTTCTTGTCATCAATACTGCCGGTTTGACATTAATTCCCGCAACAGCGATTGCGATCAGGGCAGCTCAAGGCTCAGCAGAACCGGGTATCATTATCGGAACCTCGATTTTCGGGGCAGGATGTGCCACGGTCGCAGGCCTTGTCTCCGTAAAGATTCTGGAACGGCTTCCCCGCTATAAGAAAGACCCGCTTGCCGACGGTCACTCTTCGGAATCAAGTCATGGTTGAACTATTCCGAAATATTATCAATATTATTTCTGTCTTTGCTATACCGTTGATGTTCTTTGTCTTCGTCGGATGGGGAATTGTGCGGAAGGTGAAGGTCTATGAAGTGTTTGTCGAGGGGGCGAAGGACGGGTTTCACGTTGCCATAAAGATCATCCCGTATTTAGTGGCGATGCTTGTTGCCATCGGGATTTTCCGCGCAAGCGGGGCGATGGACGTCGTGATCGCGGTTCTTTCGCCGGTGTCCAATCTTATCGGGATGCCCCCTGAGACAGTCCCCCTCGCGATCCTCCGGCCGTTGTCGGGGAGCGGCTCAATGGGATTGATGACGGAGCTGATGAAAGTGCACGGCCCGGATTCATTCATCGGTGTCCTTGCCTCTACAATGTATGGCAGTTCGGAAACAACGTTCTATGTCCTTGCAGTGTATTTTGGTGCAGTCGGTATCAAAAATACACGACACGCCGTTCCGGCGGGAATAATCGCCGACATTTTCGGAATGTTAGGCGCCCTTTTTATATGTCGAATATTTTTTGGTGTATGATATGAAAAATTATTTTCTCGCAATCATGATGCTCGCGCTTTTATCTTCGACGGCAGTTGCGCAAAAATCCCTCGCGACGATGACCGGACAACCCGACCCGAGTTCGATTGCCGGAGGACTTGGACTTACCTGGATTAACGGGCAGGAGTACTATCTCATCAATTTTGCTCCGGACCTGGCATTTGGAAAGTTTGGCGTGGGATTGGACATCAATCTGCTTATCAGCAGTTCGGACCAGAAAATCCGGAAAGTGGGTTTCGATTCAACGGCGTACGACTATGTCCGCATGATCCGTTATGTGCGTTGGGGACATAAAGGAGACGATGTGTACGCGCGCCTTGGGGTACTGGATTATTCACAGCTCGGCCACGGCTTTATTATGTATCTCTACAATAACAGTCCGAGCTACGACGACAGGCGGCTCGGCACCGAATTCGATTTGAATTTCGGCAAATACGGCCTGGAGACCGTCTACAGCGATTTTGCCCGGCTGGGTGTCGTCGGCCTGAGGGCGCACGTGAATCCCCTCCAGTTTACAACTCTCGCCAGCGTGCCGGTCATCGGGAAATTGGAATTCGGCGCGACATGGGCCGGAGATTTGCGCCGCGACTCGAAGGATACCGGCTACACGATTGTGAACGGTGTGCCAACGACATCGAATGACGGAACGATCAACATTGTCGGTGCTGACCTCGGTTTCCCCCTCGTGCGTGTCCCAACAGTAAGCTCGACGCTGTATGCCGACTATGCGAAAATACTTTCGTTCGGCAGCGGGGGGGCGGTCGGACTGCAAACGGATTTTTCCGGAATGGGCCTCCTCAACATTTTTACGAAGTTTGAACGCCGCTGGTCAGGCGACAAATTTATCGCTGATTATTTTGATGCATTTTATGAGCTCGACCGGTACGAGCTTGCCGGTACAGTATTTTCCAGCAAAGCACAAATGCTCGACAATGTCACTGCCGAACCCGGATATTTCGGCGACCTGACGATCGCGCTTCTCGGTAAGCTTCAAATTCGCGGAATGTATACAAAGCTCGATAAGATCGATACGAGCGGCACGCTTCACATCGGCACGTCCACCGGGAATATGCTTCCGATATTTATCGTCGACGCAGGATACGATAAAAAATATATTAAGAACAACAAAGATGTCTTCACGTTGGATCAACGCTCGCTCCTCTACGCTTCCATCGGATATAAACCGTATCCGTTCATGATCGTGTCGATGTTGTATACATGGACCTTCGCGCCCGAAGTTGATGCGAACGGCAATACATATTTCGTGGCACAAAAACGCGTTGAACCGAAAGTATCGATTGTGGTTCCTCTCTGACGTGACGCCGGATTCGCCGGCAAGGCGATGCCGGTTTTTCAGTACATGGGTTTGTCATGGATGTAAAATTTTGCCTTTTTTCGATGTGGCTTGCCGCAGGCTCATCGCTTAGTGCAGAACCGACGGTGCTGCCTTCGACGGTCGCGTCGGTGACGGTGTACAACGACCGTGCGGCTGTCACGCGCATGGGACAGGTTTCGCTCCAACCGGGGAATTATCTCCTTTCATTCAACAGTCTTCCTGCAAATATTATCGACCAATCGGTGCGCGTCTTCGGAGAAGCGGCCGGTGCAAAGATTGTGGATGTCCATGTTGAAACGTCCTTTCTTGACACAATTCCCGAAGAACGGATACGCACGCTGCAAACGAAAATTCAAGAGCTGCAGACCCAAACAAACGAACTCAGCGACCGCCTCAGCACCCTGGGCACCGAACGCGATTTCATACTGCAGATCAAAGCCCAGACAGCCGACAATATCAACAAAGATCTAAAAGTGCAGCGTCCGACGATTGAAGATTGGCAAAAGGTGCTCTCTTTTTTTGACTCAAACCTGAACAAAAATTTTGCCGAAGAACGCAAGCTTGTTAAAGACCGCGCGGACATTCAAAATAAGATCGATGCGCTGCAGAAACAGATCAACCAAATCTCGCCGCGGTCCCGAAAATCGGTGAAAAATATCATTGTGGAGGTTCAGGTTGCGAAGGCGGGCGAAGTTCGCCTCTTTTCATCGTACGTCGTCGCCGGTGCTCGCTGGTACCCGCAATACGATGTGCGCGTGTCGACGGAATCGCAGGATGTTGAACTCGGCTATGACGGATTCGTACAGCAAAACACCGGGGAGGACTGGACGAACGCCGATATTTCCTTGTCGACGGCGCGCCCGGATATCGGCGGAGTGAAGCCCGAATTATTTCCCTGGTACATCAATATTGCACAACCGACGCCCGCTTTTAAAAAAAGTGCCTCGAATGCTCAGGTTACGGCGCATAACATGATTGAATTGTCCGATCAATCGGCCGCCGGCGGCGCAATGCAGGCCATCGAAACACCGGTTGCAGAAGTCGAGACACAAGCGATTTCGGCAACGTTCCACATTCCGTCTCATTCGACTATTCCATCGGACAATGTGCGGCACAAGGTCACGATTGCCATTGATCGATTGCACGCAGATTTTTCATACTCGTCAACGCCCAAACTTTCACCGTTCGTGTATTGTAAAGCAACCGTCAAGAATACAACCGCCGCGCCGTTCCTGGGAGGCACTGCAAATATTTTTTCAAACGATGATTTCGTCTCAACGTCATCAATGAAAATGACCTCCCCGGACGAATCGTTCGATGTGTATCTCGGCGTCGACCCGGCGATCAAAATTGGGCGGAAGCTGGTTAACAAATTCACCGACTATACCGGGACATTCACCAAAAATGTCAGGGTAACGTACGAATTTAGTTTCACTCTCGAGAATACAAAAAAGACGGAGCAAAAAATTTCTGTGCAAGACCAACTGCCTGTCTCACAGAACGAGAAAATTGTTGTTGAACAGGTAGAACCGGCGGAAAAGGAAATGCGCCGGGATGATCAGGGGTTCATAACCTGGACCATGTCGCTGAACCCCGGTGAAAAGAAAAGCTGGAAGCTTAAATTCAATGTTGAATACCCACAAGGAACCGTCATTTCCGGAATCGAATAAAATAGCATGAATATTTTCAATCAACTCATCGTTGCACTCCTCCCGTTAATTCCGAAACCAGTTGTCGCCCGATTTGCCAAACCGTATATCGCGGGTGAAGACCTTGCCGACGCAATACGCACCGTGAAGGCGCTGAACGCCGGAAAGGCCATGGCGACGGTTGACGTGCTCGGCGAGGATATCACGACGCGCGAAGAAGCAATTGCCGCGCGGGAAGAATGCAAACGGGTGCTTACGGCGATTGCCGGCAATGCACTCGATGCCAACATCTCGGTGAAGCTGACGCAGCTGGGCCTCAAGATCGACATCGCCTTTTGTCAGTCGAACGTCGAAGAAATTCTGGAGGCTGCGAAAGCAAAAAATAATTTTGTCCGTATCGACATGGAGGACCATACCTGTACGGACGATACGCTGAAAATCTTTTATGCGGTCAAGGAAAAATATTCGAATGTCGGCATCGTCATTCAGGCATATCTCAGGAGAAGCGAGGTGGATATTCGCCAGTTTGCCGCTGGGAAGGCCAGGGTTCGTCTCTGCAAAGGTATCTACAACGAACCGGTAGAAATTGCATTCAAAGGGAGGGAAGAAATTCAGCAAAATTACCTTCGCTTGCTCAGGATGTTGCTCGATGCCCGATGTTACGTCGGTATCGCGACACATGACGACGTGCTGCTCAACGGGGCAAAAGCAATGATCCGGGAAATGAAGCTTTCGCCGGGCGAGTATGAGTTTCAGATGTTGCTCGGCGTCCGGGGAGAGAAGCGCAACGAATTGATTCGTGAGGGACACCGGTTGCGTGTTTACACGCCGTACGGTAAGCAATGGTACGCGTACTCTGTCCGCCGTTTGAAAGAGAATCCGCAAATGGCAGGGTATATCGCTAAAAGTATTTTTCTGGGCGATTCTTGAAAACCGGATCCATTCTCATTAAATAATCTTGTATTTAACGCCAAGCACGCCATAAGTTATTAGAAGCTATCTCAAAAACCCCCAAAAATGTCATTCTGAACGGAGCGAAGCGGAGTGAAGAATCCATGACAATTATGCATCGTGAATCTACGAGGCTTCAGTGTCGTAGATGCTTCTCCCGCTGCTTTGCAGCGGGATCAGCATGACATTTACAAATGCATTCTACATCGAAACCATTTTTGAGATGGCTTCTAATATAAAGAATAACAATACCCTCAGCCTTCTCCGCGCCTTGTGCCGAAGGCATCACTTCGTGAGCGGTAAAAAAATGCTAGAGCATTCAATTGAAATAGTATTGGACGGAATGAAGATCGACGCGTAATTCATTATCTATAAGAAGGAGAGTATCATGGCTGAAACAACATCCACGGGAAGCGGCGGATCGGCGTTCAGGCCGTATGTTCCGGCAGAAACTTCGATGACGGAATTTTCCGTCCGTGCGCTCCTCATCGGGCTTGTCATGTGCGTCATTCTCGGCGCTGCAAATGCGTACCTCGGATTGAAGGCCGGCATGACAATCGCCGCAACCTATCCGGCTGCGGTGATCGGAATGGCGTTGTTGCGTTTAATGAAAGGCTCAATCCTTGAAGAGAACTTCGCCCGTACCGTGGGTTCCATCGGCGAATCGGTAGCCGCCGGAGCGATATTTACTATTCCGGCATTTTTTATCGCCGGAATATGGCCTGACTTTGCGACTGCGGGCCATTATCTTATCTCCACCGTAATCATGTTCGTCGGCGGTGTCCTAGGAATTATGTTTGTTGCGTTGCTTCGCCGTGTGATGGTTGAGGATGTCGAGCTTCCGTTTCCGGAATCAGTTGCCGCTTCGGAAATTCATAAAGCCGGGCGTGGCGGCGGCACAGGAGCGAAATTTCTTTTCAGTGCCATGGGCATCGGTGCGTTGATCCAATCGGCAGTCCAGTTTAATATTTTTTCGGCGGCATGGGAAAAATTCGTCGAGTTTTCCAAAGCAACGATCGGTCTGCGCGGAAGCGGAAACGCGACCGCGCAAAGCGGACTGCTGCTCAGCTCGCCGGCTGTCAGCCCCGCGTATATCGGTGTGGGCTATATTATCGGCCCGAAACTTTCTTCGTTGAATTTCAGCGGCGGCCTGCTCGCATGGGGACTATTTGTTCCGATTCTCACGTACTTCATCGGCCCCACCCTGGCGGCCACGAGCAGCGCACCGACGAACGAATCGTGGATTGCATTGGCAGACAACGTGTGGCGTTTCATCGTTCGTCCCATCGCCATCGGCGGCATGCTTGTGAGTGCGGCATTTACGTTGTTCCGCATGAGAAAGAGTTTGATCACGGGTATCGGGCGCTCTGTCGGCGATGTGAAGAAAGCCGCAACGGGCGAGCATGTTCAGAAGCGCACCGAGCAGGATTTGAGCTTTAAGTGGGTCATGTTCGGAATACTCGCGGCTGCGGTGGCGACATTTTTCATCTACGATTATTTTGCACAGGATATTGTGGCAGCGCTGGTTGCCACGATCGTCATGATTATTGCCGGATTCTTTTTTGCGGCGGTTTCAGGCTACCTTGTCGGCATTATCGGCTCGAGCAATAATCCGATTAGCGGATTGACGCTGTCAACGTTGCTGGTCGCGGCGTTGCTGATGGTTGCCCTTGGAATGAAGGGAACATCGGGCGTGGCGGCCGTTCTTGGTGTTGCCGCTGTTGTCTGCGTGTCCGCCGCCGTTGCGGGAGAGATGCTGCAAGATTTGAAAGTCGGGCACATCCTCGGCGGAACTCCATGGAAAATGCAGGTTGGTGATTTGGCCGGAGTTGCGCTTGCATCGCTCGTCATGTTCATCCCTCTTGTCGTTCTGCATCAAGGCGACATCAATACAGGAGGAACAGGGTTCGGAGGCAAAGCACTCCCGGCTCCCCAGGCGAGTCTCATGGCGCTTTTGTCGCAGGGTATTGTCGGCGGACAAATGGCGTGGCCATTGATCATCGTCGGCATGCTGATGGGGCTCGGGTTCATTTTGATGCAGGTGAAAAGCCCGATGCTTGTCAGCGTCGGAATGTACCTGCCGCTTGAAACGACTTTCGCAATTTTCATCGGCGGAGCCATCAAGGGAATCGTCGAACGAATGAACGAGAAGAAGAAACACAACGATGCACAAAAAGCCCGTGTTGAAAATACCGGGGTGCTCATCGCCGCCGGATTAATAGCAGGCGAAGCCCTCATCGGACTTCTGTTTGCCGGCCTCGCATTTTTTGAGATCAAATATGCCGACGCTTTACCGTCGACGTTCTCATTTCTCCCATTTCCGTTCAGCGTAAGCCTCCTTGTATTTCTGGCTATCGCCTGGCTTCTTGTCCAGATACCGCTGCGGAATGCCGGCAAGCCTGAAGACCCGGCGCCGCCTACGGCAGTGTTTTGAGCCGCCATGATTTTGGTTCATTACTCTAAGTGAAGCATGTGAATTCCGAAACTGCACGGGCGCTGAATCTTCTTGACCTAAAACCGATTCGGAATGCCCGGTCGGAAACGAATGAAGAAGGTTTAGTCACTCTTCTCGTGCCGAAATTCCAAAATCAATGGACCGTTCGCTGGCTTATCCCGCTGCTGGCAAAACCCTACATTCGTTTGAAGCTTGACAAGTACGGCAGTTATATTTGGAATGCCTGCGACGGGAACACAACCGTCCGTGATATGGGGCAGAAGATGGGGGAGAAATTTGGTGAAGAGGTGGATTCGCTGTACGAGCGCATCGGTCTGTTCATCCGAAGGCTTGACGAGTCTCAATCCCTGTTGATAAAGGGAAAATCGAACGAAGGAATGATGGTAGAAAAAAGTGAAAAGTGAATTGTGAAATGATAGATTTCGCAATTGAGTCTAAAAACTGTACTAAATGATGAAAGGGCAAAACAATGTCTAACGCAATTGAAGGATTGAAGCCTGAGCTGGTGTGGAAATATTTTGCCGAGATCAGCAAAATTCCACGCGGCTCAAAAAATGAAAAACAGATTTCGGCGTATGTCGTCCAAACGGCAAAAAGCCTTGGACTAGAAGCCAAGCAGGATAAATTTTTGAATGTTGTTGTCAAGAAGCCTGCATCGCCGGGACGCGAGAACGTCCCAAGCATTTGCCTTCAGGGCCATCTCGATATGGTTTGCGAGAAAAATAAAGAGACGGTGCACGATTTCGAAAAAGATCCGATCGAGCTGGTTCGCAAAGGAAACTTTATCATGGCGAACGGAACGACACTCGGCGCCGACAACGGCATTGCCGTAGCCACCAACCTTGCCATCATGGAGGATAAATCGCTTGTCCACGGACCGCTTGAATTTCTTTTTACGATTGACGAAGAAACCGGATTGACCGGCGCAAATAATTTAAAACCCGGGCAGCTTGAAAGCAAAACACTGATGAATCTCGACTCGGAAGAAGAAGGGGCGCTGTATGTCGGCTGCTCTGGAGGACGCAATACTGTCGGCACATGGAGCATGAATTTTAAAAACGCTCCCGGCGATTCATCGGCTGTAGCGATTCATGTGAAAGGGCTGCGCGGCGGCCACTCGGGGCTGGAAATCGACAAGGGCCGAGGCAATTCGATCAAGATCCTCAACCGCGTTCTTATCGCTTTGGAAAAAGTTGATGCGCGTCTTTCGATGATCGAAGGGGGCAACAAAAGCAATGCGATACCCCGGGAAGCTGAGGCATTAGTGTATATCCCTAAAAACAGCATCAAGAAAGCTCGAGCGCTTGTTGAGCAATGGAACTCCATCCTGAAAGCCGAGCTGGCAACAGTAGAGCCGGACCTCTCCATTACCATCGAAGAAGTCCAGTTGAAGAAAAAAGGAAAGGTGATCAAGAAGACTCAATGGAAAATGTTGGCTCAGACGATCGCCGCTCTGCCGCATGGGGTTTCCAAAATGAGTGCAGACATTCCGGGATTGGTTGAGACATCGACGAACGTAGCGATTATTCGAACGGAAAAAAATAAAATAGTGCTCACAACCAGCCAGCGAAGCTCCGTCGCATCGGAAATTGATGAAATCGTTCAGTGCGTTTCGGCAGTCTTCGATCTGGGCGGGGCAAAAGTTGTGCGTGCCGAAGGCTATCCCGGGTGGAAACCTAACCTCGAATCGCATATCTTAAAAGTTGCAAAATCAACGTATCAGTCCCTGTACGGAAAGGAGCCGGAAGTCAAGGCAATCCATGCAGGACTTGAATGCGGCATCATCGGCGAGAAATTTCCGGGCATGGACATGGTATCATTCGGACCCACACTCGAAGGGGTTCACTCTCCCGACGAGAAAATTCATATCGATACCGTTGAAAAATTCTGGAATTTCCTGCTTGGGATTTTGAAGAATGTGAATTAGTGGCTTGTGTTATGGGCTGTCAATAATCCACGAAGGACACGAAGATTGAGTGATATCCGCGGGATGAAATTCATTGTTTTCTCGTAGAGAATTTTTAGGGTATCAATTCTCATAAACATATTTTCTTCGTGTTCTTTGTGAACTTTGTGGATAATTCAATAAACGAAATCGGTGAATAGTGTTATGGAAGAAAAAAATGCTGTGGTTCAAAAATTCTGGCATCCTTCACGACGGCCGTATCGATACGGCGTACTCTTCACCGTGAGTTTGTTGACGTTCGGAAGCTATTTTGCGTACGACAGCGTTGGCGCCATTGCACCGACGCTTATCGCTGCTCTCGGAGTGGGGCGCGAGGCAATCGGACAGATGTACACGCTCTACAGTGTCGCTGCAATTCTTTCCGTCTTCATCGGAGGCTTGCTCATCGACAAGGTCGGCACACGGAGAGCGAGTTTGCTTTTCTCGCTTCTTGTGACCGTTGGGGCAGCAATCGTTGCCATAGCGCCAAACATATGGATTCTTAACGCCGGCCGGTTTGTTTTTGGCTGGGGCTCAGAGTCCCTGGTTGTGGCTCAAAGCGCTATTTTTGCACGATGGTTTAAGGGAAGAGAACTTGCGTTTTCGTTCGGGGTTGGGCTGACCGTGAGCCGCCTGGGTACGCTGTTTAGTTTCAACACTGAAGCGCTCATTGCTCAGTACTTTAACAACTATAAGATGGCTCTCTGGGCAGCAGTGGTTTTTTGTTCTTTCTCGGTTTTGGCGAATTTGCTTTTTATATTGTTGGATAAAAAGGGGGAAAGAATTCTGGGATTGAAGAGCGAAGGGGCAGGGGACAAAATCGTCCTTGCCGATGTCAAGCGCTTCAACCCTTCCTATTGGTATGTCACCCTCCTGTGCGTAACGTTTTATTCTGCGATCTTCCCCTTCACTGCACTGTCGACGGATTTCTTCAACTCCAAATGGGGAATCCCCATGACTGCGGGATCCGAAGGGGGATTCTTCTACCAGGTATTCTATAACGTCATTCATATGTTTAGCACCGCCGGCGGTACAACGACTATCATTATTTTCGCTTCGATGGTTTTTGCGCCGTTCTTCGGTCAATGGGTCGACCGTTTCGGACGACGCGCAACGGTCATGGTTATCGGCTCGGTGTTGATGATTCCGGCATTCTTGTCGATGGCATTCACGATGATTCCGCCGGCGTTTCCGATGATCGTTCTCGGGGGAGCGTTCGTCATGGTTCCGGCTGCAATGTGGCCGTCGATTCCTTTGATTGTTGAGGAAAACCGCGTGGGGACGGCATTTGGCTTGACGACGATGATACAAAATTTCGGGCTTGCTCTGTTTCCATGGCTCAACGGGCTTCTGCGCGATTCCACACAAACGTATACCGCAAGCATGATCATGTTTTCGCTGCTCGGCATAATCGGGCTCGCATTTGCGTTGCTCCTCCGGAGGAGTGAGACCGGAGCGAACGCACACGGGCTGGAGACGATTATGGCGAAGTGATTTTCAAATTTCAATTTGCGATTTTCAATTGGGGGGAATAATGACGGAGGGAGAATTAAAATCACGGTTGAAATTAGTAGCGTTGAGGGTTATCCGGCTCGTACAATCACTGCCGAAAAACTTAACTACCGATGTCATTGGGAAACAATTGATTCGGTCTGCAACCTCAGCGGCAGCAAATTATTACTCTGCCTGCAAAGCACGGTCAAAAGCAGACTTCCTGAATAAACTGGGAATTGTGGAAGAAGAAGCCGATGAAACCCAGTTCTGGATCGAACTGATAATCGAATCCGGCCTGATAAAAGAAAATCGGCTGAAGGACCTTTTACAAGAAGTTAAAGAAATAACTGCGATTATGGCATCTTCCCGCATCACCATGAAAGGACTTCGAAAATATAATCCGGAGAATGTCGGATAATTGAAATTTGAAAATCGAAAATCAGCACTCATCATTCGGAATTCGTCAATCGTCAATTAAAAACTATACCGTATAGGAGCATTCAATGATATCCGAAACAACAAAGACGATACTCGCCGGGACAGTAAAAGAATGGAACAAATTCAAGACCGAGCAGATCAAGCTGTCTCTTGTAGCGAATGACATCGCTGCCATTACCTCGAGGATCATTTTAGAACAACTGCAGTTTCTCAAAGCCCAGAACATCGAGGTTCAATGCGATAGCATGGATACCATGGGCGTGTTGAACGTGCCGATCGTCGTTCAGCCGATTATTGAAGCGGTCTTTCCTAATTCGAAGGCCAGCGTTCTTTTGAAGTGTGCCGGAGCTGCACGGATGATTATTATTAATCCGAACCTCAGCATTTCCGCCGGCGGAACTCCGATCACGTACGAACAGTTGCAGCGGGGAGTGCCCGAATCGTTTGCGTCGAACGCCGCTGAATTTGTGCGCGACGCATTCCTCAATGTTGCGCGCACCGGAGGAAAAGAAGGCGTTGGCGCTTGACCATAGTGCCGCGATCATTCATCTAGAAATGAGCACATTACTTCATCCAAAACACTTTACGCTCAATCAAGCACGCGCCAAACTCATGGCGATTCTTCCGCTCATCAAAGAGATGACGGGCTTAAAAAAAACGTTGAACGAAAAAGGATTTGATGCATATCGCCACACGTATTTTGGCGGTTCAGGTCCCAACGGCGAGCGCTATTATCCGCAAGAGCTGGAGCGTTTGGTGGAAATTGTAAAGATGCTTTCCGATGACGGCATTCAAGTGAAGGGGCTTGACCAGGGCTTGATCGACTTTCCGCACATCCGGGAAAGCGGCGAAGAGGTATATTTATGTTATTTGCTCGGTGAAGAGGATATTTTATACTGGCATTCGATCGATGACGGTTTTCCCGGACGCCGCCCGATCGACGAGTTGTGAGGAATGCGTTGAAAGAGACAGCGTAATGCGTACCGTGCTCACCGAGTCCCCGTTGAGGGCCGCAAAATTTATCGCACACGGAGAGATCGTGGCTTTCCCGACGGAAACGGTGTACGGGCTCGGTGCGAACGTCTTCGACGAAAAAGCGCTGCGAAAAATTTTCATCGCTAAAAACCGTCCAACCGACAATCCATTTATTGCCCATATCGCGGACCTTGCGGACCTTGAGCTTCTGGCCCGGCACGTGCCGCGGTTCGCTGAAAAGTTCATCGAACATTTTTTCCCGGGTCCGCTGACGGTTATTTTGCCGAAACAACGTCTGGTTCCTTCTGTGGCAACGGCGGGGCTGTCGACGATAGGCGTTCGAATGCCGCACCATCCCATTGCCCTTTCCTTTTTGAAAGCTTGCGGTGTTCCCCTTGCAGCCCCGTCGGCGAATCTTTCCGGTACGCCAAGTCCGACGACGTGGCGGAGTGTATCGGCTGACCTCGGCGGTCGCATTAGCTGCATTTTAAAGGGGGGGCACACAAATGTCGGATTAGAGTCAACCGTGGTGGATTGTACCGGCGCTGTCCCTCAAGTTTTGCGGTCGGGCGCCGTAACACTGGAACAATTGCGGGAAATTATCCCGTCGACGCGGATTGCAAGGGGGAAAAGTGCGGAATCGCCTAAGAGTCCCGGAATGAAATACCGGCACTATTCTCCCCGGGCACGCGTTATTATCGTGTCGAGCCTCCGTGAGATTCATCCGGCGGCGAACGCGGCATTCATCGGGATAGGAGCAATTTCTGAGATCAAAAAATTCCGGCTCCATCGCGTCTGCGCGGACGTTGAAAAATACGCGCATGAGCTCTTCGATTTTTTCCGTCACTGTGACGATGCACATGTGTCGGTCATTTACTGCCAATCCGTCGAGCCACGGGGGCTGGGGCTTGCGGTCATGGATAGATTAAAACGAGCGTCGCACTAACATAACAAACAGCCGATGTCATTCGAACTTACTTCCGAATATAAACCCGAAGGCGATCAGCCGGAAGCGATACGCCAACTCATTGAAGGGTTGCGCCGAGGCGAAAAATTCCAGACGCTTCTCGGCGTTACGGGGAGCGGGAAAACTTTTACAATTTCGAACGTCATCAATCAGCTGAACAAGCCCGTGCTGATCATGTCCCACAATAAAACGCTCGCGGCGCAGCTCTATGCAGAGTTCAAGAGCTTCTTTCCGAAGGACCATGTCGAGTTCTTCATCAGCTATTATGATTATTACCAGCCCGAGGCTTACGTCCCGACAACCGATACGTACATTCAAAAGGATTCGTCGGTGAACGACGAGATCGACCGCCTGAGGCTGCGGGCAACGAGCGCCCTGTTGAGCGGGGAACCGAATGTGATTGTGGTAGCGTCCGTCAGCTGCATTTACGGCATCGGCGCGCCCGATGAATGGACGCAGCTGATGGTCGTCGTCAAAAAAGGGGAGCGCATCGAGCGGAATGTTTTGTTGAGGAAGCTGCTCGATATTTATTATGCGCGGAACGATTACGAATTCTCGCGCGGCACCTTCCGTGTCCGCGGCGACGTTGTCGAAGTCATTCCGGCGTACGAAAACGAAGAAGCGATACGGATAGAATTTTTCGGCGACGAGATCGAAAAAATTTCATGCATCGATAAAACGGACGGTTCGATCATCGGGGAGGTGGAGTATGAAGTCATTTACCCGGCCAAGCAATTCGTTACGACCCGCGAATCGCTGGAGCGCGGGATTAAAGCCATCGAACTGGAGATGCATGAATGCCTGGAAGAGATGCGGTCGCAAAATCTCCTGCTGGAAGCCCAGCGTTTGGAACAGCGCACGCGCTTCGACATCGAAATGATGCGCGAGGTCGGCTACTGCAGCGGCATCGAAAACTATTCGCGCCATCTTGCCGGGCGCCCGCCGGGTTCTCGTCCGTACTGCCTCTTCGATTATTTTCCGAAGGATTTTTTGCTCGTCATCGACGAATCGCACGTCACCGTTCCGCAGATCGGGGGGATGTATTTCGGCGACCGGTCGCGGAAAGAAACGCTTGTGAAGTACGGCTTCCGCCTTCCCTCCGCGCTCGATAACCGTCCCCTCAAGTTTGACGAATGGGAACGGATGGTGAATCAGGTGATCTTTGTCAGCGCAACGCCCGGACCGTACGAAATGGAAAAATGCAAAGGCGCTTTTGTGGAACAGGTCATTCGCCCGACCGGATTGGTCGACCCCGAGGTTGAAATCCGTCCGGTGAAGAACCAGATCGACGACTTAACCGGCGAGATCCGAAAGCGGGCTGCTGCGAAAGAACGGGTTCTGGTGACGACTCTCACAAAACGGATGGCCGAGGATCTTACCGAGTATCTCGCGGACATCGGCATCCGCGTGCAGTACATTCATTCGGAGATCGATGCCCTGCAGCGCGTTGAGATCCTGCGCAACCTCCGCCTCGGGAATTTTGACGTGCTTATCGGCGTCAATTTACTCCGCGAGGGGCTGGACCTTCCCGAAGTCTCGATGGTAGCAATTCTGGATGCCGACAAAGAGGGCTTCCTGCGTTCGGAGCGTTCGCTCATTCAGACTGCCGGGCGAACGGCGCGCAATGTCAACGGGAAAGTGGTGATGTACGCCGACAAGATCACCGATTCAATGCTGAGGATGATCAATGAAACAACACGACGGCGCGAGAAACAAATGAGCTTCAACAAAGAGCACAATATCACGCCGAAAACAATTTTTAAAACGTACGATGAGGTCATGGCATCGACGGCGGTCGCCGACGTTAAATCGGCCCGCGATATCAGAAGGGAACGAGAAACACTTCCGCTTGTTGCCGACTCAATCGTACGGTATCTTACGCCGGAGCAGAAGACAGACTTGCTTGAAGAATTGAATAAAGAGATGACAAAAGCATCGCACGATCTGGAGTTTGAGCGCGCCGCTCAACTGCGCGATGAAATCCGGCGCTTAACGGAGGATAAAAGAAAGTAGGCGATCATGGGGGGGCCCTCGTTGTCCTCGCTGCTGCGCATTGTTGCAGCACCCGCAAGAGATTTCATTTTCCCGCCGCTTTGTTTCTCATGCAATGCCCGTTTAACGGATACCGAATCCCGTTTATGCGGCTCGTGCTGGCGGTCAATAGAGCGGGTTCATGCCAACGACGAGACCGTTCAAGTTCTGCGCCAGCGTTTTTCCGCCGAGGGGTTCATCGATGCATTCTATGCATGTTATTATTTTGAAGAGAGCGGTGTTTTTCAACACGTTGTTCACTCGCTGAAATACAACGCAATGACCCTCTTTGGCGTTGAACTCGGTAAGCATATCGGGGTCCTGTTGAAAGAGAACGTCGACGTGCATTCGGTCGACGGGATCATTCCGATTCCCCTTCATCAATTGAAACAAAGGGAACGCGGCTACAACCAGAGTGAATTTCTTTGCAAAGGAATTTCAGCCGTCATACAGCGGCCCGTTGTCTCCACACTCGTCAAGCGGTCGAAAAACACTGTTTCACAAACTCACTTGACCGCAGAAGAACGCAAGAAAAATGTCGGCAACGCTTTTGATATCCGCAGTCAGAAAAGTGAAAGTGTGAAAGAAAAAACCTTTCTCATTGTCGACGACGTGATTACGACTGGCTCGACAATTCAGTCCCTGGCAAGGCTGTTGAAGGAGGCCGGTGCTGCAAAGGTGATTGCCGCGTCCGCAGCACTGGCGAAGTTGGAGAACGGGGATGCCGAAAAATAAAGGTCGTGGGATCGTTTGAAGAATAAAATTATTGGGGGGAGTGAAGCGATGAAGCAATTCCTCAGTAAAGCGGCTGCTGCTTCGGCAAGGAACGACTCGCAATGACCTCCACACTAAAATACACTTCGGGCTTCTTGATTTATTAACGTATTAAAGCATATATTTGATACAATGAATTCTTCTCACTCGATACTGCTCGGAATTACATTGTTTTTTTCTGCATGTTCCGACGCGCCCAGAGACAATCCTCTTGATCCTC
This sequence comes from uncultured Bacteroidota bacterium, assembly GCA_963772165.1. Lineage (GTDB taxonomy): Bacteria > Bacteroidota > Ignavibacteria > UBA10030 > UBA8401 > JAGVPT01. The sequence continues at coordinate 83,627 of CAVYWA010000012.1, read as the reverse complement.
TTTCGCCCCGGTATCAAGGCAATGCAGCGGTGAGCGGGAAAGTATATGTATTGAATGAGAATACACCGGTCGTTCAGGCACGAGTGACGTGCCTTGAGAACGGTCTTTCGGTCCTCACCGACTCGACCGGCGCTTACCAGTTTCTTAAACTTGACGCCGGTTCGTTGACCTTTGTCTGTTCGAGTGCGGGCTTCGTCTCCGATACTCAAAAGATCGTTCTTCAGGCCGGGACCCCGCAGCAAATTTCCTTTGGCTTGAACGGATATCCCTATGTTGTATCGCAAAACATCCTCACAAGAAAAATTGACCAATACTATCCGAGCCCTCAATATTTTGTCGATGTCTCCGCTTCTGTCTCCGACCCGAACGGAATCGAAGATGTCGATTCAGTCTGGTTCGTCGTTGATTCGATGCAATTTGCGATGGGCTATTCCCTTAGCACGAAGATGTGGCAGACCACGATCTATAAATACGCCCTGCCGACCAACACGATTCAATGGCTTGTCGGCAAACCATTGACCATCGTATCGACGGATCGGTCGAACGCGCAAGGCATCGGTGCTCCATTCTATGTTACCCGCATCATCGAGGATGAGGCGACGCCAATCTATCCATCATCGGTCAACAACGACACGACCGGGTCCACCCCTCTTCTGAAATGGTCTCCCCCGAACGTGACGTTTAGCTACTCGTACACGCTCGTCATTTCTCTTGTTAGCTCGGGAACCGAATCGATTGTTTGGACTTACGCCGGGCTGAGTTTTGGCAATGAGTCATTACAATTTCCGAGTGACAACTCGACGCAGCCTCTTTCGCCCGGCAATTATGTTTGGACGATTGCTGTGGTCGATCAATTCGGCAATTACAGCCGTTCGAAAGAATCAGCATTTGTGGTGGAATAATCGTGGCTCAAGAACAGACATCCAGTTTTGAAGCGTTGTACGAGATTACGAAAAGCATCAACGCTATCCTTGAACCGGTGGCTCTCCTTGAGAAGATTCTCGAGAGGGCGATGGCTCATTTAAACGCCGAACGCGGGTCTGTCCTTCTGGTAGACGAGACCAAGAAGCAAGGCTTTTCCGTTGTTGCTACGAAGAATTTCGGCTCAGAGCAATCGACTGACCAATTTGCCGCGTCTTCATCGGTGATCCATCAGATTCTTTCCACCGGTACCGCCGTGCTCACGTTTGACGCGTTGAGCGACGAACGGTTCGAATCGTCGACAAGCATCGCAGCACAAAAAATACTCTCGATTATCTGCATCCCGCTGCGATCGAACGACAGGGTAACGGGAGTCGTGTATCTTGACAGCAGTGTTTCGCGGAAAGCGTTTACAGAAGAATCGCTGAAGTTTCTTACCGTGTTCGGGCATCTTGCCGCCATTGCTATCGAGAACGCGCAACGCTATTCATCTCTTCGCGCTGAAAACGAACGGCTCCGGAGCGAGATCGATTCTTCCCGGCTCTTTACAACGATGGTCGGACAGAGCGCAGCATGGAAGCGTGTTCTCGCGATCGCGAATCGCGTTCTCGATGTCGACGTTGCCGTTCTCATCACAGGAGAAAGCGGAACGGGGAAAGAGCTTGTTGCCCGCGCCGTGCATGACGGAGGGTTGCGCCGGGGAAAGCCGTTTGTGACCGTGAACTGTTCTGCGATTCCCGAGCAGCTTATGGAAAGCGAATTATTCGGCTACATCAAGGGGGCGTTTACCGGCGCCTCCTCCGATAAGAAGGGGTTGGTCGAAATTGCAGAAGGAGGGACGCTGTTTCTCGACGAAGTTGCCGATCTTCCGGTTCTGCTGCAGCCAAAGATCCTGCGCTTGCTTCAGGAAAAAGAATATAGAAGAGTCGGCGACACCAAAAATCGTACGGCGGATATCCGCATTATTGCCGCGACGAATCGGGATATGCTTGAGGAAGTGAAGTCCGGCCGGCTGCGCGAAGACCTCTACTTCCGTTTGAATGTTGTGCAAATACACCTCCCCCCATTGCGCGAAAGGAGGGAAGACATTCCTCTGCTGGCCTCATATTTTGTCCGCCGCGCTGCGGAGATGTACAAGCGGCCCGTCGAAGGCATCCATCCCGATGCGATGCAAATCCTGCTGTCGAATCGATGGTCGGGAAACGTGCGGGAATTCCAGAATATCATCGAGCGTGCTGTGGTTCTCTGCAGCGGGAATCAATTGACTAAAGACGATTTTATGTTCGACGCCGGCGACCGGGGCGCTATCGCTCGAAGTGCTTCCACCCTGGCTGAGTTCGAGCGCCAAATTATCGAAGGAACGCTTGCCGAAATGGGGGGAAACAGAACGCGCACCGCCGAAAAACTGGGGGTGTCGATCCGCTGGCTTCAGTACCGCCTCAAAGAATGGAGCGGTGAATAAATGCCGTTCACGATCGAGGCGACGATAAGCGAAAGCAGCACGACGCGGGTCTACCGCGCTTTTGATGAGACCCTTCACAGGCGTGTGCTGCTGAAAGTCCTTCACCGGCATCTCGCACATGACGAGCAGCTGCGCCAACGGTTTGTCCGCGAGGCGCGGGCGTGTGCCGCTATACGGTCGGAATATATCGTTCAGGTGTACGACCTCACCGAAGTAGAAGGCGCGCCCGCGATCGTCATGGAATATGTCGACGGCACATCGCTGAAAGAACTAATTGCGGATACGTCGCAACGTTCATTCCCCCTTGCGTCGAAGGTCGCGCTTCATGTGTTGCGCGGCCTAAGCGTGGCTCACGGCCAACAGATCATCCACCGCGACATCAAACCGGGGAATATCATGGTTGCCGTGAACGGGACGGTCAAAGTGAGCGATTTTGGACTTGCCCGCATCGCTGTTCCGTCGACGATGACGACGGAAGGAATGCTGGTTGGCACTCCCGCCTACATCGCGCCTGAACAAATCCTTGGCGAACAGCCCGACGCTCGCGCGGATTTATTTTCACTTGGCGCGACAGTCATTGAAACACTGAGCGGAGAGCGTTTATTCGAGGGGGCGACATATGCAGAGTGCCTGAACAGAGTCAGCTCATTCAGGGTTGACATGCTCGACCGGTTTATTCCAATGTCGTCCGCAGAGTTTATAGAATTTGTTAAACGGCTCATGCATCCCGACAAACGCCAACGATTTGCTTCAGCCGACGAGGCATTGGCCGCTCTGCACGATGAGCGCCCTGCTTCTTCCATTCCTTCGCTGCATCGTTTCAGAGCGAAATGGCTAGAACCGTTCCGAATCATTGGCGCAATAGTGATCGTTGCTGCGGTAATTTACGGTGTCAATTCCTTTGCACACCGTTTGCCGCCGCAGACAGCTCCGGCTGTAAATGATAGTCTCGGTGTATCGAGAGTGGATACGGCAAAGAAGCCCTCCGTTGTGGCGCAGCCGATTGTGACGCTTTCGGAGGAATCTCCCGCGCTGCGGAAAGAAACAACATCGAACGTAAAACAACCGGCGGTACCGGTGACGAATGAAAACAAGAGTTCAACCGATTCCGGTTCGGTCGCGATAACCAGCACACCCTGGGCGAAAGTGTTTGTAGACAACGCGTTGATCGGCGAGACCCCGTTGACTGCACCCCTTGTCCTCTCTTCGGGTGCTCACACGATAGTATTCACTCATCCCTCGTTCGAGCCCGTTGTTAAGACGGTCACAATCAGCCGGAACGGTCAACTTCGTGTTGACTGCAATTTTCTTGCAAGTGCGGGATTTCTGAATTGCACCGTGAATCCGTGGGCGGAGATTTATATCGACGATGTCTACAGAGATACAACTCCTTTGGACAAAGCGGTCGTACTTTCTGCAGGAAAACATGACGTACGATTTCATAACCCTGCGTTCCGGGATATCCGGCAGGAGGTAACAATTGTTGCACACGACACGTTACATCTTTCTATTTCGTTTTCCCGATGAAAACACTCCAGGTTATTTTCCTCCTCATCGTTATCGCCGGAATACCGGCTCTCGCTCAGTCAAATTCCATCGATTCCACATTTCGCTCGATTGAATCGCTGTTTGAATCGGGCTCGTATGTCAACGCGGAAGTAGAAGCGCGCCGTCTGCTCGAAATTCCCGCTCTTTCTGATTCTGTACGCATTGTTGCCGAGAAGTGGATTGCATTTTCCCTGGTTGCGCAGGGAAAATCGTCACTGGCGGGAGATCATTTTGCACTTCTTCTCAAACTCAATCCCCAATTCGAGCTTGATCCGATCCTCACTTCGCCGAAAATTCTGGCAGTGTTCAATGAAACAAAAGCTCATCAGCCTTTACATGTGAATCCTGAAATTGACACGGTTGCCGTTCGATCCTTTAGGCAATCGATGGAAGTGTCTTTCCGGACAATCGTCTTTCCGGGGTGGGAGCAGCTCCATACGAACAGAACGACTGCCGGCTACCTCTTTCTTGGAGGAGGAATAGGGACGCTCGGAGCCGGGATTGCTTTTGAAGCGCTTAGAAGTTCTGCACGCAACGAATATCTCTCTGCAATATCCGCATCAACCATTGAAGCAAAATATTCCACGTACAACAAATATTACAAAGCAGAAGCATACGCGTTTTCTGCTTTTGCCCTTGTTTATATCGCTTCAGAAATTGACGTCTTCGGCCATGCAAATTCCGCTTCACTTTCCCTCGAGCCGCCAAGCCCGTCAAACCGCGCCAACAATCTTTCCCTTCATATAAAATTATAGGACGCAATCGGTGCGCTCGGTGCGCAGATTTTGCGCTGCGAGATCGGCAAAACCCCGTCATGATCTGCCTAAAAACGCGGGAAAATTATTGGCATTGTAATTGCCGTTTTTTAAGTTGCATCAAATTATTGCGCCATTTTTTATGTATTCAAGAGAACACAATCATGCTTCCACAATTATCACTATCAACACAGAGGAGCCTTTATGTTCAAGCGATACTATCTACTCACAATTGCGATGCTCATCGTGGCGGTCGCTTTCGTCCAGCCCGCTTATTCGCAAAGTAATCCGCCTCCACCCCCTGGTCAAATCCACTTTGACTCTCAGCCTCCTCTGACCGGAGAGGTTGGAGTTCCCTATATTTATACAGTACACCTTGATGGGATTGATTCAACGCAAGCAGTTGTCCACTACGCCAAGGATCCAATGGATCCGCCGGACTTTAGCGTTGATTCGGCTTCGGGTGTCGTGAGTTGGACGCCTGCTGCGAGAGGATGGTATTCTCTTTCGTTGAGTCGCGCTCGTGCAATATAAAACCCATGCGCTAGCGTTGTTAGTTCCGCAACGCTTTCTGGTGGCTGTCGCCGGGGGGAATGGTGTGGTCCAAGGGAAAGTCACGGATGCGTTGAGTGTTGGAATTCCGAATGTCGTTGTCGAAGTGTTGCAAGTACAAGGCGCGAGTCCCAGCTTGCCGGGCGGCGGCTGTTATGCGTATACGGCAAGAACGGATCAATATGGCAACTATCGTATTTCCAGAATCGATCCAGGTTATTACAAACTGCACGCAGTTTCTCCCTCGCCTCAATATGCGAGCCAGTGGTACGACGGTGCGGCAACTGTTGATTCAGCCCAGGACATTAATATTCTCGATAGCTCGAAAGTGGGTGTTTACATTATAAACTTTACACTTGCGGAGGGTGCAGCCAAAATGCCGAAAGTTTCCGTTTCGGGTATCGTTACCGACTCGGTGCTTAATCCGGTCAAAACTTCGTACGTATTTTTTGTCCGAGCCGGCTTTGCGCTCAACAGTAATGTTACCATCGATGATTTTCGGGATTATTTCGATATGAATGCTGCCGGCGGCGGCTTCCAGCTCCAAGGAAATTCACCGAATGTCTTTCAGGCCAAAGTCGATACGACTACCGGAAGCTATTCTCTTCTGATCCCGGCCGGCTCGTACATTGCATTTGCAGAAGCCCCGGGGTATGGGACAGAATTTTATCCTGGGCAGTCTGACCTTCTTTCGGCGACCACGCTGGTGCTGCAACAGGACAGCGCGGGTATTAACTTTGTGCTTACAAAACTCCCATCGATCGCTCTTGGTACGATTGAAGGAGCCGTGATTGACTCGGCGCTCGATACGGGAGTACCGTCGCGTATTATCGCTACCCGGGATCGTTGGACAACCGTCGATAATTATGGAGAGCCGCGTTCATATTTCGCCGACACAGATTCGCTCGGCAACTTCACGATCGGCAATTTGCTGCCGGGTTCATACTTTGTGTTTGCTGTACCCCTTGGCAGTTATGCTCCTGCCTTCTACTCCACTGACACGATCACGACACGATGGCAAAAGCGCAACCAAAATTGTTATCAGCAGGAAATACTGTTAACGGTATAGACATCTACGTGCATGAAATTCCGACATCGGTGACCGGGTTCGCGGATATTTCGGGTATCCTGACTCTGACATCGGGTACAGCTTCCACAATGGCAGGCGCTATCGTTTACGCCTATAAGGGAAATGTGGTCGCGGGGTTCGATATCACCGATGTTAAAGGGAATTATAGCATCGACGGGCTCGCTCCCGGAACGTACTCTCTTTTTGTAGACCGGCTTGGATATAACGCTGGACCCAATCCCGTTCCGACTGACATGCCGGCGGGTGCCGGTACTGTCTCATATGATGCATCGGGAAACCCCGTGAATGCAAACGTGTCTTTGTCGATCAGCTCGGTGGTAACAGCGGTTGAGAATGCTCCTGCGCTTCAACCGACGCAATTTTCTCTTGGTCAAAATTATCCGAATCCGTTCAACCCGTCGACGATGATTCGTTACACACTTCCGGTTTCCGGCAAAGTTGCGGTGCGCGTCTATAATATTCTTGGCCAGGCTGTAGCAACGCTTAGTTGACGGAAATCAGAATGTGGGAACGTATGAAGTTTCATTCAACGCTTCGGCTCTCTCCAGCGGCGTTTATTTCTACCGAATTGAAAGCGGCTCCTTCGAGGCAGTGAAGAAGATGATGTTGTTGAAATAAAGTAAAAAGTTAGGGCGCAAACATTCATTTGACATTTCATCAATACAGTTCTTTGGTGCAAGTCATCTCCTGCACGAGGTATATTTCGAAAGGAGAACAATAATGAAACGTATAGGTCTATTTACTCTGCTTGCACTGGCGTGGTCGCCTCTCATGGCACAGATGAAATACTTTGTCTCTACAAACACTCTGGCATATTATTATGGGGACAGTATTCACGTGACTGTCGGTGCCACAAATATCGGGAAAGTCCCCGACACTTTGTGGTTATCTGATTGTGATGTGGCATACTCTATTGATAGTTTTAGCATGTTCGGACACTTCGGACACGGGCCGTGTCCGCTCACGCAAGCGCCGAACGTGGTTTCCCCCGGCGATTCACTCGAATGGACTTATGTCCCTCCTTTTCCCGTAACCAAAGATAGTTTGGCTGACGGTAGGCATTCGGTGGTCGGAGAAGTCGGAGGTGGATTCTCTGACACATTATGGGTAACTGTAAATACGCTTAATGCTGTTAGGGAAGAACCTGCAGCGCCGCAGGGCTATGCTCTCGAAAACAACTATCCGGATCCGTTCAACCCATCGACCACGATTCGTTACACATTACCGGTTTCTGGCAGGGTTGCGGTGCATGTCTATAATATCCTTGGCCAGGCTGTAGGAACTTTGGTTGAAGGAAATCAGAATGTGGGAACGTATGAAGTTTCGTTCAATGCTTCGGCGCTCTCCAGCGGAGTTTATTTCTACCGGATTGAAAGCGGTTCATTTAGCGCCGTCAAGAAAATGATGCTGTTGAAATAGTACGATGAGCATTCGAGAAAAAATAAGCAAGCGTTAAGCAGTTTCAAATTCCAGGAAACGTCAAATACATCTTCCTTTTATGAACGGAGAAATTTGTGATGCGGACAATGTGATCAAAATATAGGGAAGTCTCTGAATGGAGAATATTTATGACACGCATAATGAGAATCATGCTTTTGTACATATCAGTCGCTGTAAATATGGATTCATTGAATGCACAATGGGTACAAAGCAACGGTCCCTACGGCGGTGATATTACTTGTTTTGCTGTGGATAGTACAACTATCTTTGCCGGAACTTATAGCGGCGGTGTTTTTTTCTCAACGAACAACGGGCAAAGTTGGACTGCGGCGAAGGCCGGATTGATAAACACCAACACGTTGGCCCTTGCTGCGGACGGCACGAATCTTTATGCAGGGACTGAAGGGAGCTACGGCGGCGGCTTTTTTGTCTCGACGAACAACGGCACTAGCTGGACCGCAAGCGGCTTGGCGCCATTGGGCGTTAACGTCCTTGCTATAAGTGGAACGAATCTCTTTGCAGGCTCGAATGGACTTTTTCTTTCCACCGACAATGGCGCAAGTTGGAGTACGGTTCTGGCGAGTACTAACATTACCGCTCTTGTTGTGGATAGCGCGAATCTTTTTGTCGGTGCCGGCGATAACGGCGTTTATCGTTCCACGGACAACGGCACGAGCTGGACTTCGGTCGATTCAGGATTGACAGGAAATATTGTCACCGCTCTCGCAGTATCCCCCGCCCCCGGCGGGGCAAGCTCCACGAATCTCTTCGCTGGAACATTGTTGCCTGTTCCTGTCCCGGTCGGCCAGATACCGGTACAGTCTCTATGGCAACGTTTATCTCTCGACGAACAACGGTGTCAGCTGGGCTGCAGCTGATTCCGGATTGCAACATACACCAGTTGCTGCTTTTGCTGTCAAAGACTCGAATATCTTTGCAGGGACTTTCAGGGGCGTATTTCTCTCTACCAACAACGGAACATCCTGGGCTCAGATGAACACTGGTTTGACAGACACGATCATTAATACCCTTGCTGTGAAAGGCACAAATCTGTTTGCCGGGACCGCCAACGGTATTTTTCTCTCAACGAACGACGGCGCAAGCTGGACTCCGGCCAGCACCGGTGTGACGAACACTTCTATCTCGGCTCTTGGCGTTTTCGGTTCGAATCTCATCGCCGGGGACAACGGCATTCAACTATCCACCAACTACGGCGATAGCTGGATGACGGTCGATTCAGCACTGCCATCAAATTCGTATGTCTCTTCTTTTGTCGAGTCAGGTGCGAATCTCTTCGCCGGCATGAGCTTTGTCCCTGGCATCCTTCGTTCAACGAACAACGGCACGTAGCTGGACTTGGTTGGATTCAGGAGTGATAAATCTTTACATCACTTGTCTTGCCGTATCCGACTCGAATATTTTTGCTGGAGACGGACAAAGCGGTAATGGTGTTTTTCTTTCGACCAACAACGGCACGAGTTGGAATGTTGTCGATTCAGGATTGACAAATATGTGTATTTTTTCACTTGCTGTTTCCACGTACCGGCACCGGGGCAACAAATATTTTTGCAGGAACTCAGAATGGAGGCGTGTTTCTCTCAACGAATAACGGCAAAAGCTGGACTTTACCCAGCACTCGGTTATCTAACGAAATAGTCTATGCTCTTGGCGTGGAAGGCACAAATCTTTTTGCTGCGACCGGGGACGGTGTTTTTCTCTCTACAGATAACGGCACAAACTGGGCTGCTACCAGTTTAACGAACGCTAATGTTTCAGCCCTTGCCATCTCGGGCACGAATATCTTCGCAGGGACTATTTATACGGGTGTATCAAATGGTGGTATTTTTCTTTCTACGGACAATGGCACAAGCTGGAGTGCAGTCAATACGGGCTTGACGAACACTAACATTAGTTCACTTGCTGTGAGTGAAACAGATCTTTTTGCAGGGACTAATGGCAGTGGTACGTGGAGGCGGCCGTTGTCGGATATGATTACTGCTGTCAAGGATAGCAAGAGTGACATACCAACAACATTTTCGCTCTCACAGAACTATCCAAATCCATTTAATCCAACGACAACAATCTCATTCTCTCTTCCATCCCGGTCATTCGTATCGCTCAAGGTTTTTGACGTACTGGGAAGAGAACTATCAACAATTGTTTCCGAAGAATTGCAGGCGGGAACATACAATCGGCAATGGAATGCGGTGAACATGGCGAGCGGCGTTTATTTCTACCGGATTGAAAGCGGCACCTTCGAAGCTGTGAAGAAAATGATGTTGTTGAAATAACATAACGCAATTGCTAGGTGATTCACAACGAGGCGGAAAAGCACTAAACCTCTTCGAGCCAGGCGGTGTCAAAAAAAAGGCCACCGCTTGGCCAAGAAGATGCCTTAGAACCCAATTAAAGGAATTTACATAGAGAACCCTACCGGCTATCATAGCTGATAAGCTGGTCCCAAATGACTTTGAAGCAAAGGAACCTCGGAAATAAAAGGGTTCAACACATAAAAAAGGAGGAGTATATGAAGGGAATTGGGTACGCGGGTGCAGTTTTGTTGTTCGGTCTGTTCGTGCAGTGGCCCGTTTGGAAGCCCAAACGCAAACCAACGCGGACATCGTTTATATCTCCCCAGTTCCCGGCTCGACAATGAATATGCCGCAGTCGAGTATTGTCTATCAGGGCGAAGGATGCAATTCGATCCGGCAAGTCTTGCATCGGCGAAATTATTTCTGTCACTGCTGCTTCGAGCGGCGAGCATGCCGGAAGAATCGTCCTTTCCGATGATACGAAGACAATGCTCTTCGTCCCCAACGTGCCGTTCACGGAAGGAGAGGAAGTTACCGTCAGCCTCGGCAATGGATTGCGCTTGGCGGACGGAAGCAGTGTTTCATCAATGAAATTTCATTTTACCATCACACAAAAATTGCTCAAGATACCGCCGCCCAAGATAACTTCGGAAGCATCCATTCCTTACTTGCCGCATGCTGCTCAGGCTTCTTCCGTTCTCAGTGTGAAGGATTCAACTCTTCCGGCAAATTTTCCTGCCTTGACGATCACGACCGATAGCGTTACCGCTCCCGGGTACATTTTTCTCAGCAATTTTCCGTGGACTGCGGGTGTTGTGACGACGCCATACCTCATGATCCTTGATAATTCAGGCCACCCTATTTTTGACAGGCAGGTCGATGGGATCGATGGCAGCTCGATAGATTTTACCATTCAGCCGAACGGCCATCTGACCTATTTTGATGAGGGAGCATGGATGTTCTATGAGATGGATTCGTCTTATACGACTGTGAACAGTTATCAATGCGGGAACGGTTACACCACCGACACCCACGAACTGCGGATTTTGCCCAACGGACATGTGCTTTTGATGGGGGACGACCCTGAAGTTGTCGATATGTCAAAAATTATTTCGGGAGGAGACTCTGCTGCGGTTGTCACGGGAATCATTCTCCAGGAACTTGACCAAGCTAAAAACGTTGTCTTCCAATGGCGCACCTGGGATCATTTTCAGATAACCGACGCCACACATGAGGACCTCTACGCGGCGACCATCGATTATGTTCATGCGAACGCCATTGAAGTGGACGGAGACGGGAACATACTTCTTTCCTGCCGTCACATGGATGAGATTACGAAGATTGACCGGACGACAGGAAATATTATTTGGAGAATGGGAGGGAAAAATAACCAGTTTACGTTTGTCAACGATTCGATCGGTTACTCTCACCAGCACGCCATTCGAAGGCTTGCAAACGGAAATCTTACGATGTTTGACAACGGCAATTTTCATACGCCCCCTTTCTCCCGCGCTCTTGAATATCAAGTCGACCAAGTGAATAAAATCGCAACGCTTGTGTGGCAGTATAGAAACAATCCTGATTATGTCAGTCCTGCGATGGGCTATGTTCAACGATTGTCCAATGGGAACACTCTTATCGGATGGGGAGCGACCAACCCATCGGTTACCGAAGTCACGAGCGACGGGAAAAAAGTTTATGAAATGTCGCTGCCCACTCTGGTTGTGAGCTATCGGGCATACCGGTATCAGTGGAACGTGGGAGGATCGACAACGGGTGTCGTGGCGAAAGGAGCGACCGCTGCCGTACCGGATGTCATGACATTGAATGAGAATTATCCGAACCCTTTTAATCCGGCAACGAAAATATCTTTTATCCTCCCTGCAACGGGAACTGCGACGCTGAGCGTGTACAACATCCTTGGCCAGAAGGTCGCGACGCTTGTTGACGGCGTTGTCAGGGGAAAAGAAGTGCAGACAGTTTCGTTCGACGGTTCTGCCCTCGCCAGCGGCGTTTATTATTACCGCCTCCAGAGCGGCCAAAATGTTGAAACAAAAAAAATGGTACTGATCAAATAGACAAGTTGATGGGAGGGTTCTATGAAGCTGACAAAGACGATCGTAATTTTTTCCATCGTGGGGATGATCGGCGCGATGGATCTGGCGGGATGTTCACAGTCCACTCACCCGTACTATTATTCCGGCCAGCAGGCTGATGCCCGAAGTTCGGTCGGCACTTCGATTGCCGTCGATGAATTGACGGTCGCACACCTTTCCGGCGTTCCCGTCGACAGCAGTGACGGAGTATTTTATATCGGATGGAATCCATTCGTGGGACCGGTCGCTCAAGACTCGGAACGGCTGGGAGATGCGTCGGTGGTCATCTTCGACACGCTTGCGAAAGCGCCCGGACCCCGATGGTCCCATGCCGCGGAAGACATCGGCTTGGTTTATCTGAATTATTCCGGCAATCACGAAGAGTTCGAGAAAATTCATCATTTCTTTGGTGGAACGTTCTACTCTCTCTTCCCGCATTTGTTCGGCAATGCAAACGCCGGGGTAAGTTTTGTGGCAAGCACGAGCTATGAATTTGAAATCACCGGCTCGTCGTCGTTTTCCGCAGCGAAGGTCTCTATCACATCTCCGCCGGCTCTCATCAACATCACCAGTCAGGCGAATGGTCAGCAGGTAAACGCAGACAGCGATCTTGCGCTCTCGTGGTCGGGGGGAAACCCTGTCGCCGGCGTTCTTATTCGTATCACACCGGTGATCGTTTTCGGTCCGGATGGATTTGCTTCATATGATTCCGGAATAAGGATGAGGGACGACGGTGTGCCCGGGGTTCATGATGGAGGCCCGGAGAGGCCGATACAGATAGACACCGGGTACACGTTGCTCCTGGCAAACAATTCCGGAAAAGCTGTGATTCCGGCGGCGGTGATCCAGGAACTTCTTTACGCGACGTCAACACTTTCCGTTACGGTCTCGGAATTCAGCACCGTGGAGTTCAACCAGGACAGCAGGAAGTACCTTATTATTATGCGCGATGGAGACCGTCGAATAGTGGTTGTGAAGTAATCCTGTTCCCGATCGACATATTGTGATTTTGCTATGAAAGCGGTTCGTTCGCTGCTATTGAGAAAAGCTTGTTCTTGGATGTGATGATCCGGCAGCGGAGAACTCGCGTGGTAAAAAAGGGCGAACCAGATTCGGGCTCGCCCTTTTTATTCGAAGTAGCGTTTGCGTCCTTATAAATTTCATCCAAACGCTGATGAAACTTTTTCCCCGGGAAGGAATCTAACTATATGGGCCGGAATTTCCAGTAGGATATTTCATAAGAGCGGAGGTAATCTTGGACGCCGTAGAACGCAGCGATAACACAACATGCCTCGCTCTCACTATCCGTATCCGTTTGCTTTGAAATGATGCAAGGCAAGTCTTTGACGCAGCCCGCTTGTAAAGGGTCATACTATTTAATTTATCAATTAATTTTCCCGGAGTTTTTCATGAAGAGATTATCGTTTGGTTCCCTTCCCTTTCTTTTTGTAGCAATGATGATCTTGTGCGGTCGGCAGCAGAGTGCAGCACGGGATCAAACAGTGACGACAACCTCGACACCTGCCGCAGCCGGACTTGATTTGCAGGCAGTCACGGAGATTGTGAAACAAAGCAAAAACGCGGCAGAGATAGAGCAAAAATTGAATGCGCCAGGGTCGGTGAATAATCTTGACCTTTATGGCACCGGTAATGTTGATTATATCCATGTCACCGAATATGGAAAAGGCAACATGCGCGGATTTTCATTGACGGTGATGGATAGTACCGGAGCTGATCAAGAAATCGCCACGATTGAAATAGAGAGGGGATATAATTCCGCGAACGTCATTGTTTATGGAGAGCCTGCATTCTACGGGCCCGGAGTCTACTACACGGGGGCTTGGGTGCCCGCGGATGTTGTGCTGTGGGCGTATTTGTGGCATCCGCATCGGTTTTGGCTTAGTCCGTACCACTATGGGTACTATCCATCGTACTATCATCCATATCATCCGGTCCTCTTCGCAGCATACAGCAACCATGTAGCAATTGTTGTTAAGACAACGGCTATCCGCAGGGCAGCTTTTCCAAGAGGATACAGGTCGCGGTCGCCGTACGCACGGCGTGCTGCGGTGCGCGCAAACCAGAGAGCGCGGCAAAGAACAAGAGTCGAAGAAAATCGGGGAAGAGCAAACCAGCGGTCTCGAGAACGAGAGAGAGAATAAGGAAGCGCCTTGCGAAAATTCAGATCTCCGTTCGGTTGTTGATCTGCCGGCTTAAGAGCTGGTTTTGTCAATCTCACTATGTTGCATTGGAAAAACAACGCCCTCCATAAATGGATCATGGAGGGCGTTCTTTGTCGAGTCTGCCTGAGATGGAAAATTTATCCTAGGTGTGTCGTTTGCTCCAGTAATCCCGCTCCGCATTTTTCTCCGCAGTTGTCAATCCTCCCGTAGGCGGGATTTTTAAGTGTTCGCCAATCCGGATGATGTCAGGATCTTTGATTTGATCTCTGTTGGCTTGCCAGATCTTCGGCCACAGGAACGGGTTGTCATAGATCTTCTTTTTCTTCGATATATTCCAGAGGCAATCATGGTATTTCGACCAGGAACGCACGACATAATGTTCTTCCGATGCTTCCATCGATTTCACACTGGCTAGCGTGGCCCGGAGGTTGTCGATCTTGCTTTGAATATTCTGAAGACGTATGTAGTAGCGCTCTGCAGCTGCAATACGTTCCTTCATGAGATTGTCTTTCATTGTCTGCGCAGAATCAACTTCGAATCTACGGACGTAGAGGTCCTGATTGGAGAGGGGCAGCAATGCAGCAACGCGGTCTTCGAGGCCTTGCAGCCGTTGTTCGAATTCTTTTCGAGTTGCGTCAGTCGCACCCGTTAATGCGAGCGTCTCATCCCTTACCGTTTGGATTTGCTTATCAAGGCTGGCGAGAGTTGAGCGTAATCCGTCAATCTCTTTCGTCAGCGCTGCGAGTTGATTTTTCAGATTGTCCCGTTGCGACGTGTATTCTGTAATTTGCCTCTGCCATTCTTCTTTCGAGAGATTCTGCTGTGCTTGTGAGACGGCCACGACAGCAAGAAGGAAGACGGCGAGGGTTAGAATCCTGTGTTTCATGATATTCTCCTCATGTGTAAGTTATAGTTACGTCAATGCTGGCTTGAGAGCCGCTCCCGCGTTAACTTCTGATTGTTCTCTGCGGTCGCGAGGTCGTCTTTCTTTTGTTTGATCTGTGCTTCAAGCGTTGCCTTTTCGGCCTCTTGTGCCGCAACTTCCTTCTTTAGCGACTCTACTTCGGATTTGAGTTGGTCGAGTTGTGCCAATTCATCGGCGCTCGGCCCGCTGCTGCATCCTGAGATCATTGTCGCAGCACCTGCCAAAAGGAGCACAAGCGAAATATTTCGCAGCCCTTTCATAGTCCGTTCCTTAAAATGAATGTGAATGGATGTTCCGCTCCGCGGAAAACTTTTCCCGACGGGCAGATTGCAGTAATGTTTCAAATGGGTTTCTGAGACTACGAAAGAGGTGGTGCACGAAGAGCGTTTTGGGGAGAGAGATATGCCGGCGTTGGAAGAAATGTTGTCTGGATTTGAATGGAGCGTTTCGGAGTGATGACGCTGATCCAGGGGCCGGTTATGCTGAGGGTGTGATCGTTGGAAAACTGTTCTGTTGAGACAAGATGTTTGTGAGACGTCCAGTAAGGACGCTCGTCGAGAGCAATGCTCCGGTCGTTCCGGACTGAAATGGAATTGTCGATTTTTAAAAAAAAGAGCGCCTGCCCAAGAAGAACTGTCGGGCTCAGAATTCCCGTGACGAGATATGCCGAGAGAAGCACCGCAACAGTGAGCCGATTGAACCGTAAATCTTCCATGCTATTGATACCGGCAGTGAGTTGGAATTAGCCCTGTTACAAAATTAGACGAATTGAAGCCCGATTTCGTTTAATTATATTGTAATATGGCTGATTTTTCGGTGCATTGAGCTTTATTTTCCATCGCTTGTAAAAGGACGAAAAGAGGACGGATCATAGGAACAAATTCGTTTCACCCAGGCTGATTGGTCGTCACGGCTTAATTTTTTGACTCCCACCCTGCAGCTTATTAATTTAATGGCTGCGTAACGGTATATGATTTGAACCGGATAAAGGGTAAGTTTTTGTGCAGCCGCAATCAGTCTGCGCGCCACCAATCGTTAAGCAGGTCTATGAATATTATCAAAATCCGTGAGTCTCTTCGAGATCGAATCACCGTTCCATATTTTTCAGCATTTTGCTTCCTTCTTTTGACTCTTGTGACAGCGGGGCAATATGGATTCTATGGCGATGAGCTTTACTATTTCGCGTGCAGCAAGCATCTCGATTTTGGGTATGTGGACCATCCTCCCCTGGTTGCTTTGTTAACGTTGGCGGGAAGGTGGATTTTTGGAGAGACAATTTTCGGCCTCAGATTTTTATCCGGACTTGCCGGAGCGATCACCGTGTTGCTCTCGGCTAAAATTGCCGGAACTCTTGGAGGAGGTAAGTTGGCCAAATCCCTTGCGGCGCTGTCGATCTGCTTCGCATCCGCGTTTCCAGCCATGAGCAGTTTCTTTTCGATGAATCCGGTCGACATCATGCTCTGTACCGCATTTATTTATTTGTTGACAAAAACAATCGCTGCCCCCTCTCCGCAAAAATGGATTACACTCGGCGTTCGTGTCTGGTGCAGGACTTTTGAACAAGTATACGTTCCTCGTCCTCGGATTTTCGGCGCTGCTTTCTCTCATCATAACAAAACGCTGGAGTGTGCTACGAACCCCCTGGTTGTATGCCGGCGGGCTCATAAGCTTTGTGATCTTTCTGCCGCATGTGATGTGGCAGATTGACCACGGTTGGCCGACAATTGCATTCATGCATAATGCCTCGGAGTTCAAAAATCTTTCTTTATCACCGTTGGCATTCTTGTCGCAGCTGGCCATCAACCTGAATCCGTTTACCCTTCCGCTCTGGCTGTCCGGATTGCTGTATTTGCTCCTCAGGAAAGAAACGAAAGAGTTTCGATTCCTCGGCTGGCTGGCGGTTATCTTCCTCTTCGTTTATATGGTTCAGAATTCCAAAACCTACTATGTCTTTCCTATTTTTCCACTCCTCCTTAGTTCCGGCGCGGTCGCGGTTGAACGGTTCTCCCTGAACTATCGTGTCAGTTGGCCCAAGTGGGCCATAGGTTCGGCGATGATCATTTCGGGGACCGTACTCATGCCCCTCGCGGTACCGATACTGCCGGTGCCGCAATTTGTTTTGTACGCGAAGAGCCTCGGCCTTTGGAATTCAGTCAGAATGGAAAAAGGGGAGGGGGATGTGTTGCCAATCCATTTTGTGTATCGTATGGGCTGGGAAGGACTGGTAGACTCGGTAGCCACGACGTACGATGCGCTGCCTGAGAATGAAAAGAAAGAGTGCGCGATCCTCGCTTCATGGTACGGCATAGCCGGGGCGATTGACCACTTCGGACCAAAGCATGGTCTCCCGAACGCAATCTGTCCGAGGAATAATTACTGGATATGGGGACCGCGCAATTATTCCGGCGATGTAGTGCTAGCGGTTGGATACGACGGCCAATTTTTGCAACAGTTTTTTGACAACGTTGTGCGGGTTTCTTATTTCAAAAATCCCTATGCGTACGATGCTGAGATATATTTGTGTAAGAAGCCTAAAGCTTCGCTCAACGAGATGTGGATCCGGTTAAAGCGGTTCATTTAGGTGTGAACAATGCTGAACCTCAGCGCGCCCGCCCCGCCGATACGGGGCGAGTTATAGCGCGGGGAGCAGAGACTTTTTGGATGCCTTCTATAAAAGACTCTCCGTTACCATGGCTTGCGCTCATTCATCCCTTTCTGGATAGCGCGCTTCACGGCAAGGATGTCGACGCTCCCCACTTCGTGATAAATGACCTTTCCGTCGGGATCGAGAAGCACCGTATACGGCACTGCTCCCGGCCACCGAGGGTCAAACGCATTGATCAATGAGTCTCTCTCACCCGAAGCAAAAATGAGGTTGCGGTTTGAGGCATGTTCCTTCTTGAGGAACTCGAGTACCTCACTTTCTTCATCAGGTTGGTTGAGGGAAACGGTCACGACCTCGAAGTCACGGTGGCGGTACATTCGGTTCACGGTCACAAACTCGTTAAACTCGGCGACACACGGGGCGCACCACGTGGCCCAGAAATTGACAAGCCGGAATTTTCCGGACGTGTTCTTCCTCAGCTCCCGCAACGCCGTCGTGTCTGCTTTTGACAGCAACACGGGCTCTTCGTCCAGCTTCTCCAAATACGCTTTCACCAAATCCTCCTTGCCCGCCCATTTGATGGAACAGCCGATCGCTTTGGTTTGTGGTACCGGGGGTTCTTTCCCGACGAGAAGGGAATCGAGTGCGTCGCGTAAATAATTTTTCGTCACGTGCTGAATGCGTTCCGAGTTGTCGATTGCACCAACGTAGTGGAGTTTTCGATCGGCATCGAAAACGAACACATGCGGCGTAGCCACGGGACCATACGCGCGCGAGACCTCTTCGGTTTCACCGTCATAAAGGTAGGGGAAATTGAATTGGATTTCTTTCGCCCGCAGTTTCATCTCGGCAAAAGAATCGCTCAGGTCGGTCCAGCCCAGTTCGTCGAGACGCACGGATTTAGGGTCGTTCGGCATGATGGCGACCAGTGCGACGCCCTTGCTCTTGTAGTCGTTGACGATTTGCTTGATGCGTTCTTGATAATATTGTGCCGTCGGACAGTGGTTGCAGGTAAATGCGACCACAAGAATTTTGGCATCCGCAAAATCCTTGAGCGTCCAGTTGCGCCCGTCGATGCCCGGGAGATTGAATTCGGGGGCTGCGGCGCCCAGCGGCAGCGTAGGGAAGTCGTCCGCAACAACGGGTTGATAGAGAACCATAAGGCAGGTGAAAAGTATGGGAATCATGAATTTCATCGTCGTTCCTTCTCCTGTTTAGTAGTAGAAGTTGAAAATGGAAAATATTGTAGAACTCTCGCGGATTTGAGTCCGCTAAAATTATTTGGCAGTATGCTAAGGCTTTTTGGAGTGAATGTCAAATACCTATCTTCCGAGTAGTGGGGTCTTTTGAAGATTAATGTCATTGCGAGGAGCGAAGCGACGAAGCAATCCCTTTGCTTAATGGAAAGCGTTGCGTCGCTTCGCTCCCTGCAATAACTTTGTTCTTAGAAATGTTCCTCGGCTCAAGCCTCAAATGTATCTTTTTCACCATTTACTTATATTAATTCCCGTCTACCGAACGTCTTTTGCCGATAACTCCTTGCGGCAGTACAGGTGGAAAGTTCATCACATATATTGGAGAAACCCATCATGCGAAAATCCATTTCTTTCAGACGGGCCGCAATAATGATTGCAGTTTCTTTTGCATTGGTCTCTGTCATTCTTCCGCTAAGCATGGTTGGACAAACTGATTCTGTTCTCCAAAAAGCAATCCAGGAGAAAGAACACCGGCTGGAATGGTGGCGCAAAGCGCGGTTCGGGATGTTCATTCACTGGGGACCGGTCAGTCTTAAGGGGACTGAGATCAGCTGGTCCCGCGGTGGATTGCGGCGGGGGATTGAGAAAACCGGTACCGGTGAAATACCCGTCGATGTGTATGACAATCTCTATAAACAATTCAATCCCGTTGCCTTCGATGCAAAGCAATGGGTCGCAATAGCCCGATCTGCCGGAATGAAATACATGGTGCTTACAGCGAAGCATTGTGACGGGTTCTGTCTCTGGCATACAAAAGTGGATGATTACAACATCGGAAGCACTCCCTTCAAGCGGGACGTGTGTGCGGAACTTGCAGATGCCGCCCATGAGGCCGGAGTTAAAATCGGCTGGTATTATTCTCCCATGGACTGGCGCGACCCTGATTGCAGGACGGAGCGCAATGCCGAGTATGTGAAACGGATGCAAACTCATCTTTCAGAGTTGCTTGGAAACTACGGGCAAATCGATGTGTTATGGTTCGATGCAGAAGGCGGGCCGTCTCCCTGGGATCAAGAACGAACCTACCATCTTGTTCGCGCCTTACAACCCCAGATCATCATTAACAATCGTCTGGATATCGAGACTCAAGGATACTATGATGCTAAAACGCAGATCAGTCCGAATGCAGACTTTGCCACGCCGGAACAGCAGATCGGAATATACAACACGCAAATTCCGTGGGAAACATGCATGACCATCGGTACGCAGTGGTCGTGGAAGCCAAACGATACGCTCAAATCTTCCTCCGACTGTATAGGAATTCTTGTGCAGTGTGTTACCGGCGACGGTAATCTATTGCTCGATGTTGGCCCTATGCCGAACGGCGAGATTGAGCCGCGGCAGGTACAAGTGCTGAAAGAAATAGGCACATGGTTGACCAAATACGGAGAGAGTATTTATGAAACGCGCGGCGGTCCGTTCCGCAACGGCACATGGGGTGGTTCGACGCGGAAGGAAAATATTGTTTACCTGCATGTTCAGAAGTGGAACGGAGATCGCATCGATCTTCCGCCGCTCACAAGGAAGATCATCTCAAGCGCATCGTTGACCGGGGGACGGGTGAAGATAGAGCAGAATTCGGATGGACTGGTGCTGCGCATGCCGGCCGATCAACAGGACAAGGTCGATACGATCGTCAAACTGGAATTGGACGCTCCGGCAGAAAACAACTAAAACCTATCTCAAAAACACTTGCAGGTGTCATTGGGAGAATCCCGACGCCCTTTGTCGGGAGACGAAGCAATCCCCATGTTTTTATTTTTGAGACCACTTATAGAAACTTGGTCGAAATGCTGCCACAAAGACGCGAAGGCACAAAGCGTTAAAACTACCAGCGATCCAATAATTATTTTCGCTGAGCTTATTCATGTTTTGATCCAGTCCCAAAGCTTCCGGCTATTTCTCAACAAAGCCTTTCAGTAAGCTGCCGATCAAGGACGTCCATCCCTCCTCGAAATTCTTCTTCGCCAGTGCCGGATTGCGCTCGGGAAGGAATGTCTCTATATTTTCGTGAGTGAGTTTCACTTTCGTTTTTTTCCCTGCGGCAGTGAGTTCAAATGTCACCAATGAATTTCCGGGAAACCCTCCAAACTTCCATTCATAGCTGATTCTTTTGCCCGGTCTGACTTCTGTGACTTTCCATATATGCAGATAATCTTTGCCGCCGTTCCGGACATTGAACTGGGTTTGAAAGCCTACCTCCGGTTTAAAATCATCTAACGCGTTGAAATACCATTGCTTCATTTGATCTTTATCGGTAATAGCCTTCCACACTTTATCGACAGGTGCATTAACGGTTCGTTCGATGATAACCTGGTCTTTTTTCATTTTCTTTTTTTGAAAATTACTGGCACATTGTTGTTATGAAGTACTTCATTCTCTACATTTTCGTCAAATATCCGGCAAGCTTATCCATGTTTTGTTTCAATCCTTCTACTGCCCCATATTTTCCGGCCACCTGATTTCGTTCCTCTGCCGTCGTGAAGAGCATCGTTATCGTAAGTTTGGTCTTCCCGGCCATGTCGTCGAATATCACCGTTACCTGAAAGTACGACGGCTCACCCGGTTTCCCGTGGTGCATCGAAGGTCCGGGTCATGGAAATTTCACGGTCGGCAGTACTCGGCGCTGCGGCTTTTGTTTCTTTCATGATTGTGCTTCTCCTCAATAATTGCTGGGTCGTTGTGACAAACTCTCAAACGGTCCGGTATGATCGCCCCTTTCAGTGAAAAACTTTTCTGTTTATTTTGTTCGGCTTGTCGATTGGGATGCGATGAGCGCATCGAGCTTGTCCAAACTTTGACTCCAACCTTCTTCCATGGTTAGTTTCTTTCATGCAATTCGTTTTGATGACCGGCCTCTCATTGCGTCGAGGCTCCACGATCCCCCACCGGCAGCGGAGAGATAAAGCCAAATGAAACAATAGAGCACGGCGGGTTGACCGCCGTTCAGCATCGGCCAGATTCCATGAGAAGCATGCCCCTGGAAGTATGCTACTGCCATTTCGCCCGCCAAGAGGAAGGCGACGGGGCGTGTGAAGAGCCCGAGCACCAAAAGCGCACCGCCGAATGTTTCAAGGATTCCGGCGAGCCCGATCTCGGACATGAGTTGGGCAGTTCCGCCGTTCGGAAAAATTCCGACCGGAAAAGCGAAGAGTTTCATCATTCCGATGAGCATGAACATAATAGCGGCTACAATGCGGAGCGCACTCAGCAGACGCGGTGCCATGGGTTCCCATATTGCATTGACCTTCGACTGATTCATAACTATTCCCTTTCTTTTTGTAATTACAAATTTGGCAAAGCAATCTTAAGGTTCAATTGTCCACTTCTTTTGCCAATGCTTGAGCGGCCGGTCAGGCGGCAGCGTTTTTGCTTTGGGCTGGTAAACCAGTAAGACGTTTCCCGATTTAAACGTCATTGTTTTTAACAGTTTCAGCGTGTGTCTCCGTTCCATATTTTTGAAGAGGGGGTTACCGGAGCCCAAAATCGTAGGAGCGATCATCAGCCTATGTTCGTCAATCAGGTTTGCCTCCATGAGTGCAGACAAAACGGCGGCGCTTCCAAGAAGCGCAATATCTTTTCCCGGCTTGTTTTTTAATTGTAAGACTTCGTCAGCCATGTTCCCTTTAACTAATTTTGAATTATTCCATTCAACCTTCTCCAGTGTTCTTGAGAAGACCAGCTTCGGCAGGCTATTCATTTTGTTTGCTATGAGAGGGTCGCTATCAACCGCGGTCGGCCAAAAGTTTGCCATCATCTCGTACGTGACTCGTCCAAACAGGAGAGTATCCACCGTGCTGAGCTGGCGGTCGGCGAATTCATGAAACTCTTCGTCCACATTGTGCCAATTGAGTTCCCGCTGCGGCCCCTCAAAGAAACCGTCGAGCGATATCATCTCAAACGAGAAAAGAGTTCTCAATGTTGTATCCTTTCAATAGTGCTTATGGCGAACATGAAGACGGTGATGGGTAATGGATTATCTCCCATTTATTAACGTGCGATTTCTTTGGAAAGAAGTTCGTCGAGCCTGTCATACGTCTCATTGATGCCCATTTCCATTCCGGACTGTGCCATGCCGTCGCGGTCCGCAACCGACTGGAAGACGGCTACGGTTGTGAGCTTTGTCTGGTTACCGGGTAATAGTTCAAACGTCAGGGTCTCAAGAGAAACATGCCCCTTTTCCGGAAGTCCCTCAAACTCGAATGTATCGATAATTCTTTCGGGGGGCGTGATCTCATGATACACCCCATGAAAAGCAAACACTTTGCCGTCGGCATCGTGTTGGACAAATCTCCATCTTCCGCCTGATTTCACCTCCATTGTCTCGACTTTCGTAGTAAGATATCTCGGCCCCCACCATTGCGGTATATGCTTTGGATCTGTGAATATCTTGAACACGAGATCGCGCGGGGCGTCGAACATGCGGGTAATAACAATCTCTTGCTTCCCGGGTTCGATTGCAACGACTGCGCGGTTATTCTTTGCCATGATCGTTCCTCCATTAAAATTTATTTCAGACTTTGAGATAGCTTGTCGAACGATTCGTTCCAGCCCGCATTCGCCATCTCGCTCATCCGTCCTGCGGGGAAACCGACAGCTCGAAGGGTCATCGTGGTTTTGCCTGCGAGCTCCTCGAACGTCACCGTCACAATTATTTTCTCAGGCCAGTTTTCTCCTGGCAATCCATGGTATGATGCCGGAACGACGTTGCCTTTATCATCTGCAAAATTATCGGAATAGGTAATCCTTTCCAGCGGGATGATTTCCTGATAGACGCCCGTACTCCAGAAATCTTTACCTTCCGGCGATCGCATACAAAAGAGATACTTGCCTCCAACGCGGAAGTCGATTTTGCAGGAGGGGGAGGTGAACCGTTTAGGTCCCCACCAGCGCATGATGTGATTGGGGTCGGTCCAGGCTTTCCATACGAGTTCTCGCGGTGCATCGAAGATGCGTGTGATGACGATCGGATCCCTCATGCCTGTGGTTTTGACGCTTTTCTCGTCAGATTTTCTTTCGGCCATTCCTTTTCTCCTTTGATTGATTATCATTCTTCTCTTTTGCCCGAAGTTCTTTGAGATAATCGTCGAGTCGGTCGAGCCGTTCTTGCCACATGTGACGGTACTCGTCTATCCAGTCAGCAGCTTCGTTGAGAGGCTCCGGGTTCGCTGAAAGGAAATGTTCCCGTCCCTGCCGTCGTCGATGTACGAGCCGGGCACGTTCAAGGATGAGAATGTGCTTTGAAACCGCGTTGAGCGACATGGCAAACGGCCGTGCGACTTCCGTCACGCGCGCCTCCTTCCGCGAAAGATGTTTAAGGATTGCCCTCCGCGTCGGGTCGGCGAGCGCCATCAATGTCTGGTCCAAATGTGCATGCATTATTATTCAACCTTTTGGTTGAATATAATACTTGGAGGTTCACTTGTCAAGAAAAAAATTCTCGAGTCCCAAAGTGGGCGGACATTGACGAGCAGAGATTTAACTTGACTTTTCATTTCCGTTTTTTTATCATTAACTAACCAGTCAGTCAATAATTGCATTTAAGAGGAAGTTATGTCCCCAAGATCTAAAGAAATATCGAAGAAAATGAGGGGAAAAACTCGGGAAGCTATCTTGTCTGCTTCTTTGGAGCTCTTTGCTAAGCATGGCTACTCGGCAACAACGACAGAGGCGATCGCAAAAAAAGCCCATATCTCAAAGGGTCTTATCTTCACGCATTTTGCGACAAAACAGGATGTTCTTTTCTCGATTTTTGATGATGAAATTGAGCATATCCTCCCTGAAATTTTCCAGGACAATGATTCGCGGCCTGCGAGGGAGAGATTCATTTCGCTTGTCAGTTCTTGGCTTGACTTGATTAAAACCAAACCTCTGCTTGTCCGGCTTTCGCTCCAGCTGAGCCTCGACGAGGAATACCGAAAGCTCATGAAGAAGAAGGGGAGACAGTACTTTGAGCTCGCGTTCGTTCGGCTCAGCAAGCTTATCAAACAATTAGGATCGGACAAACCCGAGCTGGATTGTTTTCTTCTCATGTTTGTCTTCGATGGGGTCGTGGCGAATTACACCGTTGCACCCGAGCTATTTCCGATCGATGCGATCAAAGACCATCTTATCGAGACACTTCTTTCACGATGGGAAAAATCAATCGATTGAGTGTCGATGGTGAAAACGCTTTGAATACCCGGTAAGCAACTCGAGAAAGAATACCCCGTGTCATCAAAAATCAGATTGATCGGTTGTTGTGTGATTCTCTTTTGTAGTGGTCGGACCGCTCTTTCGCAGACCGAGGATCTGCACGGCCAGGCATCGGGATGGATGAGTGCCAACCACGATAGTTCGACCGGTGCTGTCGGAGGCCTCCGTTATATTCCGGACCTCCTTCTGGGGGGAAAAATCAGCGATCAATTCGATGCTAATATGGAACTTTCATTGAATGCTTTTGCGACAGCTCGATACGCAAAAGATGAACTTGCCTCCTATGACGAAGAAGTAAAACCGTACCGTGGGTGGGTCAGGCTATCGACGGAGAAGTTCGAAGTTAGGCTCGGTCTGCAGAAAATCAATTTCGGCTCTGCGATGATCTTTCGGCCGTTGATGTGGTTTGACCGGGTCGACCCGCGTGATCCGCTGCAGCTGACGGACGGAGTTTATGCCGTGCTTGCGCGGTACACATTCCTGAATAATGCAAACATCTGGCTGTGGGATCTCTACGGCAACAACGACACAAAGGGGTGGGAGTTGACGCCGACTGAGAAGAAGACTTCAGAATACGGGGGGAGAGTTCAGTTGCCGTTGTGGACCGGTGAGTTAGCCGTTACGTACCATCACCGCAGGGCCGATTTGAGTTCATTGATACCGGTGCCAATAGACACGAGCAGTCTCATCGCTCCGGAAGACCGGTTAGGCCTGGATGGGAAATGGGATGTCGGCATCGGCGTCTGGTTTGAAGCGGTGCTGATTCGTCAAGAGAACAACTTTCTTCAAATGCAATACCAGCGGCTGTGGACGGTGGGTGCTGATTACACATTTGCGGCCGGAAACGGTCTGTACGCTGCAACCGAATATTTTAGGTCAGACAATCCGCGCGAACCGTTCGCCTCTTCCGTAGGCCACGAATTTTCTGCACTATCGCTCAGCTACCCAATCGGTGTTGTCGATCAAGTATCGGCGATGTTTTATCGAGACTGGAATAACCGTGATTGGTATCGCTTAATGACATGGCAGCGGACGTACGATAACTGGAGTTTTTATCTCATAGGTTTTTGGGATCCGAAAAACATCCAGCTCTATAGCAATCAAACGGGCGCAAATCCGTTTGCAGGTACAGGGGTTCAGATTATGGCCGTGTTCAATCATTAAGATGATGGCAATGGTGCAGTTGCGCAGTCGAGAGATTCCTCAAAAAACTAGAAGCGGAAAGACTTATGCAGAATCCAACTCTGATAGCAATTAAAGACCTCGATAAAATCTATTCCCTTGGATCGACAGCCCTGAACGCTTTAGATCATATTACCCTTTCGGTGATGCGAGGGGAATTTCTTGGACTCGTTGGCCCCAGCGGTTCCGGCAAGACGACCCTCCTCAACATTATGGGATCTCTTGACGTGCCAACGAACGGGACTGCGGAAGTGCTGGGGCGAAAAATTGAATCTCTTTCACACAGAGAGGCCGCGAGCCTGCGCAATAATCACATCGGCTTCATTTTTCAAACGTTCAATTTGCTCCCGGTCTATACGGTGTACGAAAACGTTGAATTTCCATTACTGCTGCAAGGCATAGAATCGTCGCGACGCAAGCAGCTCGTCGAGGAAGCGCTGGAATGGGTTGGACTGTCCGATCGCGCAAACTCCAAGCCCTCTCAGCTTTCGGGAGGACAAAGCCAGCGAGTCGCGATTGCACGAGCGGTAGTAAAAAAGCCGGAGATTGTCCTGGCGGATGAACCAACCGCCAATCTCGATGCGGCGAATTCTCATCATATTATGAAAACAATGGTGAAGTTGAACGAGGAGCTTAAAACAACATTTGTCTTTGCCACTCACGACGAAAAAGTTATCGGCTACCTCAAGACGAAAAATCACGCTTGTCGATGGGAAAATTTCCAAAGACGAAATCGTCGAAAACAATCTTCCAAGGTAAGGTGTGCTATGCTGATACTTAAACTTGCCCTTAGGAATATTCTTAGCGCAGGTCTTCGAACCTGGCTTAATGTCGTTGCTCTTTCTTTCGCGTTCGTAGCAATCATTTCCTTGCAAGGATTTTATGCAGGGTTGAATGATCAGGCGGAACGTGCAACCATCGATGCTTTGTACGGCGGCGGTCAATATTGGCAAAAGGCCTACGATCCGTACGATCCGCTCTCTCTGGAGGACGCCCACGCACCGGTTCAACCGCAGCTTCGGGCGATGATAGGAGAAAAGGCCGCGACGCCGATTCTCATCCGGACGGCGACAATCTATCCCCAGGGACGGTTTCGCTCCATCATTCTCAAGGGGATCGACCCCGATCAAACAATCTTATCTCTTCCATCGTCTCTCTTAAAAGCCGGTCCCGATGGTATCCCCGGCCTCATCGGCAGCAGAATGGCCAAGAGTGCCGGCTTGAAAAAAGGAGATCTGGTGACGGTTCAATGGAGGGATGTTCACGGCACATTCGATGCACGGGATGTCAGAATTGTGGAAGTCTTCAGCACTACGGTGCAGGATATTGACAATGAACAAATTTGGATTCCTCTGGATCAGCTGCAGCAATTCACGCGCATGGCCGGCCAGGCGACGATCGTCGTGCTGAAAAATGGTGTTGCCCCGGTCGACAACATACCCGGATGGGAATTCAAGAATCTCAATTTCCTTCTGCAGGACCTGCACGCAATGGTAAGAATGAAAAGCGTGCAAGCCAGCATCATGTATTTTCTCCTTTTGTTTCTTGCAATGCTGGCAATTTTCGATACGCAGGTCCTCTCAATTTGGCGCCGAAGAAAAGAGATGGGAACATTGATGGCTCTTGGTATGACGAGGACAAGAATTATTGAATTGTTCACGCTGGAAGGTGCTCTTCACAGCTTACTTGCCGCGCTTGTCGGGGCACTCTATGGAACTCCTTTGCTGGCGTACATTGCGGACAAAGGGTTCGCAATCCCCGCCAAGGCTGATAGCTTCGGCTTTGCCATCGGCGAAAGACTCTTTCCGACGTACTCTCCCGCCCTTATCGCCGGTACCACGCTCCTGGTCTGCTTTGTAACGACGATTGTCAGTTTTCTGCCGACGAGGAGAATCGCAGACCTTAAACCAACCGATGCTCTACGGGGGAAGCTCTCATGATCTCCTTTCTTCTCAAAGGTCTCTTGCGCGATCGTTCTCGATCCCTCTTTCCCCTCCTCACGGTTCTGGCAGGCGTTGTCTTGACCGTATTCCTGCACGCTTGGATGAATGGAATGGTCTCATCGATGATTCAATCGACGGCACACTACAGCACGGGACACGTCTGCGTGATGACGCGGGCCTACGCAAAAGAAGCGGATCAAATTCCCAACGATCTCGGACTGCTGGGAATCGATACGCTGATCGCCGAACTGAAGCATGATTATCCGGATCTTCTCTGGACACCGCGCATCAGATTCGGAGGACTCCTTGATATTCCGGACGAGAAAGGGGAAACCAGGGCACAAGCTCCCGTGAGCGGATTGGCGGTCGATCTTCTTACTGCCGGCAGCCCTGAACAAAAAATTCTCAATATCCGGCACGCGATCGTCAAAGGTCGCATTCCTCAAAAATCCGGGGAGATGCTGGTCGGCGAAGAACTCGCCGGCAAACTCCGAATCCAGCCGGGCGACACTGCAACCCTGATCAGCTCGAACGATGTACGGGAGTATGAGCATCACCAACTTTGTCGTGGTCGGCATGGTCCGGTTTGGGATTGTCGCAATGGATAAGGGAATGATGATTGCAGACATCTCAGACATTCAGCAAGCCCTGGATATTCAGAAAGGGGCTGGAGAAATTCTGGGATTCTTTGCAGACGATATTTATCACGAGGAGCGGGCGAACGCAGTGACCGCAGATTTCAATCTCCGCAGAAAGATCCCAGCCGAGTCTGCGGCAAAAGATGAAGATCAGTTTTTGCCCGTCATGGGAACGCTTCGCACGACAGGCGGGTTCGATGAATATCTCAATTTAGTTGGAGTGTTCTCTGACATCATTATTGGAATCTTCGTGTTCGCGATGTCCATCGTTCTCTGGAACGCAGGGCTCACGGGGAGTTTGCGGCGGTACGGGGAGATCGGCGTTCGTCTGGCAGTGGGAGAGGACAAAAGACACATTTACCTCTCATTGCTCGCCGAGTCGCTGATGATCGGTTTCATCGGTTCCGTCCTCGGCACAGCGGTTGGACTGGCTATTGCCTATTACGGCCAGGTGCATGGATTAGACATCGGATCGGTGCTGAAAGATAGTTCGATGATGCTTCCCAACGTTATCCGGGCGCGCATAACCCCCATCACCTTTGTGATAGGTTTTCTCCCAGGTTTGCTCGCTACGTTTTTCGGGACCGCAATTTCCGGCATCGGCATTTACAAACGACAAACATCAGAATTGTTTAAGGAGCTTGAAACATGATTCGTTCACTTCCCCTGCTCGTCGCGACGTTCGCTTTTTCTTTATCCTTACAGCAGCCGTCCGGAAACGAGATTCTGAAAAAAGTCGATGAAAACATGTTCTCGGAGAATAAGATTGTCGTTTCTCGCATGATTATTCACGGACGCCGCGATACGAGAACGGTGGAGTCAAAATCGTGGCAGCGCGGCACAAGCGAATCGTACACGGAATTTCTGGCTCCGGCGAGGGAAAAGGGAACAAAGATGTTGAAGCTCAAAGACATGCTGTGGGATTATTCTCCGTCCACCGACCGAACGATCATGATCTCGGGGAGCCTGCTTCGGCAATCGGTCATGGGCTCCGACCTATCATACGAAGACATGATGGAAGACCCGCACTTGCCGAATTTGTACTCGGCAACGATAGTCTCCGAAGATACTCTTGGCGGGCGCGATTGCTGGATCCTCGACCTCATGGCGAAGAAGGAAGATATTGCATACCACCACCGGCGTGTCTGGGTCGATAAAGACCGGTATGTCATGCTGCGAGAAAATCTCTACGCGGAGAGCGGAAAGCTATTGAAAACGATGGATGTGCGTGAAGTGATGAAGGTTCAGAACCGGTGGCTGGCAAAGTCGGTTTTGTATAAGGATGTTCTCAAAGATGGGGAGGGAACGGAGTTTCTTGTTGACTCCATTGTTCTCGACGCCAGCATCCCGGATTATCTCTTCTCGAAAGCGGCATTGAAAAGATAGCTATGACGAATGCTGTGCACGACGGTCCAAACGAAAACGCCCGGCCTTATGGTCAGGCGTTTTGTCTTTGTAACGGGGAGACGAACACGCTTACGCCGTCATTCTCTCGGAAGAGGATTTGAAGGACTCCTTCGGAGAATCCGGAGCCAGGGGTGCGTTGGCACGACAAAAACTTCGTTGCTTGCGGCGAAGATTATTTATTAACGACAAGTGCTAAGAATTATTTATCGAGCATCTTTATAAAAATTCCGCCAACGACGCTTCTTGCCTGGAATCCATCCTTTCGCGCGGTCTTTGTTTCATACCAATCGGAAAAGGGCACCCTATCGGGGGTTTCGTTCAAGTAATCGACGATCGTGTGCATGAAGCTCTTGAAATCGTCGTTATTCTCGTACATCGTTGCGGTCCAGGTCATCCATTCGGGTTTTGTAAAGTCCGCCCGGTTATCCAACGGCAATCCGTATTTGTTAATCCTGGTTTTGTAGAAGGCCAGCTCGTTACCGAAGACCTGTTTTGAAAAGAGATTGAGGCCGAACAATTTGTCCCAAACGAGATTATACTTCATGCTCCAGGTGCCTGGCTTGTCAAATGCCAACCGGTAATGATCTTGATCGAACGCCTTCTTCTCCCATTCGCTCGCGTACTCTTTTGCAGTCTCCCGGAATTCTTTGGCCCGGTCATTCATCATTGCCATTTCGCAGATCTTCGAGAAGCATCCTAGCGCCTCGATCGCCTTCGCCGAAAGATTTGCGTTGTGGGCAAGGTGGCCGGT
The DNA here is from genome assembly GCA_963772165.1 of uncultured Bacteroidota bacterium. Lineage (GTDB taxonomy): Bacteria > Bacteroidota > Ignavibacteria > UBA10030 > UBA8401 > JAGVPT01. Next base: position 52,366 of record CAVYWA010000012.1, on the reverse strand, counting down.
AAAGTCGTCGGTGCAAAGCTGATTCGCCGGATCGAGCCCTTCTTGTTTGAGGTAATTCGCCCATTTCGTGAGAACACTCCAGTGCTTCTTTGCAAAGTCCGCGCTCCCTTCGGCCTTGCAGACGGCATACGCGAGGATGATCATGTTGCCCGATTCTTCCACCGGCATCTGGTCTGTCTCATTCTTTTCTCCGCCGCCGTACACCTGGCCGTTTGCTTTCGGGTATGTGCCCAGGTCGTGAGGTGCAAAGGGGAACGTCCACCGCGGCATTTCAGCATAACGGAAAACAGGTTCAATCAAAGCTTTGAGCAGTGTGCGGTTGAAATACATGAAGAACGGCGCCGAAGGATAAATCACATCGACGGTGCTGATGCAGCCGTTGCTGAAATCCTCCTTTGGGAAGAGCATCGGCGTGCCGTCAATGTCGACGGCAAGCTTATGCGCTGCGAACGTCTGCCGATAGGCCAGAGCACAGATGGAAGCATATTCCGCTCCGCCTTTCTCGGTAAGCGCGCGGAGCAATTCGTCATCGAATGAATTGCACTCTTTCATCAACCGGTCGTGGTCACCAATTCTCGCGGCGATCACGTCGCCGATAGATTTCCCGTTCCTTTTCCAGTATGCGGGAAGTTTTCTGTAGAAATATTCGATCGCGTAGATGTCATCATAGGCGAAAAGGATAAACCTCTCTGCCACTTCGCTGTTCACATTTCCAAGGTCGAATGAGCACGCCTGCACCGGCCATCCGTCGTTACCCTGACGATGCAAGGTGAAGTCATCCGACGTTGGCAGAATGCCGGTTTTGATAAAAGCTTCCCGCGCTTCATCGGCTGGAGCAAGAACAGTCGCCGGGTTTTCCGCTTTTGGGGATGCCATGTAAACATATCCCCAGTCGATTCGCAGATCATCCCCCTTTTTCTCCAGTACGGGTTGATCGGACGACCCCATTCTCATCACATCGACGCCATCGAGGTTGAGCCTTCCCAATGTCACGTTCTGGTCCGGGGTGTTCAAGCAGAGTTCGGAACTATTATCGATGTAGATGGAGACGTGATGGGGTTTATGATCGATCGATTTGACCTGCCACGTTACGTATGATGCATCTTCAGAAATCAAATCGAGAGAGTCGGGGAACAGGGGAGTCGTAAACAAAAGTTTCAATTCCACTCCGGCATCTTCAAACAAAAAGATCGTTTGCGTTGGATGGATCGTTGTGCTGACGAGATGAAAGTCGGGAATATCGTCATCATCTTTTCCTACTACCCGATAGTTCATCCCATCAATTTTTACCATCGAGCAAATCCCCATCGTCTTTCCGGTCCAATGACGCGGATAATCGTCGCCCGGATGATTGGAAAACGACCAGATGCTGAAATACGGATCGCATGTCACAAGCGGTATTGCCGGGGGCCGCGTGACCATGGATTGCCCGAAAACACTCGACGAAAAAAAACTCGCAATGAATACGAAATTGGCTAAGATGTTTTTATACATTTTCCGCAGGCTCCTGTTGAAAGGATTGAAATGTTTGAAAGAAGACAGAGATAAGATACTATTCATAAAGCTTAAATTCTATGAATAAAGCCGTGAGTGTTACAGGTTGAGGGGCTGTCGGAAACTCTTGCGACCTACCGCGTCAAATGTTTTCACATGCCGCGATTTCCCGGATAACGTGTCCGACAGCTAATCACTTATCTCAACGCCTTATGCAAACAAGCTGAGAATGAATGCGTCATTGAACGTAGAGATTGAACTTAGCTGATACTTGCCGGAGTTTTTGCGCCGATGCTGCGGATCCTCACGAGAACGAGGATCAATCCAACAGCGAATAATCCAAGGAGTTGAAATAGTTCAGGAAGGATATGATGCCATCCCGCACCCATTTGGGTGATGCGTACAAATGCTTGCAGGTAAGGAGTCGTTGGAAGGAGATGGGCCAGCGAACGTACAGGGAGCGGCATTGATCCTAATGGCCAGCTGTAGCCGGAGAGAAGAAAAATCGGATATGTCGTAAAAATCGTGAACTGAAGCGCGACAATCTTGTTCGGGAAAAATGAAGCTACGAATCCTCCGATAAGAATTGCCGAAAGATACATCAGGATCGTGAGAACGCCGAGTGCGGCAAGGTCTCCCTTGAGACTTACGTGGAACAGGGAAAAGTGAACGACAAAAAAGAAGAACGTATAGCTGCAATATAGCAAAAGATAGAACGTTCCCTTTCCAAGCATTGCGGACGCCAGGCTCCTTTTCGATTTAGCAGCGAGTTCACCGAGCGATCCGGTATGGCGTTCTTTGGCGATGCTCATAGACAGCCCCATCAAGAGGGTTTGATGTAAAATGATGACGAGCAATCCTGGAATAAGAAAATCGCCGTAACTCTCGGTCGTGCTGAACAGAGGGATCATTTCCGGTTCGATGGGATTGATCATCGGTGCTGTCTGCGGCTTGCCTACTCCGGCTGCCTCGAGCGAGCTCGCACGGATTTCTCCGCCGAACGAAAAAGCGATTTCGTTCAGCGCTTTCGTGATATCGTTTCCGACAAGAAAACGACTGTTATTAACGAAGGCACGCACATCGCTTCCCCGCCGTTCCTTCATTCCTGACTCAAAACCCGAGGGAATATACACGATGGCCTCAGCTGCGCGGCTGTAGATCTGTTTTTCCGCTTCTTCCATATCAGGGAAAGCGCCCTCGACGCGGAGGAGCGGATGCGCATCAAGGCGGCGTATAAATTCACGAGAGGCCGCTGAATGATCTTGATCCACGACAACAATGGGGATATCGCGCTCCGACTTATACCAATAGATCGAACCGTAGAAGAATGCGTAGAACATCGGCGCGAGAAGGAGGACGATCATGAGATCCTTATCGTGAGCGATGATGCCCGCTTCACGCCGAACCGTCTCAACAAAGCCATGCATTCTATTCTTCATCGACGGTCTCCTTCTGTTTCTCTTCCGCCATCACAGCCGTGCGCCTTCGTACTATAAGGATCGCTGCCGAGCCCGCGAGCGAAACCACCACAAAGATGCTCAACACAAAAAGTTCAGGAGTGAGGTACTCCAACGGCGCTCCGAATTGATAAAGTTTGATGAAGCCGGAGAAGAAATGCGTGAACGGAAGAATGCGCGCGAAAGCACTATGCACTGCCGGCATCCCGGCTAAGGGAAACGTATATCCGCTGAAGATGACGGCGGGCGCGTTCAAAAAAACTCCCAGCTCTGTCGCAAAGAGTTGGTCGTGAAAGAGGCACGAGATGAAGAATCCCAAAAAGAACGACGCCAGAATTCCTGCCACCATATAAGCAAGTGTCAGCGCAACAGATCCGGCAAGAGGAATGCCGAAGAGGGGAAAAAGAATTCCGATGAGGCACAATGCGTTAGCGAAGTGGATGAAAAGATGCGGGATTGCTTTTCCCGCAATCACGACGGAGATGTTCCCGCCGGCAGTGCTGAAGAGTTCGGCCAATGTTCCCTCGTGGTATTCGGTGCTCACAAGGAGGACGGCGGCGATCATCACGACCATTTGAAACACTGCGGTGACAAGACACGGGACAAAGTAGTCTTCATAGTTGTAGCTCGGGTTGAAGAGCGAGTACCGATTCGAGGCGGACGGGGTTCGCAAGCGCCAGCGCTCCACCGTAAGACATTCCCGCCGACCTGAACTTTTTGATGAGCACACCTGCCGAAATGGTTTTTACTATCGCCGTTCCATCCTTCAAGAGCGTGTTGCCGATAATGAGGTTGAACGAATTTTTGTAGAAAATGATGCGTGCCTGCCGGCCATGCTTCACATCTTCCTCGAAGCCGCGAGGGATACAGACCGCTCCCTGGATATTGCCTTTCCGGAATTCCTCCTTGATCTCGTCGAGGGATTGAACTGAAGCGACGATGTTCATCGACCGTGTTGATTCGACGGACCGGGTTACGATCCTCGAGAGTTCGCTGTGGTCGGCATCGTAGACTGCGACCGGGATGCCCATCACAACTCCATTGCGATACATAAGCGCGAGGAGGAAGAAGATGACAATGGGGAGAGGGATCATGAGCAAGAAGAGCGATTTTCTTGCCGCGATCCGCCCGCATTCTCTCCGCGCGACGCGCATGAGGGGACGGTCAAGAAATAATTTCATACCCTGCCCCACCTTTTCCATAGACACTCTTTTTTTCATTGGCATCGATTTCTCTTCAGTGTTTACTGCGGAAGTTCGACGCGGGCAGTCATGCCCGGCCGCAGTCCCGACAGCGGAGATTCCGGCCGGAGATGCAGTTCAAAAGTTTTGAGATCAAAATCTCCTTTTTGGTTTGTTGCGCGCCATGTAGCGAAGTCGGCCATCGGCGCGATATACGCAATGCGGAATGGGCGGCTCTCTTTGCCGAGCGCCGGGATAACGGCGTGGAGCGTCATGTCCTTTCGGATGGTGGCCATTTGGTCTTCGCGAAGTTGAAGCACGACCCATGTATCGTTCGGGTTGAGCACTGTCAGGACGGGATAGCCGCTTGCCACGATTTCGCCGGCATCCACAATTTTTTTGCAAATCTCTCCGTCAATGGGGGAGACGATGTGTGTCTCTCGCTGGTACGCAAGAGCCTCGTTGTAGGCATTCTCGGCTTGATACACCAACGCTTCGGCGCCCCGAAGCTCCTCGTTCCGTGTTCCCAGCTCAACCATGTGATAGCGTGCCTGGGCTGCGTCGCGCTGTTCCCTGGCCGCCTTGTATTGAAATTCGGACTGGTCGTATTCTTGCGTTGAAATGACGCTGTCCCGAAACACATCCTGGATCCGTTTCCATGTCTTTGACGCGAGAGCAAACTGGTGTTCGGCCTGGGCGAGGAGTTTTGCCGCTCCTTCGCGCTCTTCCGGGCGCGCTCCATTCCGCGCCATCTCGAGCCGCGACCGGGCCGCATCGCATGCGCCGCGCGCTTGTTCAACCTTCGCATCTATCTCTTTGCTTCCAATGACGGCGAGGACTTCTCCGCTGTGGACGCTCTCGCCTTCAACGACGAAAAGAGAGTCGAGGCGCCCGGGGACTTTCGAGGCGACATCGATCTCCGTGGTCTCGACCATACCGGTGACGATTTGTTTCTCTGGCAGCGCCGCCTGCACGATCAACACGATGATGGCGATGAGCGCGATGAGTGCGGGGACGATAAAAATGATTTTAGTTCTCGTGGGTTTCATGGATGTTCTTCCTTGCCTTTCCAAATTGAAAGAACTCTCCCCGGATTCCCTGAGGCAACGCACAGGTCGGTGAGAGATTTATAGTAGTCGTACACTGCGGTCAAACGGTCGATTTGATTCTTCTCGAGGGCGAGGCGGGCATCGATGACTTCAAGAGAAGTGCCCAGTCCGGCCTCGAACCGTTTTTCATTGACCCGGTAGTTTTCTTCGCCGAGAGCGACGCTCGGGCCGAGTCTTTCGTAAAGCATTGCAGCGTTACGCATCTCGCGGTACGATTTGTTCACCCAGAGGTCGACCTGGCGATGTGCCTGGTCGTCCATATAGCCGACCTCGCGTTCAAGATGACTTGCCGACTGCAGTGCATTGACGCGTGAAAGACCGGTGAAAATAGGATACTGAAGCTGTACACCGACGACCCATCGCGGCTCCAGGCTCGAAAGATATTGCGGATACAATTCGTATTTGCCGAACGCCGCGATTTGCGGAAGAAAGGCGGCCCGCTCGACATTGTAGTTTTGTTCTGCCGCGATCTTCTTCTCACCGATCATCGTAAGTATCGGCTGCCGTTCAAACGCCTCCGCGAGAAATATTTCCGCTGAATCGGTATACGGATGATACGCCAGCGTGTCGTTCACGACGAGCGGTGCGTTGTCGGGCATTCCCATCACGCTGCGAAGAGCGCAAAGGGCGATGTCGCGGCGGTTGATATCTTGGAAGAGATTTTGTTCTGCGTCGGCCACCGCCACCTCGGCTCGAAGCTTATGGTGCGGAGCGATGAGTCCTTCCTGAGCGAGGCGCTCCGCGTCCTGTGCGTGACGCTTCATTCCCTCAAGCACATCGCTTCGGACGGCAATGGCATGATTCAGCAGGACAACAGAGAGATACGCATTGATAGCATCGCGCGCGGCCTCGTCCCGCGCCTGCTGGAGTTCCGCTTCGGAAGCGCGAAGTTCCGAGGAGGCGAATTTTTTCGCGGCAATAAGTTTTCCTCCCACAAAGAGTGGTTGGACTCCCACGAAGGCGGCGTCCGGGTAGTCCTGTTTCTTGAATGTCTCAACGAACGGAGGGAGCGCGCCGTTCAATTGCGCCGAGGCTTGCCCGTAGATTGCGGCGAGCTGGGCGGGCGTAAGCCCGGGATTCTGCAGTTTCGCAAACGTGACCTCGTTGTTGGCCTGGAGTTGAATCATTGCCTGGCGGATCGGATCGAGGTCGAATGTCAAGGGGTCGTTCATGTGATTGGCGCTCGCTTGCAACTGCACCGAGGGGAGAAAATTTCCCCACGCTTCGTTGTTGCTGCGAATTTTCTGTTCCACTTTTTCCTGATACTGCTTCACACGCTCGTTATTTTGAAGCGTGATGGTGACGGCATCCTCGAGAGTGATCGATTGTGCGACGACAGGGAGCGGGAAGAAGAGAAACCCGCATACGGCAGCCCGGAATAAACTCGACCGGGACTTTCGTTTCATGAAAAAATCACGTAAAATGAACGCAAATTCATTTATTGGCATAAAAAAAATCTCCTGTGAAGTCCGGCCAGCGGCATTTCCGGTAATGCGTTTTCTTAGAATACTCATTTTTTCCTCCGCCGGAGTATTCCGTCTTTCATCAGTTGTTTGACGTTGACGCGGATAGTGTTCAAGGGGAACTCGCGCGGATCTTCGGCCCATTGGTGGACTAAATCCCGCACGCCGCCGAAGACAAATTGACGGATCACGTTAACATCGAGGTGTTTGTTGAACATCCCTTCGCGAATGCCGTCGCTTAAAACCTGTTGTCCAAGATCCAGGTATTTTCCATACAAGTCTGCAAATTCTCCTTGGTTGTGACGCATGATCTGGTTCTGTTCGTTGACGAATACCATGGCAAGCGAGGTATTGCGCCCAAAAAGGTCGAGGACGAGGTCGATCATTCCTTCGAATTTAGCCACGGCGTCGATGTCCGACCGTTGGACGAGAACCCTCGTTTTTGTCGTCAGATCGAGCCACAATTGCTTGAAAATTTCTTTGAGGATTTCCTCTTTGCTCTCATAATAGAGATACACTGTCCCCGTGGAGACGTCTGCCGCCTTTGCTATTTCGGCAATCTTCGCATGATGGTATCCCCGTTGTGCGAAGACCTCCACGGCAGCTTCGATGATGTCTTTTTCCTTATTTCCCTCTTTTGTGCGCATTGTGCCGTCCGTTTATTAATGAATTACTATTCAATAATAATCCATTTTCATTTGAATGTCAAGAACTTATTTATGAATTTTTATTCATAAATGGAGAGTGCTGAAGAACCTATTATTTTTCCGCGGGCAAATCGGGGTAGGGCGAACATCCGCCGGGCCATGGATGGATGTTATTCCGAGGCGTTCGCACCTGGCCCGCACCCTATGATCGGAAAAGCGGAAACGCCAAGCCACGCACAACGCAGAGGGATGAGCTCAGCTCGACGGGCCCGTGAAGGAATTTTATGAGAGTAACCATTTCCGTGCTTCATCGTATGTGCGAAAAACTTCCGATTCAATGCCACAAGCTCCGGACTTCACAGACACAAAACGCATTAAACCATACGGCAAATCGAATGAAGATACGAATGCAAGACGATTGGTAAATCGGTGGGCTAACGACGTGATAAAGTTTGCAATGATTTTGACGTCTTCTGAAGATCTGCTGTGGATACTTCGAGATGCACCAAAATTAAACATCAGGGAGCAGCCGGCGGGGCTCATAGAATCAGCGAGCGAGCTGAGGATTGCCGTACGAAAATCGTTTATCGAGTATTCGCCGAACATTTCTACGACGATGATATTGGAGTCGAAGCGATATGTTACCGGCATTTGGTGCGCCATCCTTTTCAAAAAGGAAACGGGGGTCTGACGTCCTCAGTCTTTTTCATGGTCCTGTTTTCCACAAATATTTTATTTTCGTCTTTGCCGTACAGGGAATTGAAAATAATAAATAGCATCGTAATCTCATTCATAATCGCCTGGATAAAAACCCGTTGATCGTTGTTGATTGTCTCCACCGGCATCGCACAGCAGATAAGGATATTCAAATTGTTCGGGTGTGAAATTACGGTGGTCAAGGGGGATGTGTGTTGTTTTTCAACGATCATTTTGTTGCTGACATGAGGATATCGGCAAGAAATGCCCTCCCGCGCTTCAAAGTACCTGGTACATCGTTCTATGGGTATCGCTGCTAATTATTCTAAATAATGCCCAATTGGTGTTGACAATTCCAAGAACACGCCCGCCCAGGAAGCGAACCGTTTTCTTGAAATCATTCTTTGTCTCAGGATATATGACCGTCGTGCCGAATATTGATTTCATTTCTTCAATTTGGACGTTTACTCTGCCAATATAATTTAAAGAATCGAAAAGGTTTTCATCGGCTTTCTTTTTATCGTTTTTGATATTATTAATGAGTTCTTCTTGTTTGGAAGCTTCCTGTTTATACAGTTTGAATATTAAAAGACTCAAAGCAAACAAGAAACTAAGAAGGATCACTTCCGTAACGTCTTCATCAAGGATAAATGTTTTTGTTATATGAACGGATCGTGTGATGAGTATCGGGGTAAAAACCATAACAGCAGAAAGAATTATGTAGATGCCAAAAAAGAGAAGCTGTAAAAATGAAATTTGATGGTTTAATATTTTCATATACAAACTCAATGGCGTTGATGGAATGGAAATCGGCAATGATGGATGGCGGCCTACACGATTTCCGCCTTGATGAATCTGCCGGATTCGCAATTTGCGGCAGAAGTTCTTTCTCATCACTTCAATGAACAATATTCACGGTACAGAACGGCTTTGTCAAGCCGCATTCAAGCTCGCATCTCATTTCGATCCGAATCTTGCCGCTACCATCATCAGGGACGCTCCTTCAATCTTAGACGCAGTGAATCTCACAATGGAGGGCTGCACATGAGGAATTAATAAGAACGATTGTAACGGCACAAGATCTTTGCTGAATTTGGGTATTGACTTGAAAAATAGTATCAATTCAGGCTGACTTGGTGACTCCATTACATCGTGAGTGGGAGGAAGGGATTTCCACAACTGAATCCAAGCGGCTTCTCAATAAATATGTCTTGAGCCGGTTAACCCTACATAATGCTTTGACATCTCGTGCAAGCTTTCCGTTTAATGCTCTCATCATAAAAAGCACACGCGTTGTTGCGGCCGAATCATGGATTGAAAGAATGACCCAGGGGTTCATCCTTATATATCATTGACACATGCATTGTTCATCACATTCTCCTGCCGTTGCCACTCCGTCAAAAAGGGTTGCAACTTCATGTCCGAGCATGTCATAGACTTTCAGCGTAGCTTTCCCAGCACTCGTAAGGGCCGATTGAATATCCGTTGCAGGGTTAAACGGATTCGGATCGATCTGTGCCGAATGTCAAAACCTTCGGCGTTTGTCCAATAACAACTTCTGCTTTCTGTGAATATATGAACGCGCCGTTATTGTCGATCTGCTTAAGCGGTACGAATATATTCCGGCAAATTCAACTGGGGGGGGTGGGGATGGTCCTTTCGATGTCGAAAATTGCGTTATTTCCGCTGCTGTTCTCCGGACAAACACTGTTGTGGAATTGGAAACGGATGCAGTAAAGAGTGTAAGTGCTACCGGAAGCGCTTCGGACAACGCTATGCGAAGAACACCGCCGCCAATTCAGGCAAAGAGGTTTATGCCGGAGATTTGAAGGCAGGTGATAGTCCCCTTCGCCAGTCCTGCATTCATCGCAGTCCAGTTCGCACTGCTCTTTGTAAGAAGAAAAATGTTGCCGGAGATTCTTATTTGGTGAATTTTCGTGCGATCAATGAACGGAATCGATCATTTCATGAGGCGGGCATGAGTGGCATGTATTTTGTCTCTTCATTTTTTCTCGCCATGTTCACGGGGTTTGTAGTCTCCCTGCTGGGTAATCAATTCTTTGTAGGGACTGTTCCAGCTTTTCAGGAAAATTTTCGACAAGGTTCCGGCCAGGAAGGGGCTCATGCCGGTGATTCCAAGGTTCCGGGTCGTGTAGAAATAGCTCTTTTCGCAGTTAGCCGTCCCCAGCCAGAATGCCGTATCGTCTGCAACAATGTACTTACAATGTTCGACCCGGGCATACGAAATGTATCCCCCGGACCATTCGGGAATTGCTGTGAAGGCGACTTCAATATTTGGAAGTGCGCCGAGGTCCTTGAGGATGCTAACGGATGCAGAACCTTTTTCCCAGTCCGAAACAATCATGCGTACTTTCACCCCCCTCGCTGCTGCGTTTCTTATCGCGCCATCAATAACCGTATATGTCCCGCCTCCCCATACTCGGGTGGAATACGAAAGAAATTGAAGCATAAGAGTCCGCTTAGCTCCGTCGATCAGATTGAGAATTGCCGCTTCATCCCATAATGTCGTGTCGGGGATGTAGCCTGCAGGGCTGCATGTGGGAATAATGGCAGCGACGTCTCCTCCTTGTGTTGCAATGGGGATTGGCGTTAAATACCGTTGATGCGTTATGGGAATATTTTTTTTGGATTTCGATGAGTCGGATGCGAGCTGCCAGTCGAGATCGAAAATGTCTCCGTAGACCCCGGCGATTTCTTTGTTGTTGATGCGCAGGCCAAGTTCGTGGATGTGTTCCAGCGACCTCCAATCAAAATTCTGGCTGCCGACAAAGACCTCTTTTCTGTCCACGATGAAATATTTCGAATGTTGTATCCCTCCGGCAATTGCGCCGAAATTGATCAGCCGGGTTTCGATGTTGCCATGGTGTCCGAGGCTGTCGATGCTTTCCGGGTACGTTTTGTACATCCTGGAATCGGCGATGAGCCTGACTTTCACTCCGCGGTCTGCAGCGTTGTAAAGAGCTGCAAGAACGCTTTCCAGCTGCCTGCCGGGCATATTCGAAACATAATACTCTTCGAGATCGAGCGACTGGCGTGCGTTCCCGATCATTTCGAGCCACACTTCGTGCGTGTTACGAATATCGGGGTTGTCCAGCGAGGTACCTATCGGCGTGCTCTCGACAATCTCGATGCCGTAAGACCCGGGGCTTTGTGCATAGAGCCGTGATGAAAAGATAATAAAAGCAGCCAGAACGATTTTTTTCATGGGTTACCGTTTTTGATAGGATAAAAAAACGTTGTGATAACAAGAATGTACATGACAAAACACTTCGTGTCAAGGAAAGCAGCTATTTGAATCAGACGGTGAACGAGAAAGCTTCTTTTTAATTCGTTCACGTCACCTTGTCAATGCCCCAAGAAATTTGAGTTCGAACGTCATTGCGAAGCAATCTACATTTACGCAGGGGATTGCCCTGCTATACGGACCCTCCAAAGGGATCCTTCGGGGTTCGGCAAAAGAACGCCCCTTAGTGACCTTTTTTAACAAAAGAAACTAAACTGAAACAGTACCAAAAATTGACTAAAGTAGTATGGAATGTGAACCGAATGGAGAGGGAATGTTTTGAAATAAGCTCCGAGAGTTGACCTTGCGGGTTATTCCGACTATTTTACTAGAAGCCATCTCAAAAATGGTTTCGATGTAGAATGCATTTGTAAATGTCATGCTGATCCCGCTGCAAAGCAGCGGGAGAAGCATCCACGGCACTGAAGCCTCGTAGATCCACGATGCATAATTGTCATGGATTCTTCTCCCGCTCGAAGAGTCGTCGCTTTCCGACGACCAGAAAACGGCGGGATCAGAATGACATTTTTGGGGGTTTTTGAGATAGCTTCTAATGCAGTCGAAGCGACGACTTCGGATAAAAATCATACAAGGAGGTGCCGCCTTTATTGATTGAGGCTGTGAATCTTATACGGTTCATCTCCATGCTTACTGAATAAACAATCATCGCGTGACTAGAAGCTATCTCAAAAAAAATATTGACCGCGATCGGCGAGATAAAGCATTCTCCCAATTTGACCTTCATAAAAGAAAATTATCGGCAATTATCCTTCTCAGAAGAAGAACTGCGCCGGAAGAAAGTCGGAGTTCTCGGAACGATGTTCCCGAAATCATGGCAAACGCCTCATCCAACATTAGAAGAAATAGAAAGTGAAGACAGGAGTGCATTGATGTCTCAACTGATGAGATCGTGCTCAGCTCTTCTTTTTGTCCTCTATGATCCAAGCCGGCGGGCACCGGCTTCAGAAAATGATTTTTTGGGCATTGTCAGCCTTGGATGCGTAATGGAGAATATGTGGTTAATGGCCCATTCACTCGGTATCGGCGTCCAGATCGTAAGCTCGTTGTCGGAAGTTAAGGTGGAAAAGAAAATCGTCACGATGCTTAATCTTCCCGGCAATTTTAGAATCGGTTTTACCATGCGTTTAGGCTATCCGGCCACACCGGCTCATTACGTACGAGTCCGCCGTGACGTGGGGGACTTTACCCATCATAATAAATTTTAAAATGTCTCTCGATTGTGGTTTTTACATAATTCCCAAGTTCTCATTCGATTGTTCAACCGTACTACGATCAGCGTTGTACTGAGAATTCTTATTTCTAAAAGGAGATATCATCAATGAAAACACGATTTTTAGGCAACACCGGGGTAAGGGTTTCCGAACTTTGTTTCGGCGCCATGACGTTTGGAGGCAAAGGGTACTGGAAAAATATTGGACAGGTCGAGCAGAAAGAAGCCGATGAACTTGTGAACCTGTCGATAGAAGGGGGGATAAATTTCTTCGATACTGCCAATGTGTACTCTGAAGGACGGTCGGAAGAGATCCTCGGCAAAGCACTCGGCACCAAACGGAAAGATATTGTCCTCGCAACGAAGGTCAGAGGGAGAACCGGTTCCGGTCCGAACGATATCGGCCTATCACGGAAGCACATCATCGATTCCTGCAATGCGAGTCTCAGGAGGCTCGGCACGGATTACATAGACCTGTACCAGGTTCACAGTTTCGACCCGCGGACACCGCTCGATGAGACCCTCCGGGTTCTTGATGATTTGGTAAGAGAAGGAAAGGTACGGTACATCGGCGCTTCCAATTTTACCGGCTGGCAATTAATGAAAGCGCTTGCCATCTCCGAAAAACAAAATCTTGAGAGGTTTGTCACGCTCCAGGCATTTTATTCCCTCATCGCCCGCGAGCTTGAGAACGAGCTTGTCCCGCTCTCGCTCGATCAAAAACTTGGGATTCTTACCTGGAGTCCGTTAGGCGGCGGCTTTTTGACGGGAAAGTACCGACGCGGTAAACCGAGGCCGGATGGAGCACGAAGGTCCAATCCGGCCGATCAGTTCCTACAATTTGATGAGGAAAAAGGGTTTGACATCGTAGCCGAGTTGGAGAAAACAGGTCACAAACATAACGCAACGATTACCCAGGCAGCACTGAACTATTTGCTCAGGAAACCCGGAGTTACTTCGGTAATCATCGGCGCGAAGAATAAAGAGCAACTTGCCGATAATCTTAAAACTACGGATTGGGAAATGGCCGCTGAAGAGGTTGCCCGCCTCGACGAGCTGAGTAAGCCGCCGAGAGTTTACCCATACTGGATGCTGGAAAGGAATTCGCTGGACAGGTAGGCCAATGAAGCTCAAAGATAAAGTCGCAATCGTTACGGGGGGCGGACGCGGGATCGGAAAAGCAATCGCCGAGGCTTTTGCGAGAGAAGGAGCAAAAGTTATTGTCACGTCCGCGCGGCAAAGAAACGAAATCGAACAGGTCGCGTCGCACATCGGCGGTACCGCCGTTCTTGCGGATGTTTCGAAGAACGACGAAGTGCAGAAACTGATCAATGCTGTTGCTGCGGACTTCGGCGGCATCGACATCCTGGTCAATAATGCCGCGCGGGGAATGAAATTCGTCAACGAAAATTTCATGACCGAGCCGAAGCCTTTCTGGGAAGCGGACCCCGGCATCTGGCAGATGGTCATCGACACGAACATCAGCGGTGTCTTCCTGATGTCGCGGGCGGTGATCCCTTACATGCGTCGAAGAAAATTTGGGAGGATCATCAATATTTCAGTTACTCACGAAACAATGAAGCGCAAAGGATTCTCTCCATACGGTCCGTCGAAAGCAGCGCTCGAATCAATGAGCACTATCTGGGCACAGGAATTGGAGGGGACGGGAATCACGCTCAACGTCTTACTCCCCGGCGGGGCGACAAACACCGGAATGATCCCGGAGACATTTCCTGAAGACAAAAGAAAAGGACTCATCGATCCCGCTATCATGGGGCCTCCGGCGGTCTATCTGGCGTCTGACGAGGCAGGCGAGATCAACGGGCGGCGGATCGTTGCCGCTGAATGGAGGGAGGGAAATAAAACGACGGGCGATAAGAAGTCTTTTGAGTTTTAAAAAAAATTAAATGAAAATCATCGTAAGGCTTATGTTGCCGGTTCGCGGATTTTATTTTTATAGCGTATATTAATGATGCCAAAACAGTGTGAACATCTGTCTGTACGTAACGAACAAATTTTCTTAACCAAAGTATGATCAAATCATGGCTCATAGTCTTATAGCGGATAAAACTAAAACAGCCCTTGTCATTATCGACCTGCAGAAAGGTATTGTCGGAAGATCATGCCAGCCCTACGATCCTTCTTTAGTCGTAGAGAATGCTTCCGGTCTTGGCAAAAGCTTTCAGGAAGAACAGGATGCCGGTGTTTCTCGTGAGGGTTACGCCATCGGCCGATATGAAAGATGGGCTTAAACCCATTGCCGATATACCGGCCCCAATTGCCACTTCAGGAATGCCGCCCGATTGGGCTGAAATAGTGGGCGGGCTCGGTCCCGAACCGGGAGATTTTGTCATCACCAAACGTCAATGGGGCGCTTTTTATGGGACCGAATTAGACCTTCAACTTCGGAGACGGAATATTGACACGATCGTTTTGTGCGGGATTTCGACCGCCGTTGGAGTAGAGAGCACTGCTCGGTTTGCTTATGAATACGGGTACCAACAAATCTTTGTTGAAGATGCTATGACATCCAGCCGTTCAAGAGAAGAACATGATCATACGATCAAAAATATTTTTCCAAGGATGGGTCGCGTACGAAAAACCGGGGATATTTTAAGCGAGCTGACGTAAGCGGAGATACCAAACTTTAAAAACATGGAATAAACCAAATGCGAATACTGCGACCTTTTATCGTTCTGTTTTTTTTGTATGCCGGAGTTTATTCTCAGAGTGTCAACTTCTCGGTTGCTGTGGGCGATTCATTGGCTCCGATTAGCCCGCACATTTACGGGACGAATCAGTTGCTTAACGGCGGCGAAAACTGGACCGCGTACAGACTTGGCGGCGACAGGCTGACGGGATACAACTGGGAGAATAACGCATCGAATGCCGGTGTCGACTACCTGAATGAAAGCGATGATTATCTCGCACAAGTGTTCAACATACCATCGGACAGCTCGTCGGTTCCAGGGATTGTGACAGAGACTTTTCACACTCAGGCGTTGCAATTAAATGCCTACACCCTCGCCACACTTCAGATGGCGGGCTTTGTCGCAAAGGACAAAAGCGGGCCGGTCGATTCTGCTCAAGTTGCGCCCTCTTCACGATGGGCGTATGTGAAGTTTGTGAAAGGAAGTCCCTTGTTGCTTACTCCAAATACAGGCGACGATACGGTCTTCATGGATGAATATGTAAACTTCCTGGTAAACAAAAATGGGATAGGAAGTTCGGCAACAGGCATTCAAGGCTACAACCTCGACAACGAGCCTGATCTATGGAGTTCATCACACCCATTGCTTCATCCCGCACAGGCAACCTGCAAGGAAATTATCCAAAGGTCGGTTGCATTGGCGAGATCGGTGAAAAATATCGACCCGTCCGCCGAGATCTTTGGACCGGCTTCATATGGGTTCAACGGATATCTTAGCTTCCAAAATGCTCCCGATTGGAGCGCCGTCAGTACAGGCAAACTTTATACATGGTTCCTCGATTATTACCTTGACCAAATGAAAAAGGCCAGCGACACCACGGGAACGAGGCTTCTCGATGCTCTTGATTTGCACTGGTATTCGGAAGCAGAAGGAAGCGATTCCGTCAGAATAACTGATGCAGCCGCAACGAGTATTGCGGATAATGCAGCAAGAGTCCAAGCTCCACGCTCTCTCTGGGATAAAAGCTACGTCGAGAACAGTTGGATCGGCGAATATTACAAAACTTATCTTCCACTCATTCCTAAGCTGATGCAATCGATCAACAAGTATTATCCCGGAACAAAATTATCGTTTACCGAATACAACTATGGCGGCGAGAACGATATCTCCGGTGCGATTGCCGTTGATGACGTCTTAGGCATTTTCGCAAAATACGGAGTGTATTTTGCCACGATCTGGCCGCTTAACAGTCCGTCTCAATATGTATCTTTAGCGTACGAAATGTACAGAAACTATGACGGTGCCAATTCGGCCTTTGGAGATCACTACGTACCATCGCAGACCGGCGACAGCGTCAACTGTTCGATCTATGGTTCCATGACACCGGGAACAAACGAGATTCATCTTATCGTGATTAATAAGAATTTTAATTCCAGCGTAACGGGGAATTTTTCAGTTTCATCGACCAAACAAATCCTGAGCGGCAGGGTGTGGATGCTCAGCCAGAGTAGCGCCAAGATAAAAGAGATTGACAGCATAGGGGCTATTTCCAACAACTCTTTCTCTTATCCGATAGAGGCAGCATCCATTTACCACGTTGTTTTACAGACGTCCGCAACGACGAACGTCGTTGAGAAAAATAACATCCCCGGGAAATTTTTGCTTCATCAGAATTATCCGAATCCATTCAATCCGACTACAACGATAAGCTATTCGCTTCAAACAGCGAGCCGTGTTACTGTGAAAGTTTACGATATTCTTGGCAGGGAGGTGGCCATCCTTGCGAACGAGATGCAGAACGCAGGCGAGTACGTTGTGAAGTTTGACGGGAGCAGATTTGCAAGCGGCATGTATTTCTATCGGCTTGATGCAACGGCTTCAAACGGGAAAAGATTTTCCGAAACGAAAAAAATGGATTTGTTGAAATAGGCGGTCGAATGAGAGATCGCAAGGGAAACACAACCCTCATCAATATCTATGCAAGAAGCATATTGGACACCTGAACCAGGAAGTCTGACGGCTTGTATGGTTTCTTGATGAAGCCGTAAGGATGGCTATCCGCAAAGGCCGATTTTATTTCTTCTTCGGTGTAGCCGGAACAGAGCAGAACCTTGACTTCTTTATTAATCTTTATCAATTCCTCGAACGCCGCTTTGCCGTCCATGCCGGGCATGGAGTAGTCGAGAACTACGATAGCCACTCGTTGCTTGTGTCTCCGATATAGCTCGATACCGTCTAAAGGATTCAATGCTCCAATGACTTTGAAATTTGCTTCTGTGAGGATATCCTTCAACAATTCCAAAACAGTTGGCTCATCATCGATGACAAGAATAGTTTTGCCATCTCCTTTGATAGCCGGGGGCTCTTTCATCTCCTGATGCTCCGGTATTTTGTCAACATGCAGCAAGGGGAAAATTATATCGAATTCCGTTCCTTTTCCCTCGCTGCTTTCGATACGCACACCCCCCTTGTGACCTCGAACGATACCCAGAACAGCAGCCAGCCCGAGCCCACGGCCGGTGAATTTGGTTGTAAAGAACGGGTCGAATATTCGGCTCAGGACTTCTGGTTTCATGCCGTGTCCGGTATCGTTTACCTGCAATGAGGCGTACGTACCTGCCTGAAGCGGGGTGTTAGTATATTTCCAGTACTCCGTGTCATTTTCTGCAAGTTCAATGTGTTTTGTGCATATCGTTATTAAGCCGGGATTTTTTCCCATGGCTTCGCCGGCATTGATAATAAGGTTCATAATTATTTGCTGGAGTTGTCCTACATCGCCGCGGATGTAAAGGCCTGCCGGGTCAAGTTCATATCGCAACTGTGTGGTTTTCGGAACGGAGAGTTCCAGTAATTCCGCATTTTCCTGCACCAAACGGTTGAGATCGACTTCCTCTACTAGAAATTGACCTTTACCCGAGTACGCCAGCAATTGCTTCGTCAGGTCAGCTGCCTTCTCAGCCGCCTTGATCGATTTCTCGATGTGATTTTTTGCGGGGCTCTCTTTTGCGAGCTTTCCGATTGCGAGGGTAGATTGGCCCAGCATTGCATTGAGAAGATTGTTGAAGTCGTGTGCAATGCCCCCGGCTAACGTTCCAATGCCTTCCAGTTTCTGCGCATGACGTAATGCCTCTTCCGCATGCCTGCGCTCGGTAATGTCTTGAAGTACGCCGACCACTTTCGCTGGTTTTCCAGATGAATCCAACCTTAGTTCTGCGTTTGAATGGATATATCGGACCAGACCATCGTTCTGCCGTCGAATCTGAAATTCTTCATCGTATGCCTTCCCAGTGTTGATGATGTCCTGTAAACCTGCGTCGAGTTGCGGGCGGTATTCGGGGAGAACAATTTGCTGCACGGTGTGCATGGGCATATAGCTGCTGATTGATTCCATTCCATAGATTCGAAATGCTTCTTCTGAGCCCCACATCTGACGAGTCTGGAGATCAAATTCCCAATTCCCGACGTGAGCCATCGCTTGTGCTCTTCGCAGTCTGGATTCGTTCTCGCGAAGTTCTGCTTCGGCCTTCTTACGCTCGATCACAAGAGCTACCCCACCTCCGATTGAAGCGAGAAATGTGAGATCGCGTTCAGAATAGACGTTCTCCTTTTCGTAGTGTTGCAAAACCAGAACGCCGATTGTCTGAGACGGGGTTTGCAGCGGCACGCCGATCCAGGAGGGTGAAGGTGATCCCACTAAATCGACTTCGTTTTGCTCCTTGAGCCTGTCGAACGCCGCTTGCGGGATAAGATGCGGTTTACCGGTACGGAACACATACGACGTGCAGCTTTTTGCAAGCGCCGCCGGCTGGGGAGCTGAATCGTACTTATCTACAAAATACGGAAAGGTAAACAGCCTTGTATTCGAATCGTATAAGGCGACGAAAAAGTTTTCCGCATACAGCACCCTTCCGATCGATCGGTGTACCAACTTCAAAAGCTCGTCAAGATTCGTCGTGGTTGTTACACCTTCAACAATTTCGTACATCGCTTGGCGCTCTTGTTCTGCCCGTTTGCGTTCAGTAATGTCGCGAGCAATGAACTGAATAGCAGGTCGATTTTCATGAGCAAAGAGCATGCCGTCGACTTCTATATCTAATTCGACGCCGTCAAGTCGGAGCAATTTTTGTTCAAAGCGTTTCGGATGTTTGCGGTCAACGATGGTTTCTTCGATTCGCTTCTGGGAAAGCTCCCGGTAGGCTGGCGGGATAAAGTCGCTGACTAAACGGCCAAGGATTTGATCAGCGCGTTGAGCCCCGAGAAGCTTCACACCCTCTTCGTTGATAAAGATAGCTCTTCCATCCTGATGAATAGCGATAAGATCGGGCGAGATATTGATGAGCTGCTTGTAGCGTTCTTCGCTCTCTCGCAGCGCTTCTTCAGCCTGCTTACGCTCGGTGATGTCGCGGAGAGCGATCATCCGCATCGGCTTGCCGCGGAAGTGTATCGCTTTTGCGAACACCTCAAGCATAATTCGGACACCGTCTGCTCGCAGGGCAGGAATCTCGAAATATCCGTCAGTGCCAGAAGCCAATCCTTTAGAAATGCGTTCATGCATTTCAACCGGTGTAAAATCAAACAGCGATTTTCCGATGATTTGTTCGCGCGCGTATCCGGCCATTCGACAAAGAGCTTCATTCACTTCCACAATGATGCTCTTGTCGTGGATGGCGATGCCTTCGACTGTCGCCTTCCATAAGTCGCGGAATTGTGTTTCGCTTGATCGAAGTTCTTCCTCCGCTATTTTGCGATGGATTAACTCTTGTTGAGAATCACGAAGAGCTTTATTCAGATTTGCCACGGTGACATATTGCAGTAATGCAAGCAGCCCTATTGTTACTACGGAAGTCTGCCAATAGCCTAATGAAGTAGGATGTATTGCGCTTACCGGTAATAAACCATAATGTTCGGCTGCTACCAATCCCAGTCCACACAACACGGTAATCATTGCCGTGATCAATCCTCTCTTCCATCCCAAAATCAATCCGGCAAAGAGAACTACAATAGGAAAACTTTCAACGGCGCGGGATTGCATCCCGCCGGAGGACCAAGCTAATCCAAAACATAAAGCGAGAACAAAGCCGATAAATATATAAGCGGCCAGGCGAATATGACCTTTTCTGTTGAGAACCAGCACGCCCAAGCATGTAATGTCATAAACGCCTAAAATAAATAACCAACGTAAATAATTTTGCGGCAATAGATACCAATCGAGCAATTCAAGAATTGTTATGATGGCGGCAGAACCCACGAGAAGATTAAAGAATATTCGTGCAAGGCGGGTACTTTCGGTATCTTGAAATGCAGGCGGAATGAATATTTTAAACATTCTCAACCTCTCGAAGGTTTGGAGTGAACAATATCGCTGCCCGGATGCCGCAAAAGATTTCTGGTGATCGTACAGCTGTTATTCCTATTAATTGCCGGGAGATATTATTAATAGAGTTTGAATATGATGAAGAGCAGATTTATCGCTGCTTTTGTTTATCTTAAAAATGCAAAAACCTCCATCATCAAAAAAGAATCAAGAGGTCCATGGATCCAGATTTCACCTTACCTGGTTAACCGGCGCTGACAGGTGCCTATGCTGAGGAAAAGGCGTAATTATTCCTCACGGATATTAACAAAAATCATGCCTCAATAATTGAGGCTTTGAAGGGGATGGACGAGCAGATTTACCGGAAATGGAAAAATTCCGTGTGAAATTCGTTTGTCTGGAAAATGAAAAACAACCAATTGGCTGGATTCAAAGCGGCATGGCGAAATGGTACTGAGTTTTTGCCGTCACGACACTTCTCATAAAAACCCAGCGACATGGTAAGTCTCACTGGAGGACAATAGTTTGCCACTTCCTCGAAAGCGGCTTATTTATCCTGCCTGAGTCGATAGATAGTTCTGCAAACCCAGCTGGTCGATTTGAACTCGTTGAATCCGGTTCCAATTACCGTGAGCTTCCTCCATTTTGAGGATTTGCGTCAGCAGGTCTGCGCTCGATTGGTCTGCAACTTCACCCGCGAGCGCAATGCCGGCGTTGTAAGCGCGAATCGCCCCGAGTTCTGCTTCTTCGTCGGCAGTGACCATTTCCGGAACCGTTCTCCCGATTTTAATATGATTGAGTTTCGTCATCGTCGGCGTTCCTTCAAGAAACAGAATCCTCTTAATGAGCCATTCGGCATGAAGCATTTCTTCTTTTGCCTGTCCTTCAATGGCCTTGTGGAGCCGTTCATATCCCCAGTTGTCGCACATCTCCGAATGGACCATGTATTGGCTGATTGCCGTGAGTTCGTCAGCGAGGAGTTCATTTAATTTCGTAATAAGTTTTTCATTGCCTTTCATATTCCATCTCCTTTATTGTGCATGATGATTGACGATATTTTTTAACACCCTTTTTCAGATTCCCATATTCGCCAGAACGGTGCAGAAGTTGTTGATGTCTGCCACCAGCAAAGGATGTGATGCTTCGAAGCCCTTGACTGACTCTGTGAGACCTGCGAGCGAAAGCTTCAGCAACTCCGGATTTTTTTTCTGCCGCGTCGCCTCGTGCGCTGAACGTTCAATAAAGCCGGTGATGCTTTGCGCATGTTCAGAATCGGTCTTTGATAGTTTGGTGATTTCAGATTCAAGCTTCGAAAGCAAGCTCAGTAAATCGGTTTTTCTTTGCTTTGTCAAGGAGCTTTCCTGTTGAATCTTGACTTTAATCTTCTTCATCGTACTTTTAATCATTTTATCATCTCAGGTTTAATGATGATTGTTAACTCGATGCTTCATCGCGGTGAACTATTTTCTTAGGGCCGCCAATTTTGTGAATAAGCCTATTTCCTCTGCACTAAGATGCTCCGGCAGGACGACGTCAACTTTCACGAGGAGATTTCCAAACTCGCCCTTCTTTGCATACACCGGCATTCCAAGTCCCCGAAGTCTGAGCTCTTTGCCGTTTGCGGTTCCCTTCGGAATATTGACTGCGACTTTGCCCTTCAGTGTTTTGATCTGAGTTTTTCCGCCAAGGATAGCGGTATACAATTCGACTGGGAGTTTACAGTGGAGATCGTTTCCCTTCCGGCGAAATTCTGGATGAGGAGCGACCTTGATGGTGAGATAGAGGTCGCCGTTTGGACCGCCGTTGAGACCGCCCTCTCCTTTGCCTGCAATTCTCAGTACTTGTTCGTCTGCGACGCCCGGTTTGACAGTCACCCTAATCGTTTGTCCGTTGAGCCTGATGAGCCGTGTCGTTCCGTGATATGCTTCTTCCAGCGAAAGAGTTGTTTCCGTCTCAAGATCATCGCCTTTCATGGCAACGCTGCGCCCTCCTCGCCGCTGGCCAGTACGCTTTCCAAACAGCATC
The DNA here is from genome assembly GCA_963772165.1 of uncultured Bacteroidota bacterium. Classification (GTDB taxonomy): domain Bacteria; phylum Bacteroidota; class Ignavibacteria; order UBA10030; family UBA8401; genus JAGVPT01. The sequence continues at coordinate 29,794 of CAVYWA010000012.1, read as the reverse complement.
TCAAAGAGATCGCCGACTTCAACGTCGCTAAACTCCGGATTGGATTCATTCGTCCGCGTCCCGCGTGATTGTCCGCCTCGGGCACTCGCATACTTCGACCAATCAAAGCCTCCCGGCTGTGCACCGGCTTCCTCGTAGTGCTTCCAGTCTGCACCGAATTGATCGTACTTCTTTCGTTTCGCCGGATCGCTGAGGACTTCGTTGGCCTCATTAACTTCTTTGAACTTTTCCTCGGCAGCTTTATCTCCCTTGGTTTTGTCCGGATGCAGCTCAAATGCAAGCTTTCGGTACGCTTTTTTGATTTCCTCAGGGGTTGCTGTCTTAGCAACGCCCAGCACTTTGTAATAGTCTTTGTAGGTCATAAGTCTTAAGAGTGGAAAATTCTAGCAGGCGGGGCTAGTCCTTCTTTTATTTCATCAACCATAAATGGAGAGCAACACCAAAGGATGGCTTTCGCCATCGTTCAATGAAGTATGAGAAAGCGTCTCCATGCTGCTACAGTTGGTTAAGACCCTGCAGCAATGATACCCTGCCTTACAAGTTCGCGTACAATCAGGGAAATAATCTCGCCGCTCACGTCTTCATCCTGACCGCTTTCATGCACTTCGCCCACCCCGGACCAAATCATTCGCCCCCCTCCCTGGATGGCCCATATCTTGATCTCATCTTTCACGGTTTCATTAATGACGGGATAGCCGGGATAATATTCACGATTAGAATATTCATAGTACGACCCGCCCCATGGCTGGGTAGGAGAATCCGGCGAGGTGATATCCGAGCTGGCAGTGACGCCCTCTGTAATCTTGGCGGAGGCTCTTCCGACGAGCATAATCCCATCGAAGCCCCCATTCCTGGCGGCGGCAGCGACGAGGCCGGTGTCGGGGAGAGTTCCATCGATGAGGCGGTACGATGGAGTCGCTTCGACATCGTGCCACGACAAAGCTGTCGCGAACCCGTCCTCCCATGTACGTCTCCGTAATTGATCCTTTCTGACAGCTACCACCAGTATTTTTTTTAGCGGCCCCCCTTTGTATGATGAGTTCCGCCATGCGTGGGAAAGTTGTGTCGATGCACAGGATAACAAAAAGAGCGACGTCATCACTGCGGCAGCAAAACGGAAGCGAACATTCATGCTCACGGTTTCTCCTCATAAAATAAAAGCTCAGTATCTTCGTCCCCCCGAACTCGGCCGTATTAATTGCAAGAATGTAGCAGGAATCGGCGGGAGAATCAAGAATAAAACAGCCCGGAGGCCGAGTCCGGGCTGAATGTGAAGATCGAAAAATTAGAAAGATTACTTCAATAACGCCATCTTCCTTACCTGCGTCTTCCTATTAAACTCCAATCGCGAAAAGTATATCCCGCCTGCGAGAGTCGATGCATTGAACCGGACTTGATGGTTTATGCCTGCCGCGGCTTCGCCGTCGAATAACGTCGCCACTTCCTGTCCGAGGACATTGAAAACTTTCAACACTGCACGGCCGCTGAATGGAACGGTGAATTGAATTGTCGTCGACGGGTTGAAAGGATCCGGGTAATTTTGAGAGCTTGAGAACTCCGAGCGGGACGAAGCAATCCCAATATTGCAGGAGATTGCCTCGTCGCTTCGCACCTTGTAACAGCCCTACTTTTGTTTTTGAGGCTGCTTCTAATTTTATTGAGATGCTTCTCGATAGTTTACTGCAAGTTCCAAATCAGCGCTCTTTTTTCGGGAGGGAGATACATCGCTCCATCCTTGCCGCACCCGAAGGCATCGTAAAAAGCTTGAAGATTGCGCAATGGCCCGTTCACTCGATATTCACCCGGAGAGTGGAAATCGGTTTTTACCTGCAGACGCAGTCTTTCTGGACGAGTATTGCTCCTCCATAACTGTGCGTACGACAGAAAAAATCGCTGCTCGGGCGTGAAGCCGTCGATGAGGTCCACTTTTTTCCCTTTGAGGGCGTTCTCCATCGCGGTGAACGCTATGGAAAGACCGCCGAGGTCGCCGATGTTCTCGCCAAGCGTCTGATGTCCATTGATATGGAGTGAATCGATTGGAATAAATCCGTCAAACTCGTTTGCGAGGACTTCAGTGCGTTCGTCGAATTTTTTTCGAGTATCTGCCGTCCACCACATTTTCAGATTCCCCTCCGCGTCAAATTTACTCCCCTCGTCGTCGAAGCCGTGCGATATTTCATGGCCGATCACCACGCCCATCCCTCCGTAGTTCACTGCGTCGTCCGCCCGGAAATCGAAGAAGGGGGGTTGGAGAATTCCGGCAGGGAAAACAATTTCGTTCATTGCCGGATTGTAATATGCGTTGACTGTTTGCGGCGTCATGCCCCATTCGGTTCTGTCGACGGGCTTGCCGATTTTCGCAATCTCGCGATCCATAGCAAAGCGCGATGAACGTCTCAAGTCACCGACGAATGAGGAGCGGTCGATCGTCAGCTTGGAGTAATCCCTCCATTTGTCGGGGTAACCGATCTTGACAACGATGGCGTCGAGCTTTTTCAGTGCCGCATCTTTTGTTGTGTCGTCCATCCAGGTGATCGCTTTGATGTGTTCACGCAGCGCACTTTTGATATTTGCCACCATCTCGAGCGCACGCGCTTTTGCCGCCGGCGGGAATGCTTTCGCTACGTACACCTCGCCGACCGCTTCTCCCATTGAACCGTCCACCATCGCCCGGATGCGTTTCCAGCGCGGCTGCATCTCTTTTGCCCCTGTGAGCATCGAACGAAAACGAAAACTCTCTGTGACAAAGGGGGAGCTCAAGGCATTGGCCGAAGCGTTGATGACTTTCCACCGAAAATAACTCCTCCAATCCGCGACGCTGAGGCTTCCCATCATGGCATCAACTTCTTTGAAGAACTCCGGCTGTCCGACGTCAACATTTTCCGGTTTCTGCCAGCCAGCCCCGACGAAGAATTTTTTCCAATCAATTGACGGAGCCAGCGATGCGAGTTGTTCCTGCGTCATCTTGTTGTAATTTTTGTCCGGGTCGCGAAGGTCGACGCGCCGCCGCGATACTTTAGCGAGGCGGGTTTCCGATGTCATCACCGATTGAGCTTCCGAAGCTGCCGTTGCAGTGTCATCGCCGACAAGTACAAACATGGCGGTCATGTGGGCAACATATTCTTCGCGTATTTTCTTCGATCGGTCGTCGGCGGTAAAATAATAGTCCCGATCGGGGAGCCCGAGGCCCCCTTGGTGAATCTCTCCGATTTCTTCGTTGCTGTTTTTCGGATCCTGTTCGGAACCGAAGCCGAACACCGCCTCGAGGTTCATCGCATGCAGCAGCGCCAGCTCCGATTTGACATCGTCTACATCCTTCATAGCAGCTATCCGATTCAGGTCGTCGGCGATTGGCTGCCATCCCATCCCTTCAATGGCAGCAGAATCCATTCCTGCCGCATAAAAGTCACCTATTTTCTTCTTATTGGTCCCCTCCGGAGCCGACGCGTCGCTTGCTGCGTTTTCGAGGATTCCTTTCAAGACCTCGTTGTTTTGCTCGGCGAGAATATTGAAGCTTCCCCATTGATCGTATGCCGCCGGGATCTGATTGTTCTTGATCCAGTTTCCATTTGCGTAGTGGAAGAAATCATCGCACGGTTTTACGGAGAGATCCATGTTGGCTGGATCGATCGGCTTTGCTTGCGGGGAGATATCCTGGCCTGAAGCAATATGAAGAATCAATCCGATAGCGAAACCCGTGAGCAAAGAGGTAGATGTCTTCATAAGGAGAATTCCTTCTATTGATAAGAGAAGTGTTGAATGTCCATGAGGTGTGTGGGCATTGGTGAACAATAAGTTTTAATGTATTGAGGGATGAGTTGAGAATCAAGCTTTTTTGCGTTGCAATAATGGCTCAATTTGGAAAAAAATGTCATGCCCGTTCCATGTCAAACACAAGATAAATTCCAGTGGGGATTCATTGCGCGATAAACAATGAATATTCGGATTCTCGCCGAGTCCCTACGGGTCTATCGACCCGAAGGGTCGTTGACGAGTCTTCGACCTGCTTTTGCGGGAAGTGACAAATTGAGCCAGCACCTGCGTTGCGGCTCGGTTGCAGCTGATAGACCGATGAATCAATCCACGCAACGGGAAATCGTCGGCTATCACTGCTGTGTTGGTAAATAGCCGGTGTACATGCTGAACAAAATGGGAAAACGGAAACAAGACAAAATGATCGATGGAGTTGCCTAGCGATCGCTGGCTGTGCGGAGGTGGTCATTGATTGCATTACGAATCACTTCTGAATTGACAATCAAACAAAATGTTTCCATATTCCCGCATCACATATCTCCCCCCGGCTGACGACAGCAGGGGTTCCTAGCAGGGGGGACTTGTTTTCAAAAACTAGAAGCCTCGGTCGGCGTGAGCCGGTGGAGGCTTTGTTATTTGAAATCCAATACTCCCGATACGGTATCTATCTAGTGCTGTTTCCAAAAACAAATATTGTATTTTTCAATAACTAATTCACCGCAAAGGTCGCCAAGGACGCAAGGGTTCTTAGCCTTTTTACAAAAACATCTTTGCGACCTTAGCGTCCTCTGCGATTATAATACAAGATTTAATATCGGAAACGGCACTAGCTAACCATCTTGTGGCGTGGGACAAATATTCCTGCCCGACAGATTAACCCCTCTCGGGAAGAACCGAACTTGAAAGGATGGTATGAAATAGGAGCTAATGCTTATGATACCAAGCCTGTAGTTATCCAAGATTTTATCGAAGCGATGAAACACGTTGGCGTGTTTTGGGTGGTTATTAACGAACTGCTGTGGGAAAGGATGTGATCAAATGAAGAAGACGGGTATTAATAAGATATCACTGAAAGTTTTGTATCTCGAGGACTCGCCTCACGACGCCGAGATCATCCGTGAGTTACTTATTGATGCAGGATATAACCTCAGCATGGATTGCGTTGAGAAAGAAAAGGAATATGTTTCGTTGCTTCGGGAACGTACAGTACGATCTGATTCTCAGCGATTTTACATTGCCCGGGTTCGATGCGTTTGGGGCATTGCAATTGGCGATTGATATCTCTCCGGATGTCCCCTTTATCTGCATCTCTGGGTCGATCGGTGAAGAAACTGCAATCAAACTTATTAAGCAAGGAGCAGTCGATTATATCTTAAAAGACCGGATAGCAAGGCTTCCTTTAGCTATTCTACGGACACTTGATGAAGTAAAGGAAAGAAAATCACGACAGCAGATAGAAAAAAACCTGCGCGCAAGCGAAGAACGTTACCGCCTCCTTTTTAATTCCAGTATGGATGGCATTCTCCTGACGTCCCCGGCCGGCGAAATTTTTTCTGCCAATCCCGCTGCCTGCAAAATGTTCAACCGCTCAGAGGAAGAGATCTGTCTGCTCGGTCGAAAATGCATCGTAGACGCATCCGATCCACGATTAGCTCCTGCTTTAGAAGATCGTGCAAAAACCGGAAGGTTTAGCGGTGAACTTACCCTTTTGCGCAAAGACGGCACAAAATTTCCTGCCGAAGTTTCCACAGTGCTCTTCAAAGACAAAAAAGGCGCTGGCCGCTCGAGCATGGTTATACGAGATATCGCCGAGCGCAAGCGTGCTGAGGAGGCATTGCGCATGAGCGAGGCTAAACTTTCCAACGCCGTGAAAATGGCCCACCTGGCCCATTGGGAATACGACGTCGACAACGATCTTTTTACTTTTAACGACCACTTTTACGCTTTATATCGGACGACAGTTGAGCAAGTTGGCGGTTATACGATGTCGCTTGCTCAATACGCTCAACGCTTCGTGCATCCAGACGACATACCGGTTATCGACACTGAGACTCGGAAAGCCCGTGAATCCACTGATCCTCACTACAGCAATCAGGTGGAACATAGAATTATCTACTCCGATGGAGAGACTGGTTACATCACTGTCCGAATATTTGTTGTCAAAGACGATCAGGGTCGTACGATTAAGACCTACGGAGTGAACCAGGATATCACCGAGCGTAAACGGGCGGAGGAGGCAATTCGCGAGTCAGAAGAAAAATTTCGCATGGTGTTCGAAAATGTCTTTGACGGCGTATCTATCCATGTCGAAGATCCCGATCCCATGAAGAGAACGCTTATCGAGTGTAATGAACGGTACGCTGCCATGGCAGGACGAAGTCGGGAGGAACTGCTCCGGCGCGGGAACATACAAAACCTCCTGATAACACTCGAAGACAAAGCCAATATCGAACGCTTGGAATCTCTTTCAAAGGGAACGGCTTATCGAGGCTCCTTCTCGTGGATTCGGCCGGATGGGAAAGAAAATACTGTCGAGTACGTAGGCGTGCCAGTCACATGGAGGGGAAAGTCATACTCCATTGGCATTGATCGCGATGTCACCGAACGTAAACAGGCGGTGGAAGCGCTCAGACGAAGCAAGGAGCGCTATAGATTGCTGTACGAACATGCGCCGGTTGGTATCCTCCTGGCGAATCGGTCGGGACAGATTCTTGAGATAAATCCCGCAGCGCTCCAAATCCTTGGATCACACTCAGTTGAGGAGACAAAGCGAATAAATCTCTTAACATTTCAGCTGCTTATCAATGCCGGGATCTCGGCTGCTTTCCAACGCTGCATTGAAACAGGTCAGGCCGACTTCGGCGAGTACGCGTATGTCTCCAAATGGGGAAGACCCGTTCAAATGCAATTGCAGTGCGTCCCCATTCTTGATGATCAGCATCAGGCGGCGATGGTTCATATCATCATTGAAGATGTCACTGAACGCAGACAGGTTGAAGAAGCCCTTCAAAAGAGCGAGGAACTCTACAGGACTGTCTTTGAGAACACCGGAACAGCGATCATGTTGATTGAAGAAAATACCGTCATCAGTCTCGCCAACGCAGAATTAGAAAAACTTTGGCAATATTCAAAGCAAGAAATCGAAGGAAAGAAAAGCTGGACGGAGTTTGTTGTGAAGGAAGACCTCGATCGGATGTTAAAACAACATTTTCTAAGGAGGGTGAATCGGGAAGCGGCGTTGAACCAGTATGAGTTCGGGTTTGTCTCGAGAGATGGGAATATCCATAATGTGGTTATTACCATCGACGTCATCCCGGGGACAAAAAGAAGCGTTGCCTCGCTCTTGGATATTAGCGAGCGCAAGCGGGCCGAAGAGGCGCTGAGAAATGAACGATTGCTGCTTCGAATCATCATCGATCATCTTCCCGATGCAATTTATACCAAAGATATGAGCGGTAAAAAGACTCTCGCAAATATTGCCGATGTCCGCGCTCTTGGAGCCGCATCGGAGGCAGAATTATTGGGCAAAGACGACTTTGCATTCTTCCCGAAAAAATTGGCCGAGGCACTCTTTGCCGACGACCAGTCTGTACTACAAACTGGCCGGCCGTTGCTCAACAAGGAAGAATATTTGCTTAACGAGAAAGGTGAGAAAAGCTGGCTGCTCACTTCCAAATTACCGTTACGGGATAATAAAGGGCAGATGATCGGTTTGATAGGCATCGATCATGACATCACCGAACGCAAACACGCAGAGGAATTATTGCAGGCTTCGGAAGCGCAATATCGAAGCCTTTTCGAGAACGCGAACGAGGCGATCTATATTATAGAGCCTTTTACCGAAAAGATCCTTGAGGCTAACTCCAGAGCATGGGAGATGTATGGGTTCGCGAAGGAAGAATTTATAGGAATGAGCCTTAAGGCCCTTACCAAGGATGTGATCCGCGGCGAGTCGATCATAAGTGAAACGCTGCAGACCCTAAGGTTGAAGGATTTTGAGACGACTCACATAAAAAATGATGGAACACTACTGAATCTTCTCGTCAACGCTTCTGTAATGAATTACAAAGAGCAGCCGGCCATCCTTTGCATCAGCCGCGATATTACTGAACGGATTCAGGCAGAAGAAAGACGACAAAAGCTTGAACGGGATTTTTTCCAGGCTCAGAGAATAGAGTCCATCGGAGAGTTGGCGTCGGGTATCGCCCATGATTTTAACAACATTCTGAACATCATGCTCGGCAACACTTCCGTTTTGCTTCAGAGTGACCTGGACCCTCAAAAAGTAAAGAAGGGGCTCGACACGATAACCAGAAGTATTAACAGAGGCATGGCTCTCGTGAGACAGATCCTCACCTTTGCTCGTAAGACCGACGTCGAATACGGAGTGGTCGATATCAATGCGTCGATCAAAGAGATTGCTCAGATGATGTCGGAAACCTTCCCAAAGAACATCAGTCTTTCGCTTCATTTGAAAGAGGAAATCCCATCCATAATTTTAGACGGGGATCAGTTTCATCAGGCTGTTTTGAACCTTTGTATCAACGCCAGGGATGCGATGCCCAAAGGCGGAGTTTTGAGAATTACCACCGGCATGCAGAGCGGATCATCCCTGCGCATTGCTTACCCGGAAGCAACGGAGGATTCTTACATTTACGTGACGGTCGCAGACACCGGGACAGGAATCAGCGAGGAAATACGCCGCCATATTTTTGAGCCCTTTTTCACGACGAAGGAGAGGGAGAAGGGAACAGGATTGGGGCTTGCCGTTGTTTACGGCATCGTCCGTAGCCATCAGGGATTCATCGACCTTGAAAGCGAAGTTGGGAAGGGATCAACATTCTTCATCTATTTACCCGCAAAGGAAGTGCGACGACAAGAAGGGAAGCCCAACGAGGCAATTGAAGAAGAGTCCCTGGAAGGCGATGAAACCATTCTCGTCGTGGAAGATGAGGAAGACATGCTTGAACTATTGGCCGAGGTTCTCGGAACGAATGGCTATCATGTTCTTTCAGCCAAAGACGGCGAAGAAGCCATCAAATTAAGCCGGCAAAACGAAAACCAAATCGACGTGGTTCTGTGCGATGTACAACTTCCGAAAATATCCGGGCGCGAGACATGCAGGCAAATCAAGCAATTGAATCCCGATGTTAAGATTATCTTTGCCAGCGGATTCCTTGATTCGGCAGTGAAAAAGGATCTTATCGAGGCTGGTGCAGCAGACTTCGTTCAGAAGCCGTGTTCCCCCGTTTTTATTATGAAAAAGATTCGAAAAGTCCTGGCCCAAGCGTGAGAAAATGTTTTCTCTGAAGAGCAGCGCATTACCACAATTTTGGGCATTGAATAAAAAATCCCTGCTGTCGCTCGACAGTAGGGATTTTTTCTTTTAGAAGTTCTGGCAAAGGCCGATGTGAGAGTAAAGAGAGATGAACTGCAAAAAACTGTTCGAAATTTAACACGCCCCGCTAAGATGCGCTCCCTGTACGCTTCAATACTGTTTTAAGCCATTTCGTCAATATTCTCTTAACAATTCCTTAACAATTTCTTAACTACGGTTGTTATTTCTTTATCATTCTCCGGCGACAGATGAAATTTGCCATTATTGCAGCCGGCGATGGATCGAGATTAGCGGATGAAGGGATTACACAACCCAAGCCGTTAGTAAAAGTCCATGATGTTCCGCTTATCGATCGTTTGATCCGCATTGCCGAACAAAATCATGCCGAGCAGGTAAACATTATTGTGAACGAATGGATGCGGGAGGTGCGGGAACACCTGTTCAATTCACACTACACCATTCCCGTCAACATCGTCGTGCAATCGACCCCAAGTTCGATGCACAGTTTGTTCGTTCTGGCGCCATATCTTCATCAGTCGCCGTTTTGCCTGACGACGGTCGATACCATCTTTCACGAACATGAGTTTCAGCAATATCTTGCCTTCGCGCAATCCCACCACGAGGGCGACGGCGTTTTGGGGGTAACGGATTTTATCGATGATGAAAAACCGCTGTGCGTCGACTTTGACGAAGCACGGCGCATTACTTGTTTTAGCGACACAAAAGAACATTACCGTTACGCAACCGGCGGTATCTATTACTTCTCCCCCAAAATTTTTGATGTGATGGATGCCGTTCTTGCAACGGGCACGCTGCGGCTTCGTAATTTCCTCCGTTATCTCATCGATCATGGATATACGCTTAGCGCATTCCCCTTTTCCAAAATTATCGACGTTGATCATGCCTCCGATATTCGCGTTGCAGAGGAGTTTCTGGCGGAGGAACCACACCGATGAAACGCTTCAGGCATTTTTTATATACGCTTCAGGAATATTCATTGCTGGTCGGCAGCGTCGTTCGCAACGCTGCGTCGTCGATCCGCTACATCAAAGAGACGATGCAGGAAATGTACCTTATCGGTGCGCAATCGGTCCCTCTTGTTTTCCTCGGCGGGTTATTTATCGGAATCATCCTTGCCCTGGAAGTGGGGCATCGTTTTGAATCCTTCGGCGCCAAAACGATGGTCGGAAGAACAGTCTCACTGGGCATGATCCGTGAGCTTGGCCCGGTTGTGAGCGGGTTATTATTGGCGGCGCGTGTAGGAGCCAAGAATGCATCGGAGCTTGGAGGGATGAAATTGAGCGAACAGATCGACGCATTGCGTGCATTCGGTTCAAATCCGATTACGACCCTTGTCGTTCCGCGAACAATTGCGGCGTTGATGATATTCCTGCCGCTGGTCTTGATTGCCGATATGAGCGGAATCCTTGGCGGGATGACGGTCGCCGATTTATCCTTGCATATCGACCGTTCATTTTTTTGGAACGCTGCGGTGAACGGTTTGCAAATGAAAGACCTCATCGTCGGTTTCTCCAAACCGATGGTGTTCGGGTTTTTCATCGCAACGATAAGCTGCTTTTTCGGTCTGTCGACATCCGGCGGAACAGCCGGTCTCGGGCGCTCAACGATTGATGCGGTCGTAACATCGTCCCTCGTGGTATTAATTCTCGATTTTATTTTTACGAAGGTCGTATGGGAAATCCTCTGATACAGCTTGACAATGTGTCGGTGGAGATCAACGGGGAAGTGATTCTCGAAAACGTATCATTGTCCCTCCAAAAAGGTGAAACATCCGTGATCCTTGGACCGAGCGGGGCGGGGAAAAGCTCAATTCTCAAAGTCATCCTCGGATTATGGAAACCGGACGCTGGGAAAGTCCTGATCGATGCGACGGATATCGTTCCGCTTTCGGAAGATGCTATGCTGCCGTTTCGCCGCCGCATGGCAATCGTGTTTCAGGGAAACGCACTCTTCGATTCTATGACGGTCAGCGAAAATATCGCGTATTTTTTGCGGGAGCATTATCTCGTCGACGAAAAAGAGATCCGTGCTCGCGTCGAAGAATCTCTCTCGACTGTCAACCTGGAAGGGAAAGGCCGGTTCCATCCCGAGGAGCTCAGCAGCGGAATGAAGAAACGTGTTGCCATCGCCCGTGCCGTAGCATTTCATCCGGAAGTGATCCTGTACGATGAACCGACAACGGGTCTCGATCCCCTGAACGCCCGGGCGATTAATGAGCTGATTCTCAAACTACAACGGCAAGGAACAACATCGGTTATCGTCACCCACTTGCTCAAAGATGCTTTTCGTGTCGGCAAAACCTTTTTCATTATTGAAAGCGGCAGGATTGTCGCTGCCGGAAGCGCGGAGACCATACTGTCATCATCCGATCCTTTCGTCAAAGAATTTTTAGAGGATATGCAGCCGGTACGATGAGCGTCATAATAAGTTTCATCAACGGAAAGAATTGTCATGGATAGTTCGGGTCAACAGGAAAAACATCTTAAGGTAGGAATCACCGTTTTCATCGGATTGGTCATTTTCCTTGTCTTTGTTGTTATTGTCGGAACCGAGGGAAATTATTTTGCGAAAACGTACCGCCTGAACATGAATGTTACAAACGTCAACGGATTGACACAGGGTTCGATGGTCATGCTTGGGGGAATAAAGATCGGGTACGTCCACTCGATGGATTTTTCAACGGTGCACGGCGAAAACATCATTACGGTCGGCATGGATCTCCGTTCACAGTATCAAAATCAGATAACAGCGGGTTCGTGCGCCACGGTAAAAACAATCGGAATGCTTGGAGATAAGTTTGTCGATATTTCCGTCGGTATGCCGTCGGAACAGCCGCTGCACGACGGCGATTACCTTGCCACAAAAGAGTCGATGGAATTAGGAAATATCGCGGATAAACTCTCTGCCGCTGTCAATGATTTTACCGGCGTCGTGAGTAACGTGAAAACAATTACCGATTCGCTCAAGGCCGGAAGGGGAAGCATAGGAAAATTACTGCGTGACGATTCGTTCTCAGACAACTTACTTCATGCCGTGCATTCGCTCAACGCAATGGCGAACACCGTTACGTCGAAGAAAGGCACATTTGGGAAATTGGTGTACGACGATACGCTGTATCGGCAGCTTGTGCATACGACGGAGAACCTTTCTGCGCTCAGCGATTCGCTCCGCGGCGGAAAGGGATCGTTGGGAAAATTTTTTGTGGAGGACTCCCTTTACACGACTGTCAACTCCCTTGCCGTTCGTATGGATGATTTATTGAAAAAATTGAATTCCGATACATCGTCCATCGGGGCATTCGTCAACAACCCGGCGGCCTATAAGCAGGTGTCGCTGACGTTACAAAACTTTAACAGCTTGTTAGAAGACATTAGAGAACATCCCGATAAATACGTTCATGTAACGGTGTTTTAAATTTTAGAAGGATCACGGCATGACGATTATTCCACATTTGCTGGTAACGACCCTCGGTGTCCAGGTCCTGGGATTACAGGGAAGCGACATCGCGCTTGCGTATACGTTCGGGTACGGCGTCGACCTTGTTGACCATCCGATCAAGTTGCCGTTGTACCTAAAAAAAAATGGCACAAAGAACGAAAAATACTATCACTGGAGAACACCGCTGCAAGAGCCGGTCGCCTTGTTGTGGATCATTCCGTTGTCGATATATCTTCATACACCGGTACCGGTCATTTTTTTCCTTTCACATCTCCTTTTGGATTATATGATCAGCTACGATAAGCGTCCATGGTATCCGTTCAGCCTCTATACGACCAAGGGGATTTTGCCCGCGATGTCCGACGCAGTAAAAGAATGGACGACGACCGCCGTGTTACTCATTGCAAATCTTGCGCTGGGATATCAAACAATCTTATCGTGGTTTTCGAAAGGGTGAGGCGATGAGAAAGTATTCCGATATGATTTTTACGTGGCTGATCAAACTGTTTCACGAAGTTTTCGGGCTTACGCCAAACCAGGTATCGTTTTTTTCGTTGATCGTCGGGATTGCTGCCGCAGTAACTACCGCATTCGGCTTTGTCTTTGAGGGATTGCTGCTGATGGCGCTATCCCAGATTATCGACGCTCTCGATGGGGGAATCGCACGGAGCTACAATTTACAGTCAGCCGTCGGCGCGAAATTAGAATTGTATTTCGATCGGGCATGCGAAGCAATGATGTTTGCGGCACTGGTTATTATCGGCAAAACAGATTTACTGACGACCTCCCTCGCGTTTGCTGCGATCATTCTTGTAACAATTGTCGAGCCGTATTCACATTTCGATCCCGGTTTCAAACGGTTTATGCTGTATTTCGGGTGGCTTCTGGAGCAATTGTTCAACGTTCACGGATTTGAAATCGCGATGACCGTCATCTTTTTTGCAAATCTCACGGTGTTTGCCGCCGGCACAATTATGGCGGAATACCGCTTCCAGCGGGAAGTCGATGCGCATGCAATGGCGGAACGCGAGGCGCTGGTTGCCGCTGGAATTCCGCTGCCGCCGGACGATCCGCCGTCACTTATCTCACGGATAGTGTCATGGTTCTAAATTTTGCAGGCATAAAACGGAAAACGGATTATTCCCCCAACCATGTCGGGAATGATTTCCTCATCATCAAACGAACGACGGAAGAGCTCCAACACCTTGGGTGCCGCGTCGTTTTATATGATGAAAGCGAACTGACGCCGGAGAGCGTTAAAGAAGATCTTATATTTTCGATGGTGCAGGGGCCTGAAGGAGTGCGAATCCTGAAAAAAATTGCCGGACACGCCGCATTGATCATCAATTCCCCTCAAAGCGTAGAAAATTGCTACCGCGTCAACATGGTCCGTCTTCTGGGCGAGCACGGCGTGCCGTTTCCTAAAAGCATCCTCATCGATACCGGAATGGAATTAGACGGCGTTCTCAAAGAATTTGCCTCTCAAAAAGTGTGGATCAAGCGCGGGGATGTTCATGCCGTTCATAAAGAAGATGTGACATTGGCTTATACGGATGAAGAGAAAGCATCTGTTCTTAAAGAATTTCACCGGCGCGGGATACGAAATGCCGTTGTGCAGGAGCATCTCACGGGCGACGTGGTAAAGTTTTATGCGGTCAGGGAATCAACCTTCTTTTACTGGTATTATCTCAACGGCGTTCACCACACGCCGTTTAAACAAAAACAACTTATCGAATTAGCACAGGCATCGGCGCAGGCAATGGGACTGTATGTCTTCGGCGGCGATGCAATCATTGCGCCGGACGGCTGGATCACGATTATCGATATCAACGACTGGCCAAGTTTTGCACCGGTGCGCGATGAAGCGGCTGCAATGATCGCTCAACTTCTTGTACGAAAGGCAAATGAATATGAACACGCTCACGCATAACAAACAGTTCGCTTCTATTATTACCGAGGTACCCGGACCGAAATCAAAATATTATTTCGAGCGTGATCAGAAATATATCTCTCCCGGAATTCAAACGATTGCTACCTCGTCGCAATTGACGATTGAGAAAGGGGAGGGTTGTGTGCTTGAAGATGTCGACGGCAACCGCTACATCGATTTTTTTGCCGGCGTTGGAGTTGCAAGCCTTGGCTATCATCACCCGAAGTATACGAAAATGATGCAGGAGCAAATTGCAAAAATTCATGTCGGAAGCTTTACATCAAAAGTACGTGCGGAGCTCTCCGAGCTTCTTGCAACCGTCGCGATCGGCGATGTGAAACGGACGCAATATTACAGCAGCGGGGCGGAGGCAGTCGAAGCGGCGCTTCGCCTCGCAAAATCGTACACGAAGAAAACGGAATTTATAGGATTTTGGGGAGGGTTTCACGGAAAAACCATCGGCGTCCTCGGATTGCTGAGCGGTGATTTCAAACATCAGCTTGGCCCGCTTCCCCCCGGAACGTACGAGACACCGTACGCGAACTGCCGCCATTGTCCGTTCAATGCAACATATCCCGATTGTAAATTTGCCTGTGTCGATTTTATTCGAAAAAAAATTGCCAACGAAACGACGGGAAATATTGCGGCAATCGTTGTTGAACCGATTCAGGGAACGGCGGGGAACGTCGTTCCGCCGCCGGATTTTTTGCGACAGGTGCGCACCCTTGCGGATGAAATCGGCGCTTTGCTGATCGCCGATGAGATGATCTGCGGATTCGGCCGAACGGGAAAAATGTTCGGGTGCCAGCACTTTGGCGTCGAACCGGATATTATGACGATCGGGAAAGGGTTCGGCGGTGGATTTCCGATGACGGGTGTCATGTCAACAGAAAAAATTATTTTTTCAAAGCCGTTCGCCAACCCGAGCGGAAGCTCATCGAGCTATGGCGGCAACCCGCTGGCTTCGGCTGGAGCGCTTGCAGCGATCCGGACGATCATCGAAGACGGCTTGGTGGAAAACTCTGCACGCGTCGGGAAGTACATGCTTGATCGTTTCCAGGGTTTCAAGGAAAAATTCCCGTTTGTCGGCGAAGTACGGGGCAAGGGGTTGATGATCGGCATTGAACTGGCGAAAGGAAGAGAGACGAAAGAGAAGCTCGATAAGAAATACACGAAAATGATTTTTCAAGAATGCCTGAAGAGAGGCTTGATTGCGATGTGTTACAACCCGGATATCCGCATCAATCCTCCGCTCGTCATTACGGAAGAAGTTGCCGGAGAAGGCATTGATATTATGGACGAGGTATTCTCCTATGTCGGCGATAGAATCAACGCTTAAATCCCGCGAAACAGAAGAGACGCTCGATATTTATTTTTACCGTCCGTGCGGTTACGTTCTCGCCCTTCTGGCAAAATCGATGGGTGTAACGCCAAACGCAGTGACCGCTCTCGGTTCGCTGGTGGGAATTGCGGCCGGCCACCTTTTCTTCTACAACGATTTTACGGTGAACCTTGTCGGCATCGCGTTGTTGCTCCTCTCGGAAATGATGGACAGCGCTGACGGGCAATTGGCGCGGATGACTCAGAAAGTTTCCACGCGTGGAAGGATCCTCGACGGCATCGGCGATAACCTGAAATTCGTCAGCATCTATTTGCATCTTTGCCTGCGCATTGTTGTTGCTTCGCAGTGGTGGTGGATATTTGCCGCCGCACTTCTTTCCGGAATCAGTCATTCATTGCAAAGCGCAATAGCAGACTACTATCGCACGGCGTACCTCTTTTTTACAGTGGACCATGGACACAACGTTCATGAAAGTTCCGGCAGCATCGTCAAGGTCTATACCGGGTTGTCATGGAAAAACGATTTTTGGACGAAGCTGTACATGCGGGTGTACCTCAATTATACGCTGGAACAAGAAACTTTCACGCGCGGTTTTCGTGCGCTGGAAGTGAAAGCGGCGGAACGATTCGGTGATACTATTCCTGCATGGTTCTCCAATGCATACCGAGTAAAGAACATGCCGATGATGAAATACTATAACATCCTGACAACCAACACGCGCCTGTTCGTGCTTATTCTTGGAATACTCATCAACCTCCCGTGGATTTATTTTGCTTTTGAATTAGTGGTGTTGAATCTGCTTTTCGCTGCGGTCCTATTCCGGCAAAATGGCATCAATAAATCGCTGCTGACGTCGATCGCGTGAATAAAAGGAATAAGCTATGAAACAAGGCGCGCTTGTTGGGATCGGAAAGATTGCTCAAACAGGGCATTTGCCTGCATTCAATGACGAACACATCGCATTGCAGGCCGCAATTGTTGCGGCTGTTGATCCGAATCCCGCAAGCAGACAACGCGCACGGGATAAATTTCCTCATCTCCGTTTTTATGATACGCTTACAGAGTGCTGTAAGAATGAACGGATTGAATTTGTCGACATCTGCGCCCCCCCTCATCTTCATTCGGCGATCATCAAAGAAGCCGTTCACCGTTCATTAAATATTCTTTGTGAAAAGCCGTTCGCGTTGAGCCAATCCGAGGCGTATCAACTTGCCGAGCTCCTTCGAAAGCATCCAAATATTGTCTTTATGCCGTGCCACCAGTACCGCAACTCGCTTGTATGGAAACATCTCTACGAATTTAAACAGAAGGCAGAGACATCGTCTGGATGGTTCATCGAATTTAACGTCTTCAGGACCGAGGCCGACCCCGGCTTGCTCGGCGGAGCAGCATCGTGGCGTACGGAACCATCGGTCAGCGGCGGCGGCATTATTGCCGATACCGGAGTCCATTATCTTTATTTGTGTATGTGGATCATGGGGATGCCGAAATGTGTTACGGCGCGAACGCAGAAATTGTATGACACTGCTGCCGGCGTTGAAGATACGGCAGAGATCATTTTTGAATACCCGCACGGTGTTGCGCATATCAATCTTACGTGGGCGGCGGACCGCCGGGCTAACAGCGCACGAATGATCACGCGGAGCGGAAGCATCATCTACGATGGTGCCAAGATGATAAAATATTCCGAGAGCGGGGAAGAAATTCTTTCGGTTCCCGATGCATCGGATAAGACGCAGTATGTTGCCATGTACGTCCGGCTAATAGAGGAGTTTTTGCATCAAAGTGAATTAGGGAAACACAATGCTGCCTGGATCGATGAAGCGTATCAATCGGTGAAAATCCTGGAAATGTGCTATCGTTCCGCGAACGAAGGAAAAACGATGTTCTTTGAATAATGGGCAAAAAATCGAAGATCATATTGCTGGTATGCGGGTTCGCGATTTTTTCGTACTTGGTGTACGATTTCGGCGTTGTGAACATCGTCGTCAATATTAAAAAAATGGGATGGTGGTTTGCAGCGGTTGTCGGGTTGTGGGCTGTCATTTACTTTTGCAACGCAAAAGCCTGGTTCGCGATTTTGCACGATCATGTCGACGGCATTTCTTTTCCGGACATCTATAAGTTGACGGTGACCGGCTTTGCGATCAATTACATTACGCCGTTTTTAAATCTTGGCGGAGAGCCGTATCGCGTTGTAGAGCTTCAAAAAAAGCTGGGAACTCACCGTGCCGTTTCGTCGGTGATTCTTTACAACATGGTCCGAATGCTGTCGCATTTCTTATTCTGGTTTATTGCCGTCGCGATGATGTTTCTTTTCTTTTCGCCGTCCGGAAGCTTTGCCGCCGCACTGATTGTTGTTTTTCTTTTCGTACTGGGATTGGTTCTCCTCTTTCTTGCCGGCCACAAGAACGGAATCTTCGCGTTGTGGTTCTCCTGGATTGACCGTCATCCTTTGCTGCAGAAAACGGCCCGGCCGCTGGAGGCGAAGCGGCACACGTTGCTTATTATCGATGAGCACATCCGCCAGCTGTATAATGTAAACAGGAAAACGTTCTATATCGCCATCGGTTACGAGCTCCTGGCCCGCTTTATTTCATCGTTTGAGTTTTTGTTCATTCTCGTAGCAATCGGATTTCATCCGACGTACGGCGAAGCATTATATATCAACGCTGCATCATCCTTAATTATTAACCTTTTCTTCTTTATGCCCTTCGAACTCGGTACCCGCGAAGGAGGGCTGTTTTTGGTGATGCAAACTCTTGGCTACGCGCCTGGTATCGGCATCGTTATCGGTTTAGTAAACAGGCTGCGGGAACTCGTCTGGATATTCATCGGCTTACTTTTCATGGTGCGGACCGGTGCACCGAAAGAAGAGAAAAGCATTCTTGAGATGATTGAGGCACACAAAGAAGTATGAAAGCGATTTTGTTTGATTTTGGCGGAACGCTGGATACGGACGGCGTTCATTGGAGTGAGAAATTCTGGGAGGTGTACAGCACGTTCAATGTTCCCTTTTCAAAAAAAGAATTTGAACGAGCATATGTTGAAGCTGAACCCGCGATGAATTCTGGTATTATCGCGGTTTCGGACGGGCTCAAGGCAACGCTGGAAAAACAAACAATGCTGCAATGGAACCTCCTGGCACAGTCTCATAACGAATTAAAGCCGAACGATAAAACGACGATCGACCGGATCGCCGGAGTCTGTTTCGCCGGAGTTCTGGAAACCATCGCCA
Organism: uncultured Bacteroidota bacterium; assembly: GCA_963772165.1. Classification (GTDB taxonomy): domain Bacteria; phylum Bacteroidota; class Ignavibacteria; order UBA10030; family UBA8401; genus JAGVPT01. The sequence continues at coordinate 10,734 of CAVYWA010000012.1, read as the reverse complement.
GGATACGGCCGCTCTTGGAGTCCTGCCGAAAAAAATATTCGACGGGTATCGTGTCAAATTTTTACGGCAACCTCGAAGCGGTGTGCCGGGAACTTAATATCGACAAGTATTTTCACTCTTTTATTGATTCGACTGTTATCGGTGTACGAAAGCCCGACCCCAAAATATTTCAATTGGCAATAGATTCTCTCCATGCACTTCCGGCGGAGACATATGTTGTCGGCGATTCCTATGAGCGGGATATTGCACCGGCCAAAACGGTCGGCTGCGTTACCATATGGCTTTGCGGGAAAAGTTGGAGCCGCCCGGGAGACACTTCCTGTGCCGATTACGTCATTTTTTCACTCGATGAGTTGAAAACGCTTTTGCGTCTTCCGTAACACGCTGCTATTTCAAAAAAGAAAGGACAATAAACTATGAAGAATCACAATCATGACGGATGCGCCATTGCCCCTGCGAAGGGAAAACTCGGTGTGCTTATTGTAGGATTGAACGGTGCCGTGGCAACGACGTTCATCGCCGGTACGCTCTCCATCCGCCGCCATCTTGCCAAGCCGATCGGCTCGTTGACGCAACTCGGAACGATCCGTCTCGGTAAACGCGACGAAAATCGTTTCCCGCTTATTAAAGATTTTGTTCCGCTTGCAGACCTTAAGGATATGGTGTTCGGCGGGTGGGACATCCGTGATGAAGATTGTTATCAATCCGCCGTGTACGCAAAAGTGCTGGAAGAACGCGATCTCGCTCCGGTCCGTCAAGAGCTGGAAAGGCTCCGTCCCATGCGCGCAGTGTTCGATCAAAACTATGTGAAACGATTAAGCGGCACGTGGGTAAAAGAGGGAAAGACGAAATTCGATTTGGCAAAAAAAATTCGTCAGGATATTGTTTCTTTTAAAGAAGCCCATAACCTCAGCCGCATGATTGTCCTCTGGTGCGGCAGCACGGAGATTTTCATCGCTCCATCGGACGTTCACAGCGACCTTGCAAAGTTCGAAAAAGGAATGAAGGAAAATAACGCCGATATTTCTCCAAGCATGCTGTATGCGTACGCAGCAATCTCTGAAGGAGTTCCGTACGTCAACGGGGCGCCGAATTTAACCGTCGATACCGCGGCGCTGATGGGCTACGCTGAAGTCATGGGAGTTCCGATTACCGGAAAAGATTTTAAGACCGGGCAAACGTTGATAAAAACGGTTTTAGCGCCGATGCTGAAAGCGCGCATGCTTGGCTTGAACGGCTGGTTTTCCAGCAATATTCTCGGCAACCGCGACGGCGAAGTCCTTGATGATCCGGAGTCATTCAAAACAAAAGAAACCAGTAAGCTTTCTGTCCTGGACGGCGTGTTGCAACCAGATTTGTATCCTGATCTGTATGGGAATTATTGCCATCGCGTCCATATCCATTACTATCCCCCGCGCGGCGACAATAAGGAAGGATGGGACAATATCGATATTTTCGGGTGGATGGGATATCCGATGCAATTGAAAGTCAATTTCCTTTGCCGTGATTCCATCCTCGCCGCTCCTGTCGCGCTCGATCTTGTCCTCTTTGCCGATCTGGCACAGCGGGCGAAAATCAAAGGCGTGCAAGAATGGCTGTCATTCTATTGGAAAAGCCCGATGCACTCTCCCGGTATCACGCCGGAACACGATCTTTTTATCCAATTGATGAAATTGAAAAACACACTCCGTCGGTTGATGGGAGAAGACCTCGTCACACATGTCGACGAGAAAAATGAGGACTTGTTAGAAGTGGAAGAGATTTTATATCAATAATGAACGAGCCCAGGGAAGATCCGGCGCACAATCTTGCCCGGGTCTTCCGCGTTCAAACCGAACATCATGTCGCCGAAACAAAATATTGCGTACATTGCACGGTCATCAAAGCAAACAAAAAAGAAGGGGCGGTGCATCGTGCAGCATCGTTTTAGCCTCATGCCTGAAAGATCGTTTCGTATCGTTGTCCTCGTTCTGGGAATTTTTCTCACGTCCGTTATTAAATATTCATTCGATTCGTACAACAATGCTTTCTATCCCGAAAAGGGTTCATGGTATTTTATTTATCTCTTTCTTAGCAGCGGGCTGATTGCCACGAGTGCCGTGTTCGGCAATCTGCTCATCAATAAAAAATTTGAGAGGGCTCTTCCATGGAGAACAACGAACAATATTTCTCGATTCACGCTTCAGGGGATAGCGACTCTTCTCTATTGCGTTTTTTCCACGACCGCCATTGTTCTCGTATTCCACTATCTCCCTGCCTTCCGTGCCAAAACGACGTATCTTGTTTTTGCCATTATTATCGGTACGACCATCGCTTTGTTAATTAGTTCGGTCTATTCGGCATTTACCTTTTTCATGCATTGGGAACAGGCTTTACGAGAATCGGAAGAATTGAAGCATGAAACGCTTCGGGCGCAGTTTAACGCTTTGAAAAGCCAGGTCAATCCTCATTTTTTGTTTAATAATCTGAACTCGCTGGCAACGTTGATTACGGAAAACCAGGAGATGGCGGTAGATTTTGTACAAAGGCTCGCAAACGTTCTTCGGTACATCCTCCAATCAATGGACAAAAAACTCGTAGAGTTGGAAACAGAATTGCATTGTGTCGATGCTTATATGTTTTTATTCCAGATCCGTTTTGGAGACAATATCAAACTGGAGACCTCGATCCCCGAGAAGTATTATCACCATGCGATCGCGCCCCTGACATTGCAAATGCTCCTGGAAAATGCCGTGAAACATAATATCATTTCCAATGAATACCCTATGAAAGTAGTGATGGAAATAAATTCCGCCGGCGATGCGTTAATTGTTCGCAATACCCTCCGGAAAAAAAATGTCCATGATGACGCAACCCATGTTGGATTGAAAAACATCCAAAACCGCTATAAATATTTGGACAAACGAGGAATAACTATTAGCGAAAAAGATTCTGAATTTACCGTCACGATTCCATTGCTACAGAACAGGGAATTATGAATGTATTAATCATAGAAGACGAAGCGCTTGCCATTCGTCGGCTAAAAAAATTATTGAATGATATTGATCCCTCAATTCAAGTCGTTGAATCATTGGACAGCGTTGAAAATTCCGTGGTATGGCTTCGCAATCATCCGGAACCGGATATGATGTTTGTCGATATTCAGCTCTCGGATGGATTGAGTTTCGATATATTCAAGCGATGCTCCGTTGCGGCGCCCGTCGTTTTTGTGACAGCGTACGATGAATATGCGCTTCAAGCATTTAAAGTGAACAGCATCGATTACCTGCTGAAACCAGTGGAGAAGAAAGAATTAGCGGCGAGCATTGAAAAGTACAGGAAATTCAACCATCAGTATTCTTCCCCCTCTCAGCGGAAAGAATTGGCGACTCTGCTTTCCGAGTTTCGGCCGGATCATGTTTCCTACAAGACGCGGTTTCTTGTCAAAACGGGGCAGACGTTCATTACAATCTTGACGGCGGATATTGCGTACTTAGTGTGCGATCAAAAACTGTGCTATATTGTTACAAAAGATGGGAAGAAACATTTAATTGACGGGACATTGGAAGAACTAGAAGATCAAATGGACCCGCAGCATTTTTTCCGTTTGAACCGCCAATTTCTCGCCAGCGTCGAATCGATTGTTCGCGTGCATAATTATTTTAACAGAAAATTAAAGATCGAACTCAGGCCCTCGATTGATATCGAAGTGCTCGTCAGCCGCGAGAAAGCAACAGCGCTGAAACAGTGGCTGAATCAATAACATTTTTCATTTTTTAAAAAAGGTGTAATCTCCGCGTTTTTCTCCAAGCAAGTTACTACCATCCCAATAGCCTGTCTCCAACAAGGTGATTTGTATTATAGAGTATGCTAGAAGCGATGAAAAGGAAGATGCCGCGTAGGGAAAAATCATTAACATAGCCATTAGGACAATGTACTCTGAGACAGGTTGTTAACTCATGGACTACAAAAGGCCTGGCAGCAAAATAGAGTATCCCATCGATATCAGAAGATTTCCCGTGTGGTTGGTCCCATCAACTGCATACCTCTGAATATTTGTTAATCCGTACAGACCGTGAACTTCCAGGGACAGGTTCTGTGATTCCGAGACAGGGTACGCGATGCCCACACCTCCCTGAACCCCCACGTTGAATCGGTGGATGCTGTCCGTTACGTCGGTGCTTGCGTCAAATGATTGCGGCGGAGCTTGTACGTATTGAGTGTAATCGGGAGGGATGGGAATCGTCAAAGGCGTGCCACTCTTGTCGGCATAGATCAGGCTTGTACCGCTCGTTTTCTGCGTCGCGCTCGTCAGATACCCGACATACGGACCGGCATTGACCTGAAAATGCAGCTGCCTGCCGCCGAATTTGTAACGCAAAAGCACGGGTACTTCGAGGTAGTTGAGGATTGAGGCATTTTTAAATTTTGCGTAGTCATACCCTCCCCCCGACGGTGATGTCGAAGATGGAATAGGCTGCAACCCGTTGCGTTGTCCCCCTTGTTGATCAAAAATGATTTCCGGCTGGATCGAAAGGCGGTCGCTGAGGTCGCGCTCGAACGTGACCCCAAAATGGAGAGCAAGCCGGGAGACGTAGTCTTGAGAAATCTCGTTTGATCCGCCGCTGAGGTTCGGAACACTGGGGCCCACGATGACACCCAGACTGGTTTGTGCGTTAACGAAAGAATATGTCCCTGTAAGGAGTAAGAATATGAGCAGTGTAAAAAATATCTTTTTCATGGTTCCCTTCTTTTCCGGATTAAACAATGATGGATCATTATAACAATTAAAAGTAGTGAAACAATCTCGTATTCACAAGAATTTGATCGGAAGAGGTCCCTCTTTAACCGGGCTGTGATGATTGGCGATGACAGACTTGCTTTATGAAGATTAGAACACCTCGCCCAGATTTACAAAAACGCCCTGGGATCCCTGAAGGCCAAAGCCATAATCTATAGCGAGATTTGTATCGTCATGCTTGTTCATCTTAAAACGGATCCCGCAACCTACCGCGGGGTGGAGAACGGTAAATTGATTGCTCGGCCAGTCTGAAACGCTCTGCGCGTTTGCAAAGACCACACCTCCAAATAATCCGTTCCGGGTGATACCGAAGCGATATTCCGATTCGAAGGAGATAAGATTTCTTCCTCTAAATCGACTCTGAATATACCCTCTACCCTGGTTTGCGAATTCATCCCATGACGAGGCCGGCAAATCGAGATAGGAGGGAGTGCCCCGCAGAATAAACCAATCGTAGCTCCAGAATGCGAGAACATTCCTGGAGTTGTCGGACAACGTGTAGTAACTTCTCAGGTCAAGGATCATGGACTGCCAGTTTCCGTCACTCCCAAAGAAGGGGGAGTTGTTTCGATAGACGAGAGAGGCATAGTAGCCTTCAGGCGGATTGATCGGGTTTTGCCTGCCATCGTACTTGACATTGAGGGTATACCCCGATGCGGTCGTATTCGAGCTTCCTCCATAACGTTCGAAGTCCGATATCCTTCCCCCCGGCAGCCCGCCATCGGTGATATCCCAACGGGAATCAAGCGCATATCCTATACCGGCGTACACATTGGTATATATTTTTTTTAATACCGTCTCACGCAACTGAACGTACCTGTACTCCAACTGCTCGGCGTCGCTTGCTGAGGAATGTCCCCCCAGACCAAATGTCAATTGCGGGTACTTGTAAAATACCCAATTCCCGAGGATGTTATATTCGTTTCCGGAAGTCCAGATATTGGATTGAAACGGGACCACAATCTGATGGTTCGTAGTATACGTCGGGTCAGAATTGAACGTCGACAGATTGACACTATCAGCATTATCCGTATATAGTCCGGCATTTGCCCCGATTGTGACTGCAAATTTTGTGCTCAACGAATAGCCGACACCTGGAATCGCGGCCACATAGAGCTTTCCCTTTTCTTTGCTCGCAGTATCCGAAGGGGCGATATCCAGACCGAACAGCATTTTCAGAACGTCGTAAACATCCCGTTGTTCGGCGAGATAGGTTTTCGCACTTGCGCCCGAAGGTAAGGCTGTATCGGCTTTGAATGCCCTTGCCGAATCGGTGGTATCGTTTAAAGAATAGTTTACGTTATTGTTCGATGGCTGAGCGTACGATGTTGAGACACAGAAATGTAGAACAGAGAAGCGGGATCATGCCATTGATTGCTCCAATATATCGTACTGCTCGCATCCGTTTTGCGACTGGCGTTATACGGTGAGCATCCATCGGAGCATTTTTGGGATATCCATGTAATTCCTTCGATCTTTATCGACCGGTCCCCCATACAACGATCTAAAACAAAGTTAAAAAATTTTACATTATGGATCAAAGGAAGCAGCAATAAATAAATTCAAACAAGCCATAAATGAAAAATACTTATAGTCTTTCAACAGTAGAAATTTCTGCTTTAGACTTGGTAACGGGAATCCGATGTGAAGAGCAAAAGAAGATGAATTGTCCAAGGAGTGGCAAAAAACCTATTTGTCACGGGACTTGTACCATCACTCACTATGATGGATGTGACTTGTGTCAATTGGCAATATGAATCGTTAAACCTTTATTCCGCATTATCCATCTAATTCACCATCAGAAGCTTAAGGGAACGTAGGAATCCCGTAAGCGCTGTATTTGGAAAAATATATGATCCCGCACAGTTTTCACAACCCGTGATAATATTTTAGCTTAGTTTAAACAACGGTGGGAAGCTACCGTTATTTCTGTCACAAACATGTGGAGGAGGTTCTATGAAACATGGTTTACTTGCTTTTGTGCCCATTTTTGTTCTCTTGGTGATGGGTATTCAAACGTCAAGTTCTCAAACTGTCGTCTCTAAGTTTGGCCTTTCGGGATGGGTGGATGAGAACGGCGTTGAACTGACATGGCGACAGACTAATGCTACCAAGGGATCGCTCTATACAATTTACCGCTCCGATGATACGACGCTGACTGATTTTGTCAAGATCGATTCCACTGCCGACACAATGTACATCGATACTCCCACTGCACTTGTCGGCAAGAATCTCCTCCAGTTCTATCTGGTAAGGGCTGTCGGTCAACGAGGAGTTGACTCGGGGAAGGTTCTCTCCAGCAACGTCATTGTTGTGACCATCGTGGGGATACCTCCGGTGGGATCGTACCTCCTTGGAGCCTCACCAGAACCGAAGGGTAAGGTGTTACTCGAGTGGACTAATCCTCCGACGACGGTTCAGGGAAAATACTTCATTTGGCGAAAACCAGACACCGCGGGAGCCGTCTTTGTCTCAGCCATCGATTCGACTACCGATACGACGTATCTTGACACCCCCCCCGTTGTGCTCGGCAGGACCAATTCATTTGTCTATCAAATTTCCGTGTCATCAAGCGGAGGATCTGCGTTACGGAGTTCACCGGCTTCAATATCGTTTTATGTTCCCATTGTAAAAGATACATTGATCTCGGCAGTCACTCCTGTTCTCGTCGGTGAAGCAGGAAAACTGTACACATTCAATCCAATGGTGACGTCGACGGACACTTCAGCAAAACTGGAGTACTCATTGACCGTCAACCCGACCGGCATGAAGGTTGATTCGGTAACCGGTACAATTACCTGGACTCCATCGACGCGGGGATGGTATTCAGTAGAGATTCTCGTAACGTCGACCAAACATGGCGTCTTACGAATTGCCTATAACATTACGGTCGCTTCGGGTAACGGGATTATCCAGGGGACTGTTAAGGACACCGCAAGCAATGGTATTCGTAATGTTGAGGTCATCGCGTATCAACGGGACGGTGTCAGACATCTCCGGTACTTCACAAAAACCGACAGCAGTGGATCATATCGATTGAACTTTCTTGATCCTGGTAACTATATTCTTCAGGCAGTTCCCTTCAATCCAAAGTTTGTGGGTTCCTGGTACAACAATTCGAGTCTTTCCACAAAATGCCACCGTACTGACAGTCGCTGATTCCACCTCCCCCGCTTCTGTCGATACCGCAAACTTCGGTACTGAAAACGCGCGTGATCAATCAACCTCTTTTCAGTGTCAATGGATGGATCCTTGATACTGCAGGATTGCGAATCAAGGGGTCGTACGTTGTTTTCGTGCGCGCACAATTTGCGCTCAACGGATCTGCGACGGACTCTCTTGATACCGATGATTACAAGGAATTTTTTAATGAGAATCAATCCATTGATTGGCGATTGGAAGGAATATCCGAGCATGTGTTTTTATTCCACACAGACTCGCTCGGCAATTACTCGGCAGAAGTGCCGATGGGATCGTATGTTGCCTTTGCCCGGGCGGAGGGATACCCGCGCGTGTTCTATAATAACGAGAGCAGCCTGCTGGCAGCACAGATTATTCGAGTAACGGGGAGGGTAGATTCAATCGGTTTCACATTGGCACCATTTCCCTCATATACCCTCGGCCAGATCAGCGGACAAGTCTTCGACACGAGCGGCGGGTCTAACACGCCGGTTATTTCGCGCGTTATGGCCTTCCGTGACCGTTGGTTTTTCCAGGATAGCCTGTTGACCTCGCGCGTTTATGAGGCGGACAGCGATTCGCTCGGCCAATTCACTATTCCGGAGCTGCTGCCCGGCACATACCGAATACTCGCAATTCCGCTTGGTGAGTACGTTCCAACGTTTTATGCAGCCGTCATGCCTTCACGAAGCTGGGCACAATCGATTCCCGTGACCGTCAGCGGCAACAGTATCAACGGGTTACAACTGATTACTAAACTCATACCGCTCTCGGCAAGCGGCTATGCCGGGATCACGGGCATCGTTACAAACAATGCGGGGGCGGGCACTTCGAGGCTTAGTAAACTCTCGACTGCAGCGGCCGTTCCCGGTTCGATCGTCTATGCCACCGACCAGGTGTCGGGAGATATTCTCGGATACGGTGTCACTGACGTTACCGGTAGCTACTCAATCAGCGGACTGGCTCCGGGGGCATACAATGTGACTGTTGATGGTATTGGCCTTTCGACGTCCACGACGCAATCGGTGTCGACTTCGTACGACAATAATGGAAATCCTGTGGTTGGTTCGGCGTCGTTCTCCATGAACACCGTGACGGCCGTGCAGCTGCAGCCGCAATCCAATGCGATTCCGAAATCGTTCGTTTTGAATCAGAACTATCCCAATCCATTCAATCCTTCAACGACGATATCGTTCTCCATTCCGCAAGGATCAAAAGTAAGTTTGAAAGTATATAACATTCTTGGCCAGGAGGTCGCGACATTAGTTGACGACTACAAACAAGCTGGGGAGTATAGAGTGCAGTTCGACGCGGGCAAACTGGCCAGCGGTGTCTATTTCTATCGATTGCAGGCTAGTAACTTTGTTCAGGCAAAGAAACTTCTACTCTTGAAGTAAGCGCTCATCGTGGAAGCTGTAATAAACAATCCCGGCATTGTTCTAAAGCGATGTCGGGATTGTTATTTTTGGTTTTGCGTTTTTCATCACGAATGTCAAAATGTTTTTGCGTGCAATGTAAGTGAGGTTATCCGAGAGCAGGGAAGAAGTCGAAATGCAAAACCCCGGTGATTGGCCGGGGTTTAAGGAATGGCATGCGGACTTGTACAGATCGGTTTGTTTCAGCTGACGCTTAATTAATCTTCGTCGGGGTCTGGGTCTGTTGAGTAACCGTCATATCATACGTCGGGAATGTCCCGTCGCTCAGAGCGGTTTTGCCGACACCATGCAGAACGACTGTCGTTGCAGTTCCCGCCGTCTTCACGGTATACGTTCCGTTAGCATTGTTCGTGAAAGCAACAGAGGCTAATATGCCGAGACCTGTCGCGTCTGCCGTAAGGCCGACGAATGAATTTCCGCCTCCGCCAAGGGTGACCGGCTTTGCATAATACTGCTGCGCTTTCGCTGCCAATGTCGTCAAGTCTGCGATCACGGCACTTCGGTTTTGATCGACTGCGTTATCCTGGAACATCGTGATACCGACTGCTACGGCGATACCGACAATGATAACCCCCAAGATGATGAGAAGAAGCTGTTGCTGGCCCATAAGAAACTCCTTTTTTATGATTCAATTAAATTAGATGTTATTAATCGCGTTATCCGCTTTTTGTATGAATAGTGAAGACCTAGCACACTGACTATTGTCAACGAGTTCTCCGACGAGAAGCTCTTTATAAACTCCAATTATCAAACGGAGTTTAGATGAAGATTGAGCTCCGAGAACCATCTATTAATTCTTTGGCTAATATCGTTAAGAATTTGCGGAAGACTTGAAGCAGGAATCCGGAGGGCCGCGTCTTGAGAACGATGTAAAGAAGGTGCATGTGTGATAGGAAACATCTCTTGTCCTTTGTGGAAGGGTCAACCAATTAAATTCCCTCAAAATCAAAGGTGTTGGGTAGAGAATGGCTCTTCTAGAACTGGATACACGGATGGAATAAGAATCAAAATACGAGATGGGAAAATGCGTGCCGTTGTCCGCACCCACGCTAAAAGTCAGCTGCTCATTGGCCAAACCCGAAGCAAGATGCTTCACATGAAGGCGCGGTCCGATATGGAGAAGCCCTATCGCATAGACGATCAACAGTAACGACGAAATTTTTCGTTTCTGTGAAGTATTCATTATAAAAGTATAGTGAGCGAAAACCGACTTGTCAACTTGACTTACCTAACTTTCAATTGCCATGCCAGGTTAAAAACCGCACTTATATTACGCTAATACAGGTTATGGCGAGAAAAGAGTGACTTTTTTACCGACTATTGGTAAATCTAACTGAT
>CAVYWA010000011.1:0-310893 GCA_963772165.1 uncultured Bacteroidota bacterium | reverse complement strand
GGAATTTCGAAATAATTGGGATGGTTGGGGTTTGGCAGTGCGTTGATATCCATCGAGTTCCCAAGTCAAAAGTCAAGCAATTGCTTTTTTTGCCTTGATTCTCCCAATGGTTACAGGTACATTCTTGCAATTAGCCGATTCGGGCGGAACGGTTACAGATAAACCTCCGGATTCGAGAGATGATGGAGGTTTTCGTGCTCTATAAATGCCTCAAGAACTTTGATAAATTAAAAAAATATGAACACTTGCAGAACACATTGTCGAAAGTTATTTCCGTCTTGTTTGCCATTGTTTCACTGTCACGGATGTCAAGATAATTGGCGGTGTCAACAGGCAATGTGATCTTCTTGCGATTGATGCACGAGACAATAATTCATATCATGTTGAATCGACTGTTACTCATAAACAAAACTGGATGTTGAACTTCGAAAAAATCACAAAGCTCATTGAACACAAATTTCTGGGTAAACCGGGAGATCGACCAGATGGTGGTGGTCCGAATTCAGATAGGGCGCGAGGTGTAGAGTATTTCCACAAGATCCTGGAAAATTACCGTAGTTATGGAGTCAATCCTTGAGAACATTAAACGTGTTATTTGTGTATGGGATATTAAGGCAACGGTGGAACAACGCGAAAAGTATCTCAGGGACAAGAAAAAGAATTCAATCTTCCCGTTGAGAGTCTCTCATTCTTGCTTTTTCGTGATGAAGTTCTTCCTCGTTTGCGAAACGCAGTTGGGACCTCCAATTACGACGATGAAGTTCTTCGAACATTTAGCCTGTTAAAACAATATGAACGTCAAACACATATCAATCGCCCATAACCAGTCGCTCACTACTGGAAGGCACAAGGCAAGTCACGTTAAAGCGGGTGGTGCCTTTGGCACCCACTGACGGAACCATGAGAACGTTGCCGCAGCGTGCGCAGGTTCGTTAGAACACACGAGTTACTATTCTCATTAGATTCAATCGATGCTTAATTCCAGATAATCCCCATAACACTTAAACTGAAACATGGAATACTCTAAAAGATGGGATATCATAACTGAGCTGGGTAGAGGAGGACAAGGTGTAGTCTATCGTGTATTCGATTCTACTATGGGGGTCGACAATTACATCCGTCCATTGATAAAAGAGTCAATCAGAGTTTTAGCGGCTTCCGTTCAAGATCACCGCATTGCTGATGGGCAGTTTGAACAATTTAGGAAGGCAATCGTCAAGCTTATTGAAATACAAAACTTATCTAATCATCGAGCATTGAAAGTACTCCATTCACCTCAGGATGCACGGGATTTTGAGAATGCTCAAGCGCGACTTAAGAATGAAATCAACGTAATGGCTGAAACTTCTCATCCAAATCTTCTTAAAATCATCGATACTGATCCAGATTCCAAGTGGTTTGTTTCTCAGTATCACTCGCATGGAACTTTGCATGACAATCTCCAACAATTTGCGGGTGATTTGTTAAAGGCTCTTAGGGCATTTCGTCCGCTTGTGGCCGGCGTAGTAGAACTACACAAGAAAAGCATAGTTCATCGTGATATCAAACCAAGAAACATTTTCATGGGTGAAGCTGGTAATTTAGTACTGGGTGATTTTGGCCTCGTATTCTTTACCGATGAAAGTCATTCGCGGATATCAGGATCCCTTGAAAATGTCGGCAGCAGAGATTGGATGCCTGGTTGGGCAATGGGAAAAATTGAAGATATTAAACCAACTTTTGATGTTTTCTCTCTCGGAAAAGTTCTTTTGGTCAATGGTGTCGGGATCGCCGTTTCTCAGGCTTTGGTATTTTCAGGACGATGGATTCAATGTTGAAAGACTTTTTCCAAATTCTCCATTCCTTCAGTTAGCAAATTTTCTTTTTGCCAAATGTATTGTCGAAAAGGAAGAACATTGTCTTCAAGACGCTTCCGCCTTGCTCTCAGAAGTGGACAGCTTAATCCAAAGGATCCAGCTCAATGCTGACTTGATTAATTCACAAAGTCGAGTCCTGTGCAAACTCTGTGGGAAAGGATATTACGAAATGATTTACGATTTTGGAGATCGAGTCACACATTTATTTGGAAATAATGTTGATGGCGCATCGAATTTCAGAATCTGTTCGTGCTCAAATTGTGGAAACGTTCAATTCTTTCATTCGAGTTACCCATATGACCGAAAGTTTTGGAAGTCAACATAACATAATCCATCTTTGACTTGTTTTTTATTAACTACTGTACCGCATGCGTTCTAAACATTTTAAAATGGAAAGAGTTCTTGCTAACCAAAAGCGGGATTTTTCATACATCGCTCAACAAGAGAAAGGAAGTGAACTGTATGTTGCAGGAGCGATTGGAGGTTTGTTAGGTCGCACAAAAACATTATGCCAAAAGTCAATTCTAAATATTTAAGATTCTCCGAAGAAACCAATTCTCTCAATTATTTAATTAAGGGCTGCAGTTTCATTAAAGAAACAGAAAATGATCCAGTGGCTTGGAAATGGGTGATACTTTGCTTACATACCGCACTTTATGGATTTGCGGTTTGCGCCGTAAGAGGTACTGATCCAGGTAGAGTAACATGTACCACCAAGAGTGGTGTTGAAAAACTAATTAGTTTTAACGAAGTATTGAAGCGATGTGAAGATCCTATGTGGATGAATATGATGATAGACAGCAAACATCTTCAACTAACTGCAGATCAACGCAAGTCAATTCGTCTAATGAAAGGCGTATTCAGAAATAAGTTCGAACACTATATCCCTACTTCTTGGTCTATCGAAATTCATGGCTTTCCCAAAATGGTTCTGGATGTTCTTGAAGTTATTAGATTTTTATCTCTTGAAACAGGCAACTACGTACATCTAAAGGAATCAGAAGAGAAGACAATAAAATCAATTATTCACCAGAGTAGAAAATATTTATTGCAAAGCACTTTATATAAAGAAGCTTTGATAGCATCAAATATTGATGGGGCCTAACCACTGACTGAACTTCGGTGTGCAAAGTTTGAAATCTGATCAATTGTAGATTTTGTAACATACCTAAATGATCCCAATGGGATTCCGAGTATGTTGATTGAACGCCTCTATACGCCTGCTAATGATGAAGTTGTATATCACTACTGTTCTTCTGAAACACTGCAGGCAATTCTGGAATCAAGTCGCATTCGATTTACTGACATTAACATGTTGAATGATGCTCACGAAACACGGTGGGGGTACGCCATTTTCGAGGAAGCTGCGAATCGACTTCTAAAGCGATCCGGCATTTCCGGTGCAATACCTCGTATTGACTTATCATTTATCGATTCGATGGATAAGATAATTTCTCCTATTCAACTTATCATCCATCCATTTGTTGCCTGCTTCTCAGTGGAGCATGACAGTTTAGAGCAGTGGCGTGCATACGGGGATGACGGCAGGGGTTATGCTATCGGCTTCAAAGCTTCAGCACTCCAAAATCTTCCTATCACTCTCCTCAAGGTCGAATATCGACGAGAAAAACAGATCGAAGAAATGATAGGGGCTATTGTTGCGACTTATGTTCACCATCGAGACGATGATCCGACAACGAAACAAGCAGAATTTCAACTGGATTGTTCCATCATTGCAACATTTATGATCGCATTCAAGAATCCAGTATTTCAGCATGAGAATGAAATTCGCTGCGTGCACGCTGTAAATGTCGATATGCAGGGTGATCTCAAGCGATTCGTCGATCGAGGAGGAACAGCGCGTGGGATCAAGGATATCCCGGGTGAAACAATTGGCTTTAAGGTACGAGATAATCATTTCGTGCCTCACTTGGATTTACCATTCGATGCTTCTGTCGTTGCGGAAATCATCTGGGGCCCGAAAAACCACAGCGAATCTGGAAATATGGAATTATTCTTAGGAGGATTGGGAATTTCGAATGTGAAATTTCGCAAATCCAAAGTTCCTTATCGCTGAAGAGAAACCCGGGACAGAAAACGAACTCATTGCAAATGAAGCCATACACACCAACCAGTTTACATTTACATATCCGATCTCATTCAGTCTTCATTTTCGAGGTTGACCGTGACAGGACGGGTTCGGGAGTACTTGTTCGCATTGCCAATCGAATCTTTGTTCTGTCAGCGGAACACGTTATTCAAGGGAACGTCGATATAAACCTGGGAATCATACCGCATCAAAGCAGATTCACCATTTTGAACAAATGGACCGACAAAGAATCTGATATAGGGTTCTTAGAATTAGATCCCTTCGAAGTAAATGTTCGACTTAGTCAATACAGCGCCCCGTTCTCAGTTCATCAAAAAATTAAGGCGGAAATTCCTGCAAACCAAACAAGGCTCGCTCTTTGCGGTTTCCCACGCGGTGAATCATCAAACGTTGACGGGGTCGATCATGTTCCCGTCACGTTTATCACAGTCGCCATTTTGTCCTTTGAACTTTGGCCTGATCGACTCAAGTCAATGTATGATCCAAAGAAAAGACTTATTATTCCTTATGGCGATAAGTGGGGTGGCCCCTTTGTCGACGGAAACAAAGAACCTCGAGATCCAATATCACCCTTTGGCTTGAGCGGATGTGGCCTTTGGCATTTCGACCCAACGACAGAAAATTCCGATAAGCCCGTTTATTCATTGGTCGGCATCCAACATGCTACTGTTCCAGCACAACAAGTTCTAATTTGCACTCCATTAGATGAACTGCTTTATCGACTCACAAGTCACTTTAATATTGCTATTCCGTCCAATTAAGATGGTGGTCAGGATTAACCGGACGCAACACACAGTTCGTTGAACGACACGAATAACATTCGAAACAAGTTTATGTTAAAACCTAATCATGAAGCATTAAGCGTCTATTTTATTCGACATAATCTCAATCATAAAGACGTAGAGATGCTTCAACGGAGAAAGCGAATTGCGATACATTTCAATAGAGAATCCTTCCATAGGTGGGAGCAGTATTCAAAGAAGAGCAGGAGGGAATTGAAATTCAAACGTGCCTGGACACAATTCCAAAAAATTAAAAAAAATGGCGCCATCGTCGTTGCGCAATACGCGCGCGGAAAATACATCATTGGCGAAGTCAAAAAGGGCTCGCGTCTCAAATTCATTTCCTCTTCCAAAGCTAAAGATTTCAAAGGCCTTAAATCGCTCAAGCTACATAATATCCGGACCGTAACTCAGAGGCAACGCCAGATGATTACGATGTTCAAACCAATGCAATCAACGCTTAACCCAATTCGCAGGGGAGCAGACTACGTGCGTTATGCGTATGGTCTTATTCGTTTCACCCCTTCATTAAAGAATATGCACTACAAAGTCCAAGAAGTAATGTGTGCAGAATGGTTGCGATCAAAGTACTGTCCCCGCGGCTATCGAATAGAATACCTACTTACGAAGATAGGGCAGGGAATGGAGGCGGTGGATATTCTGGGTCAAACAATAACGCGGAAGAAACTATACGCTCAAGTCACGTATTCAAAAAGTAAAAGGAAAGTTATCAAGAAACTCGACGCTTTGGTGAAATACAGCGGAGGTGATGGTATTAATATCATTTTCTCCAATGCAGATTTGCCTAACCAAAATCATGCGGTGATCCACATACCACTTCAACAAGTATGGGATGACTTATATGAAGACAAAAAATACAAACATATGATTCGAGAAATGATAGGACTATAACAAGAGAGGGTTTGGATGGCCAAAGTACGTATAAAAAATTTGTTAATCGTATTCGGCGTGAAAACGTGACTAAGTCGTTGCAGTGTCGTACGTTGGACAGGGCAAGCCCCAAAAAAAATCGAATCCGACCTTGAGTTTACGGGTCAGGTTCATCTTCTACACTGAACACGTTAGGAGTTCAAAAAGCAGACCGATGGGTCGGATATTCGAGGGGAAGGTCCGGTACTGAATTCAGTACCAAGTCACTTCCGGGGTCAGTACCAGACCACAATTACCCTGATTTTATTGTCTGAAACCCAAGAACTATGGTACTGAGGAGATGAAATGAAAAAAAGATATAGGTATAGAAAAAAAATAAATAATTAAGAGTAGATATATTTTTTTCTGTAGGGGGTGCATTTTCTGGGATTCAGCTCCATCACCTCCAGAATCGATGAATTGCCAATGAATGGTACAAAAAAAGAGTCCGGTACTGGGTATGGTACCGGATCGTTGTCATTCCAGCAAATTCGCCGGCAACGATATTCGGTTTATCGATTCAGTAAGGTGCGATTCTGCCAAGTGACTATATATTAAGGTGGTAGCGATCTGCGAATGACCCAAAATTTCTTTGACGTTGTAGATTGAGACTCCCGCCTGCACAAGTAGGCTGGCCGTCGTGTGCCTCAACGAATGAAAATGGAGAGCATCATCTAATTTGGATGCTCTGACATACTGCTTGAACCGCTTCGTTACATTATCAACTGTATGCGGCTGATTGTCACGATGAAACACAAAAGGACACGAAGCACTTTGCTTTCTCCTTGTCAAGATGATCGCCAAGCCGTCGTTCATCGGAACATTTCGGTTTCGCTTGGACTTAGTAGTAAAATTAGAAGTGTTTTTGACAAGAATTATTTTGCGGTCCAAATCGACTTGTTCCCATTGGAGGTTCAAAATCTCGCTCATCCGCATGCCTGTCATCACCGCGAATAGAACAAGGTCACGAAAATCAGGATCCTCTATCGATTTCAGAAGTACTGCAAGTTGATCTTTGGAGAAATACGCAGGAAGTTTTTCTGCGGGCTTCGGCTTTTTAACGCTTCGAAACGGATTGTTATCTATCTTCTTCCATACCACAGCCCTTTGAAATGCGCTTGCCAGATGACCATAATATTTCTTCGCGTTCCAGGCTGATGTCTCTTTCTGTTTGTAAGCAATGAAACGTTCCACTTCTCTTACACCTATATCCCGCAACATCAAGTCTCCGGTGAATCTTAGAAATTGATCAAGAGACACTTCATCACAGAGATATGTTTTGCGTGTATGGATGGAGGAGGCATAAACGAGATACTCGTCTCGGAATTGCGAGAAAGAATACTTCAGCACACGCTTTCTTTTTTCCTTTTTAATAGTATCAAAGGAATGAAAAAAACGCTTCGCATCTTCTTTGCTTCTGCATCGAGTGCTGACTTTGCTTTTCTTCCCTGTGTCGGTATCTTTATACCACAGGTAGTAGATGTCGCCACGTTTGGATAAATACATCCCTTACCTCCGATAAATGGAGGCAATGGGCAACCAAAATGGGAACCACTGGAGGAAATATTGAGGAAAACTTGAGGATTGAACCGCAAAACGTGATTATGATTCCGACGCTCTAACCAGCTGAGCTACCCCGCCTTAACTTAAGGCGTGCATTTCGTGCAGCGAAGTTTCGGCGTTTTTGACCGGAACTGAACTACCACGCCGTTAGAAATTTCGCCAGCCTTTTTCGGGCTGCCACAACGATCACGTGCAATATAATGCGAATTAATTTAGCAAAAAAAAGAATTGATTGCAATTCACTTTTTCTCGCCGCGGGTTCACGGATGTAAGCAGCATGCAATCAGACACGGCCAACCTCGCTGGTCAGCCCGCCTCCTTTTGAGCGAAGGCGCTTATGGAATCTCTCACCTCCTTGCCATATCATTATTAGAGATTTCTGTCTTGCATTAAACCTCGCTTAAACCGCTTGAAGTCATGCTGAAGATCTTCACTAAATCCCCAAGTGGTCATTCCAATAATTTTGGACTTTCAATAGAGATCTCTGCTGGCCTGTCGTATTCTACACGAAGAGCGATAAAAGCCTTGTCGGGCTGAAGTTCAAAAAAATTGAAGAGTTGCATTTGTATCTGAATTGCAATATTTTTGCTGCGAAGGAAATATCGCGGAAGACAACAAGGGGCGTTTATGTACTTTCCGGCGAACCCTCCATTACAATTTTACTCTGGAACGAGCAGCCTATCGCATCATTACTTAACACAGGCATGCTACTCGCATTGTTGTTATCCTTAGGGAACCGCATACCTCCAATCAGAATCTTATCCACTTCCAAAATGGAGCATGATCATGAAATACTTTCCCTTCGCCATCGTCTCAGCCTTACTTCTCACCGCTATGTCTTGTACGCAGCCGCCGCCCCCGGCTCCCTCACAAGCTCTGTTGCTGGAATTGCAGTCCCCTAATTGTTCATCCGTAGAAGGCTTCCCCACCTATGAAAATGATTCAATTCAGGTTGCGTATGTTTTCTGGGGCGAGAATGGATTGGTGGGGATATTCGTCCATAACAAATTAAAGCAGCCGCTGTACATCGACTGGAAAAAATGCTCATACATTACCGGGACAACAAAGCACGACTATTGGGACGAAACTATCACCGTCACGGCCAATGGGTCTTCATCAGCCAGCGCGTCATTTTGGGAAACATTTCGTGCCCACAGCCACACAGCAGGCGTCGGCTATGGCTCGGCTTTTTCAAATACATTTTGGTCTTCCGTCACCTCGGTGACAAGACCGGAAAGAATAACATTCATTCCGCCCGGCACAACCATCTCCCGCACCTTTAACTCGATCTCCGAAAATCCGATTGGCCCGCTCGGCCAAGCGCACTTCTCGGAGAAGGATACGTCATTTGAAAATGTCAATATGCAAGTCCATATCACACGATTTGTAAAATATGAAGGAACGACCTATCAAGAAGACTCGCTTGCAGCAGGTCCGTTCACGGCGCATGTCTCGTACGCCAGGTACAGTATAGAAAACACGCCGTTAACTTTTCGCATTTTCCTGACATATTCCACGAATGATAATTTTAACGCTGAAGCCTTCATCGACAGCCAATTCTACGTAGATCAAATTACGCGGGTGCCCATCTCAAGCTTTAATGCAACAAGACCCGACTCGAGCGATAATCGGAACGTGTGGGCCACCCCTAATTCATTCTATGTTATTGAAACTCCGGATAAGAACTAGACTCATTCTGTGGCGTCTTAAATAATCGCTCCCTGAAGAAATCCTTCGGACACCTTGACGGAAATCGCCGTTGACAATTCGGCGGCATAAAAAAATCAAGAAAATGGCGTCCCTGGTCCGGCAGAATCAGAAGGAACAGTTGCTTTTGGCATGAGAGGTGCAATAACATTGCATGCAGACAATGGACTTTCTCTTCAGGATAGCAGCGGAGTGCAAGCGACAACTGCTGAACTTTCGACTGTACCATCACCGGATGGTTCTTGGAAATTAACAGGGGTGCTTGTTGGCGGATACTATACGCTGGTATTTTCAAAAAAAGGATGTTTGACGGCGGGGCCTTCCAATGTTCAGGATAATGACGCTGCCGATTATTGGGTCGGCAATGAATCTATACCGCAACTACCCGATGCTCTTGTTACCGAGAGTTAATTCGCTTGTAAATATTTATGGCATGCCGCGGCAGCTTCACGGCCGTGCCGCATCGCACGCGCCACCAGACTCGCTCCCGTCATCGCATCTCCTGCAACATAGACGCCGGGAACGGATGTTGCATACGCACCATCGGTTTTGATATTACCCCGTTCATCTAGAGCAACCTCGAGGTCATGCGTAAGCTTTCCATGCTCGACATGGAGAAAACCCATCGCCAAAAAAACGAGGTCGGCATCAACGGTGAATTCAGAGCCCGGAATTTCGGACATTTCCCGGTCGTTTCCGTTCGCATCTTTGTTCCATCCGACGCGGACGAATTCCCCCTTTTCGAGTTTGGATCCGCTTCCCGAAAACTTTTTCGTTCCCACCGACCAGTCGCGATGGCAGCCCTCTTCATGTGAAGAAGACTTCCGCAGAATCTTCGGCCAGTCGGGCCAATCCGGATTATAGGCCTTGTCCCATTCGCGCGGCTTGGGGAGAATTTCAAACTGGTGCACTTCTTTGGCTCCTTGGCGGATTGCCGTACCGACACAATCGTTGCCGGTATCGCCGCCGCCGATCACAATAACGTTTTTGTTTCCCGCCCAAACGATCTCATCGCTCCGCTTCAATCCTGCGACATACATATTCGACTGAGTGAGGTATTCCATTGCTTGATGAACGCCTTCAAGTTCAACGCCGGGGACTTTCAAGCCGCGCGCATGGCCGGCTCCGGGAGTCAGCACAATCGCATCGAATGAGTCTCTCAGCTCTTTTGAGGAAATGTCTTCTCCGACATTCACGTTTGTTTCAAAGCGAATCCCTTCCGACTTCATCTGCTCCAACCGCCTGTCGATGACCCACTTCTCTAATTTGAAATCGGGAATTCCATAGCGGAGAATCCCGCCCGCCTTGTCTGCCTTCTCGAAAACCGTCACGGAATCTCCAAGGTGCCGCAGCCTCTGAGCCGCAGCTAAACCGGCCGGTCCTGAACCGACGACGGCGGCGCGTTTGTTCGTTTCGATGGCTGGAAGCGATGGGACAACCCAGCCGTTTTCGAACGCCCGTTCGGCGACGAACAATTCGATCTGCCGTATCGACACTGCGCTGATGTTGACTGAAAGGGTGCACGCAGCTTCACACATTGCAGGGCATACCCTGGCCGTAATTTCCGGAAAGCTATTGGTCCACTCAAGCTGCTGGTATGCGTCTCGCCACTGGCCCCGATAGACGAGATCGTTCCAATTGGGAATGTCATTGTGCAGCGGACAGCCTAACCAATGACAAAACGGAACGCCGCAGCCCATGCACCGGGCTCCCTGCCGTTTAATTTCTTCTTCGGTGAGAGGATTAACAAATTCATGATAGTCTTGTATGCGATCAACGACGGGACGATACGTCGGATTCACCCGCGGGTATTCAAGAAATCCGCCTGCCTTACCCATATGTGAGCCCCTTCTGAGATGTAAGTAAAATTTTGTTGTCGTTTATCTTTGCTGTTGTGCCGGTCTTAGACGGACCATAGTTTTAAAATAACCAAGTCGCCGGGTAATATCAACAACCATTTCAGCAGTGACGGCTCGGTTTTGGCCGAACTTGAATTGAGTGAAGAAAACTCCGGTTGCGGTTACTGCGGCGGCTGGTCGGAAAATTTGAGATTTGAAGTGACGACGATTTGGTCCTGTTCTACCCTCAAATTTTGATTGAAAGGAGTAATGTAGACTGTTTTGGATTGGTCGCCGGGGAGCGATACGAGAACGCTCGGCTGTACCGGCTGCGGCCCCGCAAATTCAAATTCCGGCCGGTAGAATTTTGAAATATCGACGTCGCCCAGATGTATTTTTTTGCCAAAAAACTTCGTGTAGACTTCAAAGGATGCTTTCAGCACTTTGACGGATATTCTGTTGGTTTCCTGGTGGTATTTGATCTCCACCTCACCGTTAGCAACCGACCCGTACGAAAAAACTCCCACATTCACGCTGGCATCGGCGGCAAAATCTGCCGCGTTCGGCTTCAGATCAATCCGGGCGTTTTTAACGGTCCAGGTGTATTCTCCTTTAAGCCCCAAAACGCTGTACGGCGCTTTTCCACTCACAGGGCCGACAGCGTTGAGAAAGCCGTTCAGGGTAGACTGGCGTACAATAACCACGGCGTCAGGGCCTTGTGCATTCGAGGAATGAACGAATATGAAAATTAGAAGAATAAGCGAAGCAGATATTTTTGCACGCATTGATTTTTTCCTTAATGATCGGTTCAATCTTTTGAATGTCTGTTATCCAACGATTCTAGAAAAGTGTAGAAATTAATCCCGTCAATGTCAAAAAAAATATTTAGGTCAGCACATAAAAGGTGCAATGCCGTTCTCGTCGACCTGACTGATGATGAGAGGTACGGAGGCAGGCTTCGAGAAACCGACAGAAAATGCACCGGTGATTCGTTCCGAGGCGCGTTCAACAACACCTTTATTATCTGTATAAAAAATTGCCAGGGTTTCGCCGGAGCTGACAGCATCCCCCACTTTTTTTGTCAACCTAATGCCGGCTTTGGGGTCGATAACATCGTCGACTTTTGTCCTGCCGGCGCCGAGTTCGATGCCGGTCAAACCGAGTTCAAGAGAATCGATGCCGGTAACAAAACCGCGTCCCGGGGATTTGACCTCGCCGGAATATTTCGAGCGAGGATATTTTTCAAGGTGTTCGATAAACGATATATCGCCCCCCTGCCGTTTCACAAGCTGGAGGAATTTTTCATACGCTTTTCCGCTTTTCACAACTTCCTTGCAGCGCTCCATCCCTTCTTTGACCGACTGCGCCTTCTTCCCCAGCATCACCATCGCGCCGCCGAGAACGTACGTCAGTTCCATGACATCGGGGACGTCCTTGCCGCGCAGGCACTCGACCGATTCAACAACCTCAAGCCAGTTGCCGATCATATAACCGAGCGGCTGATTCATATCGGTGATAAAACCGATCGTCTTTTTCCCGAAGCTGTTGCCGATCCCGACAAGCGCTTTTGCCAGTTCCGCGGCTCTTTCGTACGTCGGCATGAATGCACCGCGGCCGGTCTTCACGTCGAGCACAAGGGCATCGATCCCTTCCGCCAGCTTTTTGCTCATGATGCTCCCGGCGATCAGCGGAATAGACTCCACTGTTGCCGTCACATCGCGCAGTGAGTACATTTTTTTATCGGCAGGGGCGATCTCTTCCGTTTGGCCGATCATTACCGTGCCGACCTCGGCAATGACCTTTTTGTATTCGCCGATCGACAACGAGGTGCTGAAACCCGGAATAGATTCAAGCTTGTCTAACGTCCCTCCCGTATGTCCAAGGCCGCGGCCGCTGATCATGGGAACTGCAACACCGCATGCGGCAACAATCGGAGCAAGAGGAAGTGAAATTTTATCGCCGACTCCGCCGGTAGAATGCTTGTCAACTTTCACTCCCGGGATCTTCGATAAATCAATGACCTCGCCGGAATGGAGCATCAACCGTGTAAATTCACGCGTCTCTTCCGAAGTCATTCCGCGGAAATACGTCGCCATTAAGAAAGAAGACATCTGATATTCGGGAATAGTCCCTTTCACAAAGCCACCGATCATAAATTGCAGCTCGTCGGATGAAAGAGAAGCGCCGTCACGCTTTTTCCGGATCAGCTCATTGGCTGTCATAGGTTTATAGAAGTGTGAGAATCTGGGGAAAGCTGTCGATAATCCACTGCGGCCGAGCGAGGCTCATCTGATCGTGCGAGCATGTTCCATACGTAACCCCGCACGTGGCAATACCGGCGTTTTTTCCGGTGAGAATATCTCTCTCGGTATCTCCGACCATGATGGTTTCTTCCTTCTGCCAGCTCTGTTCTTTCAAGATTTTGTTGAGAATTGCTGGATTCGGTTTGTGCGGCATGCCGTCGGTCCCCTGAAGCTGGGAAAAATATTCGGCGATGCCAAAATATGTCAAGATTCGTTTTGTTGTTTCGCTCGATTTGATCGTCGCCGTTGCAAGGTTGATTTTTTTGAGCTGAAGGATCTCGATAGTCTCCTTTACGCCGGGGAATAATTTTGTATTCTCAAGAGCGCGTGGACGGTAATAGTCCCGGTACATAATTGCAGCTTCTGGAATCTTCGGATGGAGCCGGTCCGGAAGCAGCAGTGTAAAGGTTTCCTGCAGGGTTTTGCCGATGTGCGGGTATAAATCTTCTTCTGTATAATTTTCAACGCCAAGCTGCTGCAACACCCATAACTGCGCACCGGCAATATCGCGTTTAGAATCGAGAAGCGTTCCGTCGACGTCAAAGACAATGTTCTTGATCATTAATGGGTCGTCTTAAAGTATTCTATCGGTATGCAGGAGTCGGGAAACAGGAGACAGAATTTAAGAATCCTTAGCCTCCGGTCTCCTGCTTCCTGTTTCTCGTATTTTGTATCTCTTCTCTCTCAAACTCCGTGGTCATCGCTTTGTGCGAAGCAGTCGCTCGCCGATAAAAATTCCTGCAATCGACTTTCCGTCAACAATTTCATTCCGTTCGACCATCGCAATAGCTTCGACGAGCGGAATGCGAAGAAGTTTAATCGTTTGTTCCCCTTCTTCCAGCGATTGTCCTTGCGGCGATAACGAGAGGTCTTGCGCCATAAAGATGTGGAGCCGCTCGTTGCAGAATCCCGGGGTCGTCATCATCGTGGTCAGTTTTGCCCACCGCCCCGCTGTGTACCCCGTTTCCTCACGGAGTTCTCGTTCAGCGCAATGCTGCGGGTCCTCCTTCGCATCGAGTTTTCCTGCTGGCAATTCAATAACTTCCCCGCCGATCGGATACCGAAATTGTTGTACCAGGAGAATGTCGTCGTTCTCGAACACCGCGAGCACAACGCTTCCGCCCGGATGCTCGATAATCTCCCGGACCGACTCGTTGCCCGAATCGTATCGGACATGATCAACAACAAGGTTCACAATTTTTCCGGCATAGACTTTTTCACTGCGAAGAAGCTCAAAATTCATCAGCGTTTTCTTTCTCTGATATGAACAAATTGCTGCGGCAAGGCAAATTCAATCTTTGCTTTGTTAAGCGCTTCATACGCCTGCACGCGAAGTTTTTCTCCCGTCGGAAATTGCTGGCTAAAAGCTGCGACGCGGCAGAAGAGTTTGAACTGAAGCCCGGCTTCTTCGAGCTTCATGAGATCGACTTCCGGCGCCGGAACCTTCAGAACATCCGGATGTGCGCGGGCGAGTTCCAGCAGGATTTTCTTAACTTTGGCGACATCCGAACCGTACGCAACGTTGACTTCGACAACCACGCGCACAGCGGGAGCGGGGAAAGAATAATTCACAATGCGTGTCTTGATAAGCTCGCTGTTCGGAACGATAAGCAGGTTGTTGTCCGCATCGACAATTCTTGTGCTGCGGAGCCCGATTTCAAAGATATCCCCCTCTTCTCCGGACGGAATTTTCACGCGGTCTCCGATGCGGAACGGACGGTCGAGCATGATGACGAACCCCGAGATCATGTTCGATATTGTTTCCTGTGCAGCCAAGCCTATCGCAAGCGAACCGACGCTGAGCAAGGCCAACAGGCTCGAAATGTTCTGGCCGAAATGGTCGAGCACTACGATCACCGCGATCACTGCAACAATGATATTCACAAAACGGTTGACGAGCGGCGCGAAGGCAAGGTCGAAATTCGACGATTCTTTTTCGGCAACGGAATGCAGCGCATGACGGATGATAGTGTCGACAATTTTAATGCCCAGCGCCGTCAGTACAAATGCCATCAGCACATAAAGGGTTGCGTTTGAATATTCCAGGAATGTAAAGAACGATGTGTTCGCCTGCGTCAGGCCGTCGCTGAGTTCGCGAAGGCCGAAATACATTCCCGAAATAGCGCTGATGGACATCACGCGCTCAAGCACGATTTCTAAAATCTTGTCATCAAGGTCGTTCTTTGTATGTACAATAATCTTGCGTCCGGCAACATCAAGAATAATCTTTACCGCTTTGCCGATGATGAGGACGAGAAGAAAAAGTATAAGCCCCGTGACGGCGTGGAACAACAACCCGGTTCCGAGGATTGCCTCGGCTTTCTTCAACAGCGTATCGCTGACGACGATGAGAAGTGATTTCATGGATAAATCCTGCTGGCTATTTTCTGCTTCCCGGTTTCACTGCCGGGGTTCCTTCTTTGCAGAGCGGGCACGATTCGGGGGCGTATGTCACGACGTCCATTTGAAGGACAGAGAATGTTTTTGCATCGAATGTTGTCTTACCCTTGCTGCGGTCGACAATATAACCGACACCGGCCAATGTTGCCCCTGCTTTTTCAACAAGCTGAATAATTTCTTTTACCGAACCGCCGGTTGTCACGACATCTTCAACGACCAACACCCGTCTCCCCTTTCTTTATTCCAAATCCACGCCGCAAGCTCATGACCCCGTTTTCCCTTTCAGCAAAAATCGTCCGCGCCTCCAACATTCTTCCCAACTTCAGTCCCGACGACAATGCCGCCGATCGCGGGAGAGATGACCAGTTCAATCTCACTCAGTTCAAAATGCTTCGCAATCTCTCCGGCAAACAGGTGCAGATATTTAGGATACTGCAGCACCTTTGCGCATTGAAAGTAATGCGGGCTGTGCAGCCCCGAGGTCAGTAAAAAATGCCCTTCAAGCAGTGCATCCGTCTCTCTAAAAATTTGGAGTATTTCTTCTTTCGGAAGTTTCATATGCAGTGGCGATGTGATAATTTGAAACTAAGTTTTCGGAGTCACTTCGTAAAGCTGAATTCCTAACTCATAATTCTTAATTCATAATTTTTCAGACTACCATTCATCCTCAATCTCCTCCAGCTCTTCCTCCATCTCCGTTTTTGCATGAAGGTCGTTCGTTGCTGCCGCGAGTTCTATTCCTTGACGGTAAATCTTTTTTGCTTCGAGAGTGTTGTTGACCTTGCAGTAGAGCCGCCCTAATTGATGATAGGCAGCGAGGTACTTTGGGTCGCGTCGAATCAATTCCTGGAGTTCTGTCATTGCGCCCCCGGTCTCTCCAAGGCTGACGTATTCCAACGCAAGAGCATACCGGGAAAAAGAGTCGTCGGGATTCTTTGTAAGAAGTCCGATGAGAGCTTTGATGCGTTCCTGGTTTGTCATCCGTTCAACGACGGTATTTATTTGAGTGCATTAATTTGTTCAGCCAGAGCAAAATCCTTTTCGGTAAGGCCCCCTGCGCTGTGGGTCGTAAGACGCAGAATCACCTTATTCCAACGGATGTCGATATCGGGGTGATGGTTCATTTTTTCCGCCAGGAGGGCAATCGATTGCACAAATCCCATGGCTCGTGCAAAATCCTTATGGATAAATATTTTTTCAATTTCACTTTCCCGGCGCTTCCATCCCTTGGTCGACCGGAGTAGACCGGCAATCTGTTTTTCCGTCAACACTGCCATGCTTTATTCTCCTTCATGCTTCCACTTTGAACGGTTCGAGCCTGTCGCTGAAATCGGGCTTATAATAGTCCTGGCTCTCAAATTCCTGTGCCCAGCCGTTTTCAAAACCAAACGTATCCAACAGCCGCAATACCTTATTGTACTCGCTTTCGCGGATACGGCGGTCGAGCAATTCTGTCGTCACCGCTTTGTGTGTCGGATAGTACTGCGACATGACGCTCAATGTCACGTGATTATCCAACTCCTTCGCGATCCATCGAAGTGTCTCTTCCGACGTTGCAATATCGTTCGGGAGCACAAGGTGCCGGATGATGAGTCCGCGTTTCACCAAGCCGTCGTCGCCATAGACAACATCACTGCCGACCTGCCTGTGCATTTCTTTGACAGCCGCGCGGGAAATTTCCGTGTACGATTTCACCTTGGAATATTTATAGCCGAATTCATCGTCGCTGTATTTTAAGTCCGGAAGGTAAATATCGAAAATCCCGTCGAGGAGTCTTAGCACTTCAACTGAGTCGTAAGCATTGGTATTGTAAATGAGGGGCAGCTCCAGTCCCTGCGGGACGGCAATCGACAGGGCGCGTACGATTTGCGGGACAAAATGTGTTGGCGAAACAAAACCGATAGCATGTACGCCTTTGGCCTGAAGCTCAAGCATCATCCCGGCCATCCGCTCGAACGTCACTTCATTGATTCGTTCCGCTTTCCAGTTCTGGCTGATTTGAAAATTCTGGCAGTAAACGCAGCGCAAGTTGCAGTTGCCGAGAAAAATATTCCCAACTCCGTATGCGCCTCCGAGGGCGGGTTCCTCGCCGAAATGCTGGCAATACGACGAGACAACCGGCAGATAGCCGGAATAGCAGCGCGCAAGCTCGTTGTTCAGGCGATTGTTTCCGCAATCGTGCGGACAAACGGTGCACGACTCGAGCAAGGCATCGAGCCGTTCCGATCGCCGTTGCAGTTCACCGGATTTATACAGCGGAATATACGATGGAATAAATTTCATTCGCCTACGTTAGTGGTGCAACAATATAAAAAAAAATGGAAAGGAATTCCAGAGGGAAAATGTCGAACCGCAAAACCGACAAGATCGCCAAAAGGTCAGGAGAGTATGATTCTCTTCATTCCACTCTTAAGAATCGGAGTGTTGAAGTTTATCAGCAACCCCAGATGACGACCTGTCGTCTTTACGTAAGACAATAATTGAGCGGAATGGATTGGAGCCACGATTTCAACAGCCTTTAGTTCAACGATGAGCTGGCCCCCAATCAAAAAATCCAATTTCCCCTTGCCTACAATATTATTCTTATAATTTACGCCGACAACAACCTGCCGGGTAAACGGAATCTCGCGCAGGTTCATTTCAATCGCCAGCGCCTCTTCATACACCGATTCCAGAGATCCCGGACCGAGCAGACGGTGCACCTCAATCGCGACCCCGATCACACCATGAGCAAAAAAATCCAGCTCCTCGCTTGGTTCATTCATACGCCCCCCTTGGCGAGCTTTGCGTCTTAGCGGTTCGCCTTTATACTCTCTTCAACGCTTGTTCAAAATCCGAAATCAGATCATCGATTCCCTCGACGCCAACGGAGATGCGAATCATCCCCGGAGTTACACCATGCTGCTGTAACTCCCTGTTCGACATGTTGACGTGCGATGAATAGACCGGAATGCTGACGAGCGTTTCGACAGCGCCGAGCGACATTGCGTTCACCGCGACATTGAGCGCATCACAGACTTTCACAGCAGCTTTTACGCCGCCGCGAACTTCAATTGTGACCATTCCCCCAAATCCCGTCATTTGTTTTTTTGCGAGAGCATGGTGCGGATGAGAAGGCAAACCGGGGTAAATGGCGCGCAGTATTTTCGGATGCCGTTCCAACGTTTGTGCAAGCCTGAGCGCATTTTCATTCTGCCGCTGAACGCGAAGTTCGAACGTCTTTAAGCTTCTGAACAGAAGGTATGCCATAAAAGGGTCGGCGCAGCCGCCGAGATATTTCGCCGTTACTTTTATCTTGTCGATGATCGTTTGCGTGCCGACCACGACACCCGCGAGGATATCGCTGTGCCCCCCCAAATATTTCGTCGCGCTTTCCATCACGATATCGACGCCGGCATCAAACGGCTTCTGATTCAAACATGATGCAAACGTGTTGTCGATCATCGTCAGGATTCGTGTATGATATTTTTTCTCGGCTTTTTTCACGTGTGTCACAATGCGCTCGATATCCACAATGTCGAGGGTCGGGTTTGTTGGCGTTTCAAAGTACACAAGCCTGGTTTTCTTCGTGATGCGCTTGTCGAGACTTGCAAGATCACTTGAGTCGACGTAGTGCACGGCGATACCAGTATCCGGCAGCGTATCGCGGAAGAAACGGTATGTGCCCCCATACAACGCGGGCGTGCTGACGATTTCTTCGCCGGCGTGAACACAGGCCAGGACGGTTGTAGAGATTGCGGCCATCCCGGACGCAAAGAGTGCCGCGGCTTCCCCCTCCTCCATCAATGCGATTTTCTCCTCAACATCGTGTACGGTAGGATTGTGGTAGCGTGAATAGACATAGACCGACGTATCGCCGTTAGCGTACCGGATCGCATCGTCGGAACTGTCGAACCGGTATGTAGACGTTTGATAAATCGGAAGCGACACGGGCCCTTTATACGGGTGAAGTTTTTTTCCGTGAATCGCCTTTGTTGCGAGAGAAAGTTTTTTAGGGTTCATAGTGCTATAGTGCTTTTCATGAAAACTCGCATAAACTGTCTGCGGTAAGAAATTCTTATTCTAAACAACTTGCTGGCCCATCCATATCCCTTCGCTGATAAGGGAAGAAAATTATCACACGAGCGGGGAAGGCAAGGAAGGAAACACATATGTTCTATTTTTAGCAACGGTCCTAGATCGCAAAATACTTCTCGAACTCATCAACCGTATCCGTACGGTAATACTCACCTCGTTCTTTATTCAACACATATCCGCTGCGGTAATTTCCTTTCGCAATCGAGGAGAGTGCCTCGCACAGCACGTCGACTTCTTCCTTCGTATTATAGATGCCGAAACTGGCGCGGACAAAGCCGGGAAGCGTGGAGCGGTCGCGGGCAAGAATGCGCTGCTCCATATCTTTCGATTCTTTTTCATCAACATTGAGCAGACATTTCACATACGGGTGAGCGCAGAAACAGCCGTTCCTCGTTCCGATGCCCCACTCGTAACTTAAGATCGCCGCGACGAGCGCATGGCTGAGGCTGTTAACGTTAAAGGTGATGACACCGAGCCGATCATGAGAGTGAGCGGCGTCTTTGTCGCCATAGAGTGAAACTCCCGGAATTCTCTTTAACTTCTCGAGTGCATAGCGTGTCAGCGACGCTTCGTGCTCGATGATATCGCTCCATCCGATCTTTTCTAGAACCCGGATCGCCTGTGCCAAGGCCACCGCCCCGACGATATCCGGTGTACCAGCCTCTTCCTTGTCCGGCAGGTCCGTCCAATACGCATTTTCCAGATTCACGATATCGACCGTACCCCCGCCGACATATTCAGGGTCCCCCTCTTCAAACGTTTGCCGGCATCCGACCAGCACGCCGACGCCGAACGGGGCGTACATTTTGTGCGCTGAGAATGCAATATAGTCGAGATGCTCGGGATCGTTTTTCATCTTCATATCGACGGGGCGGTGAGGAACGAGCTGCGCGGCATCAACCATAATTTTCGCTCCGACGCTGTGCGCCCATCGCGCATAGGTGTGCACCGGGTTGATGAACCCCGTAACGTTCGAAGCCCCGCTCACAGCGATCAATTTAATACGCGAACCATGTTGCGCGATTTTTTCTTTGAAATCTTTTTCGTCGATGCGGCCGTCCGGAGTAACGTCGATGTGTATAACATGGGCGACTTTCCGCCACGGCAGTTCATTGGAATGGTGCTCCATCACCGACGTCAGCACGACATCGCCGGGCTGGAACGCAAACCGATGGGCAAGCTTGTTGATCGCTTCAGTCGTATTCTTACAGAACAATACGACGCTGTCGGAGAGGTCAGCGTTAACGAATTTTGCGATCGTATCACGCGCTTCTTCAAAAACCCACGACGATAATTTCGACTTGAACCCCGTGCCGCGATGAACGTTCGAGTACCACTTCAAAAATTCGTTCACTTTATCCGTGATGACCGAAATTGTCGGCGTGCTTGCGGCATTGTCGAGGTTGATATACGGCCTGCGCACTCCGCCGAGAAGGGGAATAACCTCATTGATTCCGACAATGTACTTTCGAATGGTATGAATAGTAATTTCATCGCTATCCACGTTTCGAACGGGTTCTGGCATTCCAACGGCGACGGTCATAAGGCTGTTTCTCCTCAGTGTTTACTCTCTCATCAAAATACTTTTTTTGATGCGCAAGATCAAGCGTGGTGGCAGAGGTCAGAAAGCCTTTGCCATCCATTCGCCTGCAAAGTGAAGTGTCCATGCGACTGGACCGTAGACAAGCAGCGCAAGCACGAACAACAAAGCGAATTCCCGCGAGACGAGATACTTTTCCCGGAACGCTCTGCGGAATATATAAATGGAAAAAGGAAGGTTGAAGCAAACGGCGGTGATAACTCCGGGATTGTACTGTTTCATCCTCACCGATGCAGCAATGTGTGGAATAAAAACGTTGAGCAACACGATCGCCTGAAGCAGAAAGAGAAGAGTTAATTTTCCGCTCCGTTTTTCCCCATTGACACACAGCATCGTCACGATGAACGGCACTGCCGTAGCAAGAAAGAGAGAAAGAAGGATCTGCGTTGGAGTAAAGCGGATGTCAATAGTGAGCGGCAAACTCTCTTTGATAAGCGGCAGATGAGCCATCACCCACGTGGGCATCGTCAGTGCCTCTTCGATATTATGCAACGTCAGAACGATTGGAATGAACCAGAGGACCTGTTTGAACGTCAACGATCGGTCGATGGTGCGGATAAAATTATTCATCAAGTGCACGCCGGGACTCAATTATCATCGTCGCCGCTCTCTCCCGTTATTATAAAAGTGCTGTGAACCGGTGCGGGCATTTCTGATACCGCCCCTTTTACCGACTTCCAGATGATCTCGTTAAATTCATTGTCGGGCACCTGGTCTTCTCTGGAAAGATTGAATGCCTCCATTCTCTCCTGCCCGTACGCTCCAAGCGCATTTTTCTCCTGAAGATCGATGATGTTTTTGTGTGCGATGAACGGCGTGATATCCGGCGACGGCGAGAACGAAGCAAACATCGGCGTTGCACTCGCATCATACTGGCTCATCGGTGGAAGCCCGAGGATCAATTCCATCGTGCGAAGCATACCCGAAGTTGAATACATCGTATGGTCGACGTAGTTCCGCTTTGTGTACGGGCTTACAACGAGCGCAATCGAACGGTGAGCGTCGACGTGGTCGGGCCCATTCTGCGCATCGTCTTCGAGGACAAAAATGGCCGATTCTTTCCAGAACCTGCTGTGTGAAATTCGCTCAACGATCATTCCGAGAGCCCGGTCATTCTGCGCCACCATTGCACGCGGCGAGAGAGAGCCCTTTCTCGTTCCTGCAGTATGGTCGTTCGGCAATTTGATAATCTGAAATTGCGGCAGCGAGTCGCCCGTATCGTACGCATCGAATTCTTTGCAGCCAGGCATCTGCGCGCTTCACGTCAGAATAGTCTAAGTCCCAACCCCGGTAGCTTGGAGACGTCCTGTTCAACAATCCGGATGCCTTCACACGCGACACCCCGTTTGCCGTATCATCCTCATCGACGAATTCGCCGTAGTTTCTCAACGAAACGTTGTGCCTGACACAATCGTCCCAAATATATCCGGCGCTCGGGCTTGTGATTCCCTCCCCTTCATACACATACTCTCCGCCGCGGCCGCCGTAGAATGTGGGCCAGGTCTTTTCTACAAAATCTGTAGCGTACGCCGCCATCGACCAATTGTGTCCGTCAGCGCTGACTTCGGCGTCTTCATAATAATTGTCGAGCAGCGCAAACTCTTCCGCCAGCGCATGATGATTCGGCGTGACATCGCGGCCAAAAAGGCAAAGAGCTGAGTCGCCGTTCCCTTGTGACAAATCGCCGAAGACCTGGTCGTACGTTCGGTTCTCTTTGATGACGTAAAAAACATGCTTGATAGGGAACCGGGTTGACGCCGATTTCGGGACAGGGTTTTCTTCGTCCCAAGCCTGAGCAGGGTGTGTCCGCGTGAGAGGCGTATTTTGAAAAACTTGAGCTGAGTACTTTGCCAATTCTTCTTTTGCCGGAACAGGGATGAACGACAATGTCCCCTGCAGTAGGCTTGCGATATATTCGTGGTGGGGATTCGCCTTCGATATCATTCCTTTCCCATTGGCAACCAGGAGGAGATGATCGACGCAGCGGACAACCGTCGGATACCATCCGGTGGGTATAAATCCCTTCGAGCGGCTCTCGCCAAATTTCTCAACATCGATCACTGCCAGAAAATTATTGTCGGCATTAGCGACATACAAGGTCGAGTTATCGGGAGAAAGTGCGATCGAGTTCGGCGTGCTCCCATTGAGGGCGTTCGGCGAGACCGATGTCGATATTGTTTCGATCACTTTCATCGCATCGAGCCCGATAACAGAAACCGTATTGAAGTTTGCATTGGCAACAAAGAGCCGTTTGCCGTCCGTTGTTAGAGCCATCTCATTCGGATGATCGCCGACAGGAATGAATTTCTTTGCGGCCATCGAATCGGCATCCACAACGGCGATCCGAGATGCACCCCACACACTTACGTACACAAGATGCCGCTTTTCGTCGATCGCACAGGAATACAAAGGATGTGAGAATGCCAGCGCTCCTAAAATCTTACCGCTGGACGCATCAATTTTATAGAGCGAGTTATTTCCCTTCGTCACGACATAAAGGAGAGAATCTTTGCTGTTTATTATTATATCGGTAGGCGAGATATCCTCCTTAGGAAAGGGTTTGCCAAGCTCGACGGTCCGGAGGTACGATGCGGAGTCGTGTTCAAACACATATTCATGTATTCCATTGTCGTTTCCAGCCGAGACAAAAATTCTATCTCCTTTACCGTCGAAGCGAACTCCCATCCACGATTTTTTGATCGGCAACGTTTGGACGACGCGTTGTGCGTGGATATCAACAAGCGAGATGGTTTGCTTCCCTTCTCCGCTGTTCACGATGACAGCAAACTTTCCATCGGGCGAAACCTGCATTCCCAAAGGAAGGTCGCCAAGGTCGATGGAAGACCCCGCGGGAGAAAGGATCCATCCGTTTGGCAAAAGTGTTCTGCCGTCCTCCATTTTTCCAGGGAGCTGCTGGACGGTATTTGTCGGAATCGTTGAACAGGAGGCGGCAAGAAGAGCCGCGAACAAAACTGCCGAAAGGTTTCTCATAGGTGCATTATGCTAGTCATTGGAAAACACGACTTATAAACAGAGGCTTCTTAAAAATCTAAAAAGCCGCGCTCGCGCAA
Source organism: uncultured Bacteroidota bacterium (assembly GCA_963772165.1). Taxonomy (GTDB): domain Bacteria; phylum Bacteroidota; class Ignavibacteria; order UBA10030; family UBA8401; genus JAGVPT01. The sequence continues at coordinate 286,656 of CAVYWA010000011.1, read as the reverse complement.
AGACGCAAAATCGCACAGTGGTTCCTCAAAAATCTTCGCAACTTGGCGAGAGACAATTTTTCAGATATCTTAAACAATATATCAATTGACAAGTTGAATGTCATTCGGTTTTTTGTTAAGTTTTGTGTGTGCCAGTAGCATCACTTTAACAGCGCGCAATACTCTCAAAATCCGGGATACACCGCTGAATATCATTCGCGGCTTCAACCCGCCGCGGTGGAACAATCGCATGTTTCCAGTTTTTCTTACCGTTCTCAGTCCTGCACAAGCCCTCCACAAAGAGTTTGAGAAAGAGGCTATTCCTCATTCGGACATCCTCTATAATTATGCTCTCCGCATGACCGGCAACGCAGACGACGCCCGGGACCTTCTTCAGGAAACATTTCTCAAGGCATTCCGCTTCTGGGATAAGTATGAAAAAGGAACCAACGTCCGCGCCTGGTTGTTCCGTATTATGAAAAACACATACATCAACGTCTACCGGAAGGCCGTTAAAGAGCCCGATACCGTCGATTATAACGATATTCAAAATTTCTATAATGTCATTCGTGAAAATTCTGCCGATGCGAACGACTTGCAAGAAAAATTGTTCGGGCACTTGCTCGACGATGACGTCACAAAAGCCCTTGAAGCACTCCCGGAAGAATTCCGCACCGTCGTCATTCTGTGCGATATTGAGGGGTTGACCTATGAAGAAATTGCGGAGTTTGTTGAATGTCCGGTCGGGACAGTGCGCTCGCGCCTGCACCGCGGCCGAAAACTTCTCTATGCAAAGTTATTTGATTACGCAAAAAGACGCGGATTTGTCGGAAAAGATTGATCGATGAGTAACATTAGCCCGAAGGTGTAGCGGTGGATTGTCGTGAGTTTCATGAGTTAATCAGCGAAGCGGTAGATAAGCGGCTCCACACCACCATCGCACATCAATTCAACGATCACGCCGGGGTTTGCCCTTTCTGCCGCAATGAATTCGAGATGGAACAATTGACGAAATCGTTCCTGCGCACAAAAGTGCAGCGGCAGAACGTCCCGGACGCTGTGTCCGACTCTGTGCTGGCGGCAGTGGAGCATCTGCATCCCCCGTCGCGAAACTGGCTTACGATTATTTTTGGTGAGGCGTTCTTAAACCCGGCAGTTGCTTTAGTCGCGCTTTTGCTGGTTGCGGTCGGTGCAATATCGCTCCTCCAAAAGAACAACGCCATCCCGATAGCAAGCAATAAAAACATCATCACTCAATCGCTGAACAATTACAGCGCTGCAATGACCGGTGCGCTCAAGCCAACACTGGTAAGCCACGACCCGGGCGACGTCAAAGACTATCTCGCAAAAGACACGCCGTTTGAAGTCAGTGTTGCAACCTTGGACGGCTGCGATTGGTGCGGCGGTGTCCTTTCAGAAATTGACGGCGTGCGCCTCGTCCACGTCGTTTACAAAATAGGCGGAGAGGGCCTCCTCTACGTCTACCAAGTCGACATGAATGAAGCGATGCACGGAAATAAAGTTGGATTGCCGGAAAACGCCAAAGCAGCTTTGGCAAAAACAGGATGGTACTTCGAGCAAACGCCCGATCTGTGCAATGTGGTCCTCTGGAGGCATAAGAACACACTTTGTGCAGCAGTCAGTAAAATAGAAAGAAGTAAAATGATCGCTCTGCTGAGCGAGAAAGACCCATGGTAACTCCGATGACGAGATTCATCCAATCACATCCCCCTTTTTCACGAATGCTTTTCACCGCAGTGCTTGCGCTATTCATGATGTTCTCGGGCTGTGCTAAAAAAAGCGAAGAGAATTCATCTGCGCAATCGGCATCACCGTCATCGGGCGACTTTATTGCCAATGTATCGAAAGTGAATTCGGTTCAAAAAAATGAAGGAACGAAAGTAGCCGACTTCAGCTGGACGGATGAAACAGGGAAGAAAGTTTCGTTCGCGGATTTTTCGAAGGACAACGTGGTGCTGATAAATTTCTGGGCGACATGGTGCGGTCCGTGCAAGCGGGAACTGCCGGATCTGGTTGCCATTCACGATGAATACAAAGACAAGAACATCAAAATTCTCGGCATCTCCGTCGACCGCGACGGCGACGTGCTCAACCTTGTCCACACGTTTGCAGTGCAGGCAAATCTTGCATATCCGATTGTCATAGACAACGGAGATCTCGAGCAGGCTTTTGGCGGTATTCGAGGCATTCCGACATCGTTCTTTGTAAACAAGAAAGGCGAAATTGTGAAAAAGATGATTGGTTTGCAGACAAAGGAAACCTTCCAAGCGGAATTGCTGGCAGCTTCACAAGAGTAAGAGGCCTTCTACACACCGGCAAGCAGCCGGTCCCCCAGGTATGGCGGCAGCCCTGCTTCAATAATTTTTTTCCGCGCTAAACCGGCGTCGTATTCTGCAGCAACGTGTTCGTACTCCCATCGATCATCATCAAAAATACCGAAACTTAGGCGGCTGTCCCGGTTGCGCGGCTGGCCGACGCTGCCGACATTGATGATATAGCGCCTGCCCCTTTCCACCTCGGACGAAGTCATGTCCTCACAGTAGACGCCGCTTATGTGAGAGTGCCCAACCCAGCACAACGGTGTTGTAAAAAATTGAAAATATTCCTGAGCGTCATACCCCGTGATAATGTAGTTCCACTCTTCCGGTTTACCCGGCGAAGCGTGCACGAATGTAGAATGATGCGCGACCAATGTGTACGGCAGATGAGAAAGAAATTCGACGTTCTCCGAAGTTAGCTGCCGGGCCGTCCATTCAATCGCCGCCCGTGCATGGCGATTCAGGTGTTCAGCATTGCTTGCGTCGAGCGCTGCCTTATCGTGATTACCGGCGATACACAATACTTTGCGATCCCGCAACATCGCAATACACTCGTTCGGCTCTGCGCCGTAACCAACGATGTCGCCAAGGCAGTATACATGATCGATTTTTTTTACGGCGATAATTTCAAAAGCTCTCTGAAGGGCCTGCAGGTTTGAATGAATGTCGGAGATGATCGCGATACGCATAAAAAGTAATGTAATAGAACTTCACACAAAAGCAACCGGCGGGTAGTATCTCAGTTTGAAGGTCAATGCAAGCGGAGCGAAGTGGCGCTTTACGCCACCACGTACAACGTGGCAATCCCCATTTATGGAGGAGATTGTCCCGCCGTACGGAATACTCCAAAGGGGTCCTTCGGGATTTCGGCAAAGAACGCCTCGCAGCAGCTTTCTCCAAAAAAAACTAGACTGCAACCTTCGCCTCCTAAACGGATTCTTGGAAATCATGCGAAAATGCGTTAGCTTGTGGCACACGAAAGTTACGGAGCAGACAATTCAAACAAATTCAGTCAACAGAAAATTATTTGGCAGACCTTGAGATGAAAAAAATAGATTTTATCGACCTTAAAGCACAACAACGGCGTATCCGCGCCTCACTCGACAGTCGAATCGCAGAAGTGATGAACCACGGCGCGTACATTATGGGACCGGAGATCGCCGAACTCGAAGAGAAGCTTGCACGCTATGTCGGCGTCAAACATTGCGTTGCGTGCGCGAGCGGGACCGACGCCCTCCTCATGCCGTTAATGGCTTACGACATAGGCCCGGGCGACGTACTCTTTACATCACCGTTTACATTTATTGCAACTGCCGAAGTCGTTGCGTTGTTGGGCGCCACTGTTGTTTTTGTGGATATCGACCCCCAGACGTACAACATCGACCCTGAAAAGCTTGACGCGGCCATCCAAAGGTTTCTCAAAAGTAATTCAGGAAAAAAAGCGCGGGGGATTATTCCCGTCGATCTTTTTGGCCAAACCGCAGAGTATGACCAGATTGAAGCGATTGCAAAAAAACACGGGCTTTTCGTTCTCCAGGACGCAGCACAATCATTCGGGGCTACCTACAAAGGAAGAAAAGCAGGCAGCTTTGGAAACGTAGGGGCAACGTCATTCTTTCCCGCAAAGCCGCTCGGTTGCTACGGCGACGGGGGTGCAGTATTCTGCAACGACGACTCAATGATGGAAAAACTTCGTTCGATCCGAGTTCACGGACAAGGAATCGATAAGTACAACAACATTCGTATCGGGATCAACGGGCGATTGGATTCGCTGCAGGCAGCCGTCTTGCTTGCAAAATTGGAAATTTTTGACGAGGAGATTGGATTACGGAATACCGTCGCGTCGCGGTATGCAGAAAAGTTAAAAAATAAGGTCACAACACCGTTCGTACACAAAGACTGCATGAGCGTATGGGCTCAGTATTCTATCCTCACGGAACATCGGGATGAGATGTTGAAAAAGCTGAAATCGCGCGGCGTGCCGACGGCCGTCTATTATCCGAAGCCGCTTCATTTGCAGGATGCATTTGGATCTCTCGGCTGCAAGCGCGGCGACTTTCCCATCAGCGAGCGAATCGCAGATCGTATTTTCAGTGTACCGATGCATCCGTATCTCAGCGAAGAAGATCAGGACTACATCGTGAAGGCAATCGTGGAATAAAAAATCCTTAAAATTTTAACAATCAATTCAGCATGAAAAAATCCCTTCTTCCCCGACTCAAGAAAATTAAAATGCTTGCAACCGATGTCGACGGAGTGCTTACCGACTCGGGAATGTACTATTCGGAACAGGGGGATGAGTTGAAGAAATTCAACACGCGGGACGGGATGGGTTTGGTGCTTCTCCGAAACGCAGGATATACGCTTGCGATCGTCACCAGCGAAGATACAAAAATAGTGGAACGGCGCGCCGCTAAATTAAGGATTACCGACCTTGTTCAAGGCGCACGCGATAAGGTGAACGCGATGGAGATGCTGATGAAGCGCCATGCATTGACATGGGAAGAAGTTGCCTATATCGGCGATGACGTCAATGATCTCGAAGTAATGAAACGCGTTGGCTTTGCCGCAACGCCGTCAGACGGCACTGACGAAAATAAAAAAGTTGCCCATTACATCACGAAGAAGAAAGGGGGAGCAGGATGCGTAAGGGAACTCTGCGATATGCTGCTAGCGCTGCACAAAAGCCGATAAAACGGCGTGTTTTCTGCGACAAACGTTTCTCCGCTTTTTAGAACGCATCAATCCGGTCATTTGGAAGTTTTCACGACGACCAATGTCAGGTCATCATGAGGTTCCGCCCCTCCACGGAATTTTTCGACGGAAGAAATAATCGCGCTCTTCAAATCAGCTGCCCGCATGCTCCTCTTCGATTGAACGAGCTTATTGACCGTTTCTTCACCAAATTGATTTTTCTGTTCGTCCATTGCTTCGGTTAAACCGTCCGAATAGAAGACAAAAATGCCATCCTTGGTCAGCGGCTTTCGAATTTCTTGGAGTTCTTTTTCAAAAATCTTTCCCCGCTCCAAGCCAAGGCCAATGCCATGACCGTTAAGAAATTGCAGTTTTCCGTTTAATCCGATCAGCGCTTTGTTGTGGCCGGCACGGCAGATACGCACTTCGTTCCTTTGAAGGTCAAACACTGCCAGGATCATTGTGATAAATGATTTCCTTTCGATCCCTTCGAAAATACGCCGGTTGATGTGAATGAGCATCTCTTTCGGAGTCTTATACATATGTGCTGCGAGCTGAACCATCCCTTGTATCTTCGACATATACAAAGCGGCCGACATCCCTTTTCCTGAAACGTCCGCAACAACAACGAGGAGTTTTTTCGGTCCGAGCTGAATGTAATCGAAATAATCTCCCCCGACCGACATCGCGGGAATTGAAATCCCGGCAATATCAAGTCCTTTCATCGCGGGAATTTTCTTCGGCAGCAAGCCTTCCTGGATACGGCGAGCGATGTCCAGTTCATGCTTGATACGTTCTTGTTCGGCAAGTTCCTCATACAAAAATGCATTTTCAATCGCCACCGACGCCTGCTTCGCCGTCGACGATAAGAGCTGCAGGTCTTCCTGCTGAAAGGTCGACTCGGATAGCTTTTCGCCGACGAACAGTGCGCCGATCAACTTGTCCTTCGAACGAACGGGGATAACATACTGAAATTCCTGCTGCCGAAAATTTTCTTTGATCTCGGACGGGAGGTAATCGACGCTAAACTCGCCCCTGAAGTTCTGAATAGCATCGATGAGTTTTTTATTTTCCATAAGGCAGAAATTTTTCCATTCGCTGCCGTCGAACCCCTGCGTCTCCGTACAACAGCACGTGGTTTCATCCCGGAAAAAAATAATCCCCACGCGTTTGAGCTTCATCAGCTTGCTCAGTTTTTCTACGATTCCACGGGCAAGGTCGACCATGCCGAGCTTTGTTCCCATCACCTCTGCAAGCTCGTTTGCCGAGCGCCGATAATCGTAACGTGCCCGGTCGTAGAGTGTATCGATAATCTCCTGTCCCTTCCGTCCTACAAACCATATCGCAAGCGTAAGAACAACCGCAAGGACCATGAGCACAGCCTTCTCAAAAGGCTCCTGCTGTGCGGGGAGAGCCGGCGATCGCAATATTTCAATCGAAGCACCCGTGAGCCGGACATTAGGCAAATTCAATTTTGTTTGGGGCAGGGCCACCAGGATTTTGACAGAAACAGCCGCCAGCACGAGTATCCACAACCAGGAGATTACCGAGTATTGAATATTCCGCCTTACTCGTAAATCTAAGTCCAACAAGCGGTACCTTCCGATTGAGTAAAGATGCGCAAGGGGAATCGCCGAAAGCGCAGCCCCCATGTAACCAAAATATGTATAGTCCTGGCTGTTCATTTTGCTTATGAGGTACCCTATCCCGATGCAAATGACCAGTGAAGCAACCGAAACCCAGTTGATGATGCGGGACAATCTTTTGTATTCGGGACTGCACTGTTTCCAAAAATAAATGGAAACACCGGCAGCAAAAAGGGACATCGGAGCCAAACCGAGAAACGGCGATACCCCTGGATTCAGATATGCATAAATGATGGAAGCCGCCGCAAGCACGTACATTGTGATCCGTATCCAGCGGTGGGACAGAAGTTCCGGCCTTTCTTTGGGAAAATAATGCCGGCTGTGGAACTCCAATGCTAAGCCGAAGAAGATCGAACATATCAATGTGCCCCCGCGAACGCGAACAAAAAGGTCGTTCGAACTGTCCCGCAGCAAAAGTAACACCACCATAAAGAAACCCAACGACAAAAATGTCAAACCGGTCAATCTCGCGGCTTTCAATTGCGGGCGTTTGAGCGACAAGAATAGGCCGGTCATCATGTACAACAGTCCCGAAAGGAAAACAATAAAGCACGAGATGGGGATGCCAAAAGTTGCAAGGGTCACATCCAGCCTTACCGTTCGGTTGGCACGAAGGACTTCATACTCAATTGATTTTCCGATCTGGCCCTGCCGCATAATAGAATCGGCTTCATTGACATTCTTAAATCCCTTCCCGTTGATGTGAACGATCAAATCACCGATCTTCATCCCTGCACGGTCGGACGCTCCATTTTCAATCACGTCAAAAACATACGCCGTCGGCGGGATTGTTCGAACGATGCCGGAGGAAACAAACGATTTCGCTACCTTGAATACGATGCCTGTATTTTCCGTCGAGCGATCAACGGAAATAAGAATCGAATCCCCCGGCGCCCTTTTCACAATGCTATCAATGCCCGCCGGATTGACCGGATCTTGATCATTCACCGATAAGAGCAAGTCTCCCACTCGAATCGAATCCATGCCGTATCCAGTAGATACCCCAAACGGTTTATGCGAATCCTTTTTAACAATAACTCCGGAGCAATTTTTAACGACATACAGAGTAGACGAAGAATTCCTGAACCAGTTTTCATCGGTCGGGCTGCTTGTGTAGCGATAGAATGTCACTGCCCCGAGGAAAAGAAGGTACAGCGTCAGCACGCTGATAAGAAATCGTACAACTTTAGGATTTTCGTCGAAATATTTCATAGAAGTATTCTGAGGTTTCTTTCCTTTTAAATATACGGAAAATCGAACAATTCGTTACAAGGAAATTCCTTAAGCTCCGATAGCTCGCAGGCTGATGGTTTTTTCTTCGTTTTTTGATATATTGAGGAGGGATCTCCTGCTACTTCAGCAACCATGGAATGTAAGAAAATCCGCTCATAATGAAAAAGGTGTTGTTCATTTCGTACTTCTGGCCCCCCTCCGGCAAAGCGTCGCTCCATTGGCCCCTCTTCATCATCAAGCACCTCGCCGCGCTTGGCTGGGATCCGTCCATCCTCACCATCGACGAAGATACCTTCTCGCACAAAGATGAAAGCCTTGTGAAAGAAATCGACCCGCAATGGAAAATTATCAAAACCGCAGCCAACGAACCGTTCGGGTTGTATCGAAAATTGCTCGGCAAGCAATCCAACGCACCGCTCATTGCTTCCGAAACGATTTCACAAACACATCAGACATTGAGGCATAAACTTGCAATTTGGGTTCGAATGAATCTCTTCGTCCCCGATGCACGTGTCGGCTGGTATATGTCGGCAATCCGCGGCGGAAAACGACTGATCGGTTCTAGTGCACCGAAAGTGATTGTCTCTATCGGCCCTCCCCACAGTTCTCATCTCATCGGAAAAACATTAAGTAAACGCTACAACATCCCGCATATTCCGGTGCTCATCGATCCGTGGGTCGATATCGTGTATTATAAGGGATTCAAACGGAGTGCCCCAACCCTCGCTTTAGACAATTACTTCGAACGCACAACGCTCGAACATGCGCGGCAAATCGTATTCGTTACCGAAAGCATGATGGAAGATTACGTTAAAAAATATCCGTTGATAAAGAATAAATCTCACGTGTTGTATTGGGGATACAATGAAGAAACTTTTGTTGGACTGCATCGCCAATCATCGAAAGACGATACCGAAGTTATTCTCCACACCGGAAATATTTTTGACTACCAAAACCCGGTTGGGTTATGGAAAAATATTAAGCAGGAAATCAGCCGGGGAAGGAAGCTACGTTTGCGATTTACCGGGACCGTCAGCCCCGGGATAAAGCAATCCGTCGCCGAAACCGGACTTTCCGAATACACCGAGTACCCTCGGATTTCTCCCGTATGCAGAAGTTGTTCAAGAAATGCTGAACGCACAATATTTACTCGTCTGTGCAACGGAAAGACGGCACGTGCCTGGTAAATTATTTGAATATCTCCGTACGGGGAATAAGATTATTGCGTTTGGCGACGACAATACAGAAGTGGCGGAAATTTTAAGACAAGCAAATGCCGGGCAGCTCTTTCGCTACAATGACAACAAGAATGACATTCTTTCTCTCGTCGATAACTCGCGGCCGAATCCTGACGCTGCGAAAATATTCAGCCGGGAGATCATCGCACAGAAGTTTTCTTCTATTCTCAGCGGCTGTTGAAGAAAACATCGCACTCGATGTACATCCCCGCTAATCATTTCTGACCACTCATGTACGATAGGGATTTGCCGGCAGCCGAATAGTAATAAATCCTTGATCTTTCATTTTCCTTACAGCCTCTCCGCTTGGCTGCTCTTCGAACAGGGCACAACGTAAAATTCACATTATCCCAGCATTTTTATGATCGCCTGTTTCACCCGTTCGGGTACTTATACCGGAAATGGGATATTCAGAACCGTGAAGATATTTTCTTGATGCTTGAACATCATTCAATTTTTCCTTCTCTATTTCTTCAGGAAAAAGCGTGATGATCCTGGAATACACACGTTCCGGATACGGGACAAATCTTCCGTAGGTGTTTCCGTTTGACAGGCAAATCACGTTGGTATTCACCGCTACGCCTATATGAACCGCGCTCGTATCGTTTGAAATCAGTAATTCCGCATTTTTGGTTAACTCTGCCAATTGCATGAGCGTCGTCTTCAAAGTAACATCCCTTACTTTATCAGAGTTAACCTTCCTCACGATGTATTCCCCCTTGCTTTGATCCGTGCCGGCGACAACAACATCAAAGCCATATTTATCAATGAAATAAGAGGCAATCTCAGCATAGCTGTCAACCGGCCACAACCTGTTTTTTGCAAAGGCATCGGGAAACACAACAACATATTTTCTCTCGGGTACCGATACTGAAGAAGAGAGAGTTAATTGGGGCTTGGTCAGAGCAATGCGTGTATGGAGAAATTGTTCGGTAACATTTTTGTTTCTTTCAAATTCAAAAATTACTTCGTGATTAAGCGTAAGGAGGTGTGAATAATACGTATTAGAAATATGCTTTACCCATGAAAGAATATTTCTCGTGTCACCGTCGACGGCATAGGCGGCCGTTGCCTTGGCATTCTTGATCAACGCATCGACATAAAAACATCGCGAGTATGTAGGATGGAAAATTGTACGAACCTTGTAGGCGTTTATTGTATCGAGCAGTTTCTTCCGATATGAAAGGCTCCATCGTGTCTTATTGATATCAACCCAAAGAAATTTATCAATGTCGTTTGCATCCTGATTTTCCGCTATGTCTCTGTACGCTTTATTCCCTAACAATAGAATCTTATGTCCTTTATATATACTGCTTTCTTTTATGAAATGGATGCAATTCCGGAATAATATGTAATCTCCTATGCCATCCAACCTCACTATCAGAAGAGCATCTTCGCTACGAGCTTGAACATTTTCACCATGGTACCGCTCAAAACGCAGCAAGAGATATTCAACTAAAAATAATACCCTCCGCTTCAATATTTTAAAAATAATTGATGATTTATTTTTCAATCGCGAAAACTCTCACAAACTCTGGGATGACGGTCACTTGCATAAGTAGACGTCATTCTATATTATCAGCAATGGATTTAGATTTATCTTGCATTTCAGAAGGAAACAAATCAATGATATTATTTCACAACCAGCATTTTTTTTGTTGATGAAAAGATCCCTGCCTCTAAACGATACAAATACATCCCACTGCTCAAATTTTTAGCAGAAAAAGGAACGGTATAGGTCCCTGCCGGCATCTCCTGAGAAATTAGCGATGCGACCTCCTTGCCGGAGAGGTCAAAAACTTTCAACGTCACATAACCCAATTGCACAATGCTGAATTGAATTTGTGTTGAGGGGTTAAAAGGATTGGGATAATTCTGGGCAAGACTGTATGTTTGAGGGGCCTGTGAATTGACAACTTCTACACTGGTCGTTGTTGAAATAGCTAAAGGCTGACTTTCATTACCAGAATAATCCATTGACGTCGTCTTGTAATAAAATCTATTTCCTTGAGCCGTCAAATCCGTATACACTGTGTCTTGAACAAAAGCGATGCGTGTGGCCGGTGAAGGCACAAAGTCAGACTGTGATGACCGATAAAGAACGTATTCTTTAAAATCTCCATAGATATTTTCTGCGGCGTGCCAGCGGATTACAACATTACCGCCGGATAATTGTATTGCTGTTCCATCTATTGGGGCGAGCGGCGGCAAATTATCGACTGAATACCCGCTGTCCGGCCCAATGGTCATATAGATCGACGGATCTGAGGTATGCGCAATGACTTTAAAGACTGAATAATACATGCCATGGATAATTGTTGAATCATAGAGCGTTGGCACTACGGTTTGATAGACACTGTCCGAGAGGACAGGAACATCTTTGATATACGTCCATGCTTGTTGATCAAACCGGTAAATGCTGAAGTTCGTTACACCTAAGTCAATCGGTGAACCACTCGTCGTCCATTTAATAAATACTTGCTTGCCATTATCGTTAGGAACATCGGTAATACTGTTCGCGGACAGTATCGGTGACGTTGTTGTAATAATGATGTTTCGAATACTCCAACTACTGCCGCCATTGGTAGTAGTAAATAACAGCGGCGTTGTACTGGGGCAAAGCACGTATGATGTATCGCTATTCAAGAAAGATCCCCAGGACAGCCAGTAACTGGTGTTTCCTTCTGGCGTCCAACTACTGCCGCCATTTGTAGTTTTCAAAATAGTTCCAGACCGCCCGATAACCCATCCAGTATCGAGATTAATAAAGCCCACATCAAACAACGTAGAAGGAAATGCTGTTTGAGAAACCCATGAGGCACCTCCATCGGTCGTTTTTACAAAAACCATTGTACCAGCATTCGGGTCACCCCCAACGGCATATCCATGCAATGAATCGAGAAATGAACAGCTCCAAAGAATTGTTGTCGTCGTACTGTTTTGCGATGTCCACGTTGTTCCGCCATTTGACGTATGGAGGATACACCCCTCGCTTCCGACAATCCAGCCGTTACTCGAATCTGTAAATTGAATTCTCCGCAAGCCATTCACTGTACCGCTTGATTGTGGGGTCCATATTGTTCCCCCATTTTGTGTCGAAAGAAGAAGGCCGCTATCTCCTACCACCCACCCCTTGTTTTCATCCAAAAAGAAGACAGAAACGACGTTCTTAGCTGTTCCAAGCTGCTCAGGTATCCAGAGATTCCCTCCATTGGTTGTGCGCAGAAACGTACCGTTATACCCGCATGCCCAGCCTATGTTTGGATTTATGAAAAATAATTTCAAAATAAAATTTTCAGTAGGAGAATTTTGTTGAACCCAATCTGCCCCCCCATCGGTTGTTTTTGCGATCATCCCGTTAATACCATAGACCCAGCCGATGGAGGTACTATAAAAATACATCGCATCAGCTTCTATTGAAGAGGTGTTCAGCGTTTTTCCTAAATTATTTGAACTTTTGAGGTCATTCGATGGGAGGTCGTTCTTCTGTGCCGTTGCGGTATTGAAGAAACCAAACGTCAAAAGGAGCACTAATAATGAAGAAATAGCAATGGTAGTCTTTTTCATGGTGGATCCCCTCCTAAGGTAATTATGGATGGAAAAAATACTAAATCCCAGAATTGAGGGATGGCAAGAATGTAAGTTTTTTTTAAAGTATTGTCAACGTTTATAGCAACACTCACCAACAAGAAAGCCCTGACATGAGAGCAATTCATCGGTTTTTGTTGAAGAGGACTATGATCTTGGAAGAAGTTCCTGCAGAACGACTTCTTTTTGAGTGAGAACATCGAATACCTTTTCGTTAGCAATGAGGTTGATTCGATCTGCACCCGAGACATAGTTTAACCGGCCGTGAGTGTCGCGTGACTCACGGGCAAGACCCTGAACATACCCTTCTTCACATGTACGCTGAGCAATGTTCTGGGCAACATCATTTTGTACAAAAAAAGCATTTGCACCGGCACTATCTGAACCAGCAAATATATATCCCTTTTCCTTCCCCAAAAGACATAAGGCTCTAAGAGATGCGCCGAAATATAAGTTGGAATAATGTGCTTTTGTCCGATTAAATTCGGCGTAATATGGAATCGTTACAGCGAGGTTTTTTCCAAACACATTATTATATTCACAAATTACAATTCTTGGTTGTATAATGGCGATGGCATCCCAAACCCAATAATCATTACCGTCAATATCAATGCTTAAAAGTCCAATATCTCCTGTGAAGCCATTCTCCTTAAGAAGATCATTAATGCTATTTTTTGTTACAAAAGCTTGAATCGCAGTTAGATCATACTTCCAATAAAAGTCATATGAATGAATTCGAGAAATAAATTTCTTTTCTGAATCCATCACCAAACCCTTCCATTTATTGTGCAACAGGAGAAAGCGGGTATTAGATTCTCTAAAGTCACCGACACCAAATTCTACAAATATTTTGTTGGAGATGGGCACGTGAGAAATAAGATATTGTATTATCCCGTCTTCACAGTTTTGTGAAAATATTTTAAATTCGACCTCAGACAAATTGTTAATATGCGTTGTAGTCCGAACCTGTTGAGAAAGGATCTGGCCAAGTAACAGACGATTTTCAAGCGTCGGCTTATCGAGCCGATTAAAAAGCGTAACTAAAGACGATTCAAAAAAGTCGCTAAGTCTTTTTATCATAAAAGCCATCAGATTGAAAGGTGTTTAAGAGATGTTTTTAAAGCGTTAACCTGCCGAAGCATAAGATACAATAATTTCCTTGCTTTGGGAGGGGAAAAATACGTTCGGAAAGCGTAATAATCCGCAGTAACGTCAGGAATGATTTGAGAAGGGTGTACAATGCTATCAATTGCTGAAGTTGGGATGTTGGCAAGAGTATTGAATTTATCAGTTGTATGGGTCGCAGCAGCATCGAACCCAATATTCGCAACGAGATTCTGATTGGGAATGACCGCCAGTCCGTGGTTGACACTCATCGCGTACTGCCATTGAATATCCCATGTATCAATCTTACCGTTGTAAGCAAGTTCAAATCTTTTCTCCCAAAATTTTTCCATCTTCGAATTTGTGAACAAGTGCGGTAGCATGTCTTGCCTAAGAAGTTCCGGGTAGGAAGAAACTCCAACGTCATATTTCCCCCATGCACGCTTCCATGTAGCCCAACCCCAAATGTGATTGATATGTGAAAAATAATAGCTACCATTTCCTCGTGTATTTCCGTCCTGAAAATTAGCACCGCCGATATGCATTATTCTCTCGTCGTCCCTGTAATACGCAAGGAGAGTTTCACAAAAATAAAAAAATGAAATTTCCGGCAGGCAGTCATCTTCGAGAATAATACCTTCTTCGACGTTTTTAAAAAACCACGTGATCCCGGAGCTCACACTGATTTTACATCCGGCATTCTCTTCGCGGAAATTTGTTTTGACGTCACACTCCCAATCGACATTCGCAACGACCTTCCGCGCCGCATCGCACAGCTCTTTTTCATGGATTTTATGCGCCCTTGGTCCGTCGGCCGAAATGAAAAGATGGCGAGGCTTTATCTCACGGATTCGCTCAAAGACTCTCGCAGTCGTATCCGGGCGGTTAAAAATGAGAAATAAAATGGGTGTAGAAAATGGCATGCTATTCATGATTCAATGCTGTCGTACTATTTGCAAATCCATGATATGTAGATAGAGTGTTGCTGTCAAAGATTCATTCGTCCATTGAGATTGTACGTTTTAATAATCTAATTTGATGGCCTTTTAAAAACAACAAAAATAAAGAGATTCTTGACAAGCTTCCAGGCAGTGCTTGACCAAATAATGAACCAATTTCGCACTTTCCATGGCCACGGACAAGCAAAAGCGATAAAGTTCGAATAATAAATCGGATTCATAACATATTTTTTTGAGAATAATCTCTTTAGAAAGTCACTGTATGAATTTTCATTCCTGAAATCGACAAACCCTGTCGTGGATTCATTCGAATACAATTTCAGCTGCTCATCCGCAATAAGCGTATAGCCCTTGTTATAAGCGCGTATGGTAAACTCGTAGTCTGAAGTATAGTGGGGTAACAAATGAGGATGAAAGCCCCCGATCTCGATAAAATCCGAAGCAAACAAAAACAATCCTCGAGTCGATGCGCAATTAATTTTCGCCGGGTCTTGTTCAAGCGTAAATTTTAGGTGCCGCCAATCAGCATGTACTCCGCTATCCATCAACTTTTTGGTTTCAATGCCATATGCATTTGAAACGAGCAATGTCCGCTTTACCATTTCCAGCCTGGCCACAGCCGTTTGCAAATATTCGGGACCAAAAACCGCATCGTCATTGATGATGAGAACCATCGTACCCGGCGGCGGCACATGGACCTTCAACCATAAATATCCTTGATGTAAAGATCCGGCCCACCACCAACTGCCATTTCCTCTAAGGATAATGACCGATGGAAAAGCCTGCTGAACCATCGCAGCCGTGCCATCGGTAGAACCATCATCGATGAGAATGATCTGGAAATCTTGATAGGTTTGCGCCTTTAGGCTTTGGATGAATCGACGCGTAATGTCGATGCGATTGTGGACCGGAAGTAAAAGAAAGAGCATTATTATTTTCTTTGATAAAATAAGAATTTATACAATAACCCTATTCCCGAACAGATCCTCTATTGTCATAGGAGTTTGATCACTATGATACATTGACTACAAGAAGTGAAGCCTAAAAACTCTATACGACCGTATTAAGAATAATACTTCAGTGAATCCGCCAAGGCTAGGGCGAGCTTTTTATCTAAACCAACGCTTTAATTCTGTCTAAGAGAAATAACCGTGCGACATAAACATTCTCTCCCCAAAAAGAAAACGCAAACAACTGAAAGAAGCTCTTCATTCTTTGCCACCAGTATAAACCTTGAAGTTGCCCACATCCAAGGACAATAAATGCCTTTCTATCTTCATCCGCCAGTTCTCGCCACAATAAATGTAAATATGGAGTAAAGATGTTTTGGATGATATAGCCGAATCTTCTTTTTCCATTATCATCGGTACTGATACCGAGTAGAAGCAGTTGTGAGCGCCTTTGCGGTTTTACCATATTGCCGTTTTCTGATCAATTCGTTGTAAATCTGTGAAAAGTAAAAATCGAATTTGACAGGAATCGCGGTTTGATACCGGGAAAATGTCTTAGTGTACCCTTCGCGCATCGAAAGAATAACGATCTCCGCAACCTCCTGCGGTTCAACGTCGACAAGTTCAATAAAATTTTCCGTCGGAAGATTGAAGTATTTTGCATCATGGAACATCGAAGCGAACATTCGCGTCCGTCCCGACAGTAATTGAATCTGCGGGAGCGGTTTTGCCCAATCCGACGTGGCAAGCCAAGAGATTCCGCTTGAACATCCAATCAGGAGGGAACAATACTTTGTCACCTCTGCATTTTGGCGGAATGTCAATGTACTGCCGTCGATAATATGGGGATGCACATTATCGATCCGTTTATCCGATGAAATAATAAATTTTATTTTGGGGCTGTTCCGCAGTGCTCGCTCGGCAGTATGAACGGCAAACTCCGGCGTCACAAAAGACTGGCCACTGGTCGAAGCGGCTTCGAAGAGGATGACCATGTCTGAATTCGTTATCCGATGACTTGCCATAAACTGCACAACATCCGAAATTTCATTTTCGGACAGGCGGATAACAGGGTTCACCGGGACAGTGATCGGATGAGGATATCCCCTGAATAAAGAAGAACGAGTCGTTCCATCAAAATTTTGGTAATTGCCGGGATGCACTTGTGTTAGAAAAACTTCGTCGTACTCGCCGTTGTTCTTTCTTTTCCACGCTTCATGTTCGAACCTTTCCCACACTTCATCCACTGAAGCATTCGCCTGTTGCTGCACCTCCCACACGTTATCAACAAATGGATTATGATCAATGACGGATCGATACATAGAACTAATCGCCCATGTCAAGGAGCAACCAGGATAGTCATGTTTGATTTGACGGGCCACGGTCGTTGCATAGAGGCAATCTCCACGTCTTCCTAACTGGCCTAAAAGTATTTTTTTTTGCACCGTGACGTTCACTTTTTCGGAAAGGTGGTATCAGCTCGATGCCCTGATGAATAATCTCATTAACGATTACGATTCGATTGTATCATCATTTTTGCTAATTGCTCAAAACTAACTTTTGGCTGCCATCCGAGTTGATGAATCAATGCAGGATGAGAAATCAGAATAGGATATTCCGATTTGTAGGCTTCCTGAAGCCGAACATATGGTTTCCAGTCTTTCCCTATTTCATGAAAACAGCAGTCCAACCATTGTTCAATAGAATATCCAATGCCCGACCCAATAATCGCTTCATGTACCTGTTCTTGCAGGAGAAGAGTGAACATCCCTTCCGCGACATCTTTTGCAAAAGTCCATTCTTTGACCACGGAAATGTCGCCCAATTCAAGTATTTCTTCACTCCCGCGAGCAATCCTTTGTACCGCCAAAGCGATTTTTTGACTCACATGAATGGGTTTACGAAGCGGGCTTTCATGGTGGAACAGATAGCCAACATATGCGTGTATACCTAAAGAACGATAATATCGCGCAGCATAAACGGATTGGATTCTTGCGACACTGTATAGACTGCTTGCTTCGAATGGATTCTGTTCCGAAATGGGTTTACCGTGATTACGGAACTGGACTCCGCTGCCGGTAATAAACACTTTGGCCGTCGGGCAATTTCGCTTGGTAGCTTCCAGGATGTTGAGCGTGCCGGTGGAAATGGTTTCATGATTTTCAAACAACACATCATGCCGTGTTGATGAATTCGCGGCCACGTGAAAAATATAAGACGGCTGAAAGCGTCGTATAAACGACTCTACGTGTTCATAACGCCCAACATCCCCTTGATATTCCGTGCTTGTGCGAGAAATACCAACAGGCTCAATGCCTCTAGCCTTACATAACTCTGTAAGGTAGTAGCCGTCTTGTCCGGTTACACCAAATATTAAGGCACTGGCCATTCTACCCTATTTGTGCTGGATACATAAGAGTGAGCGTACCGAATGGATCGTTGACCAAAGGATAAAGTGGATGCCGACATTTATGTTTAACGCCGCCACCTCACGTCTGCTAACGTATATCCCAATAGAGTTTCCCGAGATACCGTGAGCAGCGTTAGCTTACTGAGTCCTTTGACGATTGTCGTGAAGACAGCAAATATTTTTTCGAAAAAAAATGCCTCTCGAACATCATTTTTTTATTATTTCAATTACCGGCAACGGAAAGATGAGACCAACACCATGTTCCAGCGTTTCTTTTTCACGCTCAACAAACTCTTGCTTAAAGTGCCACGGAAGAACGAGATAAAAATCAGGATCCATAGCGCGGGATTCAGCCTCGCTAATAATTGGGATGTCGGTGCCGAGAGTGCGGGCCCCAAATTTATCCGGATTGCGTTCTGCGGCATAATCAATAATTTTATTATCAATTCCGCACCACTGAAGTATCGTATTCCCCTTGGTTGAAGCGCCGTAAATGTGGATACGTTTGCCTTGTCTCTTTAACTTTTTAAGCAGATTTAAGAGCTCTTCTTTGTGTACGTTCACTCGGTCCTGGAAATTCTTGTATGGTTTATCGGTATCCAGTTCAAGGTCAAACTCTTCTTTATGTAAGTTTTGAATATTTTGCAAGAAGAGCTCTTTTTTGTAAGAAAAATTATCACTGTGAGTGGCGTGACATCGAATGCTCCCCCCGTTAATATTGTTCAGGGAAACATTAAAAATTTTCAGCCCGGCCTGCTTCAAAATATATTCAATGACGGCAAGGCTGTAATATTCAAGATGTTCGTGACAAATAGTGTCATACGACGTCATTTTGAGCATTGTCGGCATATAGGACATTTCAAAGATCCAAATTCCTTGAGGCGATAATATTTGTTGTATCCCCTTAGAAAATTTAATAGGGTCTTCGAGGTCATAAAACATCGCAATAGAAGTAACGATATCGATATGTTTTCCTTGCAACTTGCTGATCAACTCGCTTGAAGGAAATATATCCTGAATAACAGAAATGGGAGGCGTAATCTCCAGAGCAACGTCGGATGGATCAATGCCATATTTCTCGAACGTGTCTGGATAATATTTCAGAAGTGTGCCATCGTTGCATCCGATATCAAGAACTATTCCTTTAGTCGGAGTGAAGATTGTCAGCGCCTCTTCGACAATTCCTTTCAGATGAGCACGCATGGTATCGTTCGTTCCTGACCGATACCAATAGGCCGAGTAAAGGATTTCTGGCGGTACGGTGTGTTCCATTTGCAGAAGCCCGCACGCACGTTCATCTCTTTTAGGATCGCAGCGAAGAAGGGTCATTGGTATTTTGCGCAGTGGCGGAATCTCCTTTCCCGGTTTTACAAAGGAGCCTTGTAAGAATTGCTCGCCGAGATCTATTACTTTTGTAAGCGCGCTAGAGCCGCATACCCTGCATGAATGACGATAGATCAAGTGCATGAATATTCTCCGATGATAAGCTTATTGATCAACACTTTTGCGTTGAACGAATGCTTGAAATTGTTTGTCGATGTGATCAATACATTGATTCCGTTCAAGGTTAAGGAGGGCCAGTTGCTTTACAACATCATTTTTTTTATTGGCAGGGACATTTTCAAAGTCATAGACATATTCCTGCTGATGCCAGAGCCTGCAGTTTACATCCGCCAATTGAGAAAAAGTAACCCCCAGGCTTCCGAAAACTTCGGCGATCGTATTCCCCGATTGTTTGTAAATTTTATTAGCAGAAAAGGTCAAGCGTTTTATAGGAATATCCCCGGATAACGCCGCAGAGATAAACTCATCTATCTCTGATTGTAATTGGCGTTCCTGGGCAGTTAAGCTCTTCAGCTTGTCAGCATCATCTGCGTGGAATTGTTTGAGCTTGATGATTGTCAGCTTATCGCACAAAGAACCTAATGTTTCCGCCATTGGAGATCTCAGAAAGTGAAAGATATAGAATACAATTTCGGATGCATTGTCAAATTGGGTTCACACATTGCAGAGACGGCTCTCGAATGAAATGATATATCAGCGATCGATAAAAAGGACTTCGGGCTTATTCATTCATCTCACCCAAATACCCGTGCCATTTCCGGAAAGAATTCTCTTTACCTGCATCGGCCAGACAAAGCAAAGGGGGAGCAAACATACCGATGGCGCCAGGATCACCCCCGCTATTCCCCAATGGCAATATTGCGTAAAAAAGATGGCTAACGGAATATTAAGAACTCCGACAACGATCGCTGCAATCACCTGAAGCTGTATTTTCCCCGTGCCGTTGATAAAATTCGCAAAGATGTTACACCACAGGCTGATCAACACATAGGCTCCCATCGCGAGAGACACAGAAATCGGGATGTGTATCTCTTTTCCTATCCATAGTCTATAAAAATCGTCCGCGAAAAATGACATGACAACGACAACGAAAGCAGTAACAAGCCAAGCCCTTTTGAGCATTGTAAAAGTTCTATGAATCCAGGGTATGTCGCCGCGAGTGTATGCCTCAGTATACGCAGACCAGAATGGAGCCAAGAGAATAGAAAACAACATTAAGACGATGTTATAGTATTTGAATGCGATATTATAGGGGACAACATCTTTTGGCGCAAACAATTGACTAATGAGAATATTCGATGTTGAGAAAATGATTATTGCACCGACCTGTAAAAAGAAAAACCTCAAGCCCAGTTTCATTAATTCTTGCGCGTACGCCTTTCTAACATAGGACTTCGATGGACGGACGTTCTTGTATTTCGTCGAATAGAACCAAAGAGAAGCAATGATCGGAACAATCGCTGTCGAGAAGCTGACGGCAATTGCCAGGTACAGCAGGGATCCGCTTGTTGTGATGGTAAGAACCCAGATGAGACAAAGTGATAAAAGATTGCCTGCTACTTCGAGGAAACTATTGAGAGCGGGTTTCTGGTCTGCAATCAATATAGTGCTGATAAGGCCGAAAATGAAGCGGATGCAAAAAAAACCGAATGTAATCAACACGAGTAAACTCAATCCATCCGATAATTCAGGAGAAGTGTTGAGTATTTTCGACCAGTTGAGAAATGGATTAACAACAAGAAACACTATAAATGCGGTTCCAATAATCATGCTGAGAAAAGCATAGGTCGTGCTGACATATATCCGCGCCAGCTCAACATCATTCCTTGCTGTCGCTTCGGCAAATTTATTGCGGAGTCCATTTCCTAACCCGATGTCAAAAAAAGTAAACCACCCAATAATCGAACTTAGGGTAAGCCATATTCCGTAGTTTGTCGGGTTCAAGTAATGCAGCGTCATCGGAAACAGTAAGAAACCGGTAACGATGCTGATTCCTTTAAACACCAGCAGTGCCAGAATATTCTTTTTGATCCTTATCGTCCTAACATGACCCGACAGGTAGTTTGAGACAAAAGCTATAATTTTTATACGTAACTGACGAATCATTATTTCATGACATCAACGATAGAACAGCGGGTTTCCTTCATTTCAATTAAAAGAAGAATGAGGGTTGAAATTATTCTGTATGGCGTACCGAGGTTAGTACTACGAGATATTTCTTTTTGGCAAAATAAATTCCCAGCAAAGAAGCTTTCGATGGTCACGCCGAAGTCGATTTGGACGGAAGAGAACCTTTTTTCCGGATCCCGATTATTCCGATGACAGCCAATCCGCCCAGAACAATAATATTCATTGCCAAGCTCAAGTCCTTTCCGAGGTAAAACGATGCCGGCTCAAACTTCATCGTCAACGTATGAGTCCCAGCAGGAATAACGACACCGCGGAAAAGATAATCAAGCCGAAGGATTGGCTCCTCGTTTCCATCGATAAACGCCTTCCATCCAGCGGGATACCATGATTCGCTCAGGAAAAGAAGATTATTACCGGTGGCAGTTGCCTTCACTTCCAAATCTTGAATGCCGTAATGCGTGTAATGAACAGAAGCTCCTTCTTTTGGCGATTCAATCTGTACTTTCGGATCGTCCATAACATAGGCAACATTGCGAGGGTCGAATCTCATTCCTTTGATGTTTTCGAGGATATCAATTCCCGTTGCAACTTCATAACGATTCACGAAAAATGCGCGGGGGAGTTCCGCTTTATTGTATAAAACATTTTTTTCGCCCCGGAATACCGGAAGAAGAATCTGATTTGAGTCCGAACGGTCAGAAATAATATACCTTACATTCATCAATCCCCACATCAGCGGATTTCCAATTCCGGCAACATCGAACATGTCCTGCACCTGACGCATTTTTGCACCATGATATCCGTACGCACTTTGGATTCTCCAATATGCGAGTGCATTGCTATAGGGGGGTTGACCATTTTCAAATTCCAATGTGCGGAACAATGTCGTGTCCTGCTTAATAAAATTGACATAATCGGGAGACGCAAAGAATGATTGCTCGTATCTTTTTTCTTTTGTTTCCATCGACTTAAAATTTGCACGCCACAAATCTGTCAAGATGACGGCAACTAAGATCACAACAAACGGTACAAGTTTTAGCTTTGAAATTTGAAAAAAGTAAAATATCCCTAACGCAATACCTGCCAATAGAAGTCCTACGGTAATTTCGCTGGAAACCATCGATTCAATGATTGTATACGCCACTCCTGCATTGTTGCCAAATCTCGCTGCAAGTATCTGCTGCGGAATAAATGCTTCATAGACCGCAAGGAAAACACCCTTTGCAACCACAGAAACGATCAAGAGCACGCCAACCCCGATTAATGAATACTGCAAAAACTTCTGATCCTTAGAATTAGACTTACCAGTTTCATTCATGAGTGAAGCTACTCCGTATGCTGCCAGCAACGGAACCATGATCTGCACAAGAATTAATATCATGGACGGTATTCTAAACTTATTGAACATCGGAAAATAAAAAAACATCGGGTCGTAGAGCAATGGAAATTCTTTCCCGAACGAAATAAGCAATGCAATGACGACGACGATCCCCATGTATTGAACGAACGGGTCCTTTTTATTTTTCCAGATTCCGATCAACGCCAGCAATAAAATAACCACACCCATATATTGCGGAGCATCAGTTGAACCTAAAGAGCCGAAATAGAGCGGCAGCCGAGCTTCTTCGTTGTTCGTTTCAGGCCCGCGATACGGGACGCTGTTGCTAAAACCATACCATGAAGGGACAAAAAATGTCATCATCTCGCCGGGAGAAAATGACCCGTTCGTTGCATAATCGTAATCAAGGCCGCCGTTCTTCGGTTTGTCCGCCCCTTTTTGTTGAGCGAGCTGTGACGGTACGATCGGGTTGACACCGCGCATGGAGTAGTGGGAATATTCAAGTATTGAAAGATATTTATCGCCTGTCATTGCAAATGCAAGTCCGGTTGCGACGAGAAAAACCGCTCCCGAGCGAATCACTCCTAGCCAATTCTCCTTCTTGACAAACGAGCGAATCAGGAAAAAGAAATAATAGATCCCAATCGCAAAATAGGAGTAAAAGATCATCTGAACATGAACTGGCAATAACATAAAATGGACAAGGAGTATCAAAACCAGCAAATCCACGACCCTGAATTTTTCGCGTAAGCGCTCAAGGATTAAAAGAATAAACGGAAAGAATGCAATAACAGGAACCTTGGTAAGATGTCCGACCATAATCAAAATAACAATAAACGTAGAATGCATCACGCCAAGTGCAGCCACAAGAGCAGCAATTTTATTTTTCAGCTTTTCGAATGCAAAGACATAGACTCCAACGCCAAGCAGAAAATAATAAAAGAGGGACCATCCTTCTTGCTCCTGATTCATTAAGATGTCCGCAAACAGGTTTGATGTAAGAAGAAGCCCTTTCGCCGAAACATCCCATAGCCGTTCAGGGGCGACGCTTAACGCTGCGTAGCCCGGCATGCCGCAAAAAATGTACGGATTCCACAACGGAACAATCCCTTCTGCCTTTGCGTCACCGACAAGTGTCTCGAAACTGTGGCTGGCGATGGAATCGCCAGAAACAAATACCTTACCGCTGAAAATAATTTCATTGAAGAAGAAAAGTAATGAAATGAAGATTACCGCAATAGCAGCGGCGTGCTGATACTTCTGTGGGATAACTATGCCCTGCTTTTTTTTAGGCTGCTTCTGCTGCCGTTCTTTCTTTTGCTCTGCCATTCTGGAGATCTTGTCTTTGGTGAGTAGGATATGATTGACATCGAAAATATCACAATTTTCGCAGAATATCAATTGTTTCATGAAACACGAGGATTCTCTTTATTTATTCACGGAGATGGATCGCGGCGATCGTGCGGCCAAGCCAGGACAATACGACGTGAACATGCCGGATTTGATTTTGATGCATCTCTAAATTCAACAAGTCTGTTCGTGGACACTGCGAGGAAAGTCTGATAACAAGTTAATTTTTGGATAACCAAGAGTAATTCCTGATCAATTTTGCTAATCAGTTTCTTCTGAATCTAATTGTTCTTTAAGAAAACCATGTGCCTTCAGCCATGTTGATGGTTTTAGCATGAGGGCGATAAATTTTCAATTTCGATGTCACTTTTCCACCCGTTTGAAAACAGCGATCCCGGAGGATCTTCAAATTGAGTCAGGTTGACTCTCATTTCATTCTTATTTATATTTCCCCCACTTTACAAGGCAATCAACATTTCAACTACAATTGCAGGAGACACAAATGTCAGACAATTCACTCGATGCCCTCGGAATGGTCGAAACAAAGGGTCTTGTCGGTTCAATTGAAGCCGCAGATGCAATGGTAAAAGCTGCTAAAGTCACATTGATCGGCAAAGAGCAAATTGGCGGTGGATATGTCACGGTGATGGTACGGGGAGATGTGGGAGCAGTAAAGGCAGCGACCGATGCAGGAGCAGCTGCAGCGCAGCGAGTGGGTGAGTTGGTTTCGGTACATGTCATTCCAAGGCCGCACAGCGATGTTGAATTAATTCTTCCGAAACGCCCGGCCGTAAAGTAAAATAGCGTTGTTCTTGGCTTACTAAACTACAATTCGTACACGATAATGGACTTTGCTTTTGGGATGGTAGAAACGAGGGGCCTGGTCGCCGCAATCGAAGCTGCGGACGCGATGGTGAAAACAGCAAACGTCCGGTTGATCGGGAAGGAACGAACGGATCCCGCCATGATCACAATAAAAATCATAGGCGACACCGCCGCCGTCCGATCTGCCGTTGAGGCGGGAGCCGAAGCAGCAAAGCGTGTCGGTCAACTTGTTTCACACCATGTGATTCCGCGGCCGGCGGAAGGCGTTGAAGATTTGGTCTTCGCCAAGTCGATACTTACTGAAGCAGAAATCGCGCTCTTGCTGCATGGCGGTGTTATGGCCGCAACTGCTGATGCAGGTACTGAAGATGGCAGCGAAGAAGATGTCGCCTTTGTGCCGCCGCAATCCAATGAACGGGATTCGTATCTCGCCGAACTTACCGCGATGACTGTCCACGAGCTCCGGTCATACGCCAGGAGCTTCAAAGGTTTGGCGATTTATGGACGAGCCATTTCGATGGCAAATAAGGAACAGCTTCTCGAGGAGCTTATGAAGGCAAAATTTCGTGATTAACAACGTTTATTAATAGAAATTCAATCCCGCTCCATCTTCGCATCATACTGAGACGAAGATGGATTTTTTATTTCTGCATTCGCGGCCGTTGGTATGAAGAACAAGAATCTCCACATCGCTATTTTCTCAACCCTTTTTGCTGTGGCGTTATGGCTCTCTATTACTATGGGTTACGAATATCAAACCGTCGTTTCTGTCCCCCTTGTGTTAGAGAATATAAAACCTAACCGATCATTGGCAAAGGCTGTCCCTCCAGCCGTGAGCGTAAAAATCTACGCAACCGGCTGGCAGACCGTCGGATTGTATTTTGTCCCCGATGTCCGCTATGTCCTCGACCTTTCAGACATTTCTAATCGGTTCGGCTTTGTAACAAGTAAAGATATCCCGGAACGGTTGAAGCTGCCTGAGGGAATACGTACGGTTGACATCAAGCCCGATACCATTGTGGTCCTGTTGGACGACAAAATAAAGAAAACCGTCCCTGTAGAGCCGGTTGTCACGATGACGTTTCGTGAAGGATACGGCGTTGTCGGAGACATCACATCCATCCCCGACAGCATTACTCTCACCGGAGCTAAGGGCCTGCTTGATAAAATCGACCGCTGGCAGACTGACCCGCTGGTATTCTCGAGTTTGAAAAGCGACGTTAACGCTCGGGTCGGAGTTTCCGACACAATGTCCTTTAGCATCACTCCATTCCCCGCCGTAGTCACCGTTCAAATCGACGTTCAGCCGATTGCGGAAAAAAGTTTTAAGGGAATTCCTGTCGAAGTAAATCAGGTACCCGGAAACCGGGTCGTTGTTCTTATTCCACCGAAGATTGATATCATTGTGCGCGGAGGAATTGAACAAGTGGCGGCGGTCGAGCAAAAGGACTTTTCATCGTACATCGACTATAAATCCATTTTACTCGACACCACCGGCTCTATCCATCCCGTAGTAACTACTCCTAAAGACATAAAAATCGTGCGGCAAGACCCGGAACGGCTGCAATATGTCGTAAGGAAATAAAAAACTCAACCCGCAGGTTGAGTTTTTTGTTGATGCAATGATGTTGAACTCAGAACGGCCTATTCAGCCGCAGAAAAACGCTGACGGGCGACTGCACGTCGGTGCGCCACGCGAAACCGAGCCGCCAACTTTCATCGTGCCAGCCCAGTGCAAAACCCAAGTCGGACTTAATAGTGTTTTCATTGATCGATGAAAACCCGTCTGTGATCGTCTTTGTTGTTGGAACAAGCGACGCAGCACCGGCGTCGGCAAAAGCTATAAAATTCAGGCTGCTTGGCCAAAAGAATTGATCCTCCATCAATCGCCCGTTGAGCACATATTCAAAATTCCCTAAGAGCATCCTGTTACCGGCAAACTCCTTAAAGCTGTACGCCGGGAGTGTGTTCGCTCCTCCGATCTCGAACGATTTTTGCGGAATGTAGTCTCCCGCCAGCGACCCGACTCGAACTCGAAAATTGATCTTGTCATATTCTGAGAGAGGCTGAAACCGGCGGACATCAATAACGGCCTGCGTGAACTTAAAATCCCCGCCGAATTGATCGCCGGCACGTTCAACGCTTGCAAAAATATTCCAGCCAACAGTCCTTCGACCGTGCCCTTCGAGCGTACTCAAGCCGGCAGTTCCTAAAATACTGCGCATCGTCCCTTCCGCCACTGCCGGGTTATCGCGAAAACTATGGCTCGGCCTAAACAACGACCAGTCAGTTTCTTTCGACAACGACGAGTAATCGTCGATAAGGTATTGGACTCTAAGCTGTGAGGTGAAATCGCTTCCTCTCGTGTACCGCGCAGCGTTTAAAGAAAAGCCCTGGCGCGTAAAATAATCACGGTAGTCTTCATGCCAAAGAAGAGACGTAATGTTATTTTCGCCTAACTTCATGATCCATTCATCTTTTGTATCCGTAAGGTTATGTCCTTCCGCACCAACTTCGTACAACGCATTGTCCGTAGCAAACTGCCTGTCCAACCCCAGATTTAAACGCCATCGATGGATTCTAAATGCATATCCTGCTGAGCCGAACCCCGAGATGACCTTACTTCCATCCCAGTAAAATTTTTTCTCCGTCCCTAACCCCAGGAACAACCCATCGACTCTGTTATAGCGAAAAAGGAAATGATCCGGAAACTCGTTTTCATCCAGCCATAGTTGATTGAATCGGTACGACCTGCTCGGTTCATACCCCGGCCTCATGTAAACGGCATCACGCGCCGATGAAGTTTCTTCGCTGGACCCTCCTATCGTTCCGTTCCCCTCTTTCACGACTTTGCCATTGATAGCGCGCGCATTGCCGGTAATTTTGCCGCCATCTTTTACTACAATATCTCCGTTAATTGCCAGGGCGTCGCCCTGTACAAGGCCGGTAACCGTAAGCGTCCCTCCCTTCACGACGATATTACCGTCAATCGTATCGCTTGGGTCGATGCTTGTGTTTCCCGAAAACGTCACCGCACTTTCCGCAGAATGGTACCGACGGGATGCCGACGCCGAATCAAAATCCTCTTCACGTTCTCTATTTCGATCTCGAACCATGCCTTCTACGTCGGACTCGATTTTCTGGAGCAGATCGTCCACAAACGCGCCAATCCGGTCGTCATTCGTTACACTGTCCACCACGTCCCGTGTAAAGAGATAGGGGCTATGGTCTGTTTGTGCAATCAATGAATCGGACGTCACGATAAAGAAGAAAAAAGAGATAAAAATAAGGGGTAATTTTTTATTCATGGAAGGCGCCTCGCATAGAGAAGTTTCAAATCATGTTCCCCCACTGGAATACGGTTCGCGTCTAAAAAAGTTGCGGCCTGCAGAATAAGGTCGTGTAATAGTCTATGGATCTGGCGGACACCGTATCCAAGAAATCGCGGTCTGCTGAACTATGCCGCGAGATAAATCAAAAACGTGTTCGAAAGCTGTATTGATGAGCAAAGTGCAGCGCCATCACAATAGCTATTGTGATTCTTCATCGAATTTCGTTTATTTTGCTATCAACTTCAATCGGAACAAAAGGAAAGATGAAGCTTTCGGTAAACATTGACCACATTGCAACGGTACGACAGGCTCGCGGCGGCATGGAACCGGACCCGGTTGCAGCGGCGGCAATCTGTGAGCAGGCGGGCGCGGACGGTATTGTCTGTCATTTGCGCGAAGACCGGCGCCACATCAATGACCGTGATGTCCTCCGGTTACGAAAATCGCTGACGACAAAATTAGACCTTGAAATGGCGGCAACGGAAGAAATTGTCGCCATTGCTTTGAAAATTGTGCCCGACCTCGTAACCCTTGTTCCAGAGAAACGCCAGGAGCTGACCACCGAGGGAGGGCTCGATGTCGTCCGACAACGTGCGAGGATCGAGAAAACAATTCGCAAAATGCATGACAAGAATATTCTTGTGAGTCTCTTTGTCGATCCCGTAAAGAAGCAGATCGACGTATCGAACGACATCGGGGCAGACATGGTGGAAATTCACACCGGAGAATATGCCGAAGCCCGATCGCCGGCTGTTCAGCAGAAACTCCTGCAGAAGATCGGCACGTTGGCCGAGCACGGGAAGAAACTGGGGTTAGGTGTCAATGCGGGCCATGGTTTGAATTATACCAACGTGAGGCCGGTTGCTGATATTCCCTTTATCGATGAAATGAGCATCGGCCATGCTATTATTTCGCGCGCGATGTTTGTCGGATTGGAACGTGCGGTAAAAGAAATGAAGGATCTCGTCACTCATCACTGAGACGACGCTGTGATTCTCATCAATCACCCATTGTCAGTTTGCGGATGTCATCGCGGAGTTTGGCAGCTTTTTCGTACTCTTCTTTTTCGATCGCTTCGTGCAGCGATGTCTGCAGTTGTTCGAGTTTTGAAGTATGTTTCTTGATGACTGCGGGCGGCTCGGTTTTCGGTTCGGTGCCCGTCTCTTCCTCTTCGCTCTCGGCAACAATGCCGGCTTCATTCAAGACCTCATCGGCGACAAATATCGGCACACCGTACCGCACCGCGAGTGCGATGGCGTCGCTTGGCCGCGAGTCAACTTCCTGGCTTTCGCTCACCCCTTCGATCGTTATCTTTGCGTAGAAAGTACCGTCGCGCAGTTCATTGATGTACACGTCTTGCAGCGACACGCCGAATGTATCGATGATATTTTTCATCAGGTCGTGCGTGAGCGGACGGGGCGGCTTAATTCCTTCCATCTCCAGCGCAATGGACTGAGCTTCAAACGCGCCGATGATAATCGGCAATCGTCGATTGCCGTTCATCTCTTTCAGGATCAACGCATACGCGCCGCCGCTTGAGGGACTCGTCGATAATCCTAAAATATCAACCTGAACTTTCTCCACGCCAAATCCTCTCAGAAAATTTTTACCGCCTAAAGCGAGTATATAAAAAAACCCTCTGAATAGCAACTCACAGCGTCACATTTGCTTTTTATTTCTCTTTCGCTTTTTTGAGTTCTGCCGTCAGTGCCGGTACTACGTCAAACGCATCGCCGACAATGCCGTAATCGGCAACAGAAAAAATCGGCGCGTCCTTGTCCTTGTTGATGGCAACGATGAATTTTGAGGACGACATTCCGGCAAGATGCTGCACCGCGCCGGAAATTGCAACAGCGATATAGAGAGACGGCGCTACCGTCTTTCCCGTTTGCCCTACTTGTTCATCGTGCGGCCTCCATCCTGCGTCAACGACGGCACGGGATGCACCGACGGCGGCATTCAATGTCGCCGCAAGCTCCTCGATCAATGAAAAATTCTCCGGGCCTTTCAACCCTCGCCCGCCGGAAACAATGATGTCGGCCTCCGCGACATCTTTCTTCCCGCTCGACGTTTTTATCTCTTTTGCCATAGCGCCGAAATCGTCATCCGTAAGCAGTACTTCCCTTTTCTCCACAACAGCCGACGCAGGAGATGCTGTGCCCGCAGAAAAAACGTTCGGCCGGAGAGAAAACATTTTCACGTGCGATTTTACGCGCACATCAACCATCCCTTTTCCAGCATAGACGGGACGCGTGGCTACGATATCGCCATGTTCAACGCGAAGTGCCGTGCACTCTGTTGCCAACCCTGCATCGATTTTCACCGACACCCGCGGCGAAAGATCTTTTCCCAAAGAGCTCGCCGGAAAAAAAACTATGTCGGCCGACTCCTGCCGGACAATTTCTGCGACAACTTTCGCGTACGCGGTCGTCGAATAATTCTCGAGCCGGGCATCTTCAACAACGAGCACGTTCGCCGCACCATACGCCCCGACTTCACCCGCAATCGAAGAGACACTTCCACCGACAACCAACGCTACGACTTCTGCCGTCAGCTGGTCCCCAACCGCTTTCGCTGCCCGGACCACTTCGAAAGCAGTTTTCCTGAATCGGTTATTTCGTTGCTCAGCAAATGCTATGATCTTCATAAGTCATCGTTCCTGCATAAAATCAAATCACTTTCGCTTCTTCGCGCAGCAAGCGGACGAGTTCTGGAACCGCAGAAGCGTCTGTTCCCACAATTTTACCGGAAGCTTTCGGCGCCGGTTTCTTCAATGCGAGAACCTCGACCTTAGCTTCAACGGGGCTGATCGTACGCTCTTCAATTTGTTTCCGCTTTGCTTCCATAATTCCCTTTAATGACGGATAACGCGGCTGGTTCAAGCCTTTTTGGGCCATGATGACTACGGGTAATTTGGAATGAACGACCTCGTTGCCCCCTTCGATTTCTCTTTCCGCCACAACAGCACCCGATGCAATTTCCAATTTCACAACGACAGAAATGGACGGCATGCCGAGCATTTCAGCCACCAGGCCGCCGACTTGAGCATCATCGTAATCGATGGATTGTTTTCCGCACAACACGACGTCGGGGGAGTATTCTTTCGCATAGTCGGCAAGCGCGCGGGCGACCGCAAATGAGTCGTTCGTTGAAGAATCCTTCAGCAGCACGGCCTTATCGCAGCCCATCGCCAATGCCTTGCGAAGAGCTTCTTTGTGTGTATCGCTGCCCACCGAAACGACAACCGCCTCGCCCGAGAATTTTTCCCGCAACTTCAATCCTTCTTCGACCGCATATTCGTCGTACGGGTTCAGCATAAAGTTCACCCCCGCCGTATCGATGGTTTTTCCATCAGCGGCAACTTTTACTTTTGTTTCAGTGTCGGGGACGTGGTTGACGAAGACTAAAATTTTCATAGCGCTTTAGAAGTATTCACAGAAGTTCTCGGAGCACGGCAAGAAATGTTTTGTTTTCCATTTCTGTACCCACATTAACGCGGAGCGTCCGTTCGAGCATCGGATATGAACTGACATCGCGGACAAGGACGTTTCGCTGGAGGAGCCGTTGAAACAGCAAACCGGCATCCTGGCGCGTCCTAAAGATAAGAAAATTTGTGTCAGAAGAAAATACTTCAACGCCATTGAGCGAACGAAGAGCGTTGAACAGAATCTTTTTTTGATTTTTGATAAACGCAATCCGTTCATCGACGACTTCTTTCCGTTCCATTAACTTTTTGGCGACCGATGCCGAAAAGGCGTTCACAGTGAACGGAATTTTCGGCTTCAACAGTTCAGCACATAACGCCGGCCCCGCAAGAAGATAACCGATCCTGAGCCCGGCCATGCTGAAAGCCTTCGAAAACGTCCGCAAAATAATGAGCCGGTCGTACTTTTCGAGGAGTGATTGAACGCTTTGTTTTTCAGAAAACTCGATATAGGCTTCATCGACAAGGACAAGAGATGAAGTGCCCGCGAGGATTTTTTCAACATCACCGACCGGCAAC
Source organism: uncultured Bacteroidota bacterium (assembly GCA_963772165.1). Classification (GTDB taxonomy): domain Bacteria; phylum Bacteroidota; class Ignavibacteria; order UBA10030; family UBA8401; genus JAGVPT01. The sequence goes on along the minus strand of CAVYWA010000011.1, from coordinate 254,193 downwards.
GACTGGCCTGTCGGGCTATTGGGGGAAACAAGTACAATAAGCGCCGGTTTTTCTATTCCGGCAGAGCGCAGAATTTCTTCCGGCGCAAACGATAGGTCATCTTTCATCATGACCGATACGACCTCGCCGTCAAACACTTTAACCGCTTTTTCGTACAGGAAAAATGAAGGAGACGGAATCAGTACCTTCGTTCCTCGTGATACTGTTGCCATGAGGATCGTGTACATCAACTCGTTCGAGCCGTTCCCTGCGATAATCCCTTCTACCGGATGGCGAACGAACGAAGAAAGCGCCTGGAGCAGTTCACCGGGAAAAACTTCCGGGTACCGGTTCCATGGATTTTTCAGAAACTCTTCAACAAGCTCGCGCTTGATTCCGTCGGGCACATCGAACGGGTTTTCATTCTGATTGAGCTTGATGAGGCCGGGTTGAAGCGTTTTTCCCTTAACGGCATACGTCTCCAAAGCCCTCACACTTTGCTTGATGTTGTCGCGAAAATTCACCGTCGTTTCCCCCTTCCGCGCAAGCGGGCAGAAAGAGCATGCGCCGTCAGTCCCTCGCGTTCGGCAAACCGTGCGACTTTCTCGCTGACAGATTCCATTGTCCGCCTGGAGTAATTGACGACGCTCGATCTCTTCATAAACGTTTCGACCGAAAGCGGTGAAAAGAAACGGGCCGTGCCTTCCGTCGGAAGGACATGGTTTGGCCCGGCAAAGTAATCGCCAACGGCTACCGGAGAGAAGTTTCCGAGAAAAATAGAACCGGCATTTTTAACATTTTCCAGAACTGCGTCGTTGTTCTTCGTAATAATTTCCAAATGCTCCGGCGCAAGTTGATTGACGACCTCCACTCCTTGTTGTAAATCTTTCACCAGAAATATCGCCCCATGGTTTTTAAGCGATGATGCAATAATTGATTTTCTCGGAAGGATGGTTAACAGCCTTTTCAATTCACTCTTCACCGCTTCTGCAAGGGGTGGACTTGTTGTAACAAGAATTGAAGAAGCGGATTCGTCGTGTTCAGCCTGAGCTGCAATATCCGAAGCAATAAAATCAGGGCGTGCGCTGTCATCGGCAAGAATTACAATCTCGCTCGGACCTGCGATGCTGTCGATGCCGACTTTGCCGAACAACATCTTTTTCGCCGTAGCAACGAAAATATTCCCTGGGCCGACGATAACGTCCACAACGGGAATTGATTTTGTCCCGTATGCAAGGGCCGCGACAGCCTGCGCGCCGCCAATGCGGAAGACTTTTTTGATCCCAAGAATAGCGGCAGCGGTGAGCACGTCCCGATGGACGTTTCCGTTCCTGTCCGGCGGCGACACGAGGACGATATCTTTTACCCCCGCAACTTGTGCAGGAATAACGTTCATCAGCACGGTGGAGGGATATGCGGCTTTCCCGCCGGGCACATAAACACCAACCCGCTCGACCGGAAGATACCGCTGCCGCAGGTCGGAGCCGAATTTTTCCCGTATTCTCCACCCTGAACGCCGCTGGCGTTCGTGAAACCTTTTTATATTTTTCGCCGCTTCACGAAGAAGGCGGACAAATTCAGGATCAGCATCGGCCAACGCTTTGCGAATTTTCCTTTCAGGCACAGCGAGAGACGTTAATGCCACACCGTCGAATTTTTTTGTATAGAATCGAAGTGCGCGATCTCCCTGAAATTGGACTCGGCGAATAATGGCGGCAACCGCTTCCCCGATAACCGGAGACGATGACCGGGATTTTCGCATCAATACTTGGGGGGTAGACCGCGAAGAGCGAATGTCAAATTGCCGTACCATAATCCTCAGAAATAAATTTCTGAAAAAATATACCTATAAATCGTACGACAATCAACGAAATGAGGAAGGGGTAATAGGGCTTTTGAAATAGATGTACTGAGTGAAGAATGCCAAGCACACTAAGATCGTTCGACTCAGCCGCGATGGCTCATTCTGAATCCCGTCCCGCTTCAGCGGAACGGGAGCGTCGAAGGAAGTGCCGCACACCTTAACCGGCAAATTGCGATATATGGAAATACTCGGAAGGGTAATTGAAGAAGGTGCCCGACAATTAATAACTGACGTTACGCGGAGGGCCCCTCAATATGATTCTTATATCGCTCCTACGGAGCTTTAAATAAGCGTGGGTTATTCAAACTACAAATATTTCGTCCCTCCGGGACTCACAATCTATCAACTGTATAGGAGTTAGAGCAGTGAATAAAGCTCCGATAGGAGCGAAATATTTGTAGTGATGCGCCAGAGCTATCGATGAAGCCCCGTTAGGGGCGACATATGAAAAGGTTTTGGCCTTTTGCGTAACGTCAGTTAATAACACTATTTTTCCGCGATTAACTGTTTAATTTTCTGAACGACTTCGTCGTCCGTCGGAATCTTTTTCGGCGCATACCGGGCAACAACACGGCCATTGCGGTCAACCAGAAATTTTGCGAAGTTCCAACCGATATCCCCCTTGAAATCCGTTCCCGTGGTTAAATAACGATACAACGGGTGCTGGTCGTCCCCCTTGACGCTGATTTTAGAAAACATATCGAATGTGACGTGGTACGTATTATCGCAGAACGACTTAATCTCCTCATTGTTCCCGGGTTCCTGCTGACCGAAATTATTCGCTGGAAACGCAAGAATCCTAAAACCCTTGTCTTTGTAGGCTTCATAAAGGCTCTCAAGGTTTTTATACTGCGGAGTGTTTCCGCAGAAAGATGCAACATTCACGATCAAGAGGACGTCGCCTTTATAATCCGCAAGCGGTTTGTCTTTGCCGTCGATGGTCTTCATCGTAAAGCCGTAAACTCCCGTCTCATGATTCATTTTCTTCTTCTCCGAAGTAGTATCCTGCGATTGGGCGAAACTTGCCGCACATAATGCCAACGCCACTGCCAAAACGAATTGCTTTTTCATCGACACAGATTCCTTTCTTATTGTATGGGGGACAATATGAAAACCAATACTGGAACACGTACGTTCCAATAAACGAACAGGGTTTCATCAACGCTGATGAAACCCTGCTTTCGCTACTGGATTCAGCCGGCTTTTACGTTCCGGCGCTGTAATCTTCCATGTACAGTTTCTGTTCCGGCGTCAGCGTATCGATCTTGAGACCTTGTGTGGACAATTTCACGCCGGCGATTTCCTGATCCTGTTCAACAGAAATGTCGTGCACCTTATTTTCATACTTCTTTCCCTTTTTGAAGACCTCAGCAAGGCGCAGCTGCGACATAAATTGATTGGCGAACGACATATCCATCACTTCCGACGGATGCCCTTCAGCGGCCGCTAAGTTGACAAGCCTCCCTTGTGCGAGGACATAAATGCGCCGGCCATCCTTTGTGATGTACTCTTCATTATTCGGACGGATTTCGCGGATGCTTTTCGTTTGTTTTTTTAGATCGCCCAGATTAATTTCGCAATCGTAATGTCCCGTATTGCAGATGATCGCTCCGTCCTTCAACAGTTTGAAGTGACGGTCGACGATAATGTCCTTAACGCCGGTTGCGGTAATAAAGATGTCGCCGACTTTTACCGCTTGATCCATCGTCATCACCCGGTATCCTTCGAGTGTGGCTTTTAATGCGGCGGTCGCTTTCACCTCCGTGACAATGACATTCGCTCCAAGCCCCTTCGCCCGCATGGCAACGCCCCGGCCGCAATGTCCGTAACCGGCGATGACAACGTTTTTTCCCGCAATCAGCACGCTCGTTGCACGAATCACGCCGTCGATTGTCGATTGCCCCGTTCCATAAACGTTGTCGAAATCCCATTTTGTTTCGGCATCGTTCACGGCAATGACGGGATATTTCAGCGCACCGTCTTTTGCCATCGCCCGAAGCCGATGAATACCCGTCGTCGTCTCCTCGGTTCCCCCAATAATTTCGGGGATCAGTTCCTGATGCTTGTTGTGCACGGTAAAAATCAAGTCCGCTCCGTCGTCGAGCGTCAGATTCGGCTTGAATTTCAGCGTCTCGTCGATGCACCAATAAAATTCTTTCACGTTCATCCCATGCCAGGCAAAAATAGAGACGCCGTCATCCGCAAGCGCGGCCGCGACTGCATCGTTGGTCGATAGCGGGTTGCATCCGCTCCAGCTCACCTGTGCACCCGCTTCAACAAAGGTCTTCACGAGCACTGCCGTTTCCTTGGTGACGTGCAGGCATCCCGCGATCCGGAAGCCTTTCAACGGTTTTGTGGTTTTGTATTTCTCACGCAGCGCCATCATGACCGGCATACGTGATTCTGCCCATTCGATAAGCTTGTGCCCTTCTGCAGCAAGCTTCAAATCTCTGACTTTAAAGCGTCCTTTTTTCTCGTTCATTATCTCTCCAGAATTCTTAAAAAGTTTTTGATTATGAGCGGTGCCGATACCAATTATTTTACCGCGCGCTTTAATATCGGGACGAGGTCGAGCGCTTCCCACGTAAAATCCTTATCGTCGCGTCCGAAGTGGCCGTACGAAGCCGTTTTCCTGTAAATCGGGCGAAGCAGATTCAACCTGTCGATAATGCCGCGGGGTGTCATATCGATTTCGCTTTTTAGGATGCGGGAAATTTCCGAATCCGGAATCTTTCCCGTCCCGAATGTATTCACGTAAATCGACACCGGTTCCGCAACACCGATTGCGTACGCAACTTGAATCTGGCATTCCGTCGCCAGTCCGGCCGCAACGATATTCTTCGCAAGATGCCGTGCTGCGTATGCAGCGCTCCGGTCGACTTTTGAAGGATCTTTTCCGGAGAATGCACCGCCGCCGTGGGGAGCGCGCCCGCCGTACGTATCAACGATGATTTTTCTTCCCGTCAAGCCGCTGTCGCCGTGCGGCCCGCCGATTTCAAAACGCCCGGTCGGGTTAACGTAATATTTCGTTTTCTTATCAAGCAGATGTTCCGGGATCACTTTCCCGACAACATGGTGAATGACGTCCTCACGAATACGTTTCTGAGAAGCGTCTGCGTCGTGCTGGGTGGAAATAACCACGGTGTCAACGCGAACCGGCGTGCCGCCGTTATACTCCACCGTCACCTGCGATTTTGCATCGGGCCGAAGATACGGCATAAGGCGGAGATTTTTCTTTCGGATTTCGGCAAGACGCCGGACGAGTTTATGCGCGAACATGATCGGCATCGGCATTAACTCGGGAGTTTCATTGTTGGCATAACCGAACATCATTCCCTGGTCGCCTGCGCCGCCGGTGTTCACCCCTCGGGCAATGTCCGCTGATTGTGAATGGATACTCGAGATCACCGAACATGAATCCGCATCAAATTTGTATTCCGCTTTTGTATAACCGATTTCTCGAACGGTTTCACGCGCAAGCGTTTGGAAATCCACATACGCGTTCGTCGTAATTTCGCCTCCGATCATGACCAGGCCGGTAGTCACAAAGCATTCGCACGCTACACGCGAGTATTTGTCCTGCCTGAGCAATGCATCCAACACGGCATCCGAAATTGCATCGCAGACCTTATCGGGATGCCCTTCGGAAACGGATTCGGACGTAAAAAGATACCTCATTGAATTTTTGCTCCTAAGTACTGTTTGGATTGTTAATGATTACGCTTTTAGTAAAACTCGAGTTCGGACGAATCGCCGATGTTAATTCTTTTATAACCGCCCCTCACCAGTGCATTGCTGCCGATAATGGATTCTTCGAGCAGCGCACCCTGAACGGTCGCGTCCTCGCTGACGATGGAATTCCTTACGACGGAATTCTCAACTGTTGCCCCCGCTGCGATGGTTGTATTCGGGCCAATGATGGAATTTTTTACAGTGGATTTTGGGGAAATAAACACGGGCGGGATAACAACTACACCCTCGGGAATAGAATGAGTTGAATTTTGATTTAATAAATGCTTATTCGTTTCAAGAAGCGTCTCAGGCTTACCGCAATCGAACCAGCCGTCAATCGTGAATGTCTTGATCTTCTCTCCCCGCTCAATCATGAGCTGTAGTCCGTCGGTAAGTTGAAACTCCCCTTTCGTCCGCACATCACTTTTAATCATCTGCTTCAGGCACTCAAGTAAAATGTCCGGATGCTGGATAAAATAAAGGCCGACGATCGCAAGATTGCTCGTCGGGTGCTCAGGTTTTTCAGTTAACCTAGTGACAAAACCGTCCGTCGTCTCGGCTACACCGAAGCGCCGCGGATCCGCAACTTCCTTCACGCCAATGCTCGAATATTTTCCGTGTGTCATGGCTGAAAGATTCACGTCGAACACGGTATCGCCGAGAATAATCAGGATTGGATCTTTTGAGATGGTGTGACGCGACAAATAGATGGCATGGCCCAAACCCAGCCGTTCTTCCTGTTCGACAAAATCTACGCTGATGGAATAATTTCCCGAGATATATTCTTTGACCTTGTCGCCTAAATAGCCGACAATGATCGTGGCCGAGTCAAATCCCCCGGCGATAATTTTATCCATAATGTGGCCGATAATCGGCTTTCCTGCCACATTGAGGAGCACTTTCGGTATCGTGTAGGTATGGGGCCGCAGTCTGCTACCAACTCCGGCGACCGGTATAATAGCTCGCATACTCTTTAATTTTTAGGAATGATAATATACCGAACTCCCCTGCGATAATCAACCGGCGGTAGATGAAATTATTTCCCGGATTTTTCATTGCACAAGTAACCTGGCGTAACTATATTTGTCCTGCGATTCTCACACCGTGGGGATGCATCGTAGAGGCGATTCAGCGCTGCTGTACATGGTTCACGGTAGCGAACTTCATCACGTTCAACGCACAATGGCCTGGAAATTATTCTATAACATTCTCGTGGTACCGGCGATGTGGTGCGCGTTCCAGTGCGCCGGTCTCTTCAACAAAAAAATCCGCCGCGGCATTCAGGGGCGGCGGAACCTCTTCACCATCATCAAGGAAGAAGTCAATCTTTCGCATGGACGTCACCGCCTCTGGTTTCATTCCTCTTCACTGGGAGAGTTTGAACAAGCGAAGCCGATCATCGCTGCGATAAAACAATCACACCCCGAGATCGATATTATTGCCACGTTCTTTTCGCCGTCCGGATACGAGCATTCCAAGTCTTACAAACTGGCGGATATTATTTCATATCTCCCATTCGACTCCTATCGGCAAGTGAACGAGTTCGTTGATGTCGTTCAACCGACTGCGGTGGTGATGGTTCGTTACGACGTGTGGCCCAATTTGATTTGGGCGCTGCACAAACGAAATATTCCCGTGATGATCGCGAATGCGACGATGAAGAAAAACTCGATCCGGAAAACATTCCTTGTACGGCAATTTCATCGCGCTTTATACGATTGCTTTTCGTCTATTCTTACAGTATCGGACAGCGATAAAGCTTCTTTTGGCGATTTTTTGTTGTCGGGACCGACCGTAGAGACCATCGGCGATACCCGCTTCGACCAAGTGAAAATACGGAGCGATGAAGCAGCCAAGAAACATATTCTGTCGAACCGAATTGTCAGGGGGAAAAAAATATTCATCGTCGGCCAAAGCTGGGAAGCCGATGATAACGTCGCCCTTCCGGTCCTTTACAAAATTCAGAAAAGGATGCCGGACTTGTTGACGATCCTCGTACCCCATGAACCGACGGTCGAACATCTGGAACAAGTGGAATACCGCCTTGAAGGGCATACGTCCTTCATCCGATTTTCCGAAATGAACCAATACGCCGGTGAGAAAGTTATCCTGGTCGACAGCGTCGGCATTCTCGTGCCTCTTTATAAATATGCTCACGTTGCATACGTCGGCGGAAGTTTCCGCCAGGGCGTGCACAACGTTCTGGAACCGGCTGCATTCTCGCTCCCGGTCGTGTTCGGGCCGAAGCATGCTAATTCACAAGAAGCCGTCGCACTCGCAGACCAAGGAGGCGGGTTTGTTGTTGAAGACGAAAAAGAATTGTACAGGATACTCCGAACCCTGCTCGAGAATGAACCAAAAAGAATAGAAGCGGGCAAAAAAGCACGCCGCCTGGTGGATAAAAATCTCGGTGCGACGGATCGATTCCTGCAGCATCTTATGCCCCTGTTCATGCAGCAGTAGCTCGCACACGTTGTACGCCCCCCTAGGACATTTCGTATTCTTTTCAAAAAAATTGTATATTACAAAGTAAATCCGACGAACATCTCTCAGTGCTTATGACCATCGTATATTTTGATACCGTGGGCGGCATCAGCGGCGATATGACACTCGGCGCATTTATCCACGCCGGAGTGCCGCTGGATTATCTCCGCAAGGAATTGCTAAAGCTTCCCGTAGAAGGGTATTCGCTCCAACAAAGACTCATGCAACGGAATGCGATTACCGCTGTAAAACTGGATGTGACCGTTGAGGGGGAAAGCAAAAATGCAGGATCGCATTCTCATGACGACCACCACCATTCTCACGACGAACATTCACATCGCCACGACAGCAGAGATCATGAGCACCATTCGCGGGGCCTTAAGGATATTCTTGCACTCATCGAAAAATCGGCTCTTCCAGCGAGAGTACAAGAACGGGCTTCAAAGATTTTTACCGTCATCGGCACGGCGGAAGCTAAAATTCACAACACGGCGCTCGAAGAAATACACTTTCATGAAGTGGGGGCCGTTGATTCAATCGTGGATATTGTGGGCACGGCAATCTGTATGGAGTATTTTGGGATCGATGCCGTTTATTCATCTCCGGTCAAGCTTGGAAACGGCGGTTTTGTCAATACCCGGCATGGAGCAATGCCAAACCCGACTCCGGCAACGGCCGAGATTCTGAAAGAGTACAGGACCGTGTTCACCGACGTTCCCTTCGAGCTGACGACGCCGACAGGGGCCGGTATTATTAAGGCACTCTCGTCGGGAATGCTGTCGATGGAACAGCTTCAAGTGAAATCCATCGGGTACGGGACCGGGACGCAGGACATCCCGCAATTGCCGAACTTGCTTCGCATTTTCATCGGCGAGCTTGTAGAGGGACACGACCACGACGAACTTGTGACGGTTGAGACAAATATCGACAATATGAACCCGGAAGTTTTTCCCTTCGTTCTTGAGCGTCTCCTTTCCGTTGGAGCTCACGACGCATTCATGATACCGGTCATCATGAAAAAAGGAAGGCCGGGAATTCTTCTTTCAGCGCTCGTGAACAGAGGAAAACTCGATGGAGTGCTGAGCGTTGTCTTTGCGGAAACGAGCACTCTCGGCGTCCGCATCCAGCCCGTAGAGCGGCGCAAGCTGCAGCGTTCATCCAAAATCGTGAAGACTCTTTTCGGCGAGATGAAAGTGAAGGTTGTGACCATCGAGGGCTCGGAACGGCTTGCACCCGAATTTGAAGAGTGCAAGCGTGTCGCCCTTGAGAAAAATATTCCGCTGATCGACGTCTATAAACAAGTCGAGGCAGAACTTGCGTAGAGCGTTCACTGCGCCCGCCATTCTCTTGCCATGAAACAAACTCTTGTCGATGTTGCACTTCCACTCCCAATCCACCAGGCATTCACGTATACTATACCATCCGAACTCGCCCAGCGTGTCAGCACGGGAAGCCGCGTGCTTGTTCCTTTTGGAAGGAAACAAATTTCCGGCGTCGCCGTCGGCTTTCCCTCTTCAACATCCATCAAGCCGCTTCGACCGATCCAGGATGTGCTCGACGCAACTCCGGCTCTTTCTCAAGAACTGCTGAAGCTCGGCAATTGGATTGCTGAATACTATGCCGCACCGCTGGGAGAAGTATTGAAAGCATTCCTTCCCCAGGGAATCTCGATCGAAAACAAGAAATCGATCTCGTTAAAGCGGCCGATTACTCCTGATGAACTTGCCCGTTTCGGAATCACGGCGCCGCAGCGCGCGAAGGTCCTCGGCGCCTTGTCGGCTGAAACACACCTTTCCGTCGCTCAGCTTCAGAAAAAAACAAGGGTCAAGAATATCTATTCTATTTTGTCGGGGCTTGCTGATGCCGGTGTCATCGACGTCAGCGATCATTTATCAGCGGCGAAGACAAAGCCAAAGCTCGAACGCTTCCTTATCAAGAAGGATGTTCTGGAGAATTTTGCACCGCAAGGGAAATTACAGCAAAAGCTCTTCCTCCGCATCACGCAATTGACGAATGAGCCGTATCCGTTACGTTCACTCCTCAAAGAAACCGGGGCTACTCTTTCTTCGCTGAAGGCAATCATAAAGAAAAATATTGTGGAGGTCGTTCAACAAGAAGTTGAACGGTCGGTTGATTATTTGCCCGATGAGAACGTTACACTCGTGTCGCCGTTTCAGTTAACGCGTCATCAAGCGCACGCACTCGAAAAGATCGCCGCTTCGATGAAATCGGGCGTCTCGAAAACTTTTTTATTGTATGGAATAACCGGAAGCGGAAAGACACAGGTGTACATCGAAGCAATACGCGAAGCGCTGGCGAGAGAAAAGACTGCCATCGTTCTTGTCCCGGAAATTTCCCTGACGCCGCAAATTGTCCGGCGATTTCGGCTGCACTTCGGAGACTCCGTTGCCGTCATGCACAGCCGGATGTCGGACGGGGAGCGCTACGATGCCTGGAGGTTCTGCAAAAGCGGCAGATATAAAATTGTCATCGGTCCAAGGTCGGCGGTTTTCGCACCGCTCGAGAACCTCGGCCTCATTGTTGTCGATGAAGAACACGAGGCATCATATAAACAATTCGACGCTTCTCCTCGATACAACGCGCGCGACGTCGCCATCATCCGAGGAAATCACGCCGACGCCGTCGTTGTCCTCGGCTCTGCGACACCATCGATCGAATCTTTCTATAATGCACGAACGGAAAAATACGCTTTGCTGGAATTACCCGAGCGAATCGACGACGCCGTCCTTCCTTCAATCAGCCTTGTGAACATGGGGGACGACCATAAGCGCCGCTATGCAGCGATGAAAGAGGATGCGGCCAAAATCGGGAAAAAAGCTTTTGAAAAAGGATTCCATTCCATCTCCTTCCTGCTCGAAGAAAAAATCCGCGACCGGCTGCACAAAGGCGAAGGAATTATTCTTCTCCAGAATCGGCGGGGGTTCGCTCCGTTTATCGAGTGCCTCGACTGCGGACACGTCGAGCGGTGTGAACAATGCGACGTCACGCTGACGTACCATCTCGTCAAAAAACATTTGCGCTGCCATTACTGCGGTTCGGTGAAGCCGATGCCGAACCTGTGCCCGCAATGTAAAGGAACTCAGCTGAAACTCCAGGGCTTCGGTACGCAGCGGGTCGAACAAGACCTGGCAGCGTTGTTTCCGGAAGCGAAGGTCTTGCGAATGGATCTGGATACAACGACGCGAAGAGGATCACACGACAAGCTTCTCCAGCAGTTTGGAAGAGGCGATGCGGACATTTTGCTCGGAACGCAGATGGTGGCAAAGGGATTGGATTTCCCGCGCGTAACGCTTGTCGGAGTTATTTCCGCAGATACACAAATGCTGCTCCCCGATTTCCGTTCCGCTGAGCGGACGTTTCAATTATTGACGCAGGTTGCCGGCAGAGCCGGGCGGAGTTCGTTAAAAGGCGAAGTTGTCATCCAGAGCTACCAGACCGATCATTACAGCTTGAAGTACGTCATCGACCACAATTATCGGGGGTTCTATGAGGAGGAGGTGCGGTATCGGCAATCGGCAATATACCCTCCGTTCGCGCGGCTGGTATTGATTGAATGTAAAGGCCCCGATGAAAAGAATGTGCGCACCGTCGCAGAAAAATTTGCCGGGCGGTTAAAGCGCCTTGCCCCGCACTCGGTTATTTTGGGGCCGGCAGCAGCGGTAATTTCTAAAATCAAAAACAATTATCGGTGGCAAATTATTATCAAAGCCGTAAAAACAAACGACCCGAATTCTGCATCCGTTCGGAATGCAATCACTCGGGTCGTTCAGGAAATCTCCTCATCCGCTGACGTTCGGCGCGGCGTGCAGCTCACCGTCGACGTCGATCCGCAAGGAATTATGTAACGGCTTAGGAACCGAAACTGAGCAGCACGGATGCAGCCGTAAACAGTATCCACAATACACCTACTCCCGCAAGCGCCTTTCCCAATGAAACGGAAAATATTTTCCCCAGCCCGACCGAAACCACAAAAAGGTACCAAAAAGTAAATAGGCTTATCGAGCTAAGAAGTTTGTGAAGGGTATTGGTTGGATCATATTGAGAAACCGCGAGGGCAAGGCTTGGAGTAGCGTAGAGCGAACCCATGGCAACAACGAGTAGCAACGTGATAATCGACCCAAGCACTGATATATACATCGATAGTCCTGCGACTTCGAGGACTTTTCCGTATGTCGCAGATGTTTTGAACACCCATTTTCCCATGAGCCAAAATGCAAGAGTAAAGCCGAACAGCATAACTGCCGTCACGACCACCGCACCTATTGAACCGAAAATCATGAACAGCGGAGAGCCGGGCTGTGCAGGGTTTTTTGTCAAAGCCATGTCTGCCTGTTCTTGTGTCATTTTGCCTTCAGCAACTTTTTTCTGAATTGTTTTTTCCGTTTGGTCGCGCATCTGGTCTTGAATCGGTGCCTGAGAGAAGGCAACAAGAACAAAAATGACGCTTACAATCATCGTGAGAATAAGCGGCACCGACCAGTTGGAAGTTTGCTTCTCGCTTTTTGCGACATTCTCAAACAATTCACCCGGCGCAGAAAAGACGTTCATCAACTTATCGGAGAAGGACATTTGCGAGCTTTCATCAGAGACTGGCGGCGTTGTATTGGCTTCATCCATACTTGGCTCCTTTTCGTAGGCAAACAAAAATGAGTTAATTAGTACTTCAGGCAATGCATCCCTCGGGTCAAGTATAATAAATATGGGCTGCAGTGTCAACGCTTAAGTGAAGGATTCTCGGGCGTTCTTCCTTGCAAAATCAACGTAAATTAAGTACCATGATGCAACGAACACAGGGTAAAGTAACATGTTCATCTCCTTCGAAGGATTAGACGGCTCCGGCAAGACAACGCAGGCGGCGCTGCTCGCGGAAACGCTGCGGAGCCAGCATTACATCGTTGAATTTTTCAGGGAACCGGGCGGCACAGAAATTTCTGAGCGCATCCGGGAGATTCTTCTGGACAAAAAGAATCTCGGCATGAACCAGATTACCGAATTGTTCCTTTTCTCGGCAGCTCGGGCTCAACTTGTCAATCAGGTCATTAAGCCGGCACTGCTCGATTCGAAGATCGTCATTTGCGACCGCTACGTCGATTCAACGACAGCGTACCAGGGGTTCGGAAGGGGTTTGAGGCTTGGCGCTGTGAAGACGATTAACGCCGTGGCAACGTTCGGATTACTTCCGGAAGTGACTTTTTTGATCGACGTTCCGATCGATGAAATTATCGAGCGGCGGCACACAAGCGGTGTTGCCATTGATAGGATGGAGAGCGGGGGACGCGAATTCTATGAAAAGGTCCGCGAAGGGTACCTCGAACTTGCAAAAGAAGAGCCGAAACGCATCCAGCTCATCGATGGCTCGCTGCCGATTAACATCGTTCAGGACGAGATCTGGAAAACTCTTTCCGGGCGGTTGCCGAGGAAAATATCCTGATCAGGATTCTTTTCGGAGAACTTGATAGCAACATCTGAAAATATCTCTCGCCAAGCTGCAAAGACGCGAAGGTTTTGTTTTAAAATCAATTTGCGACTCTGCGTCTTTGCGTGAGACGCCCTTTGGAGATGATGTAGAAGTATCGATGAGTTAGATATTCTTCAATTCCGAAAGCAATTTTTTCAAATCCATATCCCGCTCCATCACGATCTCGCGCCCAGGAACCGATTTTCCCCTCGCATCGATCAATTGGAACGACGAATGCTTGCTCAGGTCGCCGATATCGACGATCTTCTGCTTTTGCAGGACAACGCTCCCGGGACCAACCGATTCTTCTGTATTCATCCCGATATCAACGACAACCGGTGCAACTCCGTTTTCAAAAGTTAAAGTAATCCCGCTGATAATAATATCGTAAAGGTTCTTCGTATTCTCAGGGAGTTGTTCGTAGCGGGAGACATCGGCGCCTTCGTACTCTCCGGTTGCGATGGCATAGCAGATTCCGAGCAACGCAACACAGTTCAATTTCCGGATAGTCATTTTTTCCGGATCATCTTTCGCCCCCCCCGATTCAATCAACACCGTGCTGGTCCCCCATTTTTGAATGCTATCGCCGAAGGCACGAGGTTCGAAGGAGTCGTCGTAACGCGAAATGTGGCCGTCGATGAAGGGAGTAAAAATATCGACGAGCGCTGCCGCAACTTTTTTTGCACGAAGGCGAATTGCATTTTCGCTCTTTGCATAATCGCAGGTCGGCGCAAGAAGAGCGATGGTTGCGACTTTCCCGGTTGATCCGACGGTATAGCGGGGTTCCTGATCGTGCAGATTAAAACCAAACTCCGGCGAATATTTATCGCGCGTCTCTTTCAGGATCCTCGCCTCGTTTGTCTGAAGCTGCAATGCGTCACGGTTAATATCGATTCCGTGGATGCTGCGCCGTTGAAATCGCTCTGCACCGTCCGGGTTCAACATGGGAATAATGAGGAGCGTGGTCTCTGCAAGAATTTTTTTGACCTCCGGCGCGGTTTGGTTCTTGCCCATATACGACAGCATATCGAGCACCCCCATTGTCGCTGTCGGCTCGTCGCCGTGCATTTGCGACCACATGAAAATTTTCTTTTTTCCCGAACCTATCGCCAATAAATTGATGGAACGTCCCTCGGAAGAAACGCCGATCTGCTCGATGCTGAAAGTATTCTTCATCGGCGCTTGCAAAGAAGTCAGAATGTTCATCATCGCGCTCTGTTTTAGCCGCCTCGATGTTATTTCTTTTACTTTGTATGTCTCATACGAGTCGTAGAGAGCCTGAGTATACTTGCGTATCTCCAACTCCGATGCTGATGTGGCCATAGTCGACATTATCCTCAAAAAAATAGTTTGAACCTGGGGCCGTCGAACCCTTCCGCTCAACGATCGTAGAATCATCCTGTACCGCGGAAAGAATTCTTCGATGGAATAATGTACAAACATTTTTGGGAAAAACATATGCTGGCGATGGGGAGTCGGACGCCTTTTCCAGGAAAATCTCAATCTGTCGAAGCTTTTGTTCCACATATCAAAGAAGGGTACGACATCTGAAAGGTAGCGGGTTATTTTGAGCTAGTGGTCGTTGCGAAGCGTTTTCTGCCGAAGCACTCTCCCTTTGGTTAATAAAGATTGCCCCGGTGTTCGGGATGCCGTACAGCGGCACTCCTAAACGTCGGGATTCTCGCAATAACTTCAATCAGCAAAAGATTCCACCGCCTCTGAAAACGCTTTATTGATTTTCGCGGCAATGTTTCGTACTTTAATTCAAAATCAGCATTAAATGTATCGAAAAAATGCTATTCGTCGGGGGCGGGACTTTCTTTTTCCCCAACAGCAAAGGAGTATGTGAGTGGAAGTATCGTTCAAAACGGTAACCGAATGCGACCAGGAAATTGCGATCAGCCTTTCACCGGAAGAGCTTGCTCCTCATTTCGAAGCCGCATATAAGAAGGCAGCGCCTTCCATTGAGATCAAAGGATTTCGTAAAGGAAAAGTGCCGATTGCTCTCATCAAGAAATATTACGGCGAAAGCGTCGAAGCCGACGCACTCGACGACATTGCCAATGAGTCCTTTAAAAAGACCATCGATGAGAAAAAGATCCAGCCGATCGGCACTCCCACCATGGTCGACATGAAATATAAACGGGGCGAGCCTTTTTCATTTACAATAAAGTACGAGGTGAAACCGTCTATTACCTTAAAAGAGTATAAGGGCATTCCCGTCGAAAAGTTCGTTCATCCGGTGAAGGAAGAAGAGGTTGCTTCCGAAATTCGTCGTTTGCAGCATATCAACGCAACGTTCGAAGAAGCCAAAAAAGTCGACGGCCTCGAATACGTCGTGACCGCGGATATTCAGGATACGGACGAATCCGGAACCCCTCTCGTCGGGCAGAAGCGCGAAGGAATGCGGATTTACCTTAACGAGCCGTCGACGGAACGGGAAATTAAAGATGCCCTGAAAACGGCAGGAACCGGCGATGTGGTCAACGTAAGCTTTGAGCATACGCATGAAGACCACACCCACAAAGTTCACATGCAATTGACGGTCAAGAAAATCGAGAAGGTCATCCACCCTGAATTCAACGATGAACTTGTCAAGAAAATCACGAAAGAAAAATATTCGAACGTCGATGATTTTCGAAAAGCACTCACGGCAGATCTCGAGCACTATTGGAATGACCGGACTGAAAAACGTTTGGTTGACGACATCACCAACGAGATCGTGCGCCGGCATGACTTCGCCGTCCCGGAAGCGCTCGTGAAAACGTTCACCGATTCGTACATCGAAGAATTGAAAAATCAGCAGAAGAGCAAGCAGCTTCCGCGGGGGTTCGATGAGCAAAAATACCGCGAAGCGGCGCGCCCATCGGCGATCTGGCAGGCGAAATGGGCGCTGATCCGGGAACAAATTCTCGCGAAGGAAAATATCCAGCTTGCAGATGCCGATGTCGAGGCACTTGCCGAAGAAGAATCAAAAAAGTTAAACATCGACAAAGAGCGGTTGATCAATTTCTACAAGTCCTCCGAGACTGCCGGCGAAAAAATATTGAACGATAAATTGATCGCATTCCTCAAGCAGAATTCGGCCGTCAAAGAAACACTCACCGACGATGCAAGTAAGCTTTTATCTTAATTCTTTGCACCAATAACGTAGAAAGGATTTTCTTCACATGGTTCATTCGAACAAACCCTACGACCTTTACAACCAGCTCGTTCCGATGGTTGTCGAACAAACAAGCCGCGGTGAGCGCGCCTTCGATATTTTTTCCCGGCTGCTCAAAGAGCGGATCATTTTCGTCGGCACGGCAATCGACGATGTGGTAGCGAGCCTGATCGTTGCCCAGATGATCTTTTTGGAAGCCGAGGACCCGGAGAAAGACGTTCATCTCTACATCAACAGCCCGGGGGGAAGCGTCACCGCCGGCTTAGCAATTTACGATACGATGCAATACATTCGTCCCGATGTGTCGACGATGTGCGTCGGCATGGCTGCGAGCATGGGTGCAGTGCTTTTGCTCGCGGGCACGAAGGGAAAGCGCAAAGCACTCCCCAACTCGCGCATCATGATTCACCAGCCGTGGGGCGGCGTCCAGGGAACGGCGTCGGATATCAGCATTCAGGTGGACGAAATTCTGAACACGAAAACGCGGCTCAACGAGATCATCGCTCATCATTCCGGAAAATCCATCGAAGACGTCAAGCGCGACACCGACAGGGATAAATATCTCTCCGCCGAAGAAGCAAAAGCGTACGGCATCATCGATTCCGTGCTGGTAAAACGGGCAGCTGAACCGAAAAAAGAAAAATAATCAATCATCTTCGATCTCGGAACATTGCAATGAGTCAAAAACAAAAAGGCGACGAAAAAATCCACTGCTCGTTCTGCGGGCGTGGCCCTGAAGAAGTCTCCAGCATTATTGCCGGGCCGGATGTTTATATCTGCGACCATTGTGTTTCGAGCTCTGTGGATATTATCCGGAGCAACATGGCCGCTTTCCCCAAAAAGAAGGGGAAAGGAAAGGCCGGCCTCACACCGGAGCAGCTCAAAGAAGCACTCGACCAGTATGTGATCGGTCAAGACCAGGCGAAGAAAACATTGTCGGTCGCAGTGTACAATCATTACAAGCGCATCGATTCAAAAGATCATCTTCAGGCGCTCGATGAGGTTGAGATAGAAAAGAGCAACATTCTCCTCATCGGCCCGACCGGGACCGGAAAAACCCTTCTGGCTCAGACCCTTGCGAGGATCTTGGATGTTCCGTTCGCGATCGCCGACGCAACAACGCTCACCGAAGCGGGATACGTCGGAGACGATGTCGAGACTATTCTTGTCTATCTTCTGCAAAACGCGGAATACAATGTAGAACGGGCTGAGCGGGGAATCGTGTACATCGACGAGATCGATAAGATTTCGCGGAAAAGCGACAGTGCATCGATTACCCGCGACGTTTCCGGCGAGGGTGTGCAGCAAGCGCTGCTGAAGATTCTGGAAGGAACGCTTGCGGGTGTTCCGCCGAAAGGAGGACGCAAGCACCCGGAACAAAGCCTCATCAATGTGAACACGAAGAATATTCTTTTTATCTGCGGCGGAGCGTTCGAAGGGTTGGACAAAATTATCGCGAAACGCGTCAGCCAGAACCCGATGGGGTTCGGGGCCGACCTGCGTGGGAAAAAAGATTACAACACCGACGAGTACTTGAAGCAAGTGGAACCGGATGATTTGCTGAAATACGGTCTTATTCCGGAGTTCATCGGCAGGCTTCCTGTGATCTCAACGCTGCATTCGCTGTCGGAAGACGCCTTGATGAACATTCTTGTTGAGCCAAAAAATGCGCTGGTGAAGCAATTTCAAAAGCTCTTCAAGTATGAAGGAGTGGAACTGGAATTTGAGGAAGAGGCCCTGAGGTCAATTGTCCAGAAAGCGATGGCGCGCGGGACTGGGGCTCGAGCATTACGGGCAGTCATCGAAGAGACGATGGTCGATATCATGTACTATCTCCCCTCGCGCCCGAATATTACAAAATGCATCATCACGAAAGATACGATCGCGAAGAAGAAAGAGCCGATGTATCTCTTCGAGGAGCGTAAATCCGCGTAACAAATATTGTGAATTTAAAATAGAAGAGCCGACCGTGCAAACGCGGGCGGCTCTTTTCATTATTGAATCACCCACGAAGTTCACGAAGGACACAAAAAGAAAGTAATTCTGCTCATCTTTTTAACAAATTCTTTATGGAAGGAAATATTGACTCTCGCAAGACGAATCTATACCTTTGTGCCTTTTCGTTTCCTTCGTGGATATCTTACCAGTTAATAATTCCCAATCACCCACGATGCAGCTACAATAGCGGCAGTTTCTGTGCGCAATCTCCGTTTCCCGAGCGAGACCTGAATAAATCCTGCCCGCTCGGCAGAATGAATTTCTTCTTCCGTAAATCCCCCCTCGGGCCCGATAACAATTAATGCGGAGGTCGGTTTTTGTCTGTGGCGGAGTGCTTCTGCAATGAAAAGGACTTCGTCCGTCTGTTCATACGGGATAATCTTCAAATCGAACACGCTTGCATGATGCATGACCGATTCCATATCCGTCAGGGGGTAGATTTGCGGGAGATAGCTGCGCCCCGACTGTTTCATCGCCGATAGAGCAATTTTTTTCCATCGATTTTCTTTGGACGAATGCGCGACAGTGCGTGATGTTGAAACAGGAATGAACCGGCGAATCCCGAGCTCCGTTCCCTTTTCTATCAGCCATTCCATACGCGAGGGATTTTTGAGAACCGCAACAGCGAGCGTCACTTCGATTTCCGGTTCATTGAGGCGTTCGTGGACAGAAAGTATTTCGCACTCGATGGCGTGCTGGCCAATGGAACGGATGACAACCTCGTACGCGCGGTCGACACCGTCGACAACCCACAATAACTCTCCTTCGGACTTCCTCAGCACACGAACAATGTGTTTCGATTCATCCCCTTCGATCGTGAGAAAGTGTTCTCCGATCTTTGCGGGGTCTGCATAAAAGAAATCCTTAGACACGATGAGTCTCCATTGCCATAAATATGAAATTGTATCCGCCGAGCATGATTGGTGTTATCGACTCCTTACAGCGAGGCGCCGAGGTCGAGAATCAATTGTCCATTGTGAAATCCCGGCCCGCCAAACGCGTATTCAATCCGCCCTACAAAACTGTACGAAAAAAGGAGGTTCAGCCCAACGCCGTAGCCTGAAAGAAAATTATTCAACAAGACCGGCTGATTTCTGTACCACACGGTTCCCGCATCGCTAAAGATTGTGAAGTACAGCGCGTAGCGGATATCCCTGAATTGTTCGATAGGAATTTCTTCAAGACGGAGGTAGGCAGGCGAAATAATTGGAAGGCGAACCTCCGCTTTTGCCCCGAGAATGTCGTCCCCTTCGACGATTGTTTGGAATCTGCCGCGAATCCTATCTGCATACCCGAAAAATACATGGCCGTAATTCGGATCGTCACCCCCCTGCACTGCACTTCCGAAGACACGAAAAACAAACGATGAATTGAAATAGATTGGAACAAACCTTCGAAAATCTATTGAATAACGCTGATAGTCGACGTACTTGTTGTCAAGACCATACTTTGAAATGTCGATGGTCGCCAGCGTTCCGAGCCGAGAATATTCGCTTAAATCGCGCGTGTCATAGACGTAGTCGGCATGCAAGGAAAAGAAATTGTCCGTACCGTCTGGAGAAAGCGTACGTCCCGCCCGATTGTCGGAAACACTCAAGCTGGTATATTCAACGGTCGCCGTTACGGTAGTGTACAATGAAAACCTTTTCCCGAACGCAACTTGCCCGTCGATAAGCTTTTCGTCGAAATTCGGGCCGGAAGCGAGCGAAACAAGGCTCAGGTTTTTTTGGATTGAATACGATGCTTTTGTGGAAAAGTACAAATTATGCTCGGGGTCGAATGCCGGGTCGACATATTGCACCGAAGCATACGGGTCGTACCCCAGCGCGAATTGAGTGTTGACAAGCTCATTCCGTCCGCGGAAATTTGTATGAACGACGCCTGCACCATAATAAAAGTGCGTCCATTCATGATCCTTAAACCCGGCGATCGGAAACGGATAAAAATACCAGCGTTCGCTGACGAAGACAATCAACGTTGCCGTTGTAGAATCCGGGACGACGTGAATCTCGACTTTGTTAAACAGCTCAAGGCTGTAAATACGATTGATGTCGTAGGCAACAGCCTCGCGCGTAAGCAAGGAGCCGACCTTAAGCGACATTTCGCGTTCGATGATGAAATCTTTCGTCGATTCATTTCCCCCGATAATGATGCTTGAGACGGTCAACGTGGAATCGGGAAAATCCGGAAGCGCTACCTGTGACGAATCTTGCGCCAGGATCCTAAAAGGAACAACGGCAATCGCGGCAAGGAGAAAAACGGGAAATCTCATTCGAGTTTGGGGAATAAAAAAGTAGACTTGAAAAAGAAATGAATTCTCAAGTCTACTTTCAACATACAATAAAAAAATCAGTGCATCAAGGCGCGGTGTTCGATCGCGATGCACCGGTCCATAATGACTTTCAGCCCCGCCGATTCTGCCCGTGCGGCGGCGCGTTCGTTGATAACGCCAAGCTGCATCCATACGCATCGTGCTCCGACGAGAACAGCTTCATCAACAACAGGCTCAACCTCGTTTGCATTTCGGAAAATATCGACGATATCAATCTTGCCCGGAATGCTTTTGAGGTCAGGGTAGGATTTCATGCCGAGCACTTCTTCGTACTTGGGGTTCACCGGATACACCGTATACTTTTTCCCGGCAAGGAAGAGCGCGATGGAACCGCTGTCGCGCCACGGTTTAGGGGACGCGCCGACAACAGCGATCGTTTTTGATGAAGCGAGTATTGACCGAATCTCCGCATCGTCGGTGATCATTGGGCCTGCTCTTCTGCATACGATTCGATCGGCGGGCAGCTGCATACGATGTTTTTATCGCCGTACGTGTTGTTAATGCGTCCGACGCTCGGCCAAAATTTGTGCTGACGGACATCGGGAAGCGGGTAAACTGCTTTCACCCTGGAGTACGAATGATCCCATTCATTTTTTGTCGCCTCCGCGGCGGTGTGCGGGGCATTCTTAAGAACGTTATCCGTCCTGTCCGCAGTGCCGTTTGCGACTTCCTCAATTTCTTTTTTAATTGAAATGAGCGCGTCGGCAAACCTGTCAAGCTCCGCTTGCGACTCGCTTTCGGTCGGCTCAACCATCAGCGTATCATGAACGGGGAATGAAACTGTTGGAGCGTGGAATCCGTAATCCATCAATCGTTTTGAAATATCCTCCACATCGACGCGGCATTTTTCTTTGAACTCTTTCATGTCAAGGATAAATTCGTGGGCGACTCTGCCATTCTTCCCCTGGTAAAGAATGTTAAAATGCGGTTCGAGCTTAGCTTTTAAATAGTTTGCGTTGAGGATGGCATACCGTGTTGCTTCTCTAACTCCTTCACCGCCGAGCATTTTGATGTACGCGTACGAAATGAGAAGGATGCTCGCACTGGACCATGGAGCCGATGCGACTGCGTGCAGGGCTTTTTCGCCGCCGGTCTTAACCACCGGATGACCCGGTAAATAAGGTGCAAGATGTTTGGCCACGCAGATCGGTCCCATACCCGGGCCGCCTCCGCCATGAGGAATACTGAAAGTTTTATGCAGGTTGATGTGGCAAACGTCTGCCCCGATGATGGCAGGACTTGTAACGCCGACCTGCGCGTTCAAGTTTGCACCATCCATGTACACCAGCCCGCCATTGTCATGAATAATACTGCAAATCTCTTTCACGCGTTCTTCAAACACTCCGTGCGTTGACGGGTAGGTCACCATTAAAGCCGCAAGGGTATCTTTGTACTGCGCCGCTTTAGCCCGCAGGTCACCAACATCGATATTCCCGGTATCATCGCATGCAACGACGACAACCTTTAATCCGGCCATCGTTGCACTGGCTGGATTTGTCCCATGTGCCGACGAAGGAATGAGTGCAACGTTTCGATGAGATTCCCCCCTCTCTGCATGGTACGCGCGTATCACGAGCAGGCCCGTAAATTCTCCCTGTGCCCCCGAGTTCGGTTGGAGTGAAGCGGCTGCCAATCCCGTAATATGACACAATGCCGATTCCAGCTCTCTAAAAATTTGATGATAGCCCTCTGCCTGTTGAAGAGGGGCAAATGGATGAAGGCCGGCAAATTCACGCCAGCTCACAGGTATGAGCTCGGTTGCCGCGTTGAGCTTCATTGTGCACGATCCGAGCGGGATCATCGATTGCGTCAACGAAAGGTCTTTGTTCTCCAGGCTTTTAAGATACCGCATCATTTCGGTTTCTGAATGATACATCGAAAAAATTGGATGCTGGAGGTACGGGCTGGTTCGGGCATACGGTTCAGGGTACTCGATTGCAAGTGAAGAATATTTCTCACCAAGGTCTGCGTGTGCATGTGCTGCACGGACTGCGTGAGCAAAAATTTCTTTCACTGCAAAAATATCCCCGAGCGCTGTGGTCTCATCCACCGATATCCCTATATGCGTTGCATCGATGCGACGGAAATTATACCCCGACGAAACCCCGGCGTCAATAATCGCGTCGGCGTGCGCTCCCGCATCAATCATCAGCGTATCAAACCAAACCCGATTCGACTGTGCATACCCGAGCTCTTTCAGCTCCGAGTGCAAAACCTGGGCAAGGGCGTGAACTCGAGACGCAATTCTTTTAATCCCATCCGGACCATGATAGACGGCATACATCCCTGCCATGATCGCAAGGAGCGCTTGCGCCGTACAAATGTTCGACGTCGCTTTCTCGCGGCGAATATGCTGTTCCCGTGTCTGCAGCGTCATGCGATAGGCCCTGCTGTTTTGCGCGTCGACGGAGACGCCGATGATTCTTCCCGGCATGTGCCGGATGAATTCACTTCTCGTTGCAAAAAAGGCCGCGTGCGGCCCGCCGTACCCCATCGGAATTCCGAACCGCTGTGTCGATCCGACGACAACGTCTGCGCCAAATTCCCCAGGGGGCTTGAGGAGAGCGAGGCTCAGCAAATCGGCTGCGACGACAGCTAACGCTCCGCTGCCGTGCACCGAGGCGATAAATGACCGATAATCCATCACGGCACCCCGTTCATCGGGATACTGCACAATCGCGCCGAAATAAGATTCATCGAAAGAAATCTTTTCGTGATTGCCCACGACGATGTCGATGCCGATACATTGCGCACGTGTTTTGATAACGTCAATCGTTTGCGCAAAACATTTTTCAGAAACAAAAAAACGATTCCTCGGCAAACCGCCCAGATTCTTATTGACAATGTTATAGACCATCGTCATCGCTTCCGCAGCAGCCGTCCCTTCATCTAACAGCGATGCGTTGGCAACTTGCATTCCCGTCATATCCATGACCATGGTCTGGTAATTGAGGAGTGCTTCCAACCTCCCTTGAGATATTTCCGGCTGGTAAGGGGTATACTGCGTATACCATCCCGGATTCTCAAAAATATTCCGCTGAATAACAGCCGGTGTTACACAATCATAGTAGCCCTGGCCAAGCATGGACTTCACGACCGTATTTTTCCCCGCGATCGTTCGCATCTCCTGAAGAAACCTGTATTCGCTGATTGCCTGAGGAAGCTTCAAGGGTGCGTTCATCCGTATGCTCGCTGGAATCGTCTCGTCAATCAATGTATCGAGCGAGTCGACACCGATAACGCGCAGCATTGCGTCCAGTTCTTCGTTGCCCGGGCCGAGATGGCGGGATTGGAATTTCTCATCTTGAAAAATCGGGTTAATCATTTCAGTAATTATTGAGTCGAAAAATGAAAAGCGATTATTTAGGAGGCTGAATGTTCCCTTGCAGCCGACTGTTGTTGTCCCAAAAAAGACAGGGCATGGTGTGCAGCAGCTTGCTCGGCTTCTTTCTTATTTTTCCCCATTCCGACACCCGACATCCCATCGCCGACAGAGACTTCAACGGTAAATGTTCGGTCATGGTCAGGCCCTTCTTCCTTCACGATCGTGTAGTGCGGAAGAGGCCTGCCGTTTGCCTGAGCATATTCAAGCAAAGCACTTTTGTAATTCTCATCGGCTTCATGGAGTGAACCTTCCTTCAGCACGCTGGTCAACTGGCGTTCGACAAACCGTTTTGCCTCGTCCAATCCACCGTCGAGGTACACGGCTCCGATGACAGCCTCGTAGGCATCCGCGAGAATCGTATCCGCCCCTTTTTCTGCCGTCTGAGAAGCGCTGTTGCTGAGAAGAAGAAAGTCGCGCAGATGTATTTTTTTTGCGTAATAGACCAGAGCTTTTCGATTCACGAGCCGCGCCCTCATGATTGTCAGGTCGCCTTCTTCCGCATCGGGATAAAGCATATATAACCGCTCCGCGACGACCATATTTAAAATTGAATCGCCGAGAAATTCGAGGCGCTCGTTCGAATGAATTTCCGGCATTCCGGTGAACTGCAGGTAGGATCTGTGGAGAACCGCCTGGAAGAAAAGCCTTTTCGTTCGAATGCGATGCTGAAGTACGCTTTCAAAACGTTTGAAATCAACCTTGGAATAGAGTTCAGAAAGAGAGTGCGCAGGAAATGCTGGCGCGGTGCGGAAAAAATTTTGGACCCATCGACGTAAACTGCTCACACCGGTACTTGTCCTCTTAATTCTCCTGATATTTTCTAAACAGCAAGGTGGCGTTGTGGCCGCCGAACCCGAACGTATTGCATAACGCAATTGTTACTTCTTTTTCAATGGAAGTATTCGGCACATAGAAAAGATCGCAGTCGGGGTCGGGAGTCTCGTAGTTGATGGTGGGATGAATCTTGTTTTCGACAATGCTCATCACGGTAGCAATCGATCCAACCGCCCCCGACGCGCCGAGCAAATGTCCAACCATCGATTTTGTCGAATTCACGGCAAGCTTTTTTGCATGGTCGCCGAAGACCGTTTTCATTGCTGCAGTTTCGTTCCGGTCGTTTGCCGGCGTTGACGTGCCGTGTGCGTTAACGTAGTCCACCTCATTCGGCGAAACTCCCGCGTCGCGGATAGCTGCCCTCATCGAACGAACCGCACCTTCTCCTCCTGGAGCCGGGTCGGTGATATGGTGTGCGTCGGCGGTGAATCCGATCCCGGCAATCTCGGCGTAAATCTTTGCTCCACGCTGCATTGCATGGCCAAGTTCTTCAAGGATCAAGACACCGCCCCCTTCGCCCATGACAAACCCGTCACGGTCTTTGTCAAATGGTCTGCTCGCCTTTTCCGGTGCATCGTTGCGGGTGGAGAGTGCCCGCAGCGCATTAAAGCCGCCGATCCCCATCGGACAAATTCCTGCCTCGGACCCGCCGCTGAGCATCACATCCGCATCTCCGCGCTGGATCAGGATGAACGCGTCGCCGATTGCATGCGATGCCGTCGCACATGCCGACGTTGTTGCATAGTTCGGACCCTTTTAAGCCGTACTTCATGGAAATTCTTCCGGCGGCAATATCTGCGATCATCATCGGGATAAAAAACGGGCTAATGCGGTGGGGGCCTTTTGTTTCCACGAGCGTCTCATGCTGACGCTGGAATGTCAGCATGCCGCCGATGCCGGAGCCGAAGATAATGCCGGCCCGATCGCCCGGACCTTTTGTGAAGTCAATGGCCGAATCTTTTACTGCTTCGTCGGCCGCTGCAAAGGCATATTGCGTGAACGGGTCAACGCGCTGAACCATTTTGCGATCCATATAGTTCAGCGGGTCAAACCGCTTTCAACTCCGCCGCAAATTTCGTATCGTATTGTGTCGTGTCAAAATATGTAATGGGGGCGGCGCCGCTCATACCGGCAAGCGCATTCTTCCAGAAGTCTGCGACCGTCAAGCCAATCGGGGTCACAGCACCCATTCCGGTTACGACAACACGACGCGCCTTCCCGTTAAACGACATACCCTTTTCCTCTGTTTCCTTTAAGATCCGTTGTGCGAAAATGTAATGCCGACCTCATGTCGGCATTACGCTTTCATTTCATCGAGCACTGCTCACTTCAGTGTTACGAAACTTTTGCCGACAAATACTTTATCGCGTCTCCGACGGTCGCAATTTTTTCGGCATCTTCATCCGGGATTTGAAGATTGAATGCTTTTTCAAATTCCATGACCAGTTCGACGGTATCTAATGAATCAGCGCCAAGATCATTTGTAAACGAAGCCTCCGGAGTAATCTGTGCTTCATCAACGCCAAGTTTATTGACAATGATCTCTTTTACTTTTGCGGATACATCAGCCATACGGGTATCTCCTATTATTAAGTGATTATGTTGCTTTAAAACATTGACAATTTACATGACCATGCCGCCGTCGACACAGAACACTTGACCGGTAATATAATCCGCGTCGGATGATGCAAGAAAACGAACCACGCCGGCAACTTCTTCCGGTTTTGCGATTCGCTTCAACGGAATCATGGCTAAGATAGCTTCTTTTTGTTTCTCATTCAACTTCTCCGTCATATCCGTTTCGACGAATCCGGGGGCGACGACATTGGCTTGAATATTGCGCGAAGCGAGCTCTTTTGCGACTGATTTCGTGAAACCGATAACGCCCGCTTTCGACGCCACATAATTTGCCTGCCCTGCATTGCCGATAATGCCAACGACGGACGAAATATTGATGACTTTACCCGCTTGCTGGCTCATCATCTGCCGGGACACAGCTTTGGTAAAATTAAAGACGCTTTTCAAATTCGTGTCAATAACCGCATCCCAATCGCTTTCAGACATTCGCATCAACAAGCCGTCCTTCGTAATGCCGGCATTGTTGACGAGGATGTCGACTCGCCCAAATTCCTGGATGACCTTTTGCACGATGTCGTTCGCTTGAGCAAAATCGGCGGCATCCGACTGGAATCCGGCTGCGCGTCTTCCCTTAGCCCGCGCGTCGGCAACGATTGCATCGGCGGATTCTTTTGAACTGCGGTACGTGAACGCAACGTCGGCTCCCGCATCCGCAAGGGCATAAACGATCGCTTTGCCGATGCCCCGCGTGCCCCCTGTGACCAATGCGACTTTATTTTGTAATTGCATAATAGACGTAAGATGTTATTCCATCGATAACGGCAACTGCTTGGACACAAATTCTTTCTGCAGGACCGTCAATTCTTTATAGCCGTCTTTTCCGAGAACAAATTCCAATTCTTCTTTGCACGCTTCCACAAGTGTGGTTTCTCTGTTGTCGATGAAAGTACAACAAGTTGTCTTCTGGTGCAAGAAATCATCGAAGGTAATAACGCCGCCGTCGACGGTGATGGGAAACGCCACGCAATAGAATGGTTTCAGAGCCCATCGTCCGAGCCTTTCTTCCGTTCCGGCAATTTGCAGGCTGCACATTCCAGACTTATTGAGAAAAACGCACTTATCATTGAAGATTTCCGTTCCAACCGTTTTACCGGAGGGAAAATCGCCATCGTCCAAAACTTCACCGTCAAACCATTTTGCGTCGTCGGTGGTTTGCGTTTCGTCCATGTATTTTTTGACGGTCTCTTTCCGGGAAAGGATGAGCTCTTTCTCTCTGAGGTCGACATAGACTCCGGACTCACAGCAGGTCGATTCACACGCAAACGGTCCACATCCTTTTGAAAATCCCTTTTCAAAAAGAATCTGGTCAACGTCATATTTCCCAACGCGCATTATTTCTCCGTTGATTCAATCGGTTAAGGTTTCGCCGCCGAGATACTCGCCGCAGCATCAAATCCTGCAATAGAAGCTCCGGGCACAATTCTTTTCACCAACCCCTGCAGAACTTTCCCCGGGCCAATTTCGATAAAGCTTGCGGCGCCGTCTCCCGACATATTTATGACTGTTTCTTCCCACCGCACGGGGCTTGTGACCTGCTCGAACAACATCGCTCGGATATCATTCGCGTTCTGCACGGGTTTTGCAGTGACATTTGCGTACACCGGAATCTTTGCATCGCGAAATTCTGTTTTATCCAGCGCAACTTTTAATCCGTCCTTTGCGGATTGCATCAGCGGCGAATGAAATGCGCCGCTCACGACAAGTTCTTTTACCAGCTTCGCCCCTCGCTGCTTTCCCAATTCCATCGCTTTGCGAACACCGTTGAAAGAACCGGAGATTACAATTTGTCCCGGTGAATTGAAGTTCGCTGCCTGCACAATTCCCTCCGGCCATGCCGTGCAGCAAACCTCTCCAAGGATTTTTGCGTCGAGCCCGACCACCGCGGCCATCGTCCCGGGGTTTTCTTCCCCTGCTCTTTGCATCAACTCTCCGCGCAACCGAACAAGCCGCAGTCCGTCTTCAAAAGAGAGCACGCCGGCAGCAACGAGTGCTGAATATTCTCCGAGCGAGTGCCCGGCTACCATTGCAGCGTTGTGCGGTTTCAGGATATTCCAGACAGCAAGACTTTGAAGAAAAATGGCAGGCTGTGTGTTTTTAGTCTGCTTCAGTTCTTCTTCGGGGCCTTCGAAACAAATCTTCGACAACGAAAAACCTAAGATGGCATCAGCCTTCAGGAATAATTCCTTGGCCGCAGGAAATTCAGCATACAAATCTTTTCCCATCCCGACATACTGCGACCCCTGTCCCGGGAAAATATACGCAACTTTACTCATTCTCTTGAGTCTAACATTCTCTTAATTCTTATCTCTTCATTCTTAATTCTTAATTTCCTTGGGTCCCTCTATTCCCCATTTCACCAGCACCGCACCCCACGTGTAGCCCGCACCGAAACTCGAGAGAACAAGATTGTGGCCTTTCTTAATTTTCCCTGCCTGCCACCACTCAGACAAACAGAGAGGAATCGTCGCAGCAGTCGTATTTCCGTAGCGATCGATATTGACCATCACTTTCGATTTATCCAGTTCCATGCGCTCGGCACATGCGTCAATGATGCGAAGATTTGCCTGATGAGGGACGAGCCAGTCAACGTCTTTACCCGTGAGATTATTACGCTTCATGATTTCCGCTGAAACATCCGCCATCCCGACCACAGCGACCTTGAACACCGCTTTTCCATCCTGATAGATGTAATGCATTTTTTTTTCGACCGTTTCATGCGTCGATGGATGTAAACTGCCCCCAGCCAGCATATGTAAAGCAAATCCGCCTGAACCATCGCAGTAGAGTTTATGGTCGATGATGCCGACAGAATCGTCGGTTGTCGGCTCGAGAAGAACCGCACCTCCTGCATCGCCAAAAAGAATGCAGGTGTTACGGTCTGTGTAATCGGTAATCGAGCTCATCTTATCCGCTCCCACGACAACGACGTTTTTGTACGCTCCGGTTTCAACAAGTTGGGAACCGATGGTCAATGCATAGACGAACCCGGAGCAGGCGGCGTTGAGGTCGAAACCCCACGCCTTCTTAGCGCCGATTTTTTCCTGGATGATGCATGCCGTCGCGGGAAAAAACATATCAGGAGTCACGGTGGCGACAATAATGACTTCGATCTCCGATGCGTCCATCCCTCGCCGTTCCAGCATATTTTTTATGGCGCCCGCTCCCAAATCCGATGACCCGCCGTTCGTGAGAATTCGTCGTTCGCGGATTCCGGTTCTTGTTCTAATCCATTCGTCGTTCGTGTTGACCATTTTTTCCAGATCGTGGTTCGTGAGAATTTTCTCGGGAACGTAATGGCCGACGGCCGTAATCATTGCTCGTGTCTTACCCATTCAATCCTTCGGTGCTGTTATCGCGTAATAATTGTTCGATATGAAAATTGATTTTTTTGTCCACCATTTCTTCGGCCCGCAGGAACATATTCCTCATCGCTTTGGGCGTTGAGCTCCCGTGGCCGATGATCGTCACCCCGTTCACTCCGAGCAACGGAACCCCGCCGAACTCCTGGTAATCAAAGTCTTTAAAAATCTTCCTGAGCGGATTTCTGAGCAAACCCATCAGAACCTTTTGGAACAACCCTTCCGCCGCATAGTTTTTAAACTTTACTTTCAAGAACGAGGGGACGCTTTCCGCAAATTTCAGGAGAACGTTCCCCAAAAAACCGTCACACACGACAACGTCAGCCCTGCCCTGCAGAATGTCTCTCCCTTCGATGTTGCCGATGAAATTGATTCTGTTTTTGCCCGCGATGAATTTCGCGTATGCTTCTTTCGCCAGTTCGTCCCCTTTTGATTCTTCTTCGCCGACGTTCAGCAGTCCCACCCTCGGATTTTTTTTCTTGAAAACGTATTCCGAATAAATACTCCCCATCACTCCAAATTCAAAAAGGAAATGCGGTTTGCAGTCTGTCACCGCGCCTGCATCGACGATCAACGTTGGCCCGGTTTCGGAAGGAAATATCGCTGCGACCGTCGGGCGGCTCACTCCCCGAATTCTTCCCAACAACAGGGTCGCTGCTGCCGTCACTGCGCCGGTATTCCCCGCACTGACGAAGGCATCGACTTTCTTTTCTTTAAGAAGCGTCATACCGACAACCAACGACGAATCGGGTTTTTGCTTCAACGCCACGACCGGCGAGTCATGCATAGCAATCACGTCGTTCGCCGGAACGATGGAAAATGAAAGCCCGTCGGCGTTCATCGTCGCGAGCTCGGACCTGATGGCTTTCTCTTTTCCAACAAGAACGACTTCAAATCTGTTGCCTGTTTGGCGCAACACTTCGACCGCGCCTTGCACTTCATTGCGGGGCGCAAAATCTCCCCCCATCGCATCGATAGCAATCCGCAGTTTTCCCTCTGCGTGGCTCAAAGCATTTCCACCAGCATTATGGCTGAATGTCTCGACGATAATCGTTTGCGAGCAACCGACGGTACACGATGCTACGTTTCTTTCGGGATGATAATCGAACGGCCGTTGTAGTAGCCGCAGTTTGGACACGCCCGGTGCAGGAGTTTTGGCTCGCGGCAATTCGGGCATTCCGCTAACGACGGCACTGCAGCTTTATAGTGCGTGCGACGCTTTCGGCCGCGAGTTTTTGAATGGCGGCGTTTCGGGTTTGGCATTGCAGTGATTCCTTATAATAAATTAGTTCTTTTTCTTTGACATTGAAACTTCAACAAGCCCCGCAAGTTTGTTCCAGCGCGAATCAACTTCGCCGGGGGCACAATCACAGCTGCCGTCGGCAGTGTGATTCAAATTTTTTCCGCATCGCTGGCATAACCCCGCACAATCTTCCTTGCAGAGCAATTTCAGCGGGATTGCAAGAAGCACGCTATCGCGCACAGCGTCAGAAATATCGATAATATTGGTATCCGACGTCAACGTCCTGATGTCTTCATCGCTTTCTGCGGAACGTTCCTGAGCATCCCAAACATAGACTAATTGGAACACAGGAGAAATCTCTTTTTTGAATTCATCCAAGCATCTATCGCACTGAAACAACGCATGCGACCGTACCTGCGCATGCAGGAGAATCTGACGGCTTGCTTTCTCAAGCATCACGTGGGCGGCAACGTCACCGACAAAATTCTCTTGCAACTCGAGATCGACAGCCTTTTTCGACAACTCATATTCATGTGTTCCCTGTGAAAGATTCGAAATGTTGATTTTCACTACTTCCTCCTGCTAATGCAACATCTTCTTTCAGCCTTGCGCTGGATTTCCCTTCAAAATCAACAAAAATTGTCAAAAAACGAGCTCTGGCGCGAAAAAAACATGTTAAATATAGCCATAATGGAAGAGAGAGTCAAGAATTCAGTAGCGGCCCAGTTTGAGTAAGAAATTGTCATGCCCGTCCCGTGTCAAGCACGGGATAAACTCCAGTGGGCATCCATTATGGAGCAAACTGAGTCAGCACCAAGAATTCTGCGAAGAGGTATTGGGCTACTTTGAATCAAATGCCGTGATGGGATGTTTTTTGCCAAGGTCCTGAAGCCCCGAAGGACTCCTGTGGAACATCCCGTACAACGACACTTCGTCGCTTAGAACCCTGCAATGACTTTTTTTAAGCGGCCCGCGACTAAGGGGGTTGACTTTGCTTGAATGAGCCGCTTCGCAAATTCATACGCTCTTAAAGTAACTCGAAGCGAAATGACAAAAGCCGACTTAAAGCACCGGTCCCGCTCTTTTACCTGTATCCGATTTTTCCCGAACTTTCTTTTCCGCAGTCGATTCCAGGAAGCGGTCAAATTTGAATTCACAGAAAACCTGAGCGCTCTCTTTCAAACGAGCGTGAATCGTATTGCGTATCATGAAAAATCATTTTCTCCAAATCGACTTGACAACGAATTCATAATTATGTTTATTACAAGTGTCTTAGAGGAGCGGTACGCATGAGTAGCTGAAGCGAGAGTGAAACAACTCGACGACCTTCAACGAAAGGGTATGTATATCGTGCCGCCGAAAGTTGTGCGTATTGTTTCTGCAAACAACTTGGGTTGCAGCGTGAACAACCTGCAAACTGTCATTCCGTTCTAAGAGCGGGATGGAGCGCTAACGACGATCTGCGTTTACGTTCGGCGAACTGCTTCGGCAGGCGATTCATCGTCTCATTCGATCGATCAGAAAAGTAGAGAGTCCAGCGCTCATCTACTTTTTTCATTTTTAGGCAAAGGATTCGCGAATGAAGATCGCATTGCTCGGATACGGCCGGATGGGGCGGGACGTTGAACAAGCTGCCACAGAACGAGGGCACACGATCGCCGCTCGCTATAC
Organism: uncultured Bacteroidota bacterium; assembly: GCA_963772165.1. Lineage (GTDB taxonomy): Bacteria > Bacteroidota > Ignavibacteria > UBA10030 > UBA8401 > JAGVPT01. The sequence continues at coordinate 221,032 of CAVYWA010000011.1, read as the reverse complement.
GATAGAAGATCCCGCTTCCGAATATCAGTAACCTTCCCCCCGAACTCAAAGACGTTCATTGTGCCATTGATTTCAGCGCACCGGCCGCGACCGAGCGCCATATCCGTTCACTCGGACCGCTTCATATTCCTCTGGTCGTTGGCACGACGGGTTGGAACGATCGGCTTCCAATACTGCTTGAGTTTATGCGTCAATGCGGAGGCACGATCATCTACGCATCGAATTTTTCGGTTGGGGCAAACATTCTATTCCACGTCGCAGCGGAAGCGTCGAAGCTCATCAACCGATTTCCGGAGTACGATATTGCCATCCATGAAATCCACCATCGGCTGAAGAAAGATGCGCCGAGCGGAACGGCCTCTCAAACTCGCCGATACGATCCTTCGCACAATAGAACGCAAGACTGAAATCCTGACCTCGCTGAATAATCGCCAGATTCAGCCGCATGAATTGCTCGTATCAAGCAGCCGTGTCGGCGATGTTGCAGGCACGCACTCCGTCACTTTTGAATCCCCCGCCGATTCGATCCAGATCACCCATACTGCTCACAACCGGCGCGGTTTTGCCCTGGGAGCCGTATTGGCGGCCGAATGGCTTCAAGGGCGAACGGGCGTTTTCACAATGGAAAAATTTTTGTTCGAAAAATAATACTCACACTAACAAAGAAGGGTTCCTTATGTCTTCACAGTTTTCATTCAAAGGAGTCGCCACCGCACTCGTCACGCCGATGCAAAGCGCCGACGGGGCAGTCGACGAACGAGCGCTTCGTGCACTCGTCGATTTTCAAATTTCCAACGGCGTCAACGGATTGGTTCCATGCGGCACAACCGGAGAGAGCGCAACGCTTAATCATGCCGAGCATCATCACGTGATGGATGTTGTCGTCGAGCAGGCAGCGGGCCGCGTTCCCGTCATCGTCGGTGCAGGAAGCAATTCAACGCATGAAGCCGTCTCCCTGACACAACATGCGCGGGCGATCGGTGCAAACGCGGTGCTCTCCATTGCGCCGTACTACAACAAGCCGACGCAGGAAGGCTTTTATCAGCATTACAAGGCGATCGTGGAAGCCGTCGATATCCCGATTTTCGTTTACAATGTACCCGGAAGAACAGGGAGCAATATCAACGCGGAGACCACGCTGCGAATCGCAGAACTTCCCGGAATAGCGGGAATCAAAGAAGCATCGGGCAACATGGGACAGGTAATGGAAATTCTTCGCCATCGCCGGACAAATTTCACCGTCCTTTCAGGTGACGATGCCCTGACACTTCCCATGATCGCACTGGGTGCTGACGGAGCAATTTCCGTCGTCGCGAATGAAACCCCCCGTCTTTTTTCTTCGATGGTAAAGCTCTGCTTAGAAGGAAATTTTTCCGAAGCACGAACGATCCACGAAGAACTGCTGCAGCTCATGAACCTTAATTTCATCGAATCCAACCCGATACCGGTCAAAGGCGCCCTTGCAATCATGGGAATGATCGAAGAAGCGTACCGGCTTCCTCTTACTCCGATGTCGTCCGAACACCGGTTTGCCGTGCGGCGAGCGCTGGAAGAACTCCACTTAATGGAAACGCAGCGATGAACATTTCCCCCGAAACGCTTCCATCGATTATTGAAGAACTCTCTTCCTCGAAGAGCGGTGAAGACCGCGACTTTGGCGAGAAAGTGTTCGACCTTTTTATTTCTCTCCTTGACAGCGGGGATATTCGGGCAGCAGAAAAAGTCGGTGCGAAATGGGAAGTGCATGCGTGGGTAAAGAAAGGCATTCTCCTCGGGTTCAAACTTGGTGCACTCCGGAAGGTTCCGGCTTCGAGTCCATTTTCCTTTTTCGATAAACACACCTATCCGACAAAAGAATTCTCGGTGGAGAACAATGTACGCATTGTCCCCGGCGGAACATCGGTCCGCCGCGGCGCATATCTCGCTCCGGGCGTTATTATGATGCCGCCGTCGTACGTCAACGTCGGCGCGTATGTCGGCAAGGGAACAATGATCGACTCGCATGCGCTGATCGGCTCATGTGCACAAATCGGAGAAAGGATTCACATCAGCGCTGCCGCACAGATTGGCGGGGTGTTGGAACCCGTCAACGCGCTGCCGGTAATCATTGAAGACGATGTCATGGTTGGGGGAAATTGCGGAATTTACGAGGGAACGATCGTTAAAAAAGGGGCGGTGATAGGCGCCGGAGTTATCCTCACAAGTTCAATGCCGGTCTATGATTGCGTCAATAAAGTTGTGATTCGCAAATCGGATTCCGAGTCTTTGACTATCCCTGAGAATGCCGTCGTTGTCGCCGGCTCGCGCGGAATCACAACCGACTTTGGACGCGCCAACAGTCTAAGTCTTTATACACCGCTGATCGTAAAGTATCGGGATTCGCGAACCGATGCGCGAACAGCGCTCGAAGATGCACTCCGGTAACAATCGCACGAAGAAGGAGTAAACGTTCGGGCCACCCATCGCGGGAACACTCCACTGATAATGCGCGGGGGAAAAAATATCTTATACTTTTTCCTCTATGACCGGTTGATCCGCCGGAGGAGCGACCAAGAGTTCATCTTGGACGTAATCTACTGTTTCCATCAACGCATCTGCAAACTTGTCAAAATCCTCTTTGTACAGAAAAATTTTGTGTTTCTCATATTCCTCTTCGCCGACCCTTTTGCTTTCCGTAATCGTAATGTAGAAATCTTTTTCAGATTTCGTCGCTTTCACATCGAAAAAATACGTTCGTTTTCCTGCACGCACGCGCTTCGTAAAAATCTCATCCTTGTAGGTTGAATTTTCCAAGTGAAGAACCTCCTTTTCGAAAAAATAATGAATTGTTCATACTGGACAGTAACTGTTTGTGTACGGTCATCACGCTGCACACCGTGGTGGGTGTCCGTTTGAATATCCCGAAAACAGCCATCGTGTTTTTTATCTCCTGAGAACCGCAACTTTCGCCGTTGCGACTTGATTCCCGTTGTCGGCGTACGCAACGATAATGTACACACCGCTTTCCACATTATTCCCACGGGAATCGGTGCCGTCCCAAAAAGCCCTCCCGCCACCTTGTGCCGCAAATTCTTTGACGAGCCTTCCGGTAATATTGAGGATTTTTATCGTCGTGTTATCGGCGAGGCCTTTGATAGTGACTGAAGGATAATCGGGGAGGATAAAAGGATTCGGTCCAACTTGAAGGGTTGACATTTTTTCCACTGTACCGATCGTCTGAATTTCTAGGCTCGACAATCCTTTTTCCGTCCCAAAATAGACTATTCCCCGTTGCTCGTCAAAAGCAATAGAAAGGACATTGTTGTCGACAAGTTTGCCGTTGGTATTTGCAACATTATATTGTGCAATCAACGATGAACCGTCAGGCGATAGAACAACAACGCCAGTTTGCATTGCGACCCATTTATTGTTCAGCGCATCAACTGCAATAGTGTTGATGAATTGGCCTTCCACAGCGCCCAGGAACAGAATGCTCACTTGCGAAGTCGGGTAAGCGGGATCTCCAATGATCGTGATACCCAGGTTTGAACCCAGCCATAAGCTGCCTTCTTTGTCCTCCGCAATACAGGTCACTTCCGCACTTGCGAAGCCGTCGGAGACTCCCACCTCACCCCAATTGTCACTGGCCAAACCCGCAATTCCACCTGATTCATTATAGTAAATACAATGCGATGGCAGAGGTTCGAATCCGAGCAGGCTGTTGACAAACCATTTCGTTCCATTGCGGTCTACAACAACGCCGAGAGCGCGGTCGAATGAAGTGCTCGCCGGCGACCGTACGGATACCCATGATGAATCGGATTTCATCTCCCAAAGGATATTTCCATCCAAGGGACGATAATCCGGCATCCACACATTTCCTGCATTATCGTACGCAACATTTCCTATAACAATGTAATGGTTGGTGTCCGTCCCGGCAAAACCGGGGTACTTATTATCGAAAACACGGACGAGAGTACCGGCGTTATTGACAAGAGCAACACCTCCCCCCCAAGAGCCAAACCACTTGGAATTATTCGGTCCTGCCGCAACCTTGAAAAACTGGTTGGTTTTTAACTGCGGCATCGTCGTCATATTATAGTTTTTCCAGCGAGTGCCGTCGTAGGAATAAAAACCTTGACCGTTCGACCCTCCCGGCCCGGCAGATGCAGCCCACACGGTTCCGTTCCCGTCAACAAGAACGGAAGAAAAAAAATTGGATGCAGGACTGTTGGCAATAAGCTGAACCCATTGGGATGTTCCGCTCTTCAGAATACCAATGCCTGCTTCTTGAAACCCGACGAATACGTGATTGGATGAATCGCCGGCGGCACATGTAATGGTCGCTGGAGCAACTCCGCCGTATGGCATCATTGTGTTGGAAGAAGAAAGCGTGAAGACGTTGGTGGTACTTGCAATATAAAGCACCGAAGCAATGTTCATCACTGCAATCGCCGTTTGGGGCGTCCCTGCGATAGGCTGCCATGCACCGTTCTGATATTCATAGACACCGGAGTTGGAACCCGCATACACGTTTCCGTAACAAACACTCAAAGCATTCACCGCATCGGGTGATGAAAATGAATCCCATGATTCAGGAGCAGCCAGGTTCACTGCACCAAGTTTGGAAACGGCCAGGCCGCTTGACGTTCCTACATAGATCTTTCCGTTGAGAACGGTCAAGCATGTAACGTTTGGATGGGAAAACGTGCCGAAGCTCCCGTACGTATCGCCGAATTCAAACCGTGAAATTGAAAAGACGCTGACACCAAATGCTGTACCTATGTACATCGTATCGCCATAGGCGGTAAAGGAATTGATCATTTTTTGAGTTTGTGTAGAAAGAGCAATATCGCTGATATTTTTCCAGGAATTCGTAGCAGGGGTATAAATATCTATCTCCCCGGATGTTTCACCTACCCATACCGAGCCATACTTGTCCAATCCAATGGCGGAAACATCATTGCCGGTCAGCCCTTCAGAATTTGTAAATCGTTGAAAGGTAGAGTCTGCCGGATTGAAACGAAGAATTCCGCCGCTGGTTCCAACCCAAACTGCATTCGGGGCACAGACAATTCCAACAACATTACTCATATCGGTATAATTTTTCCAATCGCCTATTCCAGCATTCGCGCTAGGAACAATACCCATCATTCCAGCCAATAATATCGGCAGCCAAGTACGATATTTTTTTTTCATACACAACTCCCTTTCCTTTAAATCGATAAGAAACCCTTAAGCGGTGGTATATCCAGTAACAACATTGCCTGCTTAGTTCCTCGTCGATTTGTTATTGAGTTGTGTGTAGAGATTTGCCATCGTGATCGCCCCAAGTGCTGCATCCCATCCTTTATTGCCGACAGAACCGCCTGCCCGTTCCATCGCCTGGTCAAAAGTATCCGTCGTCAGCACGCCAAAGAGCAGCGGAATATTTCTTTCTCGTGCAACGGCACCTATGCCGCGTGCGCATTCCCGGGCGATATATTCGAAGTGCGGTGTTTCGCCCCGCACGACCGCCCCAAGACAGACGACGGCATCATAGTCGTTCGTGAGCGTAATCTTTGAAGCTACTTCAGGAATCTCAAACGCCCCCGGGCAGTAAAAAACGTCGATATCGCTTTCGATGTTCACACCATGCCGTTGGAAACAATCGACGGCACCCTCAAGAAGCCGCTTGGTGATTGTCTGATTGAACTGGCTGACAACAATTGCGAATTTTTTTCCTTCTCCTGAAATACCGCCTTCAAACACGCGGGGCATAATCATCACCTGCACTGTGAAACATGGTCACGACGACCGCTGCAAAAACAGACGGCGTTTCATGGCATCAACTTTGTCCTCATCAATAAAAAAGGAACCGAAGACCGCATCGTCATTCTTTTTGCCTCCATGGAAATCCGATCCGCCGCTTTCGAGCAAATAATATTCGCTGATCACACCGCGGTAGTGTACGATGTGTTCCTGCGTATGCGACGGGTGAATGACTTCGATCCCGTCAATTCCAGCTTTGATGAGGTGTTGCAGCATGGCGTCGGTCGTATAGCGGCCCGGATGGGCAAGGAAGGAAAGTCCGCCGGACGATGCGATAAGCTGCACCGCTTCCGCGGGAGAGAATTGAAATTTTCGTTCGTAGGCCGGACCGCCATTGCCGATGTATCGGTCGAACGACTCCTGGTAGGATTTTGTAATTCCCTCATCCACCATTGCAGCGGCGATATGAGGCCGGCCGACAGAACCCGTGCCGGCATGTTCCATCACCGATTCGATCTTTAACGGAACTTGGAGGCTATTGAGCTTTGCGACAATCCGTTCTGCGCGCTTAATCCTCTCATGCCGAAAGAAGGTGAGATAATCGAGCAGCCGCTGGCTTTTGTAATCGACAAAAAGGCCGAGGATGTGAACTTCCTTGTCTTCAAAGCTCGAGCTCAACTCTACGCCGGAAATAACTTCGACGCCAAATTCTTTTCCGAACTCGAGAGCATCGGGGATAGCGGCAACACTGTCGTGGTCTGTGATACTGACCGCCGAGAGTCCCTGGGCCTTAGCTTTTTTGATAAGCTCGTAGGGAGAGAGTGCACCGTCAGAACAAATTGTGTGCATATGAAGGTCGGCTTTAGCGCCCATAATCTCGTAGTCTGCTCTGCTTCGCGAGGCTTCACAACCGAAGCCTTCCACAATTCAGGGGTGCCCGGTCCTCATTGAAGATGAATGAAGGTGTTGGCAGCGTTATACATGAAGGTTCTTGAAGCTTTCGTAATCGTTGATAATGAGCCTGTTGCCTTGCATCTGCAAATATCCCTTTTGGATGAATTTGTGGATCATGCGCGAAATTGTTTCGCGCGATGTCCCGGCCATATTTGCCAGATCTTGTTGCAGGGGGAGTTCATCGATCTCTACCCGCCCTTTGCGGAACATTCCGATTTCATCGGCAAGCTGAAGGACAACATTGGCAACCCTGCCCGCGGCATCTTTGAGGGATAAACTTTTTATTTGAGCGTCGGCTTTACGCAGCCTGCCGGTGAGCTCCCGCAGCAGCGCAATAGCGACCATCGGAAAATCGTTGAGGAGCTTTAGAAAGTCCCTTCGATGAATCATGAACAATTCAGACTTCGATGTTGCCACGACGCTCGCCGAGCGAGTCAGACCATCCAAAATTGCCATCTCTCCAAAAAAGTCGCTTCCGCCCAAAATGGAAAGGATCACCTCGCGGCCGTCATCATCCATCCGCACAATCTTCACTTTGCCGGAGACAATAACGAAGAGCGCTGCACCGGTCTCTTCTTCCAAAAGGATGATGCTTCCTTTTTTGTATTTCTTCCGAATGCCGAGCGCAGCAATCTTTTCAAGCTCCTGATCGCTGAGTTCGTTGAAAATCGGGACATTTCGTAAGAAATTAACTTCTTCAAGCATGATTGCATCCTGACTGGTGTGCTAAGAGAAGGGAACCAGAGGTTTCAATGTGTCGTGAATATACATGCTGTTGTGATGAAAGTCAAGCAACGAAAAACCGCGGCCGGGCCCTTCAATGTTCGCAAATCTTCCCCCCTTACTCCATTGACGAATTTTTATTATTTTCCAGCAAGAATTAATTTTCCGTGAATAGATTTAGCGACCAGGACGCCCCCATTTCTTAACGAGTCGAATATCCATCGAAAATGAAAACCCGAAGCAAGGTTGACTGAAATCGGGGTCAGACTATAATAATCAATTCCAAGCAAAACCGTATCCGGCTCTGCAAGAAACCGCTCAAGATTTTCAGCGCGAAGGTATTTTGCGGAATGTCCCGAATACCAGGTCGATACCGGGGCGTTTGTCGAGTAATCAACCGGCGGGATTCCGCGCCAGTCCGAGAATATTACTTCCTGCGAATACCACTTGTGTGCGCTGAGTCCCGAGTCCGCAATGAGGCAATAGGCAATCGCAACGAGGAAAACGAATTTTCCCATTTTGTTATATAAAGAATTATTGTCAAGGCTGGAAGGTACCACCAACGAGAGAATATTTCAAATTGTGAAATCGACCATCCACGAAAAGCATCCGGCCTGATGAAGAAAAACAGAACTCCAAGACCTATTAATCCCGTTGTCCATTTGTTTAACCTCACCCCGACTAAAGCAATCGGCGTCGTCATGAGGGCTGGAATCATCATCCACCAGTACCGCCATGAAAGGACGAGGAACAACCCTGCAACCGCGTAGGGCCGGGCCATCCTGCTCCAGAATACGAACAACGGAAACACCGCAACGAACAGGGCTGATTCCAGTTTGTATTTATCAGCCACGAGATAGAGTGCTGGAATCGTGAGCGTACCGCATAGTGCCGGAAGAAATCGAAGACCAAACTCACTATGCAGTCCAAGCAACTGCCCGAACCATTTCGGAATAAATTCCTGGTTGCCGCCGTTCTGAATTAAGAATCCAAATCCTACTTCATCGACCCAAAGCGGATTGACGCCCAGCCGATGAAAGCGCCAATATGCGGCTACCAATGTAACGAGCAAAAGGAGCAGCATCTCATTCTTCGTAAAAAAATCGTGAAGAATAAGACGGTACCGAGAAGTTATTTTTGAGATGCGAGAATTTTTTATGGCCAACGGAGTCCCCTCAGTTTTTTGCCGTCACCCTGGCCAGTTCATTCTTCAGGAAATCAATCTTCTTGACGGGAGTCGGGTCAACGCCGTTCAACATGGCGAGGTAAAAACTTACCCAATCACCGAGAGAGAGAAGCGAAAACATCCTCGTCAGCAAGCTCTTTCCCTCGCTGCGGACCTCGGTGATGCCGTCCGCAAAATCTTTGATGATTTCTTTTGTGATCTTCATCCGAAGCTGGATGCGGGGATTATCTTCGTTATCCCGCAGGATCACGACGTGAATCTTTTTCATCGAATCCTTCAGTACTTCCCATCCGACAATTTCATTGTGGTTTAATTCAGGGAACACGTTCCCGTAGGCCAGCGTCTTTGCATTTTCCGAAATTTGCCCGCGCCAGCGCAGATTCACGGCGTCAAACCTGTCCACCGAGGAATACACCACCGGCAACTTTCCGTGCAGGGTCTGAGCGATACGCAACGCCGGATTATCCTGCGAAGCAAAGTCGCCGTACGTTTTGGCTTTCTCTTTCAGCAGCACGACTGTTTCATCGATTTCTTTCTTCTTCGACCTAAAAAAGCCGAGTTTCGACAAGACGATGAGGGTCGGGAAAAAAGAGTATCCTAATGCGGCACGGGGGGGAAGCCCGCCGGGGATTTCAACAACAGGGTGTTTCTTCTTTGCCGCGAATTGCTTCACCGACCCGCCGGAAGTAATACACAGGACTTTGGCCTTCCGCTTCACCGCGTCTTGATGCGATGAGATCGTCTCTTCGGTATTTCCGGAATAGCTCGATACGATGACGAGCGATCGCTCATCGACATACTCGGGGAGAAAATAATTCCGGCTGACGGCAATAGGAATACTTATTTCACCGGCAAGGTACGAACGAAGCAGGTCCCCGCCGATAGCAGACCCTCCGAGGCCGCTGACGACAATATTATTGATTTTCGAAATCGGAAATTTTATTTTCGACGCCGTGCCGATCGCGACCGCTTCTTCCACCTGCTGTGGAAAATTAAGGATCAGCGAACGCATGCCGGATGGATCATACTGCGCAATCTCTTCGGATGTCATAGGGTTTCTTTCTTTGATGATGGCGTTATCGTGCGCCTTCTTTGTTGGAATAGTTATTCTGGCAATGGGATGTCGGGAGCCAGCCGCTTTACATGCCCGATAAGAAATTCTTTCACCTCTTCCACCGTGGAAAATTTCATCGCTTTCACAGCGATCTTCTGCGCCTCTCGCAGCGGTACCGAGCGGATAATTTTCTTGATTTCCGGCAGCACGTACGGGATCACGCTGAATTCATCCAGGCCGAGGCCGAGAAGCAGCAATGTCGCTACAGGGTCGCCGGCCATTTCACCGCACATGCTGACCGGGATTTTATTTTTGTGCGCCTCCTTTATAATGTGGCGGATCGTGAGGATGACGGCGGGTTCAAATTCCTGGTACAGCTGCGACACGATGTCGTTTCCGCGGTCGACCGCGAGCAGGTATTGAATCAAATCGTTTGTGCCGATGCTGAGGAAATCGACCTCTCGTGCTATATCCCCCGCGACCACCGCCGCCGACGGCACTTCAATCATGACCCCGATCTTCATCGTATCGTCGAAGGCAACCTTTTCTGCGCGAAGCGACTCTTTTGCCTGTGCGACCAGCGCTTTCGCTCTCCGTACTTCTTTCAAGCTGGAAACCATCGGGAACATTACCCAAATATTTTTTTTAGAGCTCGCACGCAGCATTGCGCGTATCTGGGCGATGAATGTTTCGGGGCGGTCGAGCGCGACGCGGATACCACGCCAGCCGAGAAAGGGATTTTCTTCCTCGTACGAATGTGCGATAACTTTATCACCGCCGATATCAAACGTCCTCATGATGACCTTATTGGGAAAAACTTTTTCGGCGATCAATTTGTATTCGCGGTATTGCTCTTCCTCGGAAGGAAAAGCATCCTTGCCCATCAACAATCCTTCGGTGCGGTAGAGTCCGACACCATGAGAACCTTGCGCCTTGGAAAAACGGATTTCTTCCGCAAACTCAATGTTCGACACGAGTTCAACCTGTTTGCCGTCTATCGTCTGGGCGGGCAAATCTCTGAGGTTGTTCAGCCCGTGTTCAAACTTCGCCATTTCCCTGCTGCGTCGTTTGTACTGCGCGATGGTCTCCTCGGACGGGTTAATGATGACGACACCGCTGTACCCGTCAAGGACCATGGAGGCTCCAGACAGCACATGCGAGGTAACGTCCTTCAACCCGACCACGGCCGGGATCTTCAACGAACGGGAAAGGAGCGCGGCGTGCGATGTGACGCCGCCCGTATCTGTGGCGTAGCCAAGTATTTCGTTGCGGCTGAAAAGAATCGTGTCCGCCGGGGTCAGCGATTGCGAAACAACGATGGACCCTCCTTCGAACCGCGAAATCAACTTCTCCTCCTGGATATTCCTGATGATGCGGTTCTTGACGTCTTCGACATCGTGTGCCCGCTCGCGCATGTATTCATCCGAGGAATTCATCATCAATTGCTGGTATTTGGTAATTTCTCCGTGGACGACGAATTCAGCGTTCTTCCGTTCTTTTCGTATGCGCTTGTAGATCGAATCGAACAATACGTTGTCGCTGAGAATCATGATCTGCGCTTCAAAAATCTTCGCTTTGCTGTCCCCGATTTTTTGTTCGGCAAAAGAGAGTATTTTTTGCAATTCTTTTTCCGAACGAATAACAGCGCTCTGAAGGCGCTCTATTTCTTTTTCTATATCCTCCGGCACAATTGTTTTCTCGTCGATATGGGGAACGTGCTTCGTATAGACAAAAACTTTTCCCATCACGATACCCGGAGCGGCGGCAATGCCGTGAAGCGTTATTTCATTTGTTGTTGTCATAGTTATGGCTCGTCAAAACCTCGTTCAAACAGGCCAACAATAGCAGCGCATGCTTCTCCCTCATCTTCACCTTCAAACCTCAGCATGAGGGTCGACCCTTGTTCCGCCGCGAGCGTCATCACACCGATGATGCTCTTGCCGTTGATCTCTACGCCGTCTTTCACAATAAAGAATTCCGACTTGAATTTTGCGGCCATCTTCACCAGTGTCGCCGCCGGACGTGTGTGCAGCCCGGCTCTATTCTTGATAACGACATCCTTCTCAATCATAGAACATCAGCGTCATGTGGCTGCCGGGATATGCCGACCGATCAATGAGCACCTCAAAAATTTCTGTGTAACAACATCTGTGAGAACCAAAAGAGCATGTCGCGAGCGTCGCTTTTCTTAAGGCGTGAAAGCTGCCCGTTTGCCCCGGCAATATTTTTCGCGATCGTTTGCTTCGCCAAATCGATAACACCGCAACGTTCGTAGATTTTGCGGATCAATGGAATATTCTTCCGCGACGTTCCGCCTTCGGCGATAACGCCGAGAAGCAATTTTTTGTCAGCTCCGCGGGAGCGGGCATACGCCTCGATAAGAAGAAATGTTTTTTTCCCCTCCACGATATCACCGCCGATCGTTTTGCCGAATTCTTTTTCATCTGCCACGACATCGAGCAGATCGTCTTGGATTTGAAATGCCCTGCCGATGGAGGTGCCATACGATTTCAGCGCGCGGATTTCAGATGCGGTTCCGCCTCCGATCACCGCTCCCATCTCCGATGCCACGGAAACCATTTTACCGGTTTTCTTGCCGATCATAAGGAGGTACTCGTCGAGAGAAACATGTTTCCGTGTCTCAAACTCCTTATCATAAGCCTGGCCTTCACAGACTTCGACCACGCCTTCCGTGAAAACATCGGCGACGCGTGTGATCGAGGGTGACTGCGTTTTCAACAATTCGCGGTACGCAAGCGCGACGAGTTCGTCACCGACCAGAATAGCGATGTTCGTATCCCATTTCGTGTGCACTGTTGCTCGGCCCCGGCGCGACGCAGCGTTGTCCATGATGTCGTCATGGACGAGCGTAAAGTTATGGAGAATTTCGATCGCAACGGCAGCGTGCTCGGCCTGCCGCGCTGACCCGCCGACCGATTCACACGCAAGGAGAACAAGCAACGGGCGGATTCTCTTCCCCCCTCCCGAAAGAACATACCGTACGGGTTGATAGAGAGAAGAGGGTTCAGTTTTCCTTATGCACGAGCGGAGTTGCCGATCCACAATTTCTTTGTAACGTTGATACTGCAAGATAAACGGTTTCATGAGAGTATTGATAGGAGAAAATGAGTGCGATTACACTTGAACGAGAGGCGCCTCACGCAAACGTTTCAGCGATGGAGCACCGACAAGGAACATCGCTCCCCTTAAATTCATTCATCCATCGGTCAAGACAGCCGGACAGGCCCTTCTTGCCGGACGCCATCAGCACTTGCAGCATCGGACGAGCCGCTGCGATCATATCTGCACCAAGCGCAAAAGCTTTGGCCGCTTCGAGGCCGTTCGTCATCCCGCCGGATGCAATCAGGCTGAGGCCCGGCGATGAAGTTTTGAGCGAGGCGACTTGGCGTAACGCCTCGGAGGTCGGTATTCCCCAATCCCAAAAAAGATCGTTCACGTGCCTCTCTTTTCTTCTGAGAATTTCCACACCGGCCCAGCTTGTGCCGCCTGCGCCGGCGACATCGATGATACCAACGCCTGCGCTGATCAGTCGCTGCGCAACATCCTTTGAAATACCGGCACCGATTTCTTTTACGATGACCGGAATTGACAATCCGCGGACGAGCGTTTCAATTCCGCGAAGCACGCCGCGAAAGTTCGCGTTCCCTTCCGGCTGAAGAAATTCCTGCAACGGGTTGAGATGAACGGCGAAGGCGTCTGCACGAATAAGGTCCGCGAGACGCTGGACCGGTGAAGCGTCGGCGAGTTTTGCAACTTCCGCTGCGCCGATATTTCCGACAATTGGAATCGTTGGAGCCGCTTCACGAGCTACACTAAACGACGAATGATACGTCGTGTCTTCCAATGCCTGCCGCTGGCTGCCGACCCCCATGGCAACGCCGTGTTCTTCGCACACTTCGGCAAGATTTTTATTGATGCGCTTCGCGTCGGCATACCCCCCCGTCATGCACGAAATCATAAAAGGAAAAGAAAGCCGCTTGGAAAGGAACATTGTCTCGGTGGAAATGTCGGAGAAATTTATTTCGGGAAGCGCATTGTGGACAAATTCCCAGTGTTCAAACCCCGTGCTCTTGCCGCGGAATGCTACGTCCCGGTTCACGGTGAGAAGCACATGATCCTTTTTGCGCGACGAGGTTTTGGACTTCACTTGCGATTGTTTCATGGAAACGGGAATGAGTGAACGGTGTGCTTGGACATGTGTTCAATCGGCTTCGGACGTCGAATCACTGAGAAAATAATAATGAAAATAGGCAAGAGAATCAAGGAAAGCCGGTCGGAGGGAAAAAGAGGGGAATCGTTTGCCCTGAAAAGCGCTCAAAAAGCCGATGAGCGGTTTTCACCGATTCCGGCTCAAAAGGGTTGAGGGTTCAAAACGCGCACATTAAATCAAGCGATGCCGTGTTTCTCAAATTAAATCCGCAGAAATTTGAAATTGGGCATTTCTCAAACAGCAACGATTGTTGATTTCTCGGATTTCACAGATTGAACTCAGATACCAGATTTCGCAGATAACATCATCGTTAGCCAATATCTGCCGAAAAACCGCATTAATTCCTGACAAGAAAAAAAATCCCCGTCGGTGATTTGCCGAAAGGGATTTTTTGTCGGGGTGATAGGATTCGAACCTACGACTTCTTGCTCCCAAAGCAAGCGCTCTAGCCAGGCTGAGCTACACCCCGATTGATTTTTTATTTCTTTCCCCCGAACCTGACTTTCCCGTCTAAAAAACGGGACGCTCTAACCAGGCTGAGCTACACCCCGATTGATTTTTTATTTCTTTCCCCCGAATTTGACTTTCCCGTCCAAAAAGCGGGACGCTCTAGCCAGGCTGAGCCAGACATGGAGGATTAATTTCTTTTTCTCTCTCAAGTCCAACCTACCAAGTTGAAAAACAGAACACCCTAGCCGGGCTCAGTAACAATCAAGATGTTTCTTGTCTACAAGAAATATAAGAACTACCGCGCGACAAAACAAGAATAGAAACAGACTGCCATCAATGTTATTGCCGCTTGCCTTCTATGGCCGAAATTTCCTGCAGTAAATCTTTCTTTGTAAATCCGGATTTTTTCATCAAGCTGACGACAAATCCCCGCAGCTGTTCTCTCGTTTCATCATCAATCTCCATACTCGTCATGACGATAACGGGAATTGTCTGTGTCTTTGGGTTGTGCTTCAGTTGGTACGCCACGTTGAACCCGGATATCTCCGGCATCACCAGGTCGAGAATGATAAGATCGGGATGTTCTTCCTGTGCGAGACGCAACCCCTCCCTTCCATCCAACGCCTTCAAAACGGTGCATCCCTCGGATTCCAGAATCACCTGCACAAGGTCGATCACGGAACGGTCGTCGTCAATGACTAAAATTTTAGCCGACTGTTTTTGTCTCAACCCCGAAGTTACTTTCCGGAGCGATTCGAGGAGCTCGTCTTTCTGGACAGGCTTCACAAAATAATCGACAGCGCCAAGCCCGAAACCGACGTTTCGTTCGTCAAGCATAGAGATGATGATGACCGGAATGTCCTTGCACAGCGGATGCTGTTTGAGCTCGCGAAGCACCTGCCAGCCGTCTTTTACGGGAAGAAGAATGTCGAGCGTGATGACATCCGGTTTCCACAATTTTGCTTTGTCAAGAGCTTCGATGCCGTTCGCCGCTGTCTCGATCACATAGCCTGCTTCTGCAAGATACGATTGCAGGATTTGCCTGGCATGCGGCTTGTCCTCCACGATAAGCACCCGCTGCGGCTCCGATGACGGCCTCAGGATACCGGCGATGTTTTCCGCAATTTCGTCGCTTTCGCTGCGGGAGTTGATCATCATCGGCATTCGGACAACGAACGTGCTTCCTTTTCCCCACTCGCTCACCGCCGTGACGGAACCCCCGTGAAGTTCCACGAGTTTTTTGGTGATCGACAAACCCAAGCCCGTCCCTTCCTGCTTTCTCTTTCCGGCAGATGTTTGCTGGAACGGGAGGAACAGGCGCGGCAATTCTTCAGCCCTGATGCCGACGCCCGAATCCTGCACACTGAGCTCAACCGCGTTCTCCACCCGCAGCACGTTGATCTTGATGGTGTTTTCGGGATGACTGAACTTAATCGCGTTTGAAACAAGGTTGAGCAGAATTTGCTTGAGGCGAACGTCATCGGCGACGATGTCGTCAAGCTCCTCCGCAACACGGACCTCGAAGGAAAGCTTTTTTTCTTCCATCTGCGGCTGGAGCGACTTCGTCAGCGCGTCGATGAAATTCCGGATTGGAATGCTCATGTAATGGAGCTCCAGCTTGCCTGCTTCGAGCTTCGACAGGTCCAGAATATCGTTGATAAGCTGGAGAAGATGTTTTCCGCTTTGATTGATCGACGATGCATACGAAGAGACTGTCGCCGCATCGAGCTTCGGCATATCGAGCTGGATCAATTCCGAAAATCCGATAATCGAATTCAGCGGTGAGCGGAGCTCGTGGCTGAAGAATGCCAGAAATTTTTTCAACGTTTCGTGAGCGTCCTGCGTTTGCGCCCGTTGAATCTCGAGGTCGACGTTCTTCACGCGCAACTCGTCGATCAACCCCCTGCGACTGATCCCGACGGCTAACTCGTTGGCAATAAGGGAGAGGAAGGATTGTTCCCGTTCGGCAAATGCCCGGTCGGCATTCATCAACATCTCCATCACGCCGACAAGCTCGCCTTCCACTTTTAACGGAATGGCAAGAACTGTTTTCGGGTCCGACGTCACCAGCATCTCCGGCGCTATGGCGTAATACGAGCTGCGCGATACGTCCGACGTAATTATCGGCGCGCCGGTGATAACAGTATCGATGCACGCGATGGAATTGTGTTCGTTCACCGACCGCGCCGTAAGGCTCTTTTCCCATTCGAGCGACGGAAGCTCGGGAGCAACCAAAATAATTTTTTCATCCTGCGGGCGGAATATATACATCAGCACATGATGGAACGGAAGGTCGTACCGGGCGGCAATCGTATGGACAACCTGCGCACAGAGGTCGTCGAGCTGGTTGCTCGTGTTGATCACGTGCGAAATTTCGAGCAACGTTTCCCGCTGGCGCTCCTGCTGCTTCTGATGAGTGATGTCTTGAAAGAAAACGGAAAGCCCGTTTTCGTTCGGATAAATGCGGATGTTGTACCAGGCTTCAAAATTACTGTCCCGGTAACTCGTTTCAAACGATTGGAACGATTTCGTTGCCATCGCCGTACGGTAGCGGTCGCCCAACTCGGCTCTTTCCGCGTTTGGAAATATCTCGAACACATGTTTCCCCAGCACCTGGTCCCGGAGGAAGCGTGTTCCCTCTTCGGCGGCACGGTTCCAGTACGTGAACTTGAAATCCGCATCGAGAGCAAAAAATCCTCCGCTGATACTTTCTAATATCTCTTCAGGCTGCATTGAGTACCTTTCGATTGCTTTATTCGTGCAAAAGGATAAACACTTTTCAAGATCGCTTTTCTACTTTTTCCTTCTTATTTTTTTCTTATTTCTTATCTCTTATCTCTTATCTCTTACTTCTTCAAATGCGGCGGCTTAAACCCCCTGTACGTATCGAACTGAGAATCGTAAAACACGAGGTTGAACGTGCTGTCGCGCAACGTCCCTCCCGATGGATAAAGATAAAACTCGGAAATTGTATCTGTCGGATGCTTGGCGGGTTTCCCGTTCTCTGTGTAGAATCGAAGAGTATAAAATCCCTGTGTATACGGGGCTGACTGTAATTGTACGTGAATGTTTGCTTCGCTGAAAATAAGGGGGTCATGCGTTTTGTTCATGGTCCGATCTCGGAATACGCACTCCGCCGGATAAGCATTAAGAGAGAGGACTGTTGAACGATAAGATATTGCTCCCCCTCATATTCTATTTCAATCGCCGCGTCCCGAAGAAAAATCGCATAGTCTCCTTCTTCAACCTGAAGCGGGATGTATTTCACCGGATCTTTAGGGGTTGTCGACCATGGTTCCTGGTCGACATAATTCGGATTGACGACGGGATATCCCGGACCTACTTTGACAATATACCCGCTCTGAACTTTTTCTTTTTCTTTGACACCGGGGGGCAAATACAATCCATGCGACGTTTTCTCCTGGTCCTTTTCCGGTGCAACCAGCACCTTGTCGCCGACCAGAATGATTTTCTTTTTCAGCGATGTTTCCATGTTCGTCAATTTTTCCTTGCACAAATATACGAAGATTTTTTGGAATTGCACAATAGGAACAATGCTCGGTAGTGGGTCATTTTGGATGAATGTTATTGCGGGAGCGAAGCGACGAAGGTCCTTCTGTCAAAATCAGACGACGATTTAAAAACCGTACCAGTCAAACGATGCGGACTCGGCTGAATTTGTCTTAGGTATAGTTGGTCTCGTGCTTCGCTTTGAAGACATGAGAGCATTTCAGGCTGGGCTAATGTAGAGTAAGAAAGGAGGGTTGCGGGCTGAGAATTTGGTTCAACCGAAGAAATTGGTGCGGCGAAAGTAGAATGCTGCCCGTGAAGCAAACCCGGCGTTCGTGATGATCCCGGGCCTTTATCGATGGTACCGTCTGCTTACTCTCTCCAGAGATACTGCACCTTTATGAAGAATTGCCGTTCGGTTTGCACGAAGCCGTAGGGGTTATCAAAGTCCGTCAGGTCGTGCGTCGACCCTGCGTAGCAGATGGTAAAAGGGTTTAACTTGTAACTCAGCAACGGATCAATTTCAACTGCTTTGCTGAATTGGTCATACTGTCCGATAAGGCGGAAAAAAACGTCGGAACTGAATTGATAGATTCCCGTGCACCGTGCAATGTATCCATCATAAAAAAGCTGATCCGTCGAAACATCCGAGAGACGCGAGCGGGAGTACGATAGATCCAGCTCCAATTGAGACGTTGGTTTGAGCGTCGCGGATGCCGAAATATTATGCCCGTATCCTAACAGCGCTAAATCGCGGTCTATAAACCTGCCAATCGCTATATCGGTTGATACGGAAAGATACGCCGCGGGGGCGGAGTTAACTTGGAGTTCGCCGCGATTGATCTTATTGAACCGTACACTATGATATAATTCTTCGTTGTACGGTAAAAAAAATAAATTGATATTGGTCTGACTCTTCAGCTGTAGATATATTCCTGCCGCTGTCCAATCCTGTTTACGAGCGCTATTGTAATCAAACTGCAGATTGTTTTCCATCCACAGTTGACCAAGATCGATCAACGAATTCAGCGGATAAAAATCATAGTAGTTCTGCAGATCGATGATGCGCGAATCATTTCCGGTAATGAATCCGCTTTCTGCCTGGAACGTCGGTGAAATATCTTGATATGTCAGATAAAAACTGTAATCTCTCGCATCGCGGCGAAACTGTGTATACAGAGCGGAGCCGCTGTATGTTTGACCATCGAACCCGGGCGTATACTTTGTGCTGCCGAAGTAACTGTCGTCGGAGAATATCGTCGTATCGTTAATTTCTTTTGTGTTCGAAGCTAAGAGCTGTCCGCGGATCGAATAATTGGAGTTAAGGTATATGTTCCAGTCGATGCCGCCCGTGTAATCGTGCGCATCGGTAAAATTCCTTGCCGTTCCCAGCGCACCAAGAAATGATTGCGTTCCAAAATCGTATTTTGCGCGAAGAATATTCGAATACGATTGTAAAGAAGTTTCGACCGATGAACTTCCTTCTTCTCCGGCAATGGTAAAAGGAGAATTTCTATCGCTCGCGGTAAGATAGGCAAGAGTAAGCCCGTCCGACTTTTCAATAAGTTTTGCAGCACCAATCGGATTGTTGATCACCCGTGAATAAAAATCAGTCAACTGGGTATTGAAGATGTCCGCACCGTCCAAAAAGAAGGGCCGTTTCTCGGCATAGTAAATTGCATAGTTTGAATTGACACTGATCTGCGTTGCGTCGGATTCAACCTGGCTAAAATCCGGATTGATGACAGCTTCCGCGAATAAACTTGGGTTGGGCGAAAACTTCACACCGCCGCCGATTCTCCCGCTTACTTTCCCGTTTGAAAATTCCGATGTCGGGTCATCCGCGTTGGTGAGATTTCCTGCTTGAAATCCCATCGCATAGGGAAGAACTTCCATTGTACCCGTTGCTTCAAGGTCTTGGAGTCCTCGTAAGGTCCCTCCTTGGCAGATGGAACACGGATCATTTCTGTCAAACGGAGTCCAGGAAAATTGCTGCCGGCTGGCCCTCGGAAGGTTTCTGATAACCATCACCGTCCAATCCTGCGATTTGTTGGATGGAAAATGTATACTCTTGAACGGTATCGCCATTTCAACGACATAGCCTGTGTCGTTGACTGTCCCCTTTGAATACCAAACTGCATCCCAGCTTGCATCTTCATTGTTTCCCGTCCGCATCAAATCACCCTGTATTCCGTACGGATTAACAACGAATTCGTACGCACGTTGATTGTCTTCGTATGTATCGATAGCAACGAAAACAAAATCGTCGTTAAAAATATTATCCCTGTCCGAAATATGCGCACGGATTGCGGACGGCGCACTGTCGCGACAAACAAAGCCAAAATAAATGAACCGTGGATTGTAAAGTATTTTTACAAAAGTCCGCTGATTTGCGGGAGTATTCTCACCCGGCTGGATCTCAAATGGACATTCGATGGTTGGTGCGGAGGCCCAATGCGGGTCCGAGAGCTTTCCGGTGAGCTCAATATCATTTTGAATTTTTACCGCCGTCGCCGAAAAACCCTTCTGGTTCCTTGAAATTTCTGCGGCTACAGCTGCGGAAACACAAAGGATGCCGAAGAGAAAGGCCGGAAGGATTAAGCTCTTGACAAATTTCAAGTTTTTCACATTTAACATTTTCATAGCATACGGCAAAACCCGTTGTAAGGTTACGGAAAAACATTTTCAAGGTCGGCCATATTTTTAGTATGACTCTCGATAGGTGTAAAAGGATGGGATGCGCTGATTGAAATCAAATTAATGTCCATGCCGGCGGCCGGCTGACGTTCTTTTCGACCACGATACAAAAAGGAAGAAAAGCCAATTTTGCTTGATTGTTCCATCGTTTACACCTACATTTTTGCATCAATGTGCCAGGGAGAGAGCTAAGAAAATTAGCTGGTGTCGCGTCTCGGAAATACTTTGAACAATTAAACATGACGCTCCTGGTGGAGCTTTCGAAAATTTGGCGGTTTCTTGTTCTACAAACATGTCGTCCCTTTGGGACTTATTGAAGACAATGCTGAGACGCAACACTAGAAGCTATCTCAAGAATAAAAGCACGGTCATTGCGAGAAGCGGAGCGGCAAAGTGCCGCTTTACGGCATCCTGTATAGCGGGACAATCTCCTCCAAAATGTGGATTGTCCCGCTGTACGGGATCCCTTCGGGACTTCGTCCCTATAAGGAACATCGGTCGAAGACTCGACTCGGCGAGGACCCGCAATGACACTCACAGGGGTTTTTGAGATAGCTTCTAATATTCTATAGAGCAAAACTCTATCTATCTCGAAAATGAAGAGGTCCAATCGCTCGCAACAACACTCCACGGCGAAGAAAAACCGTCATCTCATGCCACTCCACTAGCGAGGCGTTCTACATGAAATCCAACTCCATGACATTCCTGATGTTTCTTTTTACCTCCAGCATTTGTCTCGGCCAAATTCATAGAGGAACGGCGGTATTCGGATATTGCTTCCATGATGCAATTGTCATCGGAGTTGACAGTAAGTTCACTGAATTCAACAAGAAAAACGCTCTCACCGGTGTTGGATACGGGTGCAAAGTCTTTCGTGGAAATGATAGCGTGTATTTCGCCATCTCCGGAAATGCCATTCCCTTCATCGACGGACAGAATGCTATTGAACGGGACGCGCGTCAAGCGTGTAGGAATGGCGCGAACCTTTCCGCCATTGCTTCATTTTTCAAAAAACAAGCCCTCAATACTCTCGAACCGTACACTGGAACCATTCAACGACAAATTGCCAGCGGCGTACGGGGCGATTATGTGTCGGTCGCATTCTTCGGGTTCGAGGATGGGGTTGCAAGCTCTTATCTCGTGGAGTTTCACGACATCAACATCCTGAAAAATGGGGACACCTCCCTGATCAGAGGAAAAGAAATGAAGGTAGGTAAATATCCGATGAAGATTGAGCTTGGGAACACTATAGAAATCGACAGATTCCTCTCGACGCATCCCGCGTACCTCGGGCATGGCAGAGATTCGATTACCGTAGAAATGAATACTCTCCTCGGGCTTGAAATTTTAGCACATCCCGAAGCCGTGGGCGGCGGCATTTCTATCCTTTGCATTTACCCGCATAAATATGAATGGTGGCAAAGCGGATGCGAGTGCAAAGACTTTGACTCTCAATGACACAAGAACAAGAATGTTCGAAGATGAGCGAGCCGCGGACCGGATCTCTCACACATCTTCCAAAAATGGATGGTTTGAGATAAATCTGCCGAGTCGCTGCTACGTGTGTACATTAGAATCTTCCGTCACTGAAATTTTGCCATTTGCCTTCCGCACCACCGCGAAGGATTGATCCCCGGAGTAATTCCCTGTCGGCGAAAAAAAGCTATTCAGTTTCAACTCTTCACTGTAATTTTTTTTCGAACTTTACGTTCTTTTCTTCATCGCATCTGCGATTGCCGTTTCATTTGCCGCTTTGCGCACATCATCAGGAAATTCCGATAATTCGAAAACTTGCCGAACTTCGATCACCGCACCCGATTCAACCTTGACCGCTGGGCAGCGTTTTGCCCAATCGACAGCTTCTTCCTTCGATTTCACATTAATCATCCAATAACCGCCGACAACTTCTTTTGCCTCGACGAATGGCCCATCGGTTACGATCTGCTTTCCATCGCGAAAAGCGACGCGGGCTCCATTTAAGAGAGGATGAAGCCCTTCGAGGGAGACGAGAACGCCGGCTTTCGCCAGCTCTTCATTGTATTTGGCCATCGCCGCTACCGCTTCTGCACTTGGTGCAAAGTTAGCTTTCGCCTTTTGATTGGCAGGCGCATTAGATTGGTATTCCGGCGGGATCATAAACATCATAAATCGCATGGTGACTCCTTTTAAGATAGGTGATATTTTTTTTCCGAAGTGTCGACTTCGGCTTGGCTTCATGTATTAGTCGTTTGGCCAACGCGAAAATCGACAACCTCATGTATTTTTTCATCCCAATTGTTTTATTTTTTCTTTCAGGAATCGCTTCTCAGGCTGAAGGTGTGTAAGGGAAAGAGCCCGGTCGTACGCTGCTTTTGCCTCATCCAAACGGCCAAGACGGCGGCAAAGCTCTCCCTTCGTCGAATACGCCAGGTAGTAGTCGCTCAAATCTCCTCGGGCAAGAATTGCATCGATGATATTCAACCCAGCTTGAGGGCCATCGCGCATCGCCACAGCGACAGCGCGATTAAGTTCGACCACCGGCGACGGATGGATCCGCAATAACACATCGTAGAGTCCCACGATTTCAGCCCAATCCGTCTGGTCTACACTCGAAGCATCGGCATGAACTGCAGCTATTGCAGCTTGCAGTGTGTACGAACCGAAACGTCTTGAAGAGAGTGCTCGTTCTACCAGCGCGATTCCTTCATTGATTTGCTCCCTGTTCCACAGTTGACGGTTTTGCTCCTCCAACAAAATCAGATCTCCTGCCGGCGTCGTACGCGCTTGACGGCGCGATTCCTGCAAGAGCATTAACGCCAGCAGACCCATCACCTCCGGCTCCGGGAGCAACTGCAAAACCAGCCGGCCCAGACGAATTGCCTCACGGGAAAGGTCTTCCCTGGTGACCGATTCACCCGACGTGGCGGAATATCCCTCATTGAACACGAGATAAATAACATGCAGCACAGCGGCGAGCCTGCGAGGCAATTCAGCTTCCGACGGAACTTCATAAGGGATCCGTGCCTCCCGAATTTTGGCTTTAGCGCGAACAATTCGCTGCGCAAGAGTCGGGGGCGTGGTTAAGAATGAACGGGCAATTTCTTCAGTTGTCAGATCGCAGACTTCTCTCAGTGTGAGCGCAACGCGAGCTTCCGGAGTTAACGCCGGATGGCAGCATGTGAAAATCAGGCGGAGCTCGTCGTCCCCGATGGCCTTGTCGATTTCGCCGTGCGGATCGGGAGTATCAGCTTCGAGCCGGTCCGCAACCTGGTCCAAAGAAGAATTGAACCGGGCCTGTCGCCGCATGCTGTCGATTGCCTTAAATCGGCCGGTAGAAATAAGCCAGGCGCGAGGATTGGCGGGAATACCTTCCGCGGGCCATTGGTCCGCCGCGGCCGCAAAGGCATCGTGAAGCGCATCTTCTGCCGTATCGAAATCTCCGAGGAGGCGGATAAGCGTAGCGAGAATCCGACGGGAGTCTGAAGAATATATCTCGTCGAGAGCTGTCCGAATGTAGTCGACGCTATTCTCAGCCATACGTTATAAGCAGTGATGACTTTTCAAATAAAAAGATTTTCTCGGCAACGGAGACGTTCAAGCGGGATTTGATGTCGGGAATTTACACATTTTTCCACGCCATCGCAACACTACCGAGGAATTCTTTTTTTACAGAATTCTTTTTTTAAACTGCAAAGATCTTAGCTCTCAGCCATCATTTCCTTTCAATTTCTCCTGTTGCTTTTTGCGCCCTATCGCACTACATTGATTTTCAATAAATCTTTATCGGACACTTCTGTAGGAAGGTGTCGAATGTCGTATTGCTTCATCCCGCCAAAAGATATTCAAACGTCCCGATGAGCGAACCGAACAAAAATCCAATCAAGGAGAGCATCGCTATGGTCAAACCATTTCTATTAACAGCACTACTTATCCTGGGTACAATAGGCGGATTCGCTCAGCCTAAACCGGATGAACAAAAACACGACACGACTGAAGGTGAAATACCGAAACCTGTCCAGGTTGTCACTCACCACGACATCACGATCAACGGCCGTGAGATCCATTACACCGCCACCGCAGGAACATTTCTTTTAAAAAGCGGAGAAGACAAACCGATCGCGTTAATCGGTTTCACGGCGTATACAAAGGATGGAACCGCATCTCCGGATAATCGCCCTGTCACCTTCGCATACAACGGCGGACCCGGCTCGTCCTCAATCTGGCTGCACATGGGGGCGTTGGGACCGAAAAAAGTGGTTATCGACGACCCCGAAGCAACCCCTCCCGCACCGTACAAGATGGAAGACAACCCGTACTCACTCCTCGATGTTACGGATCTGGTCATGATAGACCCGGTTGGCACGGGTTTCAGCAAACCGGTCGGCAAAGCCAAAGGAGCGGATT
This sequence comes from uncultured Bacteroidota bacterium, assembly GCA_963772165.1. GTDB lineage: Bacteria > Bacteroidota > Ignavibacteria > UBA10030 > UBA8401 > JAGVPT01. The sequence goes on along the minus strand of CAVYWA010000011.1, from coordinate 196,114 downwards.
TCTGGGGAGTGGATCAGGATATCAAATCCGTAAGTCAATTTATCTTTCAATATATCCGGGCAAACGTGCGGTGGAATTCACCGAAGTTTTTGCTCGGTGAAAGTTACGGAACGACGAGGTCGGCCGGCGTTGCCGACTACCTCTTCGAAAATATGGGCGTTGCCGTCAACGGTGTCATCCTTGTCTCGACGGTGTTAAATTTTGAGACGCTCGAGTTCGCGAAAGGAAACGATTTGCCGTACATCTTTTATCTTCCCACGTATGCCGCGGTGTCGTGGTACCACCACGCTCTCCCAACGCAGGTAACCAACCTCGATTCTCTTTTAGGAGAGGTACGGCAGTTCGCAATGGGAGAGTACGCCGACGCGCTCTTCAAAGGCTTCGCAACCGATAGCACCGAGCTGAATAAGGTGATCGACAGGCTCTATCAATATACCGGCATATCGAAACTCTATTGGAAGAAAGCGAACCTTCGATTGAACGAGCCGCAATTTACGGAAGAGCTGCTGCGAGACCGCGGAGTGACCGTCGGCAGGCTGGATTCCCGGTACGAAGGCCCAACGCCCGACTTACTGAGCGAGTATTCGAGCTACGATCCGCAAAGCTCGTCGATCAGTCCCGTGTTCATTACGGACTTCATGGATTACTATCACACGGACCTGAACTACCCGATCGATCAAACATACAATGTGCAGGCGTACGACAACAAAGAATTTAAGTGGGATTGGAAACGAGGAGAGCGATCCGATTGGTACATGGGGTATCCCGATGTGTCGGGCGATCTTGCCGATGTCATGTCCAAGGATCCATATCTGAATGTTCTTATTCTGAACGGATACTTCGACCTGGCGACGCCGTTTTTTGCAACCGAGTACACGGTTGACCATCTCGGAAACATTCTGCCGGGGCTCAAAGACAGGATCCAGATGAAATATTTCAACGCCGGCCACATGATGTATGTCCATTCCGAATCGCTGCCGGTTTTTAAATCGACCATTTCGGAATTCATCCAGAGCATGATACACCCGAAGAAGTAGCACGACAAGGAAGGAATAACGTATGGAATTTGAAGTTGAAATTGGTAATAAGGAAAAGCATACACTGCAATTCTCTCGAAATAGGTATACGGGACAAGTAAAAATTCTGGTGGACAATAAAGAGGTCGCTTCTAAAAGTCCTTTGAACCCGGCGACTCATATTTCTTTCGTGCTGACCCACCGATTTGAATTTCGCGTTGGTTCGGACGAAAAACATATTATTCGAATCGAACATACCCGGCCATTACTCGTAGCTGGTTTCAGAAAACATTGGTATCGCATATTTATTGATGATATATTCTATAAGGAGCATTACGGGTATTAAGAAATTGCTTTTTAGATCACAAGCATTCGTAAGTACATTTGTCGACATTCTATCAACCTGAACAAAGGATCAACCGTGAACACGCCACTTTCCAAAACAGCTTTTTTGCTTTTTGCTTGCACCGTAAGTGCGGTCTACGCACAATTGCCAAAAGGGAAACTCTCGCCCCCCAAGAAACCAACTATCGTGTTTGATACCGTTGAGATCAAAAGTGTTACGATGGAAAAGACCGATGTTGTTTTTGTTTATGCCGTAGACAATCCAAATTCATTTGCAATAACGAATGTCTTGGCAGATTACGAATTATTCTTAAAGGGGAACAGTACGGCAGTCGGAAAGGATGTAAAATTCTCAATTCCCGCGAGTAGTAAATCAAAATTGGAATTACCTTTGGAGATTAATTACGTCCATGTATTCAAATCCGCCGAAGCATTGACAAAGGCGATACTGGGCGGGGCAAAAACGATCCCATTCCAATTGGATATCAACTTCAAGATAGATTTAAAAGCGTTTAAATTTCAGATCCCCATTTCGACGAAAGGCGAACTCCCTTTACCCGATCTTAAATCCTCTCCTAAAATGAAAGTGGATGGGATGACAAAACCGCGGTGAAGCCGCAGAACCCTTGGGTTGTGAGTCAGTTTCGATGACAACGTTTTGATTGACCCCTTCTTCTTTCTTGTTGCAAGAGAAAGAAGCAAAGTCCCGCTGTGCGGCATTTGGTTACATCCTTGGAAAGAAAATAACATCGTTACATTGATAACGTTTCTCAAAACAGGTAAATACTTGCTATTGTCCGTCAACACAAAGGAGTACGCTCATGACACCACAAACATCCGGCAAAATGCTCAACATCATCCTGTGGATACTGCAGGTCGTGCTGGCTGCAATGTATCTTATGGCAGGATATCAAAAAGCATTCGGCGATCTTGAGGTTATCGTGAAAACCATCTTCTGGGTCGCTTATACCCCCGCCCCGTTGGTCCGCTTTATCGGGACATGCGAACTGCTTGCCTCGATCGGCCTGATTCTTCCTGCTGTGCTGAAGATTCGCCCGCAGTTGGCGTCACTGGCAGCTGCAGGACTTTCCCTGATCATGCTGTTGGCAAACCTCATGCACATCTATCGCGGGGAATTCTATGTTTTGCCTATGACACTGCTTCTCTTTGTGCTGACAGCATTTGTCGCATACGGCAGGTGGAAATTGGCGCCGTTCACACCAAACGCATAAAGGGTAAACATCGACAATGAGACCGTCTCTATGTTGTTCCATCTAACAACAATTTGAAAAGGAACTGACATGGAACTTGGCGTCTATACATTTGGCAATCTTATTGTAAACCAAAAAAACAGAAAGAGTGGTTCCCAGTCAGAAACACATGCAGCAAGTGATCGAGAGGGCAGCAATGGCGGAAAATGCAGGGGTTTGACATCGTGCGCGTAGGCGAACATCACTCGTTGAAATTCGTGAACTCCGCCGCAGCGGACATAAAACGCATCCGACCCGCAAGCACAACAACGCAGCTAAGCACCGGCCAGCCCGTACGAACTTTTCAGGAATTTGCCATGGCGGACTTGGTCTCCAACGATACGATCATCATATCTCTCCTTTGTTAAATCAGCTTTTGGCGTCAAACCGGTCAGCCTCCTTAATGAATTTTGATCTCCTTCGGATAGGGGCGGCCTTTACAGCGCTCCAGTAAATCCTTCAGACTCAAGTGGTACTTTTTGAAGGTTAAGGCCAAAAAGAATCTGTCACGCCCCCCTCGGCGGGCATCCAGTTTCAATTTAATGGATTCTCAACGAGTCAAGCCTTCGACCGGCTTTCGCAGGAATGGCATTTGCTTTGAAAGTGTACCGCCACCATGCAATTCAGGACTGTGTTAATGATCGCAAGAATGTAGATTGGTCGGCTTTGATATGCAAGAGCCCGACGTGTACGCCGGGCTCTGTTGTTCTTTAGTTTGCGTTGAATCCTCAATTCGCAAATAATCGCCTGAAGGTTGAAGGATAGTAATAATCTTTATATTTATCCTGTGGCGAGGATGGTGCGCCTTGCTTCGTCATCGCTGAGGAAGGACTTGTATACGCAAAGAAAAGCCTGTATGATGATGGATAGAGATTATCTTTGTTCTGCTTCTTCAGCATTGATGGTGGGTCTGTATTTGCAAAGAAGAGTCTGTATGATGATGGATAGTAAGACTCTCGATCCTGAGACAAGGAGCCAACCTCCTGCTTCTTCGTGATTGAGGGTGTGTCTGTTGTTGCTGGGCATTCCCTCATATACTCCGCATATCGCTCCGTGGTGCATCCCATAACGGATAGAAAGGCCAACAGCATAACAGCGGATATTATTGTCTTCTCCATACTCTTTCGCTCCTTTCACTTCAAATATTTTTTATGGTTAATTTATCAGGTTATTTAACTATGAAAGAGGGGGTGCGCGAAGAGGATTGGGTGGAAAAAGAGGTATTGGAGTCGGAATAAATACTGCAGGGATATTGCTCAAACGTTGGGAAGCAACGATGCTGATCCAAGGCTCGGCTGAGTTGAGGATCTGATCGCCGGAGAGTTGTTCTGAAAATGTGAGATGTCTATGAGACGTCCAGTATGGACGCTCATCTACATCAATGCTCCGGCCGTTCTGAACTGTGAAAGAGGGATCGAGCTTAAAGATGAGCGATTGTCCAAGAAGGCTCGTTGGACTAAGAATACTTGGGACCATATAGGCCCCGAGAATCGCTGCAATGACAATATTTCTAATTCTGGAATTTCCCATAATCCAGGAACACCAGATTTGGTGATGCAATAACTCTATAATATTAGACTACCGCATCATCTCAGAGGCTTAATCCGTTTGTTTATGGCAATAGAATGAATACGAACACCAAATTCTTTTCGTTAGAAAGATTTTCAGTTTAATTTTTTTACGGATTGCCATAATAATTCAATCAACGTGTGCTACGCGACGTTCAACTGTGCCAAATCTTGGATTCAGAGCAGAAAATGCTCGTGCCGCTGGCCTGGGCTTCTTCATCGAAAGAACGTAGAATACAAAGAGCCAGCAATGTTTTTTTAAGCCTTGACTCTCCTATCGATTACTCATAAATTTGAGCGACCACATAGCCCACGAGCGAAGGTTTGTTGGTGTGGGATTCTGTCTGATTGATAAAGCTTAGCTCCATCAGGAACAAAAAATCACTTTGAGAAATTATGAGTTCTATTCTGGTTCAATTATGTCCTTTGTGCGGTAAGGCTTCCGAAACTGAGTATATTGAGTCATCGCGCCGGAAGCGGATCAAATGCAAGACCTGCAATGAGTTCATTATTACAATGGACGCCGAAAAGCATCCGCGTATGTCGTATTCCGATCTCCATAAGGAACTGTCTGCAATCGCGAGGAGCAGTTCGAAAACTGAGATTCTGGATATTTCAGTGAGAGGGAGCAAACTTCAGTGGAAACTTATTCTCCGGTCCAGCTTAGTTGGATGATGTCAGGAGACCAAAGTTTTACCGAAGGTTGGTATGCGAGGTTTCGTTAGATTTCGCCTGCGTCTGATTAGAAATAGTTTTACAGCAAAAAACAGCATCCGCAATATTGAGGACTCCTATCGCACGTCCTTAACCAACGCTTACCTGTAAGACTCAATTTCATTGTGGGGATCACTATGTCTCGGCACCTTGAACTTCCACCGACAATAAAAGAGCAACAAACCATTCTGCTCGAAAGGCTCGAGAGTTGGAATGAAGCTCAACTTGAAAAAAAATTAAAATCTCTCGAAGCAAAAAACATCGTGACTTTTTCAAACAACAGCTCGATCGAAAGAAGAATTTACCTTGAAAGGCTTTCTGCGATCCCTACTCTCGATGATAAAGAGAAGAAATTGTGGCTACTCTTGAGAACTTTTGTCTCAGTCTGAACCATCGTCCTTAACGAGTTACAAAAGGAAGATAGACAGTCATTGCGGCGCCCGCACCAGTCGCAGCGCACGGTTCGTGAGGGCACTGAAAGAGCATGAACTCAACACGCATCACATACCATATCAATGCACCACGCGCGCCGTTTACCGCGCACTTCTTGACAAGCGTGCTGTCGCGATATGGAGAGTGCCGGCAGCGCTGGAAAGCCAATCCTTCAACCCGATGGAACAGGCCTATCGACGATTTTCGTGTGTTCAATTTAGCAGGGATTTGGTTACATTAAATGTATTACACATAACTTAGAAGGATGATATGAAAAAAATCTTTACTTTCACTGCCCTGCTCATCGGACTCATCAGCGGTCTGCAGTCGCAAACCTTTACGGTCCAAAAATACAGCATCGGCGGCGAAGGGGGAACGGACTATTTGACCGCTGAACCCGGTACCGGCCGTCTCTTTGTCTCACGGGGTTTCCACGTCATGGTGCTCGACGCAAACAAAGGCACGGTGATCGGCGATATTCAGGATACACCGAACAATCACGGAATCGCACTTGCTGAAAAATACCATCACGGCTTCATCACTAACCGTGGAGATTCCACCGTCACAATGTTCGATCTTACGACTTTTTCAACGATAAAGAAAATCAAGATTCCTGCCGGCGGACAGGACGGAATCATGTACGATGATTTCACAGACCGCATTATTCTAACCAATCATAGTAATCCCGGGACTGCTACCGCAGTCGATCCAAACGCCGGAGTTATTACGGGAGAAGCCCAACTCGAGGATAATTCACCCGAAGGTGCAGCAACCGATGGGAAAGGAAAGCTTTTCGTCAACCTTGAAAGAAAAAATTCTATCCAGGTCATCGACGCCAAAGCGATGAAGGCTATCTCCTTATGGCCGTTGGATTCCTGCGATGGGCCGACGGGGATCGCCTATGACAGGACCACAGATAGGATTTTTACCGGTTGCGGAAAAATGTCGGCAGTCGTTAACGCGACGACCGGCAAGATCGTCGCGACAATTCCAAACGGCGAAGGCGTTGACGCACTTGGCTGGGATCCGAGTGAAAAGTTAATTTATATTCCGGCTGGCCGCGACAGCAGCGTAACGATCGTTCACGAAGATTCCCCCGACCGTTACAGCGTCGTTGCTACCGTCACCACGATGACCGGCGCAAAAACAATTGCCGTCGATACCGTGGCCCATGCGGCATATCTGTTCCAACCGATGTATGCACCAGCTCCGGCAGATGCACCGTTGGATCGAAATGGCCGCCGGCCTCGCGGGCCAGTCATCGGCGCATATCTCATTGTCATAAAACATTGATGCCTGAGCGAACTCGTTAGCGGTCGGGTATCCTTGAAAGAGCTTCAATACGATACTGCAATATACAGCCTTGTTGCCGTTCCGAAGTCGGCTCCGACAATGAGGCCGTAACCTTTATCAACCGAGGTTAATGGCAGGCGGGCGCTTATCCCGACACATGGTATCGCGGCAATGATGAGCTGCGACGCCTTACGATTAAAATTTTCCGTCAAATCGTAATCGTTAAAATACGTAAAACGCCCTTCATTCAGTGGAACGTCGTAATCTTGAGGAAATCCATTTGCCGACAACTTACGGTCTACCGTCACGGAAGCAATGCGATAGAGAATGCCTAAACGGCCATTCAGCGAAATGGGCTTCATTCCGTATCGCCATTCCAATACTAACGGAATCGTCGCGCCAACATACGATCCTTGAATACTGTAGGTGTAAGTCGCCGTTCCTTGTTTTAGCGGGTTGCCGGGTGAATTGCTGTAGTAGCTTATCGATGCAACCTGGTCTGAGATCACCGCTTTAGGGATTGCACCAAAGACCCCACCAATGCCAAGGTCGAGCACCATAAGATCATCACGACTAGTCAGCTTGCCAAGAGCAATATTCCACTCGTTTTCAAACCCGCGTGTCGAATAAGAAGTCGCCAGGGTTACTGCACCGTAAACAACAGCGCGGGAAATAACAAGTTTACTTGTATCTAATACAGCATCGTCGAATGCATTTTTATCCCAACCGTAAGATTCCTCACTGACGAACAATTTTAAATTGTTTGACCAATGGGTTACCGATGTTACATCGCCGGCCACACTATCTGTTTGAGCTGAAGCTTCTTCTGTGATCGACCAACTCAATAAAGTGAAAATGCACAACAGCAATTTTATTTTCATGAGATTGACTCGCCTTCATTTAGTGTGTACCAGTTAAGGTAACAAATTTCTTCCGGGATTGGCAAGCATTTTCAGAACTAGGCAGTGGGGTCTTTTGAAGATTAATGTCATTGCGAGGAGCGAAGCGACGAAGCAATCTCCATTATACGAAGGGATTGCTTCTCCCGCTCTTCGAGCGGGATCGCAATGACATTCATCCAAAATGACCCACTACCCAAAACTAGGTAATGATTCAATTTGAAAAAAAATGTCGTGCCCATCCCGTGTCAAGCACGGGATAAACTCCAGTGGGCATCCATCATAGAGTAAAAAAGAATTATTTGGCTCGCCGAGTCGTCTATCTACGATTCTACGAATCGTAGATTCGTGGAACGACCCTACGGGTCGATAGACCCGTGGGGAGTCTTCGACCCGCTTTTCCAAAGGATGCCTTCGGCACGCGAGAATAACAAATTGAGCCAGCACCTAAAACTAATATATGGCTCGACGAACGGCGAAGCCCTATAATCCCAGTCTGACATTGGAGACAAAAATTTTAGGAACTCACTTTGCGCCTGCACCGAAGGATTGATGATGATTCATCCGTACGTGAAATGATGATATCCACAAACGGAGAATTGACTTTGATGAGAAGTGCTGACCCAGTTGACAAATTCTTCGAATGTGCCGGCGGAGTAAATAATTTCTATTGATGCTATTTTTCGATATACTGCTATTGACGTATGTAAAGGGTTAACTCTTCTACGAGCTAAAAAACTTTTTTGATAGGAAAATACATGAATTATCGAAATCTAACTTTATTATTCTTTTGGCCCTGCATCACTTCTTTCACATTTGCCAATAATGGAGATCAACTCACAACATCTATTTCATCTAATAAGGAATTCATTGTTGTTATCGATCATGCTCTGCACTTTCAATTTGGATGCCTGTATCCGATGACGTACCAGATTGATGTTCCCTCTGGATCCAGCGGTTTAAAAGCTCTGGAGGAGCATCAAATATCAAACTCAGCGTGGGTACAATTAAGAGAAAAGACGTCGGCGGATACATTTAATGCGATCGAAGCCGTGCGATTCGACTACACGAACAATCGAGCGTATGTATCGGCAGCATTTTCCGGAGCGAGCGATTCCCTCATTCTCAAAATTGTCGATGCATCAAACAATCCGGTCTCCATAGCGTACGGCGGGATCAGCAAATATTATGACAATCGCAAGGCTGTCGTCACAGCGACATTCGACGACTGGGCAGATTGGATGTCGATAGAAGGCCTCTCAATTATTCGCTTATTTCGTTCGCACGGTCTTTATCTTACGGGAGGAGTGATTACGTGGTATACGTCCGACACGACGTGGGCAAAAATCCAGGCCGAACTTGATTCGGGATTCGTGGAGGTCGCTTCACACAGCCGTAACCATATTGCAACTCCCTATGATACGACAATTGATCGAGTGCAATATAGTTCAGTGAGCGAAATCGGAGGCTCTGCCCAGGATATTAAGACGGCACTCACTTTTCCTCCGCTATTTTCTTTGAATGGGAATAAATATGTTTATACCTGGATTGCTCCTTACGGAGATTATGATTCTGCGGTAGACACTCTTATGGGGGTCTATGGTTATCTTGATGCTCGTTTATATGCAAATCTTGATACAACATCGCCTCGCGAGTATGTGTACGGTGATTCGACCTTACAGGCATGGGATAATGTTCACGATCACTTTATGCCTTTTCTGCCTACCGTGGAACTCGGCGCGCCGTCGTGGGGAGGGGGCGACACAAGTCTCAGCTCTTTAAATGGACTCTTCGATGCAATCCTTACCAAAGGCGATGTTTACCACATGATGTGGCATCCTCAAGTTTTGTATACCGATGTCAACAAGAGCTACCTTGTCGACCATTTGGATTATATTAGCGGCCGCACGAACGTGTGGTATGTGAATCTGGGCCATTTGTACCTGTACCATTTGCTTCAATCCGGAAATACGCAAGGAGCGACCTTCGTAGCAACATCCAACAGCGGACCGAATAATTTTGCGCTGTCGCAAAATTACCCAAATCCCTTTAACCCCTCGACAACAATCTCATTTGCCCTTCCATCACGATCGTTTGTGTCGTTGAAGATATTTGATCCATTAGGAAGAGAAGTTGCAGTCATTGTCTCTGAGGAAATGACTGCGGGAAGTTACACTCGTCAATGGAATGCCGCAAACATGGCAAGCGGAGTTTATTTTTATCGCCTGCAGGCAGGGACATACAGCGAGACAAAAAAACTTTTGCTGTTGAAATAGTATTAGGCTGCAACATCCAACCCCAGCTGTTTACCTCTGGGGTTTTTTATTTCCCGTTCTAACGAACCCCGTTTACTTCCATTCTGAAATGGACAATAAAAATTTAAGCCTCACACATCCCCACCTATATCGATGGACCCCGGCCGACTCTGATGGACCGCTGCACTGGGAGCCACACTGTGACGCTCATGCTTGACAATCATCCCCTTTTCGTTTAACATTGCACCAACAAACTGGCCGAATCCGGGGAAGGCGGGGTTGAGGAGACTGTATTCTGAGAAGCTTCTGGTTTCGCGTTTGCGATGAGGGAAGCGTTCTGCGTTTTCAGAGTGAATAAAAAGACGCTCGCACAAAAAGCTCCATCGTAAAATAGCGGGGCGACAAGTTCCGGGGCACCCTGAGCCGGGAACTGTTCGGCGGCACCTGAAAGGAACATTCAAAATGAACAAAATAACAGCAAGCGCATTATTGTTTTTGACGTGCATCTCTGCCGGTTGTAAAAAAGATACCACAGGCAACCCTGTCAGCGGTAATATATCGACGATCGACATGAATACGCCTGTTGTTGCAAATACGCAAAACGCTTTTTCATTTAATTTAAGCGCTGCATCGTATTCGTCGACTGCAACCTATACTCTATCATTTTCAACCGATTCTCTGGCCTGCTCATTGACTGTTACCGGCCAAACGACAGGAAATGCATCATTAAGAATTACTGACGCAAATAATTCAGCGGTGTATGTCGATTCGCTCCTCAATAACCAGGTTACTGCCTTCACTCAAACCGGTAAAGGAATTCCTAAAAGCCTTCAATTGATCTATAGCAATTATACCGGTGTCTTGACTTTTGCGTTGGCGAAGAACAACACTGCTAAGTAAGACGTTAACGCAGAAAAGGAACCCGATGCGTATAGCATTACATTCGATGCCCCAGAACTTGTATCGGGCGTCTATCTATATCGGATGGAAGCCGGCAGTTTTGTGCCGACAAAGAAATTGATGGCGGTGAAGTAACCCACTCTCCGCAAAGTTGAATCACAGCCATGACAGTCATCAGTTATCAATTAGCAGTAAACAGTCTAGTGACATTGAAAGTGTATGATATCCTCGGGAGGGAATTCAAAACGCTGGTCAACGAACGACAGACTGCAGGTGCTCACTCGGTTATGTTCGACGCGCGCACGTTAGCGAGCGGAGTGTACTTCTATAGAATGCAAGCTGGAGAATTCATCCAAACGAGGAAGATATTACTGATGAAGTAGACTGAAGGTCTGTCCCGCCTCTCAAATGCCCTAGCACCTCGTCCAGGGCTTTTCTGTTTCCAGCAATACGACAGCGGGAAAGTCGTGCCCTTCCCGCTCTGTGGTGGGGGAATTCGGCTTCCGTCCCGAAGGGGGCACACATGCCTTCCTCTATTTTTGAAAACTCCGGAAGAAGACCGGAACAAGCTTGAAAACGCCTGCCAGGCGTTTCGTCAGGCTTTTTGAATAGAGGAAGTATAGTCCGCCCAGGAGCCCGTCGAAGACTTTTCTGTCGTGCGGGTACCACCACATATTTTTCTGCATCCCCGGCAGGATGTCATCGACGACGACACGGGGCTGCGTCATCTCTTCCAATCCAAGATAGCCGTGCGTGCGGCCGATCCCGGATTCCTTGAACCCACCCCATGGGGTCTCGGCGAGTCCGTGGCTCATGAGGTGGTCGTTGATCATCACCGATCCTACCTCGATCCGCGCGGCGATGCTGCGGGCTTTTTTCTTGTTGCGGGACCAGACCGAGGCCGTCAGTCCCAGTGTTGAAGCATTCGCCTTTCGCACTGCTTCATCGACATCCTTCACGCGAGCAATGCCAAGGACGGGTCCGAAGATTTCCTCTTTCATCAGCATCATGTCGTCGGTGGCGTCTTCAACCATTGCCGGGGGGATGAACATGCCCGCGGGATTCGCACCCGTGGAAGGAGGGTTCTGAAAAATTTTCCCTCCCTTCGATCTGGCGTCACGGAGCTGATCCTGCACTTTCTTCATCTGTTCCTTCGTTGTCATAGCCCCCACATCGAAGTTACAGTTCTGATCCGGTCCCTGTTTCAGTTTCTGCATCTTTTCCTTAAGAAGGGCGACGAACGCTTCATAGACAGGAGCTTCAACATAAATTCTCTCCACAGCGGCACACGATTGTCCGGCGTTCGATATTCCCGCCCACAGCGCTCCGTTCACTGCGCGGTGCAAGTTTGCATCCCGGCAGACGATCATCGCATCGTTTCCGCCAAGTTCTAGGGAGACGGGAATCAGCCGCTCGGCCGCTTTGGCCATCAGCTGCTTGCCGACGGCAACGGAGCCGGTGAAGAAGAGCTTGCTGATGTTCGACTCGAGGAATCCTTTCCCCGCGACCGACCCAGGCAAATTGATGAGCGTGAAAATGCCGGGGGGAAAATTCCCCGCCGCCACGGCATCCTGAATTGCCTTTCCGACCAGGAGCGTTTGTGAGGCGACCTTCAGGACGACCGCGTTCCCCGCAATCAGCGCCATCGCAACTTCGTGAAATGGAATCGCGAACGGATAATTCCACGGACTGATGATGCCAACGACCCCGACCGGCACCCGGTCGACGTACGAACGCTTGTTGAAGGTCAGAAGGCTCCCGCCGCTCATTCGCCTTCGCTTCAGTATCTTTTCGGCGTGTGCGGCATAGTAGCTGATAGCCATCGCTGCCGACATCACTTCGGTGCTGAGCGCATCGATTTTCGTCTTTCCGGTGTCGCGGGAAATGATGTCTGAGAGCAATTCCGCGTTCGCCACGATATAGTCGCGAACGAGGAGGAGATGCCGTCGACGTTCTCTGTAACCGGCCGCCTCCCAGGCAGGCTGGACCTTCCGGGCCCGGGCGACTGCGTCGTTGAGATCGGCGACGGTATTCAATTCCGTCATCCCGATGGTTTCCCCCGTCGCGGGATTCACAGACGGAACATTTTCCCGGATTGATGTCGTTGTCGTCATAGCTTCACCGCGTTTTGTTCTCTGGTTCGTCCATACCACGACTTCATGCTTCCTGCGACGCCCATCAAAATAAGGAAGTGCTGAAACCAGCTGTCCGGCATGAGCGCACGAAATCGGAGGTTCATGTTGACGGTCCTCGGCCGCTTGGGGGAATAACGCTCTTTCTTCAGAGCAGAGTCGACGATCGCACCGGCAATCACGTCATGGCTTTTCACCAACGGGACGATCAGCCGCCCCGGAAAACCGAGCCGCGCCCCCTCGAACATTCCCCTCGCGATGTAGCCCGGATGGACTGTCGAGAACTTTACTCCGTATTTCTTGTGGTTGTAGGCCTCCATCCGGAGCGACTCTGTCAATCCCCACACGCCCCATTTTGTCGCGGCGTAGACGGCAAGTCCCGGTACCCCGATGGTGCCGGCAGCAGAAGAGATATTGACGACGTGGCCGCAGTCTCGTTCGTACATTCCCGGAAGAAACGCCCGCGTCGTATAGATCAACGCGGTAAGGTTCACGTCGATCGTTCGCTCCCACTCATCATCCGGGCGATCGAGGAGATCCCCGCCGGAGACATAACCGGCATTGTTGATGAGAATGTCGACCTTTCCCATTTCCAGTTCAGCTCTCTTCGCGAGCTGATAGACGAGATTCTTGTCGGTAACGTCGCACTGATGAGCGTAAACGGTCCCAATGGCAGCAAGTTCCTTCCGGGCTTCGTTAAGCGCTTTTTCATTTAGATCCCAGAGTGTCACGATACATTCTTCCGCCACAAGACGGCGAGCGGTCGCCAGTCCGATCCCCATTGCTCCGCCGGTGACAACGGCGGTCTTATTCCGAAGATTCATAGTAGGATTCTCCGAAGGGTTGAAAAATTGGTGTGAAAGTGAGGTCTTTCATGTAAGCATACTGCAGCTTTTGATGGCAGCTCAAAAGTAGTCAAATTTCCCATTCCAGTCAACGTCCCTCCCTCAGAAGATCATCGAATACACTATATTTGTTTCATCAAAAGGGGGACATCAATTTGCCCGTGGCTCTTCATGCGGCGACTATTAAATAAGGTACTTTATTTCCACTTTGTTTGGGAACCGACTCTTGTGTCAGCCTCGCACCCCCATAGCTAGTGCCGTTTCCAAAAACAAATATTGTATTTTTCAATAACTAATTCACCGCAAAGGTCGCCAAGGACCCAAGGTTTCTTAGCCTTTTTACAAAAATTTCTTTGCGATCTTAGCGTCCTCTGCGGTTATAATACAAGATTTAATATCGGAAATGGCACTAGACACCGGCGGACAGTTCTTATCGTTTCCACAATCCCAGCTGATAACTAACCGAAGGCCTGTTTGCTGTTTATTTTCTTTTCAACACGACAAGTCATTTACGGTTAAATAAGAAATTCAGGTATGAAAGAATTAGAACTTAACTCTGTTGGGTAGTGGGCTACTTTGATTAACTTGACATTTTCCTGCGAACATGCTAGTTCTGCTGGGGTGATTGGGGGGAACCCATGCCCTCCCCATTTAAGTTAATCCAGAACGTAAATAGTAAAAAACCGTGGACTAATCAGTCAATTCTTCAATAGGTAATTATTAGCAAGTGATTGCGCAAGCGATCCGAATTGGAAATATGAACCGGTGTTCCTTAGAACGCGAATCAATTCACAGTCATCAAAATCATTTCGCATTGAGATGATGTTTTCGATTTTTTTTTAGCAAACTGGAGGCACTCTATGAATTTTTTTAATTACTTATTGAATAGAAAGAATATCTACAAGATCCTGGGAGTAGCGCTTTCTTTGGTCTTTTCGGGTGTCATCGGATGGTACATTAACTATGCCCTCAGTCATGCCAATGCTTCCGTCTCAATAAAGTCCATCGACTTATATTATAAATTTCCAAACGAATCGGATTCTTCATTCGAAAATTCGAAGTTAGATTTCTCCTTGCAGGATATTGAAACCGACAACTCCGCCTTTAACTCATATGATCTCTCTCTATACACCACTAAAAGACCTTGACTTGAGTTACACGAAGGATGATAACGAGGATGTCCGTAAGCAATTTGCTTCAATTAGACAAAATCTCCAAACTTGGTTGGAAACACTAAATGAGCCAAATCCCAACAAGGATGTAATCGCTGATCGATTTCTTGAATACGTTTCAAGCGGTTATGCTACAATCGAATATATTGCATGGCTGAAGGCTCAAGACAAAGTGACATTTCCCAATGTCGATTTTAAGGACGTGACGAAATTATTAAATAACAATGTACATGGGTTCGCCGTCAAGATTAGCCCCAAAAGATATCTCTATGTTGGCGGGTTTGTCGATCCGAGTTCCGGAAATTACTCTAGTTCTATGAGAAACTTCTTGCTTGTTGGTGGTGATATTGTATATCGCCTCACAGCTTTGATAATAGAAAATCAATATCCTCTCCTGAGATCAATTCTTACGAACGCATTAACTAATTTGGATGCTTCAAAGGGTATTACTGATAGGACATTAGAGAATATTCACACCAAGGCAGCTAACAAATTGCCAAATTACAGTCATATTAAGATTAAGATTAAGGTCAATATTCTGAATCCGAGCAATTTCCCCATAGCTATTTATAACTACAGCGAAATCACTGCATCTGTGCCGGGCGGCGATAAATCATATTCGTTTAAGTCAACTCTAGCAGAATTGACTGACGATGGAAAACTTGAGAAATCGGAGGAAGGGGTCAAATCTCAGTACTTCACTCATATACTTCAACCCAATCAATTCAAAACCTTTGTTCTCACGACGACGGAACCGCTTCGCAGCGTCGATGAAGAAATCCGAAGTAAACTAAATGCGAAAGCTTTAGAGTTTAAAGTAATCTTGCATCAAAGAATAGATATATTTTTTCAATCGGGGACAGTTTCATCTGAACCCATGAGACTAGAAGAATTTTAATTCCAGATACCAGTAAAAACTAGAAGATTATTAAGAGATCATTCTGCTGCGCCCTAACCATTTTAAAAAGGAAATAGTCAAGAGAAAAGAGTCCTCCCACAGGGCAACGTAGTAGAGTTGCACGTTGAATGTTCTTTGACGTTAAGACTACCGATGCACCGAGTGCCGGGTGTGTCTATCAAGAGAACAGCCACCCTTTCGAGCGATGGCGTCCAAACCAGTTTTCGGGTTCGTCTCGTGTTAAGCGGTGCAGCGTTCTACGATCAACATCGACAGTAAATATCGGTTCACCGGTCAGGAGTTCGATATGGAGACGAATCTTCATAATCTTCATGCAAGGATGTACGACAACGCCTTAGGGAGATTTTATGCAGTTGATCCTACATGCGTGACGTCGATCGGCTGCGAATGATGGTGCTTGCACAAGACTAGAACATCGGAGGCGGGAAAAGATTGGACGGCGGGAGTATATTACGATCCTGGTAATTCATTCCCGCAGTCCAACCAATAAAAACTGAAGTCGAGATTTGAATCTAGGGCTTCAGTTTTAGCAGGGATCCGCCTCAACACCCATCCAGCTGGTTTATATTCTTCCTGTTTTCAGAATTATATCAAAGGACTGATCACTTGACAGGAGAGCGACAAATTGTGTTTTCGTAAAATACCCGTCTGCCGGTACCATCCTAACGCCATCCTGGATGTATTCAATTGAGAGGCCGGAGAGAATATAAACAAGAGTTGACGCATCAATCGATTTGATAAAACGGAGCGTCACGAGTCCGTTCATGCCGGTCATCCCGATATCCAAAAGAACCAGATTTGGTTTAAACCGTTTTACCTTTTGCAGACATTCTTTACCGGATCGTGCAGTTTCAACAACGAAATTATCGTCCTTTGAATTCAGGGCTGAAGAAAGGAGTTTGAGAAAGGTTTTGTCATCATCAACAATTAATATTTTGTACGGCTCGCGAACGTTTGTCATAATGTCCTTCGTTTGTCGTTGATCTTACTATTATCGCTTCGCGACGGTAAGGCAATATAGTTTATTCTAGGACATCTAGAAGGTATTGAAGGATATATAGAATTTGCGTGGTGTGAATCACATACGCTCAATCACGACCATGATATACCTATAACGATCCGACAAGATTGCACGAAGCGATTCGTTACCCTTTAACAGTGTAACGATGTTGAGCAACAGATCGTCATAGTCCATAAGATTGTTACCGGCCTTGTAACGCACATAGCCGTCAAGAACTTTCTTGATATCATCAATGAACTCGGTATAGTGCGGGTAGTCCTTTGCGAGTAATTGATCGACTGGAGTCAATGTATTGACCGAACGGCTGTAAAGGTCATGAAGAGTTGACTTGCGTGGAAATCGTTTTGCCTTCGAATCGAACTTGAGCTGCGTTCGTATTAAATTAATAACATCCTCAGCATTGATCTGCCCCCGGTTTATGTGCCAGTGCGTAGTTTAGTTTTTCTCTTCAGGCACTGGCAAGCTGAAGGGGATAGAATGTCTCCGGTGCCGGTGGCTTGTAATCCAATGAACTGTGTGGTCTGATCCTGTTGTAGTAGTTCCTCCACCTTTCCGTCACAACCTTCGCCTCCGTAATTGTATCAAAGATCTCTCCGTTTAGCAACTCGTCTCTGAACTTTCCGTTAAATGATTCGATGTATCCGTTCTCCCATGGACTTCCCGGTTCGATGAACAGTGTCTTCACACCGAGTCTTCCCAGCCATGATCGCACACTATCCGCAACAAACTCCGGTCCATTATCCGATCGGATGTGAGCAGGAGTTCCTCTCATCACAAATAATTCTGCTAACGCTTCCACAACATCGTTCGACGTGATCTTCCGGTCGATCCTGATCGCCAGGCACTCTCTGGTGTATTCATCGATCACGTTCAGCATCCTCAATGGTTTGCCATTACTCGTTCTGTCTGCAACAAAATCATAACTCCAGACATGATCCTTTCGTTCTGGTCTCAGCCGTATGCATGATCCGTCATTGAACCAGAGTCTTCTCCGCTTAGGCTGCTTTTTCGGCACTTTCAGGCCCTCCTGACGCCATATTCGTTCAACTCTCTTGTGGTTGACGTGCCATCCCTCACTCCGCAACAATGCCGTTATCCTGCGATATCCGTATCGTCCGTACTCACATGCCAACTCAGTGATGCGAACTGTCAGCAACCTTTGTTCCTGGCTGACCCGGTGTTCTTGTCGTTGTGTGGATCGCGGCTGGTCCAGAACCATGCACACTCGACGTTCCGAGTATCCTATTTTCTCTTGAACCTCTTCGACTGCCCGGCGCTTCTTTGCCGGGCTTAAAAGTTTCCCCGTGCAGCTTCCTTCAATATCGAATTGTCAATCGTCAGATCTGCCACGACCTTCCGTAAGCGGCCGTTCTCTTGTTCCAGCTCCTTCAATCGCCTTGCCTGATCCACTCTCAGTCCTCCGTACTCCTTCCGCCATTTGTAATACGTCATCTCACTGATCTCCAGCTGCCGTGCCACCTCCGTAATTGTCTTCCCCTGGCTTTGTAACACATCTGCTTCATGCAATTTGTTAATGATCTCCTCTGCTGTATACCGCTTCCGACTCATGACCTTCCTCCTTTTTTGATGATTTCCAATATACTATATTGGATCATCTTTTGGGGGGCAGGTCAGCATCTCCCTGGTCGAATCCCCGTTAAAAGTCAACACTCAGGCAGCAATAAACAGGTGAACAGCTTAATTCAAATTCAGGCACTACCGAAAATCTGTGAAGGCAATGTGTTGTATATAGTGGCTGGAAATAGTGCCCCCTACTTCTATAGGCCTCAAAAGACTGGGATTAGTACACTTTTATTGCAGAATGGTGCGGTGAGTTTTTTCGGATTCGATCCTACTACTTGCCAATACGGCTTTTGGGAGTCGTATATTTAATCAGAACCTCGTAACTACCTACGCCCTTCTTTGCCATATATCCTCCTTTTCGTTGAACATTTTTGTTTTGATAAATATACGAAATCCTTAACAAAAACGCGAAGTGGCCAAGTGTCCAGACTGCCCAGCCTTTTTGCAATAAACTTCCTACAGATTCTATACTGCTTATACTACTTCTATTATTATTTTATACTTTTAATTAAAAAAGGGTGGACACTATGGACAGTTGGACATTTGTACCAGATTACTAAGGAATTAATATGTTTTTAGTGCCCAGAGTTGTACCAAGGGTTGGGCGTTGTGGACACTTCTTTTCTTTTGAGCTTATCCCCATTTAATAGTAATTTAAAATCATGCCTGTCGAAATTTCAAAATTCGATCCCAATAATCTCGAAGCATCCGAAAAATACTTACTTAGAACACTTGCCACTGAAATCATTACCGATGTGGCCAATCCATATAAGGAAGAATATATGGAGTTCACCGGCATTTTGGCTGGCCATTTTCTCCCTGTTGATATCACCGGGAAGAAAAGCACTGACCTTTGGAAGAAGATCTATAAAGCCTTTCAAAAATCAGAGCAACGCTTCAATTACAAAATTTACAAGGGACACCTGCTAACCGAAATAGCAGTAAATTCATTGGCAAGTGAATGTGATCTCGATAAGGCAGTGATGTATCTTGTGCGCTCATACGAGGAAGACAAACTGCACGGTTATATACACCCCGAGCATCGCCAGGCCTATAAGATTCTAAGTTTTATTCAACCCATTCTGATGTTCAAAAATGAATTATGGCCATCGGAAATGGCTTTGCGAAGAAAGATTACCAATAGGCTATTTATTGTGTTTTCACTTAATAGATCAGCGACCGTATTCGACTTTGGCCCCGACTCACTTCACACAGACATTGCCAAATGCATCCCAAACAACAAACACTTGTTAGATATCCTTGTTGAAAACGCGAATGAGCCTATTGAAGTATCAATGTTGTCCGATCAAAAGGGCATTTTCTATAAATCTACGGCATTTCTAATAGCCAATATTACAGAGGGGATTTTATTTGATCTTGCTCTAAGATTTCCAGAGCATATCAATCCTGAACGTGTAAGTATAACGAAGCTAGCAAAGCGACTTAGACAAGAAGCAATAATTGACGAGACTTCAGAATACTGCTGCCTGTTCATTCAACATTATCGCGATTTCATTCATCCTGCACGCAATTTGAAACACGGATATAACCTAGAAGTAAATTTCAACAAGATGTTTCTACTCTTCTTCGTTTTATTGTTAGACGATTTAGCAAAGTCTTCAAAGAAATTGGAAACATCCAAAATATGAGTAAGCCCGCGAGCAATTAAAAATATATTTTGGCACTCGCATAAGAAGATATTCTCTTCCATTAAATCAAAAAATAATAGTTCACTTTCCCTTGCAACCATAGCTGGTGTTTCGTAAATTAGATCAAAGCTTGATCGTAATCACTAGTGACTCTTTAGTGACTCTAAAGCAAATATTTCGATAGTTTCTCCCGTTCCACCAAGCAGCACCTATTGAAATTCATCTGATCTTGCAACAAAAAACCGGCGCCATCGTCTAACGGTTCAGGACGGAGCCCTCTCAAGGCTCAAATACGGGTTCGATTCCCGTTGGCGCTACAAGTGTCCTTCCTGTGCGGATTCTATCATCTTGCACCGTTGATGTAATCCGGAGAAAGCCTAAACTCAGCATCTCACCATGACAAAGATTCTCGTCATCGACGACGAAGATTCACTGCGGGAAACGTGCGTCGCGATTTTACGTGCCAGCGGATTTGAAACCTTCAGCGCGAAAAACGGCGGCGATGGTATTGAACTCGCACGCACAACCTTGCCCGACCTTATCATCTGCGATATCAAGATGGAATTGGTCAACGGGTATCAGATGCTCACTGCCATTCGAAATGATTCCGTGATGGCGACGACGCCCTTCATTCTGATCACGAGTAACCCTGGCCGTGAAGGCCTGCGGCATGGGATGGAGCTTGGCGCAGATGATTATCTCTCGAAACCGTTTTCGCCCGCAGAACTTGTCTCCGCCGTCAACGCCCGTCTGAAAAAACACCGCTTGATGGTGGAAAGGGCGGAAGCAAAGCTGCAGGAACTTCGCTCGCGGATGAGCACTGCCATACCGCACGAACTTCGTACGCCCCTCAACGGCATCCTCGGCTTTGCAGACATCATGCGCAAAGATTACATGAACCTGCAGCCGCAAGAGATTGCAAAAATGTCGGAGCGCATCTATCGAAACGGAAAACGGCTCCTGCGTCTCGTCGAAAATTATTTGATCTATGCGCAGGTCGGGTCGCAGCATGTCGACAAGCATCAACAGGAACTCCTTCTGCACAGCAATACCGACGCGATGAACATGATCGAAGAGCTTGCACGCGAAAAAGCGTTGGAAAATAATAGGGTCAATGATCTTGACCTGCATCTGGTGCCAGCCTCCGTTGGCATTTCCGCTCAATATTTCGCAAAAATAGTTGAAGAAATCGGGGATAATGCATTCCGGTATTCAACGAAAGGAACGCCGGTGTATTTCGGAACGGTCACCGAAGGCGACGCCTTGCTCATGATGGTCATCGACCGGGGACGGGGTATGACCGCCGAGCAGATCGAGAGCATGGGAGCGTACGTGCAGTTCAACCGCAAAATGTACGAACAACAGGGATCCGGTCTCGGACTCACTGTCGCCAAACAATTGATCGAGATGCACGGAGGTTCGCTCAGCATTCAAAGCGACGTCGACCATGGAACAACGGTTACCGTGCGTTTGCCACTGGCAGCAGGGTCCGCTGCCCCCGAGTGACTGTAGCTGTCGATCACCTTTATAAGTTACTTAACAAATATTTTAACTTATCGTGATTCGTGGAAGGTGTCCGACAGATCCCCAAATGAGGCACCGTCCTTGCCCTTCCCGTCGCCATTCCTTACTTTTACGGTATGACAAATTCAGACGCTTTATCGGCGTTCCATCCTGTTGTGCGCTCATGGTTCGCAAAAACGTTCGGTGAACCGAGCCCGCCCCAAAAGCTCGGATGGCCTTCGATCGCGGCAGGGAACAATACGCTCATCGTCGCGCCAACTGGCTCCGGAAAAACTCTTTCTGCGTTTCTCTGGTGCATCAATCATCTGGTGGAAGAGAATATTGACTCCGCAGATAAAGCGCAGGCCGACAAGCCCGATACCAAAAGCGGTGTCCGCGTTCTCTACATCTCTCCCCTTAAAGCACTTAACAACGACATCCATCGCAACCTTGAAGTCCCTTTGAAAGGAATTCATGACGAAGCCGTTGCGCAAGCGATCCGCCTTGCGAAACTCCGCAGCGCTGTCCGCACCGGCGATACAACGCAAGCCGAACGGGCCGCGATCCTCAAGCATCCTCCCGATATTTTGATTACAACACCCGAATCGCTGTATCTGATGCTGTCGTCGCAGAAGGCGCGAATGATCTTTGCTTCCGTTCGTTACGTCATCATCGATGAGATTCACTCGATCAGCGGGAATAAGCGCGGCGTGCATTTATCGTTGTCGCTCGAGCGGCTCGAGCAAGCGGCGGCAGAGTCATTCGTGCGCATCGGCCTCTCCGCAACGCAAAGGCCGCTTGAGACAATTGCGCGATTTCTGGGCGGACAAGAATGGCGCAGCGGGAAGCTGGCCGCACGCGACGTCGCAATCATCGACGCCGGCTATAAGAAGAAAATGGATTTGCAGGTGACCTGCGTGGCTCAGGATTTTTCCGATCTTCCAACCGACAGTATATGGACGCTAATCTTCCCCCGCTTGATCGAGGCGATCTACAAACACAGCACAACGCTCATTTTCGTCAATAACCGACGCCTCGCTGAACGGGTGGCAGCGCAATTAAACGAACTGCTCACCGGACAGGAACATACTTTTCACAATTACGCCGTCCCGTTTTCTTCAACGAAGCAGGCGCCGGCCCCTCTTTCAGATATCACGGTGCAAGCGTACCATGGCAGCATGTCGCGCACGGCGCGCGAACAAATGGAATCCGATTTGAAACAGGGAAAGCTCCGGGTGCTCGTCGCCACTTCCGCGCTGGAGCTCGGCATCGATATCGGCAGTATCGACCTCGTCATCCAGCTTCAATCGCCGAAAGGAATTGCTCGCGGTTTGCAGCGCGTCGGGCGCTCCGGACATCTCGTGAGCGCAACAAGCAAGGGCCGCATTTACGTAACGCACCGCGAGGATCTCATCGAATCCACCGTTGTCGCCGCGGCGATGGAAGAACACGCCATCGAAGAGACGCACGTTCCCCACGACTGCCTTGACGTCCTGGCCCAACAGATTGTCTCCATGGTCAGCGTTGAAGATTGGAACACGGACAAACTGTTCGAGCTCGTCCGCCGGTCTTTCTGCTACCATTCCCTCTCAAAAAAAATATTCATGAACGTTGTGCAGATGCTCGCAGGGCGCTACACCAACGAAGCGTTCCGCGAATTGCGTCCGCGTATTTCATGGGACAGGGTCCGCAACTCGTTGTCGGCGCTCCCCGGCTCTTCACATCTCGCAATCACGAATGCAGGAACGATCCCCGATCGCGGATACTACGCCGTCTACCTCGAGGACCTGAAGACAAAAATCGGCGAAGTGGATGAAGAATTTATTTACGAAAGCCGCGCGGGCGACACCTTCATCCTCGGCTCGAATGTCTGGAAGATGCTCGACATCGATGCAAATAAGATCATCGTCGCTCCAGCTCCGGGGCAGCCTGCGCGCATGCCATTCTGGCGGGGGGAAGGAATCGGCCGCACGTTCGAGCTCGGCGAGCGGGTTGGGAAATTTTTGGAGAAACTTTCATCCGACGGATCGGACAGCATCACATGGCTCAGAGAGGGTTTTCCCATTGACGCCCACTCAGTGCGGAACATTATCGATTACGTACAGCAGCAAAAGAGCGCAACGGGACTCCTGCCAACACATCGCTCTATTGTCGTTGAAGGATTCCGCGACGAGATCGGCGACCCGCGGATCGTCGTCCATTCGTGCTTCGGACGTGGAGTGAACGGGCTTCTGGGGCTTGTCCTCTCGCACCAGCTTCGAGAGCGCCTCGGGACTGAAATTCAGATGCTCTATAATGATGACGGGATTCTTTTCCGTTGCTCCGATGTTGAACGTCTCCCGCTCGATCTCTTCACCGGTTTGACGGCGGCACAAGCTCAAGACATGATACTGGACGAGCTTGTTCTCTCTCCTCTCTTCGGCGCGCTCTTCCGGCAGAATGCGGCACGCGCCCTCCTTCTCCCCAAAACTCGCATCGGGAAGCGAACGCCCCTCTGGCTTCAGCGCCTGCGCGCAGGGGATTTGCTTCAGATCGTGCGCAAGGTTGACGATTTTCCGATCGTCATCGAAACTATCCGCGATTGCCTCAACGACGCGCTCGACTTTGAACACTTTAAGGAAGTGATGGGCAAGATTGAGTCAGGTTCGATCAGTGTTCATACCGTACAAACGGAAATCCCGTCGCCGTTTGCCTCGAGCGTTTTGTTCGATTTCATTGCTGTCTATATGTACGAATGGGACAAACCGAAAACCGGCGCATCGAATCAGTACCAATCACTCAACAGGGAGCTCCTTGCCGAAGTTGTCAATCTCGACGCCGTCAAAACAGTCGTTAAACCGGACGCCGTGGACCGTATCGAGGAGCAGTTGCAGTTCATTTCCGAAACCCGCAAGGCCCGTACTCCCGAGGAACTGCTCGAGATACTCGTGCGTATCGGCGAGTTGACCCAGGAGGAGATTCAGGAACGATCTGCCACACGCGATGTGCGCCTTAAAGACCAATTGGAGAAACAGGGGACAATTGTTCCCATGCGGATGAACAATAAAATATTTTTTATCGCGTCCGAAGAAATCCCATTGTACATGGGCATCGCAGAAATTGACCGCGAAACGCTCGCTTCTCTTCCTGAAGAATTCCGAACCTCTCTGTTAAAGCGAGAAGAATGCCTTCGATTTCTGATAACACGAATGCTCCGGTCGCATGTACCGTTAGCGGTAAACCAAATCGTGCAGCGGTACGGCATCACACAGGAGGAATGCGAAACCGTTCTTCGCTCTCTACCTGAAGAAGAACAGGTCGTGCATGGTTCATTTTCCTCGGAGAACGAAACGGTGCAATGGTGCTACAGGCCGAACCTGGAGCGTATTCACCGGGCGTCGATCAATATCCTCCGAAAGGAAATCAAGCCTGCTTCGATCAGCGGCTTCACAAATTTCCTTGCTCACTGGCAGCACCGCCATCCGTCGACGCAGGAATCGGGTGAATCCGGGCTTCAAAGCATTCTCGAAATAATGGAAGGCTATGCTCTCAACTCTGAATTATGGGAAAGCGAAATATTCCGTCATCGACTAAAGGAGTACGATCCCGGCGTTCTGCGAGCGCTGTCGACCAGGGGGGAAATCGTCTGCGCCGGTTCGGCACCGGGGAAATCTCAATGGATCTTCAGCGGCGACGGCGCTTGCTTCATCGAGGAAAAGGAAAAATTGCTGGAAGGAGTTTCAACGACGGCAAAGGAATTGTACGATTTTCTGAAACAGAATGGTGCATCGTTTCTTTCCGATATACGCGAAGGAACTCCCTTTTCGCTGGCCGCATTGAACAAAGCCATTGCGGAATTGTTCTGGGGAACGCTCATCACAAACGATGTGCTGGACGAGGCGTTGAGCGTGAAACGGTATAAGACGAGCGACGACTCTCCCCTTCCTTCTGAACGGATCATATTGACAAACCCGAGGCGCAACCCGCTGAAATCTTTTGCGATGGCCTCTGTGAGAAAAGCATTGCGTGCGGCGCCCGGTTGGAACGGGCGCTGGTCGCTCATTCATACGCGCAGGGTCCTCGGAGACAAAGCCTCCGTCGAAGAAAAAACGGCCCGCCAGGCACAACAGCTCCTCCTCCGCTACGGCATTGTTGCAAGAGAAATTGCCAAGCGTGAGGACAACCTCCTCCCGTGGACGCTCCTCGCGCTTGAATTCCAGAAAATGGAGATGCGCGGCGAGATCCGGCGCGGTTATTTTGTTGAAGGATTATCGGGAATGCAGTTCGCGCTTCCGGCAGCGGTGGAGATGATCAGGACAATCAACAATGAACACGCAACAATGAACGGAGGGCCCCCCGTTGTTGTTAATGCATGTGACCCGGCAAATCCGTATGGACTTGGAATTGAAATCGGGAGCGTCAAAGCCGGAGCTGATCTCCGCGTTGCCCGGTTACCGCTCAATTATTTTGTTTTCGACCGCGGTTCGCCCGTATTGTGGATTGAGGGATTTGGCGCGCGAATTACCACCGTGGCGGAATCGTCCCGGGAAATTATCCGCGCAGGGCTTGAGCAATTCGTCTCGAACCTCCGTTCCTCCTTCCGGAGTGAACGCGAGGTGATCGTTGAGTACTGTGACGGCGTTCGGCCGACCGAAAGCCCGCTGGCAGAGACCCTTCGTTCAATCGGCTTTTACAGGGACCGGGCACAGACAATGAGGTACGAATTACAATAGAGACCATCAACACACTCTTCACTTTACGAAGGCACACCCTTGGCCAAGAAAAAAAGAACGATGCCGCTTCAGCTGCAGGAAGACGATCAAGACCTCGGTTTAGGCTCGAAGGTCGCACAGCAATCCCGGTCGCGATTCTTGAACCGGGACGGCAGCTTCAACGTTGAACGGGCGGGGCAATCGTTTTTCCGCTCGCTCAATCCGTACCATTCACTGCTCACAATGTCGTGGATAAAATTTCACACGATGGTCGTCCTGTCCTATTTTTTCGTTAACGTTTTTTTCGCACTTGCATATTTGGCTTGCGGCCCCGAGGCAATTCAAGGATCGGCGGCCACCTCGACCGGCGGGCGATTTTTTGATGCTTTCTTTTTCAGTGTGCAAACACTGGCGACGATCGGCTACGGAAAAATAAGCCCGTCCGGCTTTGGAGCGAATATGATCGTTGCCTTTGAAGCCTTGACGGGCCTCTTCGGCTTTGCGCTGGCAACCGGGCTGCTCTTCGCACGGTTCTCACGCCCGAATGCAAAAATCCAATACAGCGAAAAGGCAGTCATCGCGCCCTTTCATGACATCACGGGCTTCATGTTCAGGATCGTGAATGAACGGCAAAATCAACTCATTGAAGTATCGGCGACGCTCACGTACAGCAGAATGGAAACACACAACGGCAAGCACGTGAGGAAATTCTACTCCTTGCCGCTGGAAAGAAACAAAGTCACCTTCTTTCCGCTGCACTGGACAATCGTTCATCCGATTGATGAAAAAAGCCCGCTCTTCGGTGTCACACAAAAAGAGTTGGAAGAATCGGATGCCGAGTTTGCAATCCTGCTGACGGGAATTGACGAAACCTTTTCACAATCGGTGCACAGCCGTTCTTCATACAAGTACGACGAAGTCGTCGTCGGAGCGAAATTCAGGGATATGTTCCTTCCGATGGAAAACGGTATCGTGCGCGTCGACCTCCGGCGCTTAAGCGAAATCGAGCACGTGTAAATTTTCGAAGGCAGTGATGCTTCCCCACTATATCGTCGACGGCTACAACGTGATCCACGCCATCCCAACGCTCAAGAAGCTCTTGGCACACGACGGGTTCCAGGCGCGCGAGCAGTTTGTGTTTCTCGTTTCCCGGTTGACCTTCAGAAGGAAATTTCGATGCACGATTGTCTTCGACGGTGCAAAACCGCAGGAGCCTCACCCTTCTCAGTCGCATTCCCCGCTTCACATCATCTTCTCATCTCCTCTTTCAGCCGATGCAAAAATCAAATTGATGATCGATGCGTCAAAAAATCGATCGCTCCTCGTCATTATTTCTTCCGACAGGGAAATCCTGGACTATGCAAAAGCTTGCGCCTGCAGCACATACACGTCGAAATATTTCAGCAATCTCCTTTTCGATGAACCGGATAAAGGAGAAGAAAAAGATTCCGTCGCTTTATCGAAGGGGCAGATTGATGAGTGGCTGAAGATTTTTGGGGAGAAGAAATGAGAGAAGAGTGATCGTTTTTAAGATAGACCTGCACTGATTGAGCAAATGCCGCTTAGCTAACTATCTAGGCGTTGTTACTTTCTTTCCGAGAAAGAAAGTAACCAAATGCCGCTTTACGGCATCCCGCCTTTTTTAGTTTTTGGAGCGGGAGAAATCCCTCGAAATCGTAACGCGCGGATTCCGATTCCGAGAAGTTCTCTTTGCTTCTTTCTCTGGCATCAGAAAAAGAAGAACGACTCAATCAACAAAGTATCCTATAAAATGTATAGCTTTCGAATTGAACACGTTCTGTTTTCTCACGACAGAGAATATGATGCAAAATTAAGTTCTTCAATTGACCCGAATCACTGCCGCACTTGATTCATCCTCTTAAACATCTCGTCCAATTCTTCGCGCGACGCACGGCTCGCATTAGCGGCAAAACCGTAGGCGATCTCCAGGCTCCCCTTCTTCAATTGGTCCGCAACGGCATCGGCGAATTCATTCAAAGGAGTGGCCGTTGTATGGAGCCCCTTTCCGCCAAGGTCGGTGTTCACCGCCGGTGGAATAACTTCAATGACCGCGATTGGCGTTGCAGAAAGTTGGTGCCGGAGAGAAAGCGTAAATGAACGCAGAGCAGCTTTCGTTGCGCAGTACACCGGAGCCATTGCCATGGGCGCAAACGCCAGTCCGGATGTGATATTGAGGATTGCGGGGCGTTCTTGTTTAAGAAGATGGGGAATAAAGAGCGCCGACAAATGGAGCGGTGCATCAAGATTGATCGCGAGTTCTTCGTCGATCTTTTCCCATTCCGGATTCTGTACAATTTGAAACCGCCGTTGAATTCCCGCATTGTTGACCAGAACATTAAGCTTAGGAAATTCATGCGTTGCCCGTTCGAACAGGGAAACCCGCTCCGGCGAACGGGAAACATCAGCGACGAGAATGTGAAGCTTTGGGTATCGTTCCTGTGCCTCACGAAGTTTTTCTTCGCGGCGCCCGCAAACGATCACATCGCTCCCTGCGGCGAGAAATCTTTCAGCAAGAGCAAACCCAATCCCCGAAGCCCCGCCAGTAATAAGAACTGTGTTTGAACTTAAATCCACAAAAGCCTCCTGGTTTGTTTTTGAGAAATTCGGACCTCACGCGATTGCAGCAGAGGTTGAAAAAAGATATTACAATGGAAATTGCCCGACCATGATGGCATCGTCGAACGGCGAGGAAATCTCGTATTCCGGCAGTTGATGTAATCCGATTATTTTTTTTAAACAGCGGCTTTTTGCTTTTCGGCTTTGGCCTTCGTTTTGTCCATCAGTGCGATGAACTTTGCAAAGAGGTAATCGCTGTCGTGCGGGCCGGGGGATGCTTCGGGGTGGTACTGAACGCAAAAGACGGGCAGGTGTTTGTGTTGAAACCCTTCGACAGTATTGTCGTTAAGATTGATGTGAGTCAGCTCGACCTTCGACTCATCCATGGTCTTCCAATCGACAGCAAAGCCGTGGTTTTGTGATGTGATCTCGATTTCATTCGACTGGAGGTTTTTCACGGGATGGTTGGCTCCGCGGTGGCCGAATTTCAGCTTGTACGTTTTTCCCCCCAGTGCCAGGGCAAGCAGCTGATGACCGAGACAAATCCCGAACATCGGCTTCACACCGATTAATTTCTTCAAATTCAGTATCGCGTACTTTACCGCATCGGGATCGCCGGGACCGTTGGAGAGAAAGATTCCGTCCGGGTTCATTGCGAGCACCTGTTCGGCAGAATAAGAAGCCGGAACCACCGTCAAGCTGCAGCCGTACCGTGTTAAGCGTCGGAGGATATTTTGTTTCACACCGTAATCGTAGACCACGACTTTGTAACCTTCTCCGTCACGATTACCCTGCGGGCTTTCCGGAGCAAGAGCAAAAATTGTTCGGTCGATTTCATCCCATGTGTAGGGCGAACTGCACGTCACGTTTTTCGCCAGGTCCAGCCCGTTCATATCCGGCGACGCTTTCGCTTTTTTGACCAGGCTCGCGTCGTCCAAATCCTTCGTGGAGAGAACACCGCGCAGCGCACCGAGCGTGCGGATCATCTTCGTCAACATCCGGGTATCGATGCCCTGGATGGCAATGATATTATTTTTCTTCAGCCAATCGCCGAGGCTCGAAGTCGCACGCCAGTTGCTGTAGAAATCAAAATACTCGCGCACGATAAAGCCCGCAACCTGCGGCTTGACCGATTCAACGTCGGCAAGGTTGACGCCGTAATTTCCGATAAGCGGATACGTCATCGTGACAATCTGTCCGGCGTACGACGGGTCGGTGAGAATTTCCTGGTAGCCCGTGATGCTGGTATTAAAAACGACTTCACCGGTAACTTCTCCCTCTGCGCCAAAATTTTCTCCGGTAAAGACTGTTCCGTTCTCGAGTGCAAGCTTAACGACCATTGATGGAGAACTTCCTTTTTGTGTTGTAGATTAAAAATACGAAAATAGCGAAGGAGAGTCAACGGATGCCAAGAGAAAAGAAACAAGGTCCACGAGGCGAAGAAAAAGTTTCGGTGGTATTGGAAACATTCTTTACTCTAATTATCTTATCAATTCAAAGGCCTTGATACCTTTGGAAAGATTCAATGACAATCGAGGAGTGCAATGAAAACAGTCGGACTGCTGACTATCTCCAATATTTTTATGACCTTTGCCTGGTACGGGCATTTGAAATTCAGAGATGTTTCGTTATGGAAGGTGGTTCTTGTCAGCTGGCTGATCGCTTTCTTTGAGTATTGTTTCCAGGTGCCTGCGAACAGGATCGGTTCCTACGAATTTTCAGGCGCGCAGCTTAAAACAATCCAGGAAGTTATTACGCTTGTGGTCTTTAGCGTCTTCTCCGTTGTGTATCTTAAAGAAGAATTACGATGGAACTACGTTGTCGGTTTTCTCCTGCTCATCGCGGCAGCATTTTTCGTTTTCAAAAAATGGTAAGAGCTGTTTTCCCTCCCCTCACAGGAGAGGGAAAGGGTGGGGTCGGAAACGTCAAGCTGCCCCTGCTGCTCTCCTCTTTTCCACCTTCCCAACTGATCGTTGGAAACAAGATAAAATGAACAACAACTTAATTTTCATGCAATCACGAATTTCTATCATCGAAGGGGACATCACCGAACAAAAGGTCGATGCTATCGTGAACGCCGCAAACACTTCGCTTCTCGGCGGGGGCGGCGTCGACGGCGCAATTCATCGGGCAGCCGGACCGAAGCTCCTCGAAGAATGCCGGACGTTGAACGGATGCGAAACAGGCGAAGCGAAAATCACGAAAGGGTATAATCTTCCGGCACGATGGGTCATTCACACCGTTGGCCCCGTCTGGCGCGGCGGAAGCAGCCGAGAGGACGAATTGCTCGCCAAGTGTTACACAAACAGTCTTGTCCTTGCGGAAAAACATCGCATAGAGACAATTGCTTTTCCTTCAATCAGCACCGGGGTTTATGGATTTCCGATTGAACGCGCGTCGCGAATTGCTTTAAAAACCGTTGCGTCGTATCTTTCTACTGCCAATTTTCCAACAAGAATTTTCATCGTTTGCTTCTCTCACAATGACTTCCAAATATACTCCGACTCTCTGAAGGAATTGGCCGATGACCGTCGATGACCGAAAACCTCTTCGTGTTGAATTGTCGTTTCAACCCAAGACCTATGATATAGATTTTGCAGGACATGTCAGCAACATCGTCTATATCCGCTGGCTCGAGGACCTGCGAATGAAGGTGCTCGACACATATCTTCCTCTTCATGCATTGATGGAACGAGGAATTGCACCGGTAGTGATGCGAACGGCGATCGAATACAAAAGACCCGTGAAATTGTTCGATGCGGTAACCGGCACGATGTGGGCAAGCGAAATGGGAAATGTTAAAGGGACTCTTTCAGCGGAATTTACTGTTCATGGAAATGTTGTGGCAGCGTCGGAGCAGATTGGAGTCTTCGTGAGAATGGACAGCGGCAGACCGGTGGCTTTTCCGGAAGAATTCAGACGGCAGTTTGAGATATTCCAAAAATAAATCCTTACGAGAAACTGAAGGGAGAAAGAACGTTGAAGAAGATACTTCGCTGGATCGGGACAATTGCGGCGGCAGTTTTTATTCTCATCCAATTCGGCCAGCCCGACCGGTCAGATCCCCCCGTCGACCAATCGATGACGATCGCAGCACACTCCGAGTTCACACCGCCGGTTTCCGGATTGCTCACGACAGCATGTTTTGACTGCCACTCGAACGAAACCCGCTGGCCGTGGTACAGCTACATTGCCCCTGTTTCCTGGCTTGTGGCCGACGATGTCGTAAAAGGGCGCCGCCATCTCAATTTTTCCGAATGGGAAAAATACCCGAAGAGCAAACGCGTACTGAAGCTGGGGCAAATCTATGAGGAGGTATCGAAAGGTGATATGCCGATTCAGAAATATCTTTACATCCATGCCGACGCGAGGCTAACCGCTGCTGACAGGGATTCTCTTACGGATTGGACAGAACGGGAACGGGACAAGTTGGTGGAGAAGAGGGATAATTAAGAATTAGGAATTAGGAATTAAAAATTTAAGTGAAAGGTCAAAAAATTCAGCTGAGGGTCATGAACAGCGATTTTAACTTCTAGTTTCCATTGATTTCAGCACCTCTATTGCATTCATGACAGCCATTGCGCGGTGGCTGATCTTGTTTTTTTCTTCCATCGTCATCTCTGCGTACGTCTTCTTTAAGCCGTTCGGGATGAAAAGCGGATCATAACCAAATCCGCCATCCCCCCGCGGTGATTCCGCGATGGCACCCTCAACCCTCCCTTCTACAACTTTCTGAATATTTTTTCCAACGATTGCCACAACGGTTCGAAAGCGCGCATTGCGGCGCCGGGGAGGAACTCCCTTTAAGGCATTTAAAAGCTTTATGTTGTTACCGGCATACGTTGCGTCCTCACCGGAATAGCGGGCGGAAACAACGCCCGGTTTCAATTCAAGGTAATAACACTCTAATCCCGTGTCATCGGCAAGCGAAAGCAGGCCGGTGGCCTTAAACGCTTCGCGTGCTTTCTTCAGAGCATTTCCTTCGAGCGTCGGCTGGTCTTCAATTGTTTTTGGAAGGTCGGGAAAGTCGACCAAGCTTTTTACTGTAAATTGGTGAGAGGCAAGCAGGCTCGACATTTCCTCGACTTTATGTCGGTTATGTGTGGCGATGAGAATTTGCATTTTGGTTTCTTTAGTGCAAAGTTAAAGTGTAAAGTGAAAGATCAAAAGTACACTCAATGCATAAACCTTTCCACTTTTAATTTTAAACTTCTAATTTCAATAGTGAATTTTATCCAGCGACTTTTGCCATTCCTCAAAAGCGATGAACGCTTCATCCCGCATCATCTGAATCATCGGAATTTTTCGGCCGGAAATCGGAAGGGCAATTTCCTTATAAATAAAAAAATCGTCAAACCCAATCCCCGCAGCATCGATGTGGGTGTTGGCGTAGAATACCCGGTCGGGACGCGCCCAATAGATTGCGCCGAGACACATCGGACACGGCTCGCACGATGTGTACAGGTCGCAACCGGTCAATTGAAATGTTCCGAGAGTGCGGCATGCTTCCCGGATTGCAACAACTTCAGCATGTGCCGTCGGGTCGTTAGTCGAGGTCACAAGGTTAGTCCCACGCGCGATAACGTTCTCTTTTTTTACCACCACCGCTGCAAACGGACCTCCCTTGCCTTCGCGGATGTTTTTCCTCGAAAGCGCGATCGCTTCCTGCATAAAAGCTTTGCTCGCCATAACGATGAGAATTATGAATTTTGAATTAGGAATTAGGAATTAGGAATTAAAGATTATGGAATTGAGGTGAAAAAAATCATTCATAATGCCTAATTCAAAATTCCTAATTTATTAGTTCCTTTATCGCTTGGGTTATCGTTTCCACACCGACGATGGAAATTCCGTTCGCGTTCTTCAGATTTTTGAGGTTGTTTTTGGGAACGACAATTTTCTTGAACCCGAGTTTCGCCGCTTCCTGCACACGCTTCTCGCTGTGAGCGATCGTCCTGATTTCTCCTCCCAGCCCGATTTCACCGATAGCAACCGCTTGTGAGTCCACAGGAACATCGCGGAGCGAAGAAACGATAGAGGATGCGATGCCAAGGTCGGCGGCGGGCTCATCAATTCGAATTCCCCCTGCAACGTTGACGAAAATATCGTGCGTACCGAGATTGAGGCCGACTCTTTTTTCAAGGACGGCCAGCAGCATTTGCAGGCGGCGGAGGTCGAAACCGGTCGCCGTCCGCTGCGGAAGGCCGTAGCTTGTCGAACTGACTAATGCTTGCACTTCTATCAATATCGGCCTGGTTCCTTCCAGCGTCGCGACGATCGTTGCACCGGATGCGCCGTACGTCCGTTCTGAAAGGAACACTTCGGAAGGATTTTTTACTTCGTGCATCCCGTCATCGTGCATTTCGAAGATCCCGATCTCGTTAGTCGAACCAAACCTGTTTTTTGTTGCACGAAGTATGCGGTACGAATAATGCCGTTCGCCTTCAAATTGCAGCACGGTATCAACCATGTGCTCTATGACGCGCGGCCCTGCAAGCAGCCCTTCCTTTGTCACGTGGCCGATCAGAACCAGCGGGATGCTTTTCGACTTCGCAATGCGGGTGAGCAACGCAGTCGCCTCTCGCACCTGTCCGACGCTTCCGGGTGCACTTTCCAGGTCCGGGCGAAACATTGTTTGGATCGAATCGACGATAATAATATCCGGATTGCCCCGTTCGATAACGTCGGCGATCAATTCCAAATTTGTTTCGGGAAGAAGGAGAACGGAATTCGATTCGGTTCCCAGCCGTTCCGCCCGCAGTTTTATCTGCTTCAACGATTCTTCCCCTGTGACATACAGAATAACTTTATCGCGAAGCTTGAGTGCAACCTGCATCATCAATGTCGACTTGCCGATGCCGGGGTCGCCGCCGAGCAGGACGACGGAACCGGAAACCAGTCCTCCTCCTAGAACCCGGTCAAACTCAACGATGCCGGTTTTAAAACGGACATCCTCAAAACCGTTGACGCTGTTCAATGCGACAGGCTCGATTTTCGACGCAACACCTCCCGATTTGCGTGCAATCTTTGCAGGCGTCGGAGCTTCCTCGACGAACGTATTCCATTCATTGCAGTTCGGGCATTTCCCCGTCCAGCGCGGAGACATGTAGCCGCACGACTGACAAACATATTTTGTCATGACTTTGGACATAGATCAAATATAGAAGTTTAGAGGGGGAGATTCAATGGAAGATCGGGAAAAAATCAAACAGAAAGAAATCAAAATTCAGGTTTTGCGCCTGTCAAAGAAGGACTCGCTCCAGATTCAACTCGGTTTCAAAATCCAATCGGCCGTTTCGGCTTTTCCGGTGGAGCCATTAACTGACGTATCGCTTCGAAGATGGCGCTGATTGCGTCATCGTGCTTGTCTATCCTCATTTCCAGTTCTTTAAGTCTCAGTGCAAGTTCTTTGTGATTGGTGAGAATCTCTCGCAGCTTAACGAATACTTTGATAATGAGGATGTTGATGTGGATTGCCCGCTCGCCACGAAGCACTGACGAGAGCATCGCAACTCCATGCTCGGTGAATGCGTACGGCAGCACGTTTGAATACTTCAACGATGCGAACCGGTGCCAATTTGTCACCAGTTCATTTCTTTCCTTCTTTGTCACTTTAAACATAAACTCCCGCGGAAATCGTTCTCGGTTTCTCCTCACCTGACGGTTGAGATGCTTTGTTTCTACGCCATACAGTTCCGCAAGGTCTCTATCGAACATCACTCTTTGCCCTCTTAGCAAAAAGATTCGTTGCTCAATAAGATTAAACGGCACCAATTGAAAATGTTTCATGGATCCCCCTTGTGAATGATGATGTTCGAATGGATTGCTTTTGAGATCCTCTTTGTCTCAATATCTTCTGCGAAGTGCCTAATTAGAACGGAGAGTTTAGATTGGCATACGTTTCCAATCGGAGGTTGGGAGCAGAATGTATCTCTTACACCATTTCGTCAATTTTTAAATCCCTCGTGTCTTCTTTCTGTTCTTGAAAAATGTAGAAAAATCACTTACCAATTGCAACGAAAAGACCCAGGGATTCTAAAAGGCAAAGTTGACACTGCCTCACTCTGCAAAGCAGGAAGATTTTGAAAGGACCGAAGTGCGAAACTCAATGCTGGCCAGTGCCGCTACTTCACCAGCCACAAACTCAGCGCCGGAACGTACGTGATGATCAGAAGCCCGATAATAAGGACGAGAATGAACGGCAGCGTTGCGGCCGTTACTTTTCCGATCGTCTTCTTGAATCGAAAGCTCGACATGAAGAGGTTCATCCCGACCGGCGGCATGAGGTATGCGATCTCAAGGTTAGCAAGAAAAATAATACCGAGATGGATCGGGTCTACGCCGTATTGTTTCGCGATGGGGACGATGAGCGGCACCACGACGATCGCAGAAAAAATCTCCATCATCATTCCAATGACGAGCAGAAAAACGTTCAAGATCATCAGAAAAACGATTTTGCTCTCGACCACTTGCCGGATCAACTCAAATAGCCTTTGCGGTATTTGTTGATCGATCAGGAAGCTCGTCAGCCCCATCGCCATAGCGAGGATCATGAGAATTGCGCCGACAAGGACCATGCTCTCTTTCATGACTCTTGGGACATCGGTCGTAAGTTTTAAGTCCCTGTAGACAAACACTTCGACAATAAAAACATAAAATGCGGTGACCGCAGCGGCTTCCGTCGCTGTAAAATATCCTCCGTAGATTCCGCCGATAATGAAAAACGGGAGCGGGATTTCCCAGATAACGTTCTTCAAGGCCGTCCACAATTTCTTCGCATCAAACGGGTGCCGCTCGATCTTCGACGCGATCCCCTGGCGCACGCTGTAGATGGCCAACACCGTCACAAGCAAAATACCGGGAACAATCCCGGCCCGAAATAATTGGTCGATGGAGACCTCGGCGACCGTGCCGTACAAAATAATCGGCAGGCTTGGCGGAAAAAGCAGCCCAAGGCTCCCGGAGGTCGTCACAAGGCCGAGCACGAACTTCTCGCTGTATTTTTCGGCAATCAATATCGGAAAGACGAGGCCGCCGAGCGCAACAATGGTGATCCCCGATCCCCCGGTGAAAGCCGTGAACACTGCGCAGCTTGCAAGAACGACAATCGCCAACCCCCCCGGCATCCATCCGATGAGCGCCTGCGCAAGAGCAACGATGCGCTGCGGCGCTTTGCTTTCGGCGAGAAAATATCCGGAGACGGTGAACAGCGGAATAGCAAGAAGGACGGGCTGGCTTGCAAGGCGGTACAACTCGACAATGATCGCTGCGGTATCGATACCCTGGGAAGAAAATCCCAGCAGCGATATCGTGCCGATGATCGAGAAAAGCGGCGCACCGAAAAGAACAAAAACTGCCAGGACAAGGACGAAATAGATGACGGGCATTAGTGCTGCTCCTCAATATGCCAATCACCCTTGACGATCTCCGAGGCCCACGCAACGGAACGCACGAGAAATCGGAACGCAATGATGGCGTACCCGACCGGGATGATAATAATGAAGTACGTCGTGGAAAGATTGAGAATGAGCGTATCCGACGATTCCCCTTCCATCTGCACAAATGCTATCGCCGCTTTCATCAAAAAAAAACAGACGACCGCGGCAAAGAGATTCGTGGCGATATAGATGACTTTTCTGTACCGTTCCGGGACCAGCCTGTTGATGAATTCAATTTTCAAATGACGGCCTTCCCCCGTGGCGATGATCGCTCCGAGGAATCCGATCCAGAGCACCAGATGACGGAGAAAAACATCCCCCCATTCGATGCTTGTATGAAAGAAGTTTCTCAAGACAACCTGGCCGAACGCCATGGCGATCATGACGCTGAGGAAAAAAATAATCAACCACCCGGTAATGCGCGTGAGCCACCGGTCGACGAACAACAGCAGCTTCATTTTTTCTCCTTGGCACGGAAGTCTGCGACCGACTTTTCCACGCGATTCAGAAGGTCTTCGGAATAGAGTTTCCCGACCATCAACCGGCGCGCATTTTTTCCGATCTCTTCGTACCGGCCCACTTCGCCGGCATCAAGCTTCGTAAAAATAATCTTGTTTTTCTTCAGCACGTCGAGCGATTTTGTATTGTCTTTGCGGCTGAGCTCGGTGAGTTTTCGCATCAACTGTTTTCCGTTGCGAAGAAGGATCTCCTGGAGATCCGGCGGCATTTTGTCAAAATCTCTCTTCGCGATGACGACGGCCCCGGAGGCGTTCGTGAGGGGATAGTCGAGCATATATTTTGTCGCGGTGTACCATTGAAGAGAGACACCGGCAAGGGGCGACGTGTACATACCGTTGATGAGGCCGGTCTGGAGCGACGTCAAGACGTCGGTGATCGAGAGCGGGATCGGGTTGATGCCGAACGCTTTGAACGTAGCCTCGGCGACGGGGTCGCCTTCCCATTGCCACATTTTCACATTGCGCATATCCTCGACCTTGGTGACCGGAGTGTTGGTAAAAACATACACGAAACCGACCTCGGCCCATCCAAGAAGGACATATCCGCCGTTTTCAAATTCCTTGCGAAGCTCGCCGTCGTATTGGTTGACGATGTAATCTACCTCGTCATGATTTTTAAAAAGAAACGGGGAATCCAGAATTCGCGCCGACTTTGCGATCTCACCTATGCCGACGCCGGTGATCCCGGCACTTTGAAATTGTCCAAGACGGATCTTCCGGAGAACGTCCTTTTCATCACCGACGACTCCGCCGGCGTAAATTTTGAACCCAAGCCGCCCTCCGCTCTCTTTCCGAATCGCCTGGTCGTATTCCTTCATGACCGTAATCCACGTGCTTCCTTCGGGTGCGAGGGTAGCAAATTTGATCGTGAACTCTTGTGCGGACGCTTGGGTAGCGAGAATGAGAAGTGTGATGACGAAATGTTTCATGAAGGAATTCCTTTAGCAGTTCCGTGTTCTAACCGTAATGGCGTTAGTCTAAAAAAACAAGTCGCTTTCTTTAGCCAGCAGAGTTTTTGCTTTTTGTTTGGCAATCGCGTTGACCAACCGTTGTTCCGGCAAAATGTCGATGGAGGCGTCTTCGACTGTCTTGAGCGAGGATTCGAAGAGCGACTTATCCTGAACCTGCACGGCATAACTCTGCGCCAAGAAAACATACGGGAGGAGGAATTTCCCCCCTCCG
Organism: uncultured Bacteroidota bacterium; assembly: GCA_963772165.1. Taxonomy (GTDB): domain Bacteria; phylum Bacteroidota; class Ignavibacteria; order UBA10030; family UBA8401; genus JAGVPT01. The sequence goes on along the minus strand of CAVYWA010000011.1, from coordinate 157,211 downwards.
ATGCTGAGGCATTTGTCGAAATGAGTTTTCGCGCTGTCGGGCTTTCCGCCGAGGTTTTTGGGCACCGTTGCGAGCATTGTTCCGAAATACAAATGAGCGCTGCCGTAATAGAAGTTCTCGTCGTTCAGAAGTACAAACTCCATCAGTGAGTTAACCTTGTAGAGTTCGGAAATGACCTCCGGGTCGGCGAGGCTCAACTTGATGAGATTGCCCCACGCGTTCGCCGTCCAAAAAATCATGGGCACGTCATCCTTGTCGAATGCCGACACACCAGCTCTAAATTCATTCGGGCTGCCGTCAAACGCCGCGTTGAATTGTTTATTCTTTCTCAACACCGACAATCCGTAATCGCGAGCCCGGATGTAAAGAGCTTTCGCACGTTCAGGGTCTTTGTCTTCAACGAATCCTAGCGCGTATCCGCTATACGCCTGTGTCAACAACAACGCGAGGTGGTCATCATCCTTGCCCTTTGAGCGGTACAGCGCTTCGAGAAGCGTCAGGTTGGCAGGGATGGACTGTTCCGCAAGCGTAAGGTCGGATTCTTCAAAGATGGCGCTGAGGCCGTTGTCGACGATACCCGTCGTTGAATTCACAGCGACCGTTTGCAGAAGACCGCACGACCAGCTGTAAAAACCGAGGAGGATAAAAATTGCGGGGGCAAATTTTTTCATAATTTCGTTGTTGAATATAGAGAAAACCGTTCACTTTTCCAAAAACAATATTTGCAAATCGACCCAAAGTGTTTTAATATAGTACCGGACCATCCGCAAACGAGGAAGTTTTGATGAAGCTATTGGTTGTTGAGGACGAAAAAAAAGTCGCCGCCTTCATAAAAAAGGGATTGGAAGAAGACCGTTACACTGTGGAGGTAGCATCCGACGGCGACAAAGGAGAAGAGCTTGCTTCTCAGGGGTCCTTTGACCTCATCATTCTCGATATCCTGATGCCCAAAAAAGACGGGCTGACAATGTTGAAAGAATTGCGCGCGAAACACATTACCACACCGGTGCTGATGATTACGGCAAAGGGTTCGGTCGAGGACAAAGTGAAGGGGCTTGATACGGGAGCGGACGACTATCTGGTAAAGCCGTTTGCTATCGCCGAATTGCTCGCCCGCGTCCGCTCGCTGTTGCGGCGGGGAGGGCCGGAAAAATCGACCGCGCTCACCGTTGCCGACCTGACACTCGACCTGGTTTCACACAAAGCAACACGGGGAGAGAACCTCATCGAGCTGACCGGGAAGGAATATACGCTCCTTGAATATTTTATGCGGAACACGAATAAAGTTCTGAGCCGCACGATCATCTCCGAGCATATCTGGCATTACAACTTCGATACCGGCACGAATATCATCGACGTCTACATCAATCATTTGCGCAATAAAATAGACGGTGAATTCGAAAAAAAGCTTATCCATACTGTCCGCGGCGTCGGGTACATGATGAAAGCATCCTGAGATGAAATTCCTCCATTCCATTCGCTTGAAGCTCACGGCATGGTACACGCTCATTCTCGGTGTTACCTTGTTCGGTTTCGGTACAACAGCATACTTCTTTACGCAGGAAAACCTTCTGGCCAGCCTTGACTACTCACTCCGCAACGAAGTCGTCTGGCTGAAGAACTTCATCGAACCGCAAGCGCGGAAAGTGAAGCTGAAACAACAGCGGGTGAAGCCGTTGTCACAGTCAAAAAAGCAGGAGAAGAAAGTCAAGCGTTCCCATGAAGTGGAAGTCACGGAAGACGATTCCACCTCGTTCGACCAAATTTGGAATCAGATTTACGAACACACACTGCTGAGCCCGAAGAAACAAATCATTCAAATCCGCGACCGGAACGGAGATATCCTCTATAAGTTGTACAGCCTCGGCAAGGAAGATATTATTTTTGAAGACATCCCCTTCAACACAACGAAGCTTGTGACAATTTATGACACACAGGGACAGCCTCTTCGACTTGCAGTAACGCAGAACGCGTTTGCAAAGATTTACGTCGCGTATCCCGAAGCTGAAATCAGCGAAGTGCTGGGCAACCTCTTTTCTATATTCATCATCCTCGTTCCGGCAGCGATCATCCTTTCCATTCTTGGAGGATGGTTTCTTGCAAACAAATCACTCAAACCCGTCGATAAGATCACGAAAACAGCGCGCGATATCACTGCCCAGAACCTTGACCAACGCATCCTCTCGGTGGACGTGGATGACGAGATCGGGCGGCTAATCTCAACGTTCAACGATATGATCGGCCGTCTTCAGAGCTCGTTCGACCAGACAAAACAATTCTCTGTCGACGCTTCCCACGAACTTCGTACTCCGCTCACGATCATGCGGGGAGAGCTTGAACTCGCCCTTCGCTCGAAACAAACGAACGAAGGATACCGCCGCATTCTTTCCAGCACGCTCGATGAGATCCTTCGCATGTCCACGATTATTGAAAGCCTCTTGATGTTGGCGAAGGGCGATATTGGGAAATCGACTTTTACGTTCGATGGGGTGGCGCTGGCCCCGATCATACGGGAATTGCATGAAGACAGCGAAATGCTCGCCGAGAAAAAGCATATCCGCGTGAACCTCGAAACAGTTGAGAACCTCACAGTCTCGGGGGACACGGTGCGCCTTCGCCAGCTTTTACTGAACCTCATCGATAATGCGATCAAATACACCCCGAAGAATGGAACAATCGCGCTCTCGCTCGTTCGAGAGAACGGTTCAGCCAAAATTATTGTTAGAGATAACGGTATCGGCATTCCCGCCGAAGAACAAGCTAAGATTTTTGACCGCTTTTATCGGGTCGATAAAGGGCGTTCGCGTGAAATGGGAGGCACCGGCCTCGGTCTTTCTATCGCGCGCTGGATTACGGAGATTCATGGGGGAAAAATATTCGTCCACAGTGAAGTCAATAAAGGGAGCGAGTTCACCGTGCTGCTCCCTCTTTTGCATAGTTGATTGCTTTTTACTTGACAATGAAATTGCAATACCCTAAGTTACGGCTCAGAGAAATCTAGCCTGGCCAAATTCAATCCACTGTATCAACCCATATAACATTTTTTGAAAGGAGCGATTGTTTTGATGAAACGCCTGTGTAGCATATTGTTGGCTGTTGCCTTCGCCTTCTCGCTGTCTTTAGCGCAGGATGCAATGAAGCCGCAGGACACGCAAACCCCGCCTGCAAAGAAAGAAATGAAGATGACGAAGACAAAGAAGACCACTAAAACGAAGAAAACGACAAAGGCGAAGAAGACGGCTAAAACGAAGAAAACATCTGCAAAGATGAAGAAGAAACCGGCAATGAAAAAAAGCAGCATGATGAAAGCCGACTCCACGAAGTAAACCGTCAGTGCTTTACACTCGTTACCAAGAAACCCCGTTCCGATACGAAACGGGGTTTCTTGTTCGTAATGACTTTTCATTGCTTGTCGCTCAAGTTCTTTTTATATTTTCAAAACAAAATTTCGAGACATGGCATTTATCCGGCATCTTCAATCCCTCAAGGTCCCTTCTTTTTTCGCACAGCTTCTTCGCTTTCAAAAAAAACCGCCTGTCGGATTATATAATCTTTACGTCGTATCATTAGAAGAAGAACTTGAATTTCCGCGTCTTCTCCCGAAAGAACTCCGCTACGCACTGCAAAAAGACCCATCGCTGAAAAATCGGATTACGAAAATTTTCACAAGCGGCAAAGCGATCGGCATCCGGACTGTGGAAAAAACCCCCGAGCGTGTTTTGAGTGCTATCAACAATATTGCAGTTCTCAGCCAGCACCAGACCATCATCACGTGGCTTCCGCGATTGCTCCTGACATTGACGCGGCCGGTGTTTATTCCGTCCGACCATGAGCTTGCGGCAAAAAGCGGCATTGACCTTGACGAGGAGGTCGCCGTCATTCTCGCACACCGGCTGGACTTCAAAAAGTTCATTCTTGTCGATGACGGAAATCTTGGAGCTACGGAAGCCGACAAAAAAATCATCGACGAATTAAATGAAGCCATTTCGCCGATCATTATCCGCCATGTGACAAGCCGCATGATTTTTGACAATGCCGATACACGGACGGCGACGGGGCAAGCGATCATAAAAGCGCTGTTGTTCATCGGGCCGATTACGCATGTCCTCGAGCTCTACACGCGCGGTTTTGGAAAACTTTTCGCGGCATCGACAGACGACGTTCTCGCAGAAACGGCGGAATTGTTCGCACTGCGCGGTTCCGGGTTTACATGGAGACAGCTCATTCGCCGTTCACGTGTTCTCATCCCCGTGTTCGGGCTTGCCACGTACGGCGCCTTCCAAGTCGACCATTTAATCGACAAGGGGGATCTTTCGTGGGCGGGATTTCTTTTTGGAGTCACCTCCGTTATCCTCTCGCTGACGACCGCCGTCCAAAGCATTCGGATGTACGAACGGTGTGTCAACGATTTGGTGAAAGAAAGAAAACTTTCACTCCCAAACCAGTTCCATCATTGGATTGTCGCAGTGGAACAAGATTTCACAAACCCGGCACGACTGGGATTGTTCCTGGGCGGAATATTGTCTCCAATCATTTCAATGACCGTTTTTATCTGGTTCCCGAAGTCTGTGCACAACGGCTGGATCCTTGCAATGCTCGGCACTGCGGAAACGGTAACGGCAGGAACCGTTGTCCTTCTCGCACGGCGGCTGAACTCATTCAAATTCCAACTCGATTTAAACCGGTTTCTCCGGGCACAAGCAGGCCGCGTGCTGCCATGACTGCTGTCTTCGAGAAGTTGTTTGAAATGAAATTCTAGTTCATCTCATTGAGGAAGTCATGGCATCACTTTTTAAAAAACCACTGCCCTTTATTTGCATCTTCATCGTTCAATGCTTATTTTTCGTACTCAGACCACAGCCCATCGCAGTAATTACTTCCACCGTTATTGCCGATACACAATAACTTAGAATTGCCGCTTCCCGGCATCAATCGCATCACCAATTTTTTCCAATAACCTGCGAGAGCCTATGACAACGCACGAATCACAGGATACCGAACCGACTTTAGCCCGACGCTTGGGGCTGACGTCCGCGATTATGGTAGTTATCGGTTCCGTGGTCGGCTCCGGCATTTTTCTTACTCCGCAGAGCATTGCCGCAACAGTTCAAATTCCCGGGATCATGATTTTTGTCTGGATCCTCACGGGGTTGTTGACGCTTGCAGGTGCATTGACGAACGCTGAGATTGCCGGAATGATTCCGGAGGCAGGAGGACAGTATGTCTTCTTTCGCGTTACGTACGGCGACCTGACTGCCTTTCTCTACGGATGGACAACGTTCATCGTCTATCAAACAGGCTCCATTGCTGCGATCGCCGTTGCCTTTGCGCGCTACTTCGGATATTTCGTCGACCTGCCGCATTTAAGCCCGGCACTTGAAGCCTGGAAATTACCCCTCATTGGCAATATTTATCCGCTGAAAGACATCGGCGTCAGTCTCGTCGCGATCTCTTCAATCTTGCTGCTCGCAGGCGTGAATTATTTTGGCGTCCACATCGGCGGTTTTGTCCAGGATATTTTCACGTTCCTGAAAGTTCTTGCCATCGGCGCAATTGTCGTGCTTGCGTTTACTGTCGGACACGGCAGCACGGCGCATTTCTTCCCGTTGTGGGGAGTGCCCGCATCCGGCGCATTGTTGAGCGCTATCGGCGTAGCGATGATTGCAACGCTCTGGTCATACGACGGATGGAACAGTCTCACATACCTGGCGGGCGAAGTAAAGGAGCCGAAAAAAAATATCCCTCTTGCACTCGTCATCGGGACTCTGATTATCATCGCCATCTATGTCGCAACCAACCTCGCCTATTTATTTATCCTCCCGATCGGCGAGATCGCAACGTCGAAACTTGTTGCCGCGGATGTGATGGAAAGAATTTTCCACGGATACGGCGGAGCAATAATTTCCGTTATGGTGATGGTCTCAACGTTCGGGACCGTCAATGCCACTTCCATGACGACGGCACGCGTCTATTTTGCCATGGCTAAAGACAGGCTGTTCTTCGGAAGCCTGGGAAAAATTCACCCAAAGTACCGGACCCCTGGGACATCGCTCCTTGTTCAAGGCGTGTGGGCATCTCTTCTCACCCTTACGGGGACCTACGACCAGATTTTCACGTACGTTATTTTTGCGGGCTGGATCTTTTACGCGCTCGGGGCTTTGGCAGTCTTTGTGTTGAGGAAAAAAATGCCGGATACTCCCCGCCCGTATAGAGTACCCGGATACCCGTACATCCCAATAGCATTTATTATCGTTGCGACATGGTTCGTCTACAATACTATCGTGCAGCAAACGGCAGATTCCATGGTGGGATTATTTCTGCTGCTGGCGGGAATCCCCTTTTATCTTTACTGGAGCAGTCAAATCAAGAAATCGGCTGCTTAAAAAAATTGTCCGACGCATTCAAAGTATCGGACATCCGGGGATTGAAAACGAAAAGGGCGATGGAATCTTCATCGCCCTTCTGATTTCTATCACACGATTCCAGCCCTAGAAATCCCCCCCAAGCGAAATATAGTATACGGGGATAGAAAAAGCTTCCCCATTATATGCCCATGCCACATCAAATTTTAGCGGTAACCCGAACAAAATTATCCGCACGCCAAACCCCGTCCCCATGAGCAAATCTTCTGCCGTATAGTTACCATCATCGTCCTTTGTAAAGAACCTATACGCTTTGTCCTCCGTCCACGACGAACCGATATCGACAAACATCGCGCCCGTAATATTTTGGGCCGCAATGGGCAAGCCGCCGGTCACAAGATAGCGGATGAGCGGAAAACGCAGTTCGTAGTTCATCAATGCGTACTTTGTGCCGTTCTTGTCGTTGTAGTCAAAGCCGCGCATCGGAAGCGCAGGCGATAAGAAGGCGTAGTCCTCAACATTGTTAATCGGGATTCCACCGTTGGCAAATTCACGGTTAATCCATCCGTCCGTCCCGCCGATAAAAAATCTTTGTGCATTTCTGCCCTCACTCACGCCCCCCGCCCAGCGAATGACGAACGAATAGTCCCTCCAGAATTTTTCATACGTTCGATAATCGAGCGTATAGGTCTGAAAATCAAGGGAATGGTCGCCTGCGGTAAGCGCAGGGCTGAACATAACGGTAAAATTATAGCGCGTCCCGTTGTTCGGGGCAGTGATACCCCACAGCGATGTGTCGTGGATATAACTTATCGAAGGCATCACGAGGTTTCGTTCGTCCGTAGGTTCATCCAATGTCGGGTCGTCGAGATTTTGCCTGGAAAGGTTCAGCCAGGCCAGACTGAAATCGAACCGATTGAATCTATCCAGCGGATACGACGCCGACAATCCGATGCCCCATGTTTGAAAACGATACAACGAAACATTGCCCGTCTGGTCGTACAGGTACAAAAACCGCGCGCTGTGAAATCCTTCAATCCCATAGTCAATTTTCGTCGCCAAATAATTGTACGCCATGACATAGTCGCTGTTCTCCAAATCCAGCATCAAGTTCGTGAGAAAATAGATTTGATGGTTTCCGAGCATGTCGCTGAACGCCATTTCTGTCGTTCCTTCCACTCCGTAGAAGGTACTGTAGCCGGCGTTGCCGTAAATGATATCGGGCGAAAAATTGAGCTTGTACTTGTTGACTTTATAGTTGCCCTGTTCGTCGACATTGTCGCTCGGTTCTATTTGTTTTCCCACGGTTTCCGCCTCGGGGGACGGCGGTTTCTCTTTGGGCTGTTCATCAGAGAAAACATAGTTTTGAAAATCGATGTGCACACGATCGCCGTAGACACCCGCCGTGTCTTTTGCGGGAACGTTAGCCGCCACACTCGACGAGTCCTTTGTTCCCTGGACGCCGGGCGCCGTGGTCGTTTTCTGCGCCAATCGCATTCTGCGTTTTAAGTATTCCGTCGGCTCAAGTTCGGACACCGCTAATTTTTTGTCGAAGGGCGCTTTCATAAGATAGATGTCGAAGCCCGCTTCATTCAGCGCCGCAAACGAAAGTTTGTTTCCATCCGCCGACAATGAGAGCTGGAACACTCCGGTAATGCGAATTGGTAATGGGGCGGTCCGCGCCGGTAACAAGATTGCGCTCATAAATATTCCCGATGCCGTTCCGGTCGGAGACGTAGAGCATTTTTTTCCCGTCCGGCGATATGCACCGGCGATGTTGCATCGCTGCCGTCATAATCAACGATACGCTTCATCTCCAAAGTCTCAACGTTCAACGAATAAATATCCGATTCGGAAAAATCATACTTTGCCATTTTGAAATTCGGGGAGACGGCATTACGGTCGAGATTGTCTTTCCTGTCCGAAACAAAGTAGATCGTCTTTCCATCGGGTGCCCAGTGCGGGTCGGAATCTGAAAAAATATCGTCGGTGAGATTCGTCAGGTTTTTCGTTTTCAAGTCATAGAGATAAATATCCGACTGTTTCGCGTCGTCTCCGACAAACGCGAGCTTGTCCCCTTTGGGCGACCAGTCGACGGAAAAGATCCCTTCCAGTTGAAATTGAATTTTCTCCTGGTCACCGGTGACGGCATCAACAATAAATATTGCATCGCTCTCCCCGCTCTTCACGGCCAGGGCGATCTTCTTTCCGTCGGGAGACCAGGTAATGCCCGGCGTCAGCAGGTGCAGTTCTTCAAAATTTTTGGTCCGCTGTCCGTCGACGATCTTCGTTATTTTATTGTCGATCGTGGACATGATATACACGTCGAAATAATCATCGCGGTCGGAAATAAATGCGACTTTGTCGCCCTGAGGGGAAATCGATGGGCTGGTATTATAAAAATCAGATTCTTTCACGTGGTTCGTGAGGCGCGTCGCAAAATCCGCCGGGTCTTCACGCTTCGCAATGTCGGGCCAGTACAGCACTTTCTGCTCTTTCTGCCATCGCTCGTTTAATTCAGAGATGCTCAATCCGAGGGCATTTTTAAATCCCTGCTCTATGCTGCGCGACCCCTTGATCCGATTCAAAATTTCTGAAATTTTCTGATCGCCGTACTTATTTGCAATATAATACCAAACCGATTGGCCCCCGCGATAGGCAAAGTAACCGCTGAGATAGTCGATGGGGGGAAGATAGGTATGAATCGTCGCATCACGCATGAACATGTCCGAGTTTGTATCCCAATGCAGCGATTGATACTCCGCCATCCCTTCGTTGAACCACATCGGCAGCTGGAGGCGGATGTTATTGGAGATGATGGATTGTATCGAACCGCCGTAGAACATATCGTTGAAAACGGCGTGGACGAGTTCATGGTGAATGACATGACGGAACATCTTGTAATTACCCTCGAACGGGACCACCATTCTGTTCTTGAAGAGTTCCGTGACACCGCCGATTCCTTCTTCCATGTATTCCGATAAAACATTCGTCTGCTGAAAATCGTTGTGCGAGTTGTAGACCATAATCGGAATACGATTATTGATCTCGTAGCGGAAACTTTTGCTGATAAGGGTGTAGGCGGATTCAGCGGCGGCTGCGGTAAAGTTCGCAAGGTATTCTCCGTTGTCGCTGAAATAAATGTCGAAATGGTTTGTTTGAATGTACCACCACTCAAATTTTTTGTACTTCACTTTGTTCTTGCCGAAAACAGCCTCCTGGGCTACCGAGGAGAACACTCCGGCAGTCAATAAAAACCCGATCATCAAAAGGCGCATTCTCATGGAATCCTCAATGAGTATGGGGAAAGCTATTTTGCTCTTACAATAAACGCTCTGTATCACTTATTACAACGAAGCACGCCGAAAGAAAATTCCTACCTATTCTTCCGCCTCTTTTTCGCCTGTGATGGCGGCTCCGGCTCTATGCATGCGAAATCAATTTCTCTGTTCTCAACATTCACCTTTATCACTTTCACGGCAATACTGTCCCCGAGACGGAACGTCCGCCCGGTGCGTCTGCCAACGAGTGAATAGTGCTTTTCATCATGCTCGTAATAATCATCTCCGATGTTGCGGACATGAATCATTCCCTCGACGAGCAAATCATTGATCTCAACATACATCCCGTAGTTTGTTACGCCCGAAATCACTCCGGCGAATTCGTCGCCGAGGTGCTGTTTCATATACTCTGCCTGCATCACCTTCACCGAGGCGCGTTCGGCTTCCATAGCAACCCGTTCCCGGTCAGAGGACCATTTGCAGACATGCGGAAGCACATCGATGAAATGTTTCCGGCGCGCATGAGACATCCCTTTCGCATATTCATCAAGCATTCTGTGCACGACCAGGTCAGGGTAACGGCGGATAGGGGATGTGAAATGCGTGTAATAGTCGAACGCCAGGCCGAAGTGTCCGATATTTTTTTCCGAGTAAACCGCTTTTGCCATTGCACGGAGCGAAACTGTGTTGATGACATTTTCTTCCGGGGTGCCTTTCACTTCGTTCAGCAGTTTCTGCAAATCTTTTGACGAAACAGAAGCACTAACGTTTAATTTGTAACCAAACTTTTCAACAAAAATCGATAATTCCCGTATTTTTTCGCTGTCCGGAGAATCATGAATGCGGTAGACGAACGGCTGAACATCAACTTCCTTTTTTTGTTTGCCGATGTGCGAAGCGACCGTTTGATTAGCGAGCAGCATACATTCTTCCACCAATTGATGGCTTTTCAATCGATTTTTGATCCGGACTTCTACCGGCTTGCCGTGTTCGTCGTACCGGAACTTGGCTTCGGGTGAATCGAAATCGATGCTTCCGTTTTTCATCCGTTTCTCTTTCAGGAGACGTGCGAGCGACCAGAGCTTCGCCAATGACTCCGCGTGATCGCCTTTTCCTGTGTCGAGAACACGCTCCACTTCCTCATAGGTGAACCGCCGTTTTGAGTTGATGACGCTCCGAACAATTTCATAATTTTTAATCTTCCCTTTTTCCGTGATATCCATGATGCAGGAATAGGCAAGCCGGTCGACGTTGGGTTTAAGGCTGCAGAGGTCGTTGGAAAGTTTCTCCGGCAGCATCGGCACAACTTGATTCGCGAGATAAACACTGGTTCCCCTGTTGAACGCCTCGGTGTCGAGCACCGTTCCTTCTTTGACGTACGCGCTCACATCGGCGATATGAACTCCAAGCCTGAATGTCGTGCCGTCAAGCATCTCGAGTGAGACAGCATCGTCAAAGTCCTTCGCGTCATCGGGATCGATGGTCACGCAGGGGAGCGGGCGCAGGTCCCGCCGGAGCTTGATTTCTTCCGGAGAAATTGTTTCGGGAATGTTTTTGACGTAGGATTCGACGTCGCGCGGGAACGATGTCGGGAGACGGAACGCTTTAATGACCGATGCGACCTCCGCACTCGAGTCGCCCGAGCGACCGATAATTTCAATAATTTTCCCTTCCGGGTTCAGCAGCTCATTGTCCCACGATTCAAACGCAACGACGACTTTATCCCCGGGCTGCGCCCCGTTCAGCGCTTCGTGCGGTACATAGATATCACGCGGAATCTTTCGGTCATCAATGACGACAAAAAAGAAATTCTTGCTTTGTGCAAGCGTTCCGACAAATTCATCATGAGCGCGCGACACGACCCCGACAATTTCACCTTCGGTCCCCTTTTCACCTCCCTTGTTTTGGCGGTGGGAAGCAAACGGCGTCACTTCAACCGTATCACCATCGAGAGCCGTACCGAGTGATTTCGGACCGATGTATACATCCCCGAATTCCGAGCCCGGAACGGTGACGTACCCGTAGCCCTGTTTGCTCATCGAAAGTATACCCTTCATCCCCTTCTCCAGCGATTTGCGAGAATACCCCTTGCCCCTGGCATGAGATAAAACTTTCCGATCCACCATGGTATGAAGCACTTCCCTCAACGCCTGGAATTCTTTTTCATCCCGTATGCTTAACCGCCGTGCCACCTGGCGCGATTTGAACGCCTCGCGCGGATGTGCGTCAAAAAAATCGACGACGCGCTGTTCTAAATTATTTTTCATGATTCCCTCTATCCCCTTGGGCTAAAAAGCAAATTTATAGTATACGCGTGCGCCGTTTGTCGGGCGGCGTAAATCAATTGTTTCCATCGGGTCGCTTTTCCGATCGACTTCGAACATAAAATTACGCAGGTTATCGTCCTGAATGATTGAACCAAGCGACCATTGCACGCTGACGTTGGCGTTGTTGATATCGTTGAATACTTTTCCTCCAAATGTCCAGTACGCATTGCCGACAACGCCGCTCAAACGCAAGTCCGGCGATGTGCCCGAATAGAGAATCTCGACATTGCTCAGTGCGGTAAAGTTATTCGCACGTAAAAAATCCTGCATCATTCCCGAAAGAAGTGTGTTGGTGAAACCGGAGACTAATGATCCACCGATTGACCCTCCCAGCGAACTTGCGATGCCTTGTTTATCGTTTGAAGTCAAATCGTCGCGGAACTTTCCCGGGCTCCCCGGCGTCGATGTCAGAAGAAATGAAATAGCGTCGGATTCGACGTCGCCGGTACGCACTGTTTCATTGTTGTTGTCGTCAAAAGTCGAGAGGCCGATTTTTATCTTTGGGTCGTACCGCGTGCCGCTGATTGCGAGCGAAACCACAACTTTTTCTGTTGCCGGAACCGTTGTTTCCTTCTGCCCTGCCGTTTCCGGCTTCAAGTGGCTTCCGGTGTAGGAGGCGGTAATATCCAATTCCGGATTATCGGGTTTCCCCGTGAACTTCAATGTACCCGATGCATCGAATTGTTTATAGAATTTGTAATTAGATTTATCCGATACGTTGATCGTTCCCGTGAGCCGAACATCGTTCTTCTCTTTACTCAATTCCAGCTTTCCATTCAAATCTGCAAACAACTCTTCATTCGTGGCCGCATTGAAGATCATCCGTATTTGCACGATTCCCTGTGTCTGGATCGTTAAATTGTATCCGAGTCCGTCCAGAAACGAAGGATCGTTCGAAGTTCGCGCTTCTTTCTTCGAACCTAAAAAAGCAAAAAGGCGCGAGCCGAGAAGAGAGTCCGGAACTGCCTTTGAAGTATCGTCGACACTGACGACATTAACATACCGTGCCGAAACAAGATTTGCCGATTCGCGTGTCGACGGGAATGTGAGCGAGGCCTGTTTGATATACATGGCTCCCGTCACGCGCGAGCTGGCGGCAGTTCCATCAAACGACAGCCCCTCGTCTCCCGTGGAAGCAATCAAATCCCCGTAGACTCCCTGGTCGTTTTTTCGCGACGCTTCCTGAAGTACTTTTAATTCGCCCTTTGCCCGTAAATGATATTCATCCGGAACGAACCCGCGAAGCGTAATGTAGCCGCTGAAATCGATTTTGCCGGTAGAATAATTTTCAGTCAAATTTTTCGCAACGAAGGTTGAGAAGGATACCTTATTGCCCTGAAAATCAATCTTTCCGTCGACCCGGTATTTCATATTGTTCATCGGAAACAAAAACTTTGCATCCCGCAATTCCATGCCTCCATCGAACAGCGGGGATTCCAGCGACCCGGTACAATGAATGGAACCCTCCATCGTCCCTTCCATTTCATCGAGCTGTTCGATGAAAGGGTCAAGGACGCTGATATCAAAATTTTGCGCTTTCACATACATGTCCATGCCGGCAAGAGAAAAGCGGTTATCGACAGACGCAAACGCAAGGTCCATCGGAATGGAGCCGCTGCAAAGAAGTTCAAAATTATCATGCGACTCGGGTGTTTTGGAAAGTTGGACAGTGCAATCAGCAACTTTGTTTTCGTAGTGGATCGAGCTGTTCACAAACCCAAACGCCACTCCGCGGTAGGCAAAATCTGTAATCCCAAGTTCACAGGTGAGCACCGGATCATGCATCGTTCCTCTCAGCAGGCCGCTGGCGTTCACCGTGCCGCCAAATGCGATGGCGTTTGACTTGAAGTTTTGAGACTTGCCAAAATGGTAAATATTTGACAGTGCGAAATCCTGCAGGCGGACAAAGGCAGCAATCTCACCGCCATAGCCGATAGAGCCGCCGAAGATGAGCTTTTCATCCTGATGGATAAATGCCGTCGAGTCAACGGAAATACCGGATCCGCTCAATCGAGCCGAGAATTGCCGGGCATTATCGAGTTCGTACCCTTGATAACTGAAAGAAAACGTATCAAAAGTCAGTTCGTATTCATCGGGAGTTACATGTGCCCGGCCTTCGATACCGAGCTTGATGGTGCTGTCAACCTCGCATTGCACCGAGTATTCGGCATGCCGATCATGAAGGCTGAACTCAACCGACGCGTTCCGGAAATAGGACTCACCCGTGAAAACATTGGCCCCGCTTGCGCGGATTTGCACCGTTGGGCTGTTTGCAGCGGCAAGAAGGTTGTCGCGCGCCATATTCTGAACACTGTACTCCACCAACCCTTTTTCAACAACAACGTAGCCATCATTGTTCAACGAGTATTTTGCCGACATGATTGAGACTGAGCCTTCAGCGGAAAGTGTATCAGCGTTGCCGTGGATCGACCCTTCAATGTCGCCGACCGCATTAAAAATATTCATCCCAAAAAAGATAGCCACCGGTTCTAAATTCCTTACATGGACTGAATATTGAATAGTATTTTGTGGAGATGGTGAGCTGCCGGCCGTTGTATCTTCATCGGCGTTCACACTCCCCGCCGCATCGACAAATGAAGAGTCAAAGATAGCGCGCTGTTTATAGTAAGCCCGTCGAAACCCCGCAATATGCGATTTCAACATGTCGATAACGCCGGCATACGTAAAGTTGCCCGTCATCGATACATCGGCGATTGGCGAGACGAGACCAATCGTTTTACTTCCCGAAGAGTCGACGCCAACGTGGAGCTCCGCCCGGGCACTGTCAAAAGTGTATGTTTCAAACCGAGAATTTGAAAACCCGACACGCAAGTTGCCGCTCATGTCTTCACGCAGAAAATCGTTTCCGCTTGCACTCAACGAGAAGGAGCAGTCCGACGCATAATGATCATCATGAAAGATCGCCGCAAAATCAAAATGAGAAAATGTCCCGTCGAATGAGTACGAAGGCGCCCCGGCGGAGTTGTACTCCAACGCCGACTGCAGGGCGACATCCCCTTTGGGAAATTGAAGTTTTGCGGAACACGAAATTTTTTTATCCGCAGCGATGATTTCTGTCCGGAGATGGGAAAGGGGGATATCGTTAAACGATGATGAGTCGATAATAAGTGAAGCTTTAGAATTCAGTTCTTCAATCGATGTCCCTTCCCCCTCTATCGTCCCGGAGAAATCCAGATTGGAACGAAGTGACGGGGCCGAAAGGATTTTTCCGAGATTTACTCCGGTCCCGCCGAACGCCGCCTTGTACCTCATTGTTGTGCCGGTGAGGTCCAACCCTCCGTTCACCGAAACGTTTCCCGCTGCCATCGAAGCATTCGCTGTGACCTGAAAATTAAGCGGCTTGCCGACATAATGAAAGTCGAGACCGAGCTCCCCTGCATTTCCAAAGTCCGGAATGTGGAAAAAAGGGAGAAGCTGGGGAACGTCGGAAGGATGGATCGTGGTTCCTTTCGATTCAATGTTTAACGTCAGGTCGTCAGGATGATGAAGATTGGTGACGCTCCCGTCGAGATTGATGATTGAACGGTTGAAGCCGGCATGGAGTCTTTTCACCTTCAGATTGCCAAATTCGCCTTCCGTCCTGCATTCCAATTGAACCGAGCCTCGAAGAAAATTGAGCGAAGGCAGGAATCGCTGCAGGTCTTCTGCGGCGACAGTGCTCGGCGACAGGGAACACTCTACCGGAGTAAATTGGAGCGCTGCGATGTCATGAATTTTGAGCGCATCCACGGAAGAGATTTTCGCCGAGAATTCAATGCGTGAGCGGGGGGTGACAATGAGAAGGTTTTTGACTTCAGAGTTCGCGGCCGTATGCCGGAGATCGCCGGAAAAATGTGTAAGGGTAAAGCCCTCGCGGGAAGTCACGAAGGAAATATTTTTAATAGATGCACTTTGCTGCTGTTCCGAAAATGTCGCCGAGAGTTCAACATTGAGCTTTTCGATGTCAAGGTTGGAAAAATTGAACGTCCGCCCGGCGATTGAATCCGGGAGATCATGGTTGGATTGAGCGGTCGAGTCGATCAACCGAAAATGCCCGTTGTTGATACGCAGGTTTTTTACCGCAACAACCCACGGCGACGGAAGAGAATCCGGTTCCGATTTCTTTTTTGCGAGCCGGTCGACATTCCACGTTCCGTCGGCAAACCGGATAATCGAAACGGACGGGTGTTCAATTTCAATGCTTCCGAGCGCAATATTTTTATTCCAGAGGGGAAGCGGGTCGTAGCGAACAACAGTCCTGCCTGCTTCAAGAAACGGCGCGTTGTTGACGTAAATCGCGATTGTGTCAATAGAAATGCCGGTGAAAAGATTTCCTTTGATTTCGCCGATAAACACCGACGCATTAAGGTTTGCATCCACTATTTTATAGATCGTCGCCCGAAGCGTCTGCCTGAAAAGCGTCGTCTGAGAAAAGCCCATCGCCGCAAACAGAACGACGACTATGGAGAGACAAACATACGTCAGCGTTTTCCGGGAAAAGCCCATCGCCGCAAAGAGAACGACCAATGCCGAAAGGCAGACATATGTCAATATCGTCTGAGTAAATCCCATCGTCGCAAACAGAACCGCCAAAGCGGAAAGACAGATGTATGCCAATATTTTCGAAATTTTGCGGAGCATCTATTCTTTTTCTTGACCGGCGTACAACTCTTTAATTTTTTCGATGACCAACGTCGTCGAGTGTCTGGGGACAAACGGGAGTGTGAGAACTTTTCCTCCGGAATGCTCGACGATATCTTTTCCTACAACATCATCGACCTTCCAGTCGGCGCCTTTAACAAGAATGTCCGGTATAAGGGCGCTGATGATATCATACGGTGTCTCCTGGTCGAAGATGCAGACGGCGTCAACGGGGACCAGCTGGGAGACAAGGAACGCCCGGTCACCTTCCACAACGACGGGGCGGCGAGGGCCCTTAATCTTTTTCACGGAAGCATCGCTGTTTATTCCTACGATCAGTTCATCGCCCAGAGATTTTGCCGCAGCGAGGTACTCCACGTGTCCGCGGTGCAAGATATCGAAGACACCGTTGGTAAAAACAACTTTCTTTCGGCTTACCTTCCAACGATGACGCACCTCAATTAATTCTGCGAGAGAGAAAACTTTTCCCATGGTGATCCCGAAAATTTGTTTCGAGCGTTACGAATGGTAGGAAAGAACCCTTGAGAGCAATGCATCCGGCATAATGGGAACGATACCAACTTCGCCGCACACGACACCGCCGGCAAAATTGGCAAGGCTCGCCGATTCGTGAATTGACGCGCCAGACGCCAGTGCCATAGTGAGTGTGGCAATCACTGTGTCGCCGGCACCCGATACATCGGCAACATGCCGCGCCCGGGTCGGTAAATGCAGCAACGAACCCTGGTTGTCCAACAAACTCATCCCGTTTTCGCCGAGCGTAATGAGGATATTATCTGCGTGCAGTTTTTTCTTCAATAATTCTATTGCCTCACGCACGCTCTCCTCGGAAGTGAGCTTAACTCCCAACGCCTCTTCAACTTCTTTTTTGTTCGGTTTGAATACCGTAGCATTCTTATACTCGAAGAAATTCTGGAACTTGGGATCTACGGTCACAATTTTTTCATGCTCACGAGCTATCTCAATAATCTGATGTATCAACGATGTGGCGATAACTCCCTTGTTGTAGTCCTCGAGGATAATGCCATCCAGAGTGTCAATAGTAGCCCGGAGTACCGCAAGGATCTGATCCTGCACCGCAGGCAAAATATCGCGTTTCTGTTCATTGTCTATTCGAACGACATGCTGGCTATGGGCAATGACACGTGTTTTTATTGTCGTGGGCCTCGACGCATCCTTAACAATCCCGTTTATTGGACAACCTTGCTCAGCAAGAAGTTTTGTCAGCAGGGTGCCGTTCGAGTCGTCGCCGACAACCCCCACCAACAGCGGCCATCCCCCAAGGGATTTGACATTATTTGCGACATTTGCAGCACCGCCAAGCCGCTCGGTTTCTTTTTCAACTTCAACAATGGGGACGGGGGCTTCGGGAGAAATACGACCGACAGTTCCCCAAAGGTATTTGTCCAGCATGACATCGCCCACGACTGCGATGCGCTTATTTTTAAACTTTGCTAGGAGTTCTTTCAGCCTGTCCTCGGAAAAAGTCATCGCTCAGCTTTTTGCGTAAGTATTTGAAACAGTGAGAGATAGGGAAATATAGCTATTTGAAGGGCGACAATCAATAAAAAAGGCTGCAGTGGTAATCCACAGCAGCCTTTTTTATTTAATTTACGAAAAGCCGATATTACTTCATCATCAACATTTTCTTTGTGATGATATAATTCGCGGCTCCGTTAGACTGAGCAACCAGTCTGTAGAAATAGATCCCGCTGGATACCGTTACTCCGTGGCTGTTTGTTCCATTCCAGGTTACTTTATAGTTACCCGATACAATATCTCCGTTAACAAGTGTCTTCACCAACTCGCCGAGAATATTGTAGACATTCAACTGAATCGTCGCCGAGCGGGGAATTGAGAATTCGATATTCGTCGACGGGTTGAACGGGTTCGGATAATTCTGGCTTAGGTTATACGTCGACGGGGTTTTCTGACTCACAACATTGACACCCGTCGGGTAGAATCCAAGGGCTTTCTGCAAAAGAGCCACAGTGTATTTCGCGTTATGCATACCACCGCTTCCATCACTCGTCACAAAAGCATACGTATACAAATTTTGTACCAGATCCGGCCTGTTCTTAACTTTAAGGCTATCTCCCAGACCAGTTATCGGATTTCCAGTGGAGTCGAGCGGCAGCCTTGCTTTCAACTGAGCCAATAACCCAGCGACTTCTGTTTGAACTCCCTCGATCTTTCCGTTGCGATCATAGTCATAGCTGGCTTTGATGTCGTCAAATTTTTGGATCTGGGGTCCATGGCAGGTTTGGCAAGCATCGACTCGGTCGTGCATGACACCAGTTCCAGTTGTGTCTTGCATTGTCAAAGCGTGGTTGTTTCCGGGCATGTGGCACGTAACGCAGGCGTCGGGAACGCCGTCATGCGTTGCTAGGCCGGTAAGGCTGCTGTCCCCGTACTGGTACGCATTCTGACCCAAAAGCATATCGGCTTGCGGGTTGCCGTGCGGGCCGTAGTGGCTTCCGAATCCGTAGTACGGAGGAGTTGTCGTAACTTTTGTGCTGACGGCGTACCGTGAGCGATGGCAGTTCATGCAAAGCTGACCGAGTCCGCCCGACTGGATACGATATCCGTTTCTCAGCGTATCGACGGTCACGGTCCTCAACTGATTTGGATTTGTCGTGCTGTGCGGGTCATGACAAACCGCGCAGGTAATAGGATAGCTTGCATCGGCGGCGGCACTCCAATTTGCATCGGTAGCAGGCTTGCTGTCAGTCACCCATTTCACAAATGCGCTGCCGCTGTGGCAGGGGAAGCAGCTCGTCGAGGTCGCATCCGTTCCTGCAAGAGGCATCGTGGCATGATCTGACAAAGCCCAATAAGTTCCAGAGACATGTCTCGGGGGCGCGTCGTGGCATGATTGGCAAACACCGGCATCGAGCGAAAGGCCGATTTTACTAATATCGCCGTTGTGATCTTTTCCTGGTCCATGGCAGCTCTCGCATCCTATGCTTGCTAATGGAACAAGAGGAGAATAATTCGTGACCATGTTTTTATAGATCGCCGAATCGCCGTTGGGGATTAAAGAGAAGGATCCAGCTTTCGGCAATCCTTTGAATGCCGTAGTATCCCAACCGAGTGAATGAGAGAGATACCCAAAATTTCCGTTGTTTGCTGAAGTGTTATATCCTGTGGTGTGGCATTGCCAGCAACTCGTAGAATATTCTCCCTGGCCGTATGTATTTACTTCCAGTTGTCCCATAATCCCTTGCGTGTAAATAAGCGCATGACCCGTGGTTTGCCAACCGGTATTGTTTGCCGAATGGCATGTCGCGCACGGAATTGCACCTGATACCGCCGTTGTAGGATTGCCAATGTATGTACTAACCCAGAACGTGTCTTGGTCGGACGCGCCACCGTTTATTGAAACACTTACTATGTATTGTCCACCAGAATCTGCCGTGAAGCTTTGAGACTGATTGCTGCCTGTGCTGTCAAATACTGCCGTAGAGGCAGTCGGCCTGGAAACAAACGACCATGTGAACGAGGTCACGACTGTTGCTCCGGAACCTGTCGTGTCCGCAAGCAGGAAAGTCTTTGCTCCTTTGCCGAATATTTTCAACCCCGTTGTTGCCAAAGCGCTGCTCTTGCCAATTGCGCCTAGTTTTCCGGGCGACATCGGTGCTACCCTTAGCTTCACTACCTGCGCCATTGTTTCCATCGACACAAATGCGAGGAAGCAACAGATAAGGAGTGCCCTAGAAATGTTAGCAAATCTTTTCATTGTATTCTCCAGGTTTCAATGTTTTAAAAATCCTCTCTCACTCTAAAGCCGCAAACCCTGCCTTTTTGTGTTTTAAGAAGGATATTGTAATCTTTCAGAGTTACAATATTTGTGCCATTACCAAAAGGGAGATTAGCGGCAATGTGGCAGCCATAAACAATGTAATTGGCTGAAAAATCAACGTTTAACTATTCAGCACTCAATCTTTTCCCAAAAATAGTGTCACGAGTTTCCAAAAAAGTGGAAAAAGTAACGCTGATTCGCTGGCCCCCTTAGTCCTGGCAATGAGGACCTTTAGATGAGCAAAGATGGCATGGGATGGCAATTATGGAGTAGAGAACTAAGAAAAAGGCGTAAACAAACCAAGTTTACGCCTTTCTCAGTGTATTTGTGGAGGGCTATTCCCTTAAAACGCCTAGCTGGGTTTACCCGTAACCAGGAACGACGAGCTAAAACCTGTAAGAGATGGTGAGGTCAATGTTCGTGGTGGAAATGCTTTCATCTGTGCGCGATAGATTAAGCGCCGCATCGCCGTAGTTATTTTGGTACGTTTTAAACGACCCGAACATTGCTGCGACGTCAACCATAACATTATCTTGCAGCAAAATACCGGCTCCTCCTGTAATTGTGGTTTGGCCGAAGGATGATGGATCGCCCACATACGCCGATGGTTTGAATGAATAGCCCGCCCTCAAGCGAATCTCGGTGCGCGGAATCTCAAATTCCCCACCGACGGCATAATTTACCGTGGAGCGAAATTCCTGTTTCAAGGCAATATTTTCGTTTTCGAGGTCGCTATTGTCGGTCCACTGCAGTTGCGTCCAATCGGTGTATTCAATTTGCCCGGACAACAAAAGTCCTTCGAACGGAGAATACGAAGCGCCGGCACCGAACACCCACGGAGTCGTTAATCCATAATCATTATTTGCATCGTACGAATAATAATAACCCGTTGTATCATCGAACGCACTTTGCCCGGCATTCGTATATGTTTCATGGATGGTCATCGACGTCGGAGTTTTGATCGTGAGACCAAAGCGAGCAATATCCTCGTACCTGTACATAAACCCGAACATCACATTCACCCCGCTCAATTCGCTGGTGAGTGAGTTGTCATAATAGAATGCGTTAAACTCTCTGTATAAGGAGTCCGGAATAACCCCGTTCGCATCATAAAATCTCGTCGGGTCGTTATAGACGTTATTAACATCTGTTTCGGAGTAATTCCTTACATAATTGTATGTGCCGTTGATGAGATTGATTGTTACACCAAACGAAAAATCTTTTTCTATATCGACCGCACCGGAGAACGCCCACGTACCAATACTTCCGCTCTCGCGGACAACTCCTTGCTGCTGTACATTTTTTTGAATCGGAGTATAACCGTTTGTATTTTCCAAAAAAGTTTGGAACGGGATGTCAAAATCACCGTCGGGGTCGTAGAGCGACGGTATGATCGAGCTTTTCGCATTGAAGCCGTTGAATGCGAGTGCGGTTGTATAATCGTTCACCCTATTGTAGCCGGCGGCGAAGACTAAGCTTCCGCGCGATGTCGGGACCGGAAACACGAAGCCCAGATTATCCAGCGCAGTGCTGCTGTTCGTTGCAGTGCTCGAGTTGCCAAAAAACGTCGCGTCGTTTGAATAATTCGTATTGATAATGCCGCCGGTAAATTCGAGTCTCCTCATCTGTGCCAAACCGGCCGGATTCCAAAACGTAGCACTGTAATCATCCGCCACGCCGATATAGGCGCCGCCCATGCTTTGAGCTCGCGAACCAACTCCGAATCCTGTAGAAGAAAAACGCAGCGCGTCATCCGCAAACTGTGCATGAGCAGCGGATATACCAAACGTTGCTAATCCAAGAATGAAAATAATTGAGTGTAGAGAACCATGTAGTTTCATAGATATCCTTCGCCTCCTACTCCCTTCCGTCTCCGCAATCTGACTTGGCCATTCGCGTAGCTGGTACCGGCCCAACTGAAGTATTGCCCGTTTGTCCTGCTGCGATCAGTTGTCGTGCCGCTTTCTGGAGCAGCCGGAAGGGGCGGTGCAGTAGTTGTTATTAACTGTTTTCGATGTTTATGCCGTGATCGGTCACTGTTCCGGTGTTTTGCATTTCATATTACCTGCCTCTGCCGCCTCCACTTCTTCCTCCTCCGCTCCGACCTCCACCACTACTACCTCCTCTTCCACTCGAACCCTGTGGAGAAGAATAATGGGGATATCCTTGACGCGATACTCTTGACTGACTGCCGCTACTCCCTCCTCGTGCGGGTTGCATTCGCCCCCTATGCTGATTTACCTGGCGAGCATTAACACTGCTCCTTGAGGAATTAACCGTAGTTCTTCTTTGGTAAGCAGCCGTTGAGCTCCTTCCCGCAGACTGTGTACGCGCTGTCACTCCATTCCTATCCGAAGAAGCCGCCGTTGTTGCTCTTCCCCGTTCCCACCAGGCAACTTCCTGACGCGAACGGGACGTCGTTGCAGCAACAGCCGCTGGTGCAGCCGGAGTCCTCGTTCGTGAAGCTATACCTCCGTTCGCGAACGGAATCGCTCCAGGAGAACCGCCCATGGTTCGACCGCCAAAGTAGCCAACTCCCCCACGCGTGTTGCCTATAGTCCTTATTCTACCGGCATAGAAATCTCCTCCGCGCCATCCATGGTATCCGCGATACCCGCCGCCATAATACGGCGAATAACCGTATCCCCATCCCCAGCCCCAATAAGGATAATACCCGTACCAGTACGAACCAGGATACCAACATTCGTCATACCACGGATCGTAGCAAATGTTCGATCCCCAGATGTAAGCAGGGGGACAATAGTAATCAAACGATGCCCGCTCATTCGCTTCACGGTAATCATCGTCGGAGAAATAGTTGGCACCAGTCGTATCGTTCGAAGCGTTCGTTGAATCGGTGTACGCGTAATCATCGCCGTCTCCACCGCCCGATCCCTCATCTCTCATCGTCTCCATGTGAGTATAACATCCGGCAAAAAAGAATCCGGCGGCCGGTAAAAAGATTACAAGGTTGAAAAAGCTTCGGATAGTTTTCATAAGAAATTCCTTCCTCCTTTATAGAACCATTACCAACACTAACACCATAAAGGACTGGATCATTCCAATGTTAGAGTGCCCGTACATATTCCACTTTGATTGTTCTATTACCGATCGTGACATTATTTTGATTTCTGACAAGATTTTTCAGATCACAACCAAGAGTGAACCCGTTTCCCCACGACCAGCGTAAACCCGCGTTCAAATATCCATTCCCTTTGCCGACAACGCCGAGATTATCATTCAACCCAAAGTCATATTCGGCAAGCAATGAAATATCGGTGCCCAACGATTTTTCGGCGCCGACAAAAAAATCTAAATTGTTGTTGCCGTCTTTGTTCTCAAGGCTGTAATTCGTCCCGCCGTGAAGACTCAAATTGCCCATAAAAGAATAATTTTTACTGGCAGAAGCAAAAAATCCTCGGGACTTAATCGTGAACCGTTCTAAACTGTCAATGTACGTTTCCTTTCCCTGTGAGTCAAACCCAAGTGCGATAGCGGGCATCGCCATCGTCTCATCGAACAAGCGGAATTTGACGTTCACGCCGGGGAGCTTCTGCATCGAAATGTTGCCGTCTCCGATAATTCCCGAACCGCCGTATGAAATACCAAAATTCAAACGATCAAGCGCACCGGCTTCAAGGCCGACCGTCATTCCGCCGTTCTGGAAAAAATCGACATCCATCGCAAACGCTCCTCGCTTTAAAAGCCCTGCTGTCGGCGTATCAATTGTATATCGCGGTTCAATGTTCGCCGCATCGCCTGCCGAATTTTGTGCCCTCAATGAACAATAAACAATGAACAATGAACAGGTGAATAACAGTCTCTTCACTGATGTTCCTTCCAATTGGTTAGACGAACCATGGTCCTAGAAGTTTACTGAAAAAGCAGCTTAATTCTGCTGCAATGTATGAAGATTTCACACTTTTTTCCATGTCGTAATCTCCTTGGCGTCTTCAAGAACGATGCCAAGGGCCTTGACAGTATCTCGAATTTTATCCGATAATGCCCACATTTTCTGTTTTCTAATCTCCTTCCGCACTTCGACGATTAAATCCATCAGACCGGCTTCCGCAGAACTGTTGCCCGAG
Organism: uncultured Bacteroidota bacterium; assembly: GCA_963772165.1. Classification (GTDB taxonomy): domain Bacteria; phylum Bacteroidota; class Ignavibacteria; order UBA10030; family UBA8401; genus JAGVPT01. The sequence continues at coordinate 132,689 of CAVYWA010000011.1, read as the reverse complement.
CCGGCAGAGGATGATCCGTTTATCGGAAGTCCGAGAATCCCCCATCCAAGCTCATCAAAGAAATTTTCAATCTCATGAAGTGTGGCTTCCGTCGGCAGCATCCCCGGCATCAACCAATCATTCACTTTTGATGCCACGTCAAACAGCACAGCAATCGCTTTCGGAGTGTTGAAATCATCGTTCATTGCGGCGATAAATTCATCCCGGAATGGCTTCAAATCTCTCTCAAAAGACCCGAACGTGGATGAACGCTTCGCAAAATCGGCGGCCTCGTGCAATCTCCGTATTGTATTCTGTAATTTCGTCAGGCCCGTCTTTGATGCTTCCAGAGCTTGCTCGCTAAAATCCAGTGTACTTCGGTAATGGCTTTGAAGAATGAAAAACCGGATGACGGCAGGATCAAATTTTTTGAATATGTCTTTGAGCGTGACAAAATTGCCGAGAGATTTCGACATTTTCTGGCCGTTCACCGTTACCAGATTATTGTGGATCCAATACTTTACAAACGGTTTGCCGGTCGCAGATTCGCTCTGGGCAATCTCGCACTCATGATGCGGAAACTGGTTGTCCAATCCTCCCCCGTGAATATCGAACGTCTCGCCAAGATATTTCATCGACATCGCTGAACACTCGACATGCCAGCCGGGAAAGCCTTCGCCCCATGGGCTCTGCCATCGCATGATGTGCTCCGGTTCTGCTTTTTTCCAGAGGGCGAAATCCTCGGGGTTTCGTTTTTCGGTTTTCAATTCTACACGGGTCCCCTCTTTCATATCATCAATCGTTCTGCCGGAGAGCTTCCCGTAATTTTTGAATTTCCTCACATCAAAATAAACTGAGCCGTTCACCTCGTATGCGTGTCCGTTCGCGAGCAGCTTCTTCACGATCTCGATCTGTTCAATGATGTGGCCCGATGCGCGCGGCGATATATCAGGCCGAACCACATTGAGGGCATCCATATCGTCAAAATAACTGCGCGTGATTTTTTCAGCGATCTGCATCGGATGAATCTTATCGATGCGCGATTGCTTCAGCATCCTGTCCTCGCCGTCGTCGAGCAAATGCCCCACGTCGGTAATATTCTGAACATACAAAACTTTATTGCCGAGATACCGAAGATAGCGGGCAATTACATCGAACGAAACATAGCTCTTGCCGTGCCCAACGTGTGAATCGCTGTAAACGGTCGGCCCGCAGACGTACATTCCCACGAGGCCTTCGTGAAGGGGTTTGAATTCTTCTTTTTGACGGGAAAGAGTATTGTAAATTGTTAATGGCATTTTCTTTGGGTCTGGATATTAGGTATTGGCTTTTCTTGGTTTGATGGCTGAGATGAAACTATTAATCATTTTTTTCTTCCGAGAGGAGAAGCAGAATCGGTTTAACTTTACCGCAGGACCAAGTTGACCTAACGAGAAAAATAGACTTCATTAACCGCTATGGACGCAAAGGAGCGCGAAGAAATGGTCTTTCCATTTTGACTAAAGATGGAGGACAACTCTCTTAATGCCGTCTCTTAAATGTGCTACGTTGAAATTAATTAACAATCCGAGTTTACAGCCTGATAGTTTTAGGTACGTCAACAATTGAGCAAGATGAACGTCGTTGAGCGCTTCAACAGCTTTCAGCTCCAAGATGAGCTTCCCCTCCAGTAAAAGGTCAATTCTGTATCCACAATCTAGTTTCACGTTACAGTAAACGAGTGGCATCGGCTTTTGACGCTCAACAGCAATGCGCTTTTGTGAGAGTTCATAAAACAAGCACTCTTCATAAGCAGACTCAAGTAATCCTGCTCCAAGCATAGTGTGAACTCTCATCGCACAATCTATAGCTACTTTAGATAGCTGATCCTCCGTCATCGAATTTCCCCCTATATGATTTTTTACTTTTCCCTTCGCGCCCCCTGCGTCCTTTGCGGTTTATCTCAAACCCATCAATTCCTTCGCGCTTTTTAACCCCGCCTCCGTTATCTTTTCCCCGCTCATTAATTTTGCAACTTCACGAACTCGTTCTTCGACATCCAGCTTGCGCAAACGGGTTGTCGTCCGTTTACCATCTTCAATTTTCTCGACCGCAAAATGCGTATCCGCCAATCCGGCAATTTGCGGAAGGTGAGTGATCGTAATAATCTGGTGAAGCGCAGCAAGTTTTTTTAAACTCAAACCTACTGCTTGACCAATGCGTCCGCTGACGCCAACGTCAATCTCATCAAAGATAAGCAGCGGGACCTTATCCGAAGCGGCGAGGGCGGATTTCAGGGCGAGCATCACGCGGGAAATTTCTCCCCCCGACGCGACTTTCGCCAGCGGCTTCACATCCTCGCCGACATTGGTCGAAATAAAAAATTCCACAACATCGATTCCTTTTGCCGTCGCTTCGTAGTATTCTTTTCCTATTTGTACGAACACATCGGCCGCGGCGGCATCTCCGTTGTTTGCCCCCGCTTTGAACGGCACATTGGAAATGCTGACTGAAAATTTTGCATTCGTGATTCCAAGGTCGGCAAGTGAGGCGATAATGGATTTTTCGATCCTTTTTGCCGCGTCGCGGCGTTTTTCCGTCAGCTGCTGCGCCGCAGCCGAGCAGACCTTGCGTTCGGCCGAGATCGCGGACTCAATTGCCGTCAGCTCTTTTTCAAAATTTTCGGCAAGCGAAAATTCATTGCCGATCTTTAAGCGGTGCTCAAGGAGAGATTCAAGTGTGCCGCCGTATTTCTTTTTCAGCAGGGAGAATTGGCCGAGGCGTTCGCGGATCTGCTCGAGCTTCTCAGGGTTGAATTCAATTTTCGCGTTGTACGATTGAATGAACTTCGACAATTCCTCCACAATAATTTCTGCAGATTTCGCTTCGCCCGCAGCATCGGTAAAAACGGAGTCGATCTCCCGCAGCGCTTCGATCTGTTTCCATGCAAGAACCAGGTTATCATGTACCGAAGATTCCCCTTCGTATAAAAGCTGGCTCACCTGTGAAGTCAGTTCATGCAGTTTCTCGGCATTTTCCAGGAGCTTCAATTCCGATTCAAGCGTTTCTTCTTCTCCACGCTGCGGACTGATGGCATCAATTTCCTTCATCTGAAATTCGTACAGATCCTTCTTTTCTTTCAGGCGATGCTCTTGTTCCCGCAGATTGTGTTTTTTTAAAAAGAGGTCGGAGAGCTTTTTGTAGGATTGACGATATTCCGAGAGAACGATTTCATCTCCTCCGAAATCGTCGAGAAAATCGATATGGGTTTCCGGCCTAAGCAATGCCTGGTGGTCGTGCTGTCCGTGGAGGTCAACGAGCACGTCGCCCGCTTCCTTCAGAAGCGCGAGAGAAACGGGAGAGTCGTTCATGAAACAGCGGCTTTGCCCCTTCGCCGAAATTTCCCGGCGGACAATCATTTCGCCTAGCGATTCGATGTCGTTGTCTTTTAAGAGGGATTGAATTTTCGGCGAGCCGGTAACGATAAACGCCCCTTCAACGATTGCCTTCTCCGCTCCCTTGCGGACGACATCGGAACTGGCGCGTTCACCAAGGAGCAAACTCAGCGCGTCGATGAGAATCGACTTCCCGGCACCGGTTTCCCCGGTGATAATGTTGAGGCCGCGCTCGAAGGTAACGCTGATTTCCTCTATCAATGCATAATTTTTAACGTACAGGGAATGCAACATGGAATGAAGTTACGCTGAATTTGGGAGAGTTTCAACCTGTGGGGACGGCTTCAACAAGTAGTCTGCCTTGACTCGGGGTCATGGCATTCCATGGTCATGAAATGCAGAATCCAATTTTCCGTTTTGGATTCTTCAAAAGGGCCATCAATTGGTGTATAGCTTCGAAAATCGTCTGCAGTTCTTCGTCGTGTTTCTCGACTTTGATCTCAAGCTGGTGATAGTTCGGTGCGAGTGGAAAGAATTTCCGTGATTACTCGTTCCCGAATACATCTATCTCCGGCACGTCGGGGAAGATACCGAGGTAGAATGCGTAACGGAAAAATTCGCCCAGAGCTTCACGGGCTTCATCGTCGAAACCGTACGCATAGTCTTCAAGTTGCTGTTCTATCTCATCAACGGGAAGGGACAATTCTTTCGATTGCTGTGCAGCAATGGCGGGAAGTGAAGCGATCCCTTTTTCCATGGAGGTGAGAAGCAGCGATGCAATTTCTTTCTTGTGTTTCTCTTTTCGGGCGGCGCAGAGGAGATGGACGAACGGCAGGTCTGTCATGTCGGACCACTCATCGACGAGATCGAGCGTCGGCCCTTCCCACCGTGAAGCGAGCAGTGCGTTGCCCGTAAGAAGGGCGGCATCGGCCTTCAGCAGCATTTGCTGCACCGAGCCGATCACCGGCACGATGACAATTTCTTGTTCAAATTTTTCGGAAAGGATGATTTTGGCCAGGATAATATCGGATGAAGAAACTGCGCCGACGGCGACGGAAGTGATCGCGCGAATATTTTGGTTCACGCACAGCATGCTCGTCCGGCTTTCCCCACGCGAGGAAACGCCGACCGACGGATACAGCGAAAAGTCCGAACTGTTGCGTGCAAACTCGACGGGCCCGATCAGAGCCGCATCGCATTCGTCGTTGAGAATACGCTCGGTGTTCACTCCGGTGCTCTCAAAGAAAAGTCCCGCCGCAGCGGGACTTTCCGGTTGCTGTAATCCGAAGATAACCGGCCGGCAATAGAAATCGGGGATTGCCCCTATTCGAAATTGATTTCCGGGCACGCAGGGCTCAGTTGCTGGTTTTCTGGCGGATCTGTTTTGCGGCAAGGTCACGCAAATAGTAGAGCTTCGCACGGCGGACCTTGCTCGATTTAATCTTTTCAATTTTGGCGATGCGTGGAGAGTGCGTGGGGAAAATTCTCTCAACGCCCACGCCATCGGATACTTTCCTGATCCTAAAGGTCGCGCCCATTCCGCTTCCCCGCTTGCCGATCACGACGCCCTGAAATTGCTGGATGCGTTCTTTATCGCCTTCGATGACACGCACGTGGACATTCAGCGTATCGCCCGTCGTAAACTCGGGGATGTTCGTTTTGAGTTGTGTTGCTTCTACCAATTTGATCTTGCTCATTGTTGTACTCCGGTTGTTAACTTGTTATTTTTGAAACTTTGTAAAGATACGTGAACGTCGCCTCACGCAAAGTCGCAAAGACGAAAAATACATTAAAAATTAAACATTGGCGGTTTTGCGACTCCGCATGAGATTTTTTATTAACTATTATTTTTTATGAATCAAATCTTCGCGGCGCTCTTCGGTCCGCTTCTTTCGCTCCTCATCGCGCCATGCGGCAATCTCCTTGTGATTCCCCGAAAGCAGGACTTCCGGCACTTTCATGCCGCGGTATTCCGGCGGCCGGGTGTAATGCGGGCTGTCCAATAACCCGTCCTGAAACGAATCCGACAGCGCCGATTCCCCGTCTCCGATCACTCCCGGTATCACTCTCACCACGGCATCGGCAATCACCAGCGCAGCAAGTTCACCGCCCGTCAGCACATAGTCGCCGATCGAGATCTCACGCGTTATGACGGTTTGCCTGACGCGCTCATCGACTCCTTTGTAATGCCCGCAAAGGATCATAACGTTCGATTTCAAAGATAAGTCGTTGGCGATTTTTTGTGTAAACGGCTCACCATCCGCACTCACATAGATGATTTCATCGTATGTCCTCTGCGCCTGCAGCGACTCAATACATTCGACGATCGGCTCCGGTTTCAGAATCATGCCGGCCCCGCCGCCATACGGCGGTTCGTCGAGTGTATGATGTTTGTCGTGAGTAAATGCCCGCAGATCGTGCACGACGATTTCCGCCAGCTTTTTCTCCTGCGCAATTTTCAGAATGCTCTCATTGAGCGGGCTGACAAGCAGCTTCGGTATTGCTGAGAGAATATCGATCCGTATGCTCATAACGCTTCCATCTCTCGCACTTTTCAACGATCCGGCGAAACGCCTGCGCGCCCGTCAAAAAGACCCTCCGGGGGATCGATCGTGATCGTTCGATTTTCGACATCGACAGCACGGACTATATCGCGCACCGCCGGCACCATCACTTCACCTCTGCCGGTCTTAACAACATAAATATCCTGAGCAGGGTACCGGATGACGTCTCCAACGATGCCGAGTATCCTCTTCTCAGAATCGCAGACGGAAAGTCCGATAATGTCGTCCACAAAGAACTCGCCGGGCGACAGCCGTTTCTGCGCCGTTTCTTCAACAAATAAAAAATGACCGACCAAGGCTTCCGATGCGTTTCGGTCATTCACATCAAGAAATTTTACGTAGATCTCGTTTCCGCGCCGTAAAATTTTTTCAATCTTTCTCTCGACAACCTTGTCTTCGCTCTTCCCCGCCAGCACGGAACCAAGTTTTTCAAACTCATCGTACGTCCGTGAATAGGAATGTACCTTCACTTCTCCTTTCACGCCGAAAACTTTCGCGACAACGCCGACTGCACGCAGTTGAGGATGCGCCGCTTGATGTGATTTCACAGCTCTCCGCACATTCAGGTTTACCACGGTACCGGCATCTAATCCAGCACTTCAAGCATCGCTCGTTTGCCGTTCTTTGCCGCAACCGCACTTAAAAGAACTCTCATCGCCTGGGCTGTCCGGCCTTTGCGGCCGATGATTTTTCCCACATCTGCTTCCCCCACTTTCAACTTGAGGATAACTTTTCCTTCTTTCTCTTCATCGACGAGAGAAACGGCGTCCGGGTTATCGACAAGTTGCTTGGCGATATATTCGATGAAATCCCGCATGTGCACCTCCTAAAGCTGTTCGAAAAACAACTGCAAACATAGCGTCATGACCGAGCTGCCAGAATGCTTGAGCCTTCTTCCGTTCATCGGAGAGACAAATGCTTCAGCGAACGAATACCGTCGTTACGCTTGCGCAGGAGCTGCCGGAGCGGCTGCTTCAGGCTGGGCCGGAGCCTCTTGCGCGACAGCCTTCTTTTTCTTCTTCGCGGCGTTGCGGCGGGCGCTGCGTTCATTTTCTTTCTGCAGCTTCAGCCCTTGCATCATCTGCCATTTTTCAAATTCGGCAGCGATGGTTGCTTCATCGGCTTTTTTCTTTTTCAAACCCCATTTCAACCACACGCCTTTCCGGCTCAACAAATTCTTCACCGTATCGGTCGGCTGGGCGCCCCGTTCAAGCCAGTGAAAAATGCGGTCTTCCTTCAGTGTAATGGTCATGGGGTTGGTGCTCGGGTTATAGGCACCCACGGCGTCGATAAACCGCCCATCGCGCTTTCTGCGCGAATCTACCGCCACAATCTTGTAAATGGGTTGTTTCTTCTTGCCCATTCGTTGAAGTCGTAATTTGACTGCCAAAGCTGTATCTCCTTTTTTCTATAAATATGAGTAGATGCCGATTAATATGCAACTCAGTGGAAACGCTGCGCCATCATGCGCCCGACATTCTTTCCTTTTGTAAAATTCTTCATCATTTTTTGCATCTCGAAAAACTGCTTGAGAAGCTTGTTCACTTCCTGCACGGATCTTCCGCTCCCTGTGGCAATGCGCTTTCGCCGCGATCCGTTGATGATCGCGGGGTGCTGCCGTTCTTCAATCGTCATCGACAGGATCATGGCCTCAACATATTTCATCTCTTTTTCGTCAACATCGTTCACGTTGCCGAGCTTGTTCGCTCCGGGAATCATCGACAGCACCTGGCTCAACGGACCCATTTTTTTGATTTCCTGGAGCTGGCTGTAAAAATCTTCGAGCGTAAATTGCGACTTTCGTATTTTTTGTTCAAGCTGCTGTGCCTTGTCCTTGTCGAACGTCTGCTGGGCTTTCTCAACAAGCGTAACGATATCCCCCATGCCGAGAATCCTCGACGCCATGCGGTCGGGATGGAACTGCTCAAGGGCGTCGAGCTTTTCACCGGTTCCGACAAACTTGATCGGTTTCTCGACGATCGAGCGGATAGAGAGGGCGGCACCACCGCGCGTATCGCCGTCGAGTTTTGTAAGAACGACGCCGTCAAAATTGAGGCGGTCGTGAAACGCCTTTGCCGTGTTGACCGCATCCTGTCCCGTCATCGCATCCACGACGAACAATATTTCATGGGGCTGGACGGATGACTTGATGCTCTCAACCTCACGCATCATTTCTTCATCCACATGCAAGCGGCCTGCCGTATCGATGATCACGGTGTCCCGTGCATTCTTTCGCGCGTGCTCAATGCTGTTCTTCGCAATGTCGATCGCCGTGTCCGTCCTGCTGGAGAAAACGGGAACTTCAATCTGCCCGCCGAGCATGATCAACTGGTCGATCGCCGCAGGACGGTAGACATCCGCCGCAACGAGAAGCGGGCTGCGGCCCTTCGACTTCAATAAATTTGCCAGCTTTCCAGCGAAAGTCGTTTTCCCCGATCCCTGCAGTCCTGCAATCAGGATAACCGACGGCGGCGTCTGCGAGATCACGATGTCGGCTTTCGCGGTCCCCAACAACACAACCAGTTCATCGTGGATTATTTTCACGATGAGCTGGCCGGGCGCGATGCTCGTGACAACTTCTTTGCCAAGCGACTTCTGCTGGACGTTGTCGATGAACTGCTTTACGACTTTATAGTTGACGTCCGCATCGAGCAAGACCTTGCGAACTTCGCGCAGCATCTCCGCAATGTTCGCTTCGGAAATTCTTCCTTCTCCGCGAAGCCGCTTGAGAACAGAATCTAATTTTTGAGTAAGGGTATCAAACACAGCAATGAAGAATTATGAATTAAAAATTAGGAATTAGGAATTAGAGATTAAAAAAATGAGGCAATTCGCCTCCAATTCTTAATTCATAATTCTTAATTAACCTCAGCCTGCTTTTTTCAGTGCTTCGGCGCCGCTGACAATTTCCAGCAGCTCTTTCGTGATGGATGCCTGGCGCGCCTTATTGTAGGAGAGTTCGAGCGAACTGATCATTTCTTTCGCGTTTGTTGAAGCATTCTCCATCGCAGTCATGCGTGCCCCCTGCTCGGCGGCGTTGGACTCCAGGAGGATGCGCCACATTTGAAAATTCAAATGTTTCGGAACGAGTGCAGAGATAATCTCTTCGCTCGACGGTTCATAGATGTAATCGACGAGCGAGCGGAGTTTCTTCTCTTTGCCTTTTTCGACAGGATCGGGGGGAACAGGCAGAAAGAGTTCAATCGCTATCCGCTGCTGGGCGGCGTTCTTGAATTCGTTGTAGACAACAACGACTTTATCAAAATTTTTCGCGGCGTAACCGTCCACAATTTCTTTCACGATGTTCCGGGCATTGCCGAAATTCAGCGAGTTGAAAATCCCTACCTGCTTGGAGAGAATCTCGTAATTTCGTTTGCTGAAAAAGTCGAACCCTTTTCTGCCGATGCAGAAAAGCTTCACATTTCCCGCCGCGAACAACTCCTTATAATTATTGTTGATGTGGCTGACGGCAGCGCGCAAAATGTTCGTGTTAAATGCGCCGCATAAGCCGCGGTCGGCGGTAACAACGACGATGGCGACTTTTTCAACGGGACGCTGGGTCAGGGCTGGATATTTTGCGGCATCAACCTTGCCTGAAAGATGGCGCAGCATTTCCGCCATCTTGCGGGCGTACGGCCGCGCCTGAAGAATTGCCTCCTGGGCGCGGCGCAATTTTGCCGCGGCCACCATCTTCATCGCCTTGGTGATCTTCTGCGTGCTCTTGACGCCTGCAATGCTCCTTCGTATGTCGCGCAGCGTAGCCATAATTACGCCGACACGCTGAATGTATTCATGAATTCTTTCGCAATCGTTTGAATGCGTTTTGTGATATCGTCCGTCAATTCTTTCTTCTCCGCAATGATGTCGAGAAGGTCCTTGTGGCGGGTTTCAGCCATTTCAAGAAACTCTTTCTCGAACGGCAGCACCCGGTGGACCGGCAGCTGGTCCAGAAAACCCGATGTGCCGAGATAGAGCATGATGATTTGTTTCTCGACGGGCATCGGCACGTACTGTCTCTGTTTCAACACTTCGACAAGCCGCGAACCGCGCTGCAGCTGCTGCTGCGTCGCCTTATCAAGGTCGGAGCCGAATTTCGCGAACGCTTCCAGCTCACGGTATTGCGCGAGGTCCAGGCGAAGGCGCCCGGCAACTTTTTTCATCGCCTTGATCTGCGCATTTCCGCCGACGCGCGACACGGAGATGCCGACGTTGATAGCGGGACGCACGCCGGAATTAAACAAATTCGGTTCGAGGAAAATCTGTCCGTCCGTAATCGAGATAACGTTCGTCGGAATATAGGCGGCAACGTCACCCGCCTGCGTCTCGATGATTGGAAGCGCCGTCAGGCTTCCTCCGCCAAGCTCGTCGCTCAACTTTGATGCACGCTCAAGAAGACGGGAATGAAGATAGAACACGTCGCCGGGATACGCTTCACGTCCGGGCGGGCGCCGCAGCAGCAGCGATACTTCACGGTACGCCGCCGCATGCTTGGATAAGTCATCGTACACCACCAGTACATCGCGCGCGCTGTCGCGGAAAAATTCGCCGAGCGTTGCGCCTGCATACGGAGCAATAAACTGCAAGGGAGCCGGGTCGCTGGCAGTCGCGGAAATAATTGCCGTATATTCCATCGCTCCCATTTCTTCAAGCTTTGTCATCACCTGCGCAACGGTCGATCCCTTCTGGCCGATCGCTACATAGATACAGTAGACCGGCTTTACTCCTTCTTTCTTCGCCTTCTCGGAGTGTGTATATTTCTGATTGATAATTGTGTCGAGAGCAACTGCGGTCTTCCCGGTTTGGCGGTCGCCGATAATCAGCTCTCGCTGTCCGCGCCCGATGGGAATCATGCCGTCGATAGCTTTCAACCCGGTCTGGAGCGGCTGCTTCACCGGCTGGCGTTGGATAACGCCGAGCGCTTTTCTTTCAAGAGGTAAAAATTTGTCTGTCTTGATCGTTCCGCGACCGTCAAGCGGCTGCCCGAGCGGGTTGATAACGCGTCCGAGCATGGCCTCGCCGACCGGCATTGAGGCAACACGTTTCGTTCGTTTTACCGTGTCGCCTTCTTTAATTTTCGTATCGTCGCCGAAGAGGACACAACCGACGTTGTCTTCTTCAAGGTTCAGCACCATGCCGAAAACATCGTTTGGAAACTCAATCAGCTCGCTCGCCATGACTTTGGACAAGCCGTACAAGCGCGCGATGCCGTCGCCGACCTGCAGCACGGTGCCGACATCATAAATATCGATTTCTTTTTCAAAGCCGGAGAGCTGTTTTCGCAGCACGGCAGTTATCTCATCGGGTCGTACTTCCGCCATTGTCATATCCTTGTTTGATAAAAAAATTAATTCTTCGAGACAGAACCGTCTTTCAGCCGTGAGCGTAAAAGCTCAAGCTGGCGACGGATGCTTCCATCCAGTGTTGTGTCCCCAACTTTTGCAACGAAGCCTCCCTTGAGAATTTTGTCGAGGCTGAACGAGACACGGACTTTCTTTTGTGTATACGATTCCAATTGCCGTATCAATGATTTTTCCTGCTCTGCAGAAAACTTTACTGCCGAACGGACATCAACCGAAACGATGCCGAGCTGTTCGTCCCGAAGGAGAAAATATTGTTCGAGCACTTCGGGTAAAACGTCTTCGCGCCTTTTTTCTATGATCGCAGCAAGATATTGATTCACCGCCGCGCCGATTTTTTTGCCGAAAATTTCTGCTATCACGGCCTTTTTCTTTTCCTTTGAAACAACGGGGCTTGCCAATAGCGAACGGAGCTCTCTGGACGACTTGACCGTCGATTGAACTGTCAACAGGTCGTCGGCGATTGCCTCGGGTTTCTTCGCTTCACCGGTCAACGCCATCAAAGCGGACGCGTATCGTTTTGCAACTCTCAGGTTACTCATCAATTCTTCGGGAGCGATTGGAGGACTTTGTCAACGAGTTTTTTTTGTTTTGCCTCATCAAGCGTTTCATCGATGATCTTTTCGGCGGCATTCACCGCAAGGTCGGCAACTTCGTTCTTCAATTGAAGAAGTGCTGTTTCCTTTTCGCGTTGGATATCTTCTTTCGCCTCTTCCATCATCGTTTTTGTGCTTTCGTGGGCTTTGGCAACAATTTCATTCTTCATCTGTTCGGCTAAGTCGCGTCCTTCTTTGAGAATGCGCGATGTTTCTTCGTTCGCCCGCTTCACTGCCATCGTGTTTTCCGCAAGCAGCCGTTCAGATTCCTTTCTCGCTTCTTCAGCCTTGAGGAGTGCATCGCGGATGCCTTGCTCCCGCGCCTGTAAAGCGCTCATCAGCGGCTTCCACGCTACCTTGCCAAGGATGAAGAGCAGGAGAATAAAGGTAATGATCGTCCAGAGGATGAGTCCCGGATTGATGTCTAACATATCGATCCCTGTTGAGTTTTACTTGGTTGCAAGAATAATGCAGATCGCCAGCGCAAAAAAGGTGACTCCTTCAATAAGCGCTGCTGCAATCAACATCGACGTTCTGACCTGGCCGGCAACTTCCGGCTGACGGCCGCTGGCTTCCATCGCCGCTGCGGCGAGCTTGCCGATTCCAAGGCCCGCTCCGACAACGGTGATGGCGGCGCCGAATCCGGCTGCTAAATATCCCCACTGTGTTGCTACGGCTTTCGCGACTTCAATTGGATTTGCTTCCATTATATTTCTCCTATAAGTGTAAATGGTGTAAATAGTGAACGATGATCTCTAGAATTTTAGTGCGCATGTTCTTCATGGGCGTCATGGCTTTCAACCTGCATCCCGAGCCCCATAAAGAGCGACGTCAGCATTGTAAAAATATATGCCTGGAGGAACGCAACAAAAAGCTCAAGAAGATCGATCCCGAGTGTGAAAAGGACGGACGGTACCGAGACTGTGTATCCCAGCGCCGGAGATAATTTCCCAAACACAAAGATCAATCCGAGCAGTGATACGATAACGATGTGGCCGGCAGTCATATTCGCGAACAAACGAACACACAATGCAAAAGCTTTGGTGAACGTTCCGAGAATTTCGATCGGAACCATGATAGGCCATAAGATCCAATGGACGCCGCCGGTAAAATGCTCAAAATAATGGACGAGACCCTGTGTGCGAATCGCAGACGCCTGGATCATGATATAGGCAATCACCGCAAGGCCAGCGGTCACGCTGACGTTTCCAGTGGCCGAAGCGCCGTAGGGTACGAGCCCCAGCAAGTTCATCAAAAGGATAAAAAAGAAAGTTGTCAACAGGTACGGAAGATATTTAAGTCCGCCCGGCCCCATATTAGGGAGTGCGATCTCATCGCGGACAAAAACGACGAAAACTTCGATAAGGTTGCCGAAGCCTGTCGGAACGGCATGCTTTTTATTTTTCCGCGCAACAACGGCCAGGATAACGATGAGCATGACCGCGGCGAGCCATAAAAAAACAACGTGTTTCGTTATCGACATGTCGATCCCGAAAAGGTGAAGATGCGGAAGCTCGATGCGTCCGAACGGGGTCTCGAGCTCGTGCGCATCCTGAACGTGTTTAAGAAGATGCGTGAAAAGATTTTCGCTCTCCTCATGCACAGCGGAAACGCGGGCAGTGTCGGCGATAACGGCGGCAGAATCGGCGGCTGCATGAGCCGCAGCTTGAGTGTCTAGAAGAAAAAACGATGCCACTGAATTATCCTTCGGTTTTATTGCCCAATTTCTTTTGCATGAACATCACTTCGAGAATCAAAAACAGAACATAAAATCCCATCAGCGAAACGACCAGAGGCAGGGCGTGAAAATGAAAAACCTCTATCAACATCAGCAGGGCTCCAAGCATCACCAGCATTCGAAACCCCATTCCGCCGAGCACCACTTTCAGGAATACCGTATACGATTTATCGATCGAGTATTCAATCGCCGCGTAACCGGCCAGCACGTTCGCCAAGCTTATCGTCACCCCTGCAACGCAAGCGCGAATAACTTCTGCCGAAGCAAAAGCAAAAAGCGGATACACAGAGAGAAGAGCACTCAGGAGAACAACAACGGCGATTTGACGTGGAAAAGAGACATCAAACTTTCTTGTGTTGTTTTCGTTCTGCATCCAATGCGTCTTGCTGTTGACCTAACTTCATGACAGAAGTTATGAATTTCACCATTCCGCCAACTGCACCGAAAAGTAATCCGATGAACATCAACCACGGTGACGTGTTGAACCGGCCGTCCAGCCATTTCCCGAGGAAAAAAAAGACAACAATGGATAAAGCAAGTTGAATGCCCAGTGTTAGAAACGGACCGAAATCCAGGAACACATTGCGAGCGCCTTCGAACAGCTTTTTATCCTGCTGTTCCATTGTCTCACGCGCTTAATATTTTTGGACGTCATGATTCGCAGAACGCGCATCCGTCATCGAAATTTTCCCGTCGAAGACCGCCCCTTCGTCAATCACCAGGCGTGCGGACCGAATATCGCCGCGGACGACCGCCTTTCCCTCGAAAACGAGCTTATCGACCGCGATAATATTGCCGCGAATCTTTCCGCCGACGGTAACGTTCTTCCCATTGATGTTCCCCTCAATTTCGCCGGTCAATCCCACCGCAACATTTTCCGCAGCGTGGAGCTCACCCATCATCTTCCCGTCGATTCGAATATTCCCTTGCGTCCGGATTTTTCCTTCGACGGTCGTTCCTGAACCGATAAGGTTCAACTCTTTTACAGCATTCTTTTCAGCCATGGCGGCGTTCCTTGCTCACATAGATTCGATTGCTATCATGTATTCATCCGGGTTTTGCGGCTGGCCGTCCTTCCACAGCTCGAAATGAAGATGGGGACCATAGCTCGTGTTTCCCGAATTTCCGAGAAGGGCTATCGGCTCTCCTCGTTTGACAAACTCGCTGGTAGATTTCAGCAGCGACTGGTTATGTTTGTAGATCGTGAAATAGCCGCTGCCATGGGAAAGAATAATCATGTTGCCATCGTCATACGTCCATCCCGAAAAGATGACATACCCGTCGGCTGCCGCACTAATAATCGAGCCACGCCGGCCTGCGTAATCAATCCCATAATGCTTCCGCGCATCGTCAAACCCCTGGGAAACATACCCGACCACGGGAGGGTACAACGGAAACGCCGCTTGAAACGGTTTGTTTGCCGACACACGTTGCGGCGTGAACCCATACGCCGCATTTTCGGTCCTCGGTTGAGGCTCAACCGTAGCTTGCTGTTGCGCGTCCGGAGCTGCTCCTTGAGGAGGCGCAATAATTTCCTCGTTCGAAGCAATTGAAGATGAAACAGTGTCTTTATTCAAATTTTCACCGAGAGCAGCCCGCAGCTTGCGATTGTACTCCCGTAGAACAATAAACTCTTCAGAAACCTTGCTGAGCCGCGTTTGTAATTCATACAACTGGATCCCGTAGCGTTGCTGAATTTCAGTGTTCGAAACCGGAACCAGGACCCCGAGCGGTGTGTAGCCGAGAAGCAAAACGACAGCAACCAAAATTACTGCGACAAACCCGCCGACGATGGCGATGATCCGCCCGGTCGTGAGAGCGAACGACCGTTTTTCCCCCGCGTCTCCCTGCGGAATGACGAGAATCTGAAACTTGTGCTCTTTTGTTCTGTGATGATCACGCTCAGCTGACATCGTTTTCGGCTTTCCGATCAATTACCAGCCATTTTTCTTGACAAAATCAAGAATTGAACTATAAATATACTGAAGGTGTGCTACAATGTCAACGAGTTTTTGGGGTGGAAGATTGGAAGACCGGCATCTGGGAACTATCGCCTTGCTCGCTTTTTAAAAAAATTTGTGCCGGGGCAGATGGGGGGCTGACCGCTTTTGAGCGAAGGGTGATCACCTCACCGAGCCAGCCGGCGATATAGAGGAGACAGAGAAGTGTGAAGGCCAGCAATCGCGTTTTCGGTCGTTGAAAAGTTTTTTCACGCAAAATACACCATGCGTATGCGGCTGCAAGAACAAAAATCGGCACTATCGGAAACCGGTAACGAGCGTCGGCATAAAAAACCAAATGAACGGCAAGCCAGTACAGAAGAAGCGCGCGAAGGAAGAAGATTTTTTTTTCATCGTTGCCCGCCGGACAAATCAGCCCGAATGTTCCTAACAGCAGAACGGCTGCATACGGCAGGTGAAGGATGAGGATGTCCACAATCGAAAGCTGGGCGAATACTGCTGCAGCATTTTGCTCGGAGGCCCATTCGGGTTTGTACTCCATCGTCGTGAGAAGCCAGTAGTCGGCGGCGAAAAAGTGAGCAAACTTTTTCCCCTCTATAACAACGGACTCGAACGGATGCGTGCGGATAAACTCAAAGCCGAGTTTGAACCCAAGGTCTGAACGGTCAAAATCATCCTGGACCGCGATAAGAGGATTGTTCCCTTTTGGAAATGAGTATGCACCGCTTGCCCCTGCATGGTTTCCCATCCAGAAATTTACGCCTGCATTGCTCGTAAACGACGCCCTGTGAAACACGGCATAATTTCGGATAAGCCATGGCGAAACCGTAATGAACGCCGCTGCGGCAACAATGGCCAGCCACCGCACATTTGTTTTCAAAGGGGTTCCGGCTCTCCAGCGGTACAAAAAAATCACCACCGGCATGAAAGCTATGGTCGTCCGCATGAGCATCCCAAGCCCGGTCAAGACGCCGATAAAAATGCACTGTGCCCGCCCGTACGATTCATTTTCTCCGACGACGATCCAAACGATGAGCAACAGGATCGTCGTAAAGATCGTCTCGGTCATCAAATGAGAAACGTACAATATTTGTATCGGGAAGAAGGCGAGCATCGCCGCCGCCAACAACCCGACTCTTTCGGAAAACATTTTTTTCCCGATGCCGAATAGCAGGAGACAAGAAATGACATCGGCGGTCACTTGGAGCATCCTTATCGGTGTCTTCGAGTCCCCAAACACAGCGTAGGTGGTGGCAAGAAGGAGAGGATAACCCGGAAGACGGTATGCGGTTGGATTGCCATCCAACGTGAAACCATCACCGCGTACAAGCGACCGCGCAATCGCATCATAGTCTTTGTCATCCGAAATAAGCGGCGGATGGAACAATGCTATCGTGCCAACACGCAGGATAACGGCTACGACAATAATTCCGAGAAGAAGATGACGATTCGCAGAAGTGGCAGCGAAGGAATTCATACAGTGACAATCCTAAACTTCAGTCGGCAGATGTTTCATTGCCCTGGCGTGAGCTTCTATTTTTTCATCGATAAACTTCTTCATAGCGTCTTTGTAGATGCCGCGCGAAAACTGGAGCGCCCTGTTTCGAATTTTTTCCGGATCGAACCGCATCTGCACCGTCTTCGAAACTGCGTTTTCCAGAGCTTCGGTCGTCTGCTCATAAAAAAAAATACCCGTTATACCATCCCGCACTGTTTCCAACGCGCCGCCCTTTCCATATGCAATAACAGGCTTTCCGCTCGCCATAGCCTCAAGAGGGACAATGCCGAAATCTTCTTCTCCGGGAAACACTAACGCCGTGCAGCCTCCATACAAAGAAGCGAGTTCATCATCGCTTTTCCACCCGACAAATTCGACGTTGGGCTTTGCAAGCCGCCGAAGTTTCTCTTCATCGGGTCCCTTTCCTACAACGATCAACCGCTTCCCGGTCTTGTTGAACGCCTTCACCGCAAGATCAACTTTTTTGTAAGGAACGAGCGCACTCACGATTAAATAATAGCCTTCGTCGGTTCGTGACGCTTGAAACTTTGCGGTATCTACAGGCGGAAAAATGATCTCCGCATCGCGCCCGTAATGGCGGCGGATCCGTTGCCGAACATGCTCGGAGATCGCGACAAAATGATGAACCCGGCCGGCAGTTTTTTTATCCCATGCCCTGAGAAGGGGCGCGGCAATCTTCATCGCCATGCGGGTTGCCATTCCGGCCTGCCCCTTGCCGAAATACTCATCATACATTTCATAGACGTACCGCATCGGAGTAAAACAATAACAGAGGTGCAACGCATTGTTTCGCGGCTTCGCTCCTTTTGCGACACAATGGCTCGTCGAGAGAAGGAGATCGTAGCCGGAAAAATCGAAAGCTTCAATCGCAAAGGGGAACAGCGGAAGGTACATCCTGTACTTTCGTTCGACAAACGGAAGGCGCTGCAGGAACGATGTATGAATTGTCTTTGATTCGATGAGCGGAGACATAGCGCCTTTGACATGGAGCAATGTGTAAATCGGCGCGTCCGGGAAAAGTTCGCACAGTACCTCCAAGCACTTTTCCCCACCCCGCATACCGGTGAGCCAATCATGCACTAAAGCGATACGCAAAGGTCGGTCTGAGATGCTCATCACAATTTTTTTAAAAAATATACAAAGATTGAGACGAGAATCAAAACTTGAGCAGCGGGTCGGGGCATATAGCCAGCCATCAAAGGGTGGTGCCAGAATTTGTCATTCCTCGCGGACGCGGGTCGAAGACTCGACTCGGCGAGAATCCATTTTTATATTTAATCAATATGGATGCCCGCTTTCGCGGACATGACATTCTTCGAGCCAAACTGAGACACCACCAAGCTTGCTAAAGGTTTCATCGCTCATTATATTAAAATTATCGTCGAGGCACCCCGGGGCCGGACTTTCTTATGGAAGAATACAGTCTCTCTTTATATCGTTCATGGTTCCCTTTTCTTTCCACTGGAAAAATTTGGATGAACCATGCGGCGGTAAGTCCTCTTTCACTTCGCGTGAGTGACGCCGTCGCCCGCTACCTTCAGCGATGTGCGGTCGAGGAAATTGACACATATGTCTCATCGCTTCCGATTGCAGCAAAAACGAAGCAGAATCTTGCCACGATGATCGGCACAACGGCAGATCGAATCGCCTTTGTCGGAAATACATCGGACGGTTTGAATGTCCTGGCCGCGGGCTTGGAATGGCACACCGGGGACCGGATTATTCTGAATGACAGCGAATTTCCGTCAAACATCGTCCCGTTTATCAACCTCAGGCGCCATGGTGTCGAAATCGATTTTCTCGAAACACGAAGCGGAGAAATTACTGCAGAACGCATCGAACAGCTCATCACTCCCCGGACACGGCTTCTCTCCCTGAGCTTTGTTCAATTCCTTACAGGCTTTCGTGCAGACCTCGACGCCATCGGCAGGGTATGTAAAAAACATGGGATCATTTTCTGCGTCGATGCGATTCAGGGGCTCGGCGCCTCGCCGCTTAGCGTGCGGTCGGCAAACATCGATTTCCTTTCATGCGGAGCCCCAAAGTGGCTGATGGGGTTGATGGGCATCGGTTTCATTTATGTATCGGAGGAATTGCAGCAACACATTCACCAGGCGTATGCGGGGTGGACGAGCAATAAAAATTTCTTCGGGGATTTTTTCAACTATCGAATCGCTTTTGATGAAACGGCCCGGCGCTACGAAAACGGCACCCAGAATTATGCCGGCATCGTTGCATTATGTGAATCGACAGCAACGTTGCTCGAGGTCGGCATCGCTCACATTCAGGAACATCTTCTCCGAATGACCGAACTTGTCATCGCGGCTGTTGACGACGCGGGCTTCGAAGTTGTCACACCACGGGATCACTCGAAGCGGGCCGGCATCGTCACATTTAAATGCCCCCACGCCGGACAATTGTTCGATACCCTGGCAAAAGAAAATATCATCGTTTCTCTTCGCGAGGGAATGATTCGCGTTTCTCCTCATTTTTACAACTCGCCCGATGAGGCGGCGGCGCTTCATTCCGTCCTTCTCCACTACAGGAAAACGGCAGCGGCATGACCTTCATTGCAGGGCTTTTTCTCGCCATTATTGCTTTTGCTTTTGCGGCCACGCTTGTGATCTTCGCCATCGGCCCAATTATGGTGTTGAACCCGCGCCGCCGCGACGAAGCGTTCTATAAAGAGCGCGGCGAACCACTTTCCCCTGCCGACCTTCAACTCTCTTTCGAAGAATTTTGGTTCATCAATCGAGACAAGCAGCGCCTTCACGCATGGTTCATCCCGGCGGAAGAGCCGGTCCATGGGACGATTTTTTACATGCACGGCGTCGGCGACAACAAGATCAGCGGGCTGCGGCTGGCGCAGGTTTTTCATTCGCGGCATTTCAACGTCATGATGTACGATTCGCGGGCTCACGGGAAGAGCGGGGGACGGTACTGCACGTACGGATACTACGAAAAATTCGACGTGTCGAAAGCGATTGATGTATTGGCAGAACGGGAGAAATCCGCCCTGGGTAAAATAGGCCTCTTCGGAACGTCGATGGGCGCTGCGATTGCCGTTCAGGCGGCCGGCGTGGAGCCGCGCATCAGCGCCGTGGTTGCGGAGGGGTGTTTTACAAGTTTGAGAACCATCACCGTTGATTACCAGAAACGTTTATTGTGGATGCCGTGGCATTTTCTCCGGAACGTAGCGATGAAACGGTCGGAACACATCGCACATTTCAGCCATCACGATGTATCACCGCTCCGCTCGCTCGCGACGGTGAATGTCCCCATTCTTTTTATTCATGGGAAAAAGGATGGGCGGATCAAGTATCAGTACAGCGAGCAGCTCTTTGCTAACGCTCATGAGCCGAAGGAATTGTATTTGATCGACGGAGCGAATCATACCGACATCCACAATATCGCTCAAAAAGAGTACGAAGAACGTGTCGCCGGATTTTTCGAACGATGGCTGAAATAGCTTTCCCAACTTTTCAACCGCTGGTCCGTTCGCCACTCGGCCGCAAACTTTCCAAAAGCATTCATTGAAAAAACAACCGACGCTGTTTTATTAAGGGCTTCTCATAAAGAAGCTCGGAAGTTTTCTAGTGACGACCAACACATTTCCCATTTGACTTTATGACGTTTTCTCTCTAAGTTTTTCAAAGACATCTCTTACCACTGATTTCGTACATTCGGGAGGCTGTATGAAAAGCAGATATCATTTTCTTACACTTCCCTTATAGCCGTCGTAGAATTAACTAAAACGAAATAAGATTATCTTCCCGTGGGGGGGCATTATGCTTTCACACTATCGCGGGGTACGTATGAAACATCTTTCTCTTTTTATTGTTTTTTTCCCGCTCTTGCTTTCTTCATGCACCGAGCAGCAAATCGCCAACACTCCCCCTTCGACCTATGAGCTTAAACAGAATTACCCTAACCCGTTTACCGATTCAACGGTGGTAGAGTACGGTGTTCCGTATGTCGAACCGAGCAACCCGGCACCATGGATCCGTGTAGTCGTTCTCGACCGCTTCAATCAAGCACAAGCTACTCTTGTCGATAACGGTGCGCACCCAGCCGGCACTTTCAAAGTAACCTGGTATGCCGAGGGCGTCAACGGTTTCGCTGTGCCCCCCGGCGTATACTATATTGAACTTGAACAACTCCATTTTCCGGGCGGGCCGGATGACGTCTTCACTCTTCTTCGAATCGCTGCTCTCAAACAATAGGGGTTGCCATGAAACGTTTACTTCTTATTCTCATGAGTCTCTTCATTGCGTACTGTGCACAGGCGCAGCATGTTGACTCCTCCGCGGTTGCTCCAAAGTATCGCTTTGCACTGAGCTTCGGCGTTGATGCCATGAATCCCGACCAGATCAACGACCATATTGCGGCATCCAACGAAGCACTCGGCAGTCTCGCCCAGTCAATCAAATCGATGCCCGAGCTTGCGGCTGCACTAACACTCCGGCCGAACCAGGACACAAAAATCATCGTTCTCCGCGGCGGATATTTATGGACTGAACGGGACTATTCATTCTCCGTCCCGGAGACGGATACTTCTTCGACGCCGATCGGAAAAGTGAAGGGGCAGATCACAGAAAAATATTCCGCATATCCGCTTTCGATTGGAGTCGGTTTGTCGACATTGAGTTCAGACTTTCAAGTGGAACTTGATTTTATTTATGCTCTGGGGTATATCACGGAAAACGGATCGTTCACAACCGCAGGGGGGACGACATCGGTACTCGAACACGCTCTTTAGCCCTGCGTACGGGTTCCGTGTCGCGGCGCAGACAACCGTTCCGCTGACACCGAACATCAGCCTGCAGCTCGAGATCGCTTATCGCGGGTTGAAGTTTGAAGATTTTGAGAATCAGGTCAACGCACAACCCTCTAACATTGAATTCTCAATGAGCGGAGTTTCGGGGAGCGTGGGAGTGTCTTTTACGCCGTAAGTTGTTACAGCAGCGCCAGCTTTGTTACACTCTCGATATGGTACGTATGGGGAAACATGTCAACCGGTTGGACTTTTTCGATTGAATAGCCGAATGGGGAAAGAAGCTGCAGGTCACGGGCGAGCGTCGCGGGGTTGCAGCTGACGTAGACGATTCCGGGGATTTTCATTCCGCCGATTTCTTCAACCGCCTTGGGATGCATCCCGCTTCTCGGCGGGTCGATGATCAACACATCGGGCCTTGCATACTTTTCCTTCCATCCTACGTCCTTCGTCAACAAATCTTTCAAATCGCCGGCAATGAACTCGCAGTTGCGGACTCCGTTGACCTCGGCATTCATCCGCGCGTTGAAGATCGAACTCTCGATGAGTTCAATGCCGACGACTTGCTTCACTGCACTGGAAATGTACAGCGAGATTGCGCCCGTGCCGCAGTACAGGTCGTAGACAACATCGCTCGGCTTCAAGTCTGCAAATTCTTTCGTTACGGCGTACAACGTTTCGGCCTGGCGCGTGTTTGTTTGAAAGAATGAATTTGCCGAAAGGTGGAACAGATTATCGCCGATCTTTTCAGTGAAGACGCCGTTACCGTAATAAACCTTTTCAACCTCGCCGACGGCAACGTTCGCAAGCCTGGCGGTGATATTATTCACCACCGTGACAATTTCGGGGAAAGATTTCGTCAGCTCTGCCGTTAGCTGCTTCATGACACCGGGACGGTCGTCGAACGTTACGAGGTTCACCATCACGTCGCCCGTATTTTTTCCTTCCCGGATAACGAGGTTCCGGAAATATCCGGACTGAGGCTCGGAAGTGTACGCCGGCAGCGAGTGCTTGATGGCGAAACTCTTTACCGCATTCAGAATGCCGTTGCTTAATTCCGATTGAAGATGGCATTCGTCGATATCGAGAATTTTATCGTAGCGCTGAGGGATATGGAAACCAAGGGCAACCTCACCCCCGTCCCCTCCCTTATAGGGAAGGGGAGAAAGGGGCGGAGTTTCCAGCCACGGCCGATCCCCGAACGAAAACTCCAATTTGTTCCGGTAGAAATATATTTCTTTAGAAGGAATAATCGGCAGGACACGGGATTCCCTTGAACCCGCCGATGCGTTCAAGTGCATCGACAACATGCTGCTGCTTGAACGCCAGCTGCGATTCGTACTGCACATGCTGCCAACGGCATCCGCCACAGGTTCCGAAATATTTGCATCGCGGAGCGGTGCGATTTGGCGACGGTCGAAGCACTTCAACGACTTTTGCTTCGAGATGTTTTTTTTTCGTCCGAAGAATTCGAGCGCGTACAACATCCCCCGCGACTGCCCCTTCGACGAATACCACCATCCCCTCATGCCGCGCGATGCTCGTCCCTTCAAATCCGGAAGAGTCGATCGTCAATTCAAGGATGTCGCCCTGAGCGGGCATCAGCTCCCGCTTTCCATTTTGACGATCTCCCGGGACACTTTATCCCATTCATAGTAATTGTCGTTCAGCTTTCCCTGAACGGTTTTGTATTCGGCCGAGATGTGTTTGGCTTCATCACCGTTCTTGTAGAACTCGGGCTGTGCCATTAAACCTTCAATCTCCGATTTGCGATTTTCCAAACGCTCGATTTCCTTTTCAACGGTCGTGAGCTTTTTTTTCAACGGTTGGACTTTTTTTGAATGTTCTTGCCTGCGTTCAGCCTCGATTCGTTTCTTTTCTTTTTCAGAACGATGATCGGTATGCTCCTTCGTCCTTTGGTCCTGGCCCTTGGCTTTCGGCTCTTCCTGCCGCTTACTCCCTCCTGACCGCTGATTCCTGTCTCCCGAATTCTTCTTCCCCGCCTCTTCCTTTTTTTTCGTCAAGTAATCGCTCACGTTCCCCAGAAACGTCCGGATCCCGCCGTGGCTGAACTCCAGCACTTTATTCACGATAGGGTCGAGAAATGCCCGGTCATGCGAAACGATGAGATATGTTCCGGTAAATTCTGCGAGAGCCTCTTGCAGGACTTTCTTGGACCGCATGTCAAGATGATTTGTCGGTTCGTCCATGATCAAAAAATTTGAGGGGAGCAGCAGCATCTTTGACAATGCGAGACGGCTTTTCTCCCCGCCCGAAAGAACCTTCACTTTCTTAAACACATCGTCGCCGCGAAAGAGGAATGAACCGAGAATTGTCCGAAGTTTTGTTCTCACCTCTCCCGTCGCGACTTCATCGACGATTTGGAGAACTTCTTTGGACATATCGAGTTCTTCCGCCTGATGCTGCGCAAAGTACGACACAATCGTATTATAGCCGGGCACCCGCTCACCGCCGTTGAACGGTTCCACGCCCGCCACAATTCTTGAGAACGTCGATTTCCCCGCACCGTTCACGCCGACAACCGCGATCCTGTCCCCCCGTTCGATGGTGTAGTTTAACCCGGCGAATACTTTGTGGGAACCGTAACTCTTCTGGAGATTTTTCAGCTCCATCACGACGCGCCCGCTCGGCTGCGGCGGCGGAAAATGAAAGTGGATTTCCTGCTCTTCGTCTTCAATTTCGATCAGGTCCATTTTTTCCATTTGTTTAATGCGGCTCTGTACCTGTCGAGCCTTCGTCGCCTTATAGCGGAAGCGGTCGACGAACTGCTGTGTCTGCTTCAGCTGCTGCTGTTGATTCTTGTACGCGTTCATCACCAGCTCTTTGCGGATCACTCGTTCTTTTTCATAGAAAGAGTAGTTTCCCGCATACTCTTCCATTTTGCCGAGGCTGAGAGCAAACGTGCGCGCGGTAATCGAATCGAGAAAGGCGCGGTCGTGCGACACAAGGATGATCGCTCCATTGTATTGGTGCAGGTATTCTTCAAGCCATTGAAGCGATTCGATGTCGAGATGGTTCGTCGGTTCGTCCAGCAGCAACACCGACGGCTCTTTGAGCAGGAGCTTCGCCAGCTCGATGCGCATCTGCCAGCCGCCGCTGAACTCGTCTGTTTGACGCTCCAAATCCGGAACCGAAAATCCGAGCCCCATCAACACGCGTTCGATCTTCGATTGCATCCGAAAGGCATCGAGGTCTTCCAGTTTATGCTGGAGCTCGCCGTAGATTTCCAGCGTCTCCATATATTCCCGGCTTGCCGGATCTTGTGTGCTGAGGAGGAGATGTGCCTCTTCAAGTTCCTGTTGGACCAAAAGAATATTTTCGAACGCCGTCTCCACCTCTTTATAGAGTGTCTTCCCGACAGCGGTGACGCCGTCCTGCGGCAAATATCCGGCAGTGACGTAATGCGCCTTGCTCACTGGTACCGTCTTCTGCTTGTGACAGGCCGGCAATTATTTTCAGCAGCGTCGTTTTACCGGCCCCGTTCGAGCCGACAAGCCCGATGCGGTCGTGCGGACCGACCATAAGCGAAAGGTCGTCAAACAAATACCGTCCGCCGAATTGCACCGAGATGTGGTCGAGAGAGAGCATAACATAAACAGTATGTCAGAAATCAGTAATCAGAGAATTGCAGTGATAATATACGAAAAAATGAAGGGAGATGGAAGGCTGATCCTTGCCTTCTAAACAAAAAGAATCTACATTGGTGCAGTTTTACGGCGAACAAAATGCGCTTGTGAGATGACCTCTCCACGAAAAGGCAAAACAGAGTTCGTGATATCCTATAATCTGAAAAAGGGGCTTCCATGAAAAACAAACCTGCATTATTTTTATTTATCGCTCTCACCTCCTTCGTTTTCACCCAACCAACTTTTGCTTCAGACAAAAATATCGTCGGCACCTGGCAGGGAACATTGAAAATTCAAACGATGGAATTGCGAGTGGTCTTTCATATTCAAACCGATTCGACGGGTACGATGAAGGCAGCGTTAGACAGCCCCGACCAGGGAGCGAAAGGGATTCCCGTCGACAATGTCTCGACAACGATGGACAGTATATCGCTTACGATCAATGCTATCGGCGGTTCATATGAGGGAATCGCGCAGCCGGGAGATTCAACTATTTCGGGAACGTGGAAGCAAGGTGGACTATCGCTCCCTCTCGACCTTCATCGCAGTCAAGAGGTGGCTGAACTGCGACGGCCGCAGGAACCGAAGCCGCCGTTTCCATACGATGCAGAAGAGATTTCGTACGAAAACACCGATGCAGGCATCACGTTTGCCGGAACGTTTACGAAGCCAAGATCCGGTGGGCCATTCCCTGCCGTTCTTCTCATCACCGGCTCCGGTCCTCAAAACAGGGACGAAGAGCTGTTCGGCCAT
The DNA here is from genome assembly GCA_963772165.1 of uncultured Bacteroidota bacterium. Taxonomy (GTDB): domain Bacteria; phylum Bacteroidota; class Ignavibacteria; order UBA10030; family UBA8401; genus JAGVPT01. The sequence goes on along the minus strand of CAVYWA010000011.1, from coordinate 106,427 downwards.
AAGCCTTTTCTTGTTATTGCCGACTATCTCACACGCAGGGGCATTGCCGTTCTGCGCGTCGACGACAGGGGGACGGGAAAATCCACGGGCGTCTTCGGCACGGCCACGACAAAAGATTTCGCCGGGGACGTGCGCGCCGGTATTAAATATTTGAAAACCAGAAGCGATGTGAATGAGAAAAAGATCGGACTCTTAGGCCACAGTGAAGGGGGAATCATCGCGCCGATGGTGGCCAGTGATTCGAAGGATGTCGCCTTTATCGTGATGATGGCCGGACCTTCTCTTACCGGCGAGCAGATTCTCTATCTTCAGGATTCTCTCATCTCCATGGCGATGGGGGTTCCGGCGAACGAAATCACAAAAGAACTTCAACTGAATCGGAAACTCTTTTCACTCATACGCACGGAATCCGATTCCACAAAACTTCAGCAGGAGATCCGCTTAGCGGTCAAAGAATCGATGGCGGCCGATTCAGCAACAGCCGGCAAAATCAACGAGGTTGCAGTAAATGCTGCGGTCAAACAGTTGACGTCGCCGTGGTTTCGATTTTTCGTAACGTACGACCCCATTCCCGCGCTGGAGAAAGTGACATGCCCGATCCTGGCACTCGACGGGAGCAAAGATCTGCAGGTCCCGGCAGAGCAAAATCTGGAAGGATTGGAACGCGCTTTCAAGGCGAGCGGCAATAAAAATGCCACGGCAAAACTCCTTCCCGGACTGAACCATCTTTTCCAGAAAGCGGAAACCGGCGCACCGATGGAATATACCAAGATAGAAGAGACAATAAACCCTGAAGCGCTGAAAGTTATCGGCGAGTGGATTGAAGAGGTAACGAAGTAGCGTTTGGATTGATCGGAGGTCCGGATGATGCAAGGCAAAAATCTTTGGGACTATAAGACAACTTCCATTTTCTCTTTTGCTCCAAAGCATTCGATTGGACTTTTTTGTTCGGCGAGAAGCTGCTGAGCATGTTTCACCATCCCGTCGACGAATGCATCGTCGTGGTACGGGTCGTGGTGAAAAAGGGCAAGCCTCTTCACTTTTGCCTTCACCGCAAACTCGACGATCGATTCGATCGGTGAGTGCCCCCATCCCAGCTTTGTTTTGTATTCTTCAAGCGTGTATTGCGCCTCGCCGATGTACAAATCGGCCCCGTGCAAGAATTCGATAAGCTTGTCATCCAGGTATTCAGGAAAACCCGTAGGGCGAGTCACTCTTTGCTGTGCCGGCAGGGTGTATTGGTACGGCTCGTTGTCAGTCGCGTAGACAACGCTGCGAGTCCCATCGGAGACCCGATACGCAAGCGACATCGCGGGATGGTTCAAATAAAAATGGGTGATGGAAACACCATCGATCGTGATGGGAGTCTCTACTTCGACGATCTCGATGTTCGGATTCATATCGCCGATGGCAACGGGAAAATAATCGGAATCCATCTGCATCCGCATAATCTGATGGAGCGATTTGTCTCTTCCCGGCGGCCCATAAATGATAATTTTGTTTTGTCTTCCGTAGGCAGGAAGGAAAAATGGGAATCCCTGAATGTGGTCCCAATGTGTGTGGCTGACGAAAATATGAACGGTGATCGGTTGGGAAGGAAATTCTTTTTGGAGTTGAATTCCGAGATTGTGAATCCCGGTTCCGGCGTCAAAAACCAGGATATGGCCTTTCGCCCGAACTTCGACACACGATGTATTTCCGCCGTACTTGAGAGTTGCCGGTCCGGGCGTAGCAATCGACCCGCGCGTTCCCCAAAATCGAACGTTCACGGTTTCTCCCCTAAGCGTAAGGACATTTTCTCACTCGCAATTTGGAACAGCTCGTCAAACTCGACCGGTTTGATCACATACGCATCGGCACCCAGCTCAAGTGCTTTATCGATATCCGGTTTGTATGATTTTGAAGATGTAATAATGATCGTCGTCTTGCCAAACGCCGGATTTTCTCGGAGCTGCTTGCACACCGCGAAGCCGTGCATCCCGGGCATGATGAGGTCAAGAAGGATAAGCTCGGGCTTCTCCGCTTCGGCAACGGCCAATCCGTCAAGCCCGTTGTCAGCCTCGAGCACGGTAAAGCCTTTCTTCACAAAGTAATGTGAATAAAAGCTCCGCAGAAAATCTTCGTCATCGATAATAAGTACTTTTTTGTTCAGAATACCCTCACGAATACTTTCAGACTTTTTCCCGCCATATTCTTGGTGGCAAAAGTATGGATTAGTTTATCGAAATGCAATATTGAGTAGTGGCTCAATTTGAGTAAGAAATTGTCATGCCCACGAAAGTGGGCATCCATTATGGAGCAAAAAAGAATTATTTGGATTCCCGCTTTTGCGGGAATGACAAATTGAGCCAGCACCCAATATCGGACCCGGCACCTTACTTCGCTCATCGCAAAAAGAGAATTGCAACGCCTCCGACTGCCACACATGCCCCCGCGATTGCATGCCATGAAAGCCGTTCCTTGTAGACGACCCGGACCAGAGGGAGCATAAGAATCGGGACAGTTGCGATAAGCGTCGCGGCGATGCCCACTTTGGTGTACATGATCGCAATAAGGCTGAACGTAATTCCCAGATACGGCCCGAATATTGCCCCTCCGATGGTCAGCATCAACGCCCGCTTGTCTCTTGAGAATACCCCGACAGGATCTTTGATGCGGCCTGTCATGAGCGTAAGCGGAAGAAGAACAACGAGCGATGCTGCAATCCTGACAAACGTAGCAACGAAACCGTTAATATCCCCTTCAACAAACGCCAGCCGTGCAAAAACCAAACCGGCTCCCTGGCCAAGCGCGCCGAGGAATCCATAGAGCAAGCCGTTCCGCGTCAGCTTTACTTTTGTTTGTTCGCTTTGCTGGTTCGATACGACGACAAGCGCAATTCCCGCCGTCGTGACAACGATGCCGATGATTCCCCATGCGGAAAGCATTTCCCCCAAGATGATGTATGCGAGAATCGCGCTGATCGCAGGAGCAAGCGACATGATCAGCATGCTGATGCGAGCTCCATTTACGTGAAAAGATTTAAAAAGAAACGTGTCGCCAAACACCAACCCGATACAGCCGCTGATGCTAAGGTAAGCAAACTGACCGAACGAAAGGCGAATGCTCAGGTTCGCGGCAAGGATCGTTACAATGAGGAGGACTGCTGCAATGAACAGCCGGACGACATTGACCTGCACCGAGCCGATCCTGCGAATTGCTCCCGCAAACATCATGGAACTAACAGACCAAACACAAGCCGTTAATAGTGCGCTCAACTCACCGATCAATTTTGATACCTTTGACTGGAATAAACATCATTAAAAGATGTTGTTCTCCTTTTCCTGATCCCGGCGTGCACAACAGATTACATCAACTCGAGAGCCAATCAGCATTTCGACGTCGACATGTTCAATTCCTCGTGATATTTTTCGCTGCGCTCAAAGCAACGCGCGTCGTACCGTCTTCACGCTCGCCGATTTGCTGCCTCCACATCGCGTAGTACAACCCTTTCAGCTCAAGGAGGTCATGGTGCCTTCCCGACTCGACGATATGCCCTTTCTCCAATACAAAAATCTTATCGGCATGCATGATCGTTGAAAGGCGATGGGCAATGAGAATCGTGATGAGATCCTTTCTCGTCGAGATGTCGCGAATAGTCGAAGTGATTTCTTCTTCGGTCAACGAATCGAGCGACGAAGTCGCTTCATCGAACACCAGCAGGTCGGGCCGGCGCAGCAACGCCCGCGCTATCGAAAGCCGCTGCTTTTCTCCACCCGAAACTTTCACTCCCCCTTCGCCGATCATCGTGTCCAGCCCCTTATCCGCTCTTGCCAGCAAACTTTGACAGGCAGCCTGGTGAAGCACCTCCATACACTCGGCATCGCCGGCTTTGGGGTGCACGAAGAGAAGGTTTTCCCTGATCGTGCCGGAAAAAAGCTGCGTATCCTGAGTGACAAAACCGATTCTCTCCCGCAATTGGTTTAACTCTACATCTGTACTTTTATGACCATTATAGAGAATCTGTCCCGACTGAGGCGTGTACAAGCCCACCAAGAGTTTCACCAGCGTGGTTTTCCCCGAACCGGATGGACCGACAAAAGCGACCGTTTCGCCAAGTTTTGTGTTAAATGAAATTCCATTCAAGGCATTCGCCGTTGCGGTTTGATGTTTGAAACTGACATTCTTGAATTCGAGCGTCTTGATGGCCGTAACGAAAACAGGATTTGCCGGCGTCGGTTCCTTCGGCGTGTTCAAGATCGCTTCAAAATTATTGAGCGAAACCTCCGCCTCGCGATAAATGTTAATGACGTTTCCCAATTCTTGCAAAGGCCCGAAGATGAAGAACGAATAGATCCACAACGAAAAAAACTGGCCAAAGGTAATTTGCTGTGCGTAGATAAGGTACAGCATCAGGAAAAGAATTGATGTCCGCAAAAAATTCACCGAGGAGCCTTGAATGAAGCTGAGGCTCCGAAGGTAGCGGACTTTTTTCAGCTCAAGCTTCAGTATTTTTCCCGTTGTATTGTTCAGCCGCTCAATTTCCTGCTGCGCGAGCCCGAGGCTTTTTACAAGCTCAATGTTGCGGAGCGATTCCGTTGTGGACCCGGCAAGCCCGGTGGTTTCGGCCACGATCGTTTTCTGGATGGTCTTAATTTTTTTTCCGAGAACGGAGCTGAGGATCCCGAGGATCGGAATGGTGGAGAAATAGACGGGGGCAATAAGCCAGTGAACGCTGAATGCATAGACCGTGACAAAGATGACTCCTACCAGGGTTGTGAAAAGAATATTGATGGCCGCTGCAATGAGCCGTTCGACATCGCTTCGCACTTTCTGCAGTTTTCCCAGCGTCTCGCCGCTCCGCTGGTCTTCAAAAACCGAGTACGGAAGTTCAAGCGAATGTTTCAGCCCGTCGGAATAAATCCGTGCACCGAGTTTCTGAGTGATGACATTGATGTAGTAGTCCTGGAAATTCTTCGCAACCCTCGAAACGAATGCAACCCCAACCGCGAGTGCCAGCAGCAAACCGACCCCCTTGAAGAACTGCTGCGCCGAGTATTCTTTGAACCGTGTCGCGTATTCGTCGATCACATGCCGGAAGATCAACGGGTCAAGAAGCGAAAAAGTTTGATTGACCGCAGCAAGGAGCAAAGCAAATGCGACCAGCTTCCAGGACCGTTTGAGGTACGAAAGAAGAAGTTTCATGATTCAATACGACTCATTCGGGTTATTGGCTCGTCAAAGATATGGAAATTGGGAATGAAATGCTATTATAAGAAGGAGCGGGTCGTGGGGTCTTTTCAATCAACGGTCATTGCGAGACTTTTTTTGCCGAAGTCCCGAAGGGATCTCGTACAGCGGGACCATCTCCATTAAACAAAAGGATTGCCACGCAGTACGTGGTGGCGTAAAGCGCCACTTCTCCCGCTCTTCGAGCGGGATCGCAATGACATTATTCTTCAAACTATCTCATTACCAAGAAGCATCGATAGCGGGTTCATTCAGGACAGCACCAAGATCCGAGCAATAAGATTAGAGAAGGCGCGTTCCTTGTAATCCGGCGAGCCCCCAAAAAATTCGTCTGATAGCACGAGCCAATGAGCTGGATAATCCAGCCGTTCAAAAATGGTCCGCGAACATATTCTATGAGCTCATGCTGTTATTTGAGCTCGATCAACTTTTTTGTCTGACCGAATGTCCCAGCCTGAAGCCTGTAGAAGTAGACCCCGGTTGAACAGTTGCTCCCGTCGAAAATAACTGAATGTTGGCCCGCACTTTGCCGTTCGTTGACCAACGTTTTTATTTCTCTCCCGAGCAGATCGTAGACCTTCAAGGTCACGGCGGAAGAGACGGGCAGACTGTAGGCGATGACTGTTGTCGGATTGAAGGGGTTCGGGTAATTCTGATACAAGGTATATTGCGAGGGCACATGCGGACGTTCGTCCCGGACTGATGTGATCGCATCGGCGATCGGAATTCGCCACCCTCCCATTTGCGTTCCGGCAAAAAGATATTTCCCCGTCGTTGCCATGGCAGTCACCGATGCCCCGGAGAAGACACTGTCGTTCACTTGAATCCATGTTTTGCCTAAATCGGAAGTCGCGTAGATTCCTTTGCTATACGCAGTCGTCGATGTGGATGCGAGATATGCAAACAAAAGACTGTCCGATGTTGCAAAGATGCAGGATGCCAGCCACGTGGTGTCGTTTATGGGGAGGCCGTTGTCTCTCGGGAGCCATGTTGAATCGCCATCGAAGACATAGATGCCTTGCAACGTTGCAATGATAATAGCTGTATCGACTGCGACTATCGCATAACCGGAATTATAGTACTGAGTCGTAGCCTGTGTCCAGTGAACAGAGTCGACAGGCGAGGAGTAAACAATTCCCCCAAAGGACTCTATCGTGAACAACTCCGAACCAGACGACGCTATGCCAACGGTGCCGTTTGAACTCACGTTGAGCGAGCCTAATCCCAATCCGGCTGTATCGGCTTTCCACGAATTGCCGCTGTCGGCCGAGCTGTACACACCTTGGTCGGTTGCCGCAAAGAGAGCGGTATTGACAAATGTAAAAGCGTTTAATTGTGCATGGGAAGGGAGGCCTTCATTGACAACGCTCCACGAGTTACCCAAATCGGAAGAGCGATAAAAGCTCTCGATGCCAAACGAGCCTGCGAAGATGTACCCCAACCCTTCCCCCAACGAGAGGAGCGTGTCGACATTTATCCCGTTTCCCATGATGTTCGTCCACGTCGTTCCGCCGTTTGTGGACCTGAAGAAAGCTCCATTATCGCCCCCGACAAAGATTGTGCTGTCCTTCACGGCCAAGCAGCAATGGATACTTGTTCCCCGCAGGTCCGGGATATTACTCCATTGTGCGTATGCATTGTGCGAAGAGATGATGAGAAGAGACGACAGAAGTAATCCGAATAGAGATCGCGATTTCATCATAGTGAGCCTCCCTTGTATTTTTTTACCTCCGTCCTGATCTTAGTTACGCTGCGATCAATGAAGAAGATGATGATGGTGCTCGACGAGAATGTTTAACGCGGATATCGATTAAAACCCCGGCAATCTGATACTACAACCAACCTGGGATTGGTCATACCAACAGGTACGAGTCATGCGTTTGACCCGGCGAAACTTTGCCTCTGGACAGCTTCGACCCGTGCTAGTGTACAAAGAACCTGAAACAAAAGCAATCCTGACAGAAGAGAGAAGCCTTGCGTTTCCGCCTTTACCGAAGGCCTCAAATTAACTTCGGAAATGAAGCAACAAAAGAGGAGCACCCCCGTATACTTTAAAAATCTATTCCCTTCATCCAAATGCAAATCATCATCGAGAGTTTTTATTGAAAGGAGCGATTCTATGAACAGAATTTCCTTCCTCGTTCTTCTTGCTGCGTTTACGGGCCTCGCCGGCCAAAGCATAGCGCAGGAGAACGTCCTGGCCGAAATTCAAAACTTCCACAAACGGGATGTGAAGTTTGAAGGATTTATTCTGAACGAAGAGCAAAGCGTTTCGATAAAAGTTGTTGCTGCAAGCAGAAAGCACCCGCTATGGACTCGTGCCTGGATTCTGAACTCCGATACACGCGAACGGGTGTGGGACATGCGGCACGCCTCTGCAAGCGATGAAGATCATTCAACGACAACATACACCGACAACGTCACTCTTCCGAAAGGGACCTACGAAGTCTACTATGCCTCTTTCCCCTATTCATTTTCCAATATCAACGGGTTCTCCGGACTTATCGATTTTCTCGGCGACGAAGTGTTTCACTGGAGCGATGACGACAGTTTCTCAGGAGACTACAAAAATCTTTCGGTCATCGTTACAGGGAAAGGGACACGCCTGAACGATGAGGCCGTGAAAAAGCTGCAGGACGAGTATAAGAAGAATTCTTTCTTTTCTATGTCGGGGTTGTGGGACAACCAGTATGAACACCAGGGCTTCATACTCGACAAGCCGACCGACCTTTCAATTTACGCTCTCGGCGAGTTGCGGTCGGACGGGCCGTACGATTACGGGTGGATAAAAAATATAAAAACAAGCAAGATCGTCTGGACGATGAAAGACAAAGACCTTGACTACGCCGGCGGGGACAGGAAAAACAGGATGGTGAAAAAAACGATTTCGCTTCCTGCCGGAAGCTATGCAGCGTTTTTTGTTACGGACGATTCTCATTCTGCCCGCGAATGGAACGCACCGCCGCCGTACGACCCCGAGTTCTGGGGAATGACGGTGCGGGTCGCACAACCCGAAATGATGCGCAACGTCCGGCTGTCCGAGTACGAAGATGTGCCGGCAAAGGATGTGATCGTCGACCTCACGCGCGTACGCGATAAGGAATATCGTTCAAAAGGATTTACGCTGAAACGGGGGATGGATGTCCGGGTCCTTGCAATCGGGGAAGGAAGCGATGGAGAGATGTGCGACTACGGCTGGATCACGGACGCAAAGACGAACGGAAAAGTATGGGAGATGAAGTACGACAACACGGAACATGCCGGCGGTGCCGAGAAGAACCGGATGGTCGATAAGATTATCCACCTCGACAAAGGGAACTACGTAGTGTACTTTGTCTCGGACGGGTCGCATAATTATCATGATTGGAACGCTGCGCCGCCGTACGACCAGGAACACTGGGGCATTACCGTTCTCGCCTCAGATGACCAGTACGCATCGAGCGATATCGCTCCGTATGATGATCAAAATAACAAGTCGATCATCGCACGTATCGTGAGGGTCGGCGACGATGAACGAAGGCAAAAAAGTTTTATCCTGGAAAAGGAGACCGATGTTCGCATTTATGCGCTCGGTGAAGGACGCGATGGCGAGATGTACGACTACGGCTGGATCGACGATGCAAAATCGGGTAAGACGTTATGGGAAATGACCTATCGCATGACCGAACACGCGGGGGGCGCAGAAAAAAATAGGCGGTTCGACGGAATAATCACGCTGCAACCGGGCGAGTACACCGTTCACTACAGAAGCGACGGTTCGCACAGCTTCGAAGGCTGGAATGACGATCCCCCATCGGACCCATTCAATTGGGGAATCACCATCTTTAACGCAGAACAAAAAATTTCCGGGACCGAACCGTAAAAAATGGTAGTGTTACTCTTTGGCTTCCTTTCCCAAAAAGAAGTCATTGCGATCCCGCTCTTCGAGCGGGATCGCAATGACCTTCAAACTGCAACACCATCTAAAAAATCTTTTGGAGCGTGAGGCACAGCCGGTGGGTATTGAAAGAGGCCGCTGTGCCTCACCAACCTTGAGTTCAGCCCCGCATCAGGGTCTCCCGCACAAGCCCGCGAGAACGGCTACCGCAAATCGCTCGGCGTATGCGGTTGAGACAAAAGCTCTTCAAAGAGTTTCCACCGAAGCTCGACGTGAGCGGCATCCCCTCCACGATTCTCAATGTACGCCCGAACCATGTCCTGCCCCAAATTGTAGTTGATAACATAACTTCGGTATCGTTCGATGAAACCGATTCGCTGAGTTGCACGCTCCGGTGAAAATAAGGCGTATGTCACCAGCCACTCCACGGCGTCTTCCTTGCTCCATTTCCCGTCAAGATAATTACGAGCGGCTTCATTTCCTGCATAATCGAGTTTCGCTTTCACCGACTGAATCCTGTAATACTCCTCCGCTTTCGATGGGTCGAGCCCGGCGATGGGGAAAAGGACGGTGCGCTCGAAGTGAACCCTCTCTTCGCCGGGCAACGCCACTTCAACTCCGAAATTGGCACTCCCCTCCGCGATGAGTGATTGCGGGCTGAACAGCGGGTAGACGGAAAACTCCATCCAACCCCGTTCGCGGAAGAGGTTCTTTTCCATCAACATATTATAGACGTGGTGCCCGGGATATCCTTCATGGCACGCGAGGTCGACGGCGCGATCGATGAAAATCGGTAAATCTGTGTTCACCTGGATAACGCTGAAGCAATTCCCTTTATACCAATTATAGCCGCTCCACGGTTTATCGTTGACGTATTCGACGGTAAAGCTCTCCGACGATGGAAGCGTGATATGCTGCAACGTCTGCTTTCGACCTTCCGCGATCGCAGCTTTGAAAACGGCATCGAGTTTTTCTTTTGGGATCACGAACAATTGTTTGTACTGCTCCAGCCGGCCGGAGACATTTCCTGTCCCGGAGAGCAAACCGCCAAGCTCATCGAGTAATTCTTTATAGTGGCTTTCCGGGAACGTCGGTGCGACGGCATCATACGTCTGCCGCGATTCTTCATTAAATGAAAATTTCTCTCCGGAGAGAAGGAAGATTCTGCACCTGACCGCTGCGAGCTGTTTCGCCATCGACGCGTGGCGGAGTTTTTCGATTGAGTTCATCGTTGAAACATCGGCAGCATTCAGAGAATTTAAGAGAGCTTGCACCTCGGTATCGAATTCCGCAAACGGAAAATTTTCTTTTTTTACAGCGCTGTGCCCGGACGGCTTCCATTCTTCAGGTCCGTAATAGGCATCGACATAATCAGGGTCGTACACTCCGATATTCAAAACTAGTTTGACGTAGCGTTCAGCAATTGTGTTCATGGCGGGCTCCAGAAGAACAAGTAAGGGGTTGCTTTATAGCATCATGCGAAAAGGTAATCAACAAAAAGTGTTCAAACAAGCGAATGTTGCCTAAGTGATGCCGAACCGGATAATGGGCGCTTAAAAATAGATCAGCGGCTGTAGACGTTATAGAGAAGCTTCAGCGTCGTGATGACGACAATTGTGATATAGATCGGCCGGATGAGCGAGGTTCCTTTCTTAATCACCATGCGGGAGCCGATCCTTGCACCGATAATTTCGCCGGCAGCCATCGCCAGCCCCGCTCCGAACCAGACGAATCCTCCGGCCAGGAAAATCATGCACGAAACAATATTGCTCGTGAAATTCATCAGCTTGGTCGCACCCGTGGCTTTTGTCAGGTCCATTCCGCGCCAGAACACAAACGCGATCGCCCAAAAAGAACCGACACCGGGACCAAAGAACCCATCGTAGAACCCGAAAACCAGGCCCGCAATAATAAAAAAGAGCAAGGCGGAAATTCGGGGTCGCTTGTCAACATCGCCGAATTTCGGACTGAAAAGCGTATAGATGACGATGGCGAGGAGGAGAAATGGAATGATACGGTTCAGGATATCGGAGTTCATTTGCTGCACGCCCCAGGCACCAGCCGCTGCACCGATGAGAGTGAAAGCAATTCCAAGTTTCGCTCCGCGAAGGCTGACGATCCCGTGCTTTAGATAATAATACGTTGCCGTGAAGCTTCCGAAACTTGACTGAAACTTATTCGTCCCCAGCGCAACCTTTGGCGGCATCCCGACCGCGAGAGCCACGGGAAGAGTGATGAGGCCGCCGCCGCCTGCGATAGAATCGATCAAGCCTGCCGCAACGCCGGTGCAAAGAAGAAAAGGATAAATCCAAAACGATCCGAACATAAGCCACGTTTGGTGTATTGGACGAAGGCGCAAGAGAGAAGACGCAGGGTGTGAACGGAAACGATGCGGTTGTGTTCCGTTTTTCCTCTCAACAGTTATTTCAAATAATAGAGCAGGGGGTTTGGAGCTAATCGGCACTCTTCCGCAATGCGAAGGCCGGTGATCGTCCCGGCATCCCGTAAGCGATACATGTGCGGAACCAACTTATCGCGAAGGTCGATCGGCGTGAAGGGATTGATGAAAATGCTCGTCCCTCCCTCGAAGCCGGCAGGGACGTTGACACGTAATTTAAGCTGCACCTGCCATGGCATTTTATAGACTGCATCGATTGGAGTATAATACCATTCTTCGTTGCAGGAAATCTGGCTGCCGATCGCCGCGTGACATGCATGCACAAGATTGCTCACCCCGCGCAATTCCGCATCGGTGTGCTCAAATGGACGGCTGGAGTGCGACTTCGAGTAAATTTCAATCGTCGGATAACGGTGTCCGATCCCGACGCTGGCGACCGCAAAATCATTTTCTGCAAACACTAAATTATATTGCGCGGCAAAATTCACTCCAAGCTCATTAAAGATGTTGGGGTCGTCCCGAAGCATCTGAATCTGCTGCAGCATGGAATTTCCCCACTCATCCAACCCGACAAGCTGTTTGTGGAGATGGTCGAGCGAAGCGCCGGCGGGGCGAAGCCAGTTTTGAAACACGCTGATGTAGCGAATGTACCGATTGTACGACAGCATATCCCGCATGGCTTCGACCGTAAACCGAAAATACTGAAAGTGCTCTTCCTCCGTCATTTCGCCGGAAGAACAAAGCTGATTGTCTAACGTTGCCCCGTCGGTGTAATGCTTGCGGGCGATGATGAGTTCGTGGCATCCGCCGAAGAACGCATCCATCATATTCTCTTTATTAAACAGGAGTTTCTGACGGATCTCCTGTTCCGACCGGGAGGACATTTTCAACTTGTAATTTAAAACCGCATCGATATGTTCGGCTCCCCTGGGGATCGCGATGTACGCATCGCGCCATGCCGCAGCATCTTTCGTCAACCGATAATTGTAATTCTTTTTCCAGTAATCGATGGTGACGATTTCGAACAGATTCCCGAGCCGGCGGAACTCCGCGACGGTATCGTGATATTTGTCCGGCGGAACACGCGTCAACACGCGATACTGTCCATTTTCTTTCACAAGGCGGTTTTTTTCCGGGGGAACTTCGTAGTAGCGGGTTTCGCAAAAGCTGCAATATTTTCCGTCGCCGGAATGGTCGATTGCTTTCGCCGCGGCGGGTATTTCATTCATCAACGGTTTGTCGCCGCGTCCGGGAACTGCCCACACTTCGGTGCCGGTGAACGGATTGATCTGTTTCACCGTCCCGTCGGGCATAATGTTGTAGAAAAAATTATAGCTTCGTGAAGAATTCATAAACGCCGTTGGGTCAAATAGCCGTTGCGGCTTTTAACATCGCTTTCATTCGCGCGGGAGAATTCGCTTCAGCATAAAAACGGACGAGCGGCTCCGTTCCGGAAAAGCGGACAAGAATCCATCCGTTGTCGACGTAAAATTTGTAGCCGTCGGTTTCGTTGATGCGCTGAACGGTGAACGGGCCTATTTTCTTGGGCCTGCGTGAATAGAACGATACAATTTTTTTCTTCTCGGTTTCCGTAACACGGCGGTCAATCCTGCCGAAATGATACTCGCCGTATTCATCGAACAGTTCCTGCACAAGAGCGCTCAATTTTTTCCGGCGCACGGCCATGATCTCCGCGAGCAGCAAGCCGACATAGATTCCGTCGCGTTCAGGCAAATGCCCCATCACGCCGAGCCCGCCGCTCTCTTCTCCGGCGATAATGATTTTTTTCTCCGTCATCAAACGGCAAAGATACTTGAAGCCGACGGGTGTCTCGTTCAAAACAAGTCCGTACTTCTCGCACATCCTGGAGATCAGTTCACTCACCGACAGCGATTTGGCAACCTCCCCTTTTAAGTGTTTGCGCTCCACCAGATATTTTAGGAGGATCGCAAAGATGCGGTGGGAATCGACAAAATTCCCCTTCTCATCAACGGCCCCGACACGATCTGCGTCGCCATCCGTTGCAATACCGATATTGTATCTGCCGTCTTTGACCTCGAAGCTTAGCTCTTCGAGGTTTTGCGCCAGCGGTTCGGGGTGCCCACCCCCAAACGACGGGTTGAAGGTATTCCGAATCGTACCAACGTGCGGGACAATTTTTTCCATCACACCCTGCCCCGCGCCGTACATTGCATCGTACAGTATCTTTATCCGCGTCGCCTTAATAAGGTCGATCTCGATCTTTTTCTCAATATCGGCAACGTACATCGATGTCAGGTCGACGAACTGGATCATTTTCTTCGCGACAAGTTCGTCGAACGGTTTTTCCTTTAACGGAAGTTCCTTCGCTTTCAAAATCGGTGCAAGAAGCTTCTCCACTTTTGCAACCATCTCGGGATGAGCGGGCCCGCCGAAATCTCCTTTGATTTTGAACCCATTGTATTCCGCCGGGTTGTGGCTAGCCGTAATGACAACGCCCCCGGCGGCTTTCATCTTCACGATGCCGAGAGACGTCATCGGCGTTGACGAAATTTTATCGGCAAGCTTTACCCGTACGCCGGCGCTTGCAATAATTTGCGCAGCCTTATGGGCAAAATCTTTCGACATAAAGCGCGAGTCATACCCGATCACCAGCCCGTTTTTTATTTTTTTATGCGGCTTGAAATAGCGCGCCGTTGCTAACGCAACTTTCGCCACATTGGCGAGCGTATAATCGTCGGCGATAACACCGCGCCAACCGTCTGTTCCGAATTTAATTGAAGGAGTCATGCTTTTTCTTCTTCCACAAGTTGAATGGTTTCGTTATTCTCAAAAAGATTGTAGGATGCTGCCGCTTCATGTAACAAAACGGGTTTCACCTTCTTATCGACTAAGTTTTCTAAAGAGACGGCTGCATTCTTAAGCTTTTTATAATTGCCCCTCAGACTGTCAAAATACAAAATCTTCCATGTATCGACTTCGAAGCGTTCGGCAAACATGGGTGATTTCAGCTTGCGGTTTAGTTGTTCTGACCGTTCTTCCGGTATAACAAGATATTTTGGTACGTTGCCGGTTACGTTGGAACCGCGAACCAGGCCGCTTGTCATTGTCGTTGTGGATTCTATTTCGAACAATGAAACAATCTTGTCCTTATGCACCCATAGTAGATCAATCTGTTCTGCTGTTTTTAGGTCAACAACATTTTTCACTTTCGCTAGATCGGCTGAAACATAATCTTTCAGAAGCTTCTTCGCTCCGATAATTCCATGAACGGAACTCGGTTGTTCCTTCTTTCCAACCCAAATTTTGAATCCAAGCGCAACGCCTGTTTCAGCAAGCACTGCGATGATTTCATTATGTTGATTAATCCGTTCTGTAACCTGAGGCTTTAACAACCAATAGCCTCCCGTCACCTGGCGAGCGTATTGTTCTAATGCGTCTTTGATGCTCATGCTGTCCGAGGTGAGAGAATTTGGAAATTCAATACTTACAGCTTCCCACGCGTCGGTGAAGGTTATTTTCCCTTTGGATTTTAAGGCTCGGAAGACGGTTTGTTCGACTCTTTCTGAAAGCGGGATTTCCGTCAGACGGCTGACAAGCTGCGGATTCTTAAACCACCAAAGCTTGCCCTGAACGCCCCCGATCTTTTCTGTAACAAGTTTAAATTCTTTTTCAAGATGATTCTTCAAAACTTTTATGACATCCAAACCGCTCTGTAAATTTGAAAAAAAACCATTTCTTGCAAGCACAGGATCAATGTAATTGATCACAATTGTATAGGGAGTTGGTTCTGCACGTTCAGCAAGAAGCTGAACTGTCGTGTCCACGACAATCTTCTCAAAGCGTTGTTCGCTGATCTCTTCCTGCGTAATAGGTTTCCCAATCGCCGGCTTGTGAAATCGCAAATAAAAATCACCCATTGCAGAGCCAAACGGCTGCAACAATGATTTCCCTGAAGTTCGAGCAATTGGTTGATGATGAATTTTTTCAAACTCAAACCCTGCAAATGTGCCAGCGCGAATAGTCGCGTTGCGAACATGAAAAGTGGGATTATGAAAAGTAAGTGTGGCGTAACGGTTAAGTTTCAAAGCTTTATACATACCGTCAAAGCTTCGTTTCAACAAAGTATGATAGACTTCAAAATCCTTATGTTGCCTTTCGTTTCTAATAATCTCATCTGCCGAGAGCCGTTCAAGATAATTCTCATCTTTTTTCAGCCAAGCAACCCAAAGATATGAAAGCTCTCCATATTGTATGGATGCGTCATAAGGTGGATCTGTAAAAATATAATCAATCGACCGAGAAGGAAGTTTGTCAAGAACATCTAAACAGGAAGCATTGAGGATACAAATATCGGCTTTACCTTCTAAAACTTGCGAGGGTTTGCTTCCAAACTTTATGTTTTTGAAATATTGATTCGATTCGATTTTTGCTTTCATCAATCCTTGATGACCCATTATGGAGCTGTCGAACTTATTCCAGACATTTTGCTCCATAAATTCAGGAGTAAACCAATAGCTATGTTGAGTCCAGGCGGAGCTGAACGGGGTCTGGTGATTTGTTGGCGCCGGCAGTCCAGCAGGAACCATTGTCGAGCAAAGATGGACCATCGACGTAAAAGCGATCTTTAAAAAGTCTTGTAGAAGCCTGTCATCTTCTTTCTCAATGGCTTTGTAGATAATCGCGAGCGCATACAAGTTTCTCGTAGTGAACAATTCATCCAAAGATTCATACTTTTCTTTTTTTATGAACGGAGTACCATCAGGGTAGTAAAATCGATTCTTTGGATACCACAACCGGGATTTTGCAAATTCATCATCTATCTCTTTGATTCGTTTGAGATCTTTGACGGTGGGCTTGCATCCCTTTTCTTGAATATCTCCACAGGCACATTTGTATCGCACTTCCTTAAACGTCAGCTTTTTCTTTTCGTCCCTTTCCCAAATTGCACATTCCATAATAACTTCGTTGCCGCACTTACGGCAATCGGTGGCATATAACTTGGCAATCTTGTCTTTTGCAGCGGCAGCAACTCGTTGAAAAGCTTCTTCAAGTTTTACAAGATTGACGGGCTGAATGGTCAAACGGAGAATTTCCGTTGCTATTGGATTCAAGTCAATTGCAATGACTCTACGGCCAAGCTTCAGAGACTCTAGCGCGGTGACACCGCTGCCGGAAAATGGGTCAAGGACGACACCATTTTCCGTGCAATAATTCTGTACAAACTCGCTGACGACATTCCAGGTCTTTCTCCCCCAGAACTTATGCCAGCTGTACATCGGCGTATGTGCCTTTGGCGGTATTTGCCGATTTAGATGATTCATTTACGAAAATAATCTCTTCCAGCCTTGGCTGTAATATGAACCTTATCTTATCTCTTCCTTTTCGCTTCTTACCGCTTCACATTAAACGCGCCCAGCCCGGCATACACCCCGTTCGAATCCAGTTCCTCCTCGATGCGGATGAGTTGATTGTATTTTGCAATGCGGTCTGTCCGGCTTGTCGAACCTGTTTTAATTTGTCCGGCGTTTGTCGCTACAGCGATATCCGCAATCGTCGTATCTTCCGTCTCACCCGATCGATGGCTGATAACGGCGGTGTAATGCGCGCGCTTGGCCACTTCGATGCAGTCGAGCGTTTCTGTCAATGTACCGATCTGATTCACTTTGATGAGAATGGAATTCGCCACGCCCAGCTCGATTCCCTTGTTGAGGAATTCCACATTGGTGACGAAATTATCGTCGCCGACGAGCTGAATTTTCTTTCCGAGCTCATCGGTCAACATTTTCCAGCCATCCCAATCGTCCTCTGCCATGCCGTCCTCGATGGAGATGATCGGATACTCTTTCACCCATTTCGCCCAGAGTTTGACCATTTCTTCTCTCGAAGCTTTTTTCTGCGTCGATTTGTAGAAAAGATATTTTCCGTCTTCATACATCTCGCTCGCCGCGGGATCGATCGCGATGAAAACATCCTCGCCCGCTTTGTACTTCGCCTTCGTGATCGCCTCCGTAATGACTTCGAGCGCTTCTTCGTTCGATTTTAAACTCGGAGCAAATCCGCCTTCATCACCGACCGCAGTATTGTACCCCTTCTTTTTCAGAACATCCTTCAATGCATGAAAAACCTCAGCCCCCATCCGAAGTGCTTCCGCAAAATTCGGCGCGTTGGCCGGGACGATCATAAATTCCTGAAAATCGACGTTGCTGTCGGCATGCCGCCCGCCGTTAATGATGTTCATCATTGGCGTAGGAAGAATTTTTGCATTCGCGCCGCCGATGTAGCGGTAGAGAGGGACCTTCAGCGATTTTGCTGAAGCCTTCGCGGCCGCAAGCGACACCGAGAGGATGGCATTTGCGCCCAGTTTGCTTTTTGTCGGCGTCCCGTCAAGCTCGATCATCATCTTGTCGATGCCCACCTGGTCCTGTGCATCGAATCCGGTCACCTCATCCGCGATAGTATTGTTTACGTTCTCAACTGCTTTTAATACGCCTTTGCCGTTATAGCGCATTTTGTCGCCGTCGCGAAGTTCAACCGCTTCGTGTTCGCCCGTCGACGCACCGCTCGGAACAGCCGCCCGTCCGATTGTCCCGTCTTCAAGTTCAACATCCGTTTCAACAGTAGGATTGCCTCGCGAGTCCAGAATCTCCCGCGCCCAAACATCTGTAATAATTGTTGAAGACATACATTCTCCGTTGTAAAAAGTTGAGATACTAAATTAATAGTGAATTGAAACAGCTTAAATTAAGCTAAATATTGAATGAAAATCAATGCGACAATTTAAAGAAGCGATGCCATCGTTGAATGAACGACATCGGCATGAAGGTAAAATATTTACAGCCACGGCATCATTTTTCAGACTGTGGCAGCAACACGTCAAACCTCGCTGAATCTTACTTTAAAAATCCATACCTTTCATCATGAATTTTTTGATCGCGCCGAACGCGCTGAAAGGCTCCCTTTCGGCGCCCAATGCCGCCCTGATAATTTCAGAAGCTATTCAAGATATTGTGCCCGATGCCAAATGTGTCCTTTGTCCAATTTCAGACGGCGGCAACGGCACACTCGATTGTCTCGTTCAAGCAACTCATGGAACGTTCTATTCGGCATATGTATGCGGGCCGCTTGCATCAATGAGGGTGAATGCCCGATGGGGAATGCTTGGCGACGGAACCACTGCCGTCGTGGAAATGGCTGAAGCCGCCGGCCTGCATTTATTGAAACAGAATCAATACGACGCTGCTCATGCGACCACGTTTGGCGTTGGCGAATTGATTCGTGCAGCCATGAATTCCGGCTGTAGAAAAATTATTGTGGGAATGGGAGGCAGTGCGACCAACGATGGGGGCGCCGGCTGCGCAAGAGCGCTGGGGATAAAATTTTTTGATGATAAGAATGTTGAATTGGCCGACGGCGGAATACATTTATCAGGGCTTCACCATTGGGAAATTAAGAATGAAGAATTAAGAATGAAGAATATAAAAATTATCGGACTTTCGGACGTAACAAATATCCTTTGCGGACCGGAGGGTGCGGCGTTTACATTCGCCGCTCAGAAAGGCGCGACACCAGAACAAGTGCGCATGCTCGATGAAGCGATGAAGCACTACGTCTCCATTATAGAGAATGATCTTCACCGAAATGTTTTGCAGCTTCCCGGAAGCGGCGCGGCTGGAGGACTCGGCGCCGGATTGCTTGCATTCTGCGACGCGAAAATTCTTTCCGGAATCGATTTTGTGCTCGATATACTTTCGTTCGATACTCTCCTCCAGCGCTGCGATTGCGTTATCACCGCCGAAGGAACGCTGGACTCACAAACGCTTCACGGAAAAGGAATCGAAGGCATCGCACGCCGTGCCAAAAAATTCGACAAACCGGTCCATGCATTCGCAGGAAAAATTCTTGGCGATAAGACAATCCTCGGACGGCAACTCGGACTCGCAACGCTTCACTCGCTATCGCCGGATGAAGTTCCTGTCGAAGAGGCCATGAGAAATGCTGAAACACTTTTATCAAAAGGAATAAAAAATTATTTTTCCACGAAGGGCGCAAAGAACACGAAAAAATAATATTTATGGTCAATGGATGAAACTACTATCGCTTGCCGTTTTACTTGCCGCGGCGGGCGGCATATTGAACGCCGGCACGCCGCTTGTCGACAAGCTGGGGATTAATGTCGTCGGAACAACACGCCAGTTCGCCTACACCAACAAACAGGCGGGAACTTATTACGGGGAAGTTAACGCTCAAAACTCCGGCGGATGGCAGGGCTGGTTCGTTAATGCGCAAAAGATCCTCGACGATTATTCTTTCGAGCTGGACGGCAACACTGTCGACCGGACAACCGCATCAACGACCGTTTTCCCGCATCAGCTTGTCCGAAAATATCCGGACGGCACTGAAGAACATTTCACATTCCTCGACAGCGTGAACGCTCTTCTCATCGAATTCATTTCTCAAGGGACAAAAAAGACAGAACCTGCGATGACACTTCACGCTGCTCCCGGATTCGAACAGGAAAAATCATCGACTCCAGCGCCCTCATTGTGGCACATGAGGGGCACGGGGCCTTCGGATGGCTCCGTCCCATCGTGGATAGGGTTGAGTTCAAAGCGCCATCCCTCGCGAGTTCTGTACATCATCGTCGCAGCCTCTTCTGCAAACGAAGTTCAACGTTTGAGCCGGGACATTGCAAAAAATGCGGACAAGCTGATCGCCGCGCGCAAAGAACGGATGGAGAAGCTGCTCCGGATGTCCTATCTCAAGACGAATGACGAAGAGCTCGACATCGCACTCATGTGGGCAAAGCTGTCGCTCGATGCCCTCATCATGAATCAATCACAATCGGGAATTCCAGTGAAAGGGATTTTTGCCGGATTGCCATGGTTCAATAATTATTGGGGACGCGATTCGTTCATCTCGCTTCCGGGGGCAACGTTTGTCACGGGGAACTTCAACGATGCGCGCAAGATTCTCCTTTCGTTCGCTCGTTTTCAGGACAAAGATTCTTCCAGCACAAATTACGGACGCATTCCGAACATCGTCACACCGACATCCATTGCGTACAATACCGCGGACGGAACCCCCTGGTTCGTGAAGCAGATGTATGATTACATCAAGGTATCAAACGACACGGCGCTTATCCGCGAACTTTTCCCCGTCATCAAACGGTCGATCGAAGGAACGATCAGGTACCACACCGATTCGCTCGGATTCCTGACTCATGGCGATGCGGAATCGTGGATGGATGCCGTAGGTCCGAACGGGCCCTGGTCTCCGCGCGGGAACCGAGCCTGCGATATTCAGGCGCTCTGGTATTACCAGTTGTTGATCGGTTCATTTGAGGCTGAATACCTTGCAAGAAATTCTCTTGCGAACAAATGGAAGTCGCTGGCCGACCGTGTGGAAAAAAATTTTAATGCCTACTTCGTCGACAGAGAAAATAAATTGGTGTACGACCATCTCAACGCCGATGGAACTCCTTCGCACGAGCTTCGGCCTAATCAGCTTTTCTGCCTCGACATTATAAATTCAGAAGACATCCGCGAGGCGATGGTGAAAACGGTGACGGCAAACCTTATTTACGAATACGGCGTCGGCACGCTGTCGCAATCGGATTCGAATTTTCATCCTTTCCATCACAACGAACCGTACTATGTGCAGGACGCAGCGTATCATAATGGCATTGTGTGGACATGGCTGAACGGACATGCGATCTATGCGCTGACGAGAAATGATGAAGAGGACCTGACGTTCAAGATCACGAAGAACATGGTTCATCAGATCCTTCACCGGGGATGCGTAGGGACATTATCGGAATTGCTTGACGCACAAACGAGGAACGGAGAAACAGAGCCGCGCCTCTCCGGCGCTTTTTCTCAGGCCTGGAGCCTGGCGGAATTTATCCGCAGCTTTTACCAGGATTATCTCGGCATCGGCATCGACGCGACGGCGCATACCATTCGCATTAATCCAAAACTTCCAACGGAACTGCGGCATGTGGAATGCACTTTCCGCGCTGGCAATTCGCATATTCATGCACTCTACGAGACAATCGGAGATTCGATCCGCATCACATTGAAGGCCGACACTCTGGCAAAAGAATATGATGTGAGTACCCTATGGGTCTATCACAGCGGCGATGCAGCCTATCTTACGGCAACCCTTACGCCGGGCGAAACATTGACTGTTGCGCATTCGATGGATGCGTATGCCGTGTATCACAACAGCAAGGAAATTGCTTCGTCGCGCGACAGCACGGTATGGTTTCTGCGCGATTTCTCGCCTAAGGCAGAGTTTGCCGATCTCAATCTTGCGCAGCCGCAATTCAATGCTCACCTGCCGTCACTAAAAGGCCCATCGTACCCGACGCTCTCGCTGGACGACGTGCGCAAAACAAATGCGGCGGCGAAAATATTGTTCGATAAAGAAGACCCTGCCGGAGATGATCGCGGCGATTCGGGGACGTACACTTATCCTTCAAACGTGAACTTCAAGCCCGGAATCCTGGACATTGTTCATGCAACGGTCAGCTTCGACTCATCGAACGCGTACTTCACGCTCGTTTTCCGCGACCTCGTGAACCCTGGCTGGCATCCAGAGTACGGATTTCAACTCACGTTTGCCGCGATTGCGGTTCACCGGGAGGATGCAGGCTC
This sequence comes from uncultured Bacteroidota bacterium, assembly GCA_963772165.1. Taxonomy (GTDB): domain Bacteria; phylum Bacteroidota; class Ignavibacteria; order UBA10030; family UBA8401; genus JAGVPT01. The sequence continues at coordinate 84,286 of CAVYWA010000011.1, read as the reverse complement.
GGTGTCCGTCGGCGCGAATTCCCATTTTACCCTCACCGATCAATACCGATTCGACCGATTGATCACTGTCGGAGGCGGCATTTGCGTCACCGATGAAAAAGGAAAGGTGCTGTGTGAGTACAGGCCACGTTCGGGAGATGAGAAAAATCCTATCGGCAGCATCAAAAGAAAATCCATTGAGTTTAGTCTTCCGCTTAAGTATCTTGGAAAGCCAACACCGGGATGGAAGATGACGATACTCGTCGGCGCGCAGGACGACCATGGCGGCGCGGGTATCGGCGAATTTCGTGCTGTTGAACGAAATGGGAGCGAGTGGATCGGCGGGGGCAAAATTGATCCATCACATTCCAACGTGTTCGATGTCTTGATCTTGGAATAATGTTTTCCTTCTCCGGCAAGGAGTCCCTGCAGAGCATTGCTTATTATTTTCACAATCGGCACGGCTCAGGGCGGGCCTTTTCTTATTTTGGACACACAGTAACATTTTATACCCGCACGAGAATGCACTTCTTCAGCTTTATACAATTTCTTCTTTTGCTCTGTGCGGCAGTCGGATTCTTTCTGCTGCTTCGCACTCTTATCGTCAAGCACACGTTGAAAGGCTTTCGCCTCATTGCCGTCGGTTTTGCCCTTGTCTACCTGAACATTATTCTTGACTCTTTTTACCATAGCGGCATCCTTCCGCAAGAATGGAACGAAATAATATTTACCAGGATCGAATTCGTCACCGGCTATTTCGGTTTAACGCTCGGCATGGTGCTCCTTTTGCTCGGTAACTATCGCCTCGTCCGTTCACTCGTTCCACAATTGTCGGAACGGTATTCAAGTCTTGTAGAGAAAGCGCTAGTGGGAGTGTATCTCATTCAGGATGGGGTACTCAAATTTGTGAACGAACGTATTGCGGACATTTTCGGCTACGAACGTGATGAATTGTTCGGGAAGCCGATTCTGACGTTTATTGCCCCGGAATCGTATGATGCGGTCACCGAGAATATCCGCAAGCGAGTTGAAGAAAATGGCGATGCACTGAACTACACTTTTGTTGGCCTGAAAAAAGACGGCACCAGGATACATGTAGAAGTGTACGGCTCCCGCACCGTCTATAACGGGAAACCGGCCATCCATGGCACATTGCTGGATATCACCGAGCGCAAACGCGCCGAGGCAACGTTGCGCGAATCGGAAACGCGGTTCCGTACTGTTGTCGAAAGCCTCGGAGAGGGAGTCGTCATTACGGACATCAATGACGCGGTCATTTACATCAACTCGCGCATGGCAGATCTCTGCGGGTACGCCCCGGAAGAAATGATCGGCAAGCCGGCATACACGCTGCTTCTTCCGCAAGACAAATGGGCAGCAATGAAAGAACGGAACAAAGAGAGGCTGCTTGGCAAACCCGACCGATATGAAATTTTCATGACTCGGAAAGATGGAAAACGATTCTGGGTGGAGATCAACGCAACACCGTACCGGGACAATGATGGAAAAATCATCGGAACGCTCGGAGCCGTGACCGACATCCAGGAACGTAAACGGGCGGAGACATTGCAATCCGCGCTCTATCGCATTGCGGAAAAAACACATTCGACGGTCGATCTGCAGGAGTTCTACTCTTCCGTTCACTCGATCATCAGCACGTTGATGTCGGCCAAAAATTTTTACATCGCCCTGTACGATGCTTCGACGCAAATTCTGAGCTTTCCGTATTTTGCCGATGAGGTTGACCCCCAACCCAGCCCGAAAAAGCTTGGGAAGGGATTGACAGAGTACGTGCTGCGAACGGGCCAGCCCCTACTGGCATCGCCGGAGGTGTTTGAGGTGTTGTCCCTGAAAGATGAAGTCGAATCCATAGGAACGCCTTCCATCGATTGGCTTGGCGTGCCGCTGAAATCCGGCGAAACGACGTTCGGGGCTATCGTCGTACAAAGCTATACGGAATCGGTTCGTTATGCCGACAAGGAGCGGGAAATTCTGACCTTCGTCTCGCAGCATATCGCAACGGCCATCCAGCGAAAAGCCGATGAAGAACGCTTCCGGGCAATGTGGGAGCACTCGGCGGACGGCATGAGGCTGACGGACAAGGATGGTAGAATTGTCATGGTCAATTCGGCCTACAGCAAAATTGTGAAGCTGCCGCAGGAAAAACTCGTGGGGGAATTCCTCTCCGTAACATACCAGCACGAAGAGCGGGCAACTGCTCTCGAAGAATACCGGCAGGAATTTGAATCCGAAACCGTGCTGCCGAGGTTCATCGGCGACATCGCGCTGTGGAACGGAGAAGAAGTTCCTGTAGAAATTTCAAATTCGTTCATCGTTTTCGGCGCCAACAACAAGATGCTCTTGAGCGTTTTTCGGGATATCAGCGAAAGAAAACTTCTGGAAAACCAGCTCCTGCACGCACAAAAGATGGAATCGATCGGCGTCCTTGCCGGGGGCATCGCACACGATTTCAACAATGTCCTTTCAATGATTCTGACGTCGGCGGAAATGCTGAAGGAGAAAACCCAAAACGACAAAGGCCTGCAACGGTACGCCGACATGGTCGCAACGGCGGCGGAACGCGGCGCAGCGATTGCGAAACAGCTCTTGCTCTTCGCCCGCTCAGAAAAAGGAAAACTCAAGCCTATGTCCGTCGCAACGGTAGTGCTTGAAGTGCAGAAACTGCTCCAACACACGCTGCCAAAATTCATTTCGATAAAATCCGAAATTGAGGCCAGCGACGCGGTAATCATGGGGGACTCTGACCAGCTTCATCAGGCGTTGCTCAACCTCGCACTGAATTCACGGGACGCGATTGAAGCAAAATCGGTGAACGGCACAATCATTATCCGCGTCGGCACAATATCTCACGAAGAACTGCAGAAAAAATTTCCGCAAATTCAAAAAGAACAATATGTCGTTCTCAGCGTTTCCGATAACGGCACGGGAATGAGCGAGGAAACAACATCGCGCATCTTTGAGCCGTTTTTTTCGACAAAAGGAAGAGGGAAGGGAACCGGCCTGGGTCTCTCGATCGTCCACGGAATAGCGCAAAACCACCACGGCCTGATCGATGTTGTCAGCAGCGTCGGACAAGGGACAACCATGTCCCTCTACTTTCCACTGGTGAGCGCCGAGGTCAAAGATTCATCGAAGAATATAAAACGCGAATCCATTCCCGAAAAAAGCCGCGGTGAACATACTTCGACAATTCTCATCGTGGACGATGAGCAAGGATTGCGGGAAATGCTCGAAGAGATTTTACAGGGCAAAAACTATCATGTGATAACCGCGTCGAACGGAATCGATGCGGTAAAAAAATATGAATCGCACCGCCAACAGATCGACATGGTCATCTCGGATTTGGGAATGCCGCTCATGGGGGGCGAGGAAGTGTTCAACAAACTTGTCGAGATAAACCCGAAAATAAAGATGGTTTTTATGACGGGTTATCTTGAAGAGAGTTCGAAAACCGGCATTCTTCGAAGCGGCGTTAAGAATATCATTCACAAACCTTTCCGGATCGAAGAAATTCTCGAGTGCGTGTCCCACGTGCTTGAGGAATGACGTACTCAGAATTGTCGCCGGCGTTTATGTAAAACAAAAACCCTTCCAGCTCCCCATATTCCTACCGAGATACATAACCCGGGATACATCGGCTCGATGGAAAAAAAGTATTCTCCTCCGGCAAGCTGGCCGCACACCAGCCACACCGTCGAGACACTCCACCCGAAAAACATCGCAGCAAAAGCAAACGAGGCGGGAATTTTCAACCGCTCAAAATAGCTAGCCATCAATGGAACCAAAAGTCCGGGAATGATTGCCGTCCCGATGACGTACCAGAGTTTGACGGCGGACGGAATCCATAACGCCAGCGCCACGGCAAACGCCGCCGTGATGACCAATCCGATTTTTGTCCAGAGAGTGATCGCGGCCGCCTTGACCTCTCTTTTTTTATTCACCAGAAGCCTTCCAACGATATCGTTGCCGATCGTCGACGCACCAATAAAAGTGAGGCTGCTCAGCGTCGACATGATGGTTGCGAGCATACCGATATAGAACAGTCCCTTCGCCGCCGACGGTAATGTCAATTCGGCCAGCATCGGATATGAAAACATCGGCTGCTGAAGATGCGGCATCGCTGCGCGCGCATACAACCCGGCCGTGCTTGTAAAAAAATCGAATACAAACCAGCATAACGTGGAAAGAATGATCCCCTTCTGCGCCGTTGCCCCGTCTTTTGCAGCGTAACACCTTTGATGGAATGCCGGGTCGACAAGCGTCCAGAGAGCGATGAAGAACCAGACAACGATGAATTGAATCGAATTACCCCCGTGCCACGTTAGGTGCAGCGGCGGCAGATTGTGTTGAAGGAACTCAAACCCTCCGAATTTTGCATAGGCAAACGGAAGGATAATAGCGAACCCCGCAAACATCAAAATGAATTCGGCGATATTCGTGTTCACATCCGACCTGAATCCGCCCATGTATAAATAACATACCGTCAGAAAGGTGCTGGCTAGAACGCTGGCGACAAGGCTGATACCGAAAATCAATTGGACGAGAATTCCAAGCATCAGCACGTACGGCGCCGGCGACACCAAAACGAACGTGAGCAAGGCGCCGAGGAGCGATGTCTTCGTATCGTACGCGTCAAACAGTTTGTCGGGAATCGTGACAAGATTTGTTGCACGCGCTTTTTTTGCCAGGACAAACGCGAAGACGAGAGCGAAGAAATAATACGGCACACCGAACACCACCCAATTAGAAATTCCGTATTGATACGAATACTCTCCGACTCCCAGAATGCCGCCGTACCAGGTTGAAACGAGCGTTGCGACAAAGACCGGAAGGGTAAGCGACCGGCCGGCAAGTAAATACTCGTCCGCCTCTGTTTTTTCTTTGCGGACGGAACGAAAGCCGATATACACGACCGCAGAGAAGTAGAGAACGATGAGCAGAATATCGACGAAAGAAAAAGTCACCATGAACAATCAACAATGAACAATGATCAATGATCAATCAACAATGATCAATCTGTTACGAAAGATTAGAACGGCCAGGATGAATGATTCAGCAATCGTAAATTGGAAATTGAAAATCGAAAATGATTTACTTCGGTTTCACCATAAATAACAACAGGCTCCCCTTTCTGACGGAAATCTTCACGGGAGATGAAACGACGGTGTTGCTCATCCCTTCGCGGACACCCAACTCCAGCGATTCATTGTGCAGGGGAAATTCGAGGCCGGCCGTCGTAATTCCTTCACAGCGGCCGAGCGGCAGCAGCGAAATGACCGATCCGATGCCCGATGAGAACGTAATCCTTCGGTCAATAATCTGAATATCGCATGACGAATCCGCGAACACCAAGCGAATCCGCTTATGGTATTTTTTTAAGACGCTGAAATTTGTCAACGAGTGGTCAGGCCTTCTCCCCAATGCGCCGACGACAATCGCACTGCGATATCGGCGCATCACAAGATAGGCGAGCACCTTTTCCAGGTCCGTGCTGTCCTGGCTTTTAATGTGGATTGTTCTCACATTGGCAAAAAACTTCCTTGCGGCAGGTGAGTAATCGAATCCAAATCGCCGATGATGACATCCGGTCGAATTCTAAGTTTCCGAGCTTTATCGGCTCCGCCGTCGGCGCACACAACAAAGGGATTTCCTCTCATGAATGGTGCTATTTCTTTTTTTGAGAGGACCTCGCCGTTGCAAACAACTAATGCGTTGCGTCCTTTTTTGGGGTGGGGAGAAAATAATTTCATAACAATCAGCTATAATTGAAGGGTAAGGCCGATGACAAAATTTCTTTCGGCAGCCGGAAAAAATAAATTGCCGTCTCCGGTTTGCATATACAGCGTGTTCAACAAATTACGAATCTCCCCGCGAAGAGTCACATCGGCGCTTGCAATCCGGGGAAGTTTGTACAACGCTTCCACGTTGAATACCGTATACGCATCATTTTTATCTTCCTCGATCTTGAAATCGTCCGTGTAGAACGAACCGACGTATTTTGCCGAGACGGAAACGGTCAGCTTATCCGTCTGATAATTGACGAAGAGATTGCCCATAAGGCTTGGAAACCCGCCGATCGGGTTACCGTCCAGTTTTGTCGCAATGACGGCTCCGGTCGAATCGATGCCGAGAGAAGTCTCTTTGATGATTTTGTTTGATGAAATGGACACATTGCCGCTCACTGAAAATGAGTACGGCAGCCGCGCCGAACCGTCTACCTCGAAACCAATGTGCCGCGTCCGGTCAGCGTTGCCGACAATCGGAATGCCGAACCGGTTGAGCTTGCCGTTCGGGACTAACTCGTTCGTAAACTCCATCCAATAGACGTTGACGGTTCCGGTGAGATCGTTCGATTTGTATCCCGCTCCAAGCTCGAAATCGAGAAGCTGTTCCGGTTTTACAAGCGGTTTTGTGTAATCGTATACCGTATCGTTGTTGACCACTTTTGTTTCGAACTGCGGCACAATCGTAGGATCATACGCGGCATTCTCGGCATCGTATAAATTGCTCAACGGCGGCTCGTGGGAAGTATAGGCAACGGACACATAGGTGTTCCAAGCATCGGTGATGTTGTAGTTTACTCCAAACCGAGGGTTGAGAAAATAGTACGGGTAGCTGAACGAATTATCAAGGAACTTTTCATCCGCGATCCTATACCGGTCATAAGCGAATTGCACGTTTGCCAGCAATGAAATATTCTCCTGGAGACGGTACACTTCAGCCGCGTACAAAGACGCCATGGTCTTTTCGCCGTCATACTGATAGAACCGATAACTGACGTCATAGTTTGCCGGCAGGCTGTCGGCTCCAAGAATCTGTCCCCAATGTGTTCCCTTGTGATAACGGAGTTCGGCCCCGACGGTTAATTCACCGTTGTCGTGAGTCCACTCGTAGCGAGGAAGCCAACCCCACTGCGCGAGGTCTATACCGGCGCGCACAAGCGCGGTAGAGATATCCTGCGTGGGATGAAACCCGTGTGCCTGGTCGATACGGAACGTCGCCGTATCGCCGTACTCGTCAAAATCAAACCACCCGTGCCCTTCATAAAAGAAAAACGTGTTGCTCAGTTTTTGCGTCTCGGATATTTTCCATTCATTAAGGATCTCATAATGCGGCTGTGTGAACTGTTCGTTTTCTTCAGGCTCACGGGGCAATCCTTCGTCATTGATGTTCATTCGCCGAAGCTGATAATTGTCGTTGTACGATTTCGGCAGGCCGTTGTAGACCAATTGATCCTGCAAAGGACCTCCGAAGAAATGAATACGCGTCGTCGTATTAGACCCGAGCAGCAGCGCCCCGAAAAAGTAGGAATCCAACGTCGCCCCCGAATGCACCCGGTAGCCGTCGGAATTGATCTCGCCGAGTTTGCCGTAGAACATATATTTGCTATCGACCAAACCAGAATTAAATGCCGCTGAAAGTTTTTTCATCGTCATCGGCAGCGATTCACTGCTGTCGCTGTATTGTTGAAAACCGAACATGCTTTCGAATTTCACGTACGGCTTCGGCTCAAACGGATTGGTGACGACGTTGATCGAGCCGCCAATGGCCGCCGGACCGTAGAACGAGCTTCCTGCGCCGCGCTGTACCTGAACGTTCGATGCGCTCGCAAGAATGTCTGAAAAGTCTAGCCAGTACACGCCTTGGTCCTCGGGATCGTTCTGGGGAATGCCGTTCACCATGATGGACAGCCGCGATTGGTCGAACCCGCGCAGTGTCACGTAATTGTAGCCGATACCGTTCCCGCCGTCCGAAAAAGAAATCATTGAAGGAAGCTGGGCGAGCAGAACGGGAACATCCTGCATCGAGTACCGCTGCTCGATGAGCCCTTTGGTGAGATTGGTAAAGGTTACCGGCGTTTCACGTTCTTTCGCCTCGGTCGCCGTGACAAGCACTGGAGCAAGGGTGTACTTCACCGTATCTCTCTCCTTTTCATCCTGAGCGAAGAGAGCCTGATACCGTATTAAAAAAAGGGCGATGATCATCACGATCTTTCCCATCTCACTCTTTTTCATTTTTCTTTCCATCATGAATAAACTCCCGTTCAAGTATCCAGAAATAAAAAAGCCGTTACTGAAATGGAATGCATCAGCAACGGCTTCATCATAAAACTATGTCATCGTGTTTCCTACGCTGGCATTATCCAGATCAGGTAAATCCATCCTGCAGTTCGTGCGGGATCGTTGTAGGGTATATTCTCAGATTCGCCTAAGGCGAAACACCCCTAACGATTTTGACTTCAAAGAACAAATTCTGGTTTTAATATACACCGCCGTTCACGAAAAGTCAAATGTACCCATGAATAGGCGATGGTACATTTTGTCTTTTTAAGAAGAAGTCATTGCGAGGCGTTCTTTGCCGAAGCAATCTCTATTTACGTTGGAGATTGCTTCGCTTCGCTCGCAATGACCCGTCAAACTTTAACGCCACCCACTGCTCATTAACATTGTCTTTCATATTCCAACTATTTATATTCCTCCATGGTAAAAGTAGCCGTCGGTATCATCACTCTTGGTTCGCAAATCCTTGTCTGCCAGCGGAAGAAAAGCTCACGCTATTCTCTGAAGTGGGAGTTTCCCGGCGGAAAATTTGAGGATGGTGAATCGGCTGAACAATGTCTTCGCAGAGAACTCCGTGAGGAACTCTCCATCGATGCAAACGTCGGGGTAGAATTTTTTCACCAGGAATGGCTCTATCCCGATTCCGGTTCGTTTGAGATCTTCTATCATGTTGTTCCTGCGTTTTCAGGGACGATCCGTAACAACGTCTTCGAACAAATCCGGTGGGTTCATCGTTCTGAGTTAATAAGCATCGATATGTTGGATGGAAACAAAGACGTCGCGGAAAAATTAAAAAATCAAAACGGGAAACTCACAAACGGAATGACGCCCCGTTGACGTATTTTAAACTTTGAGCAACTTTTTGAATTCCCGTCTGCTGCATTCGAAAATTCTCAACTGGTACAGAATCAACGGCCGCGGTCTGCCTTGGCGGACAACAAAGAATCCGTATCGGATTCTTCTTTCGGAAGTCATGGCCCAGCAGACGCAGGTACAGCGGGTTGCTCTGTTTTATTCGCCATGGCTAAAAAAATTTCCGACCATTTCCAAATTGGCCGGTGCGGCAAAAGCGGATGTTTTGCGCCAGTGGTCCGGGCTTGGCTACAACAGCCGTGCCCTCCGGCTGCATAAACTCGCAAAACAACTTGCGGAAAATTCCGGCGGCAGGCTTCCGAACACAATTGGAGAACTCCGAGACTTGCCCGGAGTCGGAAAATACACAGCGCACGCCGTAGCATGCTTTGCATTCGGTGCCGCGGTTCCGGTCGTTGACGTGAACATCCGCCGAGTCTTGAGCAGAGTTTTCTGGAAAACGCGTTCGGCAGACGACCTGAGACCGGAAGGAGAAATCTGGACACTCGCCGAGAAGACTTTACCGCTGAAGAAAGCGACGGAATGGAACCAGGCCCTTATGGACCTCGGCGCGCTCGTGTGCACAGCGAGAAATCCGCACTGCGGCTCGTGCCCTGCCGCTTCGTTATGCGCGTCAGCATTTTCAGCGGCCTTCGACAAAAAACATTCGATGAGAAAGAAAACCGAGCCGTCGTTCAAGGAAATTCCCCGGCGGATCTACCGCGGGAGAATATTAAAAGCGCTCCACGAGAAGCCGTTGACGCCGCTGCAACTGGGCAAGCGGGTCATCGAACGCTTTCATCCACGAGACCTGGAATGGATGAGGGGCGTGCTGGAAACAATGGAAAGAGAATCGTTGATTGTATCCCGGGGAAGCGGAGAAGCAAAGCTTATATGCATCGCGCAATAAATCCCCGCTACAAAAATCTCGATCTTCTGTTGGAAGATTACCGAAAAAAACGAACGGCAATTCGACGATCGGTTGAATGATTTCCGCGCAGTGACGCGGGAACAATATTTCTACGAGCTTGTCTATTGTTTTATGACGCCCCAATCGAGTGCGGTGAACTCGGCAAAAGCTCAGCAGATGTTGATGGCCCATGATTTTCAAGCTGCCGAGATCGACCCGGAGCCATTGCTCCATCAGAAAGAATATTACATCCGCTTCCATAAAACGAAAGCAAGATTGCTTGTTGCGATGAAGCAGCAATACAGTGCCATCCTCCAGAAAATATCAAACGGAGACTCTGCGTTTGAAAAAAGAGAATGGCTCGCGGAGAATGTGAAAGGAATAGGCTATAAAGAGTCGACACATTTTTTGCGGAATGTCGGACTGAGCGGCGGTTTAGCAATCCTCGACCGTCACATTCTGAAGAATTTAAAAAAGCACGGTGTCATCCGGTCGCTGCCAAAAACTCTGACGAAGAAAAAATATCTCGCCCTCGAAGGGCGCTTCCAACGATTCGCGGAGAACATCGGCATACCGATCGACGAGCTTGACTTGCTTTTCTGGAGCAACGAAACGGGCGAAATTCTAAAATGAGACTCCTGAATAATTCCAGAAAATCGGCTCGCGCAAAGACGCAAAGTGGAAAATTGATTCTAAACTGAAACTTTCGCGCCTTGGCTGCTTAGCGAGAGGGATTTTTAGATCTTTTAGCGTGGCGATGTTCTAACTGCGGCAAAACTTTATGCCAACACGAAAACCATTTCTGGTCCTGGGCGCCGGTTCGATGGGGAAAGCCATCGCCTTCGACATCATCAACTCTTCCCCCCATTTTACCGTGACGCTCGCAGACATCGATATTGACAGGGCACGACAAGCTGCCAGCGCTATCGATGCTGAACGAGTTCACCCCCGTGCCGTCGATGTTCGCAGCCACGGCGAAATCGTGCGATTGATGTCGGAACATGCGGTCGTTATCAGCGCGGTAACATTCCATCTCAATTACCTCCTTGCCAAGGCTGCTATTGAAGCCGGCAGTCATTTCTGCGATCTCGGACATGACGACGGCATTGTCGCACGACAGCTGGGCGAAGCTCCCTCCGCATCGCACGCGGATGTCACGGCTATTGTCAATTGCGGCCTCGCTCCGGGACTCGCGGATATTTTGGCGATGCATGCCTTCCGTCAATTCGATACCGTTGATTCTCTACAGATGCGCGTCGGAGGTTTGCCGCAGCATCCCCATCCTCCTTTCAACTATCAGCTCGTATTCTCGGCGGAAGGGCTTATCGAAGAATATTTGCTCAGGACGACGATTCTTCGTGAGGGGAAAATCCGAATAGTTGAGCCGCTCACCGAAGTGGAAAGCCTTTCGTTTCCCCCTCCGTTTGAAAAATTGGAAGCATTTCACACGGGAGGAGGTGCCTCACGGCTCCCGCAACTGCTTGAAGGAAGAGTGCAATCGCTCGAATACAAGACAATTCGCTATACGGGCCATTGCGAGAAAATTAAGCCGTTGTTTGATATCGGTTTTGCGGATAATGAGCCATTGGCGCTGGGAAGCAACCTCGTCACAACGCGCGAAATATTTTTGGAATTGCTTAAAAAACGTCTTACATTTAACGAACCGGATGCAGTGCTGCTTCTGGTTACAGCACGCGGAAGACAAAACGGAACCGAGAAGCAGCTTTCATACCGGCTCATCGACCTGTTTGACAAAAAAAATTCGATGACGGCAATGATGCGCACGACGTCCTTTCCAACTTCCATCATTGCACAAATGATGCTCGACGGGACAATTTCAAAGAGGGGTGTTTTTACGGCGGAAGAAATCGTTCCAGCGGAACCGTTAATCGCCGAGCTCAAAAAACGAAACGTCAACGTCGAGACACGGTACGACTGACAGCCTATGGCACAACAAAATTCGTTCGATATCGTTTCCGAAGTGAACATGCAGGAAGTCGACAACGCTCTCAATCAGGCGCAAAAAGAAGTCGCACAGCGCTACGACCTGAAAGATTCCAAGTCGACGATCAATTTCGACGAGAAAGAAAAAATCGTGACGGTCAGCTCGCTCAACGAGTTTACGCTGAAGAGCGTCGTCGATGTCCTCCAGAACAAGTTTATCAAACGCGGCATTCATCTCAAATCGCTGGAATACAGTCCTGTGGAGCAGGCCGCCGGCGGGACGGCGCGTCAAAAAATTACGCTGCGGGTCGGCATCGACAAAGAAAATGCGAAGACGCTCGTCAAAATCATCAAAGACTCAAAGCTCAAAGTGCAGGCGCAGATCATGGAAGAGCAGGTACGGGTTTCCGGCAAAGACCGCGACGAGCTCCAGGCCGTTATCGCAAAATTGAAGGCACTCGACTTTCCCCTTCCACTCCAATTCACCAATTACCGGTCATGAACAGAAATACTCTTCGGCATGTGCTGTTTTGTGTTGTGGGATTGCTCCCCGTGCTGAACGGTTCTCTCGTGTTCGCTCAGCAGCAAGACAGCGCGGAAATTTTTGTCGTCAAAAATCCTGCGGCGTCGAAATATGTCAGCGCAGTGACGATAGACAAAGTGCGGTTTATTTCCCTCCCCGACCTCGTTCGCATGTTCGGGCTGAATTACTTCTACAACCCTGCGACAAAAAAAATGGAAATCAAACTCAGCCGGGCTCAAATGAAGCTTGCGTCTGAGAACTCATTCGTTATCGTGACGGATCTTGCAACGCGAAAGCAGACGGCACTGCAGCTGCCGGTGCCGACGCACGCCGTCGGCGACACGCTGTACGCGCCACTTCTCTACTTCCTTCCGATCTTCAACTCGATTTCCCAAACAGAACTCGCGGTTGATACGGCGCGAGAAATCAACCTGTCGAGATTCGATTCCACGGGGAATCTGAAACCTTTCGACATTTCCGGAATTACGATGGAAAGCCGGAAAAACGGCTATCTTATCCGCATCCATTCTTCGGTGAAGGTCAACGATGCGGACCGCTTCGTCCGCGAGGATAATTGGCTGTATGTCACGCTTCCCAATGTCAGAGCCGATACCGCAACGCTCAACTCCATCACGTTAAATCCTGTTGTCGAACAAATGCTTGCCGTCCAGTCGCCGACGTCGGCACAAATCTCGTTCAAGCTGCACAAAAAAATATCCACGTCGGAAATTGTTCAGGATGAAACAAGCAACGACCTGCTTGTTTCCATTCAAACCGTGACGCCGCCGTCGAAAAAAGAATTGGCCGCCGAGCGCAAGCGGCAGAAACAAGAAGCGGAGCAGAAAAAGGAAGCGGAGCACGAACAGGAAGCGAAGCAGGAACAAAACCAGCAGGATAACCTGCAAACGCAACTCGATACGCAGCGGAAAAAATGGAAGCTCGATGTCATTGTGCTCGATGCAGGACACGGTGGCAATGACCCGGGAACGCTGGGAACGATCGGCACGCGTGAAAAGGATATTACCCTCGGGATCGTTTTGAAGCTCGGCAAGTTGATCGAAGAACGCCTTCCCGATGTGAAGGTGGTGTACACGCGGAAGACCGACCGCTTCGTAGAACTGTACCGGCGCGGCCAGATCGCGAACGAGAACCAGGGAAAATTGTTCATCAGCATTCACTGCAATTCATTGGAACGCAAGCCGTCGCCGACAAACGGGTTTGAAATTTACTTGCTGCGTCCCGGCAAAACAGAAGACGCCATCAAAATTGCCCAAAAAGAAAATGCGGTTGTGCGATTGGAAAAGGATTTCCAGGACCGGTACCAGGATATCACGGAAGAGAATTTCATCATTCTTACGATGGCGCAGAGCGCCTATGTCCGTCAAAGCGAACAATTCGCTTCATTCCTTGAGCAGGAGATGGACAAGAAATTGTCGTCTGCAAGCCACGGAGTAAAACAGGCGGGCTTTTACGTTCTCGTCGGCGCATCGATGCCGAACGTCCTCATCGAAACAGGCTATCTCTCCAACCGGAAAGATGAAATGTTTCTGCGCAGTCCCGGTGGGCAGCAGGTGGTGGCAGAATCGATCCTCGAAGCGCTGCGGCTTTACAAGACGGAGTACGAAAAGACATTGAAGGAAGGAAGCTAAGACCGAGTCATCCCCAAAACTTTCCCGGTCGCGGCAATCTCTTTCAACAACGGGCAAATGCGGTAGCGTTCTTCCCCCAGATCGGTATGCAATGCATTGAGCGCTGCGTACACCTGATTAAATCCGATCCTCTCACCCCATCCTATCGGACCGGATGGATAATTCATCCCGAGCTTCATTGCCGTGTCGATGTCTTTTGGCGATGCAACATCCTGTTGCACGGCAAACATCGCTTCGTTGATAATCTGACACAAGATTCTCGGCAACACCATCCCGACCCTATCCTGTACGATTGCAATGTCTTTTTTCAGAGAAGTGAAAAATTTTCGCGCAACAGCGACGGTCGATTCGTTTGTATAAACAGTCGGCGAAACTTCCACAACAGAATTCTTGATCAGTGTTGGCAGTGCGGCAATGCCAACGAGCCGGTGCTTCATTGTTATCCACTGCGACTGGTCAAGAGCGGATACGTTGATCGACGAGCTGAGAATGGCGGTCGTTTCGGGAAGGGCTTTGTCCAGAATCTTCCATGTTCTTTTTTTTCCGGTCGAGATCGAGATTGCTGAGTTCGAGCGCGATGGAAATTTGTTTACCAATCTGTTTCAGGTTCTTCACCTTATCGAGTGAAATAATCGCATAACGAAAGGCGGATGCAATCTCGGAATATTCCGCAACGAGCGAATCATCGCCGACAATGAACACTGAGAGACGATTTTTTTGAAGCGAAGGTGATTTCAATAATTGTAGAATCCTTTTCCGCTTTTCTTACCGAGCTTTCCAGAATCGACCATTTGACGTTGAATTGGATGCGGACGGTAGCGCGGGTCGTTGAAGAATTGTTCGTAGACGGACTGCGTGACTGCAAGATTGACGTCGATACCGATCAAATCCATCAACTCAAACGGTCCCATCGAAAACCCGCCTTCCCCTTTTACGATCCGGTCGATGTCTTCCACTGAGGCAATTCCTTCTCCCAAAATTCTGAGTGCTTCTCCGTAGAATGGGCGTGCAACGCGGTTCACAATAAAGCCGGGGGTGTCTGTTGCGCGGATACACGTTTTTCCAAGTTTCTCGCCGAACTCAATCGCCTGCTGCATTGTTTCCTCGGAGGTTTGGGCTCCCTGCACCACTTCAACAAGCTTCATGAGATAAACCGGATTGAAAAAATGCAATCCAACAACCCGTTCAGGTTTTTTCACTCCCGACGCTATTGCTGTAACGGAGAGCGACGATGTGTTGGTCGCAAGAATCGCGTCAGGCTTTGCGTCCCCCTCAAGATGTCTAAAGAGGTCCTTCTTTATCCGAAGGTCTTCGAGAACGGCTTCAATGATAATATCGCAATGGCCGAGGTCGGAAAGTTTAGTGCGGGCGTGAATACGGGAGAGCGTATCAGTCATTTCCTCCTGCGAAAGCTTTTGCTTTTCAACGCTCCTCTTCATCTCCGAAGTCATGCGGGCGATGCCGTTGAGGATGACCGTTTCATTAATATCGTAAAGTGCAACGTTAAACTTATTGAGCGCTGCGGCACGAGCAATGCCCGTCCCCATCGTGCCGGCACCCACAATTCCAAGTGAAAGAGACATGTGTCGGGGTAGTAAGTCTTAAGTTCTTAGTTCTTATCCTTAGCTCTTATCTCTTAACTCTTATCTCTTAACTCTTATCTCTTAACTCTTATCCTTAGTCTTCTTAGTCCTTAGTCTTAGTTCTTATATCTTATATCTTAACTCTTACCTCCCTGCGGCACAATAATACCTAAACGCGTGAAGAAAGGCAACGGCAGCAACTTGTTTTTAAAAGTGCAATTAAGTAGTTTCGTGCAATAGCCATCCCCAACCTCAACTGGAAGAACTATGATCGATGCAACGGATCCCGAAGTCAGGATGAAGCATTTCGAAGACCGGATCGCACGGGGGGAAAAAATCGAACCGAAAGATTGGATGCCTGACCGGTACCGCCAGCAGCTCATACGAATGATTTCACAGCATGCCCATTCTGAAATCGTCGGTATGCTCCCCGAAGGAAACTGGATCACAAGGGCACCGACCTTGCGAAGAAAAATGTCGCTGCTCGCCAAAGTGCAGGACGAAGCGGGGCATGGGCTGTATCTCTATTGCGCGGCGGAAACACTCGGCGTCAGCCGCCGTGAAATGATTGAAGCGTTATTAGCCGGCAAAGCAAAATATTCACACATTTTTAACTACCCGACGCTCTCCTGGGCGGACATCGGCGTTATCGGTTGGTTTGTCGACGGTGCTGCAATTGTCAACCAGACGATGCTGGCGAAGTCTTCGTATGGGCCGTACTCGCGCGCCAACCTGCGCATCTGTAAAGAAGAGAATTTTCACAAGCGACAGGGGTACGAAATCGTTGTCACTCTTTCTTCCGGAACGCCGGAACAAAGAGCGATGGTGCAGGAGGCAGTGAATCGGTGGTGGTGGCCCTCACTGATGATGTTCGGTCCCCCCGATTCAAATTCGCCGAACAGCGCGGAACTCCTCCGATGGAAAATAAAATTGCACAGCAACGACGAATTGCGGCAGCGTTTTGTCGATATCACAGTGCCGCAGGCAAAAAATGCGAACCTTAGTTTGCCGGATCCCGAGCTTCGATTTGATGAAAAGAAAGGCTCCTGGCATTTCGGACAAATTGATTGGAACGAATTTTATGAAGTGATTAAGGGGAACGGACCGTGCAATAAGGAGAGGATGAACGCCCGCAGGACAGCCGATGCCGATGGTGCATGGGTCCGGGAGGCTGCACGAGCGTATGCCGAGAAAAAAGCTGCACCTCAATCCACGCAGGACACGAAGTTACACGAAGGTTGACGCTTCAAATAAGAAAAGTATGGCAGAAAAGAACATACAGGGCGAAAACGAAGGAGATCTGTGGGAAGTATTTGTGCAGAGTGAAACCGGTGCCCCTCACGAACATGCCGGAAGCGTCCACGCCACGGATGCCGAGATGGCTCTCCAGAACGCCCGCGATGTCTACGCCCGGCGCGGGAATGTCGTCAGCATCTGGGTGGTTCCATCGCACGACATCACGGCGACAACTCCATCGGACACTCAACCTTTTTTCGATCCGGCCGACGACAAGGTTTACCGCCATCCCCAATTCTATAAAATACCCACAGCGGTCAAAGGATTCTGATGAGCATTGACTTCCAAACACAAAAAATGCTGACGGATTTTTTGATGCGGCTCGGCGATGACCGCCTGGTGCTCGGCCACCGGCTATCAGAATGGTGCGGCCACGCGCCGGTGCTCGAAGAAGACATCGCACTGACGAACATTGCCCTCGACGAGATCGGCCAGGCATCGGCTTTTTTGCATCTCGCCGGTGAAGTTGAAGGCAGTCATCGATCGGAAGACGACCTTGCATACTTCCGTGAAGCGACGCGATTCACAAACGTTCAGCTTGTCGAACAGCCGAACAATGATTTCGCCTCGACAATGGCGCGCCAATTTTTCTTCGATGCGTATGATTATTTCCTCCTCGATATCCTTCAAAAGAGCGCTCACGAGCAACTCGCAGGGATAGCAGTGAAGGCGTTCAAAGAAGCAACATATCATCTTCGCCATTCAAAAGAATGGATGCTGCGTCTCGGCAACGGGACCGAAGAAAGCCGCCGCCGATTGCAATCCTCGGTGGACGATCTCTGGCCCTTCACGAAAGAACTCTTCGCTTTCGATGAAACAGAACGCACATTGACAAATCAGGGGATCATCCCTGCATTAGACGGGCTGGAGAAGAAATGGAGTGCATTGGTGACCGGCATTTTCAGGTCGGTAGACCTCAAGGTCCCGGGCAACGGCGGCTATACGGTTTCCGGAAGCCGCAGCGGTAAGCACAGCGAACATCTCGGCCGGATGCTGGCGGAGATGCAGATTGTCGCGCGGTCGTTTCCGGGGGCGAAATGGTAGGTTGGCAGTCCGTAGTCATTCGTCTCTTGTCAGAGAGCCTTGGCATTTAATTTTTAAAAGAATGCTTCTTATCTCTTATTTCTTATATCTTATCTCTTAACCGTTTCCCGTGCATCACGCGACAAAAGAAGAATTGCTAAACATCCTCCGCGAGGTTCACGATCCAGAAATCCCTATTGTGAACGTTGTCGAGATGGGGATTGTAAGGAATGTGGAATTCAACGGAGAGGCAATTCGCGTCGAGATCACGCCGACCTATTCAGGCTGTCCTGCTATGAAAATCATCGAGGATGATATTATTGCCGCTTTCAAGTCCAACAGATACAAGAACATCTTCGTCGACACGGTGTATTCGCCTGCATGGACAACTCATTGGCTGAGCGACGCCACAAAAGAAAAGCTGAAAGCGTACGGGATCGCGCCGCCGGGAAAATCTACGGACGAGGTCATAGTCCTTCTTCCCACGATAAAAGAAGCCGTGCCGTGCCCGTTCTGTGAATCGAATGAAACGGAATTGAGAAGCGATTTCGGATCGACTGCATGCAAAGCTATTCACTATTGCAATAATTGTAAACAGCCGTTCGAGCATTTTAAAGAAATTTAATGCCGCATACACACAGTTAGGCGGCAATATAGATCGGAGGTCCAAATGCCAGTCAATGTGAAGATGATTAATCCGAATGACTTCGTCAAAACCACTACAACGGGCGTCCTCGATTTTGTGGCAAGCAGACAGGCCATCCTAGACATCGCATCCCAGATCAAGCAACCCGGCGAATACGAGGTGCTAATAGATACCCGTGGAGCAGATGTAATGCTGTCTATTACCAATCTCTACGAATTGGGAAAGACTCTAGCAGAGCACCCTTCTCTTCGCCAGAGCAAGATTTGTCTTCTCTGCCCGCTGGGTGACGTGGATAAGGCGCACTTTCTCGAACTTGTCGCCCAGAACCGTGGCTCCCGCATCATGGCGGTTACCGACTTTGAGCAGGCGATCACTTGGCTTATTATGCAAGAGAAGGCGTCGTAGCAATGGCTTTCAACCGACCTTAGGGCGATTGCATTTCGATACAAGCCAATGGGATTAATCGCCGCCTAACCGAACTGCAAAGTTCCCCTATTCATCGATTCATTTCCCCTTGAACAATGCTTCCCTCTTTTCTAAAAAAGCCTTTACGCCTTCCTGATAGTCTTCGGTGTTTGACGCAATCCCTTGAATGACCGCTTCATAATCCAATAACGCTTCCAGATCGCTGGCAAGCGACTTGTTGAGCGTCCGTTTGATGAGGCCGATCGAGCGAGTTGGAGCTTTCGCAAATTTTTCCGCTAGATCCATCACCGTTTTTTCTAATTCCGCTCCAACGACAACGCGATTCACTAATCCAATTCGCTCTGCTTCAGTAGCATCGATGTCGCGGCCCGTCGCAGCATACTCAAATGCCTTTGCCATCCCCACTAGACGCGGCAGGAACCAATGCGAGCCTGAATCCGGAACCAGGCCGATGCGAATAAACACTTCGATTAATTTTGCCGTATCGGACATGATACGCATGTCACACGCAAGCGCGATGCTGAGGCCGGCGCCGGCAGCAACACCGTTGATCATTCCGATAATCGGCTTTTCGATTGAACGCATTTTTCTGATGAGCGGATTGTAGCTTTTCTCAAGCGATTCCTTGAGCGAACGATGAGAACCGCTGTGCTCTTTCAAGTCCTGCCCCGAGCAAAAGGCTTTTTCACCGGCACCCCGGAGAACAATACAACGAACGGAGTCATCCTTCTCGGCTTGTCTGAATGCGTCGTTCAATTCTTTTTTCATCGCCTCGTTCAGCGCATTGTAACTTTCAGGTCGATTAAGCGTGATGGTGAGAACGGAGTCGGTTGTTGAAGACAGAAGCGTGTTGTAGGCAGCCATAAAATAATGAACTCTATGATGGGTGAAAAGCCGGTTTTTTTCTGGTAGCGTCCTCAGTTTGTCATTCTCGCGAAAGCGGGAATCCAAATATTGTCCTTTTGACCTCAAAATGGATGCCCACTTTCGTGGGCATGACATTCTTCGAGCCAAACTGAGACACCACCCCGGTTTCGTTAGTGTTGAATATAGACGTTTTTTTTCTTAGTATCATCAAAACGGGCAACGGCGCTCTTGAGCGCTCTGTTGCTTCAGGCAATAGAACAAATTACATTGAGGAGGAGAATGCGTATGAAGAATGTGCTTTTTGGGGGCAGGAAAACATGGATTTCTGGCCTGTTCTTACTTTTTGTTTGTTGCCAGTCGCAAGAACTCCCCGCAACGGTACACATGACGCCGGTAAAAGAGGCAAAACTTGTTCCCGTTAAACTCATCGTGCCGGAAAAATTCAAGGGGCTGATCAAAGATGACCTTGTGCTGAATGTCCCCGAAGGATATACGGCAAAAGTATTCTATGCGGGAGGCTTAAGCAAAGCGCGCTTTTTCGCCTGGGGTCCGGACAGCGTGTTATATGTCGCAAACAAGAACAGCGGCGAGATCATCGCAATGCCGGATCGTAACCATGATGGAGTTGCAGACACCGGGATTGTTGCCGCTTCAGGATTTCATAAATCGCACGATCTGAAATTTTACCAGGGGGCGATGTACGTAGCCGAGGAGCAGCGAATCATGAAGTGCACCGACGAAAACGGCGACGGCATTTATGAAACAAAAAAAGTTTTTATCGATGAAATCGGGAAGGGAGCCCGCCAGCCTGTAGGAGGACACGATACACGCACGATTGTGTTCGACCCCGTTCGAAAAAAAATGTATCTCTCCGTCGGCTCATCCTGCAATGTGTGCCGCGAAGATTTTCGGGCAATTATTGAAGAGTATAACGATGACGGCACAGGGCGACGCACGTTCGCTTCAGGGATACGCAACGCGGTAGGCATGACGATGCACAACGGGCGATTGTGGGCTACGAATAATGGAAGCGACTGGGAAGGAAACGACATTCCCCCGGAGTGGATCGACATCGTGCGCGACGGAGGATTCTACGGCCACCCATTCGCCTATGCACACGGCATTTATTTCGACTTCAACGCCCACGACGAATACCGCGCGCTGTTGCCATTAACGGGGCTTGACAGTATGCGCGTACGGTCGATGAAACAACCGGCAGCACTTGTCCAGGCACACTCGGCGCCGATGGCGATCCAATTTTCTAATCCATCCTTCCCGCCGCAACTTCGGACCGGGGCGTTTGTCGTATTCCGCGGCTCGTGGAATCGAACAATTCCGACAGGATACAAACTCGTATTTTTAAAATTTAAAAATAGTCAGGACACAACCGCGGAATATGTTACCGACGTTGTTACGGGATTTCAACCGGCCGGCTCGACATCTCAAAAAACTGTCTGGGGACGCCCCGTTGGCGTGGCAACGGACCTGCGCGGAAATATTTATTTGAGTTCCGACGATATAACGCAGTTCATCGCAATTATTTCGCCCGCCCGGTGAACGCGGGGACGCTTCTTACTTTTTTTATTGCCACCGATTTTAAAAAATTTTTCACAATAAAAAAGGCTCCGGTGTATAATTAACCCGGAGCCTTTTTCGTAGCGCGATGAGAGATTAGAACGTCTTGCTGTTTGCTGTCTGGTCGACTCCATTTCCGGCAAGGTCCGTTACATTGCTGCTGACGACAAGGATGTATCCCACCGGCAATGCCGCGCTTGTGGTAACACCCAATTGGACAACATAAACGCCGGCAACGTTCCCAAGGTAGTTCGCGTTATTCACGGTGAACGCCACTGTGCTCGTGTTCGCAAAAGAATAATTCCCAATAGCTTCCGCGGTTGAGATCGTGAGCGGTTCCGTAAAGCGCAGAGTATATGTCCACGAATTTGTTCCGCCTGCCGCTGCAACGCCGGATGAAGCCAATAGCTGCGGTTTCACAGCGTCAGTGACCGTGATGATGTTGCTTGATGCGCCTTCAACAAGATCCTTGCTCACTCCCCGGACGAGATACTGCACAGAACTCCCTCTCAACGGGTTGGTCGCACCCGAGGGATAAACAAGTGACCCGGTGTTAGCGCTAAACTGAACATCGTAGAAATCTGCTTGGAGGAGTTGGAACGATCCTCCGTCGACACTCCAGTAGATGTTATAGCTTCGCGCGTTGGGATCATAATTCCACTCAAGCCCCACAGTGCCGCCGCCGAAATCGAGGTTACCGAAAAGCCCGGTTATGAACCTTCGCGTCAATACGGGCGCCGCGGGAACCGGAGATGCACCATTCGTTGTAAATTGCAATACCTCGAAGTCCCCGGTGATATTCGGGTTATTGACGACCGCTAAGTTTGCATTGTCGGTAAGTTGGCCCGAGGTAAACGCTGCCGTCAGATCCACGGAATATTTTGCCGACCCTACAATTCCTTGCGGTGTAATAGTCAGCTGCGTAAAATTGCTATTCCACTGAGCCGAAAATGTGATGGCGGTTGCAGTTTTCTTAAGCCCTAAATAGGTAATCTTGATATCATCAATGATGGTGTTGCTGCCGAGAGGCAAATCAGTCCGCGTGAATGCCTTTTGTTTAATCGGCTCGGAAAATGTGTAGACCACCTGAAGATTGCTGGGCGAAACGTCGGAATTATTCTCCGGAGTAAGACCGATGACAAATGGATTGACATTATCGGCCGGCGTCAGCATAAGCCTTTCCGCGGTGACTTGAGAACGGAGTGAATCGCTGAGCGCGTTGGCCGGGAGCGTGAATGCAGCCGAAGTTCCCTGGAGCGAGCCATCGCTGCTTCGCGATTTGAGAACGATCGTTAATCCATTGTCGACGGCTGAAAAAAGATAGGCGCCCGATGCCGATGTTGTGGTCTGACCGATCAAGACATTAGGAAATACGGTAGCATCGTACAGCATGACCGTTGCGTTGGCAACCGGCTGCTGATTCTGGTCGACGACCTGTCCGGCGACTGTAGTATTGAGATATGAGATCTGGAGAAGAGCGCTCCCTACCATATCGGTCACGGCATTTGTACCCCCTAGTATGGAGAGTGAATCGCTCGATGCAAGCGAGGTGAAGGTAATGGTGACATTGTCATAATAGTAGTTTCTGTACCTCTTGGTTGTGTCCGTTTGACTAGCGTTGTACGCGACAAGCGATACGGTGAGTGTGTACGTGCCTGAAAAAACGGCCGTCCCGTTGACAATCTGATATTGTCCGACCGGTACATTAGCAAATGAATACGCTCCCGCCGCGTCGGAGGTTACCGATTGCACGCCGCCGTCGTACCCGACAGAAATGACGGCACCTTTTACGGGCGTATTGGTAATTCTATTCACAATTAAACCGGTGATCGTCCCCTTAGGCTGGTATGTCACAAGCGATGCCGGCTCAATCGGCGTTGAAGAATTTTGTTTGCACCCTGCCAACATGGCAAAAATACACGCGATGTAAATCTTGAGTATTGGGGACATTCGATTCATGAAAAACTCCTTTCGACTGCTGTTGTTAGGAAACTGTGGAAATTGTATGTCATCTTACATGATGATCGGAATTCCGACCTGTATGCCCCCTGCAAAGCCTTTGAGCGTAAAGTCGAGGTCAGACCGAAGAGGCGAAATAGTTGTCGCATAGTTGTAACGGCCCTCGAGCGAAAACGAAACCCCAGATTGTTCGAGGAATTGTATTCCACACAGACCGTGCAATTGCGCGAGCTGGGCGTTGATCTGCGCTACACCCAGATTCGTTGTATATGTGCGCTGAGTGTTCAACCAAACGCAGCCGAGCCCGCCTCCCGCATAAATGGAAACCGAAGAAATTGGGAGGCTGAGGATATACGATCCCCCTGTATAATATTCCTGGAGAAAGTTCGTCGAGTTGCTCTCCGGAGACTTCAGAATACTCCCTCCAAACTCGGCCTGGATCGCTTGCCCGTTTGTGGGACTGATCCGCACGCCGGCCATGACAAAATAATAATTCTTGAAATCGGTCCCCTGGGGAAGCGCAAAGTTGCTCTCTAGAGTGTTGTAGACCGCATTGATTCCGGTAAACTTCGGGCCGAAATAATTTCCCGCGACGAAAATCGAGACGGTGGGTACGGCGTATTTTTGCGGGGAAAGCGTTATTGGCTTTTGCTGCCCCCACGCTAGTGATTGGGAAATAATAAGTGACGCAACCACGAGCAGGATCAGCACAGTGATTGGTGTCTTCATAAACGAGTCCTTCCCGAGTGATGGTTGGTATAAGAAGTGGTCGTATGTGTGGAGATGGTACGTGGAAATTGCTTTAATGTCAATGCGAAGAATCACACTCGCTGGCCTCCGATAAACTCATTTCCCCTTCCAATCTGCTTTTCTCTTCTCCATAAATGCTTTCATTCCTTCTTTTTGGTCATCGCTCGCAAAAAGCATATAAAAGTTTTTCCGCTCGAACTCAAGGCCCCCTTCAATTGTTGTATCGAACGATTTCAGGACCGCTTCTTTTCCCAGGCGAACTGCGACAGGCGGCTTCGAGGCAATGGCCTTAGCAAGGTTCTTTGCTTCTTCAATGAGATATTCATTGGGAACCACTTTAACAACAAGGCCCCATTGTTTGGCTTCCTCGGCGGTCATCATCGCGCCGGTAAGCACCATTTCCATCGCTTTGTATTTCCCGACTGCGCGGGTGAGCCGCTGCGTTCCTCCAGCTCCCGGAATAACACCGAGGTTGATTTCCGGCTGGCCGAATTTCGCCGATTCGGATGCGATAATAATATCGCATGTCATCGCCAGCTCGCACCCGCCGCCGAGCGCAAAACCGCTGACGGCAGCTACGATCGGCTTTTTTATTTTTCGGATGCGATCCCATCGCGCAAATTGGTCGCGCTGCAGCATTTCCATCGCCGACGCATCCGCCATTTCCTTGATGTCGGCCCCCGCCGCAAACGCCTTCTCGCTCCCCGTAATGATCACGCAACGGACGTCGCCGTCTTTGTCCAGCTCTTCAAGGGCTGAAACCAGTTCCTCCATCAGTTTCATATTGATCGCATTCAGCACATCCGGCCGGTTCAATTGTATGAGGGCGTAGCCCGGTTCCTTTGTCAGATTGATCGTGGTGAGATTCATGGAAGTCTCGCAGGATATTTTGAGTAAGAGGTGAACGTGCGCGTTATTCGGAAGGACGGAAGAATTTTACCGTACCGCACTTTCACTTTTTCGTCGAACGAAGTTTTTTATAGTCAATCGGTCTTTTTTCGTTAAATGCCCGAATCCCTTCCACGATCTCCGGAGCGGATGTATGGACCGTGAGCCAATCCTTTGCATGGCCGATGGTCATGGCCCACGAAAAATTTCGCCAAAAGTTCAGCTGCTCTTTCGTATAGCGCGTGCATTCCGGCAGCTTATTGACGAGAGTTTCGACCATCGCAGCAACCGCTTTATCGAGGTTTCTCCGGGGAACGACCTGATTGATCAATCCCCACGAAAGAGCTTCTTTTGCTTTCAATTCCTTCCCGAGCATTAATATCTCGCGTGCGCGGCGATCGCCGACAATAATCGGCAGCCACTGGGTACCGCCGGCAGCGGCAACGCTTCCGCGGGATGTGCCGACATGCTTGATAACGACATCCGATGCAGCAATTGCGAAATCGCATGACATCTGAAGTTCATTTCCTCCGCCGACGACCATCCCGTTTAGTTTCGCAATCGTCGGTTTGCCGATATTGCGCAATCGTTCAAACGTCTCGATGAACACGCCCATCCATTTATAGAAATCATCCGGTTTTGTCAGAAAATCTTCGTTCCATTCTTTGATGTCCGCTCCGGTACAGAACGCCTTCGAGCCGGCGCCGGTGATCACGATAACGGCAACGCGGTCGTCCCATTGCGCTTTCTGCAATGCATCGGCGAGTTCCTGCAGCATTTCCAGGTTGAGCGCATTGTGCACTTCCGGCCGATTGAGCGTAATGGTGGCGTGGAATTCCGACGTTGTATAGATAAGGGTATGATAGGATTTAGGGAGCGGGGAATATTTTTTCATACGAATTGTTGTTGTTCGCGATGCTCGAAAAAAATTGACGTATGCACCTTTGTGTCTTCCTGCATGCAGGAATTCAATCTTCAAACGATTTAATATTTTCCCGCGAAGTCACATCGGCGTACATTAACGTGACATATTTTGCAGCAAAGCCCATAAGGTCTTTTCCGGCAGCCCGGCCCGCTGGTGAGGCAAGAGCTGCGTCGAGTGCATCTTTCGAGTCAAAATACATTTCGCACAATAAATATTCGGGCGTCTCGCCGATCGCCGAGCCGGTAATCTTCGAAAGTTCAAGCTGCCGCAAGCCGGGAAGTTTTTTCACTAAAGGAGTATGTACTTCGGCGTAATGCTTGTCAAACGCGGGAACGTCGTCCGGTTTTTTGTAGAGTGCGATAAGTTTTACCATGAAATTCCTTTTTTTCAAATGGTGTGCGGCAACGGCGTAATATAGGCGAAGCGCGGGGAAAAATCAATTCCCATTGCATGGATTGAATTTTCCCCCCCTTTTTTCTATACTATGGCCACCGTACGCATATTCATTCAGCAATCTTCAATGACTCCGTCCACAGCGCCTTCATCACGCAAATTATCGGCCGTAACGCTTCATCACATCAAGACAATCGAGAAGATTTTTTTTGATGCGGGGCTGGGTGAACAAGCGCCGTTGTTCTTCGGGCCGCTGGAGGCCCAGCTTACGCGATCCGCCGATGAAACAATGGCATCGACAAACCTTCTTCGTTTTATCGAATCCAGTTTTAATCAAACAACGATCCTGCGCGACCTGAGCGAGCATCCGGTGCTGCTCGAAACGCTGGTGCTCATTTTCGGTGTATCGCAGTATTTTTCCGACATTCTTATTCGCGATCCAGAGCTGTTTCGATGGCTGACCGCCACCAACATTCTCGAGCAGGCAAAAGCAAAGGACGAGTTCTTGAGCGGGGCGAAGCAGAGCATCGAACCGTTCCAGTCCCATTCACGGAAGCTCAATGTGTTGAAACGGTTTCAGCGGAGAGAAATGCTGCGGATCGGCGTGAGAGATATTCTCGGCCTTGCCGACCTTGAAACAACGACGCGCGAGCTTTCGCATCTTGCCGATGCAATCACCGTACGTGCCGCAGAACTCTCCTGGGCTGAAATGAGAAATCGGTACGGCGGCGAACCGAGAACATCGTGGACAATTATCGGACTGGGAAAACTCGGCGGAGAAGAGCTCAACTACAGTTCCGATATCGACCTCATTGCGGTCTTTGATGCCGACGGGGAGATGGAATCGTCGTCCTCCTTTACCATGACCCACGGCGAATTCTTTGTCCGCTTTATCGAACACGTCATGCAGAGCCTTTCCCATCCAACCGAAGAAGGATATTTCTACAGAGTTGACATGCGCCTCAGGCCGGACGGGAAAGCGGGGTCGCTGATACGCTCTTACGACTCGGCGATCATGTACTACGAATCGCGCGGTGAATTGTGGGAACGACAGATGTTGATCAAAGCGCGGCACGTTGCGGGGAGCGAGCACTTTGCAGAGAAATTTCTCGCTGCGCTAACACCGTTCATCTATCCACGGACCTTTTTCCAAAATCCGATCGAAGAAATTTCCCGGCTCAAAACCCGCATTGAATCGAATTCCGACGGCCGAAATATCAAACTCCGGGCCGGGGGAATTCGCGATATTGAATTTATCGTCCAGGCGCTGCAGCTATTGAACGGAGGGAAAAACCCCGCTCTCAGGAATTCGAATACGCTTGCAGCAATCGCTCTTCTCCATTCGGCGCTGCTGCTGTCAACCCGCGAAGCAGCCCGCCTCCGGGAAGCGTACATTTTTTTCAGGATGCTCGAACACCGGCTGCAAATGCTCGAATACGCGCAGACACATTCCCTTCCGGAAACAAAGCGCGACCGTAAGAAGATTGCGCTGCGAATGGCTATGACGCCGGATCAGTTCGAAAAACTTCTTGCCGAACATTTGCTCGATGTCCGCCGCGTTTTCAACACGGTCTTTACGAAAAAAAGCCTCGAGCCACCATTCCGACCTTGAACAATTCTTGGCCGAAAAGCCGGGCTCTGAATTTTCGCAGTCGTTTGCCGGGCGATACCGTCTCGAGAGCAACGAGAAAACGGTCCGTATTCTTCGTCGAATGCTCTACGGAACAAACCTTCTCGGGAAAAAAGAATATCCCGAACGGACACGGATGCTGTTTAAGAACATCGCCGAGCCGCTCCTGGAAGAACTTGGCGCCACGATCGCACCCGGCCGTGCCCTGGTGCATTGTGAAAAGATTTTTTCTTCGTCCCCTTCACCAGACACGATCTATGCCCTTTGTTCAGAAAAAAATTTCCGCAAAGCGTTGGTGAGCATCTGCGCGCGGAGCGGAATGCTCGCAAGGCAATTTTCACTTTCTCCCGGCCTCGCGGAAACGATCCTTACCGGCATCGACACAATACTGCGAGAGGACCCGGTCATCGTTCCACCGGAAGAGGGTATCGATGCATGGAAGGTTCGCGAGGAATGCAAATCGGCGGTGAGGTACGCTCTCGGTGCCGTCGATGAACGTCAACTGTTTCGCTCCCTTTCGGATATTGCCTCTTCAACTCTTTCGTTTCTGTACGACGAAGAACGAAAAAAATTAAAAATCCCGCGCGGAGTGCGGTTCTGCATTATCGGGCTGGGAAAGCTCGGCGGCTACGAGATGAATTTCGGGTCGGACCTCGACGTTGTTTTCCTTTTTGATGCGAATCGAAAACTTGACGCGGAAAAATGTGAACAGCTTGCTGCACGCATCATCACGGAATGTTCACATCCGGCGTCCGCTGCGAAATTGTATGATGTTGATGCGCGCCTGCGGCCGGAGGGAAGGAATGCACCTCTTGCCGTTGCACGGAAACAGTATGTTGAGTATCTTCAGCAGCGTGCATCGCTGTGGGAACGTCAATCGCTGACGCGGGCAAGAGTGATATCGGGAGATAAGGATTTTTCCGAAGAACTTATGGAATCGATACGCGAGTTAACGTACCAGTCCCCGCTGCCGAAAGGTTGGACGGAAGAAATTCTTTCGATGCGTCGGAAGACGGAGTCGAGAAGCCGCACGTCGTCGTCCGACTTTCTCGACATTAAGCTTGGCGCAGGAGGATTGATGGATGCGGAGTTTGCCGTCCAAGCGTTTCAACTCTCAAGAGGGATCAATGCATTCCCATCGACAAATATGTATGAACTGCTGGAAGAATATTCACGCGACAGCTCAGAAAATGAACGGATAACAGCGGTCGGAAAGCACTACACACACCTTCGGCGTGTCGAAACCGCCCTCCGGCTCGGGCTTGACACGAAAACACATCTTCTACCGGCTGACGATGAATCTCTCGATTACCTTGCGCGGCTGCTGAACTATCCATCGGGCGCGGAGCTTCTTTTGTCGCTCCGTGCATCCATGAAGGAAACACGTACGATGTTTGAATCGATTCTCCGTTCGCTCCAATGAAATCATTTCTTGAAAGCAAATACCTGGACCATGGTGTCGCTGCGGTTCTCTGGCTGACAGTGTTTTTTGTTTACACCCAGACCATTGCGAGAACGGTAGGGTTCATCGACAGCGGAGAGCTTGCAACCGTACCGTATGTGCTCGGCATCGCCCACCCAACCGGTTATCCTCTTTGGACGCTCGCCACGCACATTTTTTCTCACCTGCCAATCGCACATGAAGAGATCGTGCGCTTGAATATCTTTTGCGCGCTTGCGACGTCATCCGCCGTCGTGCTCCTTTTCTATGCGATGCTGCTGTTGTTCCGCTCCGGGATGAAAATAGAGGATCCTGTACCATTCAATTATCCCCGCTGCCTTTTCGGCACTTGTCCTGGGATTTTCCCAAACATTCTGGGACCAAGCGACATCGATCGAAGTGTATGCTTTCCACCTTTTTTTACTGAGCGCCACGCTTCTATTTTTTCTTCGTGCAGTCTTTAGCTTTCTTGAAGAACAAGTGATCGACCAACGCAAATGGCTGCTCTTTGCGTATGTCCTTGGATTAAGCTTCACAAACCATCTTACGACAATCCTGCTGGCACCCGCATTCCTTTTCCTTTATTTCTCGGCGTTCCGGCTTTCCAGAGAAGGAGTCCGTCAGCTTTTTATTCTTGCCATTCCTTTCGTCATCGGACTTTCGGTCTACGTCTATTTTCCAATCAGAACGGTCCAGCAGCCCGTGTTGAATTGGGGATATCCTGCAACGCTCGAGAGGATTCTCTGGCATGTTTCCGGCAAGCAGTACCGGGTATGGATGTTCTCGTCATCGGCCGCAGCAGCGAAACAATGGAATCGTTTTCTGAACGCCGCCCCGATAGAGTTTTACTACGTTCCGCTCCTTTTTTCACTCCTCGGAGCATGGAGGCTGCTCATGCAGGAACGGCGTATTTTCATGTTCATTCTTTTGCTGCTGGCGGGATGCATCGCCTACACGGTCAACTACGACATCAACGACATCGATTCGTACTTCCTTCTTGCGTATGTTTCGCTTGCCATGTTTGCGGGTTTCGGAGCGCTTGAGGCAGGAATGATCTTTAAAAAAATTTCGGGAAAAATCGCGTTTGCGACAATTCTTCTCGCGATCGTCATCGCCGAGCTTTCGGCGAACTGGCCTGAAGTCGACGCGAGCAGCAATTATCTCGTCGAAGACTACACCGCAACAATTCTGGCCAATCTGAAACCTCACGCAATCATTATTTCGTACCAGTGGGACTATTTTGTTGCGGCGTCGTATTACTTCCAGTACGTCAAGCACGCGCGGGACGATGTAACCGTCATCGATAAAGAACTGCTCCGCCGTTCATGGTACTATTTGCAGATGAAAAAAAATCATCCGGCGTTGTATGAAAAATCGAAGGTTGAAATAGAAGCTTTCCTGGAAGAATTGTATAAATTTGAACACGAGGCGCCGTACGACCCCGCGGTGATCGAAGCACGCTACAATCGCATGATTGACAGCTTTATCGATCATAATATCGACAGCGTGCCGGTGTACGTGACGAGCGAAATTGAACCTCACCTTGCCTCGCATTACCTCCGAGTGCCCGAAGGATTGGCGTTCCGTCTTTACAAAGACTCGCTGTATCACCCAATAGAATTTCCTACACTTTTATACCGCCCCTACCGTAAAAAAGACATGTACACCCAGCAGCTTCAAGGGTTGTACATCAAGGTGCTCACCCAGCGTGCCATGTACGAAGAATCGTTCGGGAAGGCCGACCTTGCCCAGCGCTACGCCAAGAAAGCTTATGAGATCAAAACCGCCGCACTCACAGGCCAGTTGCCGGGAAACACGGCCGCGCCATCGCCGTAGCATCAGAACGAATATCCGGTTTCGCCGTGTTGACTCAAATCCAAACCTTCCATCTCTTCAACATCTTTCACACGCACTCCCATTGTTGCATCGAGAATTTTCAGAATGATCCATGTCACTGCGAACGAATAAAGGATAGCGGCGACAACGCTCAAGGCCTGTATACCGAGCAGTGAAGCATTCCCGAAAAATAGTCCGTTACTGCCTCCTGCATTGATCGCCTTCGCGGCGAACAATCCTGTGGCAAGCGCACCAAGAGTCCCTCCGACACCGTGGACGCCCACTGCATCGAGCGAATCATCGTATCCAAGTTTCGTCTTCATGCCAACTGCAAAATAGCAGACCATTCCTGCAAGGAGTCCGATAACAACGGCGGACATCGGTCCAACAAACCCTGAAGCGGGCGTAATGGCGACAAGCCCCGCAACGGCCCCCGATGCGGCGCCGAGGACTGTAGGTTTGCCGCGGTGCCACCATTCGATGAAGAGCCACGAAAGTGTTGCAGCAGCAGCGGCAAGATGCGTTGCAACAAATGCTGACGTTGCAAGAGCGCCGGAACCGAGGGCACTTCCACCGTTAAACCCGAACCACCCGAACCACAGAAGAGCTGCACCCAGGAGCGTCAGCGTCAGGTTGTGCGGCGGCATCAATTCTCCGCTGTGTCCCCTTCTCTTGCCGATGATGATCGCCGCGACAAGAGCGGAGACTCCAGAGCTGATGTGAACAACAAGCCCTCCGGCAAAATCGAGGGCGCCCATATTATGAATCCATCCGCCTATTCCCCAAACCCAGTGTGCGATCGGGGCATAGACAAATGTAGACCACAGGACAATGAACACCAGGTACGTTTTAAACTTAAACCGTTCGGCGAACGCGCCTGTAATGAGTGCAGGAGTAATGACCGCAAACATCATCTGAAAAACCATGAACAATTGATGAGGAACCGTCGCCGCATAGTCGGGGTTCGGCTCCAACCCGACACCGCGCAACCCAGCCCACTGCAACCCGCCGATGACATGACCGATATCCGGTCCAAATGCAAGACTGTAGCCAAAGAGAACCCACTGGATGGAAATCACGCCGAGAGCGACAAAGCTCTGCATGACTGTCCCCAGAACATTTTTTCTCCGCACCATGCCACCATAAAAGAGGGCGAGACCAGGTGTCATGAGCATGACAAGCGCAGTAGAGATCAGCATCCATGCGGTATCGCCAGCGTCAATTTTTTGAATCGGTGCCGGGGATTGATCTTGTGCCGGCAAAGCAGCCGGCGTTACCAAAAGCAGTAAGCATAGAGTCGAAACTGGAAAACGTCTCATCACAGACCTCATCTTGTTCGTTGGAATAGTGCGGTGCGTCATTTTTCACTTCCTTCGTTTGAGCTCTGTGTTTTCCTTCTCTTGCATAACTTTTACTCTTTTCATCGCCAACTTCAACCGCTCTGCCGTGGGGATCCATAAGCTCTATATACATTGCAAATATCCGGAAGTGTATTTCTTTTCTGAATTTCAATTAACTAATTAGGAAATTTTTCCCCTCAAGATAAGTATTTTAGGAATTAGTTCAAATAGGCTTAACTAAATAACTTGCTTCATCGAAGGCTCCATCGCTTGTCTTTCGGAGCGGGAATCCCTATTTTCTCTCCGGGCGAACGATTCGAGATTACTACTTTCAATCTGCCGATAGTGAAAAACCAATATTTTGGCGATATCAATGATTACAGGAAGTACGGTCTGCTTCGTATTCTCGCTGGCGGAGGAAAAAATAAAATCTCCGTTTGCTGGATGCTCACGGCAAACGATTCAAGGGGCGACGGCAAATTCACAGGATACCTTAACAGTCCGAAATCATGGCGCTTTTTCGATCCCGAATTATTTGATTTTCTTTTCCATGCAGTCAGCGAGAAGAACGAACGGGAGGTCGCTTCTGTTGCGCGCGAACGGCTCATCCCGTCTGCAACCTACTTTTCTCGTCTTCTTACCGACGGTAACAGGGAAGAATACTTCGAGCGCCTTGATGCACGGCTGCGGCAACCGCATATTTTATTTTTCGACCCCGACAATGGAATGGAGGTCCAAAGCGTTCCGAGAGGAAGCCGGGGTTCACACAAGTACTTGTATTGGCGCGAGGCGATTCACTTCTTTGGACAGGGTCACTCCCTCCTTATTTATCAACACTACCCGCGGATGGAGAGAGAAAGATTTACTATATTAAGAGCGGTCGATTTTTTTACGAAGATGGACGTCGCCACCGTCTATTCGTTCAGAACTCCGAAAGTCGTCTTTTTTCTCGTCCCGCAGCGGCATCACGAACAAACATTTCGCTCCATCGCTCGGGAGGTCGGGCGTGTCTGGGGAAGGGAAATCGTGCCGAACCGACATCACACATCACAATAAGCGGATGAATGGAAAATACATTCTACAATGACTTCGATATGCAGTGTTTGACCAAAGAACGGGCCGAAGATTATCGCTCGCCGTTCGAGATTGATCGCGACAGGATCATTCATACTTCCGCATTTCGAAGATTGCAAGCGAAGACCCAAGTCTTTCTCTCCGGAGAATACGACTTCTACAGAACCCGGCTCACGCACTCGCTGGAGGTTGCGCAAATTGGACGGTCAATCTGCAAGTTTCTCCAGCGTGAAAGCCCTTTGTTGTCGAACGAGTTCAGCATCGATTCGAATCTCGTCGAAGCGATTTGTCTTTCCCACGACCTCGGCCATCCTCCCTTCGGGCACTCCGGTGAACGCACGCTGAATGAATTGATGAGACCGTATGGAGGTTTCGAAGGAAATGCTCAAACCCTGCGCCTTATCACCGAGACCATTTATTCATCCGGAGGAACGCGGCAAGGAATGAATCCGACGCGCTCCTTTCTTGACGGCATACTGAAATACAAGACACCGCACGGAGAATTGGAAAACCCGGTGAATCACTTTATTTACGATGAGCAGCGAAGCGATGTGGCATTCGTTTTCGGCGGCGCTCCGCTTCCGCAAGAACTCACCGCAGGGGAAAAAATCAACTCGTTCCGCAGCATTGAATGTCAAATCATGGATTGGTCGGATGACGCAGCATATTCACTCAACGACCTCGCCGACGGCATCCACTCCGGTATTATCAATAAAGAAAAAATTGAGCGATGGGCGGGCGATCGATCGATATCCCCCGATGAGAATCATTCACTCGAAGAAGTTCTTGATGCGATGTCGACCGGACAACTGGAAAAAATTATTGCGGGGAAGATCGGGCACTTCATTCAGGCATGCAGCCTCAGCGAATGGAAAAACTTCATGTCCGGGGCAACGAACCGCTATCGCTTCCGCTTGGAAATTGACCAATCGATTCAGCGGGAAGCAGAATTGTATAAGAGCATTTCCATCGATCTGGTTTTTCGATCACCCCAGCTCCACCAGCTTGAACACAAGGGAGGGTATATCCTGAAAAAAATATTCGGGGCTTTCGAAGGAAACTATCTCGAAAAAGAAAATGCAAAAATAAACCTGTTGCCTCGCGACACCGAACAAAGCGTGCGAAACACCGCAAGCCCCCGCCAGCGCATGCGTTTATTGTGCGACCATATTGCCGGCATGACCGACGGCTTTGCCGTCCGCACCTATAAGCGGCTCTTTGACGCCGAATTCGGCTCGCTGGCGGATCTGATTTGATTTTTTCTAATGCGCCGCTTTCAACATCTCAGGCGTAAACTTATTCAACTTCACCACCCTGGCTTCTTTCCGGCTCATTGAGGGCACAACCATCCTCGCCTGCGCCTCGCTCTCGGCTTCGATGATGACGAAGCCCGTGTGGTCGCCGGAGGCACATCCCCATTCAAAATGTGTAAGATATCCCAAGGCTTCGACTTGTTTAAGCACATGAGTACAATCATCTTTTGTATGGGGCGATTCTATCAAATATCTATCCATGGTAATTTCCTTCTTCTGATCAACCCAAATTAATTCTTTCAACCGGTTAAAACATTTCTCACGCTAAGACCCAAAGTCGTCAAGGTGTTTTGATGAAATCCATTTTGCGTCTTGGCGGCTTTGCGAGAGACGCTGATTCCAGATTTTTCACATGTCTCACTTTTTCTCATGCTCAGCATAATCGTACGGATAGAATAAATACAATGCGTCCGAGCTTTCAGGAGACCACTCCGGCACTTTGTGTTTCACCGGCTTGATATGGCGCAGATAAACAACAAGAGCATGGCGGTCTTCTTCGGTCATGTTGGAAAATCCCGGCCACGGCATGGTCGTTGGCTGAAAAAATCTTCCATCGTGAGATATGCCGCTGCGCAGCACACGCTTCACTTCATCATCAGTCTGCCGGGCAAGGCCCGTTTCGGCGTCGG
Source organism: uncultured Bacteroidota bacterium (assembly GCA_963772165.1). Lineage (GTDB taxonomy): Bacteria > Bacteroidota > Ignavibacteria > UBA10030 > UBA8401 > JAGVPT01. Next base: position 48,754 of record CAVYWA010000011.1, on the reverse strand, counting down.
GAGTCAGGTTACGTGAGAAAGTCGTTCCCGATGCTCTGAGTTCATATTTAGCTCCGCCTGCAAGAAATTCATCCCAATTCGGGCCCTGGTCTCCCTGCGGCGTGTGGCAATCGCTGCAATCCGAATAGGACATAATATATTGTCCGCGCTGGGCAATAGCGCGCTCGACAGGGTCGTCGATTTTCTCGAGCGACGATGCAACCGCCTCCGCATGGGGATTGATAAACGCCTCGCGTGGGAGCAAATCGAACGGCGGAATGAGGTACAGGAAGGCCAGAAATCCTATTACGATTAAACATGCCGCTATGATCCCGGCCCATTTCAATATTTTCTTCATGGCCGCACCTCCTTTGCATGCTCATTGCGCACGGCGAAATATTTCCCGGCACTAGAAGAATTTTGCGATACGGGCTTTTGCTGATCCTCTGTTTCTTTCATAGGATAGGCCGGGGCCGGAATCTTTTCTTTCAGGATGAGCATTCTAAATTTTCCCCAGAGGTACGAGAAGATGTTTGGAATATCCGGGTCGGGGATTTTATGATGTATGGCAGGAACGGTCCGCAGGTATGCAACGATGGCATTTTGATCATCTTCTTTCAAAGCAGCGAAGGCTCCCCACGGCATCGGAAAGGGGAGAAATTTCCTTCCGTCTCGCGAGATTCCCTGGGTAAAAGCTCTTTTGATTTCCTGGTCAGTCCAATTTCCCAAACCGGTTTCTTTGTCCGAAGTGAGATTCCGTGTGACATACTTGCCGAAGGGATAGAGGTCAAACGTCAATCCTCCCGACAACTGCGATCCCTCGACAATCTGCAGATCTTCGTTGTACATGGAATGGCATCCCGCGCATCCAATGGTCCGGACGAGGTATTTTCCCCGTTGAACCGGGTCGGCTTTTGCCTGGGCTTCGAGCTTTGCATAGAATTCCTTGATTTCATTTTCATTCATCTTCCACACGGGTTTGCGCCCGATTGACACGATATAGTTTGCAAGGTCCCACATTTCCCTATCGCTCGCGGCCCCGGCGTACGACGGCATCGGCGTTCCGTCAACCCCTGTCTTGAACCGGAGATAAATATCGCGTGCGGTCGCCCCTCCGCGGAACGTCCACGGCTCGGTCAGGTTCACGGCATTGGTTTCAAAATTCCAATCATCCTGGAAACCATTTGCCACTGCACCGGTCCCGGCGCCGTCAGTCCCGTGACAGTCAGCGCACTGTAATTTCGCATAGACCTTTTTCCCGGCCGCAACGCTCGCCGCCGAATACGGGACGGGAGTTCCTACTCTAACGGGGCGCGGCTTATCTTTTTGAAAACGCGGCGAGAATGTTTTTACATACTCGGCCACATCTTTTAATGAATCGCCTTTGATGAACGGCGCCCAGTCTGGCATTGAGGTCCCCTGCAGGCCGTTTTTTGTTGCGGCCATAAGGTCTTCGTCTGTCGGAAGGCTTCCTGATTCAGTCGACCGAAATTTATAGATGCCGGAGGTAAAATTCCGGGGGCGGGGATTCAGGAGCGCAGAGGCAACGCCATCCCCTTTTCCGTTTGCTCCATGACATGGAGCGCAATGCGCTTGGTAAATGGATTTTCCCACGGTGGACTGGGACGCGGTTTGCTGGTCTGAAGGCGCACATAGCGCATGGGCGCTCGCACCGATCCACATCCACGCTGCGAGAGAGACACAAGTGGTTTTGGAAAACAGTTTCATTTTTCCTCCATGAATTTAAAAAATGAGACTTCTGAATAATTCCAAAAGTATGACTCACGCAAAGTCGCAAAATGATTTAAAAATAGACTCCTTGCGCCTTGGCGGCTTGGCGAGAGACGATTTTTCAGATGTCTCAAAATGTGAATCCGATTCATTCAACCACCGAATATATTTCGCGTCTCCCTGAATTGACGAGCGGCGCAAACTTGGCATGATACCACTCGCCGAATTCTTTCATCCCTACTTCGCTCTTCAACGAGCGGTCAAAGTCTGCGATGTCGTTGAACGTGTCTTCAATAATAAAAGTATAGTACGGACCCGTATAGTCCGTAAGCACACGGCTCTCCGGAAGCCCATGCTTCTTCCGCAGCACCGCGAAATCCTTCCACGCCGCCTTCGCTTCTTTGGCTTTTCCAAACTTCAATTGAAACACTTCGCGGACGACTATCATAGAAATCTCCTCGTGGTTATTTATTTGGAATAAAAAGCGCGGAAGCACTGCTGCTGGAAAAAACAGCAATCCTCTATGCTTGGTGAATTTCGCGTCGGATATGATTTATGTTAGTACGATCGGCTACAATACAGATTCAAGCCTACATGCATTGAATCTCCCCCACCTTTTGTGTACATTTGTGCGTTAATGTATGTTTTCGTAAAGACTAAGTCAAGAGCATCTTCTTGCCGTCGTCCTTCAATTTCGACAACCCAACTTCATGCAGCCGCTTGTAGATTTTTTTGCAGAAAACCAGCTTCTTCTCTTCTTCACTGTTATCGGACTCGGCTACCTGGCCGGGCAGATCAAGGTCTTCGGCTTTAGCCTTGGCGTCTCGGCTGTACTGTTCGTGGGAATCGCTTTCGGTGCCCTTGATAAAAGGCTCGGCCTCCCCGAATATATTTACATTATCGGGCTCGTGCTCTTCGTCTATGCCGTCGGGCTGCAGTCGGGTCCGAGCTTCTTTGCTTCATTCCAGAAAAGGGGGTTGCACACAAACGGGCTCGCTGCACTTTTGCTCGTTGCCGGAGCGTTGATAACGGTTGTTCTTTGGAAAATTCTCGGCATCTCTCCGTCGAGTGCGGCCGGTCTTTTTTGCGGCGCGTTGACAAGCACTCCGGCCCTTGCCGCGACCGTCGAGACAGCAAAGACACTTTCAGCGAACCTTCCACGCGATATTGCCGACCTCAATGCCAATAGCCCGGTCGTGACGTACGGCCTCGCCTATCCGTTCGGTGTGCTGGGAGTACTTTTATGGTCTTTTGTTTTTATCAAGATTTTCAAAATAGACTTTGCAAAGGAAGAAGCCGCCCGCTTAAGGGAAGCCGGCTCAGGCATCATCGTCAGCCGGACGTTTCACATTACAAATCCTGCAATCCATGGAAAAACTGCCGCGGAATCGTTGCAGCTTCTCGGTCAACCGGCATTCACACTGAGCCGGATCAAAAAAGGAGCGGCCATCGAAATCGTCAGGCCGGACACCTTACTTTCTACAGGCGATCGAATTGTCGCGGTTGGCACGCAGGAGGCACTTGAGCGGGCACGCATTTTGTTCGGCGAAGAGTCGCCGGATCATCTCCCCCTCGACAACACCGGCATCGACTTCCGGCGCATCTTCGTTTCCAACACCGCTGTTGTCGGCAAACGTATTCACGAGCTCAATCTCGAAAAAGAATTCGGCGCCACGATCACCCGCTTGCGCCGCGGCGATGTCGATTTTGTTCCGTCGCCGGATACCATTCTCGAGATGGGAGACAGAATCCGCGTTGTTACGCGACTTGAAAATCTCGACCGCATCACAAAATATTTCGGCGACTCGATGAAAGCCATCTCCGAAACGGATTTTCTTTCTATCTCGTTCGGCATCGTGCTGGGAGTGATGGTTGGAATGATCCCGCTCCCGCTTCCGCATGGCATGGTATTCAAGCTCGGGTTTGCCGGCGGGCCGCTCGTCGTTGCCCTGATCCTTGGCAGGCTTGAACGCACCGGTCCCATCCTCTGGGCGCTCCCCTTCAACGCAAACCTTGTGCTGAGACAAACTGGCCTTGTATTTTTCCTTGCAGGAATCGGCACGAAGGCCGGCTTCGGCTTCGGGACAATATTCCAATCGGGCGGCTGGGAATTGATTGCGGCGGGTGCGCTCATTACGACATGCGTTGTCGTGCTGACAATCGTTGTCTCCTACAAATACTTGAAACTACCGATGTCTGCGGTGATGGGAATCGTCGCCGGCATGTCAACGCAGTCGGCTTGCCTTGCCTATGCGAATCAACAGACGCAAAACGACCAGCCGAACATCTGGTACGCCACCGTGTATCCCGCCTCGATGATCGTTAAAATCATCCTTGCGCAGATCATCGTTTCCGTGCTGTGGGTGCTGTGAGGGGATGTCGAAACTGAGTAGTGCTCAATTTTGAGTATAGGAAACCTAAAAATTATTGTCATGCCAGCGAAAGCTGGCATCCAGAACAAACAAACTGGATTCTCGACGAGTCGAGTCGTCGACCGGCTTTCGCCGGAATGGCTATAAAAACGAAACTGTGTCACTACCCGAAATTGCGAGCATTTGACCTTCGAAAAACGTTTTCTCCACCGCTCTTGACAAATCCTTTTGAGTGTGGTATATTTACTACCACAATGAGAAACCAACAAGGAAATAATCATGACATTCGGAGAGTTTGTTAAAACAAGGCGTTTGGAGGCAGGCTTGAGTCTGCGGGAGTTCTGCAAGCTTGCCGAACTCGATCCAAGCAACTGGAGTAAGATCGAACGCGGCTTGTTTCCGGCGACTGCTAACCGCGACGTTCTTGAGTCAATCGCAAAAGTCGTTAAGTTAAAAAAAAGAAGTGATGACTGGTCAACATTTTTTGACCTTGCTTTTATTTCGCAGCGACGGATTCCCGATGATGTTTATAAAGATGAGGATGTCGTCTCAGCGTTACCTGTTTTTTTCCGTACCGTGCGGGGGGAAAAACCGAGTAAGGAGGAATTGGATAAGCTGATCGCCCTTCTCAAGCGGAGATAACTTTGCGGAAGTATTGTATATTGGATATGCAACAAACTCCGACCGGGGGGACTACTGTGTCATTTGATCAACGTTTCTTACAAACGAATCGCGCAGGACGTTGCCGACGAGTGGCGCCACAATATACACCTGAAACTAGGGAATGATTTGGCTACATTTTATCTTCGATACATTCAAATCATAACATAAGCAAGTATGCTCACAATATTCGATCTCATTCAAACAAAAACAGAATCATGGGTTGTTCAGGAGATCGCGAATAACCAATCAGTCGTTGGCGATTTGGTAAAGTATATTCGCAAACAAGGAAAACTCCGCGAGCCTCAGATGAAAGCAATAGAGGCGTATCTTTGGTTGAAATTTGTTGGGCAGGATCAAAAGCTCTCTGAAATTGTAAAACGCGGTTTATTGTTTGATGAAGAAAAGGCTAAGGGGTACGAATACTCTGCGAATTTCGAAGGTAATTACATAACACAATTTCTGAATCAGTTTGCACAAGACAATGAACTGCCCAACCTTCAAAAAAAGCTATTGAATGATCCACACGGGGAAGAATATCCTTGGGAAAGTATTTTGCAGGAACTGCTCCACAATTTCGATTATCCCAACTTTCTTTTCAGTTTGCCAATGGGGGCAGGCAAGACATATTTGATTGCATGTTTCATTTACTTGGATTTGTTTCTCGCCAATCTCTATAAATCCGATAAGCGATTCGCCCATAATTTTGTTGTCTTTGCCCCTCAAGCCGCAAAGACGGCAATTCTTCCTTCTCTGCAAACAATTAAGAACTTTCATCCAGAATGGATATTGCCAACAAAAGAAGCAGACCGGCTTAAACAAATTATTCACATCGAAATTCTCGATAGCCTCGGTTCAAAGCGCAGAGACAAACTTCACGGCAATAATCCAAACCTTGAAAAGGTTAATAGAATTACTCAAACGAAGGATTTCGGATTGGTGTTTATCACCAATGCAGAAAAAGTTGTGCTTGAGCGAATTGACCCGAAGGATCAAATCTATGTTGATGAAACAAGCGCCTTCTACGATGCAAAAAAAGCCGCAGAAATACGTGGAATCAATGAGCTGCGCGAACGGATGTCGCAAATTCCATTCTTGAGCGTGGTGCTGGATGAAGTTCATCATACATATGGAAGCAATGGCGATGGAGAGAAGAAACTGCGGCTTGCGGTAAATATCCTCAATCAACACGGGAATGTCGTGAGTGTGTTGGGTATGTCCGGTACGCCGTATATTCGAAACACGGTTCAAGTGGGCGATGCGACAATCAAGCTTAATCAAATTCAGGATGTGGTGTACAATTTCTCGCTTGCAGACGGAATCGGAAGATTTCTTAAAGTGCCGGAAATAAAAAGCGTTAACATCCGGCAAAGCGAGTTCCTCAAGAAAGCGCTATCTGAATTCTTTAAGGATTTCGATATCACATATAGCAACGGCACGAAAAGCAAAATCGCATTCTATTGCCCTTCAATAAAGAAACTCAACGAAGATGTTCTTCCAGTTATTCAAGAGTGGTATAAAAAGAATCGGAAAGGAAAAGAGCACGAGATTTTCCGATTCTATGCAGGTGTGAGGAAGGAAGATAAGAAATATGAGTTGCCCAAGGATAACCTTGCAATCTTTAACAACTTAGACAAACCGTATTCCGATAAGCGTGTTGTTCTGTTGGTAGCAGTCGGAACGGAAGGATGGGATTGCAAAAGCCTTACGGGTGTTGTTCTCCCGCGGCAAACGACTACAAAGAACTTTGTCCTTCAAACTACATGCCGGTGTCTGCGAGAAGTGGATGACAGTTCAAAGGAAAAGGCACTTATTTACTTAGAGCCCGGTAACTACGAAACGCTCGACAATGAGCTGAAAGAAAATTACAACCTTTCTATTAGCGATTTGAAACTACGTGATGAAATGGCTGTGCCCGTGCGTGTCCGAAAGCCAAAACTGGGCAAGCTGCGGTACAAGCAGGTGATTAAGAAATTCGAAATTGTGTGCAAGACGGAACGCCTTGATTATACAAAAAACTTGCTTGCATTCGATTTCTTAAAAATTATTGAAGCATTTCCATACGATCCGACACAGCAAACAGCAACGATTGGAAGGTCAGGACTCACAGGAAAAGTTTCTGAAACACTCACGCCGTACGGTGCTAAAGATTATAACTTTGAGGATTTTCTTTATGATGTTGCAAAGGCGACCTATGGAAGAATAACAGAGCGTGAACTTCTACATTCTTATGAGCACGAACTCAAACAAGTCTATGAGCAGGTTGTGACACACGTGCCATGGATTTCTATTCACCCGCATCTTACGTTACTTGATGTGGCAAGGCAAGTTGCCAATTGTCTTTCTGATGAAATATCATATCACGTGGATCAAATTACAGAAGAGGCAGAAATAGAGTTGTTGGAATGGAATATGAACCCACCCGCTCACATTTCGTACGGAAGTGGAAAATTCATACCATCCATCGCACAGAATGATGTTCAGCGTTTGCGGAAACGGCCGGAACGATTGGATGAAGATTTTGAAGACACCGGATTAGATAAGAACGACATCAGCTTTAACTACATTCCCTACCGGCTGGATTCGGACTTCGAACGAAACGCGCTGCTCGAGATGCTTCAGGTGGGAGAATTGAAGGACCTTGAACTATACTACAACGGCTACAAAGATGACCGTCTGCAAAATTTTTTCATTAAAACAGATATTGGAATATATACTCCTGATTTCCTCGTGTTGAAACGGCAACAAGGAAAACGCGAAGGCGAGATTACAAAAGTATTGATTCTAGAGACAAAAGCACGGACGTATTACAATGACGAGTTCAAACGAAAAGAAAAATTTGTGAAGGATGTTTTTCTCAAACACAATCCGCAGGTGCGGTACGAGCGTTTTATTGACGAAGATGGAAAGAACGATTTTAAGAAACACCTTGAAGCTTTGAAACAACTTCTCATAAAATTTTGAAACGCCTATGAAACAACCAAAAACATATAACCTGACACCGGCAAAAGGACAAGCCCTCCTCAATTTCCAGGGAAGGCGCATGCCGGATTCCGTAGAAATCTATGAGACAGAAGTGATCGAAGAAGTGAGGCAAAAGAAGCATGCCACGTTGCTAGACGGCGAGAAACAACAGGAGTTGAATGCGGACTTCCGCAATCTTCTCCTGCACGGAGATTGCCTCTCAGCGTGTGCATATTTGAAATCGCAGAATATCAAAGTGGACTTGGTGTATATTGACCCGCCATTTGCCAGCGGCGCCAACTACGCAAAGAAGATTTATTTACGAAACGGAGGGAAAACGCAGTTTGAGAGCGACGACACAAGTATTGGCGAAGAAATTATGTATGGCGATATTTGGCAAAAAGAGGATTACCTTAACTGGCTTTATGAAAGGTTGCTTGCAATACGAGATGTAATGAGCGAGAGTGCAAGTATTTATGTCCATCTCGATTGGCACATCGGCCATTATGTTAAGATACTTATGGATGAAATATTTGGCGAAGACAATTTTCTCAACGAGGTTATTTGGTGTTACAGTGAAAGGGGTATATCGCGGAAATATTGGAACCGCAAACACGATGCAATGTATTTTTATACAAGAATCCCTGAAGAGCAAGTTTTCAATGTTGATGATGTCAGAGATCCTTACTCTGAAGACTATCTAAAAAAGTTTAAATACAAAGATGAAAAGGGGTATTACCAAATACGAGGGAAAAACATTGAAGGAAGCCCAGTTAGACGAGCCGATGGTTTGCTTCCATCTGCAGAAAAGAAATATCCCGGATTAACTTATAGACAGTACAAAGAGAATGGAATGTTACCAAATGATTGGTGGGAAATGTCGCTTCTCAATAAGTCTGCGAATGAGAGGACAGAATACAACACACAAAAGCCAGAAGAATTGCTTGAGAGAATAATAAAAGCATCGTCAAACAAAGGAATGATTGTGGCTGATTTTTTTTCTGGTAGTGGAACCAGCGCTAAAACAGCATTTGATCAAAATCGAAGATTCATAGCTTGCGACATCGGCGTTAATGCAATACAAATCTCTCGCGACCGTTTGAGGGAAACCGGAGCAGAGTTCGATATTTTGAAAATTAATGACGGTGTACACCTCTTTAGAAATCCGGCACAGACTGTGGAGAAGATATTTACACTCATCGATGGATACAAGAATCGTACAGAATTAGGCCTTGGTGAGTTTTGGGACGGCGGTATAGCAGGAACAAAAGGAGCATTTGTGCCTGTCAAGTTTATAGGTCTTGATAAAAAGCTCACCAAACCACTTGTTGATGTCATTCTGGAAGAAATCTATCAGGTCGAAGAATCCTCGGATGATGCAGAAGGTGTAAAAATCATTTACGCCACAAAGGACTTAGAAGTCGATCAACAATACGTTAATGCCGAGATACGCAAGAGCGGCAAATCAACACTCAAGGTAGAACTTGTCAGTCTGGATGAATTGCTCGGTCAGAAAGCAGAAGCGCTCTTCACACCGGATAATGCCGAGATCGAAATAAAAAAAGACGGCAAATGGTGGAAAGTGGAGATCAAACGGTTTTTCAGCAGCTACTTGAAAGCAAAAATTGACGAATTTAATGCAAAGAAAGTGAAGAAAGAAGGAGAAGACGAACTCTTTGAAAACGGAACACCAAACGATGCAACAGAAAAACCGAAGAAATCGCACATCAAGATCAGCAAAACAGGGTTAGAGTTGATTGAGTGCGTGCAGTTTGATACAACCTTAAAGAGAAATGTGTGGACGAGCGATTTGGACTTGGAAGACAAGGCAGGCATAAAAGAAAAAATCAAAGGGACGTACCGTCTGACAACAGATAAGTTTCGAATCAAGATACGGAACATCGCCGGGGATGAGATTATTATCGACAGTAATGATCTGGGAGAAAGGGCTGAGGAGACGCACGAGGTGTGATAAAAATAATAATGGGAACGATGGCAAGATGGGGGCAGCGACAACCATCACAATGATAAGCAACATACGCACGTTGCGTTACGCAGGGTGCGTACTATGATCAATCCATTTCAATATGGCGGTGTGGTGACGAAAAAAGCTTCTGCAACCGCATATAACATGCAGACACCCGTGGATGTAATACTATGTAATAGAAATTGGTATTACATCATATTCCTTTAACAAGGGACTATATATCGGCATCATCGTCAAGGCCGACAAATCTTCTACTGCGTGAGCGAGAATGTCCGAATAATACGAGACATGCCGTTAAGAGCGCTCAAGAAATTACTGACTGAGGTTACGCAGAACGCGTTGAATACGATTTTTATATCGCTCCTACGGAGCTTGAAATAGGTACGTGTAAATTCACACTATAAATATTTCGTCCCTCCGGGACTCAAAATATATGAACTGTATAGGAATTACAGCGCGAGTAAGCTCCGATAGGAGCGAAATATTTGTAGCAATGCATCAGTATAAGATCAAGCCCCGTTAGGGGCGAAATAGGATAAGGTTTTGACTTTTTTGCATAACATCAGTCATATGTTAAGGGCAGATTAGGTAGCATCAAGTTCGGAAATATCAGCACGGCCACAACCTTCTTCGCCTAATCCCTCCGCAGGAGGAAGAAAAAACAGCATACATTACTCAGTTTTTCACCTTATACCTTTCTTGTAATTTTCCGTTGACTTTTTTGCATTTTTTTGGTATTATGATAGTCCAATTTTGAAAGACCATTATTCTAAGGAAGGATGTATCCCGATGTATGCAGTCGTTGAGATCGGCGGGCAGCAATACAAGGTGAACCCCGAAGAAAAGCTTTACGTGCCGAAGTTGGAAAATGAGGTCGGCAGCAGCGTGAAATTCGAGAAAGTGCTCTTGCTCTCCAACGACAAAGAAGTCAAAGTCGGCGCGCCCGTCGTTTCAGGCGCTTCGGTGAATGCAAAAGTCCTTGCGCATGTGAAGGATGAGAAGGTTGTTGTCTTCAAAAAGAAGAAACGCAAAGGCTACCGCGTGAAACGCGGCCATCGGCAGCAATACACCCATATAGAAATTACATCGATAGCGTAAGGGAGATTTGAAGTATGGCTCATAAAAAAGGGGGCGGAAGCTCCCGTAACGGACGGGACAGCAATGCCCAGCGGCTCGGCGTCAAGCGCTTCAGCGGGCAGAAAGTGCTCGCAGGAACTATCTTAGTACGCCAGCGGGGAACAAAGTTCCATCCCGGCGCTAATGTCGCGAAAGGCGGCGACGACACATTGTTCGCGCTCACTGACGGCGTGGTGAAGTTTCAACGGGTCGGCAAAGCACGACAGGCAATTTCAATCGTCACGGCATAAACGGAGACAACTTCTTCGTCCTCAAAAAAATACCTCATGCGTAAGAGCGAAACTCTTACGCATTTTTTATCTCATAAAGCGTCTAACTAATCGTCGGAGACTACGATGAAAATTACAGTGATCGGTGCAGGCAATGTGGGCGCAAGTTCTGCGCAGCGCATTGCAGAAAAAGAATTGGCGAATGAAGTCGTTCTCGTCGATGTTGTCGACGGCCTTCCCCAGGGTAAGGGTCTTGATATGTACGAGTCCGCGCCCGTAGAAGGGTTCGATTCGAAAATCACCGGAACGAACACGTACGATGCGACGGCGAATTCCGACATCGTTGTTATCACTGCGGGTATTGCACGCAAGCCGGGCATGAGCCGCGACGACCTTCTTAACACGAACGCCGGAATTCTCAAAGCAGTCACCGAACAAGCAGTCGCAAAATCCCCGAAATCAATCTTGATCGTTGTTTCCAACCCGCTGGACGTCATGGTCTACGTCGCTCTTAAGGTCAGCGGTTTCGACAGGCATCGCGTGATCGGGATGGCGGGCGTCCTGGATACGGCTCGTTTCCGGTCATTCATTGCAATGGAGTTGAATGTTTCGGTCGAAGACGTTACGGCGTTCGTCCTCGGAGGGCATGGCGATTCGATGGTGCCGCTCCCACGCTACACGTCGGTGGCGGGAATTCCCCTGGGCGACCTCCTGCCGCAGGAAAAAATCGATGCGCTCGTTACACGCGCACGTAACGGCGGGATTGAAATTGTCAATTATTTGAAAACTGGGAGCGCCTACTATGCCCCCTCATCTGCCGCCGTTCAAATGGTGGAAGCAATCGTGAAGGATAAAAAACGAATTCTGCCGTGCGCAACCTATCTGCAAGGTGAGTATGGATTACGGGATACTGTGGTGGGAGTGCCGGTCAAGCTCGGCAAGAACGGCATCGAGCAGATTATAGAAATTAAACTGACCCCGGAAGAATCGGCGGCATTGAAAAAATCCGCCGACGATGTGAAATTAAATATGGACAAGGTGAAGCTGTAAGAACGGGAGCGGACCCCACCCTACCCTCCCCTGTTAGGGGAGGGTTTTTAGAGTATCTCACATTTTCATCGTCATCGTTACTTCGTTTCCGTTCGCGTTGTAACTGACTTTTTCCATCAATTGGCGCATGAGAAATACGCCTCTGCCGGTTTCGCGCAATAAATTCTCCTCGTGGATCGGGTTGGGGACGGCGTCAGGATCGAACCCCTTCCCCTCATCTTTTACTTTTATTACCAAAACCTTTCCCCGGCGCGAGCACGTCACAACGACTTTTTTCGACGGATTCCTTTTATTCCCGTGGATGATGGCATTATTCACTGCTTCCGTGACAACGACGAGCAATGAACCGAACTTTTCGTCATCGATGTGCAATGCGGAGTTCATGTTCAGCAAAAATTCTTCCACGCGGTGAATGTTTTTCGGGTCGCTCCCCATCGTGATCCGAAAAGTCTTTTGCGCTGCCCGCCGCCGAGCGTGTGCTGCCACTGCAGTCCTCTTTAAAAATTTGCTTTTGCCGACATCATGATATTCGAAATATCGCGTGTCGGTTGGTTTGTCTCTTTTTGAAATTCCTTCCACCCCTGAATCTCCAGCCTCCACCCCGTCCGCAATGTGAGCACAATTGACGTTGTCGGCCCATAGCTGAAATAATTCCCGTTGCTTACGCGTGTTGTTCCGTTATACAGATAACTGTTCTGCACAAACGAACGGAACCCCACAGCGCACATAAGATTTCCTTGTATAGTGTAGCGCACCGCCGGAGAAAAAGTTACCTCCTGGAAATATTGCTGGGGCCGTTCCGTAAACGCTTCCCACTGCAGCTCTCCGCGCTCATACAGGCGAACATGCAGTAGAAAATCAAGCCCCATGTGCGGAGACATATCATACGATGTCGAATCGAGAAATGCAAATTGCCTGTACGAATAACTCTCCACCGTCGGGACGAGTGTTTCATAATCGAATACAGTATAGTTGGCAAGAACCTCGAAGGTATTAACCGACCGCAAGGTCGAGGAAGGTGTATAAGTCAATTCCGGGGCCAAACGAAAGATTCGGTTCCAGTTGTTGTTCCCGCTCCGCACGGCAAGAAGGTAGACGATATGGTTGAGTGTGACCTCGGCGGTTACGCTGAGGTCTAAATACTCATTCCAGCGATGGGACTCCCGGCCGGAGAGAGTGATCAGAAGTTCGTCCCGAATGTCGGTGTTGTTAGAATCGGGAGCATCATAGTGAAGAATGCCGGCCGAACTCTCGAAAGAGACAAAATCGCTTGAGGAAACCGGCATAGAAAAAATACCGCGCAATGATGTCCTGCGCTGAACGTTGTCCAATTGCGTTTCCTGCTCCGAAGCGCTTTCTTGAATATCAGGGTCCACGCCGTCAATTTTCTGCAAAACATGCCGTTCATCCCGTTCGCTGGTATGGATGCCGACCGAAGCGAAGACATTGTTGAGATCACGGTAGTTGAGGTCGATCCCTCCCTCGAGCTGTTGCTCCTGCACGTCGACATCATACGGGATGAGCGTCGGCTCCGACAGCGATTTGTAGCGGAATGCGTTGTTGATCGTCCGTGTCTCGACGAGCGTTTGCACGACTGCTGAAAGCTCCTTCCCGACTGCATAGTGAAGAGTGTTCGCTATAGTATAGACCTCGTCCACCCTGCTTCGAATGTTGTACTTCACTCCGAACTCCTTTTGCATAACGCTGTCGGCAGGAATATAAAAATCCCACCGATTGTTCGACCATTGGAATCGGAGGCTGTCAAACGACCCCTCGAGAAAATCCTTCGCAAAAAACAACTGCGCCCCGTTGCTGCGGAAATACCTCGGCGACAGATTGCTTACGTTCAACCGCAGCGATGCAAGCGTTTGGTACCCGTCGATATCGACGGTATCGAGCTGGGAGGACAATTTATAGTTCCATCCTTGATCTGTTTGATCCTGCTGGCGGTCGACACGGAAGCCGACGAGCGGGGAAACGGAGATGTACGGCAAGGGGCGTATCGACACCCCGATAAGGCCCGTCTGAAGTGCGGCATTGCTGACATCGAGCGATTGGTTGTCCGAAAGGGTAAATGTTGAAGCTTCGAGGTCCATGTCCAGCGCCGAAGAAATCCTTCGCGACGCATTCAGCCACAGCGTATGCTCGTCGCGAAGGGAGTTTTGATCCTGCTCGATAAACGATGAACTGTAGCGGTCATGTACGTCCGCGGCGAAATCGCTGTCACGTCCGCTGAAATCGGCTTTGAAATTCCAAAGATAGGTATTCAGATTTCGTTCGAAACGAATGCCGGCCTCATTAGAATCCCTGGCGGCAGGAACGGCATATCGCAGCGTGTCGGTTTGTGCACGAGCGATCCCGGGAAGAACCACGAGCATCGCAATACAACATACGCGAAGCGAATGTGAAATGGTATTCTTCATCCGACCTTTTTGCGCGGACAAAAAACTTCGAGTACCGGCAGATTGAGACGCGGTGCAAGGAGTGCAATTGCCAGGAAGCTGTCGGCGCCGGTTTCGACGCCAAAAAAAATCGGCGCTGGTTTCATCAAAAAAGGATATCCCGCACGGTATGCAGCGGTTCGTAGCCGAGCAGTTCGCTTGCTTTACGGTACGAAAGCAAAGAGGCTGCCCCGGTGAAATCCTGCGCAAAGTTCTTTACTTCGGGAAAATAAGCCTTGAGTAAACTTCTGGAATCTATGCCGGTCCAGTTATCTTTTGCGGAGATAAAAAATACTTCGTGGAATGATTCTAAGTCCTTTTCCACAGCAAGCCTGTGCGCCTGTGCCGCATCATGAACGTGCACAAATGCCCAAAGGTTATTGCACCATTTATGATGTTCCGAAACGAGCATTTTATACCTCTCACGCTCGCTCCCTTCAGGAACCCAAATCCACGGCGCGCGGAGGCAGACCGTGCGAATACCGTACCGCGCAGTATACGACCTGCAAATCTGTTCACCGATCACCTTGCTCAATCCGTACGGGTCTTGCGGGCGCAACGGATGCAACTCATCGATCGGGATGTATTCAGGCGCCATGTGCTGTGTCATGAACGCAAAGCCGAGCGTTGACTCGCTCGACGTGAACACCACCTTCTTGACATTGCTTCGCGCCGCAGCCTCGAGCACGTTGAAGGTTCCGTTGACATTGACGCCGAATACTTTTTCTGCAGGATGGTTCAGCGGATGGGGAATCCCCGCCATGTGGACGACGGCGTCGTACCCCTTGACGGCTTTCACAACATTCTCGAGGTTCAACACATCAACGTCGTGAAACCACACTCCGGGTTTTGGAGGAATAATATCGAGAACGCCGACGGTATGGTTGTGTCGCTGCAATTCGTCGACGATATATTTACCCACCGATCCGCTGCCGCCTGTTACGAGGATTTTCATGGTTGATTCCTCAATGAAGAAGGTGCATCGAACCGGTCACCGTTCGCGTCGCACCGATACGTTCAACTCTCAGTTGTGTAACGGTATGATACGAAAACACGAGGCGGTTTTCAAGGACAGAGTACCGGAGAAAATTTCGGCCTGCCTACTTTCTCTTCGACTTTTCTTCCTGGTATTTGACTGCCGCTTTCACAAAATCTCTGAAAAGAGGATGCGGGCTGAGAAGGCGTGATTTTAGCTCGGGATGAAATTGTCCGGCAACAAACCAGGGATGCGACGGCAGCTCGATGATCTCGACAAGCGAGTTGTCCGGAGAAAGTCCGCTGAAAACCATGCCGTTTTCGCTCAATTTTTTTCGGAACTTATTATTGACTTCATAGCGATGGCGATGGCGTTCGTAAATCAGTTCCTTTTTGTACGCCTGGTGTGCTTTTGTTCTTTTCTGGACGATGCAGGGATAAGCACCGAGCCGCATCGTACCGCCGAGGTTCTTCACTCCGCGCTGGTCGATCATCAGATCGATCACGTTGAACTTCGTCTTTCGGAACTCAGTGCTGTTCGCCCCCTTCATGCCGCAGACATTGCGCGCAAATTCAATGATCGCGCATTGGAGCCCGAGGCAGATCCCGAAGAACGGAATTGAACGCTCCCGGACGTAGCCAATCGCTTTAATTTTCCCTTCAACCCCCCGCTCGCCGAACCCGCCGGGGATAAGCAAGCCCGATATATCCCCAAGGTATTCGTCGAGGTTTGTGTTGTCGAGGTCTTCAGCACGGATCCATTTCAACTCAACCGCTACGTCGTTGTCGGCGCCGGCATGAATGAACGATTCGTTGATGCTTTTGTACGCATCCTTCAGATCCGTGTACTTGCCGACGACACCGATGGTTACATGGTCGCTCGGATTTTTGATGCGATTCACCGTACGGGACCAGTGGCGCAGATCGCTTTTGCCGCACTTCAAATTTAATTTTTCAATGACGATGTTGTCCAACCCTTCCTTTTCAAACATCAGGGGGATTTCATAAATCGTATCGGTGTCTCTTCCTTCGATGACCGATTGCGATTCGACGTTGCAGAAAAGAGCTATTTTTTCTTTCATCTCTTTGGAAAGCCTGCGCTCGGTCCGGCAGATGAGAATGTCCGGCTGCACGCCGATCTCGAGCAGCGTTTTCACGCTATGCTGGGTCGGCTTTGTTTTCAGTTCTCCGGCGGATTTGATATACGGAACAAGCGTGACATGGATATTCAGAGCGTTACGGCGGCCGATGTGCAGCGTGAACTGGCGGATGGCCTCAAGAAAAGGGAGACTTTCTATATCGCCCACCGTACCGCCGACTTCCGTAATAATAACGTCGTACTTCCCGGACACGCCGAGCTGGCCGATGCGCTTTTTGATTTCATCGGTGATGTGGGGAATAACCTGCACCGTAGCGCCGAGATAATCGCCGCGCCGTTCTTTCGAGATCACCTCGTAATAGATCTGTCCTGTGGTGGAATTATTCTGGCGGGATGTACTTGTTTCAAGAAATCGTTCATAATGGCCGAGGTCAAGGTCGGTCTCGGCCCCGTCATCGGTAACATAAACTTCACCGTGTTGGAACGGGTTCATCGTTCCGGGGTCGACATTAATATACGGGTCGAATTTCTGTACGGCCACACGCAGGCCCCGTGATTTGAGGAGCAATCCAAGCGACGCCGAAGCAATGCCTTTTCCCAGCGAAGAGACTACTCCGCCGGTGACAAAGATGTATTTTACATGATTGGTAGCCAAGGAAATACCTTTAAGGAAAATTAACAGTTAAAAATGAAAAAATTAATATTTTAGAGGAGACCCTGTTGTCTCTCCGATTATTTATTGCGGGTTTTAATTTTTTATTTTTGCTCTGACCCGGTCAAGGTCTTCCTGCGTGTCGACCGGGATTGAATCGAATTCGGTGATCCCCACTTTAATGCGAAAACCGTTTTCAAGAATGCGCAGCTGCTCAAGCTTTTCGGCTTGTTCGAGCGGCGTCGATGGTAACGATGCGTATCGTTGCAGGAAAGAACCGCGGTACACATAAATTCCAAAATGCTTGTAGAACACCGCCCGTGTCGGCCAGTCCGTCACTTCTTGTGAATCGCGGATAAACGGAACGAGCGAGCGGGTAAAATAGAGAGCATAGTTGTTCTTGTCGATCACGACTTTCACGACGTTCGGGGTCAGCAATTCATCCAACGAGGTGATCTTTTTCACTGCTGTACCGACGACGGCCGTGTCATCGTCAATGAGCAACTGTATCGTCTGGTCGATCATGGCAGGCTCGATGAGCGGCTCGTCCCCCTGCACGTTAACGATGATATCCGCGTCGAGGCCGCGGGCAACGAACGCAACTCTATCGCTCCCGCTTTGAATTTCCGGCGCCGTCATCACCGCCTTTCCGCCAAACTTCCTCACGACCGATGCTATCCGCTCGTCGTCGGTAGCGATAATAACGTCGGTGAGCAAGCGGGACTGTTTCGCCCTTTCGTAGACGCGCTGCACCATCGGCTTTCCGTGGATATCTGCCAGCGATTTTGCAGGAAGCCGCTGCGATGCATAACGGGACGGTATGATTCCTACTATTTTCAATTTTCAATATCCAATTTTCGATTTAACACGCGAGTAACCATGCAGCGTTGGGTGATTAACAATTGTAAATTGAAAATTGTAAATCGAAAATTTACCATCATCCGATCACCTTCGGCACTCTGAAGAGCGTGTCTTTCTTCGCCGGTGCGTTCTTCAACGCTTCGTCGGGAGCAATGGACGGCTTCACGACGTCATCGCGAAAGACGTTGCTCAACTCGATGACGTGGGACAACGGTTCGACGTTCGAGGTATCGAGTTCGTTCAGCTTCTCGATATACTTCAAAATATCGTTGAGCTCGTGAGTCAGTTTTTCTTTTTCGTTCCCGTCAAATTCCAGCCGCGCAAGCTCGGCGATGTGCTCAACGTCTTTCATTGTAACAGCCATTGTGGTTTCTCCAAATTAACAACGAATTCAGAATACAGGAGATGGGAAACAGGAGGCAGAACGAGGAGTGTTCTGTTTCTTTCCCCTTTTTCCTTTAAGAAATATCCTCCCGATAGTTCCGTTCAATGATTTCCCTTACGCTCTTCATCAATGCAAGTTCCTCGTCGCGCGTCGTAATGTGTGAGGTATCGATCGGTTTGCCCATCAACAATTCAATCGGGCTCGGCCGGATATCGAGAGAATTCTTCGGCAGAATTTTAAAACTGCCGTTGATTGCTACCGGGACAATGGGAACCCCCGATTTCGCAGCAAGGGTAAAGGCACCCCGTTTAAACGGAAGCAATTTTCCGTCACGGGTCCGCGTCCCCTCTGCAAAAAGAATCACCGAACCCCCCGTTTTGATCGCCTTCGCCGCACGGTCGAGGCTTTTCATGGCCTCGCTGCCTTTCGCACGATCGACCATAATATGGTGTCCCCATTTGAGCGCCCAACCCCAGAGCGGTACATAGGATAATTCCTTTTTGAACATGATCCGCACGCGAGGCAGCACCGACATCACCGCCGGGATGTCGAACATGCTTGCATGGTTCGTGACGAAAATGTACGCTCCGTCGGGCTGAATATTCTCTATTCCCTTCACGCGGACGGGAATCCCGCATATTTTCAAACAAAGCTTCGACCAGGTGCTTCCCGCCCAAAAATATGTCCGGCCGTCTTTTTCCACGAGAAGGCTGAAGAGCGCGATGATCGACAAACAAGCATTCGTTGCAACAATGATCACGATCTGGCCGATGGTCAACAGTGTGCGCATTACGCTTTCTCCGCAGCGCGAATTCTTTTTTCTATCGACGGGTGGCTGTAGAAGAGAAATTCAACAATCGGATGGGGCGCCGTATCGGCAAGGTTCATTTCCGCCAGCTTCCTCATCGTGGACATGAACGCCGGAGCATTTCCCGTTTTGTCGAGTGCGTAGCGGTCGGCTTCGAACTCATACTTCCTCGATAAAATATTCGACAACGGCGACGTCAAAAGCGAATAGACTCCAAGCCAGAGAACGAGCAGCGGCAGCGCCGCAAGCTGGTCAACGGAAGAAAATCCGAACCATCCGAGCGATAACAAATAAAGTTTCGATGTAATAAAAAGTCCGGCATAAATACTCAGCGTTCCGACAAAGATATTTTTCCAGATATGCCCGTGGACATAATGGCCAAGTTCATGCGCAAAGACGGTTTCGACCTCGTCATCCGAGAAGTGCTGCATGAGCGTATCACCCAGGATGATGCGCTTTGACTTCCCTATGCCTGTAAATCCCGCGTTCGCTTTTTTCGTTGTCTTGCTCAAATTGAACGTGAAAATTCCCGTAACATTCATGCGGGTGTTTTTGCACAACGAGAGAATTCGTTCTTTCAGAGCGTCGTTCTCCAGGGGAGTGAATTTGTAAAAGAGGGGCATGATGAACACCGGTACGATCTTCGAAAGGAGCATCGATACCACGAACATCGCCGTTGCTACCGGCAGCCACCATAATTCCTGATACTCCCTCAAGAAGAAATAAAACAAAAGCATCAGCGGAACCGCTATCGGGATACTGACAAGGAATGCTTTCCCCTGTTCCCATGCCCACTGTAAGAAACTTTGGTTGGATAAATTGTACCGATGCTCGACAACAAAGCTGGAATAAAAACTTAGCGGAAAAGAAATGATGCCGCTGAACACACCGAGCACTGCTCCGAAGAGAAGCAACGCACCATACGGAGATTGGATGTACGAATGAACGAAATTCTCTACACGGAGAGAAAAGCCGGTAATGACAATTCCCAGCATGACCATGAACGAAAACGTTGTCCCGATGAGGGACAACGTTAGCTTGATGCGGCTATATTTTTTGGCTTGGGATGACGGTGCCGGCGCATTTGTGGGCTTTGCTTCAACGGCACGAAAGATTTTCATGGACGAAACAACGCGAGGGTTGGTCTTCTGTGGTTTTTCAATAATACAAAAAGGAGAGAAGAAAAACAACTGCGGAGTAGTGTTTCAGTTTGGATTCTTTTTTTCAGAAGAAGTCATTGCGGGGCGTTTTTTGCCGAAGTCCCGAAGGGATCCCGTACAGCGGGACAATCCCCAACGTAAATGGAGATTGCTTCGCTCCGCTCGCAATGACCTTCAAACTGTAACACTACCAACAGCGAACAGATGGATTGGGGTATAAAGATGACTCAGTCCACCTATTTTAGATTGGGCTGGATATCACATCGAGACAGCCATAACCTCGTTTAGGACTTGATCTCGATAAACGAACAATTCGCAAAGTTGAGCATCTATGACTCACTTCTTTCGGCTTGCCTTATAGGCGAATTGTGGCTCATCGACATCAAAGCCGATGCGGCGCTTGGGTTTTTCCGGCGGTCGCATGATCTGACGGATTGCATCAAATACGATTTTGAATTGTGTATCATACTTCTTTTCCAGTTCTTCAACCTTTTTCGCCAATTTTTCGTTTGATGCCGCTATTTGTCGAAGTTTCACAAATGCACGTGGCGAACCATCCCCTTGGGACATGATCTCGATATTCACTTGCACCGCACGCGGACTTCGTAGAACACTCGAAAGCATGGCCACTCCCTGTTCGGTAAACGCGTTTGGCAACTTACGCGTACCACCCCATCTTGATATTCCAAAATGGAATATCAAGCTCTTAAATTCTTCCTCAGTGAGCGGAAACATAAAATCACTTGGGGAACGCTCCCTATTACGCTTGACCGCTTTGTTGAGATTGTACGTTTCAACTTGATAAAGCTCAGCAAGGTCCTTATCGAGCATTACTTTCTGTCCGCGGATCAAAAGGATCCGTTTCTCAATAATCTCTTGCGGTATGATCGCTTGTGATGACATGATCTTCAACTGGTGGATGGCTCCCGTGCAAACAGTCTAGGCAGAAAGACCGGGATTGTCTAGGAGGGGCGAATCTGCAAACGGGCAACAATCTTTACTGAACTTTATTCTAAAGTATTTTGATAATTTTTTGTTCCACAATAGGACTCTGTTTGATGGCTTCTCTAATTCTGTCTATCAATGCTGGATTTTTGATCGGCTGAAGCAGCTTGAATGCCGGTCTTGTCGTGTACGATTCTTCACTCATCATCTGAACATGATTGCAGTTAATCGCACACTCTTCGGTGAAACTCTCCGAATCAGAGGGACTAACAAAAACAAGGGTTGCCGGTTCAATAGAGGAAATTGCTATTCTCTCAACTCGGCGGCAATGGCGCTTTGTTTCTTCAATTTTCGTCGTCGTGTATGTTACCACGACAAGATTGTCTTTGGTTTTCTGGACAACAATGTGAAAATGAGGCTTGTCACCTGAAAGACCGGGGTTGATGGCGAGAAAAACGTCTGCGACTTTGAGGCTCATGCAAAGGCAAGAGTCCTGTCGATCATCTCGATCAAGACGTCTTCTTGCTCTTGGGGGGTAAGCAGGGGAAAAGGATCGTCAAACTTCAGCTTTGTGAATTCGGCATGATGTGGATTGGCATTCAGAAGAAAATCTTTATAGTCCATGTCTTCTCTCCCCAGAGGTGAATCTTCAAACCGTTTTCTGTATTTATCCCATTCAGGGTATGCATGTGTCAGGTTTGCAATGTAAAATTCATTTCTTCGACCAATTGCAGCAAATTTTTCAACGGCAAAATTCATTGCCTCAATATCAGATTTAGAAAACTGATCGACGTCTATGCTCTTAGACTTCAATTCTACTTCGTGATCATTGATAAAAGAGACATTCTCAGGATAATATCGTTCGGTGGAAATGATATCTCTGAGATTCGAAGGTATAGGCCCGAGCTTAAGCGCGTAGTATTCGTCTGAAGAAACCGGGCGCGCATAGTGGCGCACATGATAGCGGTCTGCAAAGAATGCGAGCTTTAATAATGCCATCTGGTTATAGCTGCCGCCAACCAGCTGAAGCAAGTACTCCAACATTGCAAGACCCTTCTTAGGGTCGTATGGAAATTTTATCTTTACGGCTTCCATTGATTAAGAGTTTTTGTGTTAATTTGTACACAGAAGATTGCCGCAGGAAAAAATCGTTCACTCGGGGGGAAGCGATAAACGTTTTCGCGATACCCGTCGGTATCATCATTTACCTCTTTTATAAGATCGGGAACCAACTTCTCAAAGTCAAGTGTGCTACAATCCGAGTCGTGGTACACTTTCAAAATAAATGTCATCGAGGGCATAAAGGTCATTTAATGTTGCTAATTTTTCCTGGTACGAGATAAAAATACCATTTGAAGTAGGCATCACGATGGTGGATCGCAAGCCCCCTGTGATGTCGATAATGTTCTTTGAGACGACTAAAGTAACTTTCTAACGTATTGGTAGAGCTTGGTATGTGGGGGTTGCTCACATAGTGAAACAGGTCCGGTACTGCTTTCAGTAACATGCTACGAGCGCGAAGTAAATCACTAAAGACCCAACCGCGATCCGAGGATTGATCTATGGTAGCGCCAAATCGGTGTTCCCATGCAACGACATCCGCGATAAGGTGGTGAGCTTCAGCGATTGTTTTCACCGTACCAATGCGAAGGAATATCTCGCGTAAATGTTTTGCATCAGTGCGTTTTGGTTTGCGACGACACCAACTCAATCCCTGACGTTGAACGTGGACGATACATCGCTGAAGAAGGATCGATGGCCATACCACGCGTAAATACTTGATTTGCTGAGGATTTCCATCAACAGTGACACTTGTGGGAGACAGACCTGCATCAGCAAGCGATCGATACACGATTGACAAAGCACGAGCACCTTCAGGGATAGCATACGCTGCGTAGATCAGTTGTTTGCTCTCCGCATTCATCACAGCATAAATACCAGTGCGGTGCTCTAAGAATGTTCCATCGCAAATGAGATGTCGAACAGTTGACAATGAAGATGTGCTTCGCGGCGGATGTTCCAACCAATAGCGAATAGAACGCTTGAGTGTTGCTTGGCTGAGCTTACTAATGCTTGAGAGTTGGCGAACACTATATCCCTCGCTTATCCATTGCTTAAACCAATGGACATGATGCATTGACGGTAATCTCCAGATGAATGTTCGATGACACTCAAGGCAATACCAGCGTTGTTGATCTTCACTGGTTCGTCCATAGCGCTTGACACGGAATGAACGACATCGCACACAGTGTTTTTTTACTCACGATTCTTCACCTCGTCGGAGTTTTCTACCAATAACGTTATTCCAAAGAACAACTTACAGCAAAATTAGCAACACTTTTTGACCTTTATGCCCATTCCGGCGAAAGCCGGAATCCATTCAATTAAACCTGGATGCCAGCTTTCGCTGGCATGACAAATCTTTTTTAGCCTGAGTATTCAAAATATCCCACTACCACAATCCGTATGATTTCCAACAACATAATCGAGAACACCCTGCTCACTTCACCATTATCTTTCTCACGATAACATCGATCTCTTTCAATTCATCCGATAATTTCTCTCGCACATCGCTACGAAGCCGCCCGATTTTGCCCGGTGTAATCTCTTTGGTATCGAGGGTAGCCAAAATCCTTGTAACTTTCTCTGTGCATTCCACGCCGAGCTCCGCAAGTTTATTATGAGCAGATTTGTTTTCATTGTATGCAGGAATAGGAAGCTCCCAGACTTTCTTGCAAATGTCTCGCGGACCCCACAATCCTCGGCTCTGCATTGGTTTTATGAGAGTGTCTATTATCTTTGAATTCAAAACAGAACTAATGTAATATGCTTCATTTTTGGTTTCTGTATCGAAATAGAAACATTTGTAATCGGCTATGAAGCTGCTCAAGCGTAACTTCTGATCACCAATTTTCACTTCAATCTTTTCAATTTCTACAACATTTGAACAAAGGTATGTAGCAGATACTGGGTAAAGAACGCGATACCTAAACCTCTCTTGCAAGCTTATCTTTCTCCTGTAGTCAAGCCATTCTAAAACTGTTAAACGATTCGCTTTCTCTCTTCGGCGTTCTTCCCAGATTTTTTGACATTTCTCCACCCATTCTGCCATATGGACGTAACCATCTTTCTGCAATTGACTCTGGTCAAAAAATGCGTAAGCAGAACCTGAAACCTTTAAAGGCACAGCCACCATTCTATACTGCGTGAAATCCGAAAGGAAGAATATCGGTTGATAGTAGGGTGGCATGAAGAAATTCGCTCTCAACAATTCCTTCAATATGAACTCCTTTGTAATTCTCTTTGGCTTCATCAAGGGCACGGTGATCAGATGTAACTAAACGGCTCTTTGATGGATTGATTCCCGAGACTTGGATCCTTTCTGGACTTCAACAAACCAAAAAGCTCGCGGGTACAATTGTCGCGCCATTCTATAAATTTGCTAGCATAGGGACTCCTGCTCGTAATCTCGGCTTTGGCATTCTCCGACCAGAATGAACGCTCTCCTTGTTTGATCACATGTAGCTTTGTTTCCCTCGTAGTAAGCCATTTCTTTGCTTCCTCTAACGAGGCATTTCGACGATCCAACGTTCCACTTAACACTTCTGCTGAGATCGGCTTTTCTGTAAAATGACGATTCTTTCCAAAAATAACGCACGCCGGAACATTGAAAAGAGGCGAAACGCTTTCCGCATCCCACACTTCCGTCAGCCCGGTTCCATGTATCGCTTTTCCAAAACTTCCTTTGCGAAAATTCTCGTGCTGGTCTGTGGTAAAAATGCTTCGCGGCAAAACAAATCCTATCCGCGCGCCCTTCTTACCATATTCGGTCAACGACGCAACAAAGAAAAGGGTGCCCAACTCCAAGTGGGTTATCAAGTGCCCTTTACCGGCACCGAGCAATCCATACGTTTTCAAAATTGCACGATGTAGAAATTCTTGATATTCTCCCTTCTCCACGTAGCGGAACGACAGCCACGGCGGATTGCCGAGAATCCAATCAAATTGTTTACGGAGAAAGATGGGCTTGTATACGTTTTTCAAAATGAATGTCCAAATGGAGTTGCGTTCACTCTTAATGAGCTCCCTCATTCGTTTTGCCACTGCAAAAAGGACTTCGAAGTTAACGTCTTCGACAGCTCTTTCAGTGATACGGCGTTTGGCAAACCGCTGAAAGTTCTCCATAGAAAAGTCGCGTTCACTTTGTTCTTTGGCGAAAGTGTGGCATGTTTCGACCGCTTCATCGAACAACGCAGGATGTTCGATAAACACTTCGGGGAAAGGAACAAAGGCGTTATCAAGGTTTATCGACAAACTCGGTACTTTTTCCTCCGTCGTCATCTGGCTTGACCGTTCCGGAATCATCAACGAGTTCGCCATATATACAGGAATATGAAAATCCTTCACTCTTTTGCGGACAAGCTCACCAAGTGCGAGCAAGTAGTTCGTCTTGGCGATGATGACCGCAAGAGGATGAATATCAATTCCGACGACAGTGTCGCGAATATGATTAAGGGTCTCTTTCGAGTCCCTCAATCGTTCTCGTTTATAGCGTATTGTAAAGTAGAGAAAACTTCCGGAGCCGCACGAAGGATCGAGAACGCTCGCTTCGGGATTTTCTTTCAGTGCATGGTGAACAACGCGGTCGGCAAGCCAGTCGGGGGTATAGAATTCTCCCAAGTCATGCCGGGTTTCAGGGTCGACCAACTCTTGATACAGAGACTTTAAGACGTCTTCGGATATTTCATCAAGATGATATTTTTCTAACAGTGTGGAAACCCGTTGAGTCAGTGCGACAAGCGTGTTGTGGACTTTGTCGCGGGCTATCCAGGCAAAGAAATCTTCTTCAAGAAAATTGTCGATTCCAAGCTGCTTAAAAAATTTTCCGGTGAAAATATCGGCGATTTCGGAAGAACTCGGGACGACGGCTTTGTTTGCCAATCTCATGTATGCAAGAAGCTTCGCGAACGAAGCAAGATATGTGTGGCGAAGAAAAAGCTCGCGGTCTGCGACCGTTGTCCCGTATGCAATCGACAGATACTTTGCCCAGTTTTCAAAGATGACTTTGAACTCAGTATCTTTATGAACTCGCTGCCATTCCGTTTGCAGGAGTTTTGTGGCAAATACATAGGCGGGGCTGTTCATCCCGAAATCATGAATAAAATTTTCTGTCGTCGGATGCAGCGGTGTCTGGCGGAAAAAATATCGGTCAAGCCACAAAAAAGCGTTCCCACCGTTGAGGGTGCTGAGGTCAGTCTTTTCTATCTGACGGAGTTCTATTTCTTCCCAAGAAGAAGGAGCTTTGTCAGCATTTCTCCAAAACGGTGCAAAGACATAGAACAATATCCCATCCGTGGCGATACAAAGATAGTTTCGGTCAATCTCTTCGTATTCTGTGATAAGCAGGTAAGCGTACCGTCGGAGTTGTTCTTTCGCTTCAAGAAGTTTCGCCTTCACTTTGAGATCACTCTCGAATTCAATGATGGCGTTTCCGAAAAGAGCGTCGATCTCGCCGCGAAGAACCAATGAATTCTGTTTTCCTTTGACGCTTTTTTCAACACCCTTCAAGTAGTCTTCAAGGAATGTAGGATTGGCCTTGGAAAACCAATCTTTGAGAAGATGAGAAAAGGCGAGGGCTTTCGCTGCTTCATTGTTCTGCTGAACAATGAGGGTGTTGTAGCTTTGGAAGCTTTCGTTTAGGTCGATTTCGAAGGAAGAACTAAAACGAGTAGACTTCTCCTTCAACTTAGATTTTTTTGCCATATTTTGTTAGTATCTCTTCCGATACTCTTCGCGCAATTTCAAGTGCGGCTGCAATGCGTATGATTTTTACGTCGCCAAGCCCTTTAATACTTAGCAAAGCAGAAAGCGGAAGATGAGAAAGCGCTTGAAGTGTGCCGAACTTGGAAAGTAACTCTTTCGCAATATCTTCCGCGGACTTTCCTTTGGTTCCGGTAGATATAAGAATAGCGAGTAACTCACCGGTGGTTAACTCCTTTGGTCCAATGTCACGAAGCTTTTCTCCAGGATGCCTCCAGCGTCTGTACTCAGATATGTTTTCTTTCAATGTTTGATGTAATACTCTGGATCTCCCCATTTTTTCCCCCTTACTATCAAGTTAAACTTTCCCCTTAAAATTTTTGCTCCATTTCAAATATACAAAACCTAAAAATTACATACTTTTACTGCTTCACCGCCACAACCAGCAGTCCCGTTCCCCGTGTGTTGGTGAATTTATAGTCTGCGTACATCAAAAGGAGGGTAAGCCACAACGTGAGAATGTAATAGAAAGGAAGAAGGATGAAATACAGCCTACTTTTATTCAACATCAGCATGGGATACTTGATGCCGAGCCGCCATGCCGCACTGCCGACCGGGCCATAGGTATACGTCACTTTTCCCATCTGAAAACCGGCGCTCTTCAGCTTCCGCGTAATGTCATCGACGGAGTAGCCGTTGCGGGCGTGCTCTTCAATAAAACTCGGGTCGCCTTCGTCGTGAGCGTCCGAACCGCCGAGGTTCGACGGGGTATTAATCAACACCTTCCCGCCGGGCTTCAACGCCTTGTAAAAATTCCTGAACACCTGCATATCATCCTGAATATGTTCCATGACGTCGACGGACAAAATGAAATCAAACTGCTCGCTGTGTTTAGGGATGGTCAGGTCTTCGACTTCGAATGAAACATTGCCGAGCTTTTCTTTCGCGAAGAAATAACGGCAATCCGCAATCTGCTCATCCTTCACATCGACCGCATGGATTGCGGCGGAAGGAAAATGCTTTGCGCAGTAATACGAATACTGTCCAAAGCCGCTCCCGGCATCGAACATGGTGAACGGGTCTTTCTTCCTTCCGAGCAATTCCCTGAGCGCACGTTTGACATACCATTCACGCAAAAACATGACACCGAGAATCGTATAGAAGAACCTCCGCACCAGCGGGTTCGTCCGCGCGACATTGCCGATAACATTTTTAATGGGGTCGTATTGCATGTTCAATGATCAATGAACAATCAACAACGAACGGCTATTGTACCGGCCTGTCCGTTGTTGATTGATGATTGTTGATTGTTAATTGTTCGATCGCTTGCACCATGTTCTCCCACGAATATTTCTTCTTTTCCCGTGCTGCGCCCGCAGAGAGCGCCTCCTCAAGATTTTCGGAATAGAACCGCAGCAGTGCGTCTGCCAGCTTTGCCGGATTGTTCGGCGGGACAATCAGCCCCGAAACTCCGTCAACAACGACTTCGGCGAGCCCGCCGACATTTGTTGCGATGACCGGTTTATCGAAGTTATAGGCTATTTGAGCAATGCCGCTTTGTGTCGCGGAAAGGTACGGTAAAACAACTGCATCCGCAGCCGAAAAATATTTTCCCACACGCTCGTTCGGCACATAGTCCGATACCACATCGACGACATCGCGGACCTGTGCATCGGAGATGTGCCATCGGTACTTTTCTTCATCGTCATAAAATTCGCCGACGACCAGCAATTTAACGCGGAGAGTTTTCTTAAGCTCTTTCATCGCATCGATGATCACATGCAGGCCTTTATACGGGCGGACATAGCCGAAAAAAAGAACCACCCTTTCATCACGGATGTTCAGCTCTGCGCGTGCTTCTTTTTTTTCAATGCGCGGGCCGAAAATTTCGTAAACCGGATGCGGGACTTTCTTGTAGCGGGGGTTCTCTACCGTCGCCAGCAGATCTTTTTCGACCGTGTCCGACTGAACGATATACGCATCCACAAATTTGAACGCATACCACGTAAACAGCCCATCGCCCGGACGGTGCTCGTGCGGGATCACATTATCGCAGATGGCAACAACTTTTGTTTTCCTCCGGTATTTCAGCAGTGCACAAATCGTCCCGTAACATGGACCAAAAAACGGAAGCCAGTACTTAAAAATCACGGTGTCCGCATTTCTTGTGCGAAGTGCAAGCCCGACCCGAATCCAATTGAACGGGTTCACCGAGTCAATGAGTTGCTCGCTTGTTACCGGCAATCCCGGCTCCCCTTTCTCCTCCTGCGTCTTCCCCGGAAAAAACATTTTCGGATATTGTCTCTTGAAGGAGATGATTTCTACGTGATGCTTTTTTTTTAGATGGGTATACAGAAGGGCGTTGTAGTGCGCGATGCCGCCTCGCAGAGGATACGCCGTGCCGAGAATGAGGATGTTCATAGCCCGCGCATCAACCGGATGCCCCCAGAAGCTGCTTGACCGCTGTTACCACCCGTTCAGGGTAGAGGTACTGCATGCAATTGTTAGGGCATGTCGGGGAATAATAACATGTGCATTCGAACTCAGGCTCAAGAATTTCGCCAAGTCCGTACAACTCAAATTCATTTTTATTGAAGATATTGTTGAACAACACGATCTTCTTTTCGCGCCCGATGGTGATATGCATCGCCATCGTCACCGCCGTCACGACGAGGTCGCACTGGTCGATAAGGTTGATGAATTGCTTCAGCGGGTAATGGCCGAAATACTTTGCCTTTGCTGCTTTCGCGATTTTCATGTTTTTCTTATGCTCTTGTTCCCCTCCAAGAAGAAACACTTCATAGCCGGCTTTCCTGAGCGCGATGGCTGCTGCAATCCAATATTTCTCGGGCCAGAGGCGCGATGTCCAGCGGCCGCCGCAGCCGGTATTGAGGCCGACGACCTTTTTCTTCCCGCTCACTTCCCATCGGTGATCTTTCCACGGCTCGAAAGGAAGAATGTATTTCTCCCCGTTGAATTTAAAGCCGCACATCTCGAAAATTTCCTGCGGATAGCTCTTCGTGTTTGCCCTGTTCGTGTCGTCGAAAACACCCGTAAGAAATTTTGCTTCGGCATCTTTGTCTGCCGGAGCGCATATCCCGTTTTTCAGAACAAAGCCTTTTTTACGATCCGCGGCAATCTGAAGGGCAAGCGCGCATGCTTCGCGGTCTTTATCCAGGTTGTAGAGGATGTCGAATTTCACAGAACGCAGTGCCACGACATTTTCCAGCGTGAATTTCATCCGGACATCGACGGAATCCGGCAATATTTCCGGCGTCAGCGTGAGCCACCATATTTTTGCGTGCGGAAATTCTTTTTTCAGGCGGTGAAGAAGCGGAGTCGTACGAATAACGTCGCCGATGGCTCCGAGCTTGATGATGAGAATATTCTTGTCGATGCTATCGTAGTATGTACAGCTTTCGCAGTGAACGCCGTGCTGTTTATGGGGCTTGCACGGCACGTCGCCGCGGAAGTAACGGCAGTCGGTCTTCAGAGTCATGAATTTTGATGATACCGTTAACGATGGTTGGCTGCAATTCAGGAAATCACGATCTGCGAAGGATGTATTTTCTTTTTGCCTTCACTCGTCATTTGATGATTTCCCTGATCGAGTAATCCTTTTCAACGTGCTGTCCTTTGGTGATCATCTCGCCGAGCAGTCCGATGGACACGAATTGGATGCCGACGATAATGAGGATCAAGCCGACAAGGAACAGCGGCCGATTGCTCAGCGATGTCCTGCCGGTAATCCATTCTTCAACAAGATATCCGTCGATGCACAGCCCGGCAAACGCAGACACTATTCCCCATACACCGAAGAGATGGAGCGGCCGCGCGATATAGCGGGTAGTAAAAAGAACGGTGAGCAAATCAAGAAATCCTTTGAAAAATCTCCCTATCCCGAATTTTGTTTTCCCGTACTTTCTGGCTCGATGCTGGACAACAACCTCGCCGATGCGAAACCCCTGCCAGTGCGCAAGCGCCGGAATGTAGCGGTGCAATTCGCCATAGACGTTGACGCTTTTAACGACGTCGCGGCGGTATGCTTTCAAGCCGCAGTTCGAATCGTGAATTTTTACACCCGTCATCACACTCGTCACAAAATTAAAAAACTTTGACGGAAGTGTTTTCGTAAGGGGGTCGTGACGTTTTTTCTTCCATCCGGAGACAACATCATAGCCGGATTTGACTTGTCTGATCAGGTTCGGTATTTCCGCCGGATCATCCTGCAAGTCGGCATCCATCGTAACGACGTAATCGCCTTGCGCCCGCTGAAACCCGACCATCAGCGCAGCACTTTTCCCGTAGTTGCGGCGGAAGCGGATGACTTTGATCCGGTTGTTTCGAAAATGAAGGTCGCGCAGCACCCGGAACGAATTATCGGTGCTGCCATCGTCGACAAAAATCAGCTCGTAACGTCCGCCGAAGCGAACAAGCGTGTTCTTCAACTGGTCGGCAAGTTCTTTCAGCGATTGTTCTTCATTGTAGAGGGGGATGACGACGGAAATTTCGATATTCTGCGGACGATGTTGGTTTGCCTGTTGCGGTGCTCTGTTCTCCTGAGGCGCCGCACCGGCGCTTGGCGCTTCGCTCAAAGAAACGGATGAGCCGGGCGAGTCAACGACCGGCGTTCCCTCTGTTGCAGCCGGTTCCGGCGGCTTCCTGTTCGGCCTGCGGTAACGAGGATACCGGGAACGCCGAAAGGATTCATCGCGCGGTTTTTGTTCGTTTGCTTCTTCTGCCATACGTCGCCATTTTTAGTAAACAATCAGTGAATGAACAAAAGTAATACAATTCGCTCAGAAATGCAACGGAGCATTTGCCGTCTCTTCCCCTATGGCTGATGCTCCAACGGAAACATCCGCGGCAAAATACTTCTTGCCATTCACATGAAACTCCATTAAATTTTTCGCATAATCACTGCCGCGTGAATACGCTGTCATTCCAGTTCTTTCCCCCGGGAAATGGCAGCGCGTTGGGTCATCACAAAACATCCCAACACACGAACGCTCTGAAAAAATAATAGGCTTCAACCAGCGACCATCGAAAGAGAATCAGATGCTCCTTCACCACCACTTCGTCCGCATCGCCAAGCAATTCGAAAGCAAAATCGCCATCATCGACCGGACGACCAACATCAAGCTCACGTACGGAAAGGCGCTGGTTGCTTCGCTTATTCTTTCGGAAAAACTTAAGAAATACGATGAGGGGTTCATCGGGATCATGATCCCGACCTCCGCCGGGTGTGCACTGTCGGTTCTCGGCGCGCTGATGAACGGACGGGTACCGGTCATGATCAATTATTCAACGGGGGCGGCGGCTAATGCTGAATACGCGCAAAAAAAGTGCGAGTTCAAAACCATCATCACATCGAAAGCGCTGCTGGACAAAATCAATTGCCGCAAGGTCGACGGTATGGTCTTTATCGAAGACATTATGGCCAGCGTGTCGATGTTCGACAAAATCAAAGCCGCCCTAAAATCGAAGCTTCCGGTGCAAAACATCCTGAGGAAAATTTACGGCGGAGATGAGAATGATACGCTCTTCATTCTTTTCACCAGCGGCAGCGAGAAAGAGCCGAAGGCGGTCCAGCTTACGCACCGCAACATCGCCTCCAATATCGATAGCCTTGAAAAAGTCTACGGCCTCGCGTCGACCGACATCTTTCTTGCCAACCTTCCATATTTTCATATCTTCGGACAGACCGCCAATCTTTGGGCCCCCCTCTATTTCGGCATGACGATCGTGACGTATGCAAACCCTCTGGATTTCAAAGCGATCTGCACCATTGCACGCGAAGAAAAAATCACGTTGATGGTGGGAACTCCGACGTTCTTCTGGGGGTATCTTAACAAATCGGAGAAAGGGGATTTTGCCTCCGTGCGAATCATGATTACCGGTGCGGATAAATGCCCCGAAGGACTGCGGCTGGGGTTCCTCGAGAAGCATGGGATCGCACTCCTCGAAGCATACGGCGCGACAGAAACGAGCCCTGCGATTACGGTCAACACTCACGAAAATAACAGGCCGGGGAGCGTCGGCAAAGCGCTCCCAAATGTTCACGTGAGAATGGAAAATTACGAAACGGGTGAACAATGCGGGGTGAACGAGATCGGAAAAATTCTCGTGAAGGGGGACAACATCATGAAAGGATATTTCGACGATTTCGAGCAGACGTCGTTAAGCATTCGCCACGGCTGGTACGACACCGGCGACATGGGGTATATGGACGAAGACGGGTATCTCTGGCATGTGGGAAGGTTAAAGCGTTTTATAAAAATCGGCGGCGAGATGGTCTCCCTCATCAAAGTTGAGGATGTTTTGGAAAGATTTCTCGCACGTGATGTCCAATGCTGCGTGGTGGAGGTACCGGACCATTTACGGGGAGCAAAGATTGTTGCTGCCGTAACGCAAAAGATCGATGAAAAGGCAATACTCAAAAAGATGTCCGAACATCTTCCGAACATTGCCCTCCCAAAACAATTCGTCGTCATCGACGAACTTCCGAAAATGGGAAGCGGCAAGGTCGATTTCAGAAAGATTACGGAAATGGTTCGCGACACGGTTCAAGCGCGGTAAGTGTTTCGCGTCACTGCTTTCCATTGTTCAATCCCTTATCCTCTTGATGTCGTCTGGGGCTTCTCGTACTCATCGGGGACATCCACCATGAAAAAACTTCTTACCATTATTCTTCTCTTTTTTGTCTCCACACATCTTTTCTCTCAAAGTTCTACCGGTGCATTCACGATTTTGTTGGGCGGTTCAGTCGGGAAATTCAACATTGACGCCGGCAACGATTTCAACACCATCTACGCCAACCAAAAACTTACATACACGGGAGTTTTTGGACTGGGCAACGGAGCGATATTTATCTTAGGAAAATATCGAGTGTTCAACACAACCGGACAATCGACGCTGAGTAATATCGATGCAACCGGATCGGCGGACTGGAAACAAAACATTCTGTTAACAGGCCTTCGTTTTGGCCCCGGTGCTTCCGCGATCTACTTCGACGCATTGTATGTTTTCAACCACGCAGAAGAAACCATTGCGACAGAAAATCCCGCGGTCGATGCACTTTCCGCAAGCCAAAAAATCGACGAGAACGGATTTGCCGTTGCGCTGGGCCTCGCTCCTAAAATTGCAGGGCCTCTGGATCTCGACTTTGAGGTCGAGTACTCCGTGATGACACAAAAGCCCACTCTAAGCAATGGCAGCAGCGCACCGAACCTGGGCGGAGTCTATTTTAGCGCCGGCATCAGTTTCTACTTTAACAACTGAAACGACTATGAAAACATTTCCTGTTCTCTTAATAGCAATTATTGGGGGATGGTGGTGCGGTTGTACACCGCTGAACGAGAATCAAGCCGCCAATAATAAGGGTCTCAACCTGGTGGCGCTCGAGATCCTCCCTCACCCCGATACGCTGAACATGGGGGCGAACGATTCGCAAACGTTGAACCTTCGCGGGACAAGCATTGATACGTCCCAGCAAACGATGTCCAATACCGGCGTTATGACGGACGCCAGTCTCACCGTGATGACGACCGACACCACCACGACTCCATTTCCTTCAGACGGAGCGGTTGGTCTTCTTCCAACACTGTGGTAGCAACTGTTTCGGACGGAGTCGTCACGGCTCATAACGCGGGGTATGCTACTATTGCCGCATCGGTAGGAACGGTGAGTGCTGCACCTGTTTTAGTGAGCGTGAAAGCTGCGAACACTGCACCGGGGTTAAGTCTTGACCCGCCGCTTGTCTCGGTGATTTTTAGAGACACCATTACCGTCACCGGAAATGTGCAGCAGCAGGCAACGCTGATTATTACAGAATCAAGCTCAGGACATAACAACCCGAATGTATCGTACGATATGAATGGAAATTTTTCTGAGACGATTATTGGATTGCTACCGGGATACAGAACGGTCGTGGCCACAGCTCAAAATCCTAACCAACCCAGCCTTGCAACAACCCGTTACAAGTACGTTTATTATTATGAATACTTAAGCGATTCAGCGGACAACATCTGCGGCAATTGGGTCGGGACAACCCTCGGGAGAAATTTCGACTTCACGATTTCAAAAAGCATCATCTATTCCCGCTATGACATCAACGGGCACATCGACATCCAGTTCCAGGTTATCGGACTCATCAGAGATATTGTTCTCACCGGAATCGTGAGCCGCGATGGAACGATCGATGCGAGCTTGACACAAAGCTACGAAGGATTTACCGTATCAGGAAATCTGACGGGATATTTTAAAACGACGGGCACGGGAGAAGGAAGCTACGGCGCCGCAGCAAAAAAATCCGGCTGGCCGACGCTGAGCGCGACGGCAGACTGGACTGCGGTGAAACAGTCATGACGCCGCATTATTCTTTCTTGATAATGAAACCGTAATCCTTCGCGAACTGGACGAGGTTTACGATATCGTAGATATCGAGTTTTTTCTTGAGAGCGGTGAAATGTTTGTCGACGGATGACTTGCTCATTGCGAGCCGCTCGCCGATCTTTTCAGTTTAAGTCCTTGCGTCAGAAATGAAAGAATTTCCATCTCGAGGTCTGTCAGCGGTTCGCGAATATGCGATAGTTTTTCCAGTTCGGCGGAATGTTTCCTGAGCAATCCTTCGACCATGATGCGCGAAACGCTCGGGCTGAAAAATCGTTTCCCTTCCGCAACGATACGGATGGCATCAGCCAGTTCGTCCTTCCCAACATTCTTCACGACATAGCCGCCTGCACCTGATTTTAGAATCTGCGTGACATACTTTTCGTTTTCAAAGCCGCTCAAAATAAGTATTTTCGTTTGAGGATATTTGAGTTTAATAATCTTCGCGGCCTCAACTCCCGACATTTTCGGCATTTCAAGGTCGAGAATTACGACATCGGGAGTGTGTTTTTTTACTGCGGCTGACAGCTGCCTCTCCGTCGGAAGCCTGGCCGACGACCTCAAAATCACCCACCGTTGAGAGTAATGCTGATATTCCAAGACGAACAACATCGTGGTCGTCCGCCATTACGATGCGAATCTTCTTCATAATCCTTCCATCAGCTTCTAGATTCTGTTTTTATTTATGAATGAAAATATTCAATAGAATCGGCAATGTCAAGTTGCGGACCGGGAGTGAATAACTCCCTATGTTGAATTCCACGATAGACTAAGAGACTAGTGCCGTCTCTAAAAAATAATCTTGTCTTGTTTAACCACTAAGACGCCAAGAAATTATGGATACAAAGGACAACAATACTTTTCGCGTTCTCCGCGCCTTGGCGGTAATAATACAAGCATTATTTATTGGAAGCAGCACTAGCTGCCAACAGGCAAAGAAAAACATAAACAGACTCTCGTGCGTAGCAGCCACTTCAACATGAGTGGACAAAAGTAATGGTATTGCTAAAAAATAATGCTTTTTCCATGTAACTTTCCCGTGTTTAAAGGATATTATATTCATGGGCCAGGACATGATCAGCTTTAAGCATCTCTATAATCAATACGCAAAGGATGTCTATCGGTTTTCCTATTGGCTGAGCGGAGATGTTGCCGAGGCAAAAGATATGACCTCTGAGGCATTTGTGCGTGTCTGGACAGCGACTTCAGAAATCCGCAACGAATCCGTAAAAGCGTACCTCTTTGCAATAGCGCGGAACCAGTATTTGCAGAACAAACGCAAGAAAAAGAAGTTTGCTCCGATCGACGAAGCGATGCAGGACACAGCGTTGCAGCCTGATAAGGCCTCAGAGGTCCACTCCGATTTGGAGGAAACTTTGAGGGCATTGCGGACTCTCCCCGAAATTGACCGAACGGTTCTCATCATGCGGGCACAGGATGAATTGTCCTACGAGGAAATTGCACGATCGACGGGCCTTTCCGTATCAGCTGTTAAGGTTAAAGTTTTTCGCGCGCGAGCGAAGCTCAATTCACTTATACCATCACGAAGAGGAGGACAATTGTGAACGTCACGAAGGAAGTTATTGCCGACTTGCTGCCGGTCTATTTTGCAAAAGAATGCAGCCAGGATACGAAATTGCTGGTGGAGGAGTTCTTCAAGGCGAATCCCGAATTCGAGCGCCATGCAAAGGACCTCCGAACTCCATTTTCTACCGCCATTCCGCAGGGCCTGGAAAAAGAGGATGAATTAAAATCGTTAGGAAAAGCACGAAGGCGGTTGAGGGTGCGCTCTTCCATAATGGCATTCGCGATTTTATGTTCTCTCGCTCCATTCTCCTTTATCTACATCGAAGGAAAATTCCATTGGATGTTTTCGGAATCACCCGGGAGCGCAATGATTTATGGAATTCTAGCAATTGTTTTCTGGGCGTGGTATGCCTTCATGAAACGAAAAATGAACGACCTGTAAACACATAGCCGTGAAGCAGCATCGGTGCACAGCGAAAGACCAATCACGCCGCCATGCTTCATCTTTTCGCAGACAATGAGCCACAACAATAATTATCAATGGAGCATTCTATGAAATCGTTTTTGTTCCTTTTTATCGTCAGTATAGCATCAATCACTATTGTGTCGGCGACAGAGCCTGCACGATTCAATACTCAATGGATTCCATCCAAGCCGGAGGTGCTGACGTACAAATCGACGAGCAGCCAGGGCGATGGATTCTACCAGGTGTCGGTATCCAAGAAAGACACTGCAATTGAGATCTACATTAATATGATTTCTCCTGGCTTCACCAAGGTTGTCTCCGGAACAATGACGTCCGATATGCGTCCACTGCAATCCACATCGAAAATCATCATCAACGATCAGGTCGAAATCGAAACCAAATGTACATATGAGAGCGACCATCTCGTCATAACCACGGTGATGCTGCCCTACAACCAAAGAGCGGAGAACAGTATTTCCTTTTCAAAACCGGTCATCGACTTTTCACAAACACCATTGTTGATACGAACGCTCCCGTTGGAAAAAGGCGCTGAGTATACCCTACCATCACTCAATCCCCAGAACAACACGCTTACCCCTTTGACGGTGAAAGTAACCGGGGAAGAATCGCTGAAAGGGATAGATTGTTACAAAGTTGAGGTGAATAATTTTGAGGGACTATCACTGTATTGGATCGAGAAAGGCTCGCGCCATTGCGTAATCCGTGTTGAACAACCGGGCAGCCATCGGATTACAGAGCTTCTACAGTGATTTGAGTAGCTGTTGGACACCGTATCGTGAAAATCGCGATGTGTCAAAATATTTGGCAGGGAAAATCAACAAGGTGTCCGACATCTAAAAGCAAGAGGGGAAATGCAATACCATCAACGGAGTCTTTTCGTTGACAAACCAGAAACAGTTTGTTATATTTTTCCACAACCGAACGTCGACAACACAGATCCATCCTATTGGCATTGAGTGAACCGGCCAAAAAAATCTCTCGGACAAAACTTTCTTACCGACCCGAACGTGGCGCGAAAAATCGTCCGGTCGCTGGAACTCCGGAGATCGGACCACATTCTCGAAATCGGTCCGGGCAGAGGCGCACTAACGACGCTGTTGTTGGCTGAACTGCCCACGATCGCTGCCGTCGAGATCGACGATCAACTTGCCGCAGAATTACAGGCAACACACGGAAACGCATTGACTCTTTACCACGACGATGTGTTGAACCTTGACCCGCACTCCATCGCAAAACAACAGAATGGCAAGCTGCGCATCGTAGGAAATATTCCTTACAACATTACAAGCCCGATTCTATTCTGGGCCATCGATTCCTCGGATGTCATCACGAATTGCACTCTGATGATGCAACATGAAGTAGCGCTGCGGTTGGTGGCAAAGCCGCGTTCAAAGGAGTACGGAATTCTGTCGGTCTTTGCGCAGTATTACTCAACACCGGAATTGAAATTCACCGTCTCGCCCGGTTCATTTTACCCTGTACCGGAGGTGACCTCAGCAGTGGTATCGCTGGATTTCGAACGGCCGCATCCTTTACGGGCTGTTGATGACGCGATGTTCCGCGCGGTTGTGCGGGGAACGTTCAGCCAGCGGCGTAAAATGCTGCGGAACGGTTTGCGCACGCTTAATGTGCCATTAGATTTTTTTCAGAAATCAGCTGTGAACTTCAACCGCCGTCCCGAGGAGTTATCCGTTGCTGATTTTGTCTCCCTGTCAGACGAACTATTGCTATTCACCGGCGAGCGACCGCCAAACACACTTCAACCGGCACCATGACTTTTTCCCGCCTACGCTTGACACTGCTAACCACGGGCGATTTAGCGACAATGCTATTTCTCCTCGTTCTTTCGTTGTTGAATATCCTTTTTGCGCCGGCCATCCCGTATTGGTTTATTCTTGTCGGATGCAACGTGCTTTTCATTTGCCTTATCCCCTTCTTCGCGCAGAAAGCGAAAGAAACCCGCTTCCGCCTCGTCGGGTATATCCGCGATTGGTACCCGGTTCCGATGATTTTCTACGTTTTTAAGCAAACGTACCTCATGGTTCATCCTATTCATCCTCAGGACTACGACTGGCTGCTCATCAACATCGACCGGTGGATCTTCGGCGGCGACCCGACACGATGGCTGTCAATGTTCGCATCCCCCCTTGTCACAGAAATTCTTCAAATCAGTTATGCGTGCTACTACCTCATTTTATTGAGCGTATTTTTTGAATTGAGTTTTGAAAAGCGCCACACTGAATTTTTTCTCGGATCGTTTCTTGTTGTTTATGGATTCTATCTATCGTACATCGGTTATTTCCTGCTGCCGGCTGTCGGTCCGCGATTTACCTTGTATGATTTTAATTCTTTGGACACATCATTGCCCGGAATCTGGGTGACGAATGCACTGAGGGATTTTGTGAACGCGGGGGAATCCATCCCCAGAAATATTCCGAATGCGATCGACTTTGCCCAGCGGGACGCATTTCCGAGTGGCCATACACAACTCACCCTCACCATTCTTTACATCTCGTTTGCGAATCATCTTAAAAGCCGTTGGTTTATACTCGCCGTCGGTTCCTTGCTGATTATTTCAACCGTCTACCTTCGTTACCATTACGTTATCGACGTGATTGCGGGGGTTTTCTTTTTTCTTTTTACAATTTGGAGCGGGAAAAAAATCGATGCGTGGTGGAGAAATTTTAAAAAGACATTGAGAGGGGTAGAAAGCGAGGTTCTCCATCCGCGATAAATACGTCTTGCCTTCCATGGGAAATTTTCGTACGTTTGTGATGCTAGGAAGCCTGTCTTAACACGACGGGCTTTTTGAATCTATGGTGGCCATAGTTCAGTTGGTTAGAATGCCAGGTTGTGGCCCTGGAGGTCGTGGGTTCAAGTCCCACTGGCCACCCTTAGCGCAAAAGAGATAAGAAGAAAGAGAGAAGAACGGCTCTTATCTCTTTTCTCTTATTTCTTATTTAAGTCCCCATCGTCTAGAGGCCTAGGACCGGAGCTTTTCAAGCTTCTAACACGAGTTCGAATCTCGTTGGGGACACTTGTCAAAGGAATGTTTTTCCCAACATCGCTTTTCTATCCAACAAACCCAAATCCTGTTTCGAGATCTTTCTTCGCTGCGCGCCGCCGGGGCGTTTTGGAAGAGTCATTGAACATTAGGTATCCAAGGTCGTAAACGCCCACCCACCTATCATCTCGTCGATGTTCGTTTGCTCTCAATGAACGAGGAGCATCTTCTTTTGTAACATCAGGGTCATTTATATGGATGTGCGGCTCCATCAATGCAAGGCTCAGCCGGCCGCGAATCGGCCCTCGCCGACCTCGTTTACGAATCGAGAGTCGTAATCACGCAAACCGAAATAAGGCAGGATGAAAGAATTTGTTGAATTCCTATTTCTTTTCGGGCACGAGCACCACTTTTACATAGTTGCCCATATCGAAGTATTTCCTTGCCGCCTGCTGGATCGCCGATGCAGTAAGGCTATCTACCAGCCCCGGGTACTTCAATATCCCTTGCGGCTCTCCTCCGTTGACATAGGAAAAGCGAAGGCTGTTGAGCCACCACCCATTCTTTTTCAGATTCACCTCATGTTGCCTGCGTTGAATTTCTTTCACTTTTACAATATAGTCATCGCCAGGTTTTGTGCTTTTGAGGCTGTCGATCTGCTGAATTGCCACGGCAACGAGTTCATCTATACGAGCCGGCGAGCATCCGAACGAAATTGTGAGCTCGTACTCCTTCCGGGGATGAAGCGATGGAGAACCGCTTGCGCTGACTCCGTACACTCCACCTTTGTCCTCACGCATCACTTCGCGAAGTTTAATATTGAGATATTCCAGTAATGACTCAAAATTGTACCGGTTTTGACGCGACCACTCGAACGGTCCGGTGAACATCATGCGGACAAGGCTCTTCGGTTCGATTCCCCTCATAACGCTCTTGTTGATGACTCCTTTGGGCGGTTTAATTCCCGAGTCGCGCCAAGTCTCATTCCGGTCGAGAGGCGGGAGAACGGCGAGATATTGTTCAACGAGCGGTTTAATGTTGGCTGTGTCGAAATTACCGACAAAGAAAAATGTAAAACCGCTGCCGTCGGCGAATCGGTCTCTATAAAATTTCATCGCTTTGTCGAGGTTGATGGAGTCGACCGTCTGTACTGTAAAGGGCCTCGCGCGATAATGATACTGAGCCATTGTTACCTGGACGGTATCATAGAAGGCTCCTTCGGGGCTCACATTTCTGTTCTGCAGTGCCGCTCTCTGGCGAGAGAGAAAAGCGTTGAACGCGGCAGTGTCTTCGCGTGGAGATGTAAAGTAAAGGTAGGTGAGTTGAAACAGGGTTTCCAGGTCTCGCGGGGAGGTCATCCCATTGAAGCCCTCGGCTAACTCGCTCAAGGTGGGAGACACTCTGACGATTTTTCCGGCGAGTGCTTTTTCAAGAGCCACGGCGTCGAAATTGCCTACTCCACCCACACTCGCTGCCGCCGCTGCCCAACGCGCCGAAAGATAATCCTGATCGGAAGAGAGCGACAAGCCGCCGTTCGAAAATGCCGAGAACAGAATCTCATCATTCTTGAAATCCGTTGGCTTCAAAACGACGAGCGACCCGTTGGAAAGCCTCCACTCTGTCACCCCAATCGAATCAATTTTTCGTTCTCCGACGATCATACCCGGTTTCGGCAACGCCGGTAAGAGTTTTTTTGAACTGACTTTGTCGACGTACGCTTCCGTTTTCTGACTTTCCGCTCGATGCAATACCGCGAGAATTTCAGATTCGGCTGGCACAGCAACTCCCTCCTTTTTAGGAGCCGAGAGCGTCGCGACGCGATTCGTCGGCGTGATGCGCACTGAACTCATGCCGTTCACTTCCTCGAGGGTGATCGATGGTGCAAACTGTTGAACCATTGCGTACTCCGATTCGATACCCGGCATCGGCTCGTCCTGGAGGAAGTTTCGGATGATCTCATTCACGTAAACAACTGATTCGGTCTTGTCGCGTTCCAGATACGCCTCTTCCATTCCCCTCACCATGTTTTTCTTTTCCCGGTCGAGCTCCGTTGGCGTAAACCCGTGATCTCTCGCCTGGAATACTTCGGAGAGCATCGCCTCGATGCCGGGAAGGATTTGATCCTCTTTCACTCTCACGTAAAGAGAATACGATTGTTTGTCCCCAACGAATCGCGAATCACCTGTGAATCCGGAAATGAAGGGTGGATTGGGTTGCTGCAGGCGTTCTTGGATCCTCGCATTCAGCATGCCGTCATAGAGTTCGCCGGCGATATCTCTTCGATAGTCGCTCACGGTCCGTTCTTGTTCAAGGTTTCGCTTAAAGAAGACGTTCGCAGTCGTGTAAGGGAGTTCTGCATCCGTTGCAACCGACACAAGGGTCTCTTCGTGGTTAGGAAGGTCATATTCCGGCCGCACACGGGGCGAGCTCGGATTTCTCAATTCCTTAAAATTGTTTTCAACAAGTAATTTTATCGTATCCGGATTGAAGTCGCCGACTGCTATAACTGCCATGAGATCAGGACGATACCAATCCCGATAAAATCTTCTTATCGCATCGTGCGAACAGGTATCGAGAACCTCTTTCTTGCCGATAGGAAGACGTTCGGCATAGCGCGATTTGTAAAAAATGATTGGATTGTGTTTGTTCTGGACTCGCTCGTTTGCTCCGCGACCAAGCCGCCACTCTTCAATGACGACGCCGCGTTCCTTTTCGATCTCTGCATCATCGAAAGTAACAGCGCTGGCCCACTCCCTCAATATTTGAAGCGCCTTTCTGAGCAGAGCGGCAGAGTCCGTCGGAATCTGCAGCATGTATACCGTTTCATCGAAGCTGGTATATGCGTTGATATCCGGGCCCATCTTCACCCCCTCTTTCTCGAGAAAGCTCACAAGCTCATTCTTGGGAAAGGATTTTGTTCCGTCGAACGCCAAATGTTCTACGAAATGCGCGAGCCCTTGCTGGTCGTCGTCCTCAAGAACGGAGCCCGCTCTGACGACGAGACGCAACTCGGCCCGGTTTTCCGGTTTCTTATTCGTCCTGATGTAGTACGTGAGACCGTTGGCAAATTTGCCCTTCGTAATCCTGGAGTCGAGACGAAGGGTATCCTTGAGTCCTAAAGGCTGCTGAGAAAAAACGACGGTCGAAATTATCGCAGCAAGTGCGACAACGATGGAGAAACGGCGCGGGTTCATGGCTCTCCTGACAAATTGGAAAAATGCGGGTTGTGAGTGAAAATGATTGCTCCCTTAGAAAGATGGATCTTTGCAGCCCCTTCAAATTCTCGCGTTTC
Source organism: uncultured Bacteroidota bacterium (assembly GCA_963772165.1). Lineage (GTDB taxonomy): Bacteria > Bacteroidota > Ignavibacteria > UBA10030 > UBA8401 > JAGVPT01. The sequence continues at coordinate 4,878 of CAVYWA010000011.1, read as the reverse complement.
AGAGAGTGTGAAATCGGATTGCGAAAAAGTTACGAGAGATTGACATCAATCGCAAGCGGCATTTCGTTGATGTAGTATTACAATGTGGTTTCTCTTTACACGAAAAAATTATTGCCTCGCTCCACCTGCAATGCCCTTCAAACTTAACACCGCCGTCTTCTTAGCAACACTTTTTGATTATTATTCCAAAAAATCCTGGAGGCCATTTTCTGTAACGAGAGAGGTTTTGTTGAATTGCATTTGTGCGTGAATGGAAGTAATTTTGCAACAGAGGGGGCGTTCTGAATCCTGCCGGATACCCCCAGAATGAGGAGGTCCCTTTCATAGCAAAAAACGATCCATAGCTGCGGTGTAAAATCTCGTTGTGGTGAGAATACTTTCTCCGTGCCCTCAACTTCTGACATTTCTTTCGAAAGGAGGAAAATATGAGCACCCGAAACTTAACATTCATACTTGCTCTAACAGCCTTCTGTTTTCCTACAGCTTGCAAAAAATCTAATCCGGAAACGCCAACTGAATCCATTCTGTCCATCAGTTTCTTGAATAAAGGCGCTGTTGTTCCCTTGCCCCTACGGACGTTGGTGACTGTCAATCAAGATTCAATTACGTATTTAGCCACTCAAAACGGAACGACAATGAATTATATGTCTTCCCAAGTATCGGCAAATGATTTCTCCCATCTCATTTCAATAGTCAATACCAACAATTTGTGGGGCGCGACGGACCCGGTTTTGCCGGCTGGACAAATGGGATGTGTCGGCACTCAAGGAATGACAATTGTCATGTCAAAAGAAACCCTTGTTGACACGTTAAATATTTCGGGACTTCTGTGGTGTGATTCCTGTCAGCGTTTCTGGCCCACAGGTTTAAGCGCGCTGGTCACGTTTGAGGATTCTCTTGTCGGCAAATATTTTCTTGCCAATAAGTAAAACCAGAGAAATTACCCTGATCAGTCGGTTAAGTCGCGCTAAAGGCGTGATGGTGTCTCTGGAATTTATTGACGGAACCCGTCCCCCGTATAGTCTGCAAGAAGCTCGCTGCTCTTCAATGCAGCGAACGATGGTCAGGTAGAGCGCATGGGCCTGTTACATAATTTATTCGGCCGGGAAGAGATCTGCAAATGTCTAAGACGTTTATTTTTGTTGACACTCGCGATTGCCGTGTTGCAGAGAAGCGTATAGTGCTGTTTCCAAAAACAAATATTGTATTTTTCAAAAACTAATTCACCACAAAGGTCGCCAAGGACGCAAGGTTTCTTAGCCTTTTTACAAAAACTTCTTTGCGATCTTAGCGTCCTTTGCGGTTATAATACAAGATTTAATATCGGAAACGGCACTAGAATGTCCAAAAGGTGCAAGCTAATATCCTCAATCACCACAGCGTTACTTCGATAGCTGTGAACGGCTCAATCCTTTTTGCCCTTCTCATCGCTTCAATTTTGTCGTGAGCCCTCCCAGATCCGCATCATTCTCGGCAACCCCGAGAAGACCCTTTATAGCCTTTCTATCTCTTTGCTTATTTGTTCCTCGGCTTCGGGGGCCCGTGAGGATCGCGGACTCTGTTCAGAACTTCGAAAATAACTGCATCAAATTTTTTCTGTTGATCGGGAGTACAAAGCGAACGGACTGCGCGGAAGTGCTCGAATAGCCCCATGGAACGGGCCGTCTCAATGCCGCCGAGTATTTCCGCATTGCGCCTGACGGCATTGGTATCCACCGTTTCACTTTTCATAAGAGTGAACAAGGCATTCAGGGCCGTCGCTTGAATTACCGCCATGCTGTCGCCCCGTGCAAAGTGCTGCTCACGCAGTTCGTCATACTGCTTTTTCTGCACATCGGAGAATTTCAATTCATCCTCGATAAAACCCTGCACCTGGTCCCGCCCTTTCATAAATCCCGGTCCCATCGGCGAGAACAAAATAAACGAAACGCTGAGAAAATTGAGCAGTGCCAGTACGACGATAAGTGCAACGGCCAGCTTATTCTTCGTGAAGTTTTCCATGATCCCATCCGTTCAGTATTGACTATGCGAGAGATTATATTCTCTTGCGAATGATGCCAGGGTTTGCTCTTTTTGCATATCGCTGCTACGCGCAGATAAACGCACGAAGGAAAAAACATTGATAATGACCAGGAGAACGAGTCCTACGACAGCAAGGTACACGCGATCGTGCACCAACCGCGCAAGGAATCCATGCCCGAGGTTTTCCGTTTGCATCCGCGCTTTTAACCGCGTATAAAAAAAGGGCTTGGGCCGGGCGCGCGGTGCCGTATCTAATAAGGCGAGCGTTTTATCGACTTCCTGTTTCACCTGATCTTCGTTCATAGACGTCCTCCTTTCAGGTTCATGATACTTCCGGTTCTTTTACTGCTCGCGATAATAATCGCTCAGAGAATTCTGTAAATTGGTCTTTGCGCGATGAATCAGCGACTCGACCGACGATAACGAGAGATTCATCACCTCGCCAATTTCTTTGTATCCTAATCCTTCGATCTTATGCAGAGTGAACGCCACCCGCTGCGATGCTGGAAGCTTGTTCATGGCTCTGTAGAGAAGCTCCCCTCGTTCCTTGTTCTCCAACAGGGCAAGCGGATGATTGTTAATGCTGGAATCGGCTGCCGACGCCATTGCATCATCTTTTCTATCACCGGTAAAGAGGAGTGAAAATCGCTTCTTTCTCCGTTTTCTTCGAATGGCTTGCAGCGATGTCGTTACAGCGATTCGGTAAATCCATGTTGAGAGTTTTGCGTCCTCTCGAAAATGTTTGATGGAAGAAAAAATATCGATAAAGGTTTCCTGCGCTGCATCCTCTGCCTCTTCTCTATTTCCGAGAAATCCAAAACACGTATTGAACACCCGGTCCTGGAACATTTCCACCAAGGCTCTAAATGCCCGCTCGTTCCCTGATTTCAATTCTCCGACGTCGATGTTTTCTTCCACAATTGTCAATGTACGCCCGAACCAGCTTGGAAGCAATCCCGGAAAAACGACTTGTGTACTTCATCGTTGTTCACCCATCATTCATAGCGCAGAGCATCGATTGGATTCAGAGCGGCAGCCTTTCGCGCCGGGTAATATCCGAAAAAAACTCCGATGGCCCCGGAGAACAGAAAAGCAATCGCGATGATATCGAGAGACAACGATGCACGAAGGCTCGTGAATGCATTGATGAGGACGGTGACTCCTACGGCGAACAGGATGCCGATTATTCCCGCAAAAAAACTTAACATTGCTGCTTCCGCGAGGAATTGCGTCAGCACATCCCTCTCATGCGCACCAACAGCCATGCGGATGCCGATCTCTCTGGTCCGCTCAGTCACAGAAACCAGCATGATATTCATAATGCCGATGCCTCCCACCAAGAGCGATACTCCCGCGATCGAAGCAAGAAGCAGCGTAATGACGTCTCCGATCGATGACATCTTTTCTAAAATCTCTGCTTGCGTGCGGATGGAAAAGTCGTTGTCGCTCGTGCTCTGCAATCGGTGCGATTCGCGCATGAGCGTTTCGATTTCTTTCTCTGCGGCATCGACCTTACTCTCCGAAACAGCGCTCGCGTTGATCATATCGATAAACTCGCCCCCTTTGAGCCTGTAGAAAACCGTCGTGGAGGGGGCAAGAATAATATCATCTTGATCCATCATGCCGCCTTGTCCTTTGGATTTCAGAACACCGAGAACGGTGAACGGTGTATTGCGGATGCGAATCTGTTTTCCGACTGCCGAGGTAGATGGAAATAGATTTGCTGCGACGGTTTTGCCGAGGAGAGCAACTTTTTTATTTGCGACGACATCACGGTCAGTAAACAACTCGCCCCCGCGGTCGATTTCCCATTTGCGAATTGTGAAGTACTCTGTGGATACGCCGTAAACGGACGTTGACCAATTATTGCCACCGCCGACGGCCTGCGCAGAAACGCGGACTACCGGCGACACACCCTGAAGCAGGACCGCTTCTTTCTTCAGCTTCTCCGCATCGCGAAAAGTGAGCTTCGTAAAACTTCCGCCGCCTTGACTGACGCCGTTGTTCTTCGCCGTCCCCGGAGAAATGGTAATCAGATTGGTCCCGAGCGAGCTGATGTTCTCTTGAATCTTCTGCGAAGATCCGCGCCCGATCGCCACCATAATGATCACGGCACTAACGCCGATAATGATTCCGAGCGCTGTGAGCATGCTTCGCATGCGGTTCCGCAAAATGCTTCGCATTGCCGTTTGAGGAATTCGTTTGAGTTGGCGCGTTGTCATATCCGTTTATCCTTTATGCGGAGATCGTCGAGGCGACCCTTTGAGATACTTGCTCACCCGCCAGCCGTTGGCTGGAAAGGATTTCGCAATTAAGTTCCAAAAGATTTTCTGCCGCATATCTCCGGTTTGTCATGCGCTCATCTTTGATAATCAGTCCGTCACGCATTTCTACGATGCGCTTAGCGTAGAGTGCAATATCAGGCTCGTGTGTGACCAAAACGATGGTGCTTCCTTTATCGTTGAGCTGCTGAAAGATCGCCATGATCTCAAGAGAAGTTTTGCTGTCGAGATTTCCAGTCGGCTCGTCTGCAAGAATAAGTGATGGATGATTAACGAGTGCCCGTGCTATCGCCACGCGCTGTTGCTGCCCGCCGGAAAGCTGGTTCGGCTCATGATGCAATCGATCGCCAAGCCCAACCAGCCGAAGAGCGCTGACGGCGGCCAGGCGAATATCCGGGATGCGGTCGGAGGCATCGTACAAAAGAGGGAGCTCCACATTTTCTACGGCCGATGTGCGGGTGAGTAAGTTAAATCCCTGGAACACAAACCCGACTTTCTCGTTGCGGATCCGGGCGTATTCATCTTTGTCCATCGTGTTGACAGATTTTCCATCCAGCAAATATTCGCCGGACGT
>CAVYWA010000010.1:0-304150 GCA_963772165.1 uncultured Bacteroidota bacterium | reverse complement strand
TGCAAATGACGTATGCCTACGGTGTTCAAACAAAATCGAACGTTACCGTCGGAAGCGATACAGTGGTATTTCAAACCGTCAATGCACAAGTCAAACTCCAGAACAGTCAAGGGAGTTTGATGGATACGGGAACCGTCCAGTATTATGCCGGTGCATGGAGGAATTTCGGAACTACCAGCAACGGCGTCGCAACGATGGAACTACTGCCGGTCAACTATTCATTTAGCATGACCTATGCCTTTGCCAGCAACAATAAGTCACAAGATTTGAGCTCGAACCCGATTGTCGTATTCCAGACAACCAATACATCCGTTCAATTAAAAAATAGCCAAGGCAACTTGATGGACACCGGCACTAGTGCAATACTATTCCGGCGCTTGGAGGGCATTTGGCACTACGACAAACGGCATAGCGACGAAAGAGCTTCTGCCGAATAGTTACTCTTTCAGTATGACCTATGCCTATGCCAGCAATAATAAACAGCAGGATATAGGCGCGAATTCTACTGTCGTATTTCAAACAGTTAATGCGGCGGTTCAGTTGAAGAACAGTCAAGGAAGCCTTATTGACCAAGGAACCGTGCAATATTATTCCGGTGCGTGGAGAACTTTTGGGACAACTTCAGGCGGCGTTACTACCAAGGAACTTCTGCCCAATAGCTACTCATTCAGCATGACCTATGCTTATGCCAGCAATAATAAGCAGCAGGATATAGGCGCAAATTCTACTGTCGTATTTCAAACAGTTAATGCGGCGGTTCAGTTGAAGAACAGTCAAGGAAACCTTATTGACCAGGGAACCGTGCAATATTATTCCGGTGCGTGGAGAACTTTTGGGACAACCTTAGGCGGCATTACCACCATGGAACTTCTACCCAATAGCTACTCTTTTAGTGTGACGTATGCCTTTGCAAGCAACAACAAACAGCAAGACTTGAACAGTAATCCGACGGTAGTTTTTCAAACTGTGAATACGACTGTTCAATTAAAAAATAGTCAAGGAAATTTGATGGACACCGGGACGGTTCAGTATTATTCCGGCGCTTGGAGGACATTTGGCACAACGACAAACGGAGCAGTTTCCATGGAGCTATTGCCGAATAGCTACCAGTTCAGTATGGCCTATGCGTATGTCAGTAACAACAAGACGCAAGATGTCGGCAGTAATAACACGGTAACGTTTTCGACTGTCTTGGCTACCGTGAATGTGATAGATACGCAGAACAATCCGGTAAATAATGCCGCCGTAACTTATTATTCCGGTGCATGGAGACAGTTTGGAAATACGGTGAATGGGAATGTGACAAAGGAACTTCTCCCTGCAAGCCTGCAATTCAGGGCACAGTCAGGCTCAGTCTCGCAAAATAAGACGCAGGATTTGTCAACGAACCCGGTAGTTGTGATTACGCTGAATGTTGGTCAATGAACAATGAACATCAATGATCAATGATCCCCGCAAAAAATGCGGGGCGCTCTCGAAGGGCGCAATCAACAATCAACAGAAAACAAAAACTACGGACTCCGCACTCAGGACTCCGGACTACGAACTAAGAAGAGGGAAGTATGAAAGTATTCATCACACTCTTTTTTTCACTTTGCACTTTTACCTATGCACTCTCCCAGCATCAGCTTCCGTTTGAGTCGAAGGATAATAGAATAGAGCTCTCCGTCCACAACACTTCAACTGTTGCCGCTTCCGGAATTACGGTGGAAGTGTCGAACGTTCCCGGATGGCTTCACTTTACGTCTCTTAGCCAGACCATAAAGCAACTCAACGCGAAAGGGGACACGGCGGCTTCTTTCTCATTTACAGTTGACAAACTCGCTCCGGTCAACAAACCGCAGACGCTGACGTTTACGATTACAAGTTCAACGGGTGAAAAGTGGATGAAACAGCTCGACGTCAGCGTCAATCCCCCAGATCATTTTGAATTGTACCAGAATTATCCGAATCCCTTCAATCCCTCGACAACAATTTCCTACCTTCTTCCGAACGATACTCGCGTAGTTTTGAAGATTTACAATTCCATCGGCCAGGAAGTAACGACGTTGGTGAATGGCGAGAGGCCGGCGGGTTACAATCAAGAGGTATGGAATGCGTCAAATGTGGCGACTGGAATGTACATTTATCAATTAACAATGAACAATCAACAAGGCAAGAAAGAATATTATCGCAAGAAGATGTTAATGGTAAAATAGAGTGAAGTGTTTTGATTTTTCTTTTCAGCCCCGGCAAGTGGACGAACTTTCCGGGGTTTTGTTTTTTGGGATGCCCGGTTGAATCGCTATTTTTTTTCAACATTAGCAATGTATTTCGAAGCTGAGGTGGATTATCTGCATTCGGTTAAAGAGTTAGTTGCCCTATTTGCTCCTTGGCGTCCTTTGCGGTTTTCTTTTAACCGCTAAGGGAGAGGAGGACGCCAGGCCACACAAATTGTGCCGGTAATTTCTTAACGGTTTTATTGATTTTCATCGCGCCTTTTGTTACTTTCGACAATCCAATTACAGGAGATGGTGAATGAAAACCGTTCTTATTGTTGATGATGAACCGGCGTTTCGCAAGGCGCTTGCGGCGTCGCTGAAAGTACGGGGATACAATACCTTTGAAGCCGAAGATGGAATGGAGGGGCTCGACGCTGCGGCAAAACACAGACCCGACGTCATTCTCAGCGACGTGCATATGGATAATATGAACGGATTCATGATGGTCGAGAATTTACAGGCGGAACCGATGACGGCCCGCATCCCTGTTATTATGATGACGGCACAAGCCCAGGACGCCGGTGCATGGCAATCGGAAGCGAACATTACGTACCTCGACAAAGGGTTTTCAACGCAGCAGCTGATTGCCGCGATTGAAGAAGTGCTGAAGAAGTGATCGAATCGTAGCATCCCGTCCGGAAAACGCTGTTCTCCTATCGTCTTAATCAAGACTTTTTCTCTCAGAGAACGCACTCACCAATCGAAGGAATCTCATCCGATGAAAAAAACATTTCTCCTTTTGCTGTCCGTTGCGATGATGACGGCGGCATTCGCCCAGAAGAGGCCGTTTACCATCGAGGATTTGTATAAGATCAAAGGCGTTGCAGACCCGCAGATCTCACCGGACGGGAAAAATATTGCATTCACCGTTACGGAAAGCAATCTCGCCGAAGGGAAGTCCAAAACTGAAGTGTATCTGATGGACGCCGACGGGAACAATATCCGAAAGCTGACGGATAATCCTGCGGCCGACAATCATCCGCGATGGTCGCCGGATGGAAAATCGCTTCTCTTTCTTTCAACCCGCCATGAAGGGCTGCAAGCATGGCTCCTTCCGCTTGACGGCGGCGACCCGGTCCAGATGACCCATTTCGCGACGGGTGTTTCCGATGCCGTATGGACGTCGGACGGCAAGCACATCGTCTTTACGAGCGACGTCTTTCCGGAATGCGGCGCAGACGGCGATTGTAACAAAAAAATTGATGAAAGCATGAGCAACGGCCCGATTCAAGCGCACATGGCCGACCATCTTTTGTACCGGCACTGGACTTCCTGGAAGGACGGAAGGCGCTCGCACGTGTTCGTCTATGACATCGATGCAAAAAAATATACCGACCTTTCTCCGGGGGATTACGACGCGCCGATGTTCTCGCTTGGAGGAGGCGGAGTCGCTGTGTCTCCCGACGGAAAAGAAGTCTGCTTCGCCTCGAACCATGATGCGAACGAAGCTGAAACCACGAACGCCGACCTGTTTATCGTATCGACTGCCGGGGGAGAACCAAAAGATATTACGGCTGAAAATAAATCATACGACGGCGACCCGAGCTATTCTCCCGACGGGAAATATATCGCTTACCGGATGCAGGCCGTTCCGGCGTACGAATCGGACCTTTTCCGGATTGCACTGTACGACAGAAAATCCGGCGAGAAAACCGTGCTGACGGAAAAATTCGATAATTGGGTGGACGACATCACCTGGGCGCCCGATTCAAAAAGCATTTATTTTACCGCCGACGTCAAAGGACACACGCCTCTCTATAAAGTAGAGATGAACACGAAAGAGATCACGCAGGTTGTGGATGTGAAGTACATCGATGCGATTGATGTATCGCCGGATGGGAAAACGCTTGCCATCGTTCGGCGCGCCGTGGGCGAACCGGTGGAAATGTGGCACGCGTCTGCGCAAGGGAAAAATCTCCGGCGGTTAACATTTTTCAACAAACCGCTCGAAGACTCCGTCGATATCCGTCCCGCAGAGGAAATGTGGATTGCATCGCCGACGGGACAAAAGGTTCATACATTTATCGTCAAGCCTCACAATTTTGACCCGTCGAAAAAATATCCGCTCATCCTCAATGTCCACGGCGGACCACAGTCGCAGTGGGCCGATGCGTTTCGCGGCGATTGGCAGGTCTATCCGGGAAGCGGCTACATCGTTGCATTCCCGAACCCGCACGGCTCGACAGGATACGGACAGGAATACACGGCGGAGATTTCAAAAGACTGGGGAGGAGCGGTATACCAGGACGTCATGGCCGTTGCCGACTCGCTCGAGAAAATTCCGTACGTCGACAAAGACCGCATGGGGGCGATGGGCTGGTCGTTTGGAGGATACATGATGATGTGGCTTGAAGGGCACACATCCCGGTTCAAGGCCATTGCCTGTATGATGGGCGTTTACGACCTGCCGGCGATGCACGGTTCAACGGAAGAGCTGTGGTTCCCGCAATGGGATTTGGGGGGCGCGCCATGGGAATCCGATTTGTACACCAAGTGGTCTCCGAATCAGTTCGTAAAGAATTTTAAAACACCGTGCCTTGTCATCACCGGCGAGAAGGACTATCGCGTTCCGTATCCCCAGAGCCTGGAGTTCTTTACCGATCTTCAAAAAATGAATGTTCAGTCTCGTTTGATCGTTTTTCCGAATGACGGCCACTGGCCGAGCGGCGTGAAATCCATGCCCCTGTATTACAACGCACACCTGGATTGGTTTCACAAATATCTCGGTGGAGATCCGGCGCCGTACGATATGTTCAAAATGGTTCGCAACCAGGCGTTCGATACAAAATAGGAGAGTGCTGCTGAAGTTCAGAATCCCTCCCCTGTAAGGGGATGACGGGGTGGGGTTGGATTGCTAAAGAAATTCCATCGGTAAGGAGACAACTCAATGCAAAAGACTATTGATGAACTCAAATCCCTTATTGTTCAATCATCAAAAAAGCTTGCCAAGATTTCTGAATCGGAGAGCAAGAAAAAATCGGCGCCGGAAAAGTGGTCGAAGAAAGAAATTCTCGGGCACCTTATCGATTCCGCCGCAAACAATCATCAACGATTCGTCCGGGCACAGTTGAGTGCTGAGTTGAGAATTCCCGGCTACGAGCAGCAAGTCTGGGTCTCGACGCAGCGGTACCAAAACGAATCGTGGGAGAATCTTCTCCAGTTGTGGAAGAGCTATAACCTTCACCTTCTTCATATTAGTTCTGCAATTCCCGGGAGCGCGCTTGACCATTTATGTATTATCGGCGACAACAAGCCCGTGACGCTGGAATTTGTGATTAAAGATTACGCAAGACATCTGAAGCATCACCTCGAGCAGATCCTAAAATGAAAAACATTATCCATCCCCTGTAAGGGGAGGAACCAAGGGTGGGGTTTCGCACAAATGAAGCATCGCACTAAGCACGATCCCAACGCCGCTGGCTGGACAAAGCCGGAGATGAGAGTGCTTTCAACTCTCACGTCCTCTGTGAAGATCCAGGAATTTCTTGACATTCTTAAGTATAGCGCCGATTCGAGGTACCGTTCGCCGCGAACGGTTCTCCGCGACCGCGTCGCGCATTGCTATGATGGAGCAGTGTTTGCCGCCATGGCTTTGAGAAGATTAGGATATCCGCCGCTGATCGTCGACATGGATGCGGTTCGTGACGACGACCATGTGATTGCTTTATTCAAACGTCACGGGCGGTTCGGGGCGATTGCAAAATCGAATTTTGTCGGGCTTCGATACCGCGAACCTGTTTATGCTATCGCTTCGCGAACTGGTTATGTCATATTTCGAGTCGTTTTACAACGTCGATTATGAGAAAACGCTTCGGCAGTACACCCGCCCGCTTAATCTATCAGCGTATGACAAGCTGGAATGGACAACGTCCGACTCCGCCCTCGATGTCATTGGCGATGCATTGAGCAATATCCGCATCTATAAAATTATAGATTCCGCCATGGCCCGTTCGCTTTCCCCCGTGGATAAGCGAACCTATGACGCGGGCTTAGCTGGAGCGAACAAAGCCGGTCTCTATAAGCCTTGAACAATGAATCCCGTATAGAACACGGGACGCTGGAAAGCGCGCAATCAACGATGAACAGCTAACAGCCGAGACATAACAGCCTGGATATCTTTAACTCATGCACCCTGAATACAAACGCGATCAATTTACGGTTTCAGCCGATCCGTCCAAATTGGACATCGAAGCGATTTATGATTTTTTGACGCACTGTTATTGGTCTGAAGGAATTCCGAGAGAAATCGTGGAGCGTGCGATCAAGCATTCATTATGTTTCGGCCTGTTTGATGGAAGTAAGCAAATCGGTTTTGCGCGTGTTATTTCTGACCATGCAACCTACGCGTACTTGTGCGATGTGTACGTTCTTGAATCGTACCGCGGAAAAGGATTAGGAACATGGCTCATGTCATGTGTGATGAAGCATCCGGATTTGCAGGGACTCCGGCGTTTCACGCTGCTGACCCGCGATGCTCACGGCCTGTACCAAAAATTCGGTTTTGGAGCGGCGAAAAATCCGTCGCGCTATATGGAAATTCACGTCGCGGACATTTACAAAAAATTACAAAAGGAGAAGTGATATGGTGACCGCAATCGTCCTGTTGACCGTTGCACGAGACAAAATCAATCCCGTTGCCGAACAATTGGCGGATATCGAAGGTATCACGGAGGTCCATTCCGTGGCAGGGCGCTATGACCTGGCGGTGATCATTCGTGTGAAAGATAATGACCGCCTTGCCGACCTGGTCACCGACCATATCCGGAAAGTGGTTGGCATAGAAAAATCGGAGACGCTTATCGCGTTTCGCGTCTATTCGAAACACGACCTCGAGAGAATGTTTTCAATCGGGATGGAAAAATAAACTCGGCTGAATTTCCTCGCGGTCGAAGTTTGCCCCGATAAAAGCGGGCTCCTTTGAGAAACTTTCCGAAGGCTCTTCTGCTATATTTTTTGAATATCTTGTCATAGGTTCATTTTTCAAAGATACCTTCTGAAGTATAAGTATGCGGCCGACCTTCCGGCCTGTAGTATTGCAGTTTGGTTTCCTTTCTCAAGAAGAAGTCATTGCGATCCCGCTCGAAGAGCGGGATCGCAATGACCTTCAAACTGTAACATTACTTCCGGCCTCTCGCTTGACTCTTAACATTTTCCTCTTTACCATAGCTCCGGCGCTCCATCTCTCCTTTTTTGCGACGAACCATGAAGCAGTTCACCCTGCGCATTTGGTCATATTTCGCTGCTGACTGCATCGTCCTTCTGGTGTGTTTCCTGCATATTCCCGCGCTTATCGAACGTGCCACGACTCCTTTTCAGGTTGAGGACCGTAAGGGTTATCCTTATGTCACCAATATTATTGACCGCAAGGCGTGCGGTACTGTTGAGCGGAGGGACGTTGTCCTGCGATGGCGCGGAGAACCTGTTGCCGTTCCGGAAGCGCTTGAATTTTTATCTGATATGTCTTCTATCGGAGATACGGTGCTGGTGACTTACCGGCGTGCGGATAAAATTGAGGAGAGTCCTGTCACGCTCGTTCCATTCTATCCGTCGCTGCGATTTGTTATTATAACATACTTTGTCGGACTCGGCATCTGGGGAATCGGTGTTTATGTCTTATGGCATGGCTGGCGCGATCTTGCAGGCCGCGTGCTCCACTGGATGATGATTTGTTTTGCCTCCGTCGTTATGCTGACGTGGGGAGCCGCTTTCCCCACGATGATGGAGAGGTTCGTTCGTCCATGCATTTTTTTCGTGTCGTACGAAGTCGGCATTCCGATGTTCTTTTATTTCACGATGCTCTATCCGAGACCAAAGTTTGCCTCGCAGCTGCCAGCTATGGTTGTAACATTCATTCCCGCGCTGGCAATGCTGGCCGGATCGCTGTACTTCTATCTCGGCGCTTTGCAGCACCATTCGATCGCATCGTTTACCCGATTTCAATCTGTCTATGATATTTTTCATATCGCTCTCTTTATTTATATCGGCGCAGGGCTATTCAACCTCATCCATTCGTACGCGGCTGCGGCGACGCCCGAAGAGCGCCGGCGAACAAAATGGTTATTGTGGGGATTTGTTGCAGGCGCAATCCCGTTTTTGTTCCTGTATATTTTACCGCAGTTGTTATTTTCGAAATATCTTATCGACGAAGAGTACACAACAATCGCCTACCTGGTCATTCCGTTTGCATTTGCTGTTTCGTTCATCAAATACCGGCTGTTTGATATCGAAGTCATCATCAATCGGAGTATCGTGTACTCCGTGCTGACGCTCTTCATCGGTGCAGCCTATGTCGTGATCGTACTCTTTCTCACTTCCATCATTGGCGGGCAGGTGGTGTTCGAGGGATATTTATACGTCGTCCTTATCACACTCGTTGTTGCGCTGCTCATCAATCCGTTAAGAAGAAAAATTCAACGGCTCGTTGACGAATCGCTGTTTGCCGCCCGGACAAATTTTCGCACAGCAATGACCACTATGACCGAAAGCCTTCACTCTGTGCTGACCGACGAAGAGCTGTGTACGCGGCTCTCGGAGTCAATCCGGGATATTGTCCCATCAGAGACGGTGGCCGTTTACTTGATGAGAAATGATTTTCTCACGCTCATCGCCGTTCATGGGCCGGAACCCCGGCAACAGATCCTTCCGTCAAAGAGTTTCGCGGCCGCGCTAAAATCGTCTCCGCTCGTTGCGTTGACGGAGTCGATTGCCTCACCGAACGATGCGATGGATTTTTCCCATGCAAACGTTCTCCGGGAACAGGGGTTCAGCGTTTTCGTACCGATGAAAGCAGTATCGAACGAAGTACTTGGATTGGTCGCACTGCGCTCCAATTCCGCTAACAGACAATATGATGAGGACGAAATAGATTTTGTTCTCACGCTCTGCGCGCAGGCTGCGGAAATACTCGAGCGGCTGATGCTGCAGGAACGCATTATCCTGGAACGCGAAGAAACAAAACATTATGAAGAGTTGAGCGACCTCAAATCCGATTTTGTCTCGTACGTTTCGCATGAATTGCGCGCGCCGCTGACATCGATCAAACTATTTTCTGAATTGCTGCAGCGGCGCCTTCCTTCGCGGGATACGAAAGCGAATGAGTACGTTCGTATCATCGATGGGGAGTCGGACCGGCTGAACCGGATGGTGACGAATATTCTCGACACAGCGCGGATTGAAAAAGGGGGAAAAGAGTACGTTCTTAGAGATCTTGACTTGTGCGTTCTTGCTCGGCAGGTCCTTGGCACGATGAAATACCAGCTCAAAAAGCATCGGTTCAAGGTGAAGGTACGGTTGACGAAAGGGAAACAAGTCATCCACGCCGATGCTGATGCGGTCGCACAGGCGATGATCAATCTCGTATCAAACTCGATAAAATATTCGTCGCGGGAAAAATTCATCTCGGTCGCAGTGCTGCGAAGAAACGGCTTCGTCCTGTGCCGGGTGGATGATCATGGCGACGGTATTGCTGAAGAAGCGCTCCCTCATTTGTTCGAGAAGTTTTACCGCGAGCCTTCATACGGCGGTGCGGTCCAGGGTGTCGGGCTCGGACTTTCTCTCGTTCAGCATATTATGGATGAGCACGGCGGGCGGGTAGAGGTCCGAAGCGTATTTGGCAAAGGAAGCTCGTTCACTCTTTTTTTCCCCGTCCAAAGATTTCAGAAAGCGAACCGCAGAGGCGCCAAGAACGTCAAGAGACGTGGGAAGTTTGTAAAGAAGTAATTGACTCCATTTCCCTTGGCGCCCTGGCGGTTATTTTTCATCAGCGTACTTATAGAATGGCCATGAAAACAATCCTGATTATCGAAGACGACCCTGCTATTCAACAGGGCCTGCATGATGCGCTCACGGAAGAGCATTTTTCCATCCGGTCTTCAACGGACGGAGAAAAGGGGTATCAGATGGCGAAGCGCGAAACCGTTGCACTCATCATCCTCGACCTGATGCTGCCTAACAAAAATGGGAGGGAGATTTGTGCCGATTTAAGAGCTGCTGGCGTGCAAACGCCGATCCTCATGCTCACCAGCAAAAAACAGGAGATGGATAAGGTGTTGGGGCTGGAAACCGGTGCGGACGATTATATGACGAAACCGTTCAGCCTTAGAGAATTGATTGCTCGCGTAAGGGCTCTTCTCCGCCGGCAAACAGCAATGCAATCCACGGTAAGCGAGACGCACTTCGGCGATGTCCACGCCGATTTCGGCAAGCAGGAGGCGATAAAGGGGAAAAAGAAATTGAAGCTGAGTGCGCGCGAGTTTCGGCTCCTCAAATATTTTGCGGAGCACGAAGGCAAAGTCATTTCACGCGATATGCTGCTCGACGATGTCTGGGGCTATGCTGTAACACCTACGACTCGGAGTGTTGACAATTATATTCTCTCCCTGCGGAAAAAAATAGAAACAGTTCCGTCCAAACCGAAGCATCTTCTCACCGTTCACACGGCCGGTTACAAATTTGTGAGGTAGCGTTTTAATGAATTGAAAGACCACGCTGGGAGATACATTCTGAAACCAAGAGGGTACAGACATCAACGGGCTGATTCGCACGGCGTCGTTCCAGCTGAAGGAAGGGCTGGATATTCCCGACGCTCTAGAAAGAGCAAAAGGGAAATTATTGGTGAACAAAATTGTTATAGAATAAGAAGCCACGCTGCGCAGTTTTTTAAGATGCTTGGACTCTGTTTAGCCATCAATGCCTAAGGAGGGAATAACCATGCAAACGACACAGGTTTCATCCCAGGACGCTTACGTCGGGCTTAGCCTTTCCATTCTTCAAGAAGTTTTTACCAATTACCATCCGCGTGACTTTGCCGTTCGTTTCTGGGATGGTACGACGTGGCAGCCGGAGCCGGGTCAGAACGCTCTTTTCACGATGGTCCTGCAGCATCCCGGCGCTTTACGAAAGATGTTTCTGCGCGTGAATGAGATTGCGCTCGGCGAAGCATACATCTACGATGACTTTGACGTCGAAGGAGACATCGAAGCGGCGATCAAGATGGCGGGCCATCTTTTCGCAATGGAGTTAACCCTCGCTGGAAAAGCTCGCCTTCTCCAGAAACTTTTGAAGCTGCCTTCGCACGGAAGGCCACGCATCGGACGACGAGCTGCTCGATTGACGGGAGCTCTCCATTCCAAAGAACGCGACAGGCAGGCCGTGACGTATCACTATAATGCGTCGAATGAATTTTTTGCGTTGTGGCTGGGTCAACGCATGGTCTACTCCTGCGCCTATTTCAAATCGGTGGATGATGATTTGGATACGGCACAAGAACACAAGCTCGAGGTCATTTGCCGTAAGCTGAGGTTGCGCCGGGGCGAACGGCTGCTCGACATCGGCTGCGGCTGGGGTGGATTGATCATGTATGCCGCGAAACATTTCGGCGTTACCGCTGTCGGCGTTACTGTCAGTGAGCCTCAAGCCCGGTTAGCGAACGAGCGGATCCGCCGTGAGGGGTTAACAGACCGATGCCGCGCGGAGGTTCGCGATTACCGCGAACTCGATGAATCCGAAAAGTATGACAAAATTGTCAGCGTAGGAATGTTTGAACACGTCGGAGAAGCGAAACTTCCTGAATATTTCAGAAGGGCATGGCGCCTGCTGAAACCGGGCGGAGCTTTTCTTAACCACGGCATCGCCACAAGCCTCAATGATCCCCCCAAAAAAGGGGATACGTTTTCTAACCGTTACGTCTTCCCTGACGGTGAAGTGTTGCCGCTCAGCACAACGTTGCATGCCGCAGAGATAAGCGGCTTCGAGGCGCGTGACGTCGAAAGCCTGCGCGAACATTATGCGCTGACACTCCACCACTGGTTGACACGATTGGAAGCGCATCACGAAGAAGCGGTCAAACTCACGGACGAACCCACCTACCGCATCTGGCGTTTAAGCCATGCCAGTGCCGGTCTCGGCTTTTGGATGAATCGGCACACGATTTACCAAACGCTTTTTGTGAAGCCCGACCGAGATAAAAGTAATCTCCCTTTGACGCGAGCGGAGTGGTACGTCTGATAATGAAATATTTTCTCGCGCGAAAGAAAAATCATTTCACACGACATCCTCATTGACGATGTCGAGGGCGATGGTGTAACATTCACAAAGCTATCGTTGACAATTTATTCTCTCCTTTCGAAAAAATTGAAGCACTTTCACTTAAGACCAAACTCCTCCTCATCGTCCACACGGCCGGTTACAAGTTTGTGAAGTAGTTCATTCTTGCATTGATCGACTATCCCCACGGCAGCAGTGCAGGGCTGGATCTTTGTTATAGAGCCACTTTGCAGTTCACATCCCGCCGTGACAATTTTTTTACAATTCATTGACCCCGGGATGACAACGATTGGTTTCAAATCGTTTAGATTAGCATCCAGATGAAAGGCGACAATGCATGTCTAAGACTATCACAAAACTATTACTGATCGTGACAATTCTTTGCATCTCGGCAGCAATGTCGTCTGCCCAAGAGAAAATATGGAGATTGACTTTTGTCTCCCATAACACGCTTACTGCGAGCAGGCTCGATTCTCTCTCCGATTCAACTCTTTTTGTTGCCTATAATGGTAAAGTAACGTCCTTCCCAATAGCCTCCATAGCGGTGTTGGTAGGTTTTAAGGTGGGACACTTTTCAGATGGAGACGGGGTCGGATTTCTGGTTGGCGCCGCTACAGGCGCATTCATCGGCGCTTTATCCTGCCAAAAGCCAAAGCCGAGCAACTCATTCGCCATCAACATTGACCTTGGTCCGGGCCCTGATGCAATGGCCGGAGGAATAATCGGAGGCGTGGGGGGCTTTATTATCGGCGGCATCGCCACGGGCTCTGATAGTTACGAGACCTACGACCTGCGGACTCACAAGGATATAAAAATGAAACGGCGGATTCTCCAGCTGGCTATTGATAATAATAGAACGACGTAATGAACAATTCGGGATTAATTCCGGAGCCGACTTGCGCCCTGAACGGTCTCTCAATCATATAGAAGCATATGTCGACGAACGCAATGCCGCGCACCACCGTAGGTCTGCTCTAGTCCATTAGAAAAACGACATTGAACATTAATAAGAGAGGACCGATTATGAAACGCATTTTATATTTTGCATTACTGGTTATGCTATTCTCCATTTTATGTTATGGATGCAAAAAGGATGAGCCTACGCAAATTCAAGTAAGCACGAGCAATGCATCATTAGAGTATAGATATATGCTTAATGGTATACCTGTTAGTCACAGCGGCAACGTGCCATATTCTTCTCATTATACAGAATCGATCAATGATTCGTTGACCTACAGCGGAACAATGGTGAGCGACCTTAATTTATTAAGCTCAAACGATACTTCTCTCAATCTCATCTTCCCTTCTACGTCTACAGGAAGCTGGACAAATCTCACTAATGCCAAAATGACTTTGACTATTCAACAATCGGGGACAATTAATTATTATGGACTCGGCACATGTTCAATTAACGTTACTGAGTACGGTGCAGTTAATGATATAGTTGCAGGTACTTTTTCAGGAACGCTTGTTTCCCTATCTGATACAGTAAAGATTACACAGGGGACATTTAGTGCCAAAAGGATAGATTAATTTCATTATCAATAAAGGGGCATTGGAGTTGGCCTTTTTTATACAAATGATGATCTTCAAATTGGGTGACATGCCATTTGTTCAACCCGATGGCGAATTCAATGCTGCACGTCGCTGCGTTGGGCTTCGGTGTGTCAGGACACATGAATCACTTGACGCTTGGCTATGCATCCTATTTAAACCCTCTTCAAAGAAAGGGGCAACATGAAAAAATTAATTTTTCTAATAACTTCTGTCCTTCTCCTTTTTCTGGCCGATTGTAAGAAAGGCTCGAACAGTCCAACTTCACCGCAGAATAATGACGTGATCTGGACCGCCGCTGACTCCGGGATAACGAACAATACTGTTAACTCTCTTGCAGTCTCCGGCACAAACCTGTTTTCCGCGACAAATGGCGGCGTTTTCCTCTCCACCAACAATGGCGCAAACTGGACTGCGGAGAATTCCGGATTGACAAACACCAGTGTCGCGGTTCTCGCCGTTTCGGGCACGGTTCTTTTTGCCGGCACAGCTGGCGGCGGCATCTTTCTTTCTTCGAATAATGGCACGAGCTGGATTGTGGATACTATAGGCTTGGCCAGCACACTTCCGCCGAACACCAGTTCAAGCGCATTTTCGGCGTATGATGTTTATGCTCTCACTGTTTCTAATACAAATATTTTTGCAGGAACCGGCGGCGGCGGAGTTTTTATTTCCACAGATAACGGTGCGAAGTGGACTGCGGTTAATACTGGATTGACAAATGCTTGGGTTTATTCTCTTGCCGCCTCCGGCACGAATCTTTTTGCCGGGTACTGCCCAAGGGGGCGGCATTTTTCTTTCAACGAACAGCGGCGAAAACTGGACCGCAGTCAACAATGGAATATCGCCGTATGCTTCTATCTATTCCCTTGCCGTCTCCGGTTCGAATATCTTTGCCGGCACTGATTACGGCGTCTATCTCTCCGCAAATAACGGCGCAAGCTGGACCGGGGAGAATACCGGTTTGATTCGTGCCGTAGTCTCAGCTCTTGCAGTTTCCGGAACGAACCTTTTTGCCGGAGAGCAGGGCGGCGGAGTTTACCTTTCAACGAACAACGGCACAAGTTGGACGGCGGCCAATGATGGTCTGAACAATCTTTTTGTCAACACTCTCCTTGTCTCCGGCACAAATCTCTATGCTGGGACTTCTACAGGGCTCAATGCTGGTACTTCTGGAAGCGTCTGGCGCCGCCCATTATAGAGGAGTCTGCTGCACGTATCCTGTGCGGTGGAAGCAAGTGAAGGAGATTTTAGGTGAAACACTTGATGCCTCCGATTCTTTTTGAATCGATTATGTCTTTCACATTGCTTCTAAAAAAAGGAATTATGAAAACTTTGCTTCTGATATTACCTCTTGTCTTCTCGACTGGGTTCAGCCAAGATCGATACTGGTACGTGTTCCTTTCAACAGGCGACACTCTGTCTGGGATGTCTCTGGATAGTTTTTCGCGAGACTCTCTCTATGTTCGAGATTCGATTCGTCTCCGTTCTGTTTGTATAGATTCAATTATCGGGATACGACATTTTAACGGTGGAGGCTTTTGGTCGGGAGCAAAAGTTGGTGCGTACACAGGTGCAATAGCGGGTTTTCTAATTGGTGGCGCAGGAGGTGCAGTTGCCGCAAAACAAGGTGGAGACCCCCCTTCGCGGGTAGTTGTCAAAATTTTTGCGGCAATCGTCGTCGGAACTGCAGGTTTCATCTTCGGCGGTGTGTGGGGATTCATAACAGGCGGTTCTATCGGTTCAGCGACCAGCGTTGACGAAGAGTTCTATTTCTCAGGATTCAATCATATGGGCAAGCTAAATGTAATCTATCAGCTCTTTCAACGACAACAGCAAATCAAGTGATCTTTGTTGCTGCCTGACCATATTAAAAAGGAAACATTCCCGCCAAAGATCAACGTGATTTTCAAAGAGAAAAATCAATCAGTCTTTGCGTGGCCGCTCTACGAGTCTGCGACTCGAAGAGTCGTAGACAGCGAGTTTGAGTTCGTTAGGCGGCGAGAACAAAACATCAGGAGTAATGTATGAAGCTATCGTCCTTCCAAAAATTATCCTTTCTTATTCTTACGCCCTATATTGTAGGTTGGTCGCCCGCTGACAGCTCGTTCGCTGAATATTCTGTTGGTGTTGGGACGGGACGGTACGCGACACCCGCTTGCGCTGGGAACACTCATCCAAATTCATTTAATGATGCTGGTGTGAAGGTGACGCACAAATTTGAGGCCCCTTTTAGGGCTGGATTAATTGTGTCCAGCTTTCCGCATCCCGGCGGATCGTACATCATCCCGTATCCGGATCTTGCTTTTGACTCCAGATATTTTTCGCTCGGCACAACCGGGCTGCGGGTTGGAGACGCTAACGACATCTATGGGGAGGTCTCAATGCTCGACCAAGTTCCTCTAAGTTCTGGCAAGGGATTTGCCCGCGTTGGGGCTGGGATGACAGCTTCAGAGAATACCCACCTTTGGTTGGGCTTGAGCGAGTTTCCTTATTATGCCGGGTTGGCAGGACAAATCGATTTTCCATTATCCACGAATCACTTCTTATTCATCAACGGCCGGTATGGTAACTCAGGAGGCGTGCCGGAATATGGTTTTTCCATTGGCACCAGAATAAGAATATACTAAAACACCAAAGAGATGATGGCAAAGTATGGTTAAGGCCTCTCGTCGCCTAGCCACTTGTCATGACACGGAACCGCCTCCCGACGATTTGTCCGCGCGATATTGAAATCACCAAAAGAAAACGGAGTGGATTGCAGCCACACACTTCACTTCTTGCCGTGAGTATCTTGGCATGGCCCAGCCACAATTCCTCCTAGAAAGCACCGATCATTCATTTCTTTGTCTTAACTATGTAACCCATGACAATTTTTTTACAATTCAATGACGCCCGCGTGACAACAATCAACATCCCATCTGTTAGATTTACTCCAGAGTTAAGAAAGAAGGCAGGCAGCTCTTCAATTTTTGTGGAGGATTGTATGAAGACTCTTCGTTCGCTTTTTATCCTTGCATGCGTCAGCTTCATATACACTGTTGCTTTTGCCCAGGATAGTGTGAAAGTCATTATCCTGAGCCCGCGAATCGGGGCAAAACTCGACAGGCAGGGACGGGATTACTTCCAGATCCTCATGCGGGTTAATGACTTTGAGAGCGCCGTGTTTTATCAATCAACCGATAAGCGATGTTACGCGAAAATCTCTCTGCGCCCGAATTTCGGGCCGCCGAAAGATACGATCGTCTTTTATCCGGTCGGTTACCTTATCAACATTTCAGAAAAGATCGATCATTTTGAGGACCTGCTGGAGGGGAGATATCATATGGGCGCCCAGCCTTCATTCGCGGCTTTCCAACTTGATACAACCGCAGCGAGGTTTTTGGTGCACGGCGCTTTGGCATCCCCGCTCGATACATCAACCATACGTTCATCGATACCGGCTGGACGATGGAGGGATGAAGAACTACCGTTTGCCGGCAATGCCAAGAAATATTTTTTGGATGATTTTCCGGATTGGGGATTTGGCTTCGGCTATTCGGCGTACTTTGCCGATCTCAGCGGCATCACCTCAGCACTGACGAGAGTTGAAGATCGCTACAGAAACCTCGGCTATGATATTGTGCCCAATAGCCTGAACACGAACGTCTCACCGCTTCGATTGCTGGATCTTAAGATACGATTCTCAAGCTCGTTCGCGGCACTGTGTGAAGCCGGAAAAACTATAGGCAGCGATAATGTTCTTATGGAATGGTTGTCCGCTTCACTCCTGTATCGTTTGCAGACATTCAAAGAGACGCGGATTTTTCCTTTCGTTGGTGCGGGCGTTACTGTTGTCTATATCAGCGCCGAACAATATTACGGGGATAGAATTTCTCCCGTTGATACACTCGATCAAAACACGACCCAGTACAATCAGCTGGCGTCGGTCTCTGTGTCCGCGTCGGAAATCGGCATGAGCATCACGGCGGGGGCCGATGTGGATTACCAGAATGTTTTCTCGGTGACGCCGTATGTAACATTGAGCGCATTCCCCACGACGAAAACCCAATTAAGCGACGGCACCCCCGTCGATCTTCATCTCAACAGCGTCGTCCTTGGTATACGAGGAACGATATATTTTTAAGGAGGAAATTATGAAACGTCGTCGCGTTGTCATAACAGGAATCGGCGTTGCCGTGCCGGGGGGGATAGGGGCCGCTCAGCTTTGGAATCACGTTCGTGACGGAGTTTCCGCCGCAAGCGTTGTCGACGCTTTCAGCGAAGAACATCTTCCCGTGCGAATCGGCGCGGAGGTGAAAAATTTTGACCCGGCAGAGTTTATCGACCGGAAAACAATTTCACGGACGGAGCGATGCACGCAATTTGCCCTCGCATCGGCGGAACTCGCGTATAACGATGCGGGCGGTGTAATGGAAGGCACAACGTCCAAACGCACCGGGGTATTTGACGGAACGTCGCTCGGCAGCATAAATTCCAACCTCTCGCAGCAGCGGGCGATGCTCGAAGCGCCGTCGGCGCGCGTCAGTCCGTCGGCATTGCTCAAAGGAATGACCGGAAGCTCGTCCGGCGACGTCGCGCTACATTTTCACGTGCACGGCCCGGCGGTGACATTTTCTATGGGGAGCGTTTCGTCCTCCTACGCCATCGGTTATGCTTTCAGAAAAATAAAAATGAACGAACTCGACGTTGCATTCGCGGGAGGCGATGAAGCTCCATTATCCAAAGAAATTGTCTCCTTGTTCTCAACTGCTCACTTGCTTTCTACGGACAATGATTGTCCCGCAACTGCATGCAAACCATTCGATGTCCATCGCAACGGCTTCGTGATGGGCGAAGGAGGAGCAATGATGATTCTTGAAGAACTTCAGCAGGCATTGAAACGCGGTGCACGCATCTATGCGGAGATCGTCGGTTTCGGTGAAAGCACGGATGCGTATCACCAGACAACACCGGACCCGGAAGGAAGCATGATTGTCGATGCCATGGAAGCGGCGATGAAAGAGGCAAATATCCATCCTTGCGAAGTGCAGTATGTCAACGCGCATGGGACCGCCACTCAATTCAATGACAATGCTGAGGCAAAAGCCATCGAACGGGTGTTTGGCAAATCCGGCCACGGTCCTGCAGTAAGTTCTACGAAACCCATCACGGGGCATTTGCTCGGTGCATGCGGTGCTGTTGAACTTGCCATTACATCGTTGGCGATTTTTCATCAATGGATTCCCCCGACCATTAATCTCAAAGAACCCGAACCCGCTTTCAGTTTTGATTGTGTTCCGCAGCATGGCCGGTCATGTGCGGTCACCATTGCAATGTCGAACAATTACAGCTTTGGCGGCAGGAATTCTTCTCTCGTCATCAGACGGTTTGTCCAATGAAACAAATGGAGGAGTCGGTCATGAAAAATCTACAGTATGCAACCCTCATTATCGTTATCGTGCTGGCCGCACTGAGCGGCGGGTGCAAATCCTCTGAAAAAATTACGAGGACGTCTCAATTACCCTACACTCCGACCGAAGGGAACCTCAGAGTATTGATGAATGATAGTACGCTGTATGAACTCCAAACCTTTGCATTGAAAGACTCCCTCGTAGTTGGTTCGGGAAATAAGATCCAGGAAGGAAGGAAACAACATTTCTACGGCGCACTGAACATACATGATATAGCATATCTCCAATCCGACGTGTCGGCGCCTCTAAAAGATTTTATCGCTGCCGGAGCCGCTGTGTTCTTCGTTGGAACGGTTGCGTCGTATTTAACGGACTTTAATAACAAAGGATTCACTGTTGCTGAACATCAGAGTTTGGTGACGGTAAGTACTCTTCCAGGCGGAGGTGGTGGTGGAGGCGGGTTTTGTTGTCCGTTGGTGTACTCGCACGAGGGTTTGTCGGAATACCTGGAGTCGGAAACATTTGCAGGCGCCGTTTTCAAAGGAGCCGAACGGACAGCGTTTGATGTTTTGCATCATGCACAGCCCGAGCATGGAAAGTTGATGCTGACAGTGACCGATGAAGGGCAGGAAACAGAATACACGAACGAGATGAAAATTCTTTCAGTCGATGCGCCACATGGCGTAACGGTGATCCCCGACTTCAAAGGGGGGATGCACACGATATCACAAAAGGTCGAACCCCTGCGATGTATCGATTTCAACGGAAGCAACCGGCTCAACGAGGTATTGAATCAAGACAAGCGCTATTGGCAAAGCGACCTCAACAGCAAAGATTTTACACAGAGTTCGGGTTTGCGCGACGGCTTGTTCCTTGAATTCCGGAAGCCGGCTGCGGCAAAGACAGCGAAAATTATCGTCACCGGCACGAACACACGGCTTGCCGTTTTTGCCTTCGAGCATATCTTCAAAATGAAAGGGGAAAACCGGCTTCAGTGGTACCAACGGCTGGAAAACGATCCTGTAGAGCGAATGAAGTTTGTCAGGTTCATGCTGAGAGAAGGAATGCTGCGCGTGAGCGTGTGGCAGCAAGAGCAGTGGATCGAGCAGGCAGCGATCGTCGATGTCGGACCGTTGATAACGAAACCACAAGTTGCTCTTCTTAACCTCAATGGGGTTGCCGGCGATACGGTGAAAATTAAGCTTGAGTGCACTACCGATTTGTGGAAGATTGACGAGGTCTATCTCGATTACTCGTCCGATGCCGATGTTGTCGTTCAAGAATTTTCTCCCGTGAGCGCTATCACGGACGATGGGAGGGATGTGAGCGGCCTTCTCGCTAAGGACGACGATCAGTACTACGCGATGATGCTGGGACAGTCTGCTAAAGTCTCGTTCGATATCCCTCCGGCTGCCCCCGGAGTGAATAGAACATACGTTTTGAAGACGAAAGGATACTACCACCAGTGGTTCGATTCGCACGGCGAAGACCATGCCGCAGAAGTGGATAGGATTCTCGCAGAGCCGATGTATGGAAGCAAAGTCTTCCTGCCGTTGTGGAAGGAACAGAAGCAGAATTATCGTTGAAGGAATTTGTCAGCGGCATCTACCTATGCCGCACGCCTTGATTGCTTCGGACGACTCAATTATTGTAGCAGCCGTCCGAAAGCTTTAATCTATAGGATGGTTTACTCTCAACCCAAACAAACTTGACTTTCGTTTGGAAGTTCCGCTTTTTTAGATTACCTCTTGGCGGTTAAAACAATCTTTTAGTCAATCAATAGGATATGCGATGCGCGACATCTCACGAAAAATAACGACGCTCCGGACCGCAGTTGCGCAAGCAACATTACGCGTCTCCCCCTCGACAATAGTACTCATCCAGGAAAATAAAATTCCGAAGGGGGATCCGCTTGAGGTGTCGAAAGTAGCGGCGATACAGGCCGCGAAGAATACGAGCCAGATCATTCCATACTGTCATCCGCTGCCGATCGATTTTGTCGGGGTGGAGTTTACGATCGGAAAAACCGACATCGTTGCAACGGTCGAGGTGAAGGCGGTCTACAAAACCGGCGTGGAGATGGAGGCGCTTACCGGCGCGTCCGTTGCGGCGTTGACGCTCTACGACATGATGAAAATGCTGGACGACGAAATGGAAATCCTCGGCGTTAAGCTGTTGAGCAAGAAAGGGGGAAAGTCCGATTTTACAAAATTCGGCGCCATGAAGCTCCGATCCGCCGTGCTCGTGATGTCGGATACCGTTTCGGCAGGCACAAAGGAAGACGTGTCGGGAAAAATTATTGCAGAGCGGTTGAAGGAATTGAATATCGACGTGGCCGACTATGCTGTCGTTCCCGACGATGCGAAAAAAATAGAAGAGAAGCTTTTGCATTACGCCGACGCATTGAAATTGGACCTTGTGGTCACGACCGGGGGAACCGGGCTTGGCCCGCGCGACACGACTCCCGAAGTGGTGAAGAAAATTATCGAAAGAGAAATTCCCGGCGTTGCGGAAGCCGCCCGCGTGTTCGGACAAGCGCGGACCCCTCTTGCAATGCTGTCGCGGAGTATCGCGGGCGTACGTGGAAAAACAGTGATCGTAAGTTTACCGGGCTCGAAGAATGGAGCATCGGAATCGCTCGATGCCCTGTTCCCGGCATTGCTTCATGTCTTCAAAATGCTGCGGGGCGAAGGACATTAGGAATGGAAATCTGTTCCTTTGATTTCGATTGAGAACAGTCATTTGATCGTTCCACCGTTCACCTCGTTCCCAACGTCCTCGTTGGGAACGAGAAAATGGTGGAAGGGATAGCAATCCGTTCTTACATTTTAAATTTGGAATGCTTCTACTGCCGTGCAGAATTATATTCTCCGAAAATTTTAGATGATGATAAAATTTCATTTTTTTTAAATTTGTTCTTGACAAGTCTACTCATATCACTTATCTTTCACGCAAGGGACATCCAGTCTTTTTAAGTCAGTATGATAACGGGGAGTTAAACTTTACTTTACAAGTTTAATTATCATGGCTGAATCCAATGCAAACTCATTCACGACGTAGGGCATTCGCTGCCGCTTCGCTTGCTGTACTTTGCGTAGTGCCCATTGTCGTAGCACTTTACCTTCACCACGCCTTCGGGCTCCCCCCTTTGCAGGTCGGGCAAACGATGCCCCCTCTTTTCGCGACGTCGCTCGACGGACAAGCTATTGTGCAAGATACCGCCGACGGCAAAAAAAAGCTTCTGATCTTTTTTACGCCGGCATGCAATCACTGTCGCAGAGAATTAACCAACCTCGACGAATTGATGCCGAAGTACACAGACAAACTTAATATTCTCGGCATTTCGCTCGACAATCTCGAATCGACGAAAGCCGCCGTAACCGAACTGAATCTGAAATTCCCGGTTGTAGTCGCCGATAAGGAATATTTGGATACAAGCTACAAAATGAGCATCCTCCCCGCCCTTTTTTGTTTTGATGAATCCCGCAGGTTAAAAAAGTTTTATTCCGGGGAGCATTCCCTGGCATTTGATGAACATCTGCTTGATGATTTCGTCTCGTCTCCAAGCGCTGAATAGATCTGAGAGAAGGGGGATCATGACAAATAAGAAACGGTGTATTGGAATTGCAACCGTCGTTCTCGCAGTAGGTGTCGTCAATTCTTCATGGATTTTCCATCTGCCGGACTCTACACAGGAGGTACCCGGCTGGTATGGGGGAGGAGAATATCAAGGGCAGGAAGGGGTGCTCATGCAAACCAGCTACAATGATTGCGGCCCGGCATCATTGCAAATGATTTTTGATCATTACAACATTCCCTGCACTCTTGGAGAAATAGAACGGGATGTCCGGCTAACGGGGAGTGGCACCACCATGCTTGCCTTGAAACAAATGTCGGAACTCAAAGGTTTGCATACCGAGGGCTGGCGATTGACGTTAGAGGATTTCTTTACTGCCTCATTCCCGTTATTGCTTTTTGTGCACAACGATCATTTTGTCGTCGCCGACAGCATTTGCGATCATATGATTTTTTTACGCGATCCGGCAATTGGCAGAGTGAAAATACGGGCGACCGATTTGCCCAAAATATGGCGGGGAGAAGCCTTGGTGTTTGCCCAAAAATAAGACCTTGCTCGCCGGTTTTGACCGCATGAATGGACACTATCCTCTCTAGCTCGGGCGTTAGGGCGTATAGTGGAATTCTTGCGGAACGAACAGCCCGCGGTGAGCAAGAAATAATTAACCAACGAAACAATTAATCGTAGGGGGAGTTATGAAAAAGGCAGTCTCGTTGTTGATGGTGTTCCTCGTGGTGTTGACATTGCTCGGGCCGGTCAGCGCCCAGCCGAAAATGTCGACCCAGCTTGATTCGAATGAAATGCTCCAAATCGCAGGAGGGAAAACAGGGTGTGGTTACGTCATGGGCATAGGGTACTGCTGTTTGGATCTTTGGATAATTCAGCTTTGTTTCTGCGCTTACATCGGATAGTTAGCTCGAATATTTGCTGCCCTCTCCGGACATTGCAACGAGAGAGGGTAGCAAATTTAAAATTTTTAGATTCATCATATCAAATTCACCTGGCTGTGCAGGGGAGGGAATATGAATTGCGATAGAAAAATATTATGGAAATGTTTTTTTCTCGGATTTTTTGCCACGATTTCCATCTCAAAGTGCCAAATTCCTTCGTCGGGATCGGACCTCCCCTCCCTCTCAAACGTTCGCTGGAGAATGACGATGCAGGAAGTAAAAGACCGGATCGGTTCTCACGCGGAGGAGATAGGCGATACAGCTCTTTCATTTCCGGATTCATTCCTGACTTCGCACGCCCACGTGACTTTGACATTCGGGAAAGCCGACAGTGATAAGGGGCTGCGGTTCTGCGAGATTCAATTCGACGAGAAAAATGTTGAAGAACTGCGGTCCTATCTCACAACCCGTTACGGGAAAACCTACGGAACAGAAAAACAAGAAAAAAGAAAGTTGTTCTTCACGGTGAACTTTGAAGCGTCTAAATGGCTTTTAAAAAATGAGAGCATCGTGATGGTTGTCTTTTCACATGATGATGAAGTGTTGGCTCTCAGCCTGATCTATAAACGAAGAGGACAATGACGATTGCAAATCTCTTGGCCACATAGAGAATCATATTTGACGGGGGGGTGTATGATGAATCCATTGGCAATAGTGTTCCCAACGAAAGAAGATTTTGAACGAATAAGATCAACACCGGCATGGAAGACTCCATATTTTATCGTTGTTACGGGGACGAGTTTGTTAACCTGGCTGAAGAGTTGCTTGAGAGGTACTTCTCTCATCGCCGATGTTGGTGTTTTTGTCGGCACCTTCATTTTGCTGTCTATCTCATTTTTCTTCATATGGTCGATGCTGGCATTATTGTTGTATTTATCATCAACGTTATTCAATCCAAATGGGAAAAAATCGTATAGAAGTATATTTTCTCTCGTCTCGTTTTGTGGGATTATCTTTTTAATTGGAGAAGTGCTAAACTTCAGTCTCTTGCGGCTTCAGCTATTAAAAATAAATTCATACATCCTGCCTAATCGCTTTCCGATCGGGCTTGACCTGTTCTTGATTGGCCGGCATCCAAATCTTTCCCTTGCAATTTTCCTTTACAGCATCAACCCCATTACCGTTTGGTACTTTACGACGTTATCACTTGGAATGCACAATGTTACCGGAATGAGTAAGAATAGTGCAAGGCTTACAGTATTGTCAATTTGGGCAATTGGAATCGGCTCCGTTTCCCTCATTGCTTCCGTCCTGGGTGGAACGGCGATCGGCATAAGATTAGGGTAACCTATTGATTATTCGAAAAAAATTTCTTTTTCTCCTGCGAACACTCCTCGGAGGTATGATGGTCTTCGCGGGATGTGCAAAATTGTTCGATGTGGAAGCATTCTTAAACACTATTCAACACATGGATTTCGTTCCTTCACGGTTGGTTTTTCCGGTAATGATTGTTATCCTTCAAAGTGAGTTATGGTTGGGGTTTGCTCTCGTCATCGGTTTTCGGACGAGAGTCGTTGCCGCGCTCCTTGCCGGACTGGTCTCAATATTTATTGTCGCTATCGCTGTCGCACTCCTGCGCGGCACAACCGGTGATTGCGGATGCTTTGGTTCATTTGGTTCTGAGAAGTTAGGGTCTGGGCTCATTATTCGCGATGCGCTTATTCTGAGCGGCTGTCTTTGGCTCTCATTTCAAAAAGAAGAAAGTGTTCGTGATAGCGACAAAAAGGTAAAAGACAAAACCATTGATTACTCTGAGAAAAATAAATAGAAGCAAAAAGGATAAAACCATTGGCTGCTTTCGGAGGCTGGTAGTGGGCTGTTATTGAAGAATAAAGCTATTGTGAGGATCCCGACGGTTCTATCGGGAGACGAAATGCCGCTTTACGGCATCCCGTTGGAGGGGATCCCTTCGGGACTTCGGCAAAGAATGCCTGACAATGGCCCTTCGTTTAAAAGACCCCGCAGCCGGGGACTTGTCTTTTTGCCCGGAATGTACTATCATCGTATCATTGCTACAATGACGGTCTGAACACATTCAATGATTGAATTTAACGAAGCCATAGAAAAAATATTGAAACATGTGCGGCGTTTGCTGCCGGTGAAGCTTTCCATCGCAGAGTCACTCGGGTTCGTTCTTGCTGAAGATATCAGAGCAAAGGAGCCGATTCCGCTTTTTGATTCCTCTTCAGTCGACGGATTCGCCGTTCGTCTCCAGGATATTCATGATGCATCTCAAGATCGTCCGGTTCACCTGGCGATGCAATCCATTGTATCGGCAGGATTTGCCGCGCTTCAATCGTTAAAACCGTTTCACACGATAAAAATAATGACCGGCGCTGTGCTTCCCAAAAACACAGATGCTGTCGTTATGAAAGAATTTGCCGGTACCAAAGGAGAGGTAATAATTTTTACGTCGACGATAAAAGAGGGATCAAATCTTCGGCGGAGGGGAGAGGAATTCCGCAAGGGAGAAGTTGTTTTCCCGAAGGGAACAATTATCACGCCTCCCGTTATCGGGATGTGCGCAACGCTCGGGTTGGCGTCTCTGGAAGTGTACCGCAAGCCCAGAGTAGTGCTGGTGGTTACCGGAAATGAACTCCGATCCCCTTCGTCACGACTGCGACGGGGACAAATTCGCGATTCGAATTCATTTGCCCTGGCCGCGGCGTTGGAATCAGCCGGAGTTTCTCCCTCCCTTGTTCTCCAGGTGCGCGACGACAAAAAGGTAATTTCCAAAGCTTTTGCGCACGCTTTAAAGAAGGCCGACGTCGTTATTTCTGCCGGGGGAGTTTCTGTCGGAGATTTTGATTACGTCAAACAGGTGCTCGATGACCTCCGGGTAAAGACAATCTTTTGGAGAGTGGCTATGAAACCGGGGAAGCCGAATTATTTCGGGATGCGAGGGAAGAAACTGGTCTTCGGCCTGCCGGGGAATCCTGTCTCGGCTCTGGTCTCCTTCGAAACGCTGGTGATGCCCGCTCTCCGTAAAATGATGGGAATTCATTTTTCCGAAGTGCTCGACTCATGACGCTGTGATCGAGTTTGACTTGAAAAGGAGCGGGGGGAGAACAGAATTTGTCCGCGCTTTTGCATCGCGTTTAGCAGATGGCCGCTTATCGGTGAGACCGGCTGTCGGCCAGGGCTCTCATATGGTCGGCGGTCTTGCCGGAGCAAACTGCCTTATCATCGTTCCAAAAGAGCGAAAAGACATCGTTCAAGGGGATACAGTTTCAATTCGCTTTCTTTCGTGGATCCGGATCTGATTTCACTCCAATCGTCTGCAATCTCTCTAAATTCTTCTTCCCATTGATATTGAAGTGCATTCCAACGCTCTCATTAATGAGAAAAACTGCTGGCCATTTCTGATTTTTGTAAAAAAGGAAGGAGCGTTGTCTCTTTCAACACTCCGCAACACATTAATACGAATTGCTTTACAGGGAATTTCCTAAGGGCGTTGGTGGCATAATAGTTGAGAAGTATTCATTGATGCGTTGCAAAATGCCGCCGTATTTTTTGTTGACGCCGAACACAACTCTTCTCTATAAACAGAAGGATCAATGAAGCGCCCCGGAAAGAAAGCGATATTGGGAAAGAGAAAAACCATTCTACTCCATTCAGCGGACAAGGATTTGATGAAAAGTCTTTCCATCCTTCTGCAGGATCAGTTTGGGATTGTCGCAACGGAGACGGTCGAAGAGCTTGCGCTTCAACGAAGCAACAAATGCATCTCTCTTCTTGTTGTCGACCTCGAACGTTCGATCCCCGCATTGCTCGCGGAATTCGAACAACGACACCTTGAAAACTACGAAGCCCCTATAATTGTTCTCTACGCATTCCGGCAAGGCCAGCCGGATTGGGAGAAAAAAATCCGCCAACTTGCCAGCCAGGTTTTCTATAAACCGGTTCAAATTGAACAGATCCTCGAAGCAATTTCCGCAGAAGGGACATTGCAAAAGGAGCCGGAAAAGAAGTAAAGGGAACCTGTCTTCCTTCCGAAATGTTATTTCGACTCAAGCCTGCGTGTTGATGCATCGGGATTAATCCCCCTTTCTATGATGTGCAGGCTGTCACACATCGTCTAAGGTAAATACCCTATATTTTACCCGTCACCCCCCATGTAATAATTTGCCATTTTCACCAAAGCAAGGAACACTCTTTTTACACTATTGACAATGTCATTTGCATCCGAGACGTAATGCCGTAGGAATACCTTTTCTGTTTTGGCATCGAAAATTTTGCTGACAGAGAGCAAAACGATTTTTTAGTGTCCATAGCGCACAGAATAAAAGAGGCGCTATAAAACTTACGGATTGCACATTCTATTTCGGGAACGGGTTGCCGCGTATCTTGGGGATGATACGAAAACAACCGGTCTCCGCGAATGCTCTATGCCGATTCTGGTCCGGTAAATTTTTTCAGACATTGCACCACCGAAGGGAATAAAATGTTTGCAGTGCCCGTGATTTGGAAGAGAATGCCCGCTAAAAGGATGGACGCTATTCATTTTTTGTTGAGAGCAAATAAATCTCATTGACCATTACATCACATTATCTCAAGAAAGGATCAATAAGGATGTTAAAGAGGTTACTATGGATCGAAGTGTTCCTATGCTGTGTAGCAACGAGCACGACATTCCCGCAAACCGTTCAGCCCTGGTTTGACTCTCCACTCGACGGCCAGGTCAACAGTATTGTGGTGAGCGGAAATAAGGCGTATTTGGGGGGGACGTTTACAAAAATTGGATATGCATGTGGAACGGGTGCTTTCCTTGATACGGCTACCGCAAAACCCGATCGGACATTCCCTAAGCTTGACCCTTCGCAGGGAAGGGTGTACGCATCGGTTCCCGACGGCCGAGGCGGATGGTATATCGGTGGAAATTTTTCGTACGTTGGCGGTCTCCAGCATAAATACCTGGTGCACGTTCGTCCCGATCACTCGGTCGATTCATGGAATCCCGCTCCTAATTCTTTTGTCCAATGTCTTTCGCTGAGCGGCAATCGTCTATACGTCGGAGGATATTTTACAACTATTGCCGGGCAGACGCGCGGCTACGGCGCGGCATTCGATACTGCAACCGGTACTCTTCTCTCTTGGGATCCAAAGGCTGATGGTGAAATTACGGCGATTCAACAAGCGGGGAGCACGGTATTTCTCGGCGGGTACTTCTACTCATTGAATGGCGTATCGCGGTTTATCGTGGGTTCGGAAGATACTGCAGGCAACGTCACAACGTGGGCGCCATCGAATGGCGGCCCGTACGGCACTGCTTCCCTATCTCAGTTTATTTACGCGAACGGTTATATCTATGCATGCGGCCCCTTTACACTGATCAATAGTGTCACGCGAAATGGACTTGTGAAAATGGACGTTAGCGGGAACGTCGTTAGCAGCTGGAATCCGGGTGCCACATTGGGAGGCGGTTACGGACTCGTCGCATCGATGGTTCTTTCTCAAGGAAAGCTGTACGTCGGCGGATCGTTCACATCCATCGGCGGGCAAACAATATCGAATCTTGCAGCGATCGACACCGGAACAGGCCAAGCATCGACATGGAATCCGAATCCCAATCAGGAGGTCAGGGCAGTGACGGTTGCCGGTTCAAAGATCTTTGCGGGAGGAGATTTTACTTCTATCGGCGGCAAGAGCTTGAGTTGGATTGCATCGGTGGACACGTCAACGGGTACGGCGACGTCATGGGATGCGGAAATCAACGGAGATCCGTACACGCTCTCCTCGTACGGCAACATTCTTTTCGCCGGAGGGCTCTTTACTTCAACCGGATCGGTGACGCGAAACAACCTTGCGGCGGTAGACCTGACGACTGGCCTGATTACTCCATGGAATCCGAATGCCTCTGGAGGGGTGAGCGCTCTCACCCTTGTTGCGGATAAAGTGATCGTCGGCGGAAATTTTATATCTCTCGGAGGAAGCGGTTCCCACTCTTACCTGGCGGCCGTCGACACTTCAGCCGGTTCTCTTGTGTCGGGGTGGAACGCAACGACGGGTGGCTCGGTGTTCGCCATGATGGTGCTCGGCAACCGGCTCTATTTGGGTGGAAATTTCGGGAACGTCAACGGCTCATTGCGAAGCTACCTGGCAGCCGTCGATAAGAACACCGGAGCAGTCCTTCCATGGCACCCCACGCTGGACAATGGAGGAGTGTACTCGTTTGCAAGTTCCGGATCGCGTGTTTTCACGAGCGGATTCTTCACGAATGTCAACGGCCAGCCGCGCAACTACGCTGCTGCGTTCGATACGACGACCGATTCGCTCACAGCGTGGAACCCGAACCCGAGCTACCTTTGTTGGTCGCTCGCGGCACAAGGTTCAACGGTGTACCTGGGCGGCGGCTTCATCACAGTCGGAGGGGTTACGCGTAAAAGCATCGCTGCGGTGGATACGGCCACCGGCGCGCTTCTGACAGGGTTCAATGCAAATTTTGATCTCCAGCTCAACGTCAACGCTATCCTGCCGTCGGGAAACCAGATTATCATCGGCGGACAGTTCGAGACCATTAATACCTTAACGCGCGAACAGCTGGCATACCTTGACGCGGGAACGGGAGCAGT
This sequence comes from uncultured Bacteroidota bacterium, assembly GCA_963772165.1. GTDB lineage: Bacteria > Bacteroidota > Ignavibacteria > UBA10030 > UBA8401 > JAGVPT01. The sequence continues at coordinate 273,799 of CAVYWA010000010.1, read as the reverse complement.
TTCGTCGTGGAGCTCAAACATCAATAATAATGTTGGTTCGGGCACCATCTATGCCATTGCTCAAGCCCCCCATACTTTGCTCGCGGGAGGAGAAATTATTTCCATCTCATATTTTCCTGTCCAGAATTTTGCCGTGATGACCGACAGTTCTATCGTGTTGAAACCGAACCTGGGTGCGTCAAGCAGGACGATAGCTTTCGGTAACGTTCTCCTGGGAAGTTTCAAAGATACGGCCGTGACCATTGCCAACAACGGAGCGGATGTTCTTAATATCTCGAGTATTGCCTCGTCGGGAAACCCTTTTTCTGTCCGAATTGCCGCTGCCAGCCTCACACCCGGCCAATCATTGATCGATACGCTCCGGTTTACTCCGGCAGCCGCAGGCCCCGCAAGCGCGGCGATCGTTCTCACCAGTAACACATCGTCGTCTCCTGATACGATTCTGGTAAGCGGAAACGGGATCTCCGGTGCGCCGCGAAGCGTAGAGATTCACCATAATCCCGACACGATCAATGTTGGAATCGTATATGTCGATCATTCTAAGGATACATCATTTACTGTTTCGAATATCGGCAACGACACACTCCATATTGATTCGACGACTGTGACAAACCCAGGATTTTCAGTGATGCATACCAGTTTTGTTGTGCCACAAGGCGGTGCGTATGCGGACACTGTGCGATTCACCGCACTCTCTGCCGGAACCTTCAGCACTTTTGTCATCCTCCACTGCGACGCAACTAACACATCGAGCGACACGATCGTTGTTATCGGGACATGCGAAAAGCTCACATTGGTTCCCGGACAAGCTGTGCCGAAATCATTTGCCTTGTCGCAGAATTATCCAAACCCATTCAACCCGAGCACCATCATCAACTATCAACTGCCGGTTCCCGACCATGTCACTTTGCGATTGTACGACGCAATTGGAAGGGAAGTGGCAACGCTTGTCGATGAGTATAAGGAAGCTGGAAGCTATGATGTGCAGTTCAACGCTGCAAAGCTGTCCAGCGGTGTATACTTCTACCGGATTGAAGCGGGTCGGAATATCGCCATGAAGAAAATGCTCTTGATGAAATAAAGAAAATTCCTTCACATGCTAATATAAAAAATCCCGTCTCGCATGGCGGGATTTTTTATAGCCCTTCACCGATCTCAGAACGTGTAACATCAAAGCATTGGTCGTGGCTCAACTTCAATTTTTATGTCATCCCGGCGAAAGCCGGTCGAAGACTCGACTCGTTGGGAATCCATTTTTCTTGCTCTGGATGCCCGCTTTCGCGGGCATGACATTTAATTCTGGTCTTGAGTATCCAAATTGGGCCAGCACCAAAGCATTCAGTGGATTGACTTCGACAGAACAAGTCGGTACCTTTTTCATACTTCTCTATCGGAGGACAGGCAATGAAAATTACCGGCTCGATGTTTCTCATTGTCATTTTGGGGACAGTCGCGGCCGCGCAAGAGCGCGACACCCTCCATCTGACCGACACACTCGTTCAGAAGAGACTTGTTTTTCCCGGTTCGCAAAATTCTCTTGAGAGCCTTTCAAACCTTCCTCTTCTAAGATTCTCCGATGTTGCAGTCAATCGCGATTTTCCAACCAGTTCCTTCGGCATCGCGCTCCTGTCGGAGCCATCTGCTTCCGAAAAACCGACTGATTATTCCTGGCATATGACCCTTAGTCAGAAAAACGAAGACCCGCTTGAGGCGCTCCGAATGATGCTGGGCGCCGTCGAGGCTGGCGGAGCGTCGTACCTCGCATATCGGCACCTCTCCAAATACGGATTTCTAAAATAACAAGCTTGAGTTATTGGATTGAGTCAATGAGGAGAGATCCCGTCCCGTGTGCGGGATTTTTTATTGTGGTATGTTTCAGAAGGGGAAATCTTGCGGCGAAGATACCGGCGGCGTCAATTTCAATTCCTCTCGCTTCTTCGCGATGCCATGAACAGCGTTCGACTGCACGAAGATGGCTTTGCGTGGTGTGGCCGGACAGGCGTGCTCACAGGCGCCGCAGCCGATGCAATACTGGTTGTCCACCTCTGGAATGGCGAGCTTGCCGTAAGGCACCATCCTCACCGCTTTTGTGGGGCAGTGTTCAGAACAAGCCCCGCAATCAGTCTTTTTCGTTTCTACAATGCAATCGTCTTTTACAAAATTCGCTTTGCCGATTTGAAGCAATTTCTTTTCCTCATGAAGGATTGGTTGCAGTGCGCCCGTTGGGCATACCTGGCCGCAAAGCGTGCAATCAAAATTGCAGTAGCTGACTGAATAATCCATCCGCGGCTGCATCAGGCCGGCGAGGCCGAATTCGAAAAACGACGGCTGCAAGACATGCGTGGGGCAGGTACTGACGCAGAGGTGACACGCCGTGCAGTGGCTGGTGAAACGCTCGATGCTGCGCCCGCCGGGAGCAACGACGGGTGTTTTCCGAGTTTCTTCATACGTCGGTCCGGCGGGAGGTGCAGGCTGTTTCACCGCGATCAGCCATAACATCCCCGACGATGCAGCAGCAAGAACTCCCCGTCTTCCGCTGTCAACGGGCGCTTGCACCGGTTCCCGGCTCTTTTTGAACGCATATTTCATGCCGACCGTCGGGCAGGAACTGAGACAATCGAAGCAGCCGACGCACGACGCAAAGTCAATCTGCCGTTTCTCGCTGTCGATACACCGGGCTCGGCAAACGCGCTCGCACAATCCGCAATCGATGCAATGCTCATTGTCGATTGTTATGCGGAATAACGAAAAACGGGAAACCAGGCTCAACACTCCGCCGACGGGACACAATGTGTTGCAGAAATAACGTCCGTAATAATAGGAAAGCCAAAACAAGCCGGCGAGGAAAATCAGCGCGGCGGCAACAACTGAAACGGCGAGCCCTTTGAGCGGAATTTCATAAAGGAAAAATACCTGCTGCTTTGTGAGAACGAGGGCTGCCGCATTATTGACAAGGATGACGAGAGGACGAACAATGTTCGAAAGGATTCTGCCGAAGCTGCTGAAAGGTTCGAAGATATTCAGGAGAAAAAAACTTCCGCAGACAGCGGCGCCGATGACGGCAAAAGAAATCCCGTAATGGAGAGCGTAATGCGGTTTGGTATAAGGAAATTTGCGGTGCTTAAATTTTTTTTTCGATGTCCAGATGAAAATATCTTGAAGCGTTCCCAGCGGACAGAGATGAGAACAATAGACTCTGCCTACCAGCACGGTTGCAGTTACGACAATAGTTAACCCGGCGACGGCGACGCCTGAGGCGCTAAGCGCATGGATGAGTGCCGGCCCTGCTTGCAGCGAAAGGATTGAGGAAATAAAAACCGGCGGAACAAGGTTGGCCAGATCCAAAAAGAAAATTGAAGTAAGAACCAACGACAGTGTTGCGATGCCCCACCGGATTGTCCTGAGATATCGCACGGGTCAAAGAGAGATTCGTTTGATGTTCAATTGATCGAGGTTTGCGCGCCCGACTTTCTGCTGTGCGGCGATTTGAATGTACCGGACGTCAAACGGGTTGATTCCAAACAGCTTTGCTCCGGCAACGTCGATGGCCACCATGTCGGTCGAAATCAATTGTGATTTCATTGTTACGATGTCCTCCTCCGAAACGCCGCGGGGTCCGTTGCGTTTCATGACGTAGTATGCGTCGAGGATATTCAGGTCGGGTTTTCGGTACGCTGCGAAATCGGCGATGCACTGGTGCAGATCGTTGGCATGCCATGCCCGTCGGTCCCAGACGGTTCCCATCAAATTCTTCATCGACATCGTCAGCTTTGCTGAGTCGTGATTTTTCAACACGGGCACATTGATAAAAACATCCGATTCAAGAATGAGTTCATGCACTTTTGCCTTGGTCAGATTTTTTGCTCCCGTAACCGTCACCTCGTGGAAATAGCCTTCAGTGTTCCCGGGGGCTATTTTTCCGCCGGCGCCGGTCACAGCCGAGGCGATGCCGCTGTTTTTATATGCACGCTGCCAGTTGTCGCAGGTATTGTCGAAGACAACCACTTCTTTCGCACCCGCGCCGAAACATTGCCGCGTAATCTCAGAGATTAATTTCGGATTGGTATCGCCCCCTCTCTCCGGAGGAACATCCCACCCGATATTTGGTTTCACGACAACTTTTTGTCCCTTTTTAACGAACGCTTTCATGCCGCCGAGAGCTTCTATTCCTTTCGCGAACATCACATCCGGCTCCCCGCCTTTGACGGCGACAAGGTCAAATGCGTCGGTCGGCGTACTTTCCCACATCCCCTCGCCGAACAGTTTAAGCTTTCCAAAAGCGGAGCTCGTACCGGCAAGAACCGTCGCTCCAGCCGCGCGTAGAATAAATGACCTGCGATCCATTCTGACCTCGACAATATGTGTTATGAATGACAGAAATATCCTTTAGAGGAAGCTGCAATTCCCTTGCCAACTTTGAGATTGATTACACTAAAAAAGCAGATTCAAATGCGGAATCTTCAAATAATCTACCAGTGAAATTCTCATTTGCGCAGTTGGCACTCGGAGACTTTCCCATTGATGGGAAGATATAAGCGTTTTTATAGGCTCTAGCAACAAGTATTACCAGAGGGGAATTGATTCGCTTAGCGGGTTCGCCTCCTTTTGACAGCCTAACCAATCAGAAAGAGTGTCATCTGTCCAGGAAGAAAGCTTAGGAGTCTTCGCACCGGATCGAAGATTTTTTTATTTTTTTCCCAATAGCCAACTTCTTGGTTCAGAACAAACTCCTATTGTTCATTCGTTTAATTTATTTGTTGGGAAATAATCAATTTTATTCCTATTATTTGGGAAACTACTCGTTTCTGACCTCCAATCTTGAAAAAATGTGGCGTAGGAAAAGAACAAACTGCCAAAAATCATTCGATTCTGCTGTTGAATTTATTGGCACAATCCTTGCCGAATTTTTCAACGCTTGAATTTATTCACGACGGTAAAGGTGCTCTCTTAGTATGTTGATCAAAAGAAAAGTGGTCTATCGAATACTTTTTCTGTTCGTCATAGCTGTATCATTCTCACCTCATCTCAATTCGCAAACAAAAGAAGATTGTCTAACCTGTCACTCCGACAGCACCCTCTCTACTGAGCGGAACGGGAAAACGATTTCGTTGTATGTGAACGACCAGATTCTTGCGCACTCCACGCATAAGACATTCGTATGTGTCGCTTGCCATACAGGGTTTGACCCGAATAATGTTCCGCATAAAGAAAAAATCACGCCGGTCCAGTGCCAGACATGCCACAAAAATGTTGAATCGAAACATCCCTTCCATAATACAATTCTTACAAAGGGGGGCGCGGATGCCAGCCTGATGTGCAAAGAGTGCCACGGCAGGCATGATGTCCAGTCGCCAAAAATTCCCGGAACAAAATTCAGTTCGTCCAACGTTGTTCAGAGCTGTGGCGAATGTCACGGTGATGTCAAGGAAAAATATTTATCGTCGGCTCACGGCAAAGCGTTTCTATCGGGGAATATGAATGCGCCGACGTGCGTTGCATGCCATTCGAAAAATATCACCTCGGCAAAGGCCGGATCGGATTCTGCGCAGCTAAAGATCATGCAGGAGCAGGTTTGTATTTCGTGTCATGTGAAAAACAAGCAAACGCCGGCATCGGCACCATCGGCAGCTTTCGTTATGTCGTACGAACAAAGCGTGCATGGCATGGCGCTCAAGAACGGAAACGGCAACGCAGCCAACTGCGTCGACTGCCATGGCAGTCACGAAATGAAAAAAGGGGGTGACCCGACATCCAGGGTCAACAGGCTCAATATCCCAAATACGTGCGCAAAATGTCATGCGTCCATTGCCGCAGAGTACAGGGGAAGTATTCACGGCTCGGCGTTTATGGCAGGCAACAAGGATGCGCCGGTATGCACCGATTGCCACGGCGAGCATAAGATTCTTGCACCGAACGACCCCAACTCGCCCGTCTCAAAACTGCACGTGTCCGCGCAGGTTTGCTCGCCGTGCCATAACTCCGTGCGTCTCAACGAAAAATTCGGCCTTGCTGCCGAGCGGGGAAAGAGTTTCGACGACAGCTACCATGGTCTTGCAACAAAAGCTGGGAGCGTGGAAGTTGCAAACTGTGCAAGCTGCCATGGCGTCCATGACATCTTGCCGTCGAACGATCCGAGGTCGAGGGTGAACAAAGCAAATCTTGCAGTCACGTGCGGCAAATGCCACCCGGGAGCGAACGAGAATTTTACAAAAGGTTCGGTGCATCTTATTGTGACCGCGAAAGACAAGGATTTGCTCTATTACGTGACTTCGGGATATATTCTTCTCATCCTCCTCACCATCGGCGGAATGTTTGTGCACAACGCGTTGGACTTTGTGAAAAAGTCCAAGAGGAAATTGCGCGTGAGACGGGGGACAATTTACGAAGAAGACCTTGGCCATTCGTTGTACATCCGAATGACATTAAGCGAACGGCTGCAACACGGTACTTTGATTGTCAGCTTCGTAACGCTCGTCGTTACCGGCTTTATGCTGAAATTTCCCGATGCGTGGTGGGTATCGCCGATTCGGTCGATGAGTCCGGCAGTGTTCGAGATTCGCAGCCTCCTTCACCGAATCGCGGGGGTTGTTTTGATCTTGGCGGGTGTGTTTCACATCTATTATATACTCTTCGTGCCGAGAGGGAAACAGCTCGTCCGGGATCTTGTGCCGAAATTGCAGGATGTTCACGATGCTGTAGCCGTCGCAAAGTATAATCTTGGCATCAGCAAGGTAAGGCCGCAATTTGACCGGTTTAGCTATGTGGAGAAAAGTGAATACTGGGCGTTGGTATGGGGAACGATCGTCATGGCTACGACAGGCTTCATACTTTGGTTCGACAATAAATTTCTGGGGCTTATCGGAAAACTATGGTGGGATGTTGCGGGTACAATCCACTATTATGAAGCATGGCTGGCGACGCTCTCGATCGTGATATGGCATTTCTATTTTGTCATCTTTAATCCGGATATCTATCCGATTAATCTTGCCTTCCTCAAAGGAACGATTACCGAAGAGGAAATGCATGACGAACATCCGCTGGAATTGCAGCGCATTAAAGCAGAGGAAATGAGACGGATTGAGGAAGAAGAGAAAATTAAAAATGAGAAGTTGTAAGTTATAAATTGTATGTTTCTGATTAATGGCGACAGACTACGGACTCAGAACTACGAACTAAGCGGCACGTACCATCTTCTTTAACGTTATCATTCAACAATTATGAAAAAACTCATTCCGAAATCATTTCTTAACCCAACAAGCTTTGTCGGCGGTGCGATTGCTGCGGTCAGTTTTGGATTGATCTTGTTCCTCTTCCTTCTCGAGCTTTTTGCCGTTCGTCAGAATCCGTACATGGGGATCATTGCGTATGTGATCCTCCCTGCGTTTCTTCTCCTTGGATTGGCGATCGCCGTCGTCGGAATGGTGCTTGAACGGAAACGTGAGCATGTAACGGAAGGACGATTCCCACGCATCGACCTCAATGATCCGCACCAGCGCTCGATGTTCGTTTTCTTCTCGGGCGCGCTCGTTTTTCTCCTCATGTGTTCTGCGTTCGGAAGTTATCAGGCGTACGAATATACCGAGTCAGTCCAATTCTGCGGGGAAGTATGCCATAGCGTAATGAAGCCGGAGTATACGGCCTACCTCTATTCGCCGCATGCCCGGGTCTCATGTGCCGAGTGCCATGTCGGGTCGGGGGCTGATTGGTATGTGAAGTCGAAACTCTCGGGTGCGTACCAGGTCTATTCAGTGATCTTTAATAAGTATTCGAGGCCGATCGAGACACCGGTAAAGAATCTTCGTCCGGCGCAGGAGACGTGCGAGCACTGCCATTGGCCCAAGCAATTTTATTCGGAGACTCAGGTTGTAAAAAACTACTTCCTTTCGGATGAGAAGAACACCCCTTTGTCGATCTCGCTCCTGATAAAAATTGGCGGCGGCAATAGCGAATTGGGTACGACCTCCGGCATTCATTGGCATATGAACATCGCGAATAAGATTACGTACGTCGCGACGGATTCGCGCCGCCAGGTCATCCCTTGGGTGCAGGCGGAAGGACCGGACGGAAAAGTGGTCACGTATACCACGAACGACGGCTCCTTCAAGGAAGAACAGTTGACGACGGGAGAGAAGCGGCGCATGGATTGCATCGACTGTCACAATCGGCCGACACACATCTATCGTCCGCCGAATGAATCGGTCAACGAAGTGATGTCGTTGAAATGGATCAATCCGGAAATTCCCTCGATCAAAGCGACGGCCGTTGAGGCGCTGACACGGCCGTATGGAACAGAGGAGGGGGCGATGGATAGCATTGGCATTTTTATCAGAGACCAATATGCCCAACGCTATCCGGATATCGCGCGGACGATGAAAGTGAGCATTGATTCTGCAATCGACCAGGTAAAAAAAATCTACAGTAAAAATTTCTTCCCGGAAATGCACGTTTCATGGCAACACTATCCGGATAATATCGGCCATCTTTACTCCCCCGGGTGCTTCCGCTGCCATGATGGTAAACATGTCGGGAGCAACGGCAAGGTACTCACGAAAGAGTGTAGCACCTGCCACGTGATCCTTTCGCAAAATCTTAACGACACGAAGCCCCAGGTTTCGTTAGAGGGCGTTGAGTACCGCCACCCGGTTGATATCGGCGATGCATGGAAGGAGATGAACTGCAGCGATTGCCATGGAGAGATTCAGTAAGTGCTATCGACATGGATTGACGCCGATTGGAGAAAGAGGGTTGAATTATCGAGTCGTAAAAATTAACCGAGTTGTATCGATCGGAACACGGGCCTATGTCCGTTATGGAGGAGGTTTTTCTGATGTTCATTTTTCTTATCATTGAAAAATCAGCAGCCCTCATCTTCTTGGATTTGAGATTGTGACTTGTAGAAATCAATTAAAAAAACGAAATCCAGCGTCGTCGTCCCGGCACATTATTTGAGAGTATAATTGCTAAGGATTTGAACGACGAAAACCCTTAACCCTGATAAGAAAGAAGCCTCAGATGAAAAAGTTTGTTGAGATATTTGTGATGATTGTGCTCGTCGCATTCCTTGCCATTCCTTTGGCCGCACAACATAAATATGTCGGAGTGACGATGTGCTCGGTGTGCCACAAGACCGAGAAGCAAGGGAAACAGTTCGACATTTGGAAGTCAACAGCTCACGCCAGCGCCTTCAAAACGCTGCAGTCGCCAAAAGCAGATGAAGTGGCAAAAGCAAAGGGTTTAAAGGTTAAAGCATCTGAAGCTCCGGAATGCCTCCAGTGCCATATCACCGGGTACGGAGTAGACAAATCGCTTACGGCCGCATTGAAACCGGAAGACGGGGTTCAATGTGAAGCATGCCATGGACCCGGTTCAGACTATAAGTCAATTCCGATTATGAAGGATAAGGCGAAAGCCGAAGCAGCGGGTTTGGTGATGGCCGAAGGCGACCCAAAACTATGCACACAATGTCATAATAGTAAGAGCCCGACATTCAAGGAGTTTAACTATAAAGCGTCATGGGATAAGATTAAACATCCCATCGCTGCAAAATAAAGTGTATTCGCTCCATTCGTGGAGCGATACTTCCCCCGCCGGTAACCTACATACCGGCGTTCATCCCACGAGGCTCGGCAAAGCCTCCAGACCGCAAAACAATCCCGCTTCATCTTCTGATGAGGCGGGATTCCTATTTTATGGAAGGGGCTGAATCTATTCTTGATACTTGGAAGGAAGTTTGTTATGATTAAACAAATCCTCGGAAAACGAAAGAAAATTTTCGAGGACAAATGGCACAATCCTTGTCTTTATTCCCACCACACGAGTAAAGGGAATTGCCGTTATGAAATGTAAAATAATATTCACCATTCTTTTTTTTGTGACAGCGACGGCATCTGCGCAGCTTGCGTCGGGACGATTCACAGAGTCATTCTACGGATGGCAGGGGCGGAACGCAGATCTGGACATTCAGAATTATATGCGCGGTTTCGAGAACGTGCAGTTCGATCTCTCCGAGCAGCATTTTTCGTTCAACACGAACTTTCAGTACTCAAAGGATTTCGGAACGACGATCGGCACTGACCCCGACCTGCAGGTTTCTTCGCTGACACTGAAGGCGCGGAACATCGCTGATGTCGCCGATGTTTCTCTTGGACGGCAGTATGTGTTCGCCGGAGTAGGCAATGGCCTGATTGACGGTGCGGTTGCAAAAACAATGTTGTTTGGCCGAACAGTCGGCGTTACGGCATACGGAGGATTCAATGTTATTGAATCGCGCACGATCGACCTGAAAGAAAGTCTTCCGGACAATTCACTGTACGGTGGACAGATCACTGTCGAACCGGTAGAAAACGGCGTCGTCGGTCTCAGCTATATGAGGATGACGCGCAAGCCGGAACCATTTACCGCTGTGCGGGCCGATTCATTATTCAACCCGGAGGTGATTCTGATTGAGTATTCACCGACTGAAGAGGAATTTGCCAGCCTCGATGCGCGGTACAATTTTTCAAACAGGGTAAACCTTTACGGCCGATCGGATTATGATTTTTATTTTGAACGAATCTCGCGGGCCCAAGTAGAAGGAACTGTTGGTATCCTTGCCTCATTGAGTGCGACGATTGACTATTTGTACCGTCAGCCGCTCCTTGCCTACAACTCAATCTTTTCTGTTTTCAATACTAACAGCACTCAGGAAGTTGAAGCCGGCCTTGATTATGAAGTGATGCCGTTGTTTCATACGTTTGCGCGTTTCGCGACGGTTCAGTATACGGATGACAACAGCAAGCGCCTCACGGTCGGCGGATCGTACGATATTATTAATCTCTCCTACACGCAAAATTTTGGGTATGCGGGAGACTTGAACGGCGTGTCCGTGCAAGCGGTATATCCGATGATGGAACGAAAATTTGTGCCGAACATCGCATTCGGGGTCGCGGATTATCAGCTCGAGGACAATGCTCCAAAGAATACGGTCTTTAACAGCAGCATCGGCGCTACGTACCGCCCGATGCCTTCTTTGTCGACCGATGCCCAGGTGCAGTGGATGCGTAATCCGCTTTACTCGAACGACGTCCGTGTGTTTTTGAAAGTAAATTACTGGTTCAGTGACCGTCTCAGTTGGTTCTAAGGAAACTCTATGAGAAATAAAATTCTTTTGTTTGGAGTGTGTCTCGCGGCGGCAGCGGTTGCCGCATTCGGCGGTGGGTGGTCGGATAACGGGAAAGCGAAAGCCGATGACGACAGCGTGAAGGTCATCAAATTCTCCCACCAGAAACATATCACTGAATTCGGAGTCGATTGCGCAACATGTCACGCGGAAGCGGCGACGAGCCAATTGTCGTCGGATACGCTTGTTCCCGGACATGCCGTATGCCAGACGTGCCACGAAGAACAGGTGAGCAAAACTTGCGGGTATTGTCATGCCGATGAGAAGAACCCCCGAGGGTTTGCACGGGAAACGCGCGAGCTTCGGTTCAATCATAAAAAACATGTGACCGACGGCAAGATGGAATGTGTAACCTGCCATACAGGACTGGACAAGGTTGATTATGCATCAGCGGCCAACATGCCCTCGATGACAACGTGCAATACATGCCATAACAATGTGAAGGTCAACAACCAGTGCGAGACATGTCACACGAACCTTGCGACACTCCGTCCGGCATCGCATAACATAGGAAATTTTGTGAAGAACCATTCAACACTTGCGCAGTTGAACGGAATGGATTCGCAATGCTCGAAGTGCCACACGGAAAGTTACTGCCAGCAATGTCACGACGGGTCGAACTTAACGGCGCTGTCGAGCAGCGAGAAGACCGGTATGATTTCTCCGCGCACGATGGGTGACGATAAATCGCAGGCGTTGAAAGGACAGTCCATTCACGACATCAATTACCGCTTTACACACGGCATCGAGGCAAAGGGACATGCCGCTGATTGCCAGGTTTGCCACCAGGAGCAAACGTTTTGCAACGATTGCCATCAAACGGGAAGCCAGGCATTAGGCGGAACAATTCCTACTTCTCACGAGGCGGTGGGATTTGTCACGATCGGTGTCGGGACCGGCGGTGGAGAACATGCACGGCTTGCACGACGCGAAATAGAAAGTTGCCAGTCTTGTCACGACGTTGAAGGATCTGACCCGGTGTGTATGAAATGCCACGTCGATCCGGATGGTATTAAGGGTACGAACCCGAAAACTCATCCGACTGGATTTATGACGAGTAACCACGGTGATTGGCATACGAACGCGGGTGCAACCTGTTTTGCATGTCACACCGACCCGAACGCAAAACCGCATTCAATGGGTGGAGTAGCCGGCCAAGGTTTTTGCGGATATTGTCACGGAAAAAAGTGAGCGAACTATGAAAAAAAGTGTGTATCGTGGAATTGTTCTCGTCGCGTCGATCGGATTACTGGCCGGTTGCAGCCGATTGAAAAATGACCAGACGCCGACGGCTCCGAGCCTGAGCGTCCACGGGGACGGATTTACGGACCCCTCGTCGTCAAATTTTCACGGCAATGCGGTCCGGCAATTAAACTGGAACATGACGACGTGTAAATCGTGCCATGGTGGAAATTATTCCGGCGGCACTGCGCAGATGTCCTGTCTTACGTGTCACACTCAGACCAATGGGCCCGAAGCATGCAACACGTGCCACGGGACGTTCAGCGCGCCCGAAAGCGATATGGCGTTGTGGGCTCCACCCAGAGGCGTGAACGGAGATACGCTGACCACGAGCCGTGGCGTCGGCGCACATCAGGGGCATCTGCAGGCAACCATCGGGAAGGTGCTCAAGTGCCAGGAATGTCATACCGTGCCTGCACAAGTGTATGCGACCGGCCACATCAATTCCTCCTTGCCCGCAATCGTCGCGATGAACGACACGCTTGCTAATTTAGTTTCTGCAAACGGAACACTGGTTCCGCATCCGTCGTACGATGCGACTCAATTACAGTGCAACAATACGTACTGCCACGGAAACTGGCAAGTGCTCAAAATAAACGCCCCTGCCGACAGGCAGTACGTCTACATCGATTCCGTGATCGTCGGCGCAAATTATTCTCCAAAGTGGACAGGAGGCGTAAACGAGGCGGCGTGCGGAACGTGCCATGCCTTGCCGCCGAAAGGGCATTTGGGTTACGGAACGTCGGACCTTCCTGTTTCCACCTGCGGCAATTCAGGCTGCCATGCCGGGGTCGTTGATGGAAACGGCAAGATCCTTGACCCGGTGAAACATATCAACGGGAAAATCGATTACGAGATGACCGAAAGAAATTTCTAAGTTTTCTTTGAACGGAGCGGAGTGATGGCAGGTACGATTATTTTAGCGGTTGCCTTTGTGAGCGGTCTGGTTGCGGTCTGGTCGTATTCTCAATCCGCAATTGGGAGACAAAATCTTTTAGGCCTTGGAAGGAAAAGCCTTTATGTCAGCGGGGCTGGAATCATCGCCGCCGCGGCATTGCTCTTAAACAACATCCTTCAACATGATTTTTCATACGCCTACGTCTGGAACTACAGCGACAGAAAACTGCCGCTCCATTTTCTGATCTCGACATTCTATGCAGGGCAGGAAGGCAGCTTCCTTTTCTGGGCTCTCTGTTCGTCTATCCTGAGTTTCTTCGTGCTGCGCTACACCAGCACGCGCAAGCTTGAAGCCCATGTGCTGGCGATATTTCTCGCGACGCAAACGTTTCTGGTGCTGCTGCTCCTTTTCAAATCCCCCTTCACGATGATTTGGGATGCGTTTCCCGGACAGATCTTGCCGGGTCAAATTCCACCGGACGGCAAAGGCTTAAATCCTCTTCTGCAGAATTTTTGGATGGTCATCCATCCGCCGGTCTTATTCATAGGGTTCGCGGTGACGGCTGTTCCGTTTAGCTTTGCGGTAGCTGCCTTATGGCGGAAGGATTTCACGTCCTGGCTGACAAGCGCATTCCCGTGGGTTCTTTTTTCCGGGTTGATTCTCGGTTTAGGGATAATGCTCGGCGCATACTGGGCATACGGTGTGCTCGGCTGGGGTGGCTATTGGGGATGGGATCCTGTTGAGAATTCGTCACTCATTCCCTGGCTTGTGCTGATGGCATTAGTGCATACGATGGTCATTCAAAAAAGGACGGGGAATTTTGTTCGAATGAATTTTGTCCTGGCAATCCTTTCCTTCCTTTTTGTCGTGTACAGTACGTTCCTGACACGAAGCGGAGTTTTGGGGGATTCGTCGGTCCATTCATTTACCGATCCGGGCACTGCGGTGTATGGCTTGCTGATCGCATTTCTCGCGGTCTTTGCGCTTCTCGGTTTCGGAATGATGTATCTCCGCCGCCATGAACTGAAGCAGCACGGTATGTCTTTAAAATATCCTTCGCGTGGATTTGTCGTAAGCCTCGGCTCGTTTGCTTTGCTGGCATTGTCTGCTGTTGTTCTGTTCGGGACGAGCTTGCCTATTTTCTCAAAGACGAATGTCGAATCGTCGTTCTACGATACAATGAACCTCCCCATCGCTGCCGCAATCGCTCTGCTGATCGGCTGGAGCCTGCTTCTTCGCTGGGAGAACGAGGACGGCTCAACACTGTTGAAACGCTCGCTCAAGTCGATCATCCCTTCCTGTCTCGTCGCCGGGGCGATGGCGTATTTTGGAGTCCATGATTTTATGATGCTCCTCTTCGGTTTCGCGTCGGCGTTTGCGCTCTTCGTCAATGTTGAAATCGCGTACCTCACGGCAAAAGGCGACCCCCGTTTGATGGGGGGGAAAATTGCCCACATCGGTTTAGCAATTTTCTTCCTTGGCGTTCTTGCATCGGGAAAATACGGCGAGAAGCAGCATCTAGCACTTTCTTTAAATACCCCCCAACGGGCGTTTGGCTACACGCTCACCTATAAGGGCAACAGGCCGGTCGAAGGGAAGAAGTTTGCATTTGATATTGAGATGGAAAAAGGTGGAACGCAGTTTCAGCTTTCTCCAGTGATGTATGAGACGGGGGAGCAAGGAACCATGCGCAGCCCCGACATCAAATCATTCTTAACGCGGGACATTTACGTATCTCCTGTTTCATTGGAACATCCTGAGAACGGCGCCGAACACGGCGGGGAAACAGTTTCCATCAAAAAAGGTGAGACGGTATCGCTCGGAAATGTCAAGGCGACGTTTGTGAAGTTTGATATGGGAAATCATGGGATGGATGCGATGACGAGCGGCGGTGGAATGTCGGTCGGATCGGTGCTCGAGCTTTCTTCTGCTCAAGGGAAGGAAACAATAACGCCGGTTGCAGTATATACGCAGCAGAGCGCACCGGCGTTTAAACCCGCGGCATCGAAACTCCTCGGCGCAAATGTGCAGCTTGTGAGCATGAACATCGATATGGGGTCGAAGCAGTCGATGGTAACCCTCGAGGTGGTCCGGCCGGGCATGATACCGCCCCCGGGCGAGGTATTGGAG
Organism: uncultured Bacteroidota bacterium; assembly: GCA_963772165.1. GTDB lineage: Bacteria > Bacteroidota > Ignavibacteria > UBA10030 > UBA8401 > JAGVPT01. Next base: position 258,371 of record CAVYWA010000010.1, on the reverse strand, counting down.
GTTGAGGCGAGCATGAAACCATTGATCGGTCTTGTTTGGTCTGGCACGATACTGTTGTTCATCGGATTAATCATCTCTATGCTTCATCGGAAGCGCGAAGCATAGCCATCGAAAGAGAAATTCACAATCACCGTCATTTATTTTATGAATGGAGCTACCATGATGACAGAAGCGACGCCAAAACCGTTAGTAGAAAATGTTCCCGGAAGATTTCACGTGCTGGATTGCTGCAATGGCTGCGGGCTTTGCATGTCGTATGCCATTCACAGCTTCACGTTCGATGATTCGGCGTGTTTCTATTATGTGTACCGCCAGCCGGAGGGACAGGAAGAGATCGAGGATGTGCTGCGCGCAATCTCAGTATGTCCAATGGATGCGATCAGAGATAGAGGGAATTGAAGTTCCATCCCATCGTGCCGTGAGTTCATCAAGGAAGGATTTGCGGCATAGATAGCAACGAGGCAATTTCTATGATCATCGGTATACTCAAAGAGACCGGCCTTCTGGAAAGGCGTGTCGCTCTTTCCCCCGCTGGGGTGCAAGCCCTTGTCGCACTAGGGCACACCGTTTACGTTGAACGTCTCGCAGGAGCCGCCGCTCTTTTCGTTGACGATGAATATATCGCCGCCGGCGGAGTGACGGCGTACAGCACTGAAGAAGTGATCAACAGGTCCGAACTTGTATTGAAGATTTCCCCCCTCTCGGAAAAAGAATTGCAACTGTTGTCGAAAGGGCAGGCAATCTTCTCCTTCCTTCATCTTGCGATGTCGCAACGGAAACAAATTGAAGAGCTGCTTCTGCGGGAGGTGACGGCGATTGCTTACGAGCTGATCGAGAACGCCTACGGCGAACTTGGCGTGCTGCAGGTGATGAGCGAGATCGGGGGACAAGTTTCCATGCACATCGCCGCTCATTACCTTCAAGGAAAAGAAGGCGGCCGCGGAATTTTGCTGGGCTCCATTCCCGGAGTTCCCCCCGCATCGGTTGTTATCCTCGGCGCAGGAACGGTCGGCAGAACTGCGGCACGCATTGCTGTAGGGATGGGAGCTTCCGTCACCGTGCTCGATAAAGATATTTCCCGCCTCCGGCAGGTTGAAGAGCTTTTACAGTGGAAGATAACAACAGCGACCGCTACAGACTACAACATTAACCGCTCCGTCCGCTATGCCGACGCCGTTATCGGCGCCGTGCTGTTGAAAGGCGAAAAGGCGCCGCATATCGTGACTGAAGAAATGGTCAAGGGAATGAAGGCCGGTTCGGTGATCGTCGATGTTTCCATCGACCAGGGCGGTTGCGTTGAGACGAGCCGCCCGACGACGTTGAGCGACCCCGTGTTCGTTCGTCATGGCGTCGTTCATTATTGTGTGCCGAACATGACGGCTGCGGTTGGCCGCACTGCCACGGCGGCTTTGACGAATGCCATGATACCGTATTTGCTGGAAACAGCAAACACCGGCATCGAAAAATCATTCCTTAGAAATCCCGGGCTTGCCAAGGGTGTGTGCACTTTTGCGGGCAATTGCACCAACAGTGCGGTAGCGAGGATTTTCGACCTTCAGCAAGTGAATCTCTTAGGCCTGCTTACGAATCGTCACAAAACTGAATATGCCGTATGAATTGGCTGGAACAGTATAAATCGAAAGTTGTATTGCTGGAAGAAGCCGTCTCCACGGTGAAATCCGAGGATAGGATCTTTATCAGCGGCAACGCCGCGACTCCGCTGCTTTTAATGCGTGCATTGGCCGAGCGGAAGCGAGAGCTGCTGCATGTGGAACTCAATCACATCCTCATTATCGGTGAGGACCCTCTTTCAAAACCGGGGATGGAAAAGCACTTCCGGCACAATTCTCTTTTTGTCGGCCCGGCTGATCGCTTGGCGATAGCCGATGGCAGTGCGGACAGTGTCTCGGTCCATCTTTCCGAAACTCCGGCGTTGTTTAGACAAGGCATTATTCCGCTGGATGTTGCATTCATCCATCTTTCGCCCCCCGATGAGCACGGGTTTATGAGTCTCGGGGTGGAGTGTGCGGCGTCGAAGGCCGCTGTGGAGAGCGCGAAGATCGTTGTTGCTCAAGTGAACGATAAAATGCCCCGCACGCTTGGCGATGTTTTTATCCATGTTTCCCATGTCGATAAAATTGTCGAGTGCTCGGAAGAACTCGAGACTCTTCCGCACGGAAGGGGGTACTCCGACGTTGAGATGAAAATCGGTTCTCACATCGCAACACTCATTGAAGACGGCTCGACGCTGCAGTTGGGTATCGGCGGAATTCCCGATGCGGTGTTGTCGAACCTCGAGGGAAAAAATAACCTCGGCGTTCATACGGAAATGGTGTCGGACGGGGTCGTCCGGGCGATAGAAAAAGGGACGATCACCAATCAGAAAAAAACGCTCCATCCGGGAAAAGTGATTGCAACATTTGTCCTCGGGTCGAAACAATTGTACGAATACGTGCACAACAATCCGTATTTTGAAATTCATCCGTGCGATTACACCAATAACCCGTTCATCATTTCACGGAACGAGAACATGGTTGCTATCAACTCCGCCATCGAAGTCGATGTCACCGGCCAGGTTTGCGCCGACTCGATCGGCGGGACGATCTACAGCGGCTTTGGAGGCCAGGTCGATTTTATCCGCGGCGCCGCCGCGTCCAAAGGCGGCAAACCGATCATCGCACTTCCTTCGACGGCAAAGAACGGAACGGTATCGCGCATCGTGGGTCAATTGGCGCCGGGGGCCGGCGTTGTTACGACTCGCGCCGATGTGCATTATGTCGTCACGGAGTTCGGCATCGCATCGCTCCACGGCAAGAACATGCGGCAAAGGGCCGACGCGTTGATCGCAATTGCTCATCCTCAATTTCAGGATGAACTTGTCAGTGCTGTACGTTCGAAATTCAAAATGCATTATTCGCATTCGTAGCTGTATACTCATGAGCATGAAGGACTTCAGACAATGAACTGTGTGCATGTTCCAAAAGAAAAACTTGACTGGATTGCAAAAGAAAGCAATCACGTCTTTGTGTTGACCGTTGAGATGGAAAAAGTTCTCGACTGGTACCGCGACCATCCTCACTTTCCGCTGGATTATGATAAAGTGCGTGCAAAGGTCATGGAAGCACACACGCGGATTGAGGGCATTAACACGGTCATGAACGAAATACGCGAGCCCAAGGCACCCCAAACGGTAGAAGATTCTGCTACGGATGTCTGGCTCTGAGTACGCGTATGAAAGGATTCTGAAAACACCGCACACGCTGCCGTTTCCGCACTGTGTGTCTTACATGAGAGAAACAGGAAACAGTCCACGTACGATTCAAGCGTAACAATGAAAGCAAGGAACGTTGAAATATAATGAGGGTAGATGATATCAATGAAAAAAGGGATATGGTTTGCTTTTACTGCCGTTGTAGCGATGACGATGATATATTCGGTAACAAAGTATATTGTCCGCGGCTCAAAGCGGCACGTCCTCGCAGTGAACGAAAGAAACCATGAGAATAAAAATTTCAATTCATTCCCGATCGACAGCTCGGAAAGGGAGTTTTACGATTGGCTTTCATAACATAAAGGAGGACCATTATGCTTGGACAGTATTGGAAGGCAGTGCAGCAAAAAGTCTGCGTGAAGTGTATCGACGGCGACCGTTACGGTAATTGCCGCCTCTCTCCGCAGTTTGACTGCGGACTGAAAAAATATTTTTCCAACGTTGTGCATGTCATTCAAACAACTCACAGCGATAATGTGCTGGACTATTCCGCTGCCCTGCGCCGTGAAGTCTGTTCCCATTGCCAGGAGCAGACCGCCGAAGGCAAGTGTTATGTACGGAATATGCTCGACTGCCCCCTTGACCGGTATTTTCCGCTTATCATCGGGACGATTAATGAAGTCCAGGAAATGCAGATGACCCGTTAAGAATCTTTCGGATTCTCGACGGGGGTGTTGTGGGCTCATAGCGGGCCATGCCTTGAAAAGCGATTCCTGGCGATAGAACACTAGCTTGTGTGGGGCGCGGTTGTTATAGTCCGATCTTCGCTTCATGAAAGGCAGTTGTTGTTTTTGTTAGTTCGAATACACCGGTGTTGCCCGCCTGTTCTGGCTTGCTTTTTTACTTCTCCCAATGCGGTTTCCTTACCTTGTGTCTCTTCCAAAAAAGTTGTACCATGGCATCAAACGGTTCAGTAATCAACACGAGGGATATCCCCGCCCAAAAGTGAACTTTGCAGGAGAAGGTACAATGGTCAAGAGTATCTGGAAGAAAATATTATTTTGGGTTAACACGTATCCGATCGCTTTTTCCGTCATAGGAATTTACGTTTATTATCTCTTCACCACTCTGAATTTCTTCAAAAAGTCTGCAGTTGCACATCTTTCGCTGCCCGATTTTATTCTTCAATACGATTCGCTCATCTGGATGTGGCTGGTAGTCTATCTTCTCTCTCGCGCTCAGACCATGAAACAGAAATACGAGTCAGACGAGGCAAACAGGAAACAGATTCTTTCGGAAGTGGAGAAATCGTCAGTTGCTTCGGTAGTCCTGCGCAATGTTATTCGCTTACTTCAAGATACGATCAATAACCCGCTCGCTATCATTGGTTCCACGACAGAAGAAATACGGAGACGAACCCCTTCCGATCCGTTTCTCAGCCGTCAGTTCGATCAAATTGATGCGTCGCTCCAGCGCATACACAATGCGATAAAAGACGTTCAGGTGTACGAATCAACAGAGTTGTTGGAACAATTGCATAAGCAGGTAAGCCCGTAAACAGTCGACGTGGAATATCGTGTGGTGCTTCTTATGCAGCATGAATGGAAACGCTGCCGCAATTGCCTCAAATTCAATTAAAAATTTTCGGTAGCGTTACGGTTTGGTTCCTTTCCTTAGGGGAAAGTCATTGCGGGGCGTTCTTTGCCGAAGTCCCGAAGGGATCCCGTACAGCGGGACAATCTCTTCTGTGAATAAAAATTGATTCGCTTTGCTCGCAATGACCTTCAAACTGTAACGCTTCCAAATTTTCCGTTTGGGTTGCTGAAATGAGAACCGGGAGAGAGCTACAATAATGGAAAAAGAATTGATATTGCTGGTCGAAGACGAACCGATGCTGCTGGAGTTGCTGAAGTCGGTGTTTGAAGAAGACGGGTATCGTGTCGTTACTGCTGCCGACGGCGAAAAGGCGGTTGAAATTTTTCGTCAGAAGAAGAACGAGGTTGGCGTTGTGCTGACGGACATGGGATTGCCGAAACTTGGCGGCTGGGAAATGTTCGAGAAACTTCGCTCGATTGACTCAACTGTCAAAGTGATTCTCGCAAGCGGCTTTGTTGATGCTGAGATGAGAAACGAGGCGATGAAAAAAGGGGCAAAGGATTTTATTCAAAAACCGTACATCCCCGCCAAAATTCTGAAACGTCTACGTGAAGTGCTCGACTCTCGTTAGCATTGTTGTTCCACCTTCCTCAAAGTATCTCAAAAATGTTCTACCTCATGCACTTCCGGAGAAGTGCATGGCATCGACAGAAATTCCCGATTTCGCCCGGCGGCTGAGAAGTCGTTCGATGTTTTTGTGATCACTGCTACTATCAACTGAATAATCTATTTTTCCCCGGACATCGATAAATTATCTTCCTCGATTTTCGCTTCCCACTTTTGAGAATCGCTCCATCCCCATTTCTACAATTGGTAAATATTTTTTTCCACACACTTTTTTCTTTGCCTTTTGCACGGCAAAAAGTAGCACGATATTTGTATTTTTTGCAGCAGAACAACATCAATATTAGACACTTCACTACTGCAACAAAGGACAATAAAAAAATGGCTAGCAACGATCTATCAGACAATAAACGGAAAATGGTAACGATTGACGGCAACGAAGCGGCGGCATACGTTGCGCACAAAACAAACGAAGTGATCGCGATCTATCCGATCACGCCGTCGTCCGGAATGGGCGAATGGTGCGACCAATGGTCTGCCGAAGGGAAGAAAAATATTTGGGGAACCGTGCCACTCGTCGCGGAGCTGCAAAGTGAGGGGGGCGCATCCGGCGCTGTCCATGGTGCACTGCAGACCGGTTCGATGACGACGACGTTTACCGCGTCACAAGGGTTGCTGCTGATGATCCCGAATATGTACAAAATTGCCGGAGAATTAACATCGACAGTGTTCCATGTTTCGGCTCGTTCGCTCGCGACGCAAGCGCTTTCCATTTTTGGCGACCATAGTGATGTGATGGCCGTGCGTTCCACAGGTTTCGCAATGTTGGTCTCAAATTCGGTTCAAGAAGTGATGGACTTTGCATTGATCGCCCAGGCGGCAACGCTGGAATCCCGGCTCCCTTTCCTTCATTTCTTTGATGGATTCAGAACCTCGGCTGAAGTCATGAAGATCGAGCAGTTGACGGTCGATGATATTCGCGCAATGGTGAATGACGAATTAGTGGTTGCCCATCGCCAGCGAGCCTTGACCCCGGAAAAACCGGTCCTCCGCGGCACCGCGCAAAATCCGGACACGTTCTTCCAATCCCGTGAGACGGTAAACCCATATTATGCAGCATGCCCGGAGATCGTTCAAAAAACGATGGACAAATTCGCAAAGCTTGTCGGGCGACAGTATCATCTGTTCGACTATTTCGGAGCGCCCGATGCAGAAAGAATCATCGTGATTATGGGCTCGGGTGCGGAGATTATCCACGAAACGGTGGAATCATTAATGGCGAAAGGGGAAAAGGTCGGCGTGCTCAAAGTGCACTTATTCCGCCCATTCTCCGCCAGGCATTTTGCCAAAGCCCTCCCAAAGTCGGTGAAATCGATTGCCGTTCTCGATCGGACGAAAGAACCGGGGGCCGCAGGCGAACCGCTGTACCAGGATATCGTCACGGCGTTTGGCGAAGCAATGGAAGAAGGTTTTTCGCCGGTTGCTTCCGTCCCGCATATTATCGGCGGACGGTACGGGTTGTCATCAAAAGAGTTTACGCCGGCGATGGGGAAAGCAGTGTTCGACGAACTCAAGAAATCAAAACCGAAAAATCATTTCACGGTAGGCATCAACGACGACGTCATGCATACGAGCCTTGCATACGATGCCGCCTTCACAACCGAAAAGGACGATGTTGTGCGGGCGATGTTTTATGGACTCGGCGCAGATGGAACGGTCGGAGCGAACAAAAACTCCATTAAAATTATCGGCGAAGACACGTCGAATTATGCTCAAGGATATTTTGTCTACGACTCAAAAAAGTCGGGAACCACGACTGTCTCCCACCTTCGTTTCGGCCCCCGGCCGATCCGCTCATCCTACTTAATCGACAAAGCCAATTTTGTGGGGTGTCATCAATGGCTGTTCTTAGAAAAGTACAACGTTCTGCAAGAGCTGGTCGAAGGCGGAACCTTCCTTTTGAACAGCCAATACTCTGCTGACGAGGTGTGGAGTAAATTGCCGCGAATTACGCAGGAAGAAATCATCAGAAAAAAATTGAACTTCTATATCATTGATGGGTATGCTGTTGCCCAAAAGACAGGAATGGGGGGGCGAGTGAACACGATCATGCAGACATGCTTCTTTGCCATTTCGGGCGTTCTGCCGAAAGATGAAGCAATTGCAGCGATCAAACGGTCTATTAAGAAAACGTACGGTAAGAAGGGGGAAGATATCGTGAAGATGAATTTCGACGCTGTTGACCATACGCTGGCGAATCTTTTCAAAGTGAAGGTGCCGGCCAAAGTTGACAGCACGCTCGAACTGCCGCCGGTCGTTTCGGATAAGGCGCCCGACTTTGTGAAAACCGTCCTCGCGAAAATTATTGCCGGGTTTGGCAACGACCTCCCGGTGAGCGCCATGCCGGTTGACGGAACTTTTCCAACCGGCACCGCAGCATGGGAGAAGCGGAACATCGCTCTCGAAATTCCGGTGTGGGACGAAAAGATTTGTATTCAATGCGGCAAGTGCGCGCTTGTCTGCCCGCATGCATCGATCCGGATAAAAGTGTACGACAAGAAAAATCTTGCCGGCGCCCCGGCGGCGTTTAAGAGCACCGACTATCGCGGCAAAGAGTACGAAGGAATGAAATACTCGATTCAAGTTGCACCCGAAGATTGTACCGGATGTGAGCTGTGTTTCGAGGCGTGCCCGGTGAAGAACAAAGCCGAAACCCGGCTCAAAGCTCTCAACATGGCTCCTCAACCGGCATTGCGCGTCCAGGAACGGGCCAATTGGGATTTCTTCCTCACACTTCCCGAAGCCGACCGTACCACAGCGAAGGTCGATACCATTAAGGGCTCGCAGTTCCTGCAGCCGTTGTTTGAATTCTCCGGCGCATGCTCGGGCTGCGGTGAAACCCCGTACATTAAATTAGTAACGCAGCTCTTCGGCGACAGAACCGTCGTGGCGAACGCGACGGGTTGCTCTTCGATTTATGGAGGCAATCTTCCGACAACGCCGTGGACGAAAAATTCGGATGGGCGCGGACCGGCATGGTCGAATTCCCTTTTTGAAGACAACGCGGAGTTCGGCCTCGGCTTCCGACTCTCGATCGATAAGCACAAGGAATATGCGTCAGAGTTGCTGAAAAGACTTTCGCCCACAATCGGCGAAGAATTAACGAACGCGATTCTTGATGCCGATCAATCGGATGAAGCGAAGATTTTCGAGCAGCGCCGCAGAATCGAAACCCTCAAAGATAAGCTGAAAGATGTTAAGTCGAGCGATGCGCAGCATCTTCTTTCTCTCGCCGATTATTTGTTGAAGAAAAGTGTCTGGATTATGGGAGGCGACGGCTGGGCGTACGATATCGGCTTTGGAGGACTGGACCACGTCATCGCATCCGGCCGCAACGTCAACATTCTCGTGCTCGACACCGAAGTATATTCCAACACGGGCGGACAGATGTCGAAATCAACGCCGAGGGGTGCAGTTGCGAAATTTGCCGCCGGCGGCAAGCTTCTTGCGAAAAAAGACCTGGCGTTGATCGCAATGACGTACGGAAGTGTGTACGTCGCACGAATCGCGATGGGAGCAAACGACCTGCACACGGTAAAGGCAATTCTTGAAGCCGAGGCATACAACGGCCCGTCGCTTATCATCGCGTATGCCCATTGCATAGCCCACGGCATCAACATGAAACTGGGTCTTGAGAGTCAGAAAGCAGCAGTGGAATCGGGACACTGGCCGCTCTTCCGGTACAATCCCGACCTTGCGAAACAAGGACAGAATCCTTTCCGGCTCGACTCGAAAGCACCGAAGATGAAATTCGAAGAGTACGCGTACAAGGAAATCCGCTACAAGATGCTTACGAAAAGCGCCCCCGAGGAAGCCAAACGGTTGATGAAACTTGCCCAGGGAGACGTTTCTTCGCGGTGGCACTATTATGAGCAGCTTGCAGCGATGAAATATGACGGCGTGAACAGCGAACACAGTAAATAGGCGACTCCAAAGGCGGGGTCGAACGGTCCCGCCTTCTAATTACCGGCACATAATTATGAAATAGCAAACGCGAGGAATCAATGGATCTTTCCACGACATATCTCGGCTTCAAATTGAAAAACCCGGTCGTCCCTTCGGCGTCGCCGATGTCCCGGACAGTTGCAGGTATCAAAGCTATGGAAGATTACGGCGCTTCTGCCGTCGTTCTGTATTCTCTTTTTGAAGAACAAATCCGGCATGAAACCAACGAACTCGACCATTTTCTTTCGTACGGAACGGAAAGTTACGCCGAAGCCATTTCGTATTTCCCTAAAAAAGAAGATTATTTTCTCGGTCCGGAAGAATATTTGAAGCACATTCAGGATGTGAAACGTTCTGTCGATATTCCCGTCATTGCCAGCCTGAATGGTTCGACGGTCGGCGGTTGGACCGACTATGCTAAAGAAATCCAGGACGCCGGGGCCGACGCGTTGGAGCTGAATATTTATCACGTTCCGACCGACCCCGAAAAAACGGGGACCTATGTCGAACAACTGTATTTTGAAATTCTGCAGGCTGTGAAAGCGAGAGTGACGATTCCCGTTGCAGTGAAGCTGTCGCCGTTTTTCAGCTCAATGGCGAACATGGCGAAACGCCTCGACGAGCGCGGCGCAAACGGGTTAGTGCTGTTTAACCGCTTCTACCAGCCGGATATCAATCTCGACGATCTCGAGGTTGAACCGAGCGTCGTGTTGAGCAGTTCCGATTCTGCCCGATTGCCGCTTCGATGGATTGCCATTCTCTATAAAACGATCAAGGCTGACCTTGCTGCGACCACTGGCATTCATACCGGCGAAGATGTCATCAAGATGACGATGGCCGGCGCAAATGTCACGATGGTCTGCTCTGCGTTGCTGCGCAACGGTCCGAAACGGATCGGCGAGATTCTTACCGGGGTCCAGAAATGGATGATCGAAAAAGAGTATGAGTCCCTTGACCAAATGCGCGGCAGCATGAGCCATAAATCTGTTGCCAACCCTTCGGCGTTAGAACGGGCGAATTATATGAAGGCGTTGAACAGTTATATGTAAAGCGTCTACAACGGCCGCTGCTCCCAGTGCGGCGGCCGCTCTTTTCTTGAACTCTCTTTTTTTTAACTGCAGATTATCCAACCCGCTTGCCCCTCCCAAAAAACAAATTGAAGCGAGTGTCCCGAATTTTCAAAGTGAGAGCTTTTGGGCGTTCAAGAAGAACATCTATTTGACTTTGCTCCAATTTCTTGGTAAATTTTCAATGCAGTTTGAATTATCAATAGCATCGCGTTATTTTTCCAGCATCGATTATTCTTACTCTTTTGGAGGTTCTAATGGCTGTTAAAGTAGGTATCAACGGATTCGGCAGAATAGGCAGACAGATCATCAATGTTATGGCGGATAAAGGGTATCTCGGAAAAGAGATCGATGTAGTTGCCGTCGTTGATGTGAGCACAGACGCACAATATTTCGCTTACCAGCTGAAATACGACTCGATCCACGGACATTTTAGGGGCACATTGAGCAGCGAAAAAAGCAGTGCGACATCCGAAGCGGACGATGTTCTCGTTGTGAACGGTCACAAAATTAAATGCATCCTTGCACAAAAAGATCCGTCACAATTGCCATGGAAAGCTCTTGGCGTCGACATCGTGATCGAGTCGACCGGGTTGTTTACTGATTCAGAAAAAGCAAAGGGGCACATCGCCGCGGGTGCAAAGCGAGTGCTCATTTCTGCTCCTGCTAAAGGCGACGTGAAAACTCTCGTCATAGGAGTGAACGACAATGAATATGACGCAGCGAAGCATCTCATCGTTTCCAACGCGTCGTGTACCACAAACTGCCTTGCTCCGGTCGTGCATGTTCTTTTGAAGGAAGGGATCGGCATCGAAACCGGCTTGATGACGACTATCCACTCGTACACTGCAACGCAAAAAACCGTTGACGGACCCTCGAAGAAAGACTGGAGGGGCGGACGTGCGGCAGCGATCAACATCATTCCCTCATCGACGGGTGCGGCAAAAGCGGTGGGCGAAGTTCTTCCTGCAACAAAAGGGAAACTGACCGGCATGTCGTTCCGCATTCCGACGGCCGATGTCTCGGTGATCGACCTTACCTTCCGTTCAACGAAGGATACATCGATTCAGGAAATTGACCAGTTGATGAAGAAAGCCTCCGAGACCTATTTGAAAGGAATTCTGGGGTATTCCAATGAAGAAGTTGTCTCGACGGACTTTATTCATGACGACCGATCCTCGATCTATGATTCCCGTGCAACGCTTGAAAATAATTTGAAAGGCGAGAAGCGATTCTTCAAAGTTGTTTCCTGGTACGATAACGAATGGGGTTATTCAACCCGAGTTGTCGACCTGGTGAGAAAGATGGCGGGAATTGTAAAGTAAGACAACCGGCGACTACCGAACAAGGGCTGAAGCTCGTAGCGCGAGTTCAGCCCTTTTGTTTCTTGTATTAATCCAACAGGAACCGTTGTCAACGTTTCCTGCTCATCACCAACATTACTGACGACTACGACTATGAAAAAGCTCACGATCAATGACATCGATGTTCGCGGCAAACGTGTTCTTGTGCGGGTGGACTTCAACGTACCGCTCGACGATAAACAAAACATCACCGACGATACTCGTATCGTCGAATCTCTCCCGACAATTAAAAAAATTCTCTCGTCCGGCGGAAAAGCAATCCTGATGAGTCATCTTGGACGCCCGAAAGGGAAACCAAAACCGGAATTTAGTTTGAAGCCGGTCGCGGCGAGATTGGAGAAACTCCTGGGCAAAAAAGTATATTTTGCTTCGGATTGCATCGGCCAGCCTGCTGAAGCCGCCGTTGCTGCTTTGAAGGAAGGCGAATGTCTGCTGCTAGAAAACTTACGCTACCATAACGAGGAAGAAGCGAACGACCCGGCGTTCGCGAAAGCTCTTGCGAAGCTCGGCGACGTATACGTCAACGACGCTTTCGGCAGCGCTCATCGGGCTCATGCATCGACGGAAGGCGTTACGAAATTTATCTCCGTTTCGGCTGCAGGATTGTTGATGCAGAAAGAGCTGGAGTATCTCGGCGCAGCGGTAGACAACCCCGTTCGTCCGTTCACCGCTATTCTTGGCGGCGCGAAAATTTCCGGCAAGATCGACGTTATTCAAAATCTGTTATCGAAAGTCGATACGTTGATCATCGGCGGCGGTATGGCGTACACGTTCTATAAAGCTCAAGGGTTGGAAATCGGCAAATCGCTTCTCGAAGCAGATAAGGTCGAACTGGCAGGACAAATCCTGGCCGATGTAAAAAAGAAGAAAGTGAATTTCCTCCTCCCGGTAGATTGTGTTGTGGCGAGTGACTTCAAGAACGATGCAGAGCGCAAAGTTGTCCTGAAGAATGCAATTCCTGCCAGCTGGCAAGCTCTCGACATCGGGCCTGCAACCGTCGAACTCTTTTCGAACGAAATAAAGAAGTCGAAGACCGTCGTCTGGAACGGCCCGATGGGCGTTTTTGAATTTCCGAATTTCGCCGTCGGAACGAATGCCGTTGCGCGCGCGTTAGTAGAAGCAACGAAGAAAGGAACGACGACGATCGTCGGCGGCGGTGATTCTGCTGCTGCCATCACACAGGCGGGAATGGCAAAGAGCGTAACGCACGTTTCAACTGGCGGAGGTGCGTCCCTCGAGTTTCTCGAAGGCAAGACGCTCCCCGGTGTTGCTGCGCTGACAGACAAGAAATAACAACCTGCTAACGATCCGATTGCTTTAAGCAATCGGATCGTTAGTAGCTGGCATTTGCCTCTCAGGCAGCGGTCGTTTATATTGCAAAAGGAGAACGAGACAATACATGGCGTATAATCGAAATCAGTACAACTATTACCGTCCAAGCCCTCTCGGTGGATTTAGTTTCTTCCCGCCGGTGATCAAAGCATTGCTACTCTCCAACATTGGGGTCTTCCTCGTTATTCTGTTTTTGGGGAATTTCCATGTTGGCGATTACTCGCTTTACCTCGTCATTAATGAATGGTTTGCCCTGCTCCCGCTTGGGCAGGGATTTCAAGTCTGGCAGTTGTTCACTTACCTGTTTATGCACGCGGGTTTCACCCATTTGTTCTTCAACATGCTCGCGCTCTGGATGTTCGGGATGGAATTGGAAAACACGTGGGGGTCGCGGAAATTTCTGACATATTATTTAGTGTGCGGTGTTGGTGCAGGTTTAGCGAATCTCCTCGTTGCTCCGCTATTTACATCGGTCGGACCTACGATCGGGGCATCGGGGGCGATTTACGGCGTGCTGCTCGCATTCGGGTTGATATTCCCCGACCGATTGATCTTCATCTACTTCTTCATCCCGCTTAAAGCAAAATACTTTGTTGTCCTTTACATGGTGATCGAATTTGTCTCAGTCGGAAGCACGGATGGTATCGCACACTTCGCTCATCTCGGCGGGGCAGTCGTCGGTTTTATTTATCTTCTTGCCGATGGTTTTCGTTTTTCACGGCCGATAAGTTCCGGCCGGGCGCGGAATGTTTTTGCAGGATGGACTGCGCCCAGACGTTCGAACGAGAATTACGAGAACGTTTCTGAAGCCCAGGTCTACGATATCAAAGACTATCAACAGAAAGAAGAAGCGCAAGTGACACAGCAGCGCATCGACGATATTCTTGACAAGATCAGTAAAGCCGGATACCAAAGCTTGAGCGAGGAAGAAAAGAAAATGTTGTTCGAGGCGAGCAAGAAGTTAAACTAATTCTTTTGGGTTTCTATGGACACGCTACTACCAATTCTTGAACAACCGCAGGCGGAAGAGGCGGCACATAGCCATTACAGGGTCGGCGTCCGGCGGAAAACTCGCCAGGTCAACATCGGCGGAGTGAAAGTGGGGGGAGGCGCGCCGATTTCCGTTCAAACGATGACGAAGACGAAAACGGACGACGTTGCCGGGACGGTTGCGCAGATAAAGGCTGCGGCAGAGGAGGGTTGCGATATCGTTCGCGTAACGGTGAACGATAAAGAGGCGGCTGAAGCTATGGCGGAGATTGTCCGACAATCGCCGATCCCCGTTGTTGCGGATATCCATTTTAATCACGTCTTTGCGCTCAAGGCGATCCAGGCAAATGTTGCTAAGGTTCGGATCAATCCGGGCAATATCGGTTCCAAGGATCGCATCCGCGAAGTGTTGACGGCGGCAAAAGATAAAGGCATTCCGATCCGGATCGGCGTGAATTCAGGTTCCCTTGAAGAAGATATTCTCGAGAAGCACGGCTACCCGACGGCGGAAGCGTTGTATGAAAGCGCGATGCGACACGTCGGAATTTGTGACGAATTTGATTTCCGCGATGTCATTATCTCTGTCAAGTCTACTGATGTTCGTCTTATGATTGAAGCGTACCGCTTGGTCGCCGCCCGCACGGATATTCCCCTTCATCTTGGCGTGACAGAAGCCGGGCTCACCCGCGTTGGCACGATTAAATCTGCCGTTGGCATTGGCACGCTGCTGGCGGAAGGAATTGGCGACACGATCCGCGTTTCTCTTACCGACGAACCGGTGAAAGAAGTTGAAGTCGGGAAGGAGATCCTTTGCTCGCTCGGCCTTGCGTCCCGAAATATCGAACTCATTGCATGCCCGACATGCGGTCGGATTGAAGTCGACCTCTTCAGCATTATGGCACAATTGGAAGAACGACTGAAGGGAGTGAAAAAGCCGGTCAAGATTGCGGTGCTCGGTTGCGTTGTGAACGGGCCGGGCGAAGCAAGTGAAGCGGACATCGGCATCGCAGCAGGGAAGGGTGTCGCCATCCTCTACCGCAAAGGGGAAATGATAAAGCGGGTGAAAGAGAGTGAGATCGTCGATACAATCGTTCAAGAAGTGGCGGATTTCAAACCGAGGGTATAAAAAAAAGAAACCCCGCATTGACCCTGCTGTTGTGATTCCCTTGGGGGGAAGATGTTTGCGCTCGAGTTGTTGAGCCGATGAATTTCGGCCGTTGGAATTTGCAGGGAAGAATTTATTTCATCACGGCCTCAGTTTCAAAAACCTCCTTCCGAACACCCTGTCTGCACCGGCCAGCACACCGATACTCAATGCGACGGAGAAAACTGTTTTCCAGAATTGCGTGTCGCCTGCGTTTTCAATCGACTGAGTCATTGTTGACGTTCCGTTCACGAATATTTGTATGCCCTTTCCGTAAGCCTCCGATAATGGAGCGAGAACGTAAGTCGTTGAGGGCGAACTGCTGTCGGGTTGCTCATTGCCGGAGACTTTCGAGATTGCCAATCCAACGACGGCAAGCACTACAACCATCGCCACAAGACTTCCCAATTTGCTGAGAAGCCGGAGGGCCAGGGAATCGCGTCCCGGCGCCGCTACATTGACCATGACCAATGCGGCTAAATGCTCCGGAGCCTTGAAGAGCGGCTCTGATTGCACAATGCGGTGCGTTGAACGCTCCAGCTCGGCTCGCTGTCGGCAATAGCCGCACTCGACGAGGTGGGAAGCGATCTGGGCTGCTCGCTCTTTGCTCAGCCGGTTGTCTATATACTCAAAAAATTCTGGTGTTGTTGGATGATTCATCCTGCAAGCTCCTTAGTGCGAATGCGTCGAACGATTCCATCGCGCAGCATCGCGCGTGCCCGGAATAAACGTGCCTTCACGGTCCCCAACGGCGATCCGGTGATTGTAACGATCTCTTCGTAGCTTAGATCGTCGAGATAAAACATCGTGGCGATTCCGCCATACAACGGGGGAAGCTCATTCAGCGTTTCTATGACTTGCCTCCTGAATTCTTTTCCTTCGACGATCGAATCCGGAACCTCGCTGAAGTCCGGAATTTCATCTTCGCATTCTCCCTCGTTCTTGCCGGAAGAAATTGACTGCGTCGGCTCCCCCCGTTTCGATAAGCGAGTCGAGCAGACATTGAATAATATCCGGTATAACCATGTCGAGAATCTCGACCGTTTTTCAAATTGCCCGAGCGCGTTGAAAGCCCTCACAAATGCATCTTGAACTGCTTCCTCAGCTTCTTCCCGGTTCCTCAGCATGCGCATCGCAAGCGTCATCGCCTTGTCCTTGTGACGATCGACAAGATCGGCAAAAGAACGTGTATTTCCCCCAAGAACCCGGCTAATGATCTCATAGTCCGACAGCGATTCCATCAATATCTGCGCAGTGTGTGCATACTCTCTTTGACTTCGAAATCATCTCGAAGGTTGCGTAAAAAAACATTTCCGTTTTTTGCAACCTTGCTTTCGATTTTCAGGTCAAAGATAGTAAAGAGGTCAACGAAGGTCAATCAACTTTACTAGGAGGATGTCATGCAAGAAGGACTTTTGGTTCCTATTACGATGTTCGTCTCTATCGCAGTCGTTTCATGGAAGTTTATAGATAGCAGGCACAGAGAACGGAGGACAATCATCGAAAAGGGCTTGAATCCCACTGATTACATGCAGTTGTACAAGCATCAATCATTTGTGATAAATCCGTTATCGAACTTGAAATGGGGTTTGGTGGCAGTCTTTGCAGGATTGGGGACTCTTGCCGCTGCGGTTCTAGACAATTGGTACCACTATGATGAGGGAGCGATCTTTCCGGGCGTCATCCTTGTGTTTGGTGGAATGGGGCTGATTGTGTTTTATGCTATCGCATCGAAAAAGATACAAGAGCCTCAATAAGCCATTGACCTCTGAAAAATATTTCTCACGCGGAGTCGGAATAAACAATAGAATACTTCGACTTTGCATGAGAAATCCAGTGCTGGCTTAATTTGGAAAAAATGTCATGCCCACGAAAGTGGGCATCCATTGCGCGGTAAAAAATGAATATTTGGATTCTCAACGAGTCGTCTATCTACGATTCTACGAATCGTAGATTCGTGGAACGACCCTGCGGGTTGATAGACCTGTGGGGAGTCTTCGACCCGCTTTCGTGGGGGATGACAAATTGAGCCACTACCAGAAATTCCTTTTATTTGACCTCAATTTCCTCTATATTTCTTCTGTAGGAGTTTTCTATAATTTCACACAAGGAATGAGATTTTGCCCTCCCGTTTGAATATCCTTTTTATCGGCGACATCGTTGGCAAGCCCGGACTTGAGATGGCGACGACGATCCTCAAAAGCCTTCTTGAGAAACACCGCATCGATTTTTGCGTTGCGAACGGCGAAAACCTCACGGAAGGCAAAGGTCTTTCAGAGGAGGATGCAAAGAAACTTTTCGATCTCGGCGTTCACGTTATCACCTCCGGCAATCACGTGTGGGACCGCTGGGATTCACGCAAAGTTCTTGGAGGGAACAGAAATATTTTACGCCCGTTGAACTACCCGCGAGAAAATGCAGGGAATGGTTTTGTAATCTATGAACTGGAAGGGAAAGCGAAGATTGGCGTTCTCAACGTTCAGGGAAGAACGTACATGCAGCCGTTGGACGACCCGTTTAAAACCGTCGACTGGGCGCTCGGAAAGATCAACGAACAGACGAAGATTTCGATTCTTGATTTCCATGCCGAAGCGACCGCAGAAAAGATCGCGATGGGGTGGTATGTTGACGGCCGCGTCAGCGCGCTTGTCGGGACGCATACTCACACCCCCACTGCCGATGCAAAGATCCTTCCTCGAAGTACAGCATATATCACCGATGTCGGCATGTCGGGGCCGTACGATTCCGTGATTGGAATGAATAAAGAGCAGGCTATTCAACGCTTTCTGAAACAAACCCCCCATAAATATGAGACGGCTACCAATGACGTTCATCTTTGCGCCGTTGTGGTCGAAGTGGAAATGGAGACGGGCAAAGCCTTGCGGATAGAGCAAGTGATCTTCCCGAAATTCTGACAATACAGTAAAACGAAAATGTAATAGGTAAGGGGCATCTTCCTTCTTATATCTTATCTCTTTTCTCTTATTTTTACACCAGAATCCAGATGCGCAATGTCGGCATTCATCATTGACGGAAAGAAAATAGCCGAAGAAATTCGGAACGAGGTGAAAGAATCAACGCTGCGATTAAAAACCCGCACCGGAATTACACCCGGGCTGGCCTTCATCCTTGTCGGTGAAAACCCGGCATCCCAATCGTACGTGAAAAGCAAAGGGAAAGCATGCGAAGAATTGGGCTTCTATTCCGTTACGGAAAAAGTACCATCGTCGATTTCGGAAGCTGAAGTTTTGTCGATGATCGACGGCTTCAACAACGATGCGAAGATCCACGGCATTCTTGTTCAGCTCCCGCTTCCAAAGCATATCAACGAGCAAAGAATTATCGAAGCGATTTCGCCGGAGAAAGACGTCGATGGCTTCCATCCAATCAGTGCCGGCAGGATGATGGTTGGTGCCGAGACGTTTTATCCATGTACGCCCGCCGGAATTTTAGAGCTTTTAAAACGAAGTTCAATCAATCCATCGGGCAAGCATGTCGTCGTCGCCGGACGAAGCAACATTGTCGGCAAGCCGATCGCCAATATTCTTCTGCAGAAAAAAGAATGGTGCAATGCGATTGTGACCGTTGCGCACACCGGAGCCGCCGACCTTGGTTACTATACCCGCCAGGCCGACATCCTGATTGTTGCGATAGGGAAAGCCAGGGCGATTACCGCAGCGATGGTGAAGCCGGGGGCGGTTGTGATCGACGTCGGCATTAATCGTATCGAAGATCGTTCGACGAAAACCGGCCACCGGCTCGTCGGCGACGTCGATTTTGAATCGGTAAAAGAAATCGCCGGATCGATGACCCCCGTTCCTGGCGGCGTAGGGCCGATGACGATTGCCATGTTAATGGTCAACACGTTGAAATCAGCAGATCCCTCCCGGGACTCTGTTGCGGGTTGAAACCTTTCCACGCTCGCTGCATCTAAATTTCTGAGTCATAATTTTTGATGAAACCCATACTTCTTCTCGCATGCCTTGTTGTCCTATGTTCTCATGTGTCGGCTCAAACTCAAGACGCAGCGAACAGGCTTCGTCTCGCTCAGAATTTTGAGCAAACGGGAGAGTACGACCGTGCGACTCGGTTGTACGAAGACCTTGCCCGCGCAGACTCGACGAATTATACATACTTCGACGGCCTTCGCCGCTGTTACGAACAATTGAAAAATTATGATGCGGCGATCGCCATCAGCTTGCGAAGGCTGAACCAGCAGCCCCGGGATATTAACCTTATGGCGGCGTTGGGGGCTCTCTATTACAAGTCGGGGAACGAAGCGCTCGCGGATTCGCTGTGGAACGAGGCAATCCAGGTTGCGCCAAAAAATGCAACAAGCTACACTATCGTCAGCATAGTCCAATCGGATAATCGGCTTTTTGATAAATCGATCGCTACGTATCTTCAGGGGCGAAGAGAAATTGGCGAGCCGACGCTGTTTGCTGGGGAACTGGCCATGCTGTATTCGTTGATGATGAACTATGTGGAAGCTACGCGAGAGTACCTGACGATGCTTTCACTCAATGAGCACCTTATTGATCTTGTCGAATCAAGGTTGGCAGGCTTCACGGCGAAGGAGGAGGGCCTCGCAGCAGCGACAAAAACCGTTGAAGGGGCCGTTGCGGAGCAACCCAAAGCCGTAGTGTTTCGGCGTCTGCTCCTGTGGCTCGATATGGAAGGAAAGAGGTTTGACAAAGCGTTCGAGGTCTCCAAAGAAGTTGAGGAGTCGACTCATTCGAACGGCGCCGAGATGGTCTCGTTTGCCGATCTTGTGTTCAAAGAAAAATCATTCGACGTTGCGGCGAAAGCGTACCGTTACGCAATCGAGAATTATCCAATGATGCCGCAATTATCGAACGCAAAATTCGGCTACGCGCGGTCTGTAGAGGAACTCGGTGCAGTTGCCGATACGCTCAATAATTTGCACGCAATGCCCGGAGGCTTTCTTTCAGAGTCGCAGCCGGGGTATCGCGGTGCCATGGAATTGTATCTTTCGTTGTCGAAAGAATATCCGCGTTCTGAGATCAGCGTGCAAGCCTTGTATCGTGCGGGGCTGATGCAATACAAGCGCTATTTCGACTTAGACGGCGCAGTCGAAATTCTCGATTCCCTGCTCATGCTTCCTCTTGCCCAACGGATGTATCCTGCAATTCTGGAGACTACCGGAGAGATCGCTCTCGCGCAGGGGAAACTCGATAAGGCCTCCCACCGGTATTCGAGTGTTTTGCTGTCGCCGTTTGCGTTGCCCGAAGAAAAAACACAGGCGCGCTATTGCCTGGCGGAGATTCAATACTTCCAGGGCAATTTTGACAGCGCCTCTTCCATTCTTCAGGAGATCGCACTGGCCCTGTCGGACGATGAATCGAATGATGCACTCCTGCTTCTTCACTTCATCAAAGAGAATCAAGCGGGATATACCGGCGCCTTAAAAGAATATGCGCGGGCTGCTTTATTGGAACGTCAGAAAAAAAATTCGGAGGCTATTCCGGTGCTGGCGTCCATTGTGCAGGCTTTCGCAGATGCCCCTCTTGCTGATAATGCGCTTATCAAGAAAGCGGAACTCTCCGTCGTTGTCGGCCAAAGCAACGAAGCGTTGGCCGCCTACCAAAAATTGCTCTCCGATTATCCCAAGAGCATTCTTCGGGACAAAGCGGAGTTCGGTATCGGCGAAGTGTATCAATTCCAATTGAAAGAGAAAGAAAAAGCAATCCGTGCGTATGAGGAACTGCTGGCATTATACCCGAATTCGTTGTTGGTTGAACAGGCCCGCAAAAGAATTCGAGAGTTACGGGGGGATGTTTTGTAGGGGCTTGACATAAATGTTCCTCCTGTGTACCTTCTTTGAGGAATCATTCCTGGAGGTTGGAGCTATGAAAAGTGCGATAGCTGTCTGTCTCTTTGCCGCGAGCACGTCGGCGTTTGCGCAGGGTTCGTATCCTGTGGGCGACGACCAGGTTCGTTCCGAGATGTCGGCGAGCGAAGCGCATTCATACCAGTCGAACAGCCGCGCTGACTTCGGTATTACGACAGGATTTGCGGGTTTCAAAATTGATGCTATTGCTCGTGAAGGCTTCAACGTCGATCTTCACGCGCTCCTCTCAAGGGTTTCGCCGATACGGATAGAATTCAACGCGGGAGTGGTTCTCTACAACACTCCTTCTACCGCGGTGGGCCAATCTTCAGGGTATACACCCTACCTGTACCAGTCGAATGTCTACACTGCAAATCAATTTTTACAGCCTCGATCCACTCTTAACTTTGCCCTCGGCTATATTGGGAGCGACGTTCTCTATTATTTTTCCGATGGGAAAGTGCGCCCGTATGTCGCCGCCGGGGTGAAAGGAGTGACGTGGCAAATGAGCGAAGGGTTCGCCGGAACGCTTGCACCTTCTCTCCGCGCGGGAATAGAAATTGCAATGAGCTCATCATTTTCCGGGTTTGCAGAAGCGCGGTATATGTACGGATTTCCGAATATCCTGAATCAATATGTCTCATCGCTTAAGTATGTTACGGATGTAGCGTTCGGCGTGTCGTTCGCGCCGCGGCTGTAAATATTACGGTTAAATTTCTCTCTCCGGCCATCTCGACAGAAAAAGATGGTTCGTTCGTGAAGACATATTTCTTATTCCTCTCTGCTGTCGTGCCATAGAAACTGATCGATGATATCCCTCCGGAGGAGCTTCCATCCCCGGCCACACAAGAGCTTCCGCATCCCAAAATCGTCGTCGGTATTCTATTTACTTGATAGTGTCCCGACAAGGAAAAACGTTTGAAGGCCGTGATGCCATTGAACCTGGAAACAATCCGCGCATATTGTTTGAACAAGGAAGGAAAGATCAAAGAGGAATTCCCTTTTGATGAGCACGTGCTTGTTTTTAAAGTGAATGGCAAGATTTTCATCCTCATTATGACGGAAGCTCATCCGCTCACCATGAACTTGAAGTGTGATCCCGAACGAGCGATTGAGCTCCGGGAACTGTATGCCGCCGTCACGCCTGGATACCACATGAACAAAAAGCATTGGAACACCATCACACTCGACGGTACAATTCCTTCGAGGGAAATTTTTGCGATGATAGACCATTCGTACGACCTGATTGCGAAAAGGACAAAGCCATCAAGCCTAAAAAAGCTCGCTAAGAAAAAATCCAAATAGACTTTCTTCCTAAACCTATGAAACGGACTCCTCTTCTTTGTTCCCTGATTCTTTTATCGATTGCCTTTTCCGCGACAGCTTTTACGCAGGAATTGAACTATCTGGTTTACGACAGAGACCAAATTCCGGGTTCTGAGTACAAAGAACGACGCGAACGGTTGATGGGAGAGATCGGACCGGAAGCGGCGGCAATTTTTTTCTCCGCTTCCGAAAAGAATAGGAACGGCGACGATGACTACCCATATCGGCAAGATGATAATTTTTATTATCTGACCGGGTTTAACGAGCCCAATGCCGTATTGGTCTTGATCCCGAAGGGCATTGCGCTCCGCAAGGAGCAGGATTCGACAAGGATTGACACAGTCCGTGAAATCCTGTTTGTCCAGCCGCGTGATGCGCGGAGTGAAAGCTGGACCGGACGGCGCTTCGGTCCGGAAGGTGCGGTAACCCTGCTCGGCGTTCAGAGAGCGTACGCACATCAAACATTCGGAAAAATGTTTTCGTCTATTGTGTGGGCTGGAGGGATACGATCGGTGTATGTTTCACCTATCCCTGAAGCAACGGGCGAATTGACGGAATTGCTGCAGCCCGTGCGCGAGTATCTTGACCGGCTGAAATCCGGTAATTCAACGGTTGAAATCCGCGACCCATCGCCGATTGTAAGAAAATACAGAGCAGTAAAATCCGCGGAAGAAATTTCGTTGATGACGAAGGCTGCTCATATCAGCGCCGTGGCCCATAAGCAGGCTATGATGTCCTGCAAACCGGGAATGACGGAATATGGTATCCAGGCAGTGTATGAATATGTTTTTCGCAGATTAGGCTCGGAGTACAACGCCTATTCATGCATTGTCGGCGCGGCGGAAAATTCAGTTATTCTGCATTACGAAAGTAATCGCAGGCCGATCAACGATGGCGACATCGTACTGGCTGATTGCGGTGCGGAATACCATAATTATGCGAGCGATGTGACGCGGACGTATCCTGTCAACGGAAAATTCAGCGAACCGCAGCGGAAAATCTACCAGCTCGTTCTGAACGCGCAGAACGCATGCATTGCGATGATGAAGCCGGGGGCGGTGTGGAGAGACGTGAGTGCGACAGCCGATTCGGTGCTGCTGGAAGGACTGTTTGAGCTCGGCATTGTGAAGGAAAAGAACCAGCACGAATTGCGAAGATTTTTTCCGCACGGACTTGGACACGCGGTGGGGCTTGACGTTCACGACGTTAGTTCGAGCGTGATGGTGCCCGGAGTCATTTATACGGTCGAGCCTGGAATTTATATCCCCGAGAACTCCGAGGGCGTCGATCCGAAATTCTACAATATCGGCGTTCGCATTGAAGACGATATCCTTATCACTTCTCAAGGACACACAATTCTCTCCGGCGAAGCGCCGCGGGAAATTAACGAAATTGAATCTTTGATGAAGAAAAAAGGTATTGGTGACGTTCCGGTAGAATGAGCCCGGGGGCATGCTATTTCCCCCGATATTCGAGCCGAAATACTCATGCCTGCGGTTTCCTGCGCCCAGTCTCCGGTCTGCTTAACTGCCCTTTTGCATTTCCGCAGCGAACATTACAATAATTTTCCTTGTCCTTCGTCTTAGGATATAAACAAGGACATCGTGTGACGGACGCACTGACAATTTCAAAAGAGACGGCTTTGACGATTGACCAAACGGTCCGGTCGGAACGCAAACGCTTATTGGATTTTATCCGCAAGCGAGTGCGCAACCAATCGGACGCGGAAGATATCCTGCAGGATGTTTTCTATCAGTTGGCGACAAGCTACAGCGTGACGGAACCGATCGAGAAAATGACGGCGTGGCTTTTCACCGTCGCCCGGAACAAAATCATCGATTGGTATCGAAAGCGCCGGCCGGATTCTCTTCCAGCCGCCAGCGATGATCCGTCTGCGCCGCTGAATCTTGAAGAGATCCTCTTCGATCCGCATCAAAACCCCGATCAGGTGTATGCCCGGTCGCTGGTGTGGACAGAATTATCCGAAGCGCTGGATGAACTTCCCGATGAACAACGCGAGGTCTTTGTGATGCATGAATTGGAGGGACGGAGCTTCAAGGAAATTGCAGAAATAACGGGCGAACCGTTGAATACGCTTCTTTCGCGCAAGCGCTATGCCGTGCTTTTCCTGCGCGAACAACTTCAAGAACTTTACGACGAAACAGAAAACTTATAGGAGGAATTTATATCATGAAACATTGGTGGATGTTGAAGGCTGCAAAATTTGTAGCGGTGATGGTAGTCGGGATGCTGATTTTCGGCGCCATTGTCATGGAGTTATGGAATGTGCTGGTGCCCGATATTTTTCATGGACCGGTTGTAACATTCTGGCAGGCGGTCGGGTTGCTTTTGTTATCGCACATCCTCCTTCGCGGGTGGGGACCGTGGAGACATGCGGACGGATGGCGGCATGACCGGTCGAAGCATCGGTTCGAAGAAAAGCTGTCGGCGATGTCTTCCGAAGAACGCGATAAATTTAAAGAAGAATGGCGCCGGCGATGCGGCTGGTCGCACGACGATGTGCATTCGGCGAAAGAAGAACCGAAGGTCTGAAGGACTTTAACGTGAAGCACGTTGCAGGCGCGATGGAAAGGATTCAACGAACGGTGGCGGTTTGGGAGGGCGTTTCTTCCAAGCCCCACCGTTTTGGCGGAATCGAGTTTCGTTTTGGAAAGCGGGAACTCGGCCATCTTCACGGAGATTATTTGCTCGACGTTCCATTTCCCAGGAAAGTGCGGAATGAATTAATTGAATCGGGCCGGGTCGAGCCTCATCATATTCTTCCTGAAAGCGGCTGGATAAGTTTTTATATCAAACGAGAGGAAGATATCGATAAAGCCATCGGGTTGCTGAATCTTGCGTTTGAGTTGGCGAAGAAACGGCACGAAAAATAACTCATAGAGACATCGGAAAAATTATTTCTCACCAAGACGCAAAGTCGCGAAACGATTCTCAAACAGAATCGTCGTATCTTTGCGTCTTCGCGTGAGGGGCGCTTTCGGGATTATTCAAAAGTTACACAGTAATAAATTTGAAATGGCATTTACAAGGAGATTTGTATGGTGCAGATATTTCCACTTTCTACGTCGGGCACGGGGTATTCGAGCGCTCGCCCAGAAACACGTGTTCAGAATGATGATCGTGACTTACTCGACTCATACTCCGCTACGGTGACAACAGTTGTGGAAAATGTTTCCCCGGCGGTTGTGAAGATCGACGTTACTCATCACTCGATCCGGCGGCGGGGTTACGGTCAGCGGAGACGGGAGGAGAACAATGATGCCCGGCCGGTGACCGGCAGCGGATCGGGAGTGCTATTCACCCCCGATGGATTTGTTCTTACCAACAGCCATGTTATCCATGATGCTGCTACGATCAATGTCATCCTTGCAGACGGAAGAGAATTAAAAGGCGAACTCATCGGTGAGGATCCCTTTACCGATCTTGCGGTTGTGCGGGTGAGCGGGCAGGATTTGCCCGTAGCAAAACTTGGGGACTCGCAGGCGATTCGCATCGGTCAATTGGTGATTGCGCTGGGAAATCCTTTCGGATTTCAAGCCACCGTCACCGCCGGAGTAGTAAGTGCTCTCGGACGATCGTTGCGGGTCGGCGGAGGCCGATTGATCGACAACGTGATTCAAACGGACGCAGCGCTTAACCCCGGCAACTCCGGCGGACCTTTAGTTAATTCCCGCTCCGAAGTCATCGGGATTAACACGGCGATCATTCCCTGGGCTCAGGGTATTTGTTTTTCGATACCGGTTAACACGGCAAAAAATATTGCCGCTCAATTGATGAAAGAGGGAAAAGTCACGCGCGCCTTCCTCGGCATCGCCGGCCAGGTGCTTGATATTTCTCGGGCTGCGGTGCGTGAACATGGTTTGAAGGGCTCGCGCGGCGTCATGATCGCACATGTCGAGCGTGGAGGGTCCGCAGATCGAGCCGGACTGCTGGTGGGAGACGTGATCGTTGAAATGAACAGCCATCGTATCGAGAGTATCGATGACCTCCATCGGCTGTTGACAAGCGATCTGATAGGCCGGGAGACAGGATTGGCGGTTCTGCGTCTGGAGAAAAGACTTTTTGTCAAAATCATTCCGACCGAATTGAAGCTGCCTTAGCGGGGCCTCGAAGTGTGCAATGCGGGTATGTGACCTAGGCGTTCTTTCAGTTTTTCAACTGCGTCTTTGGGTGACGAAGCGACCGTGATATAGTGAGTACACGATTCTTTCCCTTCGAACATCAATTCCTGGTTGAGCGTATTGATGACTCCGTTCCAAAAACCTCCGAGGACGATGACCGGCTTTTGTTCGATGACGCTTTTGTTCATAAATTCCCAGACGCTTGCGAGTTCGAGGAGCGTTCCCGTTCCGCCTTTCAACACAACGTACCCGTCGGCAAGCGAAATCAATTCCATCAATCTCTCCGCCAGAGATTTGACAATAATCTTTTTGTCAATCCATCGGTTCGGCTCAATGCTGAAAAATTCGCTCACCACGCCGATAGTTTTTCCGCCCGCCTCTTTCGCGCCCCGCGCAGACGCTTCCATCGTTCCGCCGTAGCCGCCGTTGCATACCACGCACCCTGCCGCTGCCAGCGCTCCCCCGAGCATCCGCGCCTCTTCATAAAACGTATCCCCCTCAACAGGCCGTGCGCTGCCGAAGACCGTAATAATTGGCTTTGTCTTGTTGTTCATGATAGTTGTTGTCCACGAAGGGCACGAAGGGACACGAAAAGCCCTTCAAACGCTGGTCAGTTGCATAACGTATTTATCAATAATACAAGCGTTGCGCATCAAAAAATTAAATCTAAACCTTCGTGCTTCTTCGTGTTCTTCGTGGATATTAATTCCAGAATTCCCATGACACGCCAAAACGAACATTCCTGGCATACATTGGATAGAATGGCGTCAACATGTATTGATTGCCGGAGAGATTTTCCCAGATGAAGTGAAGATAAGCATCGCCGAGTTTGGCAATGAGAAAGAAATCCGCTGTGCCGCTGGGCCCGAACGATTGCAGCAGTTCGTAGGGAACATACAATCCGGATTCATCCAGCGGCGCCATCCCGCTTTGTTTCGAGGTGAATCTGCCGCGAAAACCCACCTTAAGTTCAAGGTGCCCGTTCACGAGCTGGTTCTTGTAATACACCGACCCGTCAAGATATAATTCGGGAAGAAGCATCAGCTTGGTGCCCGCATGATAGTAATCCGGCTGCTTGAGATACGTCCCGTTCCCTTCTGCAAAAAAATAGTTGTAGGAAGCCTTCAAGGAAACGTCAACGCCGTTAAAGACGTTTGTGACGGACGGCTGCGAAAATACCAGCGTATAATTTGCTGGAGATGAGCCGCCTATCGTGTCAACCAGAATAGGGTCTTTTATCTCTCTGTGATTCAATGAAATTGTGCCGCTGAGGAAATCAGAGAGAGAAAAACGCGTGCCGACCTGAATCAGTGTGTGCTGCTCAGCTTTCAACCAGAGGCGGGGTGTTGGCAAAAGGGTGGAATCGCTCGACCAGTAAAGCTCCTGCAGGGTTGGCGTGCGCTGCGATACGGACATCCCTCCGAATAGCGACAGCGATGGATTGATCGAGAGTTGAGCATCAGCCCCCGCTCCCGGAAGGTTTTGGTCACGGTAGTAATCGTCCCTCCCGAAGACCGCGAAGGTTAACGGCGATAGTATAAGAACTTCTTCTTTTGCGCTGGCGCTGAATTTGTTTAGTTTGTGTCCCCCGACTTCAGGGCTTGATTCAACTTGAATCTCTTCCGCCTCTGCTGTGACGCTAAAATCCTGCACGGCGCTTGCTATGTCATGCCGCAGGAGAATGCCTGCGTTTGAGCTGCGGTTGTCGGAATGAGTAAGAACTCCGTTAAACGGTAAGTCAGTAGCAGCACTAAGATACTGCCTTGCTTCGTCACGATACTCCCTCAATTGATTGGAATAGTACGTTGTCAGCGTCGTTACCTGCATCGTATCGCCGAAAAGATGGGCAGCAGCAGTAAGGTCGAGATGATGATTATATATTTTTTCATATGCTTCATTGTTTGAAACGACGGCGTTTATCTCGTCGAAGTCATAGCCGGAAGGGGTATTGATGTAGTCGACGCCTCCATTCAATCCTGTGATTGCTTGTTCGTATAAATGCGAGAAAACAATGTTGAATGAATTTGAGATATCGTACCGAAGCTTTGTTCTGAATGACCAAGCGTCATAGTCGGAGTTCACGAAACGGCCGCGATAATCTTGGTCAATTTGGTCGTATCCGAGCGCGTGCCGCTCCAACCCGAACATGAAATTGAATCTCGAGAAAATGTTTTGGCTGAACATAGCGTCCGTCTGCGCGTAGTCGTCGAGTCCCTGGCTGTACCGGAGGCGTGAGTACGGCTTGTTTGTGTAGAAACTTTTTGTGACAATGTTGATTGCGCCCCCCGTTGAATTCATTCCGTAGAGCATGGCCCGCGGCCCGGTGATGAATTCTATTCTCTCGATATAATCTGTCGGAAACAGTATCATATCGTAGGCTCCGGTGATCGGGTCGGCCTGGCTTCTTCCATCAACAAGAAAAGCGATACCGCGCTCATCCACACCGCCGACCGTCAATTCGTTATGCTGTCCCGGACTTCCCATATCGCGGATATACATCCCCGGTTTTGTCCACAGCAGGTCTCCGATATACCGGTACTGGATCCAGGGAATTTGCGATCCAAGAATTGCTTCGCTTGAGTCGTGGTACGGTTCCAGCGCGCCGATAAGCGGAATCGGTCTGATGTGAATGAGCGAATCTTTTATCGGTTCGAAGGCGGGCGTATGTGCAACGAGGGAATCTCTTCCCAATCGCGGTGCGGCGTAAATCGTGTCGTTGGCGTTAAAATTTTGAGAAACAGAGCACTGCGCTAAAACGAAGGTTAGGAAAAAAATGGCGGATATGCGTGCTCGTAAAGTTCTTGGCATCAGAGTGATGGAATAAAATTTGGCGGTGTAACGGAAACGAAGTACTTGGATTTAAAGAAGTCCCCCGCTTTCCGGGCATTGCTTTCGTCGTTGAACAATCCGAACACCGAAGAACCGCTGCCGGATAAAAGAGCATATATCGCGCCGCGTGAAAGAATTTCTCGCTTTAGTTCGGCAATTTCCGGGTGGGCATCGAACACCACCGGCTCGAAATCGTTTTCCATCAGGGACGGGATGGCTGCGACAGAGCATGTCGCGCCGTCGTAGAATTTATTTCGCCGGGGTGCCGGCCGCATGTGCTTTGATAATTCGCCGTATGCCCATGCCGTCGAAACATGGATGTTGGGGGTGACAACGAGAATTGAATACGGGAGTGCAAGCCTCACAAAATTCAATCGCTCGCCGCGGCCTTCGGCGTATGCACTTTTATTGTGGAGAAAGTACGGTACGTCCGAGCCGATGCTCAACGCAACGCCCGCAAGGGTCGACGCATCGATCGGAATATTCCACACTGCAGGGAGTGCGTTCAGGTACCTGCGGCAGCATCGCTGCTTCCGCCGCCAAGGCCCGCGCCAATCGGGATGTTTTTTTGCAAATGAATTACTGCGCCTCGTGTTGTACCGGCTTCGGTTCTGAGGAGCTCGACGGCCCTCCAGCAGAGATTGGTTTCGTTTGTTGGGAGCGTTTGATTGTTGGACGAAATTGAAATGAAAGCTTCCGACAGCCCGATCGTCAGTTCGTCAAAAAGATTAATGCGGTGGAATATCGTCTCGATATCATGAAATCCATCCGCTCTCTTTTTGAGTACACGAAGCCCGAGATTTATTTTGGCATACGCCTTAAGAATCATAGCCAAAGATACGAGGAGATTGGCGAAGTTTCAAGATGAATGAACGCTCCAGAGAAGAAATTGAGAGTAAGGGCGAATGTTGCTATATTCCGGTATCGCATTTTCATCTTTTGATCACCAACAACCTTCAGACCTATGAACAAACGGGAAGCAGTAGTGCGGCACGTTCAAAATCTTACGTTTATCGGCAGGGCCGGTTCCAATCATTGGACAACGGTCGATTCTTCCCACGGCGAGAATTTAGCCGCAGCCACGTCGCCGATGGAGCTCATCCTGATCGCCCTTGGCGGCTGCACAGGCAGCGACGTCGCGATCATTCTCGGGAAAAAAAGAATTCGTTTCTCAAAGTTCGAGATGAAAATTACCGGCGAACGAGCGGCGGTCGACCCGAAAGTGTACACAACAATACATATCGACTATCGTGTTGAAGGGGTCAACCTTAGGGAAAAAGACATTGCTCATGCGATTGAACTTTCGATGACGAAGTACTGTTCCGTCAGCGCGATGCTCAAAAAATCCGTGGCCCTGACGTATTCGTATACCGTGAAGGAAGCGGGTGCTGCGGCGGGATGAGTTAGGCCGGCAAATTGATATCTCGAAGCTTGATGATTTCTTTTTCTATTCCCCGGATATTGTTATCGAGTTCTTGAATAACGGCCCGGTCGGCTGCGTTCAACTTCTGTCGCGAAATAATGTCTGCGCTGATCTTGATTGCGGCGAGGGGATTGTTGAACTCGTGACAAATCGTTACGACCAGCTCTTTGATGGCTTCGCTTCGTTTCTGACCGAGGATTTTATTCTTCTCAACCTTGGCAATTTGTTTTTTCAGCTGGACGCGGTTCAAAACGTTCATCAGCGTCCGGGGAAGAACTGATTCAACGATTTCGTCCTTTACCAGAAAATCCTCAACACCAAGCTTCATCGCTTCGACGGCGAGCTTGAAATCCTTCCCCGAAGCGATGAAAACGAGGGGAACGTCGATCTTTAAACTCCGGATTTCTTTTGCCAACTCCAGTGCCGTCATCTCGCTCAGATAATAATCGACGAGGACAACCGCAATGGTCGAATCGGTCTTCAGGCGCTCGATGCCGCCGGCGCCGGTTTTCTCCCATGTTATCTTGAAATCGCTCCCTTGAAATTTCTTAAGCTGAGACTGTGCGGTTTTTGCGTATGAAATGTCGTTATCGATGAGTAATACGTGGATAAGGGGCTCGTTCATTCTTTTCCTTGTTGTATTTGCCATACGGTAAAGTAGCACAACTTTACGTTTTAATCAACAGCAGGCCTGGGTGCTGGCTCAGTTTGAGTAAGAAATTGTCATGCCCACGAAAGTGGGCATCCAATATGGGGCAAAAAAGAAATATTTGGATTCTCGCCGAGTCGAGTCTTCGACCCGCTTTCGCGGGAATGACAAACTGAGCCAGCACCCAGGCCTGCTGTTTCAAATTTCTGGTAGTGGCTGCTTTGAAGAAACAAGTCGTTGCGAGGATCCCGACTCTTTTTGTCGGGAGACGAAGTGCCGCTTCGGCAAAGAGCGCCTGCAATGGCATTGAATTCAAAATAACCCAATACGAAATTTCTTGTTGATTTTAATCATCCGATTGTCTATAATTTACAGCCGCAAAAAGCGAATATCATTGAGGAGCTCCAATGGCAGAAAAAAATAGCATTCTTGTTGTCGATGATGAAGATGCTTTGCGAACCGTATTAAGCAGTGAACTTGAAAGTGAAGGATATGTCGTAGCGACCGCAGGAGATGGTGATGAAGCAATATCCGTTCTACAGGGGAAGTCGTTTGATTTAGTGTTGCTCGATATCAAAATGCCGCGCGTTGACGGCTTTGAGGTTCTGCGTTTCATCAAAGAACGTTATCCCGCCACAAAGGTCATCATGCTCACGGGGTTTGCCGACTTGAAGAATGCGATCGAGTCAAAGAAGTTGGGGGCTGAAGATTTCGTCAGCAAACCGTACGATCTCGTCGATCTCTTGACGACCATCGAACGGGTTCTTACCAGCGAATAATCCCTGCCGTCTCTCGCATCACCCTTTCTCACGGGCATTGCCATGGCTCGCACTTACAGTATCCTTATCGTCGATGATGAACAGAGCGTCGTTTTTCTTCTTAAAGAAGAGCTCTCGGAAATAGAGAAGTACGACATTACCGTTGCGTACGACGGTGCCGAAGCAATCAACATCCTCCAATCACAGCCGTTCGACCTTGTTCTTCTTGACGTGAAGATGCCCCGCGTCAGCGGGATCGAAGTTCTCAAGTACATCCGCGAGCAGCATCCGACGACGATCGTCCTCATGCTCACGAATTTCGCCGACGTCAAGACTGCAATCGAGACGATGAAGCTTGGGGCATACGATTTTGTCAGTAAGCCGTATGAACGCGAAGAATTGCTTGCGACCATTGACCGCGCTCTCGAATTACGACGCCTCACGATCGATAACAAGCTCATGGAATACGAGCTCAACCGTCAAGGGTTGGCTCGTGAATTTATTGGAAAAAGCCCTGCCATCCAATCCCTCATCCGCACTGCACAAAAAATTGCCGACAGTACGGCAATTGTGCAAATCCAAGGTCCAAGCGGAACGGGCAAGGAACTGATAGCGCATCTCATTCACACGTCGAGTCCGAGAAAAAACCGCCCGTTTGTGATCGTCAACTGCGCCTCCATACCCGACGCGCTCTTGGAAAGTGAATTGTTCGGCCACGAGAAAGGGGCGTTCACAAACGCGTACGCCATGAAACAGGGATTGGTGGAAGTCGCGAACGGAGGCACGCTGTTTTTGGATGAAGTCGGCGACATCAGCCCAATGATTCAGCCGAAGCTCCTGCGGTTTCTCGAGACGGGGGAGTTTCGCCGAGTCGGAGGAACAAATGCGATGAAAGTCGACGTGCGCATCGTTTCTGCTACGAACAAGGATCTACAGAAAGAAGTCGAAGCCGGAAGGTTCAGGGAAGATCTTTTGTATCGCTTGAATGTCGTCACACTGCGCATCCCGCCTCTCAAAGACCGGAAGGAAGATATCCCGCTTCTCATCGCCAGCTTTTTGGAGAAAAGAATCAAAGGAAAAGCGCAGAAGCGCCTCAGCGATGAGGCAGTGCAGCTCCTCGTGCAATACGATTGGCCGGGGAACGTCAGGGAATTGGAACATGTCATCGAGGGAGCCATTATTTTATCGCACGACGAAACCATTACGGCAAAAGATCTGACGCTGACAGCATCGGCAGGAATGCAAAAATCTAGTCCGGTGCCGTTGCCGCAGAAAGAAGGTGAAATTTTATCTTTAGAGACAATGGAAAAAATGCAGATCGAACTCGTTCTGCAAAAAAATAATTACAACCGTTCAAAAACCGCTCAAATGCTCGGCATCACACCGAAGACATTATACCTCAAGATCAAACGCTACGGCATTAGTACCCCTGCCAAAGAATAAACCCATCCTGTTTTTTAAAAATACCCTGCAACTTTTTTCCCCTTTTTCCGAATACTATACAGAGCCGAAATCACCAACATATCAATAAGGAGGTCAGTATGGAGAAGGGATTGACGATACAACGCCTGATAATGGTTGCGGCA
Source organism: uncultured Bacteroidota bacterium (assembly GCA_963772165.1). Classification (GTDB taxonomy): domain Bacteria; phylum Bacteroidota; class Ignavibacteria; order UBA10030; family UBA8401; genus JAGVPT01. Next base: position 224,474 of record CAVYWA010000010.1, on the reverse strand, counting down.
GCAGCTGTTATGGTATTTGTTTCTGCCGTGGCATCGCAGCCAATGGTTTCCAGGTATGGCGATGTTGACTGGAAAAAAGCAGAAGTCAATTACGTAGCAGCGCTGCAATCGGACAACCTCGGCGTTAAGCAGAGTGCTGCAAGCTATGTTGCTGAGTACCAGCTCAAAGGAGCGGTGGAGCCGCTCATCCAAGTTCTAAAGTTTGATAAGGTCGAAAGTGCAAGAATGTCCGCAGCGCTGGCGCTTGCTTCTCTCGACGATGTGCAGGCACGTGCCGCTGTTGAGGAAGCCGCGTTGTACGATGGTAGCGACAAAGTGGTAAAATTCTGCCAGTTTCTGTTAAACGCATCGCCGCAAAAGTTGAGCGCGTTGTAATAAAAAAGTTGCTTTCATTCTCTCCCCCTAAGCCAGGGCATTACTTCAATGGTGTACAAGTAGTGTCCTGGCTCTCTCATTTTGTTCCGAACAAATTCAAACTGAGCCACTACCGTCCACTACTTTGGATTGACTTTCGTCCATTTTTTTGGTAATTTTTGAAAAATTTTCACATGGTTGGGCTCTCTTCATAGAGGGCTCCCGCGGAAAGAAAGCTCCGATGTCGAAATTTCAAGGCCTTGATTATTACAGCACCGATTCACAATTAAGCGAAGAAGAAACCCTCGTTCGTAACACGGTTCGGGAATTTGTCGACGATAACATTCTTCCGATCATCGAGAAATACAACCGTGAAGGGACGTTTCCGATTCAGCTTGTGAAACAGATGGCGGAGCTTGGGCTTTTCGGCGCCACCCTCCCTGCGAAATATGGCTGTGCTGAATTGAATAATGTCGCATATGGTTTGATGATGCAGGAATTGGAACGAGGCGACAGCGGCATCCGCAGTTTTGCTTCGGTTCAAAGTGCATTGGTCATGTATCCGATCTATACGGTCGGCTCCGAAGAACAGAAAGATTACTGGCTGCCGAAACTGGCGAAGGGGGAAAAAATCGGCTGCTTTGGATTGACGGAACCGGATTACGGGTCGAACCCTGGTGGAATGATTACCCGCGCCGAAAAGAAGGGGGACGGATTCGTGCTCAACGGAGCAAAAATGTGGATCACCAACGGGACGATCGCCGACGTTGCAGTCGTGTGGGCAAAGTTGGACGGCGAGGTGAAAGGATTTCTCGTTGAAAAAGGGACAAAGGGGTTTGAAGCCCCGGAGATGCACGGGAAACATTCGCTTCGCGCATCGGTGACGTCGGAGCTCATTTTTCAGGACTGTGTTATTCCCCAGCAGAATCTCTTGCCGAAATCGGGCGGGCTAAAATCTCCGTTGATGTGCCTGAGCCAGGCACGCTACGGAATAGCGTGGGGCGCTCTTGGTGCCGCGATGGCGTGTTACGACGCTGCGCTGCAATATTCATTATCGCGCGTGCAGTTTGGCAAGCCGATTGCTTCGTTTCAGATTACGCAAGAAAAGCTGGTCTATATGCTGACTGAAATCACCAAAGGGCAACTGCTCTGCCTTCAACTGGGCAGGCTGAAGGATCAGAATAAAGCCACCTTCACACAGATCTCGCTTGCGAAACGGAATAATGTTTACCATGCCCTGGAGATCGCGCGAACAGCCCGGGAGATTTTAGGAGCAAACGGCATCCTCGACGAGTATCCGGTGATGCGTCACGCCGCGAATCTCGAATCGGTGAAAACGTACGAAGGCACACACGAAATGCATACGCTCATCATCGGCGAGGATATCACAGGCATTGCTGCATTCAATTGAACATGAACTTCGGTCCCTCTACTCTTTTGTACGAAGGATGCACTGCGCATCCTTCGTTGTTTATACCGCTTCTGAATCAATAACAGGAAATGTATGAAATCAAAAAAGATCATCGGCGACGCAATCACATACGATGATGTGCTGCTTGTCCCGGCGAAATCATCGGTCCTGCCGCGCGATGTCGACGTCTCGACCCGCTTATCCCGCACGATCAGGCTCAACATCCCGCTTCTCTCGGCTGCCATGGATACGGTAACGGAAGCCGAGATGGCGATCGCACTTGCACGCGAGGGGGGCATCGGCATCATACACAAAAATATGACCATCGCGAAGCAGGCAGAAGAAGTCGACAAGGTGAAGAGGTCTGAAAGTGGAATGATTCTTGACCCGATCACGTTGACCGCAGATAAAACGGTCGGCGATGTTCTCGATTTGATGGCGAAGTTCAGCATTTCGGGTATTCCCATCGTGCGCGATGAAAAACTGGTCGGCATCCTTACCAACCGTGATTTGCGCTTTCAACCGAATCGCAAGTTGAAGGTTGCGGACGTCATGACCTCGCAAAACCTTATCACCGCCCCGGTCGGAACAACGCTCGAAGAAGCCGAGGTTATTCTTCAACGTCATAAGATTGAAAAGCTTCCGGTTGTCGATAAAACCGGAAGACTGCGCGGGCTTATCACCTTCAAGGATATACAGAAAAAGAAACGATTTCCTTACGCGTGCAAGGACAAACACGGCCGATTGCGTGTGGGCGCCGCCGTTGGCGTTACCGCCGATACTCTCGATCGGGTCGACGCTCTGTCGAAGGCCGGCGTCGATGTTGTTGTCATCGATACTGCGCACGGGCATTCTGAGGGCGTCCTGGAAATGGTAAAGCGGGTAAAGAAAAAATTCCCCGCAGTAGAAATCATTGCCGGCAATGTCGGGACGGCCGAAGCGACTCGCGACATTATTAAAGCGGGAGCGGATGCGGTAAAAGTCGGCATCGGGCCGGGGTCGATTTGCACGACGCGCGTTGTCGCGGGTGTCGGCGTTCCTCAAGTCACGGCAATTATGGAATGCGTTGCAATGGCAAAGAAGTATAACATCCCGGTTATCGCTGACGGCGGCATTAAGCAGACGGGCGATATTGCAAAAGCGATTGCTGCCGGCGCCGATTCGATCATGATCGGGGGTCTGTTTGCGGGTTTGCAGGAAAGTCCCGGTGAAAAGGTTTTGTATGAAGGACGAACCTATAAAGTATATCGCGGGATGGGTTCTCTCGGGGCGATGAAGGAAGGAAGCAGGGATCGGTATTTTCAAGATGTCGAAGACGACCTGCAGAAGCTCGTTCCCGAGGGCATCGAGGGACGCGTGCCGTTCAAAGGCGAATTAAGCTCTACGGTGTACCAGATGGTGGGCGGATTGCGGGCGGCGATGGGGTACTGCGGCGCCGGCTCTGTTGCCGAGATGCAAAAGAAAGCACAATTCGTCCGGATGAGCGACGCAGGCTTGCGTGAAAGCCATCCGCACGATATTCACATTACAAAAGAAGCTCCGAACTATCATATCTAAACCCTTGCTGTTGATGTTCGACTACAAAGAAAGAATCCGATTACTGAGAATCGCGTTGGAGAAAAAGCAGTGCGACGCATTTATGACCTCGTTCATGCCGCACCTCCGCTATCTTACAGGATTCTCCGGTTCCAACGGTCTGTGCATTGTTACTCACGCCAAAGTATTTTTTCTCACTGATTTTCGTTACAAAGAGCAGATTCGGAATGAAGTTTCCTGTTCCCGGTCGTTGATCACAAGCGGCGAACTCATCGAAAAGGCGGCGGAAGAGAAACTGCTAAGAGGCTGCCGGCACATAGCAGTGGAAAACGAGTATCTTTCACTATCGCAGTTCTCAGATTTGCGGAAGCATTTTAACGTTCCTCGGTTTGTGCCGACGTCCGACCTTGTCGAATCACTAGCAGCATTGAAAACCGATGCAGAGATTTCCCTGATTAGGAAAGCCGTTGCAATTACCGATGCCGTCTTTGAAGAAATAATCAAGGTCGTGAAGCCGGGAATCTCCGAGCTCGATGTTTCGGCGGAAATATCGTACCTCCATAAAAAGCACGGAGCAGAAAAAGACTCATTTGATCCGATTGTTGTGAGCGGACCGAGGAGTTCTCTTCCGCACGGCAGGCCGTCGTCAAAAAAAATTAAACGAGGGGAGTTGATAACGCTCGATTTTGGATGTTTCTACAACGGATACTGCAGCGATTTGACGCGAACGGTTGCTGTCGGAAAACTTTCGGGCGAAACACGAAAAGTTTACGGCATTGTTTTGGACGCACAGCTGAAAGCAATTGATTGTGCACAGAGCGGGGTTGAAGCAAAAGATTTAGACAGGATAGCGCGAAGCCATATCCACTCCAAGGGGTACGGCAAATATTTCGGCCATGGGCTGGGGCATGGAATTGGTCTGCAAATTCATGAATTCCCGCGCGTCTCGGCGCGAAGTACGCACACTCTTCAAACGGGCAACGTCATTACCGTCGAACCGGGAATCTATCTTCCCGGAAAATTCGGCGTTCGGATCGAAGATGATATTGTTATCCGGGACGGCAGGTGCGATGTCTTGACCGCTGCGCCCAAATCCCTGATGATCGTTTAGGTGCCGGAAAAGAGTTTAACGCAGCATTGTTTCTGAAATCTGTTCACCATTATTTTTCTCCATGCGAAAAGTTCTCGTTATCGCGTACTATTTTCCCCCGATGGGATTAAGCGGCGTTCAGCGTACGCTGAAGTTTGTAAAGTATTTCCCCAAATTTCAGTGGATGCCCACCGTTTTAACAGTAACATCGACGGGGTATTTTGCCAAAGATGAATCACTTCTCAAAGAGATTGTTCCCTTCGGCATCGAGGTCGTACGGACAAATTCTTTCGATCCAAACCGCCTTTTCCGGAAACAGGAGGTTGTGAAAATGCCTTCTGAACGGACGCGGAAAATCCTGAGCCGCATCAGCGATTCAATTTTCATCCCCGACAACAAAATCGGATGGAAAGTACCCGCCGTAAGAAAAGCGACGGAGCTTCTGCGGAAGGAAAAGTTCGATGCCATTTTCGCGACTGCCCCGCCGCAGACCGATTTTCTTATCGGCAAAGCACTGAAAGAAAAATTTCACCTGCCGCTGATGATCGACTACCGTGATTCATGGGTCGATTATCCTTTTAAGTTTTATCCCACGCCGCTTCATAAATACGCCAATTATAGGATGGAAAAAGGCGTCTTACATGTCGCAGATGCGATCATCGTTTCCAGCCGCCGCACGAAAGAGCTTCTTCTTCGCCGTTATAAATTTCTGACATACAACGACGTCCAGATCATTTCTCAGGGTTTTGACCCTGAAGACATGAAAATCGGCGCATCGGTGAAGTTACCTCGAATCGAAAAAATGCGCATTACGTACTCCGGGGTGTTTTACGAAGACCGCACGCCGGAATACTTTCTGGAAGCGCTCCATCTCATCTACAAAAATAATGCAAAGCTGCGCGGCAGAATCGAAGCCTGCTTTATCGGTGCGTTTCGCGAAGAGCATCAGAAGATTATCAGCCGGCTGGGGCTGCAGAATTCCGTTAATGTGCTTGGCTATCTCGACCACACCGAATGTGTACGCTACCTGCTCGCGTCCGATGTTTTGTGGATGATGATGGGGGACGACAAAAGCTCCCCCGGGAAGATTTTCGAATATATCGGCGCAAAGAAAAAGATTCTCGCTTGCCTCCCGGAAGGCATGATGCGTTCAACCGTCGAGGAAGCGGGGGGCATCTGCGTTGAACCGCGTGACGTTCCAAAAATCGCAGAAGCTATTATAACGTTGTACGAGCAATATGAACGCCGCCAATTGCGCGGCCCCCGCCCGGAAATTGTCGACAAGTATAATCGCATAACGCTGGCGGGCGAAGTAGCAAAAACATTGTCTGCATTGACTGACTAAAATATGAATGTGCTTGTCATAGGTTCTGGCGGACGAGAGCACGCCCTCGTGTGGAAACTGCGGCAGAGCCCAAAAGTACGCGAGGTCTATTGTGCGCCCGGCAATGCCGGAATTGAAAGCCTTGCCGAGCTAGTGAAGATAAACGTCGATGATATCGACGGGTTGTTCCAATTTGCGAAAAAGAAAAGGATCGACCTCACCGTCGTCGGTCCCGAAATCCCCCTGGTGAAGGGCATCGTCGATCTCTTCGAAAAAAACGGCATGCGAATTTTCGGCCCGACCAAATACGCCTCCCAGCTTGAAGGGAGCAAGGTTTTTGCGAAAAATTTCATGAGGAAATACAACATCCCCACAGCTTCGTATACGACGTTCGCCAGGTCGGAGTATGCCAAGGCGCAGCAGTTCGTCGTGAACCATCCTGTGCCGTTGGTGTTGAAGGCAGACGGCCTGGCGGCGGGAAAAGGTGCCGTGGTCTGCCAAACGACCGGTGACGCGCTGAATACCCTGCAGGATTTTTTTGAGAAGAACGTTTTTGGCGACTCGGGGAATAATGTCGTTGTGGAAGAATTTATGACCGGAGAAGAAGCCTCAGTATTTGTGATGACCGACGGGACAGAGTATCGGCTGCTTCAGCCGGCCCAGGACCACAAACAAATTCTTGACGGCGACAGGGGGAAAAATACCGGGGGCATGGGCGCGTATGCTCCTGCGCCGATTGTTACAAAGTCTCTGTTGCAACGGGTTGAAAAGGAAATTATTATGCCGACGCTTGAGGGGATGCGTGCAGACGGAAAACCATACAAAGGCTGCCTTTACGTAGGGCTTATGATGACGCGGGGCGGACCCAAAGTGGTAGAATTTAATTGCAGGCTTGGGGATCCCGAGGCTCAGGCAGTCCTTCCGCTCTTGGAGACGGATCTGTTTGATCTGTTGTATGCCTGCTCCAATGGGACTTTGCAGTCTGTCGAAGTGCATCATCATGCAGCCTCAGCGGTGTGTGTGGTGATGGCCTCCCGTGGATATCCCGATTCCTATGAAATCGGAAAGCCGATCGCAGGTCTCGATTCCATCAAACCTGAACACGGAGTAGTTATTTTTCATGCGGGGACAAAAAAAGAAAAGGGGAAAGTTGTTTCATCGGGCGGGCGCGTGCTCGGAGTAACGGCAATAGGATACGGAGACGATCTCGAAGGGACCATCGGCACTGCGTACAGCGCGGTTAAAACAATTTCGTTCGACGGCGCGTACTATCGAAGCGACATCGGACGAAAAGGGTTGAAAACACTAACCTCACAGCGCAGCTCATCATACTAATCTGGAATCATTATGAATATTCTCGTTACCGGCGGAGCCGGATTTATCGGCTCCAACATCGTTGATGCGTATCTCCACGCTGGACACACTGTTGTTATTGTCGATGATCTTTCCACGGGAAAGATTGAAAATGTAAACCCGAAGGCAAAATTTTACAACATCGATCTTCGGGATCCGGCGGTCGAGACCGTTTTCAAGGAGATGAAGGTTGAGGTGATCAATCATCACGCGGCTCAGATGGATGTCAGGAGATCGGTCGCCGACCCGAAATTCGATGCCTCCGTGAACATTCTCGGCATGCTGAACGTGATGGAGCTTGGAGTACAGGTACGGAGTGAAGAAAGTTATTTTTTCATCGACCGGCGGAGCGATTTACGGCGAGCAGGATTATTTCCCGGCCGACGAGCAGCATCCTCTCCGCCCGTTGTCGCCGTATGGTATTACCAAGCTTGCAACAGAAAAATATCTTTACTATTACAAGGCGGTACACGGTCTTCAGCATGTTATTCTTCGATACGCAAACATCTATGGGCCACGGCAAAATCCGCACGGCGAGGCTGGCGTCGTCGCCATTTTTGCCGATAAAATGTTAAAGGGGGAACAACCGGTCATTAACGGAGACGGCAAGCAAACTCGAGATTACGTCTATGTCAGCGATGTGGTGCGGGCCAACCTCCTCGCATTAACTTATCCTACTTCCGATATCTTTAATATCGGAACAGGCGTAGAGAACGACGTCAACACGCTTTTCCGTATCATAAAGAAATTCAGCGGGTCGTCTTGTGAAGAGAAACACGGCCAGGCAAAAATGGGCGAGCAGCTGCGAAGCGTGATCGATCACTCAAAGGCGAAGAAAATTCTCGGCTGGGAACCGACCGTTGCGCTCGAAGAAGGCTTAAAGAGGACGGTGGAGTTCTTTAAAGATAAGATAAAAGAGAAAAGATAAAAGAAAAAGAAGGGTAGCATCCTGGTAGCGTCTCAGTTTGTCATTCCCGCGAAAGCGGGAATCCAAATATTGTCCTTTTGACCTCAAAATGGATGCCCACTTTCGTGGGCATGACATTCTTCGAGCCAAACTGAGACACCGCCAGCATCCTTTTATTGTTCACGGCTGACGCGGCATGGATTATTCTTTTTCGATAGAGCACCTTCTCCACGGGGACAGAAGAACAGTCGCCCGCGCAATCTCATCCATCGAGAACGGCGACGGCAGCGCAGATGATATTCTTTCTTCGATCTACCGTCACACGGGCAAAGCGTACCGCATCGGCATCACCGGTCCCCCGGGGGCGGGAAAAAGCACTCTCACAAACAAACTTGCCCAATGGTACCGAAAGCAAAACATGCAAGTCGGGATACTTGCTGTTGACCCGACCAGCCCTTTCACCGGGGGCGCCCTGCTTGGCGACCGCATTCGGATGACCGATGTTGAACTCGATGACGGTGTGTTTATCCGCAGTATGGCGTCGCGTGGGAGCCTTGGCGGATTAAGCAAGAAAACCCGGGAAGCTGCGGACGTCCTCGACGCAAGCGGCGTTGAGATTATCCTCCTTGAAACAGTCGGTGTCGGACAGTCGGAACTGGATATTGCCGGGGCTGCGGATACGACCGTTGTCGTCCTGGTTCCTGAATCCGGCGATGGCATACAGGCAATGAAAGCGGGCCTGATGGAAATTGCCGACTTCTTCGTTCTCAATAAAGCCGACCGGCCCGGCGCGGAGCAAGCGGTGATGTCGATCAAAATGATCCTCGGGTTCCGGCCTCATGACGAAACCACATGGGTCCCCGATGTGTTGAAGACTGTAGGAAGCGAAGGGAAAGGAGTTCACGAAGTGGGAGAAATGATAGCAACGCATCGTTTACATCTTGAACAGAGCGGCGGGTTGCGGGCCCGGCGAACGCAGCGTATGAAAATCCGCATCGAAGAAATTGTGCAGGATCGGATGAAAGGGGAATTTTGGAATGCAGGACGATTGCGGAAACTTTCGAATGCAGCTCGATGCGGTCATGAGCCTTCAAAAGACGCCATACCAAGTCGCAAAAGAACTGATCGATACCTTGTAGGAAGCGTTATCAACGCCGCCTGCGATATCTCACCAAACATGTGAGGAGAAGTCTATGGAAGAAGCCGGCTTCGATGTCCGACCGACGGAGAGCATGCTTATGGTGCAGCAACTTGCGCGCGATTTTGCCGAGAAAGAGCTTCGTCCGCGTGTGATGAAGTATGACGAGTTGCAGGAATTTCCGTTTGATACCGCTTCGAAGCTCGGCGAACTCGGTTTTCTCGGCGCAACATTTCCCGAAGAATTCAACGGCGCGGGCTTGTCTCCCCTTGATTTTACCGTGCTCGTCGAAGAAATCTCCAAAGTCGACCCATCGGTCGGGCTTAGCGTGTGTGCTCACAATGGGTTGTGCGTCTCCCATATTTTCCTTTTCGGGAGCGAAGCCCAGAAGAAAAAATATCTCCCCGATTTATGTTCCGGGAAAAAACTTGGAGGCTGGGGATTGACGGAATCGTCATCGGGGAGCGATGCCGGCGGAATGAAGACGACTGCTGTCAAAAAGGGAAACGGGTGGGTCATCAACGGCAGCAAAACGTTTATCACGCACGGCTCGGTCGGCCAAACATTTGTTGTGTTTGCCGTGACCGATCCATCGCAACCACACGGTATATCGGCGTTCATTCTCGAAAAAGGAACGCCCGGCTTCTCCTCGGGTAAAAAAGAAAACAAGCTCGGCATGCGGGCGAGCGATACCGCTTCCCTGATCTTTGACGATGTCTTCGTGACCCCGGAGAGCTCTTATCGGAAGCGAGGGGGAAGGATTCAAACAAGCGCTGCAAGTGCTCGACGGAGGGCGGATTGGCATTGCAGCGCTGGCAGTCGGACTTGCCCAAGGGGCTCTCGATGCTGCCGTGGCGTACGCAAAAGAACGGCATCAATTTGGAAAGGCGCTGGCGATTTCCAGGCGAGTTCAATTCAAGCTTGCCGACATGGCACTCGAGGTTGATGCAGCACGGCTGTTGACACGCAAAGCAGCCTTCTTAAAGATGCAAGGGGAGAATTTTACTCTTGCCGCCGCTCAGGCAAAATATTTTGCCAGCGAAGTCGCGACGCGTGTCGCAAATGAAGCTGTGCAGGTCCATGGCGGATACGGATTCATCAAAGACTTTCCGGTAGAAAAATTTTATCGCGATGTCAAACTTCTGACAATCGGCGAAGGAACATCGGAAGTGCAGAAGATGGTGATTGCGCGAAACCTCTTCAGTAATTTCGCAGATGCTCGCTGATTGCGCGCGGATGGCGGATTGTTTGTAACGGTACATCATGAGCCGATGAATAATCTTACGATCATGTAATCCTATAATTGTCGTTGTTATCTCACCTTTTGTGAAACCAATCATGTCCAAACAAACCTTCCAATCTCTTATCGCAATTCTTTTTATTGTTTCCGGTGTCACAGGCCTGGTATATCAAATTTTGTGGTTCAAGTATCTTTCTCTCTTTTTAGGGAACACAACGTACGCCCAAACAATGGTATTGTCCGCGTTCATGGGCGGCCTGGCAATCGGCTCCGCTGTGTGGGGGAGAAAAGCGGACAAAATCTCCCGCCCGTTGTTTTTGTACGGGTGGCTCGAATTTGGCATCGGTGCTTATTGTTTATTGTACCCGTTAATCATTCGTTACGTTAAAGAAATTTTTATTCAATCGGTGATATCGCTCGCGCTTCACAGCGACGGTGGGGCTGTGCTCGGATTGAAGCTTGTCGTAAGCCTTCTCACCGTACTTCCTCCGACTATTTTAATGGGGGGAACGCTACCGGTGTTGGTAAAAACAGTCTCCGAAACGGTGGAGGAATCGGGAAAAAACGTTGCGGTACTCTATTTCCTTAATAGTTTCGGTGCCGTCGTCGGGTCTATTCTCTGCGGCTTTTTCTTCATTCGCCTTTTGGGCCTTAGTACCACAATCTCTGCGGCAGCATGCGTCAATCTCGTTATCGGGTTTGCGGCGTTTTTCCTTTCCCGAAAAGGAACTCCAACAGCAGAGAAATCTTCTACTCCGTCTCCCATCAGTCCAAGGATTTTTTCTAAATCCGAAATTACCGCTGCCATTGCAGTTGCCGGAATCTCAGGAATTGCGGCAATGATCTATGAGGTGACATGGGTACGGCTTCTTATTCCCGTGTTTGGTTCCTCAACCTCTTCATTCTCTTTGATGCTGATCGCGTTCATTTCCGGCATCACCATCGGAAGCTGGGTTGTCTCGAAAGTGATGCATCGGATTCAGAATCTTTTTTCGTTCCTTTCATTATGTCAATTTGGTGTAGCGTTCGGATTGTGTGCGTTGCTCCCTCTCTACGGGAGGATTCCCTACATTTTTTGGCACCTATCAACATTGCTGGCAAAAACCGACACCGCATATCCAATTTTCTTGTTTTTGGAATGTCTATTCTGTTTTCTCATCATGGCCATTCCGACGGTGTTTTTAGGAATGACGCTCCCCATTGCGAGCCGCATTGCAACACGTGACGCTGCAACACTCGGCTCTTCTGTGGGGAACGTTTTCTCTGTCAACACAATCGGAACGGTCATCGGATCCCTTGCTGCCGGCTTGATCCTTATTCCCGCTGTCGGAGTCCGGCACGCCATTGAAGTTGGAATTTTTTTGAATGCCGTCGCGGCGACGCTCGTTCTCTTTAACGATAAGAGCAGGAAAACGTTGGCAAAGGCCGTCATGGTCGGCATAACATTCGCCGTTGCAGGAATATACTTTTCCGTCGCATCGGATTGGAATCAATTGGTTATGCTTTCCGGCGTGTTCCGGCATGTCAGCGAGCGACAAGCTCCGCCGCATTCATTCGAGGAATTTGCATCCGGTGTCCGTGACAAGAAGGACTTTTATTATAAAGAAGGAACAACGGCAACGGTTGCAGTTGTTGAAGCGGAAGTAAGGGGAATAAGGCAAAAAATTCTGCTCATCAACGGGAAGGGAGATGCATCATCGGTCGGAGATCTATCAACGCAGGTGATGCTCGGCCAGCTGCCGATGATGCTCCACCCCCATGTGAATTCCGCGCTTGTGATCGGGTTGGGAAGCGGCGTGACGGTGGGGAGCATTCTCTCGCATCCCGTTCAATCTGTCGATTGTGTGGAAATTTCTCCGGAAGTGATCGAGGCTTCGAAATATTTTGCTTCCGTAAACAATAATGCGTTGAGCGACCCGCGGGTTGCCGTTCATACGGAAGATGCGCTTGCCTACCTGCAGCTCACGCCTAAAAAATATGATGTGATCGTCAGCGAGCCGTCCAACCCCTGGATCGCGGGAATTGGGAATCTCTATACAACCGAATTTTTTCGCGCCTGCAAAAGCAGGCTCAACAACGGTGGCATGATGACCCAATGGTTTCACATCTACGAAATCGACGATGATATTTTGAAGCTCGTGATGCGCACCTTCTGCGGTGTTTTCTCCCATGTTACGCTCTGGCAAACCATGAGTGATGATGTTGTTTTTGTCGGAACCGATTCTCCCATAACGGTTGACGGTACAATGCTTGGTGAGAAATTTCGGAATGAAAAAATAAGAGCCGATTTAGCGCGAGTTTGTGTCGTCGATATTCCCTCGCTCCTTTCAACGCAAATTCTTTCGGACGGCCAATGCCGGGAATATGCAGACTTCGGTGCGCTGAACACCGAGGATAAGCCTTCCCTCGAATATGCTTCGCCCCGGGCATTTTTCATCAACAAAGGAGTTCCGGAATTTCTCACGTATGACGAACGCCTGAAATTATCGGACAACAACCTGCTTCTGCATGTGTACAGCCGTGAATGCGGTTTGACCGACAGCGCTCAGTTGAATATCGGAATGCTTCAATCCTCGCAGTGGTGGGGAAATGCGCGATTCGCATATTCCGCCCTCACCGAATACAATAAAAAACATCCTTCCGACCTTCAAGCCTTGCTGAGACTTGCGGAAGTTGCCGAACAATTGGATCGCATCGATGAAAGTATTTGGTACTGGAAGACATTATCAGTTAAACAGCCGAATAACCCTTCTATCCTCTCGAAATATGCATGGATCACATTCGCGTACCATCGTCCAACGGCAAGTACGCTTTCGGCATACAATTTCGATGACAGCAAAAGCCTCCTGCTTCGATGCATTGCATTAACGGCCGATACCGTGGATCGATACCACATCATTCTTGGCGACATTTATTTTGAGATCCAAAGGTACCCCGATGCGGCACAGCAGTATCTCCGCGCCGCCGAGCTGCGCAAATCATACGACGCCGACCCGCATGTTTCGGCCGATGCCTTGTTTGCGAAGCTTGCGAAAGCTTTGTATTATTCAGGGAACAATGCGCAGGCGCTCCAATTCGCCGTGCAGGCATCCATCTGGAATCCGACGAATGAAGAAATAAAAAAATTAATCTATCAGATCGTTATGAAACAATCCGTTGCGAACAGAACAACATCGTCACACCAGTAATCGCATGTCGCTTATCGGATCTGAAATAAAGGCCGACGATTCGTTCAGGAAGAATGCAGAGGCGTTGCATGCCTTGTGGCGTTCCATTGCGGCGAAAGCGGGGGACCAGAAGCTTGGCGGAGGAGTCGATGCAATGGCAAAGCATCATAAACGAGGCAAGCTGACAGCCCGGGAACGAATCGATAAACTTATTGACCCACGGACAAAATTTTTGGAAGTGGGGCTATTTGCGGCGTACGGCATGTATGAAGAATATGGCGGGGCTCCTTCTGCCGGAGTCGTGTGCGGCATCGGGATCGTCATGGGACGCGAAGTCGTGATCGTTGCCAACGATGCAACCGTTAAAGCCGGCGCCTGGTTTCCGATGACCTGTAAAAAGAATCTCCGGGCACAGGAAATATCGATTGAGAACCGCCTCCCGATCATCTATCTCGTCGATTCTGCCGGAGTTTTCCTTCCTCTGCAGTCGGAAATTTTTCCGGACAAAGAGCATTTCGGCAGAATATTCCGGAACAACGCGGTAATGTCTGCGATGGGCATTACGCAAATTGCAGCCATCATGGGTCCGTGCGTTGCAGGGGGAGCATACCTCCCTATCATGAGCGATGAGGCATTGATTGTCGACAAAACCGGGAGCGTCTTTCTTGCGGGTTCGCATTTAGTAAAAGCCGCCATCGGAGAGGAGATTGATAACGAGTCGCTTGGTGGTGCCAGCGTCCACTGCGAGATCAGCGGAGTGACCGACCATAAAATGAAGGACGACGACGAGTGCCTGCGTAAAATTCGAAGCATTATCGGGAAACTCGGCCATTCACCGAAGGCAGGGTTTGACCGCGCCAAACCTTCGGCACCGAAGTTTGACGCGAAAGAAATCTACGGTGTTCTTCCTGCCGAGCGAACAAAACCGTACGACATGTACCAAATTCTTGCCCGCATCGTCGACGACAGTGAATTGGACGAGTATAAATCGGGTTACGGAAAATCGATCATCACCGGCTATGCGCGTGTGGACGGCTGGGCTGTCGGCATCGTAGCCAACCAGCGCTCGATCGTGAAAACAGCCAGGGGAGAGATGCAGGTTGGAGGCGTGATCTACAGCGACAGCGCGGACAAAGCGGCCCGGTTCATCATGAACTGCAATCAGAAGAAAATTCCGCTGGTGTTCTTTCAGGATGTAACCGGTTTTATGGTTGGCAGCCGTGCCGAACAAGGAGGGATGATAAAAGATGGAGCGAAGATGGTCAACGCCGTAGCGAATTCCGTCGTCCCGAAATTTACGTTCATCGTCGGAAACAGTTACGGGGCCGGCAACTATGCGATGTGCGGGAAGGCGTATGATCCGCGGTTGATTTTCGCGTGGGGCACCGCACAGATCGCCGTGATGGGAGGGAAACAAGCGAGTGAAACTCTCCTCGCGATAAAAGTTCAAGCGATGGAAAAAGGGGGTAAGCACATTTCGATGGAAGAACAGCAAACACTCTTAAAAGAGATTCACGCCCGCTATGAACAAGAAATCGACCCGCTTTTTGCTGCCTCTCGATTATGGGTGGATGGCGTGGTTGACCCGCTTGAAACCCGCTCGATTATTTCACGCGGCATCGCGTTGGCGGCTAACAATCCGGCCATACCGCCATTCAACCCCGGCATCATACAGGCATAATCATGCACAGGGCTGCACTGTGGGGACTTTTCGTCTTTCAAACCATTCTTTTCGGATCGTTTTCCGCCGCTCAAGGGCAGGCCGAAACTTCTTCAAAAAATTCTGACAACATTGTCCGCTTGAAGCGGGACGATTCTCTCTGCGATTGCGATTATGTGATTGATGATTCATCCTTGATCAGCTATCGGTATTTTCTTCCGGCAGTTTTTAGAGATGAAAGTACGCTTAAACGGTACATCCGTGACCCCCGGTTCCAGCAACTGCGCAGAGAGTGCAGCGACACGCTGGCGATTGATGCCATCTTTGCCCATGCGTTTGAGATCGCCGACGGCACGATGAGTCATACGCTGCTGGTGGCAGCGCTTGCAACGTTCGACCATTTCAAGATAGGAATAAAAATTCCACTGCTTGGTGCAGTGTATCTGCCGTTGACAATTGTCGAATCGCGAAAAGAGTTCGTTGACCGCTATGCGCACTTGCCGAGGCATGTTCTGCCGGATTCCATTGGGCGGCGAAAAAGAGACCGCGACAAGCTGCAGCATTTTTTCGGTTCTGCGTATCTCACATACATTTTCAATTCAAAAACGGTCGCAAACTTTTTCGGAGATTTTGTTGAGTGGGGCGAGCCCCTGTTTATTGTAGGCGGGGACTATGATGACCGCGATAAGTACGCTAACCATCTCGGACAGGAATTTGGCCTGCGGCTGTTGGATGGCGAAGAGGTTATGCCGTCCGACGTATTGTGGCGGAAATAAGAAGTGCGAATCGCGCCGATCGTGATTCGCACTTTACGAAGCCTAACGTACTATTTTAAAGTTGAAGTTTGGGCTTTGGAAGAGGCCCATCAAACGAATCCAAATCGGCAAGAGCATTTCCGTTCCCCGCGCTGTTGTAATATCGCCGATGTCAATCACGGTTTTCCAACCGAACCAATTTTTTAGAATGTCACTCACCTTCGCTTTTGCGCCGGCGTCATTTCCGCTTACAAAAATATCATGGCTTCCCGGAACGAGTGAAGGGTTTACCATAATATTGCAGTTCATCGTATTCAGCGTCTTCACAACCTTTACCTGGGGATAAGTGCGTTGAATCTGTTCTCCCAGCGAGTCTGAATTACAAATAGAAAGAGTTGGGGGCATCCCTTTTGAAAAATCGAGCGGGTTGGAGAGATCGATCAAGACTTTTCCGTTCATGTTGGCGGCGCCGGCGAGTTTTAGTGCGTCGAGCGATGCCATTCCCGACGTACAATTAAAAAGAATTTCTCCATACGCCGCTGCATCGGCAAACGTTCCCTGCGATGCGCTGGCACCGCTTGTTTTTACCCATTCTGCCGCCTTTTCATTGTTTGCAGTGCGCGATCCCATTTTCACGCTGTGTCCGAGCTGTACCAATTTTGTGCCGATGACTTTCCCTACCATTCCGGTTCCTAGAATACCTATTTTCATGCGTTCTCCTCCGTAATATGGTTCAGTTTGAAAATCGACGGTTCTTTTTATCTGAGGCTGTCGTCAAGGTATAATGGTAACGCATGAGCGATCTTCTCAGTTCCCGATGAGTCACGATTCCCTTGACTATAAATAATTTGAGGCGGGGAGAGCGCTTCTATGATGCGCGCTGGAAAATCTCCAAAGGATGCATTATTTGAGGACGATCTTTCTTGAGTCGATTGTATACGCCGCAAAATATCCAAGCGAACCATTGCTGATGTTCGTAGTAGGATTTGCCGGCGAGAGCGCGGTTGGCGCCCGATCTGATATAAGGATGTCATTAAGGGTATTGAAGTAATTGTACGTCGCTTCATCAATCGAAAGCAAATCTATCGTAATGGTATCCCCGGTAACAACTAACCTTCCGGCTCTTATTCTTTCTTCCATCTCGTTGCCGTTGGTTAATTTGTCGGTGTAAAGACGATACCGTCGTCCATCAATCGAATCGGTTGGGATCACCACGCTTGAAGTGGCATTGATGCGATAGTAATTTCCAGGCGTGGGGGGATCCTTGAATGCAACGTAAATGTCGTATCCCGGCCCCTCACCGCCGAATCCATTTCTGACCACTGCAAATAATGTATCGATGGAAACTTTTGTGGGCATAGATGAAATTGCATTGTATTGTTTCCCGTCGGCATTTACGAAAAGCGTGTACGTGCTGCCGGCAACTCCAAGCAATTTTGACGAGAGATAGGTTCCGCTTGTCGTCTCCTTTAATGTATCTGCCTGGCCAAAATTATCCGTGACAATAATGACTGCATTCGAAACAGGAGGGAAATAGAGGGATGGTGCAAAATAATCTCCGGACATGCTCAGCGTTACAGAGTACGGTCCGGGTTGGTCGGTCACAATCCCTTCGATCACAAGTCGGGGGTTGGCATTGTTCAGGTCGATCGAGACCACTTTCTGGCAGCCGGTAAGTAAAGCCGCAGCCAAAAACACTGGAAGCGCCCCTCTACGCACCGACAGAAATAACGTGTTCATTGCACCAAAATCCTCTCCATACTAAAAATTAAAATTATACGTTACAGATGGAATGATCGGGAAAAAAGTCGTTTGCACGGCTTCAGTTTGATTGGGGTTATTCGGGTTTTGTATAAAATTGATGGAATATGCATTCCACCTGTCGTAGGCATTGTAGAGTGAAAAATTCAGGTTCGAATGCGGTCCCAATGTCCAGGTTGCGGAGAGGTCGAGTCGGCTATACGGCGGCATGCGGTAACCGTTTCGCTCGGTGTAAAGTGGAATAAGCCGATTATCAACCCAATAATCGCCGCTTGGAAATGTAACGGCGTTTCCTGTGTAATAGACCCACACGGCCGAAAAAGTCCACTTAGGACTGTAATCATAAATTGTCACGATGGAAATATCATTTGGCCGGTCTTGCGTCGCCGGGTATGGCTGCCCGTTATTAATATCTGCAAATTGTTGCCGGGTCCTGGAGAAGGTATATCCTATCCAGCCGCTGAACCTACCATATTTTTTCCGAATGAGCATTTCCACACCATAACTCCATCCTCTGCCGTAACGGAGCAGTGCTTCAACGTTCGGGTTTAACTGCAGGTCTGCTCCATTGGCGTAGTCAATCAGATTCTGCATATTTTTATAGTAGACTTCCACCGAGGCCTCATACGCATTGTCGTCGAAATTTCTGAAATACCCTACCGACGTTTGATCCGCAAATTGCGGCTTAACATTGTTGCTGCTCGGGACCCATAAATCGCTTGGATTCGATGTTGTTGAGTTGGAAAGCAAGTGGAGGTATTGTGTTGTGCGTGCATAGGAAGCTTTGATCGAGCTTGTCTCATCAAGACTGTAATTGGCGGCGAAACGCGGCTCGGGGCTCGTATATGTTTTGATGAAATCGCCGGATCCGTAATTTGCAGTATCGACGGCATTTCCGTTGTTATCGTAGGTAAAAATTTGTGCCGGTCCTATGAGAGAAAAAGTGGAAAACCTCAGACCGTAGTTTAATTTCAGCCCGGTGAAAACATTGACTTCGTCGGAAACATACGCTGCATTTTCCAATGCATACTTATTCTCGATACTGAAGGAATTGAACGAGCTTGTCGAACTCGCCGTGACACTTCCGGGTAAGAAAGTGTGGTAGATGGAACTGACACCGAATTTTAACGTGTTCTCTGAAGCGATGTAGTATTGGAAATCAGTCTTAAAGTCGTAGTCCCGTATACCGGAGGTAATAGTGAATTGAGCGGTGCCCGAAGTGACATTGTTCGTATATTCGTAGTTACTGTAAATGAGGGATGTGTTCCAAAAAAGGTTGTCGGCAAAGATATGGTTCCACCGCAAAGTGCCGGTCGCATTCCCCCAATTGAATCCGAAGACATTTGGATAATCGAAATTATCTCTTCCAAAATATCCGGAAACATATATTCTATCCTTATCTCCCAGCGAGTAATTTGCCTTTGCGTTCAAATCGTAAAAATAGAGGCTCGCTCGGTTGATCGATGTGTCGCTCGACAGCCGAAGGAAAAGATCCGCATAAGTTCTTCTTGCCGACACGATGAATGACCCTTCATCTTTTACAATCGGCCCATCGATGGTGAGGCGTGATGCGAGAAGCCCGATGCCGCCTGTTCCCTCAAAGTCTTTCGTGCTGCCGTCGTTCGTCCGAATATCCAGCACCGATGAGAGACGCCCGCCGTACTCGGCTGGCATGCCTCCCGTAATCACTTTGACGTCTTTCACGGCATCGGAGTTGAAGACAGACAAGAAGCCGAGTAAATGAGAAGAATTGTACACCGTCGCTTCATCCAGCACAATTAAGTTTTGGTCGATACCGCCGCCCCGTGCATAAAAGCCCGTGCCTCCCTCCCCGGCTGCCTGTATCCCGGGGAGCAACTGAATTGTTTTCAGAATATCTTTTTCGCCGAGAAGCACCGGAATCGATTTCACTTCGTGCACTTCAAGGTTGTTAGAACCCATTTCTGTGGAAGTGACGTTCTTATCCGACCGATCGGCAGTCACGACTACTTCTCCGACCTTGATAAGTTCCGGCGAGAGAGAAAAATTTATGGTCCGATCTTTCTTGAGCGTCATCGTGTCAATCCTTGTGCGGAATCCGATGAATTGAATAACGAGCGTGTATGTTCCATCCGGGATTGTGAGCGAGTAAAAACCGTATGCGTTGGTGGAGGCGCCGACTGTTTTTAGCTCTTTGACAAGTATCGAAGCTCCGATCAGCGCTTCTCCAGTCTCGGTGCTTTTGATTGTGCCGCTGAACGAATGATTGCTTTGACCGGCTGCTATGTTCGGTGATACAATGAAACAAATGAGGGCAAAGAAGAAGGGAACGGCAAATGATTTCATAGTAGCATGCAACGCCGGTTGATACTTCGTAGTTCCAGTGTTGAAATCGCGAGAGTCTTTCTGTTTCAATTTACAGCCGGACAACGGTATCCTCAATGGCTTCATTCACTATTTCTTGTTGTGTTAATCGAGAGGGGATAGAGAAATTCACGACTATCGGACAGTCCCGAATTGACTGCGACGGCACACGGCAGGTCAAGAATGGGATGAAAAAAATATCTTAAGGGCACAAAGTCCTTGCTGAAAAATGTCCACCGTAAAATCTATAGTATCAATTCAGATTGACTTTGCAGCTCCTTTAGTTTTCAGAGGGAGAAAGAATTTTTATTATTGCGAAGTGACTTTTCGAATCAGGGTCGGCCGGTCTTACAACGGCTGAGGACTCCTACGCGATGTTCTCGGCTTCAATTGGTTTTGCTCATTAGACACTCGAAATGCCCAAAAGATTCCATCATCCGAATATTAATTGTTAAAATAGAAAAATCTATAATTTTCGTGATAATGAATTGCTTGCAGCAGTTGTTGAATTTATTTACACCAGTTTAATTGGTATAAAGGTAGCGTTTAATTTTTTGGGTCGGAGTTTTCTCGAAAGGCTCGGTTTGTTCGATCACTTTGCCAAGGCGGGAAAATGTTGAAACTTGCTCGTTGACCTGTTTCCGGACATCTTCCAGAAGCGCTTTAATCTGCTCTTGTACTTGCATTTCGCTGAGATGCTTTTCCGTGAATTCAATATCCAGTTTTTCATAATCGAGATGGATTCTTGCTGCCAGCGAGCCCTGGTCTTGAAACACCAGCGATTCAAGCACAATGTCGGAGCGGTTGACAATGGATTCAATCGCCTCCAGATAAATATTTTCTCCGCTTGGTCCCACGATAACATTTTTTAGGCGTCCGTTGATATAGAGATAACCATCGGAGCCGAGGACGCCAAGGTCGCCGGTTCTGAACCAGCCGTCGGGCGAGAAAGCCTCCGTGGTCTGCTCCGGGTCATGAAAATACCCTTGCATGACCGTGTCGCCGCGAACCAGTATTTCGCCCTCGCCGGTCTTCGGGTCGGCGTTGTCGATTTTAATTTCAACACCCGGAATCGCTTGGCCGGTTGAACGGAATTTTGTCCGCACGGCATTCGTACCGGCAACGAGGGAAGAGGTTTCCGTCAATCCATAACCGACGGCATAAGGGAAATCGGCTTCGCGTAAAAATTTTTCCACTTCGGATGATAACGCTGCACCGCCGATGCAGAAAGTTTTGAGGGCGCCGCCGAATACTGCCAACAGTTTTTTCCCCGCTATTTTATTGATGCGTTTCCTTAAAAAAGGGAACTTGTAGAGTAATCGCACCATTTTTTTTCTGTGTATTTCCGGTGCGATTCGCGACTTGTACATCTTTTCTATGATGAGCGGGACAGAAAGCATAATGGTTGGCTTCACAGCAGCAAGTGCGGGAAGCATGATCGCCGCAGTTGGAGGTTTCCGCAAATAATACACCGATGCCCCTTTCATGATCGGCAAAATGAATCCGAGGATGCACTCGTAGACATGCGCGAGAGGCAAGATCGAGAGCAAGCGGTCTTCGTCAGTGACGTTGACGATGTTCGTCGTCGCGACGGCGTCCGAAATCAGATTTTTGTGCGAGAGCATAACCCCTTTAGAGTGGCCCGTCGTTCCCGAGGTATAAACGATGGATGCAAGCGCATCTTCTTTAATATGGACCGGGAGGATTCCAGCGATGCGCAGGACAATCGTCTTGATCTTCTTGAGTTCTTTGCCCCCCTCGGCGAGAAGTTTCTTCAGCGTCGCTTTTGAAGTATCGGCGCCGATAATCGAAAAATCATCGAGCAATACGACAACGGTGAAATCGTCGAGGTTAAAATCTTCGATCTTGTGAAAAAAACGTTCGGAGATAAATACGGCCTTGCTCTCGGAGTGGCGAAGGATGTGATGAATCTCCGATGTGTGAAAGTCGGGAAGGATCGGGACGGCAACAGCCCCCATGGTCGTCACGGTAAAAAATGCAATTCCCCAATTCGGGCTATTCTCGCCGACGATCGCGACCCGGTCTCCTTCGACGACTCCCTGATCCTGCAGGAATGCAGAGAGGCGGTCTACCTGGTTTTTCAATTCGGCGTAGTTGATCGGTTTTCCGTCTGCGTACGAGAGAGCGGTGTGCTGCGGGAAGAATTGAGCGCTCCGATCGAGCACTGCCTGTACAGTACCGATGTTTAAGCTGCCACACTTTCTTTTTCCTTCATAACGACAACAGGGAATTAGTGAACTGTCCGTGTTCGAAACACTTCATACATGATTAACGCCCCCGCGACGGATGCGTTGAGCGAATCGAACGCCCCCGCCATTGGAATCTTGACAAGAAAATCACATTTTTCTTTTACCAGCCTCCGGATGCCTTTGCCCTCATTTCCGATCACAAGGGCAATCGGCATGGAGTAGTCGACATCGGTGAAGCTTTTTTGTGCATGACCGTCTGCGCCGACGATCCAAATCCCTTTTTCTTTAAGCTCTTCCATTGCCGCAGCGATGTTTGTTACTTTTGCGATAGGGAAGTGAGCGCTCGCTCCGGCGGATGTTTTGGCGACGGTCTCATTGACGGGGGCCGCGTTATGTTTTGGGATGATTCCGCCGTGAGCGCCGAGGCAGACCGCGGTCCGGATGAGGGCGCCGAGGTTGTGCGGGTCTTCGATTTCATCAAAGAGGAGAATGAATGCCTTCTCATTTTTTGTGGAAGCGATAGACAGGATCTCATCGACGTCGGCGTACTCTTTGGTTCCGACGATTGCTACGACACCCTGCGAGTTCGTGTCCCGTGAGAACTTGTCGATGATATGTTTGTCCGCCTCCGAGCAGGGGATATTTTTTTGCCGTGCGAGCCGTTTAATGGTATCGAGGGGATCACCGTGGGTCCCGCGCAAGATGTAGATTTTTTCGATTGGCATGCCGGCGTTCAATGCTTCAATGACCGGCTTACGGCCTGCAATGATGTTCATTGCGTTTTTTGAGGCTGCTTGTTTTTTTTCAGTGATTTCTCAATCCCCCATCCGGCAAAAAAAATTGCCAGCCCTATAATCAACAGATATAATTCCAGCCACATGCTGCCGTTGATGCCGTCGATCAGACCGATCATCACGCTGGCCATTCCCATGGCTTCAAGTGTTTTTGCAAGTATTTTCATCCTGGCGTCTTTGCGCCCCGAGCGGTTAAAAGTCTTTTTTATTCAGTATTTTAAGCAGCTGCAGCTCCGAGACTTTGTATTGAAAAGCAAATTCCTCGTCGATGAAAACTACCGGAACGCGTTCGTGGTACGTTTCGAACTCCCGGCTGCCCGGTGCGATCTTTTTTTCTTTCAGCTCGAAAGCGGTTTTCTTTTGAGCGCTGAGGAGCACACGTTTCGCCGCATCGCACAAATGGCAATCGTTTTTTGAAATGAGCGTTACGGTTTTCATGGTGCCGATTGTTTTCCATCGGACGGAATCACCGTAAGTCCGTAGGCGCCGAAGAGGATCAACACGAAAGCAATCAGCTGCGCTTCCGAAAGGCCGAGCAGTATTCTCGGGTTGATACGGAGGAATTCGACGGTAAACCGCTCTGCGCCGGCAGCAACAAGGTACCACATGAACATCCTTCCCGTCCCGACGATCTTCGCCCGGTTTCTCCACATGATGATGAAGAGAATCGTACAAATAATGAATTCATAAATGGGAGTCGGTTGACACAGCGTGGTATCCGGCACGATCCCGTTCGGAAACTTTGACGTTATTTCCGGAAAATTCTTAAAGGCCAGCGACGGGGGATAGGTGCCGTTAGAGTAATCCGCCCCCCACGGAAGTGTTGTCGGAAACCCGTAGTCTCCGTCTCCCGAAAGATGACAGCCGATGCGTGCGATGCCGTATGCCCAGAGCAAGCCGGGCGATGTTGCGTCGGCGATCGTGAGGAACTTTATTTTCTTCCTTTTGGCTAAGAAGTAAATCAATCCTGCTGCAAGAAGAAATCCTCCATACCATGTGAGCCCGCCCGGCGAGAACGCCATGCCGAACGGGTCGGCAATGAAGAACGTCCAGTTTTCGATAAGGTACAATATTTTTGAGCCGGCAACACCGCCAAAAAGCGCAAGCAGGGTGATGGTACTGCCGAGTTCCGGGTCGAGTTTTTTTCTCTTCAACTCGCCTGTTAATAAAAGGCTCGCAACGATGAACGAAGTCCCGAGCATCAAACCGAAGCTGTAAACCGGAAAGCCGAAGATTTCAAAGAGTTTCGGATGCATTAGAGTCTCTTCCTTTGCGGCAAACGTTCCGGCAAACGTTTGATATCCGGCTTACGTTTTGGAATTTCCATCTCCCTGGGTCGTTGTTCTTCAAACGAGGTCTCCGTTGTGTAGACCGAAACAAACGGTGTGCCGGCGATAGTTTGAACCGTAACGGAAGTGGGTGAAATTTTCAACCTGAATTCGTTCATTTCTCCGTCGATTTTTTTTAGGATGAAGGTCTGAACTCCCTTTAAATCGAAATACACTTTTTTGAATCGCGCCCCGCCAAACGACGGCATGAGAAGTTCCGGCGCTCGCAATCCGTGCAATGCCCATGTCAGCGATTTCTCTTCCCGCGTTTCTTCCACGACCACCTCATAGCTAAAACTGCTGAACTGCTTCACGGTCTCGATCAGAAATAAAATTCCCGCTTTCTTCAGCGTCTCATCGTACGTCGGCTGAATAAGCATCCTGTACTCGCCCCCTTTGCGCGTCGTCTTTGCCATTACGTTGCTGCCTGAGAAAACTGCGTAGCAAAATCTTTTAAAATAATTTCTTTTTGTTTGCCCGTTTGCATATTCTTCAGCGCTGCTTTGCCGGATTCAATTTCATGCTGGCCGACGACGATGACGAAGGTTGCCTGCTGCCGGTCGGCGTCGCGCATCTGGGCTTTCAGGCTCCGCCTGAGAAGGTCCGACTCCGCAGCGATTCCGTTTGCGCGAAGGGCCATCGTTGTTGAGATGATCCACTCGCGTGAGACGTCATCCGCCGCCGCGATATACAGCGCGGGCTTGATCCCGGTGTCTTGTGCAGAGCCGCTTTTTTCCAGCACCATCATGAGCCGTTCCATGCCTGCTGCGAATCCCACACCCGGTGTTGCTTTGCCCCCGAGTTCATGTGTCAGCAGATCGTACCGGCCGCCCCCGGCGAGGGCGTCTTGCGAACCGAGAGCCGTGCTCGTCAGCTCGAAAGCAGTTTTTGTATAATAATCCAGGCCACGGACCAACCTTCCATCGACAGCGAAGGAAATATTGAACGCACGGAGATAGCTCTTGACATGCTCGAAATGTTCAGAGCATTCCGCGCAAAGGTGGTCTGTGATCATCGGCATCGCGGCGGTGAGCTTCCGGTCGTTCTCGTCTTTTGAATCGAGGACGCGCATCGGATTATCCTCGATGCGCCGCTGACTGTCGGGGGAGAGCTGCGAGGCGACCTTTCGAAGTTCGGCCTGCAGGACCTCGCGATAATGAGGGCGGCATTTTTCGCATCCCACCGAATTGATCTTCAGGGAATATTCCGTCAACGAAAGTTCTTTGTAGATTTGGATCGTCATTGCGATGATCTCGGCATCCACTTCCGGCTGGGGCGAGCCGATCGCTTCGGCGCCGAATTGATGGAACTGGCGCAGCCTTCCCGCTTGCGGCCGCTCTTGACGAAACATCGGTCCGAGGTAATATACTTTGACCAGCGGCTGCGCTTCACCCAGGTTATTTTGGATGTATGCTCGAATGACCGACGCGGTTCCTTCAGGCCTCAGAGTCAGGCTGTCGTCGCTTCTGTCGGTGAACGTGTACATTTCTTTCCCCACGATGTCCGTCAATTCGCCGATACTCCGCGCGAAGAGGGCGGTTTGTTCAAAGAGGGGCGTACGGATTTCCTTATAGTTGAAGCGATGAAAGACCGTGCGGATTGCCGCCTCGACATACTGCCATCGCGCCGTTTCGGCGGGAAGGATATCTTTCGTGCCTCGGATCGATTTGAAAGTCACGGTGATACTCGCTGTTGGGATAAGCAGCCACGCGCCCCCGTCGAAAAAAAGAGAGGTCCGCGATAGCGAGCGGTCTGAAGTACTATTGTTCTGCGATGCGCGAACACGATTCTGATGCAGGGGTGAACAACGGTCAACGGATGTGTGGCTGGACTAGTAATAGTAGTATGCTCAACGAGATCAGTTATCGAAGTACGTTGCTTCTTCAGTCCGGAAAATTTCGAGAACTTCTTTCGGAGAAGCGGCGGTCAATAATTTTTTTCGAAACTCTTCCTTGTTCATCAGGCGCGAGATGCGGCTTAACAATTTGATGTGCGGCCCGACCATACTATCCTTCCCGACAAGAAGGAAGACCAGGCGGACGGGCTGTTCATCGAGCGATTGGTAGTCGATCGGTGACGCGGTGACTGCGAACGCAGCCACGATGTCGGAAACAGCATCGGTCTTCCCATGGGGAATGGCAAATCCATTCCCGACGCCGGTCGACATGATCTTCTCCCGCTCAAAAATTGCTTCCCTCACTTTTTCTTTATCGAGGACCTTCTTAGAGGAAGCGACGATATCGATCATCTGCGAAATGATTTCGTCCTTGGTAATCCCGGCCAGACGAGTCCTGATCGAGGTTTCGTCGAGGATGTCGCTAATTTTCATATTCGAAAAATTCTCCTATCCATAAAACTTGATTGCCAATATACGGTTTTAGGGTCGCAATGTAAAGCGGCGAACTTCATTGGCGGTCCGGTTGGGGGTGCCGTCGGACGCCTTCTATGGTGTGCCCGACAGCCACACAGAACAGTAGCGTTCGTCCGCCGTCATGATTCGTTCAAATCCCGCCAGTTCAAAATTTTTTCTTCATACTTATTGAGGAGCGATAAGGCCGTCTCTTTGACGGTCGATTCGGCGCTGACGTGAAAGAGGGGTTCGGCTTTGTCCGCCCGCATCAACACTGAGGTTGACGCAGCATCGTTTTCGATGATAATTTTTATGCCGTCGACAAGAATGCGCTGCATCCCTTCGGTGTCGTGCATCATATGGCGCATGACTTTTCCCTTCCGATCCGAAGGGCAGTGGACGCTCCGTTTCATAAGATGAAGCGTCGGCACTTCTTTTTCCAACGCTCCGAAGCGTTTGCCGGCAAGGGCCATCATTTCAAGGATTTTTGCCACGCTGTACATACCGTCGCTCGCGAAGAGAAAATCGGGGAAAATAAATCCTCCCTTGGTTCCTCCGACAAACTGTACATCCTTTGAAGTTGACGCTTCCATTAACGAGAGATGGCTGTCCCGTGTTTTGACGACTTCTACGCCTTTTCCTTTAACGACGAGATCAATTTCAGCCGAGGCCGTAATAGGGACGGCAATTTTTTTGGTGTGCGGGTTAACGG
The DNA here is from genome assembly GCA_963772165.1 of uncultured Bacteroidota bacterium. Classification (GTDB taxonomy): domain Bacteria; phylum Bacteroidota; class Ignavibacteria; order UBA10030; family UBA8401; genus JAGVPT01. Next base: position 197,041 of record CAVYWA010000010.1, on the reverse strand, counting down.
TAAGATAAAGAGATGTTATCAATGTCAACAGCCTGTCGTTCTTGATGCAGTTGCCGCTTTCATCCACGACGAAAATCTTTTCCGCTCCGGCGTCGATCAAAAAGCCGACGTCATACCCGAGTGAGGTAACAATGTGGGAGAGTTGGGCGACCGCCGCATCGAATTCCACCTTATCGCGGGTCAATTTTTTGGGGTCGAGGTAAGCATTCAACGCTAGCGCTTGGCATTGGAGCGAGCCGAGAATATTCGGGAAGATTGTCGATGCAACACCGTTGGAATAATCGATGACCAGCCTGAACCGCGCCTGTGAAATAGCTGCTGTGTCGATGGTCGAAAGGAATTTTTCGATGTAACTTTCCTGTGCCCGTTCGGGGAAGCTGATGCCTCCGACGCTTTTAAAGCTTGCACGAGGAAAATCTTCGCCGAAGAACAGCCGTTCAACAGCTTTCGTTTTATTCGACGGCAAATCTTTTCCGTTATGGTCGAAGAAAATGATGTCCGTAAGATTTTTATCGAAGGGAGATTTTCGTACGTGGATTCCCCCTGCGTTCTTTTCACCGCGAAGTTCATGCCGGAGGATCGGGATTGACGTTGCGCGCAGGTCGTTGGTATCGACACCCGCGGACATCAATCCGCACATAATCGAACGGTTGATCATCCGCGAGACATTGTCCGAGTCGCGGCTTGTAAGGACAGACTTCCCTTTCCCGACAAACGCCCCGAACGCCGTTCCGAGTTTTGCGCCGAATTCCGGGTTCATCTCAATATTCGAGAGGCCGGTGATCCGCGAATCGCTGAAAAGTTCGCGCAGCCACTTGTCTTCCCACACAAGGCTTCGCGTGAGAATAGCCCCGTCTTCCACGACTTTCTCCGGCCAGAGCTTAATATTCGAAGCGAGCCTGCTCTCTTTGCCGATGACACACATGTCCCCCATGAACACATTATCGTCGATACGTGCGGACTCGCCGATTTCGGATTTTTTTCCGAGTACGCACGATGAGAGTTCGGCGCCTCTTCCAATTTTGCTCTTTTCCCAGATAATTGAATCGCGGATGACCGCACCGTCTTCAATCATGCAGTCATCGCCGATGACGGACCTGATAATTTTTACGTGCGCACCGATCGTGCAATTTTTGCCGATCAATATCGTTCCCTGCAGATTTTCCGGCGACGTAAGAATGGTGGAATTCTCGCCGACATAACAGTTGCCTGTCCTTTTCCCCTCAAAGTCGATCTGTACCTGGCCGTCGAGTGCGTCAAGATGAGCTTCCTGGTATTCGTTCAAATTGCCCACGTCGCGCCAGTAGCCCCCCGCGATGTAACCGTACAATCCGGCATCCTCCTCGAGCAGCATGGGGAAAAGATTTTTGCTGAAATCAAAATCTTGTTGAAACGGAATCCGCTGAAGCACGTCGGGCTCGATGATGTAAATGCCTGTGTTGATCGTGTCGCTGAAAACCTCACCCCATGAAGGTTTTTCCAAAAAGCGCGTGATTTTTCCTTCGTTGTTGGTGATGACGACGCCGAATTGCAGAGGATTTTTTGCGCGTGTGAGGACAAGCGTTGCCTTCGCCTTTTTCTTTTCGTGGAACGCTATGGCTTTTGAGAGATCGAAATCTGTCAATACATCGCCGCTGATGACGATGAACCGTTCATCGAGAAAATCCGCAGCGTTGCGGACGCTTCCGGCCGTTCCGTAGTCGGCTTCCGCCTTCCGGTATTGCATTGCGATTCCGAAGGATGATCCATCTCCGAAGAATGACGTGATGCTTTCCGGTTGATAGAAGAGAGTGGAGACAATGTCGGTGATGCCATGTCTTTTCAACAAGCTGACAATGTGCTGCATCATCGGCTTGTTCATCATGGGGACCATCGGTTTCGGGATGTTGCATGTAAGGGGGCGGAGCCTTGTCCCAAATCCGCCAGACATGATGACTGCTTTCATAGAAGTACGATGTTTAATGAAAAGAGGAAGTCATTACTTTAAGAATATAGTACTAATAAAAAAACTTGCCTTCAACCAAGTCGTGTGCAGGTTGAAGGTCATTGCGGGCGGAGCGAAGCCATCTCTCTTTACCCAGGGATTGCTCTCCCGACTTCGTCGAGGATTGCAATGTCTCCTTCTTTTGAAAAGAAACCAAACGGTAACACTACGCGGCTGAAAGTAGTGATACATTTTCGCGAACTGTCTTATATCATGTTAATTACAATTGAAAAATTTTTCAGATTAGCGCGAATTTTCGGAGAGACGTTCGATTGCTTCTTGAAAAAAGGCTAATCGAATTACCACCGACTTATGCTTGGTAGTGTCTCGTTTTCAACGTAATGCCATTCCGGTGAAAGCCGGTGGAAGACTCGACTCGGCGAGAATCTACGCAATTTAATCTGGATGCCCGCCTTGGCGGGCATGACATCCGTTTTTGATTCAGTCTTCTCAAATTGAGCCACTGCCTTATGCCTATTTATCTTGACTTTCGCAACGAAATTCGATAAATTTATACACTTTACGCGTTTACGCGATTTTTGTAAACCTAGGACTCAGAATGCCTGAAAAATTGCGGGGATTCGCCTTTCAGAGCGGCTTTTATAAGATTTCACTACAGGAGGGCGTTGTTGCTGGCATCGGAGTCCTTCTGTTTTTTTTGGGACTTTGGTCAAGTGCAATTCTGACAAAGATCTTCTGTTTTGTGATAACGGGTATTGCGGCTTATTATGTCATCGATTCACTGTTAGGGAAAAAGGATGCACCGCCGGATGGCGTCGATGAATTACGGGACGATGGCGAAGAAGAAAACGAAAGGAGCTCCGGGGTTCCCACGGCCGAAAAACATGAAGAGAGAGATGAAGAGCGGGTTGATGGATGGAAGGATGACATGCCCCCCTCGTTTGTTATGGCTGAACGACAGACCGAAGTTGACGAAAAGGAAGTTCGTTTTGAAGAGCCCGCTCAACGCCCCCGAGAAGCTGTTGTCTATTCTCCCTCGGACTTCGTCGACGACCAACAGGCCGTACTTGAGGGAAGCCAGCAGGAACCAAAAACCGAATTTAATCTCCTCCTGCAAAAAATTTTGTCAGTCATCAAGGAGGTTGCTTTTGCCAACTCTGTTTCGTTTTTCTGGGTTAACCGCGAGGCCCGGCAGCTTGTCCTCGAAAGCAAATTGACGGACAGCCCGGCATTTTCGACGTCGAGAAAAATCCCGGTTGGCAATGATATTGTCAGCCAGATTGCCATGTCCGGAATGCCGGAGATTCTGAATCAGATTGCAGCCAATGCAGAACGCGACATCGTTCCATACTACACAAGCCTGGAAGAAATAAAATCGTTTATCGGCGTTCCGGTTTTTTATCCCCGCGGGGACGGCGATATGCTGCCGGTGGCAGTACTCGCGGTTGATAGTAAAGCGGACGATGCGTACGGCCCGGAAACGGTGACGCTGCTTGCGAAGTTCACGAAAATGCTTTCAGCGGTGCTGAAGAGTTCGACCGAGAAATACGATTTGATGAATGAAAGCGGAGTGCTAAAGACCGAAATGCGGTTTCGTGCGAAGGCCTTCGGTGAATCTGAAATCCCGAATATCGGGAACGCCCTGGCGGAAGAAGTTTCAACGCTTGTCCCATGGGATGCTCTCGCATTGATTTTGTTCGATAGCTCGCAAAAACAATGGGTCATTGCGAACGTCAGGACCCGGCACAATCATCGTTATGTCGTTGCGAAGCAGCTCTTGGATTTTCATTCTAGCATCACCGGAAAAGCGATCAAGAACAACGCCGTGCAGGACATCGGTGATTTATCGAAAACATCCGAGCCGAGATTTTTACTGAATGAAGCATCGCTCGGCATGGCGCGGGTTGGTTCGTTCGCGGCCATTCCGATCGCTTCCGCAAACAAGTGTTACGGCGCGCTGACGCTTGAGTGCCGGGAAAAAAATGCGTACGGCGCAAAAGAGATTTCATCCGTATCGTTGTTGACCTCCGTGGCCGGAATTGCATTCGAGCTTCACGAAGCGAACGATATCATCAAGGAATTTGTCATTATTGATGAGAGCACGGGTACGGCGTCCAAAAAATATTTTCTCGAGCGCCTGTCCGAAGAGCTACAGCGCGCTGACGACGACGGTTCCGATGTCTCGCTGTTGCTGTTCGCGGTTTCATCGCTCAGCGATATCGTGTCTCGGTACGGCAAAGCAGGAAGTGATGCAGCGGTCGCAAGGGTCGCGGCGATCCTTCGATCAAGCATACGTTCGTATGACATCATCGGCCGGTTCGACCAATCGGTCTTCGGAGTGTTATTGGTGAAGACGACCGCAAACGATGCGTATCTTTGGGCGGAGAAACTCCGTTCGGCAATTGCCAGTTCGGTCGTGTCGTTCGAGCAAAAGACGTTTTCGGTGACCGTCACTGTCGGGATTTGCGGCGCCGCTGAAGGTATGGATGCAAACCAGTTCATCTCGAATGCAACACAGGTTTTGGAAAAAGCAAAAGAGGCAGGCGGAAATATCGTGAGGGTGTTCTAGAAAAATTCTGTAAGAAAGCAGTCAATATATTATTCTAACGTGAGGAAACAATGGCAAAGCAACAAGATTTCGCGGAGAAGGTAAAAAAAGCAGGCGCTGAAAAAGGTACGAAATGCCCGAAGTGCGGAGCGTTGAAGGTTCCGACGGCGTACATCCATTCGGTGAAGACAGAAACCGGGTCGCATCGGTTCAATCGTTCGCTCATTCAGATCTGTAAGTGTAATGAAAAGGAAGTCTACGCGTAATTGAGTGCGCCCGGAAAAATCGTTTTCATCGTCCTGGATAGTATTGGCATCGGTGAAGCGCCGGACGCAGCCGCGTACGGAGACGCTGGCGCAAATACCCTTGGCCATACCGCTGAAGCGATGGGCGGGCTCCATCTTCCCAACATGCAAAAACTCGGCATCGGGAACATCGAGCCCATCATGGGTGTCTCACCGGTGCCGGCACCGGATGGATGTTTCGGTAAAATGCAGGAAGCCTCCCGGGGAAAAGACAGCACCACCGGACATTGGGAAATTGCAGGGATTATCATCACACAAGATTTTCCGTACTATCCGAAAGGTTTCCCCGGCGAGGTGATAGAAAAATTCATCTCGGCGACGAAGACACGCGGTGTTCTGGGAAACAGGCCTGCCTCCGGAACGCAAATCATCGAAGAGCTTGGCGATGAACATGTCCGCACCGGTTTTCCGATCGTTTATACGTCGGGCGATTCTGTTTTTCAGATTGCGGCGCACGAAGACGTTATTCCGTTGGATGCGTTATACCGAATATGCAGAATTACACGCGACGAGGTGATGGTCGGGAAGCACGCGGTTGGACGAGTGATTGCGCGGCCGTTCATTGGAACAAGCGGCAGATACATCCGTACGGCGAACCGTAAAGATTTTTCTCTTCAGGCGCCGAGCACGACGGTGCTCGACCTTCTCTTTCATCAAGGGATCCCGACGGTTGCTATCGGAAAGATCGACGACTTGTTTTCGGGCCGTGGACTGAAAGAAAAAATCCATACTCATTCGAACGCGGAAGGGATCGAAGAAATTGTCAAGCAGTCGTCGGCGATGAAACAAGGCTTCATCATGACGAACCTTGTGGATTTCGATATGCTCTACGGGCACCGGCAGGATGCCAAGGGGATGGCGGGCGCCCTCGAGTTTTTCGATAAGCAGCTGCCAAGGATTTTGGAGACAATCCACGGTGAAGATATTTTGATGATTACCGCCGACCACGGCAACGACCCGACCGACAACAGCACCGACCATTCGCGAGAGTATGTTCCGCTTCTCACGTACTGCAGAAATGGAAAGAAGGGTGGGCACCTCGGCGTGCGAAAAACGTTTGCCGACGCAGGAAAAACCGTCGCGGAGTTTTTCGGCGTTGATGCTCGGATGCTGGCGGGAACAAGTTTTCTTCATGTGATCCGTGGAACGTGAAATGGAAAAAGCGAAGCACAGTGTTGAATTTGAAGCGGAGGTTGACGGGCAGGGAAGAGTAAATTTTTCTCGCGCGGTAGCCGGCGAGCTTGCTCTAATACCCGGCTCAAAAGTGACGGTGCGAATTGCGGGAGGAGTTCTTTCGAAAAAATTGACGGCACGGAATGTTTCCGATGAAGAAATTGAACGCATCGGCAAGGTTCAGTTTGAAGACCGGGAACACGTGGTGAGGTTTTTATTGTCCGAAGGAACGCTTTCCGGCAGCAATGCTTTCAGGAGGCGTATCAAAGGTGCTGCAGCGTGAAGAATCAAAAAATTGTTGTCGACACCGATGTGCTTCTTGAACACCTTGTCCACCGTGAAGGAGCGTCGTGTTTACGGAAGGCAATGAACACGTTCTTTTGTTATACCACAGTGTTCAATGCCATCGAAGCATTTTCCGCGGCCCGGTCGGAGAGGGAGATTCAAGCCGTCGATGACGCAATGAGTGCAATGAAAGTGCTCGGCCTCAACGCGAAAAGTGCGAAGGCGGTGGGAAAAATTTTCTCGAGTGTCGGCAAAAAAAAGAAGAGAGATTTGCCGGTTCTCATCGCGGGGGTCTGCAGGGAAAGCAAACTGCCGATTGTCACGATGAATCCAAAACGATTCTCGGGCATCAAACAATTGCGGGTGATCCGGGCAGAAATTCTTGACATCAAATAATTCTCAGGATTGTTCGTCATGATACTTGGAAAAGTTATTGGCACGGTTTGGGCAACCAAGAAGGATGAAGCGTTGGTGGGGGTTTCTCTCCAGATCGTTCGCCACATCGATCTTGACTACAAACTCAAGGAAGCATTTGTCGTGGCTGTCGATACCGTGCAGGCGGGAGTGGGAGATATTGTCCTTGTCGCGACGGGGAGTTCGGCACGGCAGACAACCGTCACGAAAAACAAACCGGTCGATGCCGTAATCATGGCGGTCGTCGACAAACTCGATGTAACGGAAAAGCCGTGAACTTTTTGTCAGAACGACTCGTATGTTCTTAGCAAAGGTCATAGGAACGGTATGGGCGACGCGGAAGGATGAGCATTTGAAGAGTTTTACGCTTCAATGCATTCAACCGATCTCGGCGGAGCGGAAAAATTTTGGCCCGCCGATTATCGCCGTTGATACAGTGGGAGCGGGGGCCGGGGAAACAGTGTTCTATATAACAGCAGCCGAAGCGGTCATTCCTCTTCCGGTTGACATGGCGCCTGTCGATGCCAGCATTGTTGGCATCGTCGACAGAATTGACCTTCAGAAATAGTTTTTGAAAATGAGGTGACGGTAGGATGGTTAAGATTACAAAACAATACACGAATCGGGAAAGCCAATCTCTCGACAAATATTTACAGGAGATCGGCAAAGTCGATTTGCTTACTCCTGAACAAGAGATCGACCTGGCGCAGCGCATCAAGAAAGGCGACCAGAAATCTCTTGAAAAGCTGACGAAGGCGAATCTCCGTTTTGTGGTAAGCGTGGCAAAGCAATATCAGAATCAAGGATTGTCGCTCGGCGATTTGATCAACGAAGGGAATCTCGGGCTTATCAAAGCCGCAAAACGTTTTGACGAAACGCGCGGGTTCAAATTCATTTCATACGCCGTGTGGTGGATCCGCCAATCGATTCTCCAGGCGCTGGCCGAACAGTCGCGTATCGTACGGTTGCCGTTGAATCGTGTCGGCGCGCTGAACAAGATCGGCAAAGCGTTCAGCAGCCTCGAACAGGAATTCGAACGCGAACCGAGCGCAAGTGAACTTGCCGAAGAACTCGACATGTCGTTGTTTGAAGTTGCGGACACGCTGAAGATTTCGGGCCGACACCTTTCGATGGATGCGCCGTTTGCGCAAGGCGAAGACAATCGTCTTCTTGACGTCATCCAGGATGAACGTCAGCCTGCCCCCGACAGTATTTTGATGGACGAATCGCTGAAAGAAGAAGTGCAGCGGGCGCTTGCGACGTTAAGCGACCGTGAAGCGGAGGTCATTCGTCTGTATTTCGGCCTGCAGCGTGAACACTCGCTGACGCTTGAAGAGATCGGTGAGAAGTTCAATCTCACGCGCGAGCGTGTGCGTCAGATCAAGGAAAAAGCGATTCGCCGGCTTCGGCATGCATCGCGCAGCAAAAATCTTCGGTCCTACTTGGGATAGGAGACGGCGAGCTGTTGGACAATAATGAAAAAGCTCCTTCTCCAAGGAGCTTTTTTGTTAGAAGCTATCTCAAAAATGGTTTCGATGTAGAATGCATTTGTAAATGTCATGCTGAGCGTAGCGAAGCATCCATGACACTGAAGTCTCGTAGATTCATGATGCATGATTGTCATGGATTCTTCTCCCGCTCGAAGAGTCGTCGCTTTCCGACGACCAGAAAACGGCGGGATCAGAATGACATTTTTTGGGGATTTTTGAGATAGCTTCTATGAAGAAAAAAGCGCTGGTTGCAAATAATGTTGAATCACGTACATTTATAGGCAAATGAAACCTATCGTTTTTTCTTTTCTTTGCCTGTTCATTGTCGGCTGCGGCGCGTCGTCGCCGCGGTTTGTCAGCCATGAGTCGCCGCAGAAAAGCGAAAAGCCGGAGAAGAAGAACAACGGGCCCCGGTTCAGTTCAAAAAATATTGAAGAAGAAAAGAAAGAAGACGACCGCAAAGTGGATGTGAACCAGGTTGTTGCCCGGTTCTCCAGCGCAAAGCCTGCGCCCTCAGCCGCTCCGCCGCCGAGCGAATCCCACGCTGCGGCTCCGCGCAGCAGCGGAAAGGTGCCAGCGGATAAAATTGACGACCAGAAAATGATGGACGTCATTCTCGGCTATTTGGGGACGCCGTACGTCTATGGCGGGGAATCCAAATCCGGGATCGATTGCTCTGCATTTACGAGTGCAGTCTACGGTCAATCGATGAACGTAAAATTACCGCGCACGGCTGCCGACCAGGTAAAAGAAGGAACGCCCGTTTCTTTCGACGATCTCAAGTTCGGCGATCTGATGTTTTTTAACACGACGGGGGCGAACCCATCGCATGTGGGTATTTACATCGGCGATGACCTGTTTGCGCATGCGAGCGAGGCGTTTGGCGTCACGATTTCTTCGATTGAAAGTTCATACTATAAGAAACGGTATACGGAGTCGCGGAGAATTATTGAATAAAGGATTCAGTAGACAGAATACAGAAGTCAGAAGAATAAACTATTTTTCTAACAGCTAAAACCAATTACCCGATACCCCATGGCAGCATTACCAATCTACATTTACGGGACCGACATCCTGAAGAAAAAGGCGAAGCCGGTGAAGGAAATCTCGGATGAGACCATTCAATTGATCAAAGATATGTTTGAAACGATGCACTCCTCGAACGGCATCGGACTTGCAGCGAATCAAGTCGGCGTTTTGGAACAAATCCTCGTCGTCGACCTTTCGGATATGGAAGAATACAAAGAGACGAAACCGATGGCCGTCATCAATCCGGAAATTATCGAAGAAGAAGGCGAGTGGGAAATGGAAGAAGGGTGTTTAAGCCTTCCGGAAATACGCGACATTGTACGCCGGGCGGAGAAAGTCACGGTGAAATTCCATGATGCAAATTTACGCGAACAGAAAATTGAAGCAACAGGGATGCTCGGACGAGTGTTGCAGCATGAGATCGACCACTTGAACGGTATTCTCATTACAGACCATCTGAGCGCAGCGAAACGGACATTGTTGAGGAGCAAGTTGAAGAAAATCTCCAAAGGCGATTTCGAGCAGAAGTACGACGTCGTGTTGCCGAAGGATGAAAAACCAAAGACAAAAAAATGAACATTGTTTTCATGGGGACTCCGGACTTTGCCGTCCCGAGCCTTGAGATTCTCCTGAAAAATAATTATCACATCGCCGCAGTAGTGACCGCACCGGACAAGCCCCGCGGCCGGGGACAGCAAGTCTGGTACACGCCAGTGAAAGAGTCCGCACTGAAACATTCGCTATCGCTGCTTCAGCCGGAGTCGTTAAAGAGTGCGGATTTCATCACATCCCTCGCGTCGTTCCGCCCGGATCTGTTGGTCGTCGTTGCATTTCGCATCCTTCCGCCGCAGGTATTTTCAATTCCGGCGAAGGGAGCTTTTAATTTGCATGCCTCCCTGCTTCCGAAGTATCGCGGAGCGGCGCCGATTAACTGGGCTATCATCAACGGAGAAAAAGAGTCGGGCGTGACAACATTTTTCCTTCGAGAAAAAGTCGATACGGGGAACATCATTCTTCAAGCCCGGGTCGCAATTCCCGCATCGATGACTGCGGGGGAATTGCACGATACGCTTTCGGACGTCGGAGCGGAAATTGTTTTACAAACCGTTCGTTTGATCGAATTGGGGAAAACGCAGCCCCGGCAACAGGACGACTCGCTTTCATCCCCCGCACCGAAAATATTCAAAGACGATTGTCGAATTGATTGGAAGAAACCTGCGGCAACAATTCATAATTTCATTCGGGGGCTTTCGCCGTATCCCGGGGCGTGGACGATGCACGGCGGAACGATGCTGAAGATATACAGAAGCGAGAAATCAGAAGTCAGAATGCAGAATCCGGAAGCAGGCGGAATTACTGTCTCTGAGGGTACATTGCATGTTGCGACGGGGAATGGAACAATTTCCGTTCTGGAAATTCAACAAGAAGGAAAGAAGAGAATGAGTGCGGAAGAGTTTTTGAGGGGATACAAATTCAACAACGATGATCTTCTAAAATAAGCAGGCTCACTTTCCCGCCGAATATTTTCTCACGTCGACTCTTTCCATCGTCATCATGACGCCGCAATTTGCCTTTTCGATGATTGCATCTATTTCGGGGAGCAGCGCTTCTACTTTTTCGCTTGTGTCGACAATTTCAATGAGGATAGGGAGATCCTCCGAAAGATCGAGAATGGCAGACTTGTGCATTCTGCTGTGCGCCCCGAACCCCTCGACGCCTCGCAGCACGGTCGCCCCGGCAAGCCCTTTGGAACGGGCAAGATGGACGATCGCTTCAAACAATTGCTGTCCGTTGTAGCGGTCTCCTTCCCCCAAAAAAATCCTTAAGAGTTTTCCTTCGCCTGAAAGTTTCATCGTATCCTCACTTATACTAATTTAGCGGCTATTGAGCCCGCCCACGTCGCGCCGAGGCAAAAGATGATGCTGCCAAAAATGTTGAGGAAGCCCGTTGCAAAATTGCCGGCTCTCAATATTTCAATTGTTTCATAACTGAACGTGGAAAACGTTGTGAAGCCACCGAGGATTCCGACCGTCAAAAGTAACCGGACGTTCGGCTGAACAAGCCAGCGTTCTTCAAACAACGTCATCAACAGTCCGATCGTAAAGCAGCCGATCACGTTAACGGCCAGTGTCCCGTATGGAAATCGATCGCCTAAAACTCTATAGAGTAAGCCGGATAACCCATATCGGCTTATGCTTCCAATGAAGCCTCCAACACCGATAAATAAATATTTCTCCATTTTTCTCCAAAAGTTATCCTTTAAGATAAGAATTGGAAGCGGAGGATGCAATTTCATTGCATCAGTTTTCAAAAAGGATTATATTGAGTTACCCTTGGCACTTAAAGGTGTGCTGAAAGTGCGACCCATTTTCTGGCCAATCGAGTATGGAATTTATGATATGGGCGACCCGCAGTATGCATATTTTTTCTGCGGTGGTCTGGGTGGGCGGACTTTTATATATGGGGGGAATTCTTTACCCTGTTTTCCAGTATGAGGGAATGACAACGTCGTTTCAGTATGTCCGGATGGAGAGACGGTTTACCGGATTCGTCTGGATGTGCGTGTGGACAACCGCAATTACCGGCGTGCTCTTAATGCTTTTTAGTCCCCGATTTGTGTTTGGCCGGTACCGCGGTGAGTGGGACTACCTTCTCCTTGTAAAAGAATTCATTTATGTTCTCATGGTCGGAGTCGAAATCTCGGGAATGGGTGTCCTAAAAAAAATGGAATCGATGATAGCTTCAGCTCCTGCCGAAGCAACCCGGGATGATCTCTTTGCACAGCACCAAAAGATGCTGGGAAGAAGGCGAACGAACCTTGCACTCGGCATCATCACATTATTGGTTTCTGCCAGAATGGTTGCGCTTTAATGGGAAAAATCATTGCAATAGCGAATCAAAAAGGAGGCGTGGGAAAGACCACGACGGCGGTGAATCTTGCGGCCTCCATTTCCGCTGCGGAACATTCGACGTTGCTCGTGGATACGGATCCGCAGGCGAACGCAACAAGCGGCGTGGGCGTTGAAAGCAAGACCTTAGACAAGACGATGTATGAAGTATTGATCGGGGAGATTGAAGCGGCAGACGCAGTCATCAAGACATCGATGCCGTTCCTTTCCCTGCTTCCTTCACACATCAATCTTGTCGGATCGGAAATTGAAATGGTGAATGAGGCGAACCGCGAGAAGAAAATGAGGGTTGCCCTCGAGTCCATCCGGTCTTCGTATGAATACATCATTATCGACTGCCCGCCGTCGCTCGGACTCATTACGCTCAATGCTCTGACGGCTGCCGATGCGGTGTTGATACCCGTGCAGTGCGAGTATTACGCCCTCGAGGGGCTGGGCCAACTCTTGAACACTATTAATATGGTGAAGAAGAATCTTAATCCGCCTCTCGATATTGAAGGGGTGTTGATGACGATGTTTGATTCCCGCCTTCGTCTTTCCAACCAAATCGTCGACGAGGTTAAAAAGTATTTCGGCGAGAAAGTATTTTCTACGATCATTTCAAGAAACGTCAGGCTGAGCGAAGCGCCGAGTTTTGGCAAGCCAATTCTGCTTTACGATGCCCTCTCATCCGGTACGAGAAACTATATCGATCTTGCCCAGGAAGTATTGAAACGTAACCAGCGCGCTGCCGCGGCCTCTCCCGCCCGCGCTGCGTATGCGGCGGCCCCTGCTCCGTCCGTCGTGCAGCCGGTTCCCGTTCAGTCGGAAATTTCAAATCGCACCTCTTCACAATCGTAACCCCTGCGATGCGCCATGGCCGATAATCACAAAACAAAATCTGTGCTGGGCAAAGGGTTGAGTGCACTCATTCCCCGGACGCCGCTGCGTGAAGAACCAATTTCCCCGGGGGCCCTTCCGAACGATGAGGGATTAGACAACGTGATCGTTGCCGTTGAGGTTGCGAAAGTCCGTCCCAATCCGTACCAGCCGCGCCTTAACTTTGATGCGGAATCGTTGAGTGAACTGAAGCGGTCGATTTTGGAAAAAGGAGTCATCCAGCCCGTTACCGTACGCCGTGTTGCCGAGGGGAATTACGAACTTATCTCCGGCGAGCGCCGAATCCGCGCGTCACAAGAAGCCGGATTAAAAACGATTCCGGCGTATATCATCAAGGTCTCATCCGACGAAGAGATGCTGGAGCTCGCGCTTGTAGAAAATTTGCAGCGCGAGCATTTGAACCCTCTTGAAATTGCCGTTTCCTATCAGCGGCTGATCGACGAATGCCGGCTGACACAGGAAGAGGTTGCGCAAAAAATCGGCAAGGATAGAACAACAGTGACGAATTTTCTTCGGCTGCTAAAGCTCCCGGAAAAGATCAAGGACTCTCTGCGAAAAGACGAAATATCGATGGGGCATGCGAGGGCGCTCATCGCTCTTCCGGATGAAAAGGTTCAGCTTCGGCTGCACGAAAAGATTGTGAGGCAAGGGCTGTCGGTCCGGAATGTCGAATCACTTGTTAAAGATTTCGGCAAGAAATCGGAGAAGAAAAGCCGTTCACAGTCGCCGGGGCGCTCCGACATCGGCTTCCAAAGCGTTGAAACGCGCTTGCGTGAATCGTTCGGGACCAAAGTAACAATTCGTAAACAACTCGGCGGTGGGGGGGAGATTGTCATAGAGTATTATAATGCCGGCGACCTCGACAGGCTGCTGGAATTACTGGAGAAATAAATTTCACGCTCTTCGGCCGGCACACACTGGAACGGCCTCTTCATAGAATGGAAATCAACAATGAAAACAATCATCAATACGGAGAACGCTCCACCCCCAATCGGTCCGTACAACCAAGCGGTCGCGGTGCAGGGACAACTGTTGTTTACGGCAGGGCAAATCGCGCTTGACCCAAAAACGGGGGACATCGTCGGCGCGTCGGTTGCCGAACAGACAAAACAGGTCTGCGAAAATCTCAAAGCGATCCTCGTCGCGAGCCACTCCGATTTTGCCCACGTTGTGAAAACGACAGTCTTCCTGAAAAATATGAACGACTTCGCTGCCATGAATGAAGTCTATGGAAAATATTTTGGTGAAGCTTCACCCGCACGCAGCACCGTTGAAGTCGCCCGCCTGCCGAAAGATGTGGCCGTGGAAATTGAAGTGATTGCGGTAATCTATTAACGGCATAAAAAGATCGGGATTCCGTGAGGTAATCCTCTTTTCAATTCTTATATCCGGGGTTTTCTTTGAAGTTGCTTAGTTATGGTACTCTGCTCTGGTTTTTTGTTTTGCCTGCAATACGCGCGCAGGTTTCTCCTCGCTATGAGCAGCCGATCGCAACCCCGCTTCGAATTGTATCCCTTCCCGATTCCGCTATTCACGTTTTTAACGAAGATTCAGCGGTCGCCAAAATGGGTTTCAGTACAGATACCGTGCGGCGGCCGGGAAAGTCGACAACGGTCGCGCTCTTAGCCTCACTTGTCGTTCCGGGGGCAGGGCAGGTGTATAACGGTTCGTACTGGAAGCCGCCGATCATCTGGGGGCTAGGATATTATTTCATTTCAGTGTATAATCAACAGAACAAACTGTACCAACAGTACCGCAGCGCATATGCGGCGGAAATCGCTTTGGCCAAGCCGGACACTTCAAATTTATTGAGCAACCGAAATTTTTATCATAATCAGCGCGATACGTTTGCCTGGTACCTTGCCATCGAGTATGTCGTCAATTTGCTCGATGCGTACGTCGATGCAAGCCTCTACAATTTTGAAGTTAGCCCGAATCTCCAGCCGACAACCGAAATGCGTGCGAGTCTGCGCATTCCCTTAAACTAAACGACTCACGCTCCACATACCGTGAAACTGATTTAAACGTTGTAAGGAGGACTATCATGATACGAAAACAAGACGCGTTAGATTATCATTCACAAGGACGAAGGGGAAAAATCGAAGTTGTCTCCACAAAGCCCTGCGCCACCCAGAGAGATTTGTCGCTGGCATACACCCCTGGGGTTGCCGAGCCCTGCCGCGATATCGCGGTGAACCCCGATGACGCTTACCTTTACACGGCAAAAGGAAATCTCGTTGCTGTTGTCTCGAACGGGACCGCGGTCCTCGGGCTTGGGGATATCGGGCCGCTCGCCGGAAAACCGGTGATGGAAGGGAAGGGAGTGCTCTTCAAACGATTCGCTGACATCGACGTCTTCGACATCGAACTGAATTCCCACAACCCCGATGACATTATTAAAGCGGTGCAAATGCTGGAGCCGACATTCGGCGGAATCAATCTCGAGGACATCAAAGCTCCCGAATGCTTCTACATCGAAGAAGAGCTGAAGAAAGTAATGAACATTCCGGTTTTTCACGATGACCAGCACGGCACGGCAATTATCAGCGGGGCTGCGCTCGTCAACGCGCTGGAAGTTGTCGGGAAAAAAATCGACCGGGTGAAGGTTGTCTTCACCGGCGCCGGGGCTGCGGGCATGGCCTGCGCCCGACTGTACGAGAAACTTGGCGTCCGGCATGAAAATATTTTGTTTGTCGATACAAAAGGCGTGGTCTTCAAAGGCCGGACAGAAGGAATGAACAAATACAAAGAGTATTTTGCTTCCGATACGAATGCACGCACGCTCGCTGAGGCAATGAAGGGCGCCGACGTTTTCTGCGGCGTTTCGGCAAAAGGAATTGTCTCGAAAGAAATGGTGAAGTCGATGGCTGACAAGCCGATCGTCTTCGCAATGGCGAACCCCGACCCTGAAATTACGTACGAAGATGCTCTCAGCGCACGCGATGACCTCATTATAGCAACGGGGCGGTCCGATTATCCTAATCAAGTCAACAACGTGCTCGGTTTTCCGTTCATCTTCCGGGGAGCCTTGGATGTGCGGGCGAAGGCGATCAACGACGAGATGAAAATTGCGGCATCACACGCGTTAGCGAAACTTGCCAAAGAGGACGTTCCCGATTCCGTTATTCGTGTGTATGGGGGCAAGCGGATTGAGTTTGGGCGGGAGTATATTATTCCAAAGCCGTTTGACCCGCGTGTGCTCATGTGGGAGACGGTAGCCGTCGCACAAGCCGCCATGGCAACGGGCGTAGCGCGCACCCCGATTGCGGACATTGAAGCCTATAAGGACCGCCTCGAAGCACGCCTGGGCAGAACGCGCGAGATGATGCGGTTCTACATCCACAAAGCACAAAAGGCTCCGAAGCGCATTGTATTCCCCGAAGGCCAGGAGGATAAAATTCTCCGCGCTGCGAATATTATTGTTGAAGAAAAAATCGCAACACCGATCCTTCTCGGGAGCCGGACCTTAATCAGCCAAAAAATCTCTGATCTCGGTTTGGATCTGGCAGACGTTGAGGTCGTCAACCCGAAGAAATCGCCGAAATTTGACGAATATGTTACGGGATATTTCGAATTGCGAAAACGAAAAGGGATCACGCGGTACGTTGCTGAACGCCATATGAAAAACAACAACGAGTTTGGGATGATGATGGTGAGAAACGGCGACGCCGATGGGTTGATTTCCGGGCTCACTCAACATTACCCGGATACGGTCCGTCCTGCGCTCCAGATCATCGGGACAAAAGATGGGGTACACAGGATTGCAGGATTATACATGCTGATCTTTAAGAATCAGACTCTCTTCATCGCTGATGCGACGGTTAATATTGAACCGACGGCTGAAGACCTTGCCGAGATCGCACTCTTAACCGCAGAACGAGTAAAACGGATTGACGTTGTTCCGCGTGTCGCGATGCTTTCGTTTAGTAATTTCGGTAGCACACAGCATCCGTTGACGGAAAAGGTCCGGAGAGCGACCGAACTCATTAAACAACGGGACCCGAATCTCATCGTTGACGGTGAGATGATGGCAGACACCGCAATGAGCTCTGAGATGCTTACTGAACTCTACCCTTTTAGCACGCTTAAAGAACCGGCGAACGTTCTCATTTGTCCGGACCTCACTTCGGCGAACATTGCTTACAAACTATTATCACGAGTCGGCGGTGCATCGGCCATTGGGCCGATCTTGCTCGGCATTCGCAAACCAGTCTATCTTCTCACGCCGGGAGTGGAAGTGAACGATATCGTCAATATCACGGCGATGGCAGTATTCGCTTCACAGCACGAAAAATAGACAGCGTTGCTTTTTGAAAATTGCGCTGCAAGTCGTATTTTGTACCGCATAAGCCTCGATGCGCATTCGAGGCAGAGGGGACGGAACACCTTCTTAAACCTCGTAACTGGTTATGTGTCAAACCTATGCAAGGATTAAACGACAACAATTAATAAATAGCGGAATACAATGAAAAACAGATTCATGCTCATCATTATCCTTTCAGTCGCCGTTATCGGTGCAGGAGGATTTTTCTATTTTTCCAGCGGGACTTCGCCGGATGTCATGTATCGTACCGAAAAAGTCACCCGCGGGGACATTCAGGTGGTCGTGACGGCCACCGGGACACTAAGCGCCGATACGACGGTAGATGTGGGAACGCAGGTTTCAGGCACAATTTCGAAATTATATGTGGACTGGAATAGTAAAGTAAAGAAAGGGCAGGTCATTGCACTTATCGACCCGACATTTCTTGCCTCTGCTGTTCAAGATGCTCAAGCGAGTTTGGAGAAAGCAAAAGCACAGACCGATGATTCGAAACGAACCTACCTGCGTGAGAAAGACCTTTTGGCAAAAGGACTTGCTGCCCAGGCAGATTACGATGCTGCCATCACAACGTATGAATCGAACACGGCAGCGCAAAAGTCAGCTCAGTCGCAGCTTGACCGCGCTATTATTAATCTGAAATATGCGACGATTACCGCGCCGATCGATGGTGTCGTTATTTCACGCGCCGTCGACATCGGCCAGACAGTTGCCGCAAGTTTTTCCACTCCGACTCTTTTTACCATCGCCAACGACCTCACCAAAATGCAGGTGCAGGCGGCTGTTGATGAAGCCGATATCGGGAGGGTGCAGAATGGAGAAGAGGTGCTCTTTACCGTTGACGCGTATCCCGATCAGACGTTTCACGGGACGGTAACGCAAATTCGGCTCATGCCGGTAACGGTGCAGAACGTCATTACGTATACCGTGATCATCGATGTCCCGAATCCGGATCTGAAGCTCATGCCGGGCATGACGGCAACAATAACTATTCTTGTCACAAAAAAAGAAAACGTTTTGAAAATTCCTACCATCGCTTTCCGTTTTCAACCTCTCCCCGACCAAATTGAAGTGCGAAAGGATTCAACGGGCGCTCCTGAAGATTCGGCGAAGGCGGCGGAACGGAGAAGCCAGTACGCGCAAATGCAGGGAGGTGGAGCGGCGGGACAAACTTCGCGTCCGCCGACGCGCCTCTGGGTTGTCGGGAAGAGCAAAAAGCTGACCCCGATTTATGTGCGCACAGGAATTGCCGACGGGACGTATACGGAAATTGTTCATGGGAAGATCGAAGAGGGGCAAGAAGTCGTTGTCGGGGTCATGTCGCAGAAGCCTACCGCGGCAGCAACCCCGTTTACGCCGCAAGGCGGTGGTGGACGGAGGTTCTAATATGCCGGAAAACAATTCTCTCATCCACGTCAGCCATATCGTCAAAACATACGAGATGGGCGATGTCGAAGTTCATGCGTTGCGCGGCGTCTCGCTTGATGTGTATCGCGGTGAATTCGTAGCGATCATGGGTGCTTCGGGTTCCGGAAAATCCACGTTCATGAATATTATGGGCTGCCTTGATGTTCCGACAAAAGGGGAATATTTTTTAGATAGTGTGAACGTCAGCCAACTCAGCAGGGATAGTCTTGCGCGCATTCGTAATGAAAAAATAGGATTCGTTTTTCAAGGCTTTAATCTTCTCTCTCGCACGTCGGCCCTGGAAAATGTCGAGCTGCCGATGTTTTATCGTTCATTGTCGAATAAGGCCCGGAGAGAGAAGGCGATGGAAGCTCTGCGGATCGTCGGCCTTGAAGACCGGTGGCAGCACATGCCGAATCAACTTTCCGGCGGGCAGCAGCAGCGTGTTGCTATTGCGCGCGCCCTTGTCAACGATCCGTCGATCATCCTTGCGGATGAACCGACGGGCAACCTGGACAGCAGGACGAGCGTTGAAGTGATGGAAATTTTCCAGCAGCTGAACGAAAAGGGAATCACCATCATGCTGGTGACGCACGAACTGGACATCGCGGAGTATGCAAAGCGGAATGTTGTTTTCAAAGACGGAAGAGTAAAAAAAGATTTTCCGGTAGCAACCCGCAGAATCGCCGTAGAACAACTGAAAGCGATGCCGGCGGGTGTTGATGAAGAAGAAGAGGTGGCCGCATGAACTTTTTGAACATCATGAAGGTCTCTACCCTTTCTCTCGGCCGGAACAAATTACGCTCGTTCCTAACGATGCTCGGGATCATCATTGGTGTCGGTGCCGTGATCGCGATGATGGCCGTTGGAACGGGAGCGCAGGTCAGCATACAGCAGCAAATAGCGTCGCTGGGAACAAACGTGATCCTGATTTTCCCCGGCTCATTGAATCAAGGAGGCGTTCGGACAGGCACCGGTTCCGTTACAACGCTGAATGCCGATGACCTTGCAGCGATTCAAACTCAATGCCCCTCGGTGGCCATGGTTTCCCCTGTCATTATGACCTCGGGTCAGTTAGTCTTCGGAGAACAAAATTGGGGGACGCGCATCACCGGATCGAACCCGGATTATCTCGATATCCGGAGCTGGCCTCTTTCGAGCGGCGCTCCTTTTACCGATGCCGACGTTCGCAGTGCTACCAAGGTCTGTATCCTCGGACAAACCGTCGTCGACAACCTTTTTAAAGGCTCTAATGCCGTTGGCGCGGTTATTCGAATTAAGAAAATGCCTTTTAAGGTTGTAGGTGTTCTTTCGCCAAAAGGGCAGTCTGCTCAGGGCCAGGATCAGGACGATATCGTCATTGCCCCGTATTCGACGGTCCAAAAGAAAATGATGGGAGTGACGTATCTTGGAATGATGATGGTTTCTGCGGTGAGCGAGAAATCGATGGACGATGCACAGAGTCAAATAACGGACCTGTTGCGCGTGCGTCATAAGATCCAGCCGTGGGAAGACAATGATTTTACTATCCGGAACCAGACTGAAATCGCAAACGCAGCCTCGGCGACAACAAAAGTGCTGACCATTTTGCTCGCATCGATTGCATCGATATCGCTCCTCGTCGGTGGGATTGGTATCATGAATATCATGCTCGTCTCTGTCACAGAACGAACGCGCGAAATTGGCATTCGCATGTCGATCGGCGCCCGCGGTAGGGATATTCTGATGCAATTTCTCGTCGAAGCGGTAGTCTTGAGCATGGCAGGAGGGCTCCTCGGCGTCATTATGGGAGTTGGGTCTTCAAATTTGATTTCTAAACTTGCGGGCTGGCCAACGCTGGTTGCCGCGTCGTCGGTGGGGCTTGCATTTCTTTTCGCCGCCGGGGTGGGCATTTTTTTCGGATTTTATCCCGCACGCAAGGCAGCAATGCTTAACCCGATTGACGCATTGCGATACGAGTAAGAGCGAGCCTTCATGCTCTTTGTCTCTTGACTCCGACGGGAAAAAGTATACATTGTGCCTGAATTCGACGTGATACTATATTGATGCCTCCTCCAAGCACACATACCCCCAATCAAAACGAATTGCTTCGGGCGTACATCCTGGAACGCGACCACCTTCGCTGCCAGTGGCCCGGCTGCGGTGTGACGACTGCTCCTGAAGTCCTGTTTATCATGGAGAACGGCAAAAGTGACGAAAACGGTGAACGGTACCAAAACGGTGTAACATTATGCCGCAAACATCTGGATACAGTGATGATGCACGAAAAAACCTTTGCGCCGCTCATTTATGACCTCATCCAGTTGGTGGAATTTGAGAACGAGCTTATTTTGACAGAGCGGACGGTAAAAGGAATTCTGGGAGAGTAGCGACACGATTACCATGCCGCCCGGCTCGGGCGATGAACGCTTTGCCACGATGCACAGTATGTGATGTTTCTTGAAAAAGAATATCTAGAAGCTATCTCAAAAACCCCCAAAAATGTCATTCTGAACGGAGCGAAGCGGAGTGAAGAATCCATGATAATTATGCATCGTGAATCTACGAGGCTTCAGTGTCGTGGATGCTTCGCTACGCTCAGCATGACATTTACAAATGCATTCTACATCGAAACCATTTTTGAGATGGCTTCTAATTGAGTATTATAATCCTGTCCTCCGCGGCAGGGTTTTTTTTCTCCCTATCTACATTGGAGCAGTGAATGCACATATCGAAGGTGTTGGAGGAAAATCACCCCTCTCTGAGCTTCGAATTTTTTCCCCCGAAGAATGAAGAAGCATCAAAGAATCTTTTCTCCACTATCAAAGACCTTACGCCTTTGAAGCCTTCGTACGTCAGCGTTACGTACGGTGCGGGCGGATCGACGCGCCAGCTTACTCATGAACTTGTGGTGAAACTGCAAAAGGAAACCAACCTCACAATTGTTTCTCATCTCACATGCGCCGGGTCCACGAGGGACGAAATTCTGAAAATTCTTACGAAGTACCAGGCGAGCGGCATTGAAAATGTGATGGTGTTGAGGGGCGACCCGTCACGGGAAGAGCAGTCGTTTGTTCCGGTGAAGGATGGGTTTACATACGCCGGGGAACTGGTGGCGTTCATTAAGAAATATTTTCCCGCGCTGGGGGTCGGAGTTGCCGGTTTTCCCGAAGGGCATCCTGATACACCGAACAGATTGAAAGAGATGGAATACCTGAAGTTAAAAGTGGATCAGGGGGCCGACTACGTCTGCACTCAGCTTTTTTTCGACAACAACGATTTTTTTGATTTCTGCGAACGGGCGCAGCTTGCCGGTATCCGTGTTCCGATCATCGCCGGGATTATGCCGGTGACATCACGGAAAGGGCTCGCGCGGATGGCCAACCTTGCGTTAGGCGCCCATTTCCCTGCCAAGTTGCTGCGAGCGCTCTCTCGCGCCGAAAATGATGAGTATGTGGAGAAAGTCGGAGTGCATTGGGCGACAGAGCAGGTACGGGACCTTATCGATCACAATGTGCGGGGAGTACATTTTTATACACTCAATAAATCCAAAGCAACGCTCAAGATTTACGAAACGCTCGGCGTCAAAAACTCTGAAAGTTTTAAAACTCAGATTACAAATTTGAGTGCGTTCACATAGTCCTTTCGTTGACAGGGAAAACGGAAATTTCGGCAGCCGAGAATAACCGCCGTTTCGTGAATTTTGAATTTCTGGATATTGACATCGGGGGAGAATTTCGCGCGAATGCCGAAGAAATAAAGAAACGGTTAAGCGCGTCAGCATAATCAGGGATTGTACAGTACCATGGAAAATAAAATTCGAGTTGGCATTCTTTTTGGCGGACGGTCTGCGGAGCATGAGGTTTCGCTCGTGTCCGCCTCTTCGATCATCGACGCGCTTGACAGAAAGAAGTATACCGTCTTCCCGATCGGCATCACGCCTGAAGGGCGATGGCTGAGTTCGAAGGACGCGGTAAAATTGTTGAAAGAAAAATCTTCCGTTGAAAGCCTTCCCGAGCATCTTCTCCTGCCGGACCCGCGCAAACAAGGGCTTGTGGAAATCAACACTTCCGGTATCGCTGAAATTCAAAATATTGATGTCGTTTTCCCCGTCATGCACGGCACGTTTGGCGAAGACGGCACAGTGCAAGGCCTGCTCGAACTCGCGGGCGTTCCGTATGTGGGAGCCGGCGTGCTCGGTTCGGCTGTCGGCATGGATAAGATGATTCAAAAACAGGTATTGGAGGCAGCAAAAATCCGCGTCGCGCAAGGTCTTTCTTTTTTGATTTCGGAGTTTGAGGAGAATGAGAAAAAAATCATCGACCGGATTGAAGAAGAGCTTCAATACCCATGCTTTGTGAAGCCGTCGAACACCGGTTCAAGCATCGGCATTAGCAAAGTGCACGACCGAAAAGAATTGATTGATGCGGTTGCTCTCGCTGGCCAATACGACAGAAAAATTATCGTGGAGAAGTCTATTGAAAAAGCGCGAGAAATCGAATGCGGCGTTATTGGGAATGATAAACCGGCGGCGTCTGTACTCGGAGAAATTATTCCGTCGAACGAATTCTACGACTACGATGCAAAGTACGTCGATGGAAAGTCAACGGCGATCATCCCGGCCGATATTCCGAAATGGGCAGTGAGAAAAATTCAATATATCGCATGCAAAGCCTTCAAGGTTCTGGATTGTTCAGGGATGGCGCGTGTCGACTTTCTTGTGCAGGGAAACGGGTCGAAAATTTTTCTCAACGAGATCAACACGATACCGGGTTTCACGTCCATCAGCATGTTTCCGAAACTCTGGGAAGCCTCCGGCCTCTCGTACCCCGACCTTCTCGATAAACTCATTCAATTGGCGATTGAACGTCACCGCCTGAAATCTACATTGAAAACAACCTACACGCCTAAAACAGATTGGTATAAAGGATGAATGGGCAGGACATTCGCCCTGTAGAAAGAATGTGAAAAAAATTTTCCTATTTTGTCTCTGCATTTCTTCCGTTTTTGCCCAGTCTGATTCTGCTGCAATTCGACTTGCACAAAAGGAACGCGAGTTCTCTCAAGCGGCGGAAACAAGAGGAATCAAAGCCGCGTTTCTCGCCTATTTCGACGACAATACTATTGCGTTTTATCCTCAACCGGTCAACGGCAAACAAGCAATGGCGGCAGAATCGGAATCGCCAGCATCGCTTGTCTGGTTACCTACGTTTGTTGAAATTTCCACGTCAGGCGATTTCGGGTTTACGACCGGTCCGTCGGAATATCGAGCCGGCGGAGTTCATGATTCATCAGTGTCTTACGGACATTTTATTTCTGTCTGGAAGAAAAATGCTGCCGGGGAGTGGAAAGTTGTTCTGGATATCGGGAGCAATTATCCGAAAGTTGAAAAGAAAGAGGAAAACTTTTCGCTCGAAGAACTCCCGGCTCACGAAATGAAGAAACATATTTCAGTTGACGCGGAGCGTTTGGAAATGATGGCCGCAGACAGTGCCTTCTCCGATTTGGTACAAACACGAGGGGCTGGTGCAGCATTGCAGAAATTTGCTTCTGCCGATGTGCGGGTCTATCGGAAGGGATCATTTCCGGTGCGAGGGAAAAATAACGGAGTCGAATTTGTCAAAAATGAAAAACAGGAGCGGTTCAAATTCTACGCCGGGGAAATTGCATCTGCCGCCGACCTCGGTTTTACGTACGGCATTGCCGTTGATGCCGCCTCAGATACAAGCAGCTACGTTCGTATTTGGCAAAAAGAAAATGAGTGGAAAACCGTGGTTGATGTTGTGAAACCATGGTCGATAAGGAAGTAAACGAATCCCGCTAACGCCGCCGGCGTTCATTCCTCAGTTTTTCTCCAAGCTTACCATGATCTCTACTTCACTCGTCCCAGGAAACATATCGAACGGCACGGCACTGACAATTTTGTACCCGGCATTCTTCCACCGTTCCAATTCTGCCGGCATAAGATCGATGTTACAAAAGATGTGAAGCACGCGCTCTACTTTCTTTGCCGCGATGATTTCTATGACCCCCGGTTTGGTTCCGTTGCGGGGTGGGTCGAGAATAACCTTGCCGATCGTTTTTTTTGGCGAAAAGATGCGTTCGAGGTTCTCCTCGTCGATGTCGCTTTCGATATACCTGCAGTTTGTGATTTTTAATCGCTCCGCATTCTTCTTTGCATCACGGACCGAATCCCCCGAGATTTCAATGCCGGTTGCACTCTTAACGTAATCCGAAAGGCTCAGGGAAAAAAGGCCGTAGCCGCAATAAAGGTCGAGAAGACGATCCCGCACGTTGAGAGCCAAAAGCTCTTTGATCGTTTTTACGAACTCTTCGACGATGGAAAGATTCGTCTGCGAAAACGAAAGAGGAGAAAAGAGAAATTTTTTCGTGCCGGTCTTTTGGAATATTTCAGTTTTACCAAAGATTTTTTGCAAAGGAGATTTTTGATTCTTCTGGTGCTGGGGCATATAATACCGCGACCGTTTCTCATCGACAATCACAAACACACCAATGACTTCTTTCACGGCGGCAGTCAAGTGTTTCGAGAGACGATTGACGAATTGGCGCATGCTGGAATCGAACGCCGCCAGATTGATGATGACCGTGAACTCGCTGTAATTTCCTTTGATGATAATATAATTCACCGTTTCAGCGGCTTCTTTGGATTCTCTTCTATTCATGTACGTCTGAACGCAATGGTAGATCTCCGAATGTTTCTCCGGCTCAATCATGCATTGTTCCACCTGGACCGGATTCATTCCCGCTGATTCCTCATCTGTCCCTATCAACCCAAGCTGCAAATTCCCGTTGGAAAAGAAGGCCTTCCGCTTTGTCACAACCCGATAATTTCTCCCAAGCGGGGATGCAATCAAGGGGGCGAGGATGCTGTCGAATCCCCGCATTTTCCAGAACGCTTGTACCGCATCGTTCTTTATTTTAAAATCGATGTCATAATCGATTTTGTGAGCCGCGCAAAGGATACACCTTTTTCCCGAAAGGTCCTGGCATTCTCCGTGCTTTAACTGCCGCTGTGGCAACGGAGAAAGAGCTTGTGAAAGGATCTTCTCGAAAGGGGGTAGAGGATCCTGAGTGGTTTCAGTTATCATACCAAGAAAGTATGGAATAACGGCAGCAGAATCAATCAGGCTTATCGGCATCGGTTGACAACCGTCCGAAGGGTCTTCTATCGGATATTGTGATTATCCCAACCTTGAATCGATATCCTGAGAAAACCTTCGGAAGGTTTGCGACCGAAGGTCGAACGATCACGCTGCCGCCATATTTCATGCTTTCAACTTACGCCAATTCTTGCTACATTTCTTCTCAATGAGCGCCGATTTCTTACGAAGAATAAAAAAGAAGGCCGACGTACGTTCCCTGTTTTCGAGGCTTTGGTCGAATAAAAGACTGAGCGCATTGCTCGCTGCTGCGTTTGTCATTCTGCTGTACGTCCTCTTTAATAATCAGGGTGTTGTCCAGCGCGTTAGACTTGAAAGACAAAAGAAAGAGATGCTCCAGAAAATTCAACAGGCGGAAGAGGAGCAAAAGCAGCTCCAGGACCAATCAAAGGCGCTCGACGGAGATAAAAAAGCAGTAGAGAAAGTTGCCCGTGAAAAATATGGTATGGTGCGCGAAGGAGAGAAGGTCTACCGCGTGGCGCCTAAAAAATAACGGTGTGGAATTGCCCCGCATTATCAGCAGGCAAGATTTTTGAAGTTGTATGGAACTGTTCGAATACACAAAACCGGAATCGAAGCCGGGCGCCAACGCACCTCTTGCAGAACGCGTTCGCCCGAAGACGCTTGGCGAGTTTGTCGGCCAGGCGCATCTGTTGGGTGAAGGAAAGCCCCTTCGGTTGATGATCGAGAACGACGAGCTTCGTTCAATTATCCTGTGGGGCCCGCCGGGGACAGGGAAAACCACGCTCGCGCGCATCGTCGCGAATCACACGAACGCGGAATTCTTTTCCTTGAACGCCGTAGCGTCCGGGGTGAAAGATGTCCGCGACGTCATTGCAAAGGCTGAGAAATTCCAGAAGCAGCTTCGGAAGAAGACGGTGTTGTTCATCGACGAGATCCATCGCTTCAATAAAGCCCAGCAGGATGCGCTGCTGCATTCGGTTGAAGACGGGGTTATTATTCTCATCGGTGCGACGACGGAAAATCCGTCGTTCGAAGTCATTTCGCCGTTGCTCTCGCGGGCACGGGTGTACGTGCTTGAGTCGTTAGGACAGCCCGAACTTGAAAAAATCCTTGACCATGCGTTGATGTCGGATTCTATCATCACAAAAGAAAAGGTGGAGATTGCGGACAAAGAGTTTCTCTTTTTACTTTCCGGCGGGGACGCTCGGATGATGCTGAACGGGCTCGAGAGTGCGTTCTATTTTGTGAAGCCCGATGCCAAAGGCGTGAGAAGGATTTCGAAACACGCCCTCGAAGACGCCTTTCAACGAAAATATACAATCTACGATAAGAAAGGGGAACAGCATTACGACACGATTTCAGCTTTTATCAAGAGCATGAGGGGATGCGACCCCGATGCCGCAATTTACTGGATGGCGCGGATGCTCGACGGCGGTGAGGACCCGAAATTTATTGCCCGGCGGATGATCGTCCTGGCTTCTGAAGACATCGGCAACGCGGACCCGTTTGCTTCGGTGATTGCAACGAATTGTTTTACGGCTGTGGATTACGTCGGGATGCCGGAAGCGCGGATCATCTTGTCTCAAGCAGCGGCATATCTTGCATCGGCGCCGAAAAGCAATGCATCGTATCTTGCAATTGAAGAAGCGCTGGCGGACGTCAAGGCGCTGCCGAATCTTCCCGTGCCGCTCCATCTCCGCAATGCGCCGACAAACCTGATGAAGGATCTCGGTTACGGCAGTGAATACAAGTACGGCCATAGTTTCGAAAACCATTTTGTCGAACAACAATATCTTCCCGATAACCTTCAAGATAAATTGTATTACCGCCCGACGGAAAACGGGAAGGAAAAATCCGTGAAAGAACGATTAGAAATGTGGTGGAAGAAGAAGAGGGGAAAGTGATCAGTAACCAGTATACAGTAAACAGTAAACAGTAGAGGGGCAGAACTAAGAACTAAGAACTAAGAACTAAGAACTAAGAACTAAGAACTAAGAACATGTCCCAGTTACATTACGCTATCGGTGTCGACTTAGGCGGCACTACTATCAAAACGGGAATTGTAAATTCCGGCGGGAAAATTATTGCTCAGTCGAAATTCCCTTCTCTGGGGGATCAAGGACCGAAAGCCGTCATTGCGCAAATACGTCAGTCGATCGAAGAAGTGCTTCCTTATGCGAAGGGAAACACTCTTCGAGGGATCGGCATCGGCTCTCCGGGGATTGTAGATGAAGAGGGGGGAATCGTCAAAGACCCTCCTAATTTCGCCGATTGGCACAACGTCGCGTTAGGAAACGCTGTCACGAAAATCTTCCGGCTCAACACCAAGGTCGAGAATGATGCGAACGTGGCGGCCATTGCCGAGGCGAAATTCGGAGCCGGGAAACGGCATCCAAATTTTCTTTTTGTTATTTGGGGAACGGGAGTCGGCGGCGGGATTATTCTCAACGGAAGCATCTATCGGGGACCGTTCGGGGGGGCGGGTGAAATCGGGCATGTCTGCATTGATTACAATGGTTTGCAGTGCAACTGCGGCGCACAGGGATGCGTAGAAGCTTATGTAGGCCAGCGTTATCTTTCGCAGAGAACGGTTGACCGGCTGAAAAATCACCCCCGGTCTGGGATCCTGAAACTTGTGGGCGGAGATGTTTCGAAAATTGAACCGAAATATATTTCGCAGGCGGCTCTCAAAGGCGACACACTGGCGCGTGAAATTTTCGCCGAGGCGGGCACGCTTCTCGGTGTTGCACTCGGCTCCGTACTGAACACCGTTGATTTACGGGTGGTCATTATTGGCGGGGGAATTTCCGCCGCTGGCGATTTTGTCTTCACGGCGATCAAAAAATCAGTGCAGTCGCATGTCATGAAACCGATGCGTGAAGACATCACCGTGCTTCCGGCAAAGCTCGGAAACTCCGCGGGAATTCTCGGTGCGGCGGGACTCGTGCTGTAATTACGGGATTACACGATTGTGCGGTAATGGCAAAAACAAATCAAAATTTTTATACGATTCCCATCCTTCGATTTTACCATTCATACTTTTTCTCTCGCCGGGTTTTTTCAGGGATTGTTTTTCTGCAATTGTTCATGCTGCACTATTCCCACGCCCAATCCGCAGATACGCTCGTGACCGCCAAGGCTGATTCCGTCGCGCGACAGGATACCACGAAGAAAAAATCGTCGGGGATCGATACGAGTGTGGTCTATTCTGCCGTCGATTCAATCGTGTATTCCTATCCCAAGAAAGTGATGATGATGTACGGGAAGGGCGACGTGAAGTACCCGTACGCTTGGATTGAAGTCGGAACGCATCGACGTCAACTGGAATGACAATAATCTGGAGTCGTACGGCGTGCTCGATTCATCAAAAATCGGCAAGACCGATTCGTTGAAAAAATTGTACCGCGGCACACCGGTGATGATCGACGGCAGCGAGACATACGAGGGGTGGAAAATCGGCTACAACTTTAAGTCACAGAAGGGGCTTGTCACTCTCGGAGAAACGGAGATGGACCAGAGCTACTATCACGGGGAGCAGATCAAGAAGATCGACAAGGATATGATGTTTATCTCCAACGGCATCTTCACATCGTGCGACCTCGACCACCCGCATTACTTTTTTTTCAGCCCACGGATGAGGGTGACAATCCAGGATAAGATTGTTGCCGAACCCATTTATCTTTATGTTGCTGACGTTCCTGTCTTCGTTCTTCCGTTCGGAGTCTTTCCAAGCCAGGGGGGGCGGCGTTCGGGCATCATTGCTCCCGCATACGGCGAGGATGCCACGCGCGGAAAGTACATCAGCCATCTTGGCTACTACGATGCGATCAGCGACTACACCGATTTGGCCGTTGCCGGCGATTGGTACCCTGAGGGAGGATGGCAAGCGCTGTCGAACTTTCGCTACGCAAAGAGGTATGATTTCAGCGGCGCGCTCACCGGGGAATATTCCCGTTTGCTGATCGGCGAACCGACTGACCCCGACCGAACGGATCAATCAAACTATCGCGTGAATCTCACGCACAATCAGACATTCGACCCCACAACGCGTCTCGACGTCAACTTTACGTTTGCGAGTAATAACTCCTACAAAACGAGCAATAACTACGACGACTATCTGCAGCAGGAAATTTACTCCAATGCGACTCTAAATAAATCGTGGGAGGGGACGAACAACAGTATGAGCCTCAATATTTCCCGGACTCAAGATTTGATCCAGGGGAGCATTACTTCGACGATCCCAACAATTAATTTTTCTCATTCGCAGAGTTACCCTTTCCGCAGCGAAATAAAATCGCGCGGGCTCTCGGATAATGCGGGGTCGGACTACGCGTGGTACGAGTTGATCGGCCTCGGCTATAGCGGTCAATATATTAACAGGGACGACAAAACGGTGATAGACTCTGCCGGGACCACGATCCCGATCGGCTTCTCCCGCTATAAACGGGAAGGAGTTTCGCACAGTTTCACTCTCAACGCATCTCCCAAAGCCGGTTATTTTACCGTTTCACCGTTCTTCAATTACAACGAGCGATGGTACGACAAAAGCGTTACTGCCGACAGCGTAGACCGCACTACGGACGGCCCGGTTTTAAGGGATGTCAATGGTTTCGAAGCTGTGCGGTATTTTAATATGGGTGTTTCCGCTTCAACAAAATTATACGGAATGTTCCAACCGCCGATTCCCGGCATTGCCGGTTTTCGTCATACGATTACGCCGAGCATTTCGTACAGTTATCAGCCCGATTTTTCCAAACCGTGGTGGGGATATTACGGGACCTACCGGGATACGCTCGGCAAGCAGGTTTCGTATGATCGATTTCAAAGAGAAGTCTACGGCGGTGCACCTGCGGGTCAATCGCAGGCGATCGGCTTCAACGTTGGAAATTTGTTTGAAGTGAAAACGGAGGATAAAGATTCAGTCAATAAAGGGACCAAATACCAATTGATGAACCTCGGGGCATCGATGTCATACAACTTCGCCGCAGATCAATTCAAGTTGTCGGACCTTGCGCTCAACTATGTCACCGAAGTCGGCCAGTATCTCAATATCAGCGGCAGCAATAATTACCGTTTTTATGATTACGACCGCCAGCTCAACGAGCGCGTCAACAAATTACTGTTCAATGAAGGCAAAGGCATCGCTGAACTGACAAATTTCAATATTAATCTATCGACCTCGCTCCATGGTGATAAGAAAAAAAGAGAATACGATACTCATCCCGTTGATTCAACTGCAAGTGTCGAGAACCAGTCCGCGGCGTTTCGACAAAACGGTTACCGCGGAATTTATGATGAAGAACCCCCAGACTTCAGTATTCCTTGGAACCTTGGTCTGAGTTTTAGTTTCGCGCAGAATGAGGAAAATCCGAACGCGAAAACACGGTCGGTAAACCTCAACGCGAACTTGGGGTTTAATTTGACGGAGAATTGGAAATTTTCTGCGACAGGAAGTTACGACGTTATCAACCGCCAGGTTGCCGCACCACGCATTACCATCGACCGGGACCTTCATTGCTGGACGATGGATTTCAGCTGGGTGCCCAGCGGGGCACTTGCAGGCTACCGATTCGAGTTGAAAGTAAAGGCACCGCAGCTGCAGGATATCAAGTTGACGAAGCAAAGCTTAAACAGTGGGTATAATTAAAAGTGAAAAGGGAAAATTTTTTAACTTTTCATGCTTCCCTAGTTTCTTTTCAAACGCGATGACTCTTTCGAGCAGCAAACCGAACCGCCTGATTAAAGAGAAAAGCCCCTACCTCCTTCAACATGCGTACAACCCCGTCGATTGGTTCCCATGGGGGGATGAAGCGTTCGACGCGGCCCGCCGGGAGAATAAACCTATTTTTTTGTCGATCGGTTATTCGACGTGTCATTGGTGCCATGTGATGGCGCATGAGTCGTTCGAGAACGATTCGATCGCCGAGATGATGAATACGTTCTTCATCTGCATCAAGGTTGACCGTGAAGAACGTCCCGATGTTGATAAGGTCTATATGAGCGCCGTGCAGGCGATGACCGGCAGCGGAGGTTGGCCTCTTTCAGTTTTTCTGACGCAGGAATTAAAACCTTTTTATGGCGGGACGTACTTTCCGCCGAGAGACGCTCACGGACGCCCCGGTTTTCCGGCCGTCTTGAAACGTATTCATGAAATATGGGAAAGCGAACACGAGAAAGTCGTCGAATCGGGAAACCAGCTGATCGCGCTCCTTCAACAGGAAGGAGGAGCCAATCAGGAGAACGTCCCCGTCGAAGAATCGCTGCTGAAAAAAGCGTACCACCAGCTGGCAGCTCAGTACGACCCAAAATACGGCGGGTTCGGCAATGGGCCAAAATTTCCCCGGCCTGCGGTATTGAATTTTCTCTTTCGGTATTACGCGCGCTCGAAAGATGAGGAAGCGTTAAAGATGGCTCTCGCAACGCTTCAGGCTATGGCGCGCGGTGGAATGTACGACCATATCGGCGGAGGATTTCATCGTTATTCTGTCGATGGCCAATGGCGGGTCCCTCACTTTGAAAAAATGCTGTACGACCAGGCGCAGCTTGTCACTTCATATCTGGATGCTTTCCAGATAACACACGATGAATTTTATGCACGCATCGCCCGCGAAACGCTCGACTATGTCCTCCGCGAGATGACAGACAGCGACGGAGGCTTCTACTCCGCCGAGGATGCGGATAGTCCGGAACCTGATATTCCCGCCCACGCGTCGGAGGGAGCTTTTTATTTGTGGACGAAGAACGAGATCGAAAACATTTTGCAGGCCGGAGATGCGAAGGTTTTCTGCCGCCACTTCGGGGTCGATGAGTACGGCAACGCCCTTTCGGACCCTCAGGGAGAATTTCGCGGCAAAAATATTTTCTTCACGCCGTTCACCGTGGAGCAAACCGCAAAATTCTTTTCTATGGATGAAGCCAAGGCCGGGGGAATAATTGCAGAGGCAAAGACGAAATTATTAGAGGCCCGATTACGACGGCCCAGGCCATTGCGGGATGATAAAGTCATCACGGCATGGAATGGCTTGATGATTAGTGCATGCGCAAGGGCCTCGCATATTTTGCGGGAACCGCGCTACGTTGAGGCGGCACGGCATGCAGCCCAATTTGTTGCTCGCGCGCTCTATGATTCCCGTACGAAAACGCTCCACCGCCGTTACCGTGATGGCGAAACGAAGTTTGAGGCGCAGCTGGACGATTTCGCTTTTTATATTCAAGGACTGATTGATCTTTATGAGGCAACGTTTGATGTCGATTGGCTCAAGCTTGCGTTAGAACTTCACGGAATTCAAGTGGCTTTGTTTTGGGACTCATCGGGAGGGGGCTTCTTTGATTTTTCCGGAGAAGATAAATCAATCCTTCTTCGAACAAAGGAAGCCTACGACGGTGCCGAACCGGCAGGAAATTCTGTCGCGGTTTCGAACCTGATACGGCTCGCACAAATGACCGGCGGCCTCATTCTCAAAAAGCAAACCGACGCTACGATGAAATTTTTTAGTGCACTGCTCCAGCAGTCCCCGCATGCAATGCCGCAGATGCTGGCCGCAATCGAATTCTTTCTCAGCGCTACGAAGCAAATTGTTATTGCGGGAAAAAGAAATTCACTTCGTGCGATGGAGTTCCTCGATGAAATTGCCCGCCATTTTCTCCCGAACACGATATTGCTTTTCGCTGACGGCGGTATCGGTCAAGAATTTCTCTCCGGGCAACTCCCTTTTATTGCGTCGATGGCCCCGAAGGATGGTCTTACTGCCGCATATGTCTGCAAAAACTACAAATGCGAATTGCCGGTCAACAGCGTCGAACAGTTAGCAACGCTGCTTCATAGAGAATAATTTTTTCGTTCTCATGGTTGTGCTGTTGAACAATTGACGGGCCGTGGTTCCGGGAATTCGTTCCGTTGAGCGCAAGGCGGCATCGCGCTGTTGTGTCGACTCGTTCAACCGAATGGAGGTATGGTCATGGGGGCTAAAGTCATGGCATCGTTCGGGTTCCGCGCAAAA
The DNA here is from genome assembly GCA_963772165.1 of uncultured Bacteroidota bacterium. Classification (GTDB taxonomy): domain Bacteria; phylum Bacteroidota; class Ignavibacteria; order UBA10030; family UBA8401; genus JAGVPT01. Next base: position 163,212 of record CAVYWA010000010.1, on the reverse strand, counting down.
GCCCTACGACCGAATGCATCCATCATCGTGGGGAATTTGCCGTTATTCATCCATGGCATTGCATCACAGGGGGTTCCGGCATGCCCAAAAATACTGAAAATTTCTTATTGCAAATTCAATTCTAACTATTTATCTTATTTAACGCATGAATATTGATCCGGGGCGGTAAATGTCCGGACCCCTCATGGAAAGTTTTTTCTTCGATATGTTGTCGAAATTGGCAAACCTCGTTCTCACGAATAGGCTAAGAAGTTGAATATATTCTTATCGTTATCATCTCAATGGAGGATTGATTAAATGAAGTTAAAAGTCGCCACGGAACACAATGGTGCAGTTCTCATCATCGAGCCCAAGGGGGCGTTAGTTGGAGGTGAAGAAACCGATGAGTTGCGTGAGGCTGTCGCTGAATCCATCGAGAAAGGGAACAAAAAGCTGATTGTCGATTTGGGCAAAGTCACATACATGAACTCGACGGCAATAGGCGCTCTGGTGTCGGCGCATACTTCGTACACAAATCGAAAAGGGAAAATCGTGTTGTGCAACGTCAACAAGAGCATCAAAAACATTTTCGTTGTCACAAAGCTTTCCATGATTTTTCAGATTGCCGACAGCCGCCCAGATGCAATATTAGCGTTCTCGTAATTTTTTCTTCGAGCGTAAATTCTTAACACTATAACATCATTATTTTTAAGGAGTATCTTTTATGAAACAAGGAATGTTCAACACAATCCTTATTGTCTCAGCCTTTCTGATTGGGTTTGCTATTTTTGAATTTTTGCTTCCCGAGTTCATCCAAAAGGGAGGCCCGCTGGTGGTCGCATTGCTCGCGCTTTCGATCATGGTGGTGACGTATGTTATCGAAAGACTTCTCTCGCTCCGCAAAGCGCAGGGAAAAGCAGCCCTGGAAAAATTTCTGGTGGTGTTAATTAAACACGTCTCAACAGGCGACCTTGATGCGGCGATCTCCGCATGCGACGGCCAGCGCGGTTCGCTCGCCAATATCATCAAATCGGGGTTGGAGCGGTTCCGCGAAATTGCCGGCGACAAGTCGATAGAAGCCAAAGATAAGATGGGCGAAGTGCAGCGCGTCATCGAAGAGTCCACGATGCTGGAAATGCCGATTTTGGAAAAGAACCTCATCGCTCTTTCGACGATTGCATCGATTGCAACAATGGTCGGTTTGCTGGGAACGGTTATCGGTATGATCCGGGCATTTGCCGCTTTGGCGCATGCCGGTTCTGCCGATGCGGTGCAGCTTTCGCAGGGTATCTCCGAGGCGCTGATCAATACGGCAGGCGGAATTTCGATCGCCATTGCATCGATTGTCAGCTATAATTTTTTTACGACAAAGATTGACGGCATGACGTACATGATCGACGAAGCAAGCTACGACATACTGCAAAACTTGAAATCCAAACTTTAATAGCGATCAGGAAGAAGTATCTATGCCAAAAATTCATGGAAAACGCATCGGCTTTAAGCTGGATATGACGCCGATGGTTGATGTTGGGTTTCTCTTGCTGACGTTTTTTATGTTGACGACCCAATTCAAACCGTCGGAGGACATTCAGATCACGCTCCCCTCATCCCACTCCGTTTTCAAAATCCCCGGTGCAGACGTTATTACCCTGAGCATTGGAAAAGATGGGCAAATTTTGCTCGGTGTGGATTCTCAGATATTGAGGGAAGCACTCTTTGGTCAGGGTGCGAAGATGAAAGCGGGCGTTCAAGTACAAACGAGCGAATTGATGAATCTTCTCGTTCAGGCCCGTACGCGGAACCCCAGGCTGAAGACTGTCATCAGGGCAGATAAAGACGTTGACTACGGAGTTATTGAAGACGTGATGAATATCCTGCAAAAAGTGAACATCACGCGCTTTAATCTTGTTACGGAATTAGATAAGAATTAAAACGAAGGAACACTGCAATGGCTGAAGTTGATGTAAAACAATCGCGCGGCAAGCAGAAGCATTCGAAGAAGAAGAAACGCCGCATCGGCGTTCGTATCGATATGACACCGATGGTCGACATTGCGTTTCTGTTGTTGACGTTCTTCATGTTGACAACGACGATGAACAAGCCGCAGGCGATGGAAATCAATTTACCCCCCGGTGATGCAAAAGTCGATGTGCCGTCGTCGAACCTTTTGACGCTGCGCGTCGCGGAGGACGGAAGCATCTATTGGAATATCGGGACGGATAAACCGGAAAAGGTTTCTTCCATCGACCTAAAAAAGATACTGAAAGAAAAAAACAGCGCCAACCCGAAGTTGATTACTCTTATTAAAGTTGACCGCAAAGGAAAGTATATCATGATGGTGAACATCATGGATGAGTTGAACGTTGCCGACATCACGCGCTTCAGTCTTGCGCCGTTTGATGATAAGGACAAACAGCTCATCGAAAAAATTTAATGACGGTTGGGAACGGCCGTCGTTTGCACGAAGAGGTTATAGGAAGGAGTTAAGAACGTATGTCAGCAACTGCACCAAGCGTCAGTGCGAAATATGGTGCGTATGAATTGCGCGGGTTGTATCAGAAGTACGCAACACGTGCCTTGATCTTTGCCGCAATTTTTCATTTTGCCGCAATCGGCGCGTACTACGGGGCGGTCTATCTCACGACCGAAGATGAACCTGTGTACACCGTTCGCATCATGAAATACAGCGACCTCGGTCCGCCCCCGTCAATTACAAATTCGCAGGCCGCCCCCGCTGTTTCCGTGTCGGCAGCCGCCGCGAAGCCTACGGTGGGAACACCGGTTCCCGTGCCCGACGCTGAAATCAGCCCCGAAGCGACGATCGCTTCCCAAACGGAATTGCAACAGATCGGGCCTGTCGGCGACCCGAATGCAACCGGCAACGGCGGCCCGGTTTCTATTCAGAACGACGTGAAGATTGAAGACGACGGTCCGCCGCCCGATTTCGTGCCGGTAGAGAAACAACCGGCGCCGGTAAAGAACCCTTCGCCGATCTATCCGGAAATTGCCCGGCGTGCCGGCGTTGAAGGCACCGTGTGGGTAAAGATCTGGGTCGACAAAGAGGGAAAAGCGAAAAAAGCCCAAATCTTGAAATCGGATGCCGAGCTCTTCAATCAAGCCGCGATTGATGCAGCGATGCAATGGGTCTTCACTCCGGCCGTTATGAATAACGGGCCGGTAGCAGTCTGGGTCTCCATTCCGTTCAAATTTAAGTTGAACCAAGGGCATTAAGCATACGATGGATCCTTACAAGCCGATGGTCTACCTCGGCTATGTGATGTCGGGATTTCTTTTTGTCTGCGGCATCGTTATTGCAACGGGAATATTTATGCCTCCCACAATGCCGCAGAAGTTCCGGATCATGTTCGGTATTGTGATGCTGTTATACGGTATTTATCGATTCGTCAACATCCGGATACAACAGCAGCAAAGAAATGAAGACCGCTTCCATTCATAGCTTGGTTCTATCCCTCTCCCTGCTTCTCACTTGGACGGGCTGTCAAAAAGATACGCGCGACCTACCGACGCGGGGGAATCTTGTTGTGATTTCGTCGGAGGACATTTTCCCTTCTATCGATGCGGAAGTGCAAGAGTTTGAGTCGATGTACGAACAGGCGCATATTACGCACCTGCAGTCGACGACGCGGGATGCGGTGGTTCAACTTCTCAATGACAGCGTCAAACTTATCACAAGTCCGCGTCAATTCAACGACGAAGAAAGGGCCGTGATCAAGAAATATAAGCTTGAGGTCGATACATTTAAAATCGCGTACGATGCCGCCCTCGTTCTGGTCAACGAAAACAATTCCCTTACACGGATCAAAGTAGAAGAGTTAAAGGATATCATGCTCGGGAAGGCGAAAACGTGGCATGATGTGGGCGAAAAAAAGATTTCGGGGCGGATCGTCGTGGCGCTTGGAGGGGCGAACAGCGGAATGTACGAATACGTGAAGCAGCGCATTACAAATTTCCAGCCGTTTGCCGATGTCGTTTTTCCTTGTTCGACGACAACCCATGTGATCTCGTTTGTTGCGGCTCATAGCAACGCAATCGGCTTCGTGAGCCAGAGTTGGGTTTCCTCGACGCCGGCAAAGACGCGGATACTGGATATCGGAGACCCGAATTTTACACGGGACTCGGCATCGACGACGTTAGAGTATTTTCCCCCGCTTCAGGCTCATGTGTATCGCGGCTACTACCCGTTGTCTCGGACACTGTACATCTTCTCCAGGAATGCCGGCACTGGAGTTGGCGTTGGTTTTACTGCATTCGTGACCGGTGCCGAAGGGCAAAAATTATTTCTTAAGAACGGACTTGTGCCTGCTACGATGCCGGTCCGCCTTATCCAACTTCAATCCCAGTAAACGAGGAAGCCTCAATGTATTATCTATTTAAACGAATCGCACCATTCCTAATTCTTTTCGCTCTGTCCGAAAGTGTGCACGCTCAGGACAACCTTGCCCTCGGGAAAGAAGCGCTACAGCAAAAGTCATACGATACAGCGATCAGTTATTTTGTGAAAGCTCAGAAAGCGGCCCCGCGCGTTCCCGAGACCAATTTTTGTCTCGGTGAAGCATATCGGTTGAAGGGTGTAAAGGATTCCGCAGAAATTTTTTTGCAGCGCGCCGTCGACATCAACGAAACATACTTTGCGGCGTGGTCCTCGCTGGGGACACTCATGATTAAGACCGGTCAATGGGATAAAGCGGCGAAAGTGTTTGCAGCGGCGACGAAAGTCGACAAAACGAGTCCTGTGGTTGCTCTCGCTTACGGGAACGCGTACCTCGACGTCGATTCACTCGATAAAGCAATCGTCTACTTCTCGAAGGCGAAAGAATTAAATGAGAATTTGCCGGAAGTCTACATCGGTCTCGCCGAAGCGTACGGCAGGCAGAACATTGCCGTCCTGGCAATCTCCAATTATCAAAAAGCGGCTGAACTCGATTCGACGTCTGCCGTTATCCGCTACAAGCTGGGAAAAGCGTACTATAAAAACCGTCAGTACAATGATTGCGTCAGAGAGTTTCAGGCGGCGATCAATCTTGACCCCGCGAACGACGTTTATGTCTTCGATGTCGCCGACATTTTTTACCGCGCAAAGTTATGGCGCGAGTCGGCCTTGTTTTTTGCAAAATATGTCGCGTTAAAAAAAGACAATCCGGTCGCATACGATGAATACGCAAAGGCGTTGTATGGCGGCAAATTCTATAAAGACGCGCTCCCTGTTCTCGCACAGGCGATGACGCTCAACCCGAAAGCCTACGATTTAAAGCCGATGTACGCTTATTCATTGTACGAAGCCGGCGAATCTCAAAAAGCTATCGATACATACAAAACGCTTCCGGCAGATTCCCTCGGATATGAAGAGTATTTGCAATTAGCACGGTCGTACGCACGTCTCAAAGATACAACAAATGCGGTGGCTTGTTTCGAAAAGGCAATGACGATCAATCCGGCGATCACAGAATTCGCAGGGGAACTCGGCTCGTTATATTATGGATTAAAGCAATTTGAGAAGGCGGCTATACAATTTGATCGAAGATTAAAAACAGACCCTAACAATTTTGTGGCTCTCTATTACGGCGGTATTTCTTTCAATATGATCGGAAAAAACGACACCGCCAAAGCGTATTTTAAGAAGTATGTAGAATTACGTCCGACCGATCTCAACGGGCTCTTTCAACTTGCTCAAACGTACCGACTACAAGATTCAATTGAGATTGCTACGAAAATGTACCGTGATATTCTCACAGTTATCGATAGTCTCAGCAACGAAGATAACGGAAAAAACAAAGGAAAATACAATCCCACAATAATCGGTGTCTATCACATACTGGCGCAGATAGACTATCAGGAAAAAGAATACCTCTCTGCGGTGGAGAATTGTAAAAAGGCTATAAGTTACGAGCCTAAAGAAATGAAGAAACAAAGTGAAGAACTCCATCTTTTTTATGCACAAATGCTCAACGTTGCTCGAAGTGTGAAGACTCTCTCCGCCGAAAAGGCTGACGAAATTCGTAATCAAGCGATCGAAGAATATCAGTACGTTCTCAAAATGAACCCAAAGAATGCAACCGCCAAAAAGGAACTTACCCAACTGCAGGGGAGCTAACATGGTTTTTTGAATGAAACGAATAAGCACGAAACCGTCGGTCATTTAATAACATTCAATCAATACAGGTGACATATGATGCATCTTTCTAAGCAATGGATTCCAACGATGAATCCGCTTGCCGCTGTGCTGGCCCTCCTCGCATTGATGTTTTCTTCGTGCAGTAAACCGCAAGCGCCGGCGGTCAAAGAATGGGATCTCTACCAGGACCCGTTCTATGGGTTCGAATTGCAATATCCGAAAGGATGGTTAGTGAATGCGGAAACCAATCGGATCAAGATCTATTCTTCGCAGGAGGCTGCGACATGGTTCTTTGATCCTTCGAGCGGCGGGAAGAACGGGGTGGAAATTCTTTTTGGCTTTGAGAATTTTGCGACGGCGGGTGTAACGACGCTTGACGCTTACGCTGCTCAAACAAAAGATAAACTCTCCGGCATCGGGGTGATTAGCGGTGGACAACCGGCAACGCTTGGCAAAGAAACCGGCCAGGAGCTTTCCTACTCGTCGAAGATCAGCAAAAGCGTAACGATTTACGGGCGAAGAATCATTACGATGCGGGACAGTGTGTTTTATTATGTCAACCTCGCAGGCTTCAACGAAGATTATGACCTCTACGCCGCCGTGTTTGATACGGTGCTGAGCTCGGTCAAACTCCCGAAGCCGAAAGTTGCTGTTTCGAAGGTCGATGAGTCAAAGCCGTCGGCTGACTGGACAAAGTATCCCGGTGAATTTTTTGAAATCCAATACCCCGATAATTTTGAATATACCTTCCCGCCCAAAAAAGGCGAAACGATGTTCTCGATGAGCATCCATCATAAAATCCGGCAGGACTGTGCGATCCAGATAGATATGCTGCCGGCAAAAAAATTGACCGTGGATAAAGTATTCGAACAAAATAAAGGCAAGTTCAAGCCAAAATCAACGAAGGATACGAAGATCGACGGGCTTGATGCAAAATATTTGACGTACGCGCCAGAGCCGAAGGTCGAGGGCCGGGCATACTTTGTAGTAAAAAATGATAAAGTCTATCGTTTGGTCGTTACGTGGTATCAACCGATGGCGGACGATTACGTTCCGGTTTTTGAAAAGGCCATAGCAAGCCTTAAAATAAAATAGAACGAAGCAGTAAGATCAAGAGTCAATATGCCCCGAATTCGATACTGAGTTCGGGGCTTTTCTTTCTATGGTCATCGGTTTGTTGAAACTGATTTATTAAATCACTATTTTCCGTTAGGAATTTTTTGATGGTGACCCCTCATGCTAAGTCCGGCCGAACAGAAAGAATTGATGGACATCGCATGGAAATCAATTCGGCGCACCGTTTGCGGGAAGGATGCCGAGCGCTCTCAAGAGCAGCGAAAAAGTTTCCCTGGCGAGAGCATGTTGTCTCAACCGGCCGGTGCTTTTGTTTCGATCTACAACAGCGGAGAATTGCGGGGTTGCTTAGGCGTCATCGTGTCAGAAACTTCGCTCGCCGAGACAGTGTCGCAGCTCGCGGGACGTTCGGCGACAGAAGACCCGCGTTTCCAAGCCGTAACTGAAGACGAGCTGGACGAGATCCAAATAGAGATTTCTGTCCTTTCACCGCTCAGGGAGATCTCGGCGATAGAAGAAATTCAGGTTGGGAAGCATGGATTATTTGTCGTTGCCGGCATGTATCGCGGGTTGTTGCTACCGCAGGTCGCAGTAAAACATCACTGGAACGTGACCCGCTTTCTCGAAGAAACGTGCGTGAAGGCGGGCTTGCCGCGGGACCAGTGGAAACATGCTGAAACCAGCATTTATATTTTTTCTGCTCAAATTATAGAGCAAAAGCCGTGATGAATGAAGAGTCGTACGCCCGTCCCCCCGTTGTCGCAGGAATGTTCTACCCGGAACATGAAGAAGAACTCCGGCATACTGTTGAAACGCTCATGGCTGAGTCAACATCCTCACCTCATGCCGGTACTCTTATTGGTTTGGTTGTGCCGCACGCCGGCTATCTCTATTCCGGTCGCACTGCCGCTCGCGCCTTTGCACTCTTGAAAGGCAGGCATATCAGCACCGTGGTTCTTATCGGGCCGAGCCACAGGGAATATTTCGACGGCGTTTCGGTTTTTTCAGGCGCGAGTTTCAAAACGCCGCTTGGGTCCGTTGAGGTCGATGCAGAATTACGCAGCGAATTATTGAAAAAGTATCCGGCACTGCAAAGTTCTCTTGTCGGGCACAAAGCGGAGCATTCGTTGGAAGTGCAGCTTCCTTTTTTACAGCTTGCCGTGCGCGGTTTAAAGATTCTTCCGATCGTGATGGGAGATCAAAAACGAAAATACTGCGAGGGCTTGGGGGTCGCTCTTGCCGAGGTGGCAAAAGGCCGGGAACTATTTCTCATTGCCAGCTCTGATTTGTCGCATTATTACTCTTCAGATATCGCGCGAAAACTTGATGCCATTGCGATCGCTTCGATTCAAAAGTTGAATGACCGGGCATTGATGTCGGACTTGGAGACCGAACACGCGGAAGCGTGCGGCGGAGGCCCGATCGTGACCGTGTTGTATACCGCAAAAAAAATCGGCGCTGATTATTGTGAAGTTTTGGATTCCTGCAATTCCGGAGACATATCGGGCGACACCGAGCGTGTCGTCGGATATGCCTCAGCAGCTCTGTGGAAGATTCATTGAGAGCAAAACAAAAACCTCCGGTTATCATTATCGGAGCGGGCGCCGTCGGGAGGGCGCTTGCCCTTGCTCTCAGAGAAGGAAAATATCCGCTGTCGCTTGTCCTGAGCAAAGGGGGCAAATCGGCGAAGAACCTCGGACAGCGTGTTCACGCTCCGCATGGAAAGTTAAGTTCGGCGAAACGTTTCGGCATCGAGGGGATTATCCTCATCGCCGTGCCCGACGATGAAATTAAAAATGTTGTGCATCTTCTCTCTCGCCGGCATGAAGATTTTTCCCGGTCGATCATCTTTCATACTTCGGGTGTGCTGTCGTCCAGGATTCTTTCACCGTTAAAGCAGAAGGGGGCAGCGGTCGGCTCTTTTCATCCGCTGCAGACATTTCCGAAATCCGGCATCGCATCCGGCCGGTTGAAAAACATCTGGATTGGGATTGAGGGAGATAAAAAAGCCGTAGGAACGGCAACGCGCATCGCACATGATTTTGCCGCCCGTCCTTTCGTTTTATCACCTCAACAAAAAGTGTTGTACCATGTCGCTGCGGTGTTTAGTTCGAATTATGTTGTCACGCTCCTCTCCGTCGTAGAGGAACTGGGAAAACGTATTCGTCTGCCGCGAAGAAAAGTAATGTCCATCTTTGAGCCCCTTCTTCTGCAGAGTCTCATGAATGTTAAAAAATACTCGGCGGTTTCAGCACTCACCGGGCCGATTGCGCGCGGGGACGTTCAAACAGTGACAATGCACCGCACCGAGTTAAAGAAGAAAGGTCTTCAACATATCTCCCAATTATATGCTGCGCTCGCGAAAGAAACATCAAGAGTTGCGTCAAGAAAGGCGACTTAATGCTTGTTGATTATCATACCCACAACTCACTCTGTAAACACGCCGACGGTTCTCTCGAGGAATACATTGTTCATGCGGTGGCGGCAAGGCTGAAAGAGATCGGCTGCTCCGACCATTCGCCGATGCCGAACGATTTCGATATCCAGCACAGAATGACCATGGCACAGTTTCACCAAACATACAAACCGGAAATCCTTGCATTACGGGAGAAATACCGGGATACCATCGTCGTGAAATTTGCCTTGGAAGGGGATTTTTTCCCCGGGACGGAACACTGGGTGAAAGAGTTTAATTCTCAGCACGAGTTTGATTATATTATCGGGTCGGTACACTATCTTGGCGAATGGGGGTTCGATAATCCGACGTTCGTCCATAAATACGAAGAACGAAATGTGGACGAGGTGTACGCCCAATATTATAACCATATCAAAAGGTCGGCGGCATCGAAATTGTTTGACATTATCGGGCATTGCGACCTCGTTAAAAAGTTTGGACATCGTCCTTCGAAAAATATGGAAGACGTATTACGGGAGGTCTTCAAAGTTGTGAAATCGGCGGACATAGCGGTGGAGATCAACACCTCAGGCCTCCGGAAGCCGGTCAAGGAAGTTTATCCCAGCGAACAGATTCTGAGAATTCTTCATGAGTATAAGATTCCGCTGGCGTTAGGTTCCGATGCTCATTCTCCGTCCGAAGTCGGCAGAGATTTTGATGTCGCAAAGCAGCTCATCGAAAAGTACGGCAACGGTAAGATTTCGGTCTTTACCAAAAGACAAAGAAGCGAACTGCGAGTGTCGTAATTAGAGTTCATTCTTCATTCTTAATTTAAAATTCATAATTCTTCATATGAAGGCACTTATCGCTTCCGGCGGACGCGGCACACGGCTTCGCCCGATCACTCATACGCAAAACAAGCATCTCATTCCAATCGCGAACAAACCGATTCTCTATTATGCGATCGAAGCGGCAGTCGATGCCGGCATTAAAGAAATCGGCATCGTTCACAACGCCGACAGCATGGAGGTTCCTCAGTATGTCGGCGACGGCAGCCGCTGGGGAGTAAAAATATCGTATATCCCGCAGGAAAAACCGGGGGGACTCGCACAGGTAGTGATGCTCGCGGAAAAATTCGTTCATGGAGACAATTTTGTCTTTTACCTTGGCGATAATATGGTGGTGGGAGGGATCAAACGCTATATTGATGAATTCCAAAAATCTCAGTGCAATTGCTGGCTGACCCTTTCGAAAGTGAAGGACCCGGAACGGTTCGGCGTTCCGGAAATTAAAAACAACCGCATCGTGGGCGTCGAAGAAAAACCGAAGAAGCCGAAAAGCCAGTATGCCGTCGCTGGGATTTATATCTATGACAAACACATTTTCGAAGCGTGCAAAGCGATCAAACCAAGCAAGAGGGGAGAGCTGGAAATCTCCGATGCACATCAGTATCTCATCGACAAGAAATGCACTATTGGGTTCAGCGAGATTACCGGATGGTGGAAAGATACCGGCAAACCGCTCGACCTGCTCGAAGCGAATAGACTGATCCTTGACAACATCGTTTCTTCTAACCGGGGAAGCATCGACGCAAAATCGTCCGTGGTCGGGAAGGTGATTGTTGAAGAAGGGGCAAAGGTGATCGACAGCGTTGTGCGAGGCCCGGTGATCATCGGGAAGAATTGCATGATCGAAGAAAGTTATATCGGGCCCTTCACCGCTGTTGGGAACGACACCATTATCAGGAAAAGCGAAGTGGAGTACAGTATTATTCTTCGCGACTGTAAAATTCAAAACGTCGGCATCCGCATCGAAGGAAGCATTCTGGGCAATGATGTTGAAATTTTGGAAGCAAGCGGCAAACCGCGGGTTCATCGGTTCATGATTGGAGATCAGAGCAGGGTAGAAGTAGCGTAACTATTTTTGAGTATGCCGAATAAAATCGACACAAAGACATTGCTCCTTATTGCACTGACGGCATCGGCTATCGTCCTGACGTTCATTCGGGAGCGATCCGCTGGATCGCTGCAAACGACCGAGGTGAAATCAACGCACGAGGCTCTTCCTCTCAAAGAAATTTCTTCAATCGTCGACTCGACGCTGAAACACATGGCAGTCCCGACGGAGAAAATCCGGCGTTCGAACATTTCGGTCGGCGATGTGCAGGGGGTGAGGGAAGAGATTAAAATACACGTGCCTCCGGAATTTGAAGTACTCCGCGCACTCACCGCGTTGACGGATTCACTCCGGCGTTTCAACGTTGCCTTAGTGTCGACGGAAAATCTTAAAGAAAAAACATCCACCATCCATCTTTCGTTTGATAAACACGTTTTTGAAAGCATCGTTATTGCGAAAGAAGAGCCACAGAAGGGAGCACAACCATCGGTAAAGAAAAAGGTACGGGGAACGCCGCACAAAGCCCGGCGGTAATGGAAAAAATCGTCTCGCTGGCAAAGCGGCGGGGCTTCGTTTTTCAGTCGAGCGAAATTTACGGAGGACTGAACGGCTGCTGGGATTACGGGCCGATGGGCGTTGAGCTGTTGAATAATTTGAAGCAGGCGTGGTGGAGGTCAATGACGCTGCGTGACGATATTGAAGGGGTCGATGCATCTATTTTGATGCACCCGCGCGTCTGGGAAGCATCCGGCCACGTCGCGAATTTCACCGACCCGATGGTGGACTGCAAACAATGCAAGGCGCGCTACAGGGTTGATGTCCTGTTCGAAGAACTTTCCGTGAAAAAGAAAAAGGAAATCTTGCGCGCACTCGACCCCGTGGCATTTGCGGGCCAGGTCGATGACCGGAGAGTCGCCGAAGAATTCGCGCTGCGTGTTTCGTCCGATGAAGTGATCGCCAACGTCATCCGGACGTTGGTTTCGTGTCCCAATTGCGGCAACAAGGGAACGTTCACGGACGCCAGGCAATTCAACCTGATGTTCAAGACGTTTGTCGGACCGGTCGAAGACACGAATAGCGTCGTCTATCTTCGCCCGGAAACGGCGCAGGGCATTTTCGTCAATTTCCTCAACATTCAAAGTGCATCGAGGCAAAAGCTGCCGTTTGGAATTGCCCAGATCGGCAAAGCATTCCGGAACGAAATCAACACAAAAAATTTTCTCTTCCGGACGCGCGAGTTCGAACAGATGGAAATGCAGTTTTTTGTCAAGCCGGGGGAAGAAGATACATGGTTTGAGTACTGGCGCGAACAACGGTTGAAGTGGTTCCTCGATTTGGGGATGAAACGTGAACAGCTGCAGTGGCACAAACACGAGAAGCTTGCGCATTATGCGAAAGCCGCATACGACATCGAATACCAATTCCCGTTCGGCTGGGGAGAAATTGAAGGGATCCACAGCCGCACAAATTTCGACCTTTCACGGCACGAGGAATATTCCGGCAAGAGCATGAAATATTTCGACGACCAGACGAAAGAAAAATTTATTCCGTTCGTGATCGAAACTTCCGCCGGAGCAAGCCGGTCGTTTATGGCTTTTCTGATTGCCGCGTATGACGAAGAATCGGCGCCGACTGCCGACGGAAAAGAAGAGATGCGAACGGTGCTGCATTTTCACCCTCGTCTTGCGCCGGTCAAAGCGGCAATTCTTCCCCTCGTCAATCGCGATGGGATGGATGGTATCGCTCACAAAATGACTGTTGACCTGCAAAAATATTTCCGCGTTTTTTACGATGACAGCGGCGCTGTCGGCAGGCGGTACCGGCGCCAGGATGAAATAGGGACGCCGTTTTGCTTCACGATCGATTCGCAAACACTGCAGGACCAGACCGTGACCGTACGGGAACGTGATTCGATGAACCAAGAACGGATCGCCCTCGGTGCCGCGAAAACATTCTTACTCGATAAGCTAGAGGCGTTATGAAATCCATTTTCTACAACGAAACGGAGAGAACTATTCGTGCGGGATGGCGAATGGGAATTTTCGTTGCAGCTCTTATGGGCATCACCACGGTGTTCAGTTTTCCTGCCAAACTGATCCTGCCGCACATTCGTTTTATTCCTTCATTTGCTTCGGGCGAAGTGGTTTTCTACGGAGCGTTGTTATTGACAACATGGCTTATCGTCAAATTCCTTGAAGGCCGGCCTCCATTGTCGTCGGTCGGTTTTCCACTTCACGGAAAAATTTTGCGCGAACTGGGACAGGGTGCGCTCATCGGCGGCGGGATGATGACCGTAATTTTTATCACTGAACACAGCCTTGGCATGGCAACGCTGTCATTGAAGCCTCTCTCTTTTCTTGAAGCCTCCCATCTGTTTGGTGCGAGCGTTGTTATTTTTGTCATTGGCGCGTTCGGCGAAGAATTGCTTTTCCGCGGGTATCTCTTCCAGACGATGGTCGAGGGGACTGGGAACATAATCGCCGTCGTCGTGTTTGCATCCTTTTTCGGGTTAGCTCACCTGAATAATCCGAATGTCACTTTTTTTTCGCTCGTTAATGTTGCGCTTGCCGGCGTGTGGCTTTCGCTGGCATATTTCAAGACGCGAACGCTCTGGTTTCCGATAGCCCTGCATTTCTCGTGGAATTTTTTTCAGAATCATATTTTTTCGTTTCCTGTCAGCGGAATCCAGTTCGAAAAATTTCAGTTGGGCGTGTTGACACAATCCGGGCCCGTATGGCTCACGGGCGGCTCGTTCGGTCCTGAGGGGGGCGCACTCGCGACGGTCATGCTGGTTGTGGCTGGAGCCTTTATTTACTTATCGGATTGGATCGCGCTTTCTGAAAATACTTGGACGCTTGAAAAATGGAATGCAGCGAAAGTGGAACCTGCCGCCGATGGGCAAAACATCGTATCGAATACAGAATCTTGATGACGATCTCGCGTTGAACGGACATTCCCTACATCATCGGTTTACGAGCATTGTTGTTCCTTTTCTGTCTCGTTGCATTGCATTGCCGTTGTTGCTCACTTTTGTTATGCCTTCAGTCAGTTCTTCGCAATGGCTTACGGACCGGGATTTTGACTTTCATACAAAACAGGGGATCGATCGCGTCTATAATCTTGAGTTCGATCAAGCGGAGGTAGAGTTTCATTATCTCATCACGACTCACCCGGAACATCCCGCGGGTTACTTTTTCCTCGCCATGGTGGATTGGTGGAAAATTTCGTTAGACTTCGATAATGAATCCTTCGACGACAAATTTTTAAACGAGCTTGATGTCGTGATCGACAAATGCGACAGCATTCTTGACAAAAACCCCGATGATGTGACCGCATTATTTTTCAAAGGCGGATCCCTCGGTTTTCGCGGTCGGCTGCGTGCCAACCGGGGAAGCTGGATTAAGGCGGCTAACGACGGCAGGCTTGCGCTGCCGATTGTGCGCCATGCCTACAGCATAGCGCCTGACAATGACGACATCCTTCTCGGCATGGGGATCTATAATTACTACGCCGAGGCGATTCCGGAACAGTATCCGATCGTGAAGCCCCTCATGCTTTTTTTCCCAAGCGGCGACAAGAAAAAAGGGATTGAACAACTTACGATCGCTGCCGAAAAGGCGAAGTATGCCGCCGTCGAGGCCGAGTATTTTCTCCTTCAATTGAATTACACTCACGAGCGGCAGTATGAGAAGGCGCTTGAAATTGCACTGAAGCTTTTTAACCGGTATCCGAGAAATGTGGTCTTTCACCGCTATGTCGGCAGGTGCTACATCAGCCTCGGCAAATGGGAGAATGCACACGCGGTGTTCCGGGAAATTCTTTCCCGTTGCGATGGTTCAGGCGGAGGGATGACGGGGTACACCGATTCTTCAAAGCGTGAGGCGCTGTACTATATCGGTGTCTACGCGATGAACACGGGAAAGTACGAGGAAGCGCTGCAGAATTTCTTCCGCTGTGATGAGATCAGCAAATCGCTCGACAAAAACGGGGAATCCGGATTTATGGTGATGGCGAACCTGCGAATCGGATTCATTTACGACATTCAAATGAAACGCGACCTTGCAGTGCAGCAATACACCAAAATATTGGAAATGAAAAAATTCGAGAACTCGCACGAACAAGCGGAACAATATCTTAAGG
The DNA here is from genome assembly GCA_963772165.1 of uncultured Bacteroidota bacterium. GTDB lineage: Bacteria > Bacteroidota > Ignavibacteria > UBA10030 > UBA8401 > JAGVPT01. The sequence continues at coordinate 147,595 of CAVYWA010000010.1, read as the reverse complement.
TTCGGTATACGGCAAAATGAATATCCCATTCACGATCATCCTGTTTGGCTTCATCGCGGCGGGCGCCGAAATTCTAGGCGGCAGTGTCGTGCTCATGCAAAAGGAGTGGCCGCAAAAAGTGCAGGAATACTTATTGGCGCTCGGGGCGGGTTTTATCCTGGCACTCGTGTTGCTGGACCTTATTCCCGAAAGCATCGCTGGAATCGGACCCACAGCCCCGCTTCTTATTTTGACGGGATTCAGCGTCATGCATTTTGCAGAACATACCGTCGTCGGTCATTTGCATTTTGGCGAGGAAGTGCATTCGGAGATCATGGTGTCGAAAGTTGCTAGCTATTCCGCATTTTGGGGATTGTTCATCCACGCGTTCTTTGACGGCGTTTCGATTTCCGCCGGTATGCAGTACAATTTTTCGTTGGGGTTGATGATCTTTTTTGCCATACTGCTGCACAAATTCCCGGAGGGGTTGACAATTGCTTCCGTTATGCTCGCTGCCGACCATCGGCGAAAAAAAGCATTCTGGGCGTCTGCCGGGGCAGGGGCGGGAACGATGCTCGGTATTGTGGCAATGTTTTTATTAAAGGATATCAGCAGCCAGGTTGTCGGCTATGCGTTTGCCTTTTCAGCTGGGGCAGGAATGTACGTCGGTGCGAGCGATCTGATTCCGGAAATCAATCGCTCGAGGAATCGAATAGCGCCGATTGTGGTGTTTGTCGGAATGATTCTTTTTTATGTGAGTTCCGTGATTGTAGCAAGAGTTGTCGGGAGGTGATGACTCGGATTCCGCGGATTCTTACTCAGATTGCAGATTATCGGCTGCAGAATTTAATCATCGGCGTAATTTTTTTCCTACAGGTTCATTTCAACGGTAATGCTGTTCAGGCTTCCAATCTTTCCGAGTGATGTAAAGGCATAATCGAACCGAAGAGTCTGAAGTGCAATTCCGCCGCCGAACGAAAATCCTGCAAGACCGGATGAGGTTCCTAGGGCTAAATCCTTTCTCCGCTCGTTGTCGAATCCAAAACGAAAACGAAGCTCCTTGCTCAACGTAAACTCTCCGCCGATAGAATACATTTTGAAGTGGGAAACGAGGTCATCCTGTGTTTCGTTGAGTTGGTGAAAATCAAAATTGAGCAAAAGGGGAAGGTGCTGGGGCTTGATCGTTGCGCCAACGCTGACGTCGAGCGGGAGGCTCTCGCGGGTAGTTAAGTACGGATTAAGCTGTGTCCCCATATTCCGAATACTCGCCCCAATCGACACCGGATTTGCTCCCGGAATAAAATAGAGTATTCCAAAATCAGCTGCGATTGCCGAAGATGCGGCATCGGCGATAGAGGAATAGATGAATTTGGCGACAACACCGTAGTACAGATTCTGTTCGAACTCGGCCGCGAACCCGACCGACATATCAAGGTCCCCGGCGGTGAATGTTCCTATCTTGTTCGCAAATTCGTCGGTCTCGTCGAACGTTCCGTAGTTAACGTAATTGATGCCAAAGCCGACCTGACCGATGTCGGAAAGGTTTTGCGCGTATGAAACATAGCCGGAATTGATGTCGAGCAGGTTCTTAAGGTATCCGAAAGAGGCTTGTGGCTGGGTAATGGTAGCAATTCCGGCTGGATTGTAAAATATCGTGTTAACGTCGTTCCTCATCGAAACAAAACTGCCCGCCATCCCGGCAGACCGCGCACCGACATCGCCGAGAAGAAATGTATAGGTCGAATTCTGAGCATGGTCTACACTATGGACAACGAAGAGCATGCTCAGCGCTAGAAACAGTCTGCCGCTGTTTCGTCGCAGTTGGGTCCGAATGTTCATACGTTTCTCACAAATGTCGTGAATGAATTGACGAAGAGTTCCGATCATACGGCAGTAAACAAACGGACGATATCACTTCTCGCGTTGTTGTCTATGGCAGGATTTATGATGAGAAATGTAAGGAAACCGTTTTCCAAAGGCAAGTGGTCATGAACAGCCAATTGCCGCATGTGCCCTTTTTCGTCTTTCTTCTAAACGAAAATATTTTTATTATGATGAAACACTTAATCGGCAATCACGGCACCCACGATGACACAAGGTAGCATAGTATTTGCACGCCTGAACGTCTTCGGCGTCGTCGCTCTTCTCTTTCTCATGAATGGTTGTGCAGGAGAGCGCGCTCCGGAAGGAGGGCCTATTGACACCACCCCGCCCGAAATCATCGATGTCTATCCACCCCCGAATACCACAGAATATTCTTCTTCCCATATCTCATTAGAGTTTAGCAAGTATGTCGAACGGCGCTCGGTTGAAGAATCCATCTTTATCTCGCCGTACGTGAAAGATGTCAAATTTGACTGGAGTGGAAGAGAAGTTGAGTTGAGTTTCCGGGATTCGTTGAGGAAGAACACAACCTATGTTGTCACGGTTGGCACCGATGTTGTCGACGTCAACAACCGGAACCGCATGGCGCATGCGTACTCGTTTGCTTTCACGACCGGTGCGCAGATCGACCGCGGCGAAATTCGCGGACGCATTTACGACGAGAAGCCCGTCGGCGTGATGATCTTTGCGTACCAGCTGGACGGTCTTAAGCCGGATACGCTGAACCCCATGACGCAAAAGCCCGACTACATCACACAAACAGGCAACACCGGCGATTACTCTTTGACGCACCTCGCGTTCGGCAGTTACAGAGTCATTGCGGTGCGAGATGAGTTTCGCAATTTAGTCTACGACCCGGAGACCGACGCAATGAGTACTGCACCGGGCGATATCCGCTTGGATGAAACGGATTCATTACGGACCGAAATGAATTTTCAGCTTTCCATGGAGGATACGACCGCGCCGCGGCTTATCGGAGCAACCACGAAGGACAACACCCATGTCGAACTGGAATTCAGCGAAAGCATTGATTTGACTTCCCTCGCAGTGGGATCATTTTCAATTTCCGATACGGGTCGAACCCGAAACATTCGTATTGTTGATTTCTTCCCTCATTTTGAAAATCCCGCTCATGTCATGCTCATCACCGAGCCCCAGCGTGAAGATACTCTCTATAAAGTCTTCGTTACCGGTGTAAAAGACCTTGCCGGCCATGTCATCAACCCGCTGGCATCATCAAAACAATTCAGCCGAGCGGCTGTCCCCGATACGATGCCGCCCGGCTTGATCTATGCTACCGTGATGGACTCGACAACGCGATTCCCGATGGACCAGGAATTTCGGTTCGATTTCGACGATGCGCTTCAACACGAATCCGCAGAACATGCCATCCTTTTAGAGGGAAAGGATTCCGTGGTAGTCCCATTGCACGTTGTCTGGAATTCTTCCGCGAGCTTCAAAATTATTCCTCGCCAAACGTTGCGTCAGGATTACTTCTACACTTTTTTTGTCCGCTTTGACTCGCTCCGGGACGGAGTCGGGAATCATTGGAAAGACAGTACGCGAAAGTTTTCTTTCCGGACCGTCGACCCCGAACAATTGAGCAGCATCGAAGGAGTGCTTATTGATCAGGATACATCGCACGCCGACCGGTACATCGTTATCGCCGAGAACACAGCAAAAAAGATGAAGAAAACAGTCCATGTTGCAACGCAGCGCGGGAAGAAATTTTTGTTTCCGCAGCTTGATGCGGGGGAGTATCGGTTGAAGGCGTTCCAGGACGACTACAACAACGGCGTGTACTATTCCGGCAAACCGTTTCCGTATATTCCAGCGGAGCGATTTGCCGTTTTTCCGGATTCCATCAAAGTGCGGGCACGCTGGCCTGTTGAAGGCGTGCGAATAAAATTCAGGTAACGGTTATGCCGGCCGGTGAGAACCGCGGTTGTCCGGGCGTCTTTTTCGAAACGGCTTTTGAAACGGACTTTTGGCTCCTGTCGTGTGGCTTCCCCGTTCACGTCTCCGCTGTTTCTCTTCCCACGTTCCTTGAGGTTTTTCAAAATGGTGCTGATGATCTTTGTGCCCTATGTTCCGTGCGCGCTCATCAGTATGCGCCCCTATCGTTGGTCTCTTCGTATCGTCAAAGCCGGGATATTTTTTTAACTCGAACTTTTTTCCGACGAAGTACTCAATCTTTCGCAGATATTCCTGCTCGTTTCGTGCGACGAACGTAAGGGCGTCTCCTTTCGATGTAGCCCGTCCGGTCCTTCCAATCCGATGAATATAATCCTCGGCAAACGTCGGTGTATCGAAGTTGACGACGTGCGTGATTCCTTCCACATCGATGCCGCGCGCGGCAATGTCGGTCGCGACAAGGACCTGATAGTCGCCGTGTTTGAAGCCGGCAAGCGCCCGTTGACGCTGTGCTTGAGTCCTGTTGGAGTGAATCGCAATGGATTTGATTCCTTTCCGCTCGAGGCGGTGAGAAATTTTATCCGCACCATGTTTAGTCCTCGAAAATACCAGTACGCTTTCCATCTGGGTCGTCTCGAGAATATGGATGAGAAGATCGACTTTCAATTCCTGATGGATGGAGTAGAAATGCTGCGTAACGGTATCGACCGGTTTGCGCTGCTCTCCGACTTCGATGAACTCCGGATGTTTCTGAATATTGGCGGTGAGTGCGCGAACTTCCTTTGACATCGTTGCCGAAAAAAGCATCGTCTGCCGATGGGCGGGCACTTTGGAAATAATTTTCCGCACATCCTGAATGAATCCCATATCAAACATCCTGTCCGCTTCGTCAAGGACGAGAACCTCGACGTTCGATAAGTCGATGGTTTGGCGTTCAAGATGGTCGAGCAGGCGACCGGGAGTTGCAATGACAATGTCGACGCCGCGGCGCAGACGCTTGATTTGATTCTGTATGTTTACTCCGCCGAAAACGGCCAAGCTTTGGATGCTCATGAACCGTCCGTACGCGGTGATCGAATCCTCGATCTGCTGTGCAAGTTCCCGCGTCGGCGTAAGGATGAGTGAGCGTACGCCGTGGTGCTTCACATGGAGGTCGGCGGACAGCCGATTCAAGATCGGCAAGACGAACGCTGCGGTTTTCCCTGTCCCGGTTTGTGCACAGCCGATGACATCTTTGCCGGCAAGCGCAGCCGGAATTGCCCGCGATTGAATCGTGGTCGGTGCGGTGTACCCGGTCGCAAGAATACCCTGCACCAATCGGTCATTGAGACCGAGTTTTGAAAAAGACATAAAAATCCTTTGATAATAAATGGGGAGACGCGCTGCGTAAAGATGGAAAATTGCGGAAGGCAAATCGAGGGAGTGATACCTATTTCCCGAAACGCAGCAAGGGCGTTTCGGCAACCTGCTGCAAACCTCAGCTTCTAATCATCGGAGAGCGAGTCTCAAATTTCCGCTTCCAAAAGTATCAAGCTCGGAGGCGGGATAACACTTTAAAGATACGACTTTTTTTGCCAGTATCCTAATGAATAGTGATCCGGAACAGTTTCAACGAAAGAATCATGCACTCTTTTACCACCAAGGACGTCAATAGGTTATGAGCACGAAGGACAACAATACTTTCGGCGTTCTCCATGCTATGTTCCGAAGGCATCACTTAGCGAGAGGCAGGTATAAGGTTATTAACTGGGAATGGCACTAATTCCCGCCGCCGGCCCCCGTACTGTCGACGGGCGATACTGGCTTTGTCCCCGGGTTCGCCAGTACGCGGTCCGGGACAACCCAGGCGCCTTTGTACCCCTTTTCGATGAAGCCGTCAACGGCGAGGTTGGCATCGGCGCGGTTTGTGTAGTCGCCGACACGGACTTTGTACGTCGGCGCGTCGTATACCATGTATACCCACTGAGCGGGAAGCTCCAGGTTGATCGAGTTGCGGACTGAAACTGCTTCGTCATAATTGTTCGAAGCAAAGACCTGAATGCGGAAGCCTTGTACGGTCTCCGGTTCGGCGATGGTGAATGTTTCGACGGGAACGTCGACAATGGGCCGTGGCTGGTTCTCTTTCTTATGCAAGAGTTCTAGATCAGTGTCGTATTCGGAAGGCTTGAACGATTTTTCAAACGTGCTGAGTTTTTCTTTTCGGGCTGGCGTGAGCGAATCCGGAGCAGTTCGAATGAAAGCGAGAGCGGTGCCGTTTGCGGCAAATAGGACGGCGAACAGGAAAAGAATGAACCTGCGGTTCATCGCTTCATCTCCGCAACCCAGGCATCTTTATATTCCTTCGGGTGGTCGTGCTGGATCGTTTTTAAAAACTTCAAGGCTTCATTAATTTTCGGAAAATTTCCCAGTGTCACGCGGTACATTTTTATCGGCTTATCAAAGAATTGATAAACCGGCTCTTTGTATCGTTGCTGTGCAATCTTTTTTGCCCGGTCGGCATTGCTTAAGACTCGAAAGGCGCCGAGCTGGACGCTGTAGTATTTCTTTTTCGATGAATGCCGCGACGGCGGCTTCATGTGATTCGCGTCGTGGTTGCGCGTAACGACCTCCGCTTCAATCGTATCCTCCTGAGTCACAAACCCCTGTTGATTTCCCGGGGAAACTTGTTTTTGACTGTGAGCTTTTTTTTGAGGAGAGGTCTGCTGGCCTTGAGAATATGAGGTATCGGACGGAAGAGCTGGTCTGGTATTCTGCGTTGTCTCCGATGACGAACATCCTGCTGCGGCAATGCTCATGATCAAGCCGGCGAACAACGACAAGGGCCGGATGTGGCTGATATTCTTCAATAGCCGCCTCCCGGAGTCGTGGTTCCCCCCGCGATCGCAACGCTGGCACTTGCTCCGATTCGGTCAGCACCGCTGGCAACAAGTTTCAGCGCGTCTTCGCGGCTTCTCACTCCGCCGGATGCTTTTACGCCCATCGCACTCCCGACGACGTAGCGCATCAATGCGATATCCCCGGTGGTTGCCCCGCCTTTTGAAAAGCCGGTGGAGGTTTTCACAAAATCAGCACCGGCACGTTTTGCCAGCATGCATGCCTTGATTTTCTCTTCGTCCGTCAACAACCCTGTTTCAATGATTACTTTTGTCAGAACCTGAAAACGCTTTGCTGTGCTCACAACCGCAAAAATGTCACTTTCAACATAGTCGTAGTCGCCGGATTTCAGCCTTCCCACATTGATCACCATATCGACTTCGTTTGCTCCGTCCCGGATCGCGCGTTCTGCCTCGAAAGCCTTTGAGTCAGACGAAGTAGCACCGAGCGGAAAGCCGATCACGGTGCAGACTTTCACGTCGGTGTCTTTGAGCAATTTTGCGCACAAAGGAACGTAGGAAGGATTGATGCAGACGCTCGCGAAATGAAATTTCTTTGCTTCCGCGGTAAGTTTTTCGATCTGTGCAACCGTTGCTTCCGGCTTGAGCAACGTATGGTCAATCATCCTGGCAAGGTCGGGTTCGACTCCGCCTGCAGCATCCACGCCGACCCCGGCCGTAATGCGAGAGGCGCCGTAGGTAACAATATTCTTTACGGCATCTTTATTGTGAATGACACACAGACCGTCCGTACATACGCCATCTTTACAGCACGCGTGTGCAAGATTCTTTTCCTTTAACACGTCTTCAACTATTTGGGAAATGAGTTGCTGCCGATTCATTTGAAGAGAGGCATCGTTTCTGAAGATTTCAAAAAAGTCGTCATTACTCCGATACAATGGATGCTTTTCAACGATGAGCCCGCAATTGGGAGGTGTTCTCTTTCTGCACGAAAGGCATGTTCAGCCGAGAACATCTTATTTAATATATCAGAAATTCTCAGATTTACAAGACTCGTAACCGGAGGGTAATGGGATCTTTTGAAGAATAAAGTCATTGCGGGCAGCGGAGCGACGAAGCAATCCTTTTGTTTAATGGGGATTGTCCCGCTGTACGGGATCCCTTCGGGACTCGCAATGACCGTTGATTCAAAAGACCCCACTACCAACCGGCCCCAAACGTCAAGAAGCTTTGGCTGCCACAAAAAGCACAAAATCGCCCCCTTTCCGATACCTTTGCATTTTAGGGGTTGCGGGCCTACTTCGTGTTGCATAAGCTAAAAATATGAAAAGAATTCCCGAAACAAAATGGAAAATATTTTTGTATGACTTGAGTCACGAATGGCAAAGCGTCGCTATGGCCATTGTTGCTATTCCACAAATTCGACTTTTCATAATGCCCGGACCGAATTGCAAATGAAAACGGCGTTTGCTGTCTACATATGGATTGAAATGAGTCGTGTGGCGGGGCGGAGGGGAAAAAACTCCGTTTATTTCTGCTATCGAACAGGGATATCGCGGGAGGCATACGGGTAGAGTGTTTTCAAAATATCACATGTATGAGCTCGCCAATTCCCCCAGCTATGCCCTTCATGATATTCCGAATACGTTACCGCGTACCCTTTGCTGAGGAGTAAATTGCAAAAACTCCGGTTCAGCTCAAGAAAACTGTAATTTGCACTTAAAATATCATACGTGCCGACATCGAGATAGAATTTCACAGGAATTTTCGGCCCGGTGAGAATCGCTTCGCGGAAGAGATCAGTGATTGTGCTCGATTGTCCTCCCACAAGGCCAAACGTGTTTGAATAATTCACTGCAAGGTACAGCGCAATATGCCCGCCGTCCGAGGCGCCCATCGTTCCGCGTTGGGAAGCGCGGGCGTCCGTTCGGTACGCGGAGTCGATGTACGGCACCAGCTCTTTCACTATCATATCGGTGAATTGTGTTATTTTTCCTAACCGGTATTCTCCTGCCCTGTCTGCGCCGGCAGGGATGAAGACTCCGATGATCGGCCGGATTTGTTTTGCTTCAATCAGATTGTCTATCACGTTTGCCATTGAAGCGAGCGAAAGATAATCGGGTCCATCATGAACGTACAGCGATGGATAGTGAATCCGCGATGAGCCGTAATGCGGTGGAAGATACACCACGACCTTTCGACTGTCGCCGGTATAAGAACTCCTGAAAGTAAAAGTCGAGAGCGTGCCGTGCGGTATTGCAGGGTTGTACTGAATGACTGCCGGTTTGAGGTATGACGGCATCGCGAGTTCGGAATTTTTCCCGAACCCTCCACTGATGACATGCGGGTTCAATGGATCGAGAATCCAATTTCCATCTCTGATGAATTTGTAATCGATGCGGGCATCGGGCTCAAATTTTTGAGTGAAGTAGTACAGGTTCGTCGCGGAGACGTTAATCATGGAATCGCCCTTCGGCGACCATTGTGTGTGGTCGCCCGTCACTGCGATCGAGGAATCAACCTTGCCCCGGAAAACGAAATATGCCATCGAATCGGTTGTGACGGGAAAACCCCTGGGTGTTTGCGCGATCATGAAGCTGTCGACAAGAGCGGAGCGCATCGACGGAGCTTCCGCCGCGATGCGTTGAATAAAGTCGCCGAATGTTTGTGCCGGCTGGGAAACTGCAACGCGAGCGGCGATAAAGAGGAACGAAACGATGAACGATGTTGTCTTCCTGGAATACATTGCGTTGCCCGCCTCAATTCTTCAATTGCTCCAAACTCGTCTTTAGTTTCAGGAGGGTTTGTTGGAAGTTTTTCTGCTTATCTTTTTCTTTCTCGATCACATCTGCCGGCGCTTTTCCCGCAAAGTTGGGATTGTCCAGCTTCGCAAGGACGGCTTTCAATTGGCCCTCCAGGCGGAGAATTTCCTTTTCGAGTCTGCCCCGTTCTACGTCGATATCGATCAATCCCTCTAAAGGAATGAACACTTCCTGGCCGTTGACAACGGAGCTTGCTGAATAACCGGGCTTTGCAAGATTGGCGCCGAGGGACAACGAATTGATTTTTGCCATCCGTTCAAGCGCCGGACGATTTGCTTCGAGCACGCTCAGCTTTGCCTCGTCGTGGCAATTGACGACAAGGGGGACCTCTTTTGTAGGAGGCAGGTTCATTTCGCTCCGGACGGTGCGCACCGTGCTGATAACGTTTTGGAGAAACTCCATCTCGCTGTCTGTCTTTACGCTGATCAGCGATCCGTCATGGACCGGCCACGGCGATTTCATGATACTCTCGTCCGCCTTGCGTTCGCTGAGATGCTGCCAAATTTCTTCTGTTACGAACGGCATGAAAGGATGGAGGAGCTTCAGTGTTTCTTCATAGACCCGAATTGCACGGTTGACGATCGAACGTTTTAAATTGACATCGCTCGTGTCGGCGATCCTGTTCTTTGCGAATTCCACATACCAATCGCAGAAGTCGTGCCACATGAAGTCGTACAGCATCTTCGCCGCTTCGTTCACACGGAGATTCTCTAGCGCGGCGGTGGTTTCTTTTACCGTTGTGTTGAACCGCGAGAGGATCCACGCGTCCGACAAATCGTTGGAGGGAGCTGTGCTGACGATCGCAATTTCGGCCGGTACATCCGCGACTATTGCATCGCGGTTCATGAGCAGAAAGCGTCCCGCATTCCAGATTTTATTGGCGAAATTCCTTCCCATTTCGCATTTCTCATTCGCATAGAGCACATCCTGCCCGATAGGAGCAAGATAGAGAACGGTGAACCGGAGCGCATCTGCACCGTAGGTCGTAATGACGTCAAGCGGGTCCGGAGAATTGCCGAGCGATTTACTCATCTTTCGCCCTTGCATATCCCTGATAATGCTGGTGAAGTAAACATTCTTGAACGGAATTTTTCCCCTGAATTCCAACCCGGCCATGATCATCCGCGCAACCCAGAAGAAAATAATATCCGGCGCCGTGACGAGCGTGTCGGTTGGATAAAAATAATTTACGCCGCGGTCTTCTTTCGGCCAATCGAAAACAGAAAAAGGCCAGAGCCACGACGAGAACCATGTATCGAGCACGTCATCGTCTTGTTTTAGATTCTCAGGACCGAATTTCGAATTCCGAGCTTTTAATTTTTCCGACGCTTCTTCGAAGCTTCGTGCAACGATCATGCTTCCGTCAGGAAGGTAGTATACGGGGATCCGGTGCCCCCACCAGAGCTGGCGGGAGATGCACCAATCACGGATGTTCGTCATCCAGTTTTCGTAGACTTTGGTCCAGCGATCGGGATAAAATTTTATTTCTCCGTCCTGCACAACCTGCAACGCTTTTTCGGCAAGCGGTTTCATCCGCACGAACCATTGGTCTGAAAGATAGGGTTCAATGACGGTATCGCAGCGATAGCAATGCCCCACACTGTGAACGTGGTCTTCTATTTTTTCCAGCAATCCCTTTTTTTCGAGGTCGCGGATAACTTCCTTCCTGCATTCGTAACGGTCCAGCCCCCGATACTTGTTCGGGACATGTTCGTTCATTTTTCCCGACGTATCCATCACGATGAGTTTTTCCAGGCTGTGGCGCTCGCCGATCTGATAGTCGTTCGGGTCGTGCGCCGGCGTCACTTTCACAGCTCCCGTGCCGAATGTTGCATCGACAAAATCGTCAGCGATGATGGGGATGCTCCGGTTTGCAATCGGAAGCTGAACACTTTTTCCCACAAGATGTTTGTAGCGGTCGTCTTTCGGGTTCACCGCAACGGCGGTATCGCCGAGCATCGTTTCAGGACGCGTCGTTGCTACCGTGACGAATTCGCTGGAACCCTCGATCGGGTATTTGATGTACCAAAGATGGCCATTGCTGTCCGAATGGTTCACTTCGTCGTCGCTGAGAGCGGTATGGTCTTTCGGGCACCAATTGACGATATACTTTCCTTTGTAGATCAGCCCCTTTTCATAGAGGCGCACGAACACTTCTTTGACGGCGTTCGACAGTCCTTCATCCATCGTGAAACGTTCGCGCTCCCAATCGCAGGATGTCCCGAGCTTCCGAAGTTGTTTGATGATGGTCCCGCCGTACAGTTCTTTCCACTGCCATACGCGCTGGACGAATTGTTCGCGCCCTAATTCGCGCCTGGCGATTCCTTCCTTAAGAAGAGATTTTTCCACAACATGCTGTGTTGCGATACCTGCATGGTCCGTTCCAGGGACCCAGCACGCCTCGTACCCCTGCATACGCCGCCATCGGATAAAGACGTCCTGCAACGTATTGTTGAGCACATGCCCCATGGTGAGGATGCCGGTAATGTTCGGGGGTGGAATAACGATGGTGTACGGCTTCTTACCGCTGTCCTGTGATGCGTGGAAAAAGCCGTTCGATTCCCAGAATTGATACCATTTATCTTCAACGTCTTGAGGGGTGTAGGATTTCGGGAGTTCCTGCATTTTGTCTGTCATGTTAAGAATGATGAGTGAACGGCATACGCCGGGGACGGAAGGTGCGCGTGCAGCTGCGGGCGATTACCTCTCCAGCGCCAGGCTCAAGGCCGTCGTAAGTTTGAGCACATCTTGTGTCGTTTTATCGAGTCTGTTGCTGATGATTGTGATAAGATTTTTGAGCACACGGTATCCGATCTCATGATCGGATTCAGTAAGCTTAAAAAAATCTTCCTGCGGAATTTCTGCGATGATGCATTTCGATTTCGCAATGACGCTTGCCGAACGTTCCGCATGCGAGTCGAACAGCGCCATCTCACCGAAGAATGCGTAATCGTCGCCCGTTAACCTGATGAGCGATTTATCCCGCTGGTCCATCCCGTGCCCGGCTATTTTCAGGAGCAGCGATTTCGAGACTTCGACCTCACCGTCGAGAAGGATGAACATCTCGGTTCCCTGAGACCCTTCCTTGATGATGACGGAGCCCGTCTCCACCGTTTTTTCTTTGATGATCCGCTTGATGATTTCGAGTTTATCATCAGAAAGCCCGACGAAAAGCGGTATCTTTCTCAGGAAACCTATATCAATTCTTCTCATTGCCTTCCTGCGTTTTACAATTTATCTGCTTCCATCGTCCCGATGATAACGGCCAAATCCTTTTTTTGAATTTGGTAATCGAACGGCGGGTTGACTTCAACCCTCATGCCCATCCGCTCCGCAACGTTGATTCCCGCTTCTTTGAATTTCCGTTCGATGAACGTATCGACGGCGGACATATCGTGCGAGAGAATATCGCCAAGGCTCACGATCTCTTCTTCGGTCACAACGCCGATGAGCGTCCAATTTTTTGTTTTTTTAAAATGGAGAAAGATTTCTTCAAACGTTTTGCCGACGAATTCTTCCGGGATCGGCACGCGATGGATGTCGTTGCCGTGTTCGTAATCGAGAATTTCCATAGCAACTTGCGGTGCGCCGGGCGAGAGAATTTGGTTTGCGAGGAAGAAGCCGACGTGCTGGTCGCTCACGATGACATCGTCGGCGTTCGCCCGTTTCACGTGTTGATAATTCTCGCGGTTGGCAATGTGAGCGAAGACTTTCAGTTTCGGGTTGAGCGATTTCATAGTGAGGAGGGCAAGAAGCGTTTTTTCGTCGGACAATTGACCCGACTGCGATGTCGCGTCCGGAACGACGATCGCCGATTGCGCAGCTTTGATGTTTGCACGGTGCAGCACCGGCTCGCGCGAATAATCCCCGCGCACAAATTTAATGTCGAGGTTCGGATACGCTTCGCTGACGACTTCCATCAATTCCGACTGCGCTTCATTCGCCAGCACAAGCTTCATCGTTGTCGCCGTCGTACCGTATCGGTTCAAAATGCGAAGGATCTCTTCAACATGCGGATTCCACCCGCAGATGAGCGTGTGGCCTGTAAAATCGATGTCTTGCAATCCCTGGCTCTCCTTAATTTTTCTCGCGACGAAAACCGATGATATTGTCGCGGTAAAGAGTGAAATGAGTATGAGCCCGCTCACGATGGTGATCGTACTGACGATCCTACCGGCGGTCGTAATGGGCACCTTGTCGCCGTAGCCGACCGTCGAAATCGTGACGATGGACCACCACACGGCATCGCCGAATGTTTGGAATTGGCGGGCGTTTGCCGTATGCTCCGACAGCAACACAAAGAAGGAAGTCGATGCAACGGCGACAACAATAACAATCATCAATTGCGCAAGCTGGTTCTTCCTTAGGATTTTTACCGCCTGCGCTACAGCGAGTGAAAAATTCCTTGTCATCGGTAGACGGTCAGGGTTTTTGCCAGATGAGCTGCATTGCCCACGCGGTCTTTGACTTCAACCTGCACCGTGTACCGTCCGCGTGGCAGCGGGTCGAGAGGGATATAGAACACTACTCTTTTTTCGGGGTCGTATTCGGGAATAATTCGTTCGCCGTTGAGGAAGACATTGATCTCGTCGTCATCGACCCCTGAAAGATTATCCCGTACGGAAAAAGAAAACACGGGCCGGCCTTTTGCGTTGAAGGACGTCGTTCGCCATCGGCTGATTTTCGGCGGTTGATCGTCGCGTAACACTCCAAACATGCCGAGGGTATGTGCCTCGTGCAGCTCAAGAGTATGAGTGTGGCGGTTGCGTTCCGTTGCGAGAAATTTCCACCCGCCGCCGTTGTTCACGTACAACCCAAGCCGTTCGTCGGACTCGTATTCTTCCGGATACGTGAACGTGGCCCCGATGGCCCCTCGCAGCAGGACGTCGCCGGGCTGGACGTCGTACCGTGTCTCACTGATCTTTTCAATGGTCGGATGGAGCGGGGCGAAGACGGCCCCGGGCTCAAAGTTCACAGTAAATTTTCCATCGTCGGACCGGATAGTTCCCTCTCTGTCCGGAGAGATGGTATTCAGCGTGAAGGAGTCGAAGACTTCCGCTCGCTTGCCGGCGGTCTCATAAAACGCTTTCAAATACACCTTGCCGCGCAATGTCGGCGATAATCTGTAGACCCCCGTGTATTGATCAACGTCGATCGCGCGCAGAGGAACGGATGAAATCGTGTTTTCCTGCTGGACTTGCAAGGAAGGTATTTCGGAGAACGGGGCGGGCGATTCGACCCACACCCTTAAAAACGAACCGTCAACATCGCTCGACAATTCAGCAGTCCCGGGAACAAAAGGACGGTTGAGAAAATAATAGACAGGAAACGACCGTGTTCCCCAAATATTTTTTGCAACAACACGAACAATATCGGTTTTGTCGAGATCACCGGGTATGGACAACGAATCTTCGTTCCATGCCAGCGCGCGTGCGTCGTATTCTTGTGTACTCCATCGTTTGGATGAGAACGTCCGGGTACCGATTTCGACGGATGCAACATTCCGTCTGTTCGGCAGAAACGCTGTGACCGACTCGGAAGTTGCTTTTACAATTGCTACCTCGGGGGGATGATTGAGAACGAACATCCCCGAGAGCTCGGAAGAGTTCCCGGAATAATCCGACGCAATGATTTTGAACTTGTGAAGTCCTTCCGTAAAATTTTTTAAAGCGACGACGCCGTCAAACTGGTTTCGGCGGTTGTAAAACGGAAGCGTGTTGCCTTCATCGACGTAGAGTTTTTGAAACCTTCCCCTTCGTTCCTTCCAGAGCGCCCAATCGAAGTCGATGCCGATCTGGCGAGTTTCATTTTCGGGAAAACGATTGCGCTGCGATGTGAAAATTGTGGTTCCATCCACCTGAAACTCAAACTCATAGACGCTTGAACGGTACCGCGTGTTGTTGACCCTGTCTGCCGCATCAACGGAAAAACCGAGCGACCCGGTTGCACGGATAACTTCGGAGATGGTGTACGACGATCTGCTCCGAGCATGTGCCCGGAACACCTTTGGAGAAAATTCATAATCAACGAAGGAATGTTCGTCCATCGGCGTAATGGCGAGGCGCCGGATAATCGGCGGCTCCGTGTCGGTAAACCGCCGGATGTTCGGAAAGAGGAGGGGGTTGACCGGGTTGAAATTCTCATCCCGTATCTCAAAATGCAAATGAGCGTCGCCGGTGCCGCTTTCTCCGCTGTATGCCACCACCTCGCCTTTTCGAACGGGATATTCGCCGGGCTGAAATTTCATTTCGATGGAGAATTTACCCCTTTTCAATTGTTCTCCGCGAACGGCACGCTCGAGCTTATCCTTGAAAGCGCTGAGATGCGCGTACGTTGTATAAAATCCATCGGCGTGCCGAAGCACGAGATACCTGCCGTAGCCGTACGGGGAAACTTCGACACGAGCAATGTAGCCGTCGCGTGAAGCGTAGACCTCAATCCCGGTTCTATTGCTTGTACCAATGTCGATGCCGGCGTGGAAATGGGATGACCGGAACTCAGCAAACGAGGATGTAATTTTTGGCGGGGCATCAATAGGCCAAATGTAGTCTTCGATGTCAGTTCGGATCGAGTCGAAAGGAGCATACGCCGATTCAACCGACGAGACGCTAGGCGCTTCATTATTCGCCAGCGGGCGATAGGCAAAACTCAGCAATAACATTGACCCTGCGGCAATGCTCCCTGCAAATATCGCTGGCTGGAAAAAATATTTGCGGACAATCATCACATTGAAGCCTTTAGCGAATTCGAGTGGGTAGAAACAACGGTGTGGTGAAGTTTTCCAACTCCAGGAATTTCTGCTTCAATGACGTCCCCCGCTGTGACTTTTCCGACACCTTCGGGGGTTCCGGTGTAAATAACGTCACCTTCTTCAAGCGTGAAAATCGAAGAAAGAAATGCAATGATGTAATCGATTTTATAGATCATATTCGACGTGTTCGAATGCTGCCGTTCCTTGCCATTCACACTTAACGTGATCTCCAGGTTGTGGGGATTCTGGACCTGGTCTTTGCAAATAAATGGAGACAGCGGCGCAGAAGTATCGAACCCTTTTGCAATCGACCAGGGATTTCCGGCGGCCTTTGCTTCTTTCTGGAGGTCGCGCATGGTCATGTCCAATCCGATTCCATACCCCGCAACGTAGTCGAACGCCTTCGATTGCGGAATATTCTTTCCTTCCTTGCCGAGCAAAACAGTCAATTCAACTTCGTGGTGGACGTCGTCAGAAATTTTTGGTAAGACGATTGCCTCACCGTCCTCGATAATAGCGGTTGACGGTTTTAGGAAGATAATCGGCGATGACGGCGCGGCCGCACCCATCTCCTTTGCATGCTTTGCGTAATTCTGGCCGAGGCAAAGAATTTTTCCGACAGCATACTTCTTGTGCGCAGGAAAAAGAGTGACAGATTTCATTGACGGTCAAGGGTAATGGTAAGCACGTAAAAATATAGTCAAGAGGTGAGACTTTATCAAGGGAGCGTTGAAGTAAACCGTCCTAAAGCATAAGTAAGAATACATTCGGATTTTTGAAAAAACTGTTTCAATTTTGGAAAAATTTCAATACATTAGTGTACAGAAAATACCAAAGGCAGAATTTGTCGCAAACATATAAAAAAGCTGGCGTTAATATCGAAGCGGGTGAAGTAGTTGTTGAGAAAATCAAACGAAGTCTTCGTTCTACCTTTACCAAGAATGTTATAGCAGATATCGGTTTGTTCGGTGCCTTCTATAAGGCATCCTTCCCGGGCATAAAAGATCCGGTGCTCGTTTCCAGCGTTGATGGGGTAGGCACAAAACTGAAAGTTGCATTCGGGATGAAACGGTTTGATACCGTTGGTCAAGATCTGGTGAATCATTGCGTTAACGACATCGCCGTTTGTGGAGCAAGGCCCCTCTATTTCATGGATTATTTCGCCGCCGGAAAGCTCTCGCCGAAAGTAGCAGAAAAAGTCATATCCGGTTTCGTCAAGGCGTGTAAACAAAACTCTTGTTCAATTATAGGCGGGGAGACGGCTGAAATGCCGGGGATATATCAGGACGGAGAGTTTGACATAGCGGGGACGATTGTCGGAGTTGTTGAGAAAAAGAAAATTGTTGATGGAAAGCGGATCAAAGCGGGCGACGTTCTTATCGGGCTTCCGTCGACAGGGCTGCACACGAACGGTTATTCTCTTGCGCGCAAAGTTCTTCTTCCACGCCTTGCACTCCGTAAATTTTACACAGAGTTGAACGGGACTCTCGGGGAGACGCTGCTTGCTGTCCATCGCTCGTATCTTTCGCCGATCCGGCTGCTGCTTTCAAAGGATTTGGTGAGCGGGATGTCCCACGTCACAGGAGGCGGGATTGTCGGCAACACGATGCGTGTTATACCGAAAGGCCTGCGAATCTCCGTCGATTGGAATTCATGGGGACGGCCGGCGATTTTTTCGCTGATACAAAAGAGGGGACAGGTGCCTGAATCCGATATGCGTAAAACTTTTAACTTAGGTATCGGATTGATTTTCATCGTTGCACGCCAAAAAGCTGAAGAAGCAACACACATATTGAAGCAACAAAATGAACTTCCGCTCGTAATAGGTGATGTTGTTCGGAATTGAATTACAAGCGCTTCAGACAGCCGGGATTTACACTGGTTCTTTTACAGGGAAGATGCATTTTCACATGGACATGGGGGCTCAAACTTATATTTTGACCGTGAAAGGATAAATGGTTAAAGAAATGGCCTCCGATTGGCAGTCTCCTAATAATCTAGAGTTGCCAAAAGAAGAGTTGCGAAACCGGCTTCTTGAAGCCCAAGGTTTTTCGAAAAAAATCAGCACTCTCAATGAAATTTCGTTAAAGATCGATGAAACAACTTCTCGTGAACAAATCCTCGATGTTCTTCGAGCCGAGATCTCCTGGCTCATTGAGGGAGAATGCATCTTTCTTTGTCTGCTCAACAGGAACAAATCCCACTACAGCATTAATACGCTCAGCCGCGTTGCCGATTCTCTCGATATCAATCATGAATTGTTTGCGGTGGATGTCGGCATGCCCGGATGGACAATCCAAAACAAAGCGGGAATTTTTGTCGATGTCGAGTCTGCTCCGGCCTTCAGCTCTATGCTTGAAGGGAAGTTTGTCGAGGTCGGGATAAAATCATTGTTGATCGTTCCTCTTCGAACAAGTGTGGAAGTCATCGGGTCGATCGGATTTGGATCGGCGAAGCTCAGCGCATACAACCAGCCCGATTTGTGGCTTGCACAATTGCTCAGCTTCCACATCGCAATGGCGCTCCGCCATACAGCGATGTTTGACAACGCGCAAAAGCGGTTGTCTCAGATCGAACTTGTGAATCGCATTGCGGGACGGTTAACATCGACGCTCGACCTCGACAGGATGCTGGAATTCGCGGCCGAAGCGATCCAAAAGAATTTTACCTACTTCGATGTCACCATTTTTATGGTCGACAACGAGACAAAAGATATGGTCCTCGTCGCACACTCCGGAAATTATGTCGATTTTCTTCCTCACGGGTATCGCCAAAAGCCGGGACATGGCATCGTCGGGTGGGTTGGCATGTACGGGGAAAAAATATTGGCGAACGACGTTTCGACGGACAACAGGTACCTTGCGTTTGCGTACCATAACACGAACTCCGAGCTGGCGATCCCGATTAAGGTTGGTACGGAAGTGGTAGGCATCCTCAACATTGAGGATACAAAATTGCATGCTTTTGATGAAACGGATGTTTTGGTGCTCAGCACGCTCTGCGACCAGCTGGGAAGCGCCATCCACAATGCGACGCTGTACAATGAGATCAAGGAATCGAACAAAAAACTTCTGGAGCTCGATAAACTGAAATCAGATTTTGTCGGCATCGTGTCCCACGATTTTCGTACACCGTTGTCGAGCATCATGCTCGCCGCAAAATCCCTCATCAAAAAGGACTATGTCGCAACAAACCAGCACTTCAAGGAGTACCTTGGCATTATTATCGACCAGGCGACGAAGCTTAGCCAGCTTGCTGAAGATACGCTGACGATCACGAAAATGGAATCGGGACAGTTGAGCTATTATTTCAAGCTGGTGAACATTGAAACGCTCGTCAAAGAAGCTGTCTCGATGGTAAAGTTCTCCAACAGGCATCAGCTTCAATATAATATTGAGCTGGATGCCTCATTCGTCAAAGGAGACCAGAGCAAGCTGCGCCAGGTCTTGTTGAACCTCGTCTCCAACGCGGTAAAATATTCGCCGCGCGGGGGAATGATCGAGATTTCGGTCGTTAATCACGGCGCGGATGAGATATTGCTTTCCGTAAAAGATAACGGCATCGGTATTCCGGAGAATCAACTGGAAAGACTTTTCCAAAAATTTTCCCGCGTCGACTCTGCTGAAGTCAGCAACATTAAAGGCTCGGGGCTGGGCTTGTGGATTAGCCGTGAGATTATCAAGGCGCACGGCGGGAAAATATGGGTGGAAAGTGAGGCCGGTGTTGGAAGTTCATTTATGTTCACCCTGAAGAAAGGGAATTGAGCTGGGAGGCCTGGATGCTTGTTCAGTGCTGTGCCGCTCTCGCAGCTTTGATGCTATCGAGCACCGCCATAGACTTGCTGAGAAAATCACGCCACGTAAGATCGTCGTGCGAAATTTCGACTAGCTGCTTCTGAAAATCCTTCTCGTTTATTTTTCTCGCTGAAAAAAAATCGCTCACCTCGCGCCGGTATGTAGAATCGGGCGTTGAACCGGCAATTTTTTCTTTCTCATGCATGGCAAGCAACTCTGCATAGACATGAACCGTCTCACTTGAGAATTTTTTTGGAACCGGTGTATTGCAACCTCCAAAAACCATGAACAAAAAGAAAAGAATGAGAATGGAGGGGGCTATTCGTTTATGCACGGCAGGGTTTCCTTCTTGACTTTCGATGCCAATCTGACTATATTTTTGCCGCTAAAATACGGAAACCGCGTCCATTTTACAAATTTTTCGAATAATTTCTTACTTAACAGATGAAGAGACAGGGATATTTATGGCAACAACGTCCGATTTGAAAATAGGCACATTTTTGCGATTTAACGGCGAACTTCATGTTCTTGAGGAATACCAGCACCGGACGCCCGGTAACTTGCGGGCATTTTATCAGGCAAAGATGCGCAATATCAGGAGCGGAAGGACAATGGAGAACCGGTTTCGTTCCGGTGAAGAGGTTGAAATCGTGCGTGTGGAGCGAAAGCAGTATCAATACCTGTTCAATGACGGACAAAGTTATCATTTCATGGACCAGGAAAGCTATGAACAGATTCCTATCGACGAAAAAATTCTCGGTTCGGGCGCAAAATTTTTGAAGGAAGGGCTCACGGTTGAAGTGATGTTCGACGGAAGTGACCCGGTTGGTGCCGAGCTTCCTTTTAACGTGGAATTGAAAGTTGTCGAAACCGTTCCCGGAGTCCGGGGCGATACGGCAAACCCGGGCACGAAGCCGGCCAAAGTGGAAACCGGTGCGATGGTCAATGTTCCTCTTTTTATCAGCGAAGGCGAAGTCATTCGCGTCGATACCCGCACGGGTCAATATCTTGACCGTGTGAAGCAATAATTTGCTGTCCAGCAATTCATCACTATCACGATGGAGCGATAATGGATTTGGCATTTGTTAAGAAGGTTTTGAAGCTGGTTGAGGAGAGCAACGTAAATGAAATTGAGCTGGAAGAGAAAGGCGTTCGGGTTCGGATCACTAAAAATGCAAACAACGTCGGCGTTCTTCAACAGATGGCCCCGGCGGTACTACCGCAGCAACAGCTCGCCGTGATGCCCGCACCAGCTGTACAGCCGGCTGTTGAACCCGTTCCGGTTGCAGAGAAAAAATACCATGAAGTAAAATCTCCGATCGTTGGGACTTTTTACCGCGCCCCGGCTCCCGACGCGGCTAATTATGTTGAAGTAGGACAGACTATAGAAGAAGGAGCGGTGCTGTGCATCGTTGAGGCGATGAAGCTGATGAACGAGATCGAATCGGACAAATCAGGAAAAGTTGTCAAAATTTGCGTCGAAAACGGTAAACCAGTCGAGTATAACCAGGTGCTTTTCCTCGTCGAAGCCGCCTGATGTTTTTCCCGCTAGAGTCTTTTCAATGTGTAGAGTTGCATTCGTAGAACAAGCCTTGGTGATTTCCGGAAATGCGGTTGTTTAACAAAATTCTTATTGCGAACAGGGGCGAAATCGCCCTTCGCATTATTCGCGCCTGCCGTGAACTCGGTATCTCGACCGTTGCCGTGTTCTCGGAAGCAGACCGGGATTCACTCCATGTACGATTCGCCGACGAAGCAATATGTATCGGCCCTCCTGCGAGTAAGGAAAGCTATCTCAATATTCCCCGCATTCTCGCCGCAGCAGAAGTTACGAACGCTGACGCTGTTCATCCGGGGTACGGATTTTTGGCGGAGAATGCTCAGTTTTCCGAAATCTGTATAACCTCCGGTCTGCAATTCATCGGGCCGAAACCGGACATGATCACGGCGATGGGGGACAAGTCGCTTGCCAAGGATACGATGAAAAAGGCGGGAGTGCCGGTCATCCCCGGGAGCGACGGAGTCGTGAAAGACGTCGAAGAGGCGAAACGGCTGGCAAATGAAATTGGAATGCCGGTGATTATCAAGGCGTCTGCGGGCGGCGGAGGAAGGGGCATGCGCATCGTTCGTGCCGACAATGAAGTCGAGAATGCGTTTCAGACCGCGCGCCATGAAGCTGAAGCTGCCTTCGGCAATCCTGATGTCTACATAGAAAAATATCTCGAAGAACCGCGCCACATCGAAATTCAGGTGCTGGGGGATTCGTACGGCAACGTCATCCATCTCGGCGAACGCGATTGCTCCGTCCAGCGCCGTCATCAAAAGCTCATTGAAGAATCTCCTTCACCGGCCGTCAATGCGGAATTGCGCGAGAGAATGGGAGCCGCGGCGGTCAAAGGCGCGAAGAGCGTAAAATACCTCGGTGCGGGAACGATCGAATTTCTCCTCGATAAAACAGGGAATTTCTATTTCATGGAGATGAATACCAGGATCCAGGTTGAACATCCGGTAACAGAATTTGTCACGGGGTACGACCTCATCAAATCCCAGATCGAGATCGCTGCGGGAAAACGGCTGAGCAGCAAGAAAGTAAAATTTCAAGGGCATGCCATTGAATGCCGCATCAACGCTGAAGACCCCGATCACGATTTCCGGCCATCGCCCGGGAAGATCACGAGTTTACATTTTGGCGGCGGGCCAGGCATCCGGATTGACTCGCACATCTACGACGGGTACCAAATTCCGCCGTACTACGATTCTCTTGTTGCCAAACTTATCGTTCATGCCAACACGCGGGACGAGGCCATCACGAAAATGGAATATGCTCTCGAGGAATGCATTATCGAGGGGATCCATACAACCATTCCTTTTCAGCAGAAGGTGATGCAGAACGAAAAATTCCGCAGCGGAGTTTTTGATACGAAATTTATCGAAACATTTAGCATCAGCGATTAAAAATCCTTTGTTTCCGTTGACATTGAAAGAGAAAGGTGCATATGAATTTTCCTGAAGGATTAAAATATACCAAAGACCATGAATGGATTCGTGTTGAGGCGGGCGCCGGGTTCATCGGCATCACCGATTACGCGCAGGGGGAATTGGGGGATATCGTGTTTGTGGAATTGCCGGCAGTAGGAAAAAGAGTTGAGTACAGCCAGGCCTTCGGGACGGTTGAAGCGGTCAAAGCCGTCTCAGATCTTTATTCTCCGGTTACGGGAGAAGTTTTAGAAGTGAATAAAAAAATTCATGACTCCCCGGAACTCGTGAACAAAGACCCGTATGAACAGGGCTGGATGATCAAAGTGAAGATAGAAAAACCGGCCGAACTCGATCTTCTGCTGGATGTTGAAGCCTACAAGAAACTCGTTGCCAAGTAGGTTTTGCGACAAAGGACATCTGCCTTATTCGATCAAAAAAACACTCCACGTTGTCGGTGCGGCCGTTCGAATTCACATGCAGCGCTCACCTCGAATCTTTTCCGTAGACCATAAACAGCACACTCCCGATGACCCCAAAGCTGAATGCTGCCAGCAGGTTCACTTCTGCTGAAATTTCCCACAAGAACGCGCCGCCGAATGCCGCTGCTGAAACGACCGTGTCCCGCATCAAATAATAGACGCCGAACATTCCGGCTTTGTTGTCATCGGGCGCAAGGTCGAGGATCAAAGCTTTGCGCGTTGGTTCACCGAATTCTTTCAGCCCGCGGACTATGAAAGCGATAATGAGGAGGGGATATGATCGTGAGAAAAGAAGCAGGAGTGGGAATGCCGTGAAGATCCAGAACGTCGTAACGACAAACGGCTTTCGCGTGCCGCGGTCAGCGAGATACGCTGTCGGGATATAGATCAGCGCCGCAGTGGTCATTTCAACGGCAGTGAGGAGACCGAATTGGAGCGCTGAAATTCCGACCATCTTCATACTCCACACCACGACAAAGGCGTACGGAATTTGCTCGCAAAACCGGATGAGGATGTCCGATATGAGCAAATTTTTCAGCCGTGCCGGCATTCGTGCCCATATTTTCAAGGGGTTGCCTTCGGCCCGTTTTTTCTCCTCGCGCGCTTCGATGAGAAGCTGCTGAAAAACGAGTGAGACAAATCCCAAAACTATTGCCCCGCCAAACGCGAGACGCACGCCGTCTTTTTCCCCAAACCATACGATGAACGCCCCGCCCACAATCGGACCCAGCGCCATCGGGATGCGTCGAACGAGTGAATGCATTGAGACACCCATCGTTCGTTTGGCCCTGGGAAGATTTTTCGCCACCAGCTCCATTGTTGCAGGGAGTGAAATGGCAGTCCACGAAAGGAAAAAGAGTGATCCAACAATGACGGCTTGCCAGAACGGGAAAATAATGACAATGAGATATCCGAGAATTGCAAGGGCATTGAATATCAATAGTGCCCGTTTGTATCCAAGCTTATCGCTGACAAATCCGCCGATATACGCATAGAGTGCATTCAGGAGATTGTTGGCGCCGTTGAGATATCCGATCGAAAGAATGCCGCCGCCGAGCGCGAGAAGATAGATCGGCAGGAAACGCTCGGCCATCCTTTCTCCCATGCCGACAAGGATTACAGCAACAAGCAGGGCGAATGTATTTTTCTTCAGACCTAAAAACTCAAATAGTTGTTTTCTCGCAAGCACAAATTTACGTTCATGGAAAATGAATGTTCAACAACGGGTAGCAGGGATTATTCCGAGTAAAACTTGGCCGGATGCCTTCGGCGCAAGGCGCGAAGTACGGTAAAAGCATCGTTGTCCTTTATACTCTTATCGTATTTGCGCGCTTGACGCCGTGGTGTTGAAAAATACAAGAGTATACAATTGAAATCAGTACTAGAAAAGAAATGAAGAACAACTCTTTGCCGGATAGAAACATCCCATCCTGAAGACTCGTCGGCCTTTCACCGCTACGACAAAGGACAGAGCGATGCCGCTGTCAGAGGACCAGCTCGCCTTTGACATGCTTCAACGTCGGGTAGAAATAGACGGTATTTCTTCCTGCCCTTTGAGCCTCGAATAATGCTCCCTTCAAGGTGAGGAGCAATTCTTGTACGGTCCTTCCGTTCACCGGGTACGCCGAGACGCCTATACTCACGCCGGATTGGATCTTCTGCTGGGTGAACGGTGTTTCGGCGATAGTCTGCGCAAGATGCTTCGCGTGGGTGATTGCATCGTCCAAGTGTGTATTTGCCAGAAGTACGATGAACTCATCGAAGCCGTATCTTCCGCACGCATCAATCGGGCGAAGCCGCAGTTTCAAACGAGAACCGATTTCTTTCAACAGCTGCTTCGATGCGTCATATCCGTACGTATGCACGATCTCTTTGAAGTTGTCAACGTCGAGGAGAAGCAGGGAAAATTCTTCGTTGGAGTCTTTTGCACGCTCTATGCCCGCGTTGAGCCCCTCGAGGAACGTGCTATATTTCTCAAGCCCCGTTTCGCGGTCGATCTTCTCCAATCGCAAGTTCTCCTCGAACAGTTGATCTTTTATGAGAGCGAGCCCGGCGATGTCGGCGAAAGATTGCAGGAGACGAAGGCCGCGTTCGTCGAAAGCATGTTTTTCTCTGCTGTCCGCATGCAAGTATCCCAATGTCCGATGATTGACAGAAATCTGAGTGCAGACAGCGGAGCCGAAAGAGTGCTCGAGCTTTACCTCCGATGCCAGTTGAGGTTCGCAATCGATGTCTGAAATTAAAATCGGCTTCCCGGTCCATAGCAGCTTCCCAATTGCACCGGTGGCGAGCTTTGCTCTATACGATTTGCAGAAGGTCAGCGAAAGTCCGCAGTTGTTTTCGATATGCAGGTATTCCGTTGCCGGGTCTATGATAACAACGGCACACGTTTGGCATTTGAAGATCCTCGTAATGCGGTCGACGATCAGGTGGAGAACTTTTTGGTGCTGGTTTGTGGCCTTCAAAATCGCCAGGACTTCAAAGATACTCTGGAAGCGTTCATCGATATTGATGTCATCCATAGTCAAGGCCTCCTTCCATCAACGTCATTGTGTGATCATCCGACAAAAACAGAAAAAGCCCCTGAAATCCATCGACGGACGAACTCAGAGGCTTGCGTGTGTGAACTGCTGATCGGCATCCTTCCTCCTCTGTCAAGGAGAACGATATTTGGATCAGTAGATCGGAAATAATTCTTGACTTGTCGGTACGAGTGTAAAAATATTTTGCATGAAAGTCAAGTGCCTTCGTTGATGGGTGGTGTCTCAGTTTGGCTCGAAGAATGTCATGCCCACGAAAGTGGGCATCCATTTTGAGGTCAAGAGGACAATATTTGGATTCCCGCTTTCGCGGGAATGACAAACTGAGACGCTACCCGTTGATGTTCTTTTCATTTTTGAGTACATTGACCAAGAAAATGGAAACGACACCTCACAAAGCCGGATACGTTGCCATCGTCGGCGAGCCGAATGTCGGCAAGTCCACGCTGATGAACACCCTCCTGCAGCAAAAGATTTCCATCGTTACCGATAAACCTCAAACGACACGGCACAAAATTCTCGGCATTTTATCGGGAGAGCATTACCAGATTGTGTTTCTCGATACGCCCGGCATTATTACGCCGAGATATTTGCTTCAGGAAATGATGATGCACCACGCATCGTCGGCCCTGGATGAAGCAGACGTTGTTCTCCTTCTTGTCGACGCAGAAAAGATAAAGGGCGGAGAATTCCAAAATGACGAGCCGGTGTTCGAAAAAATTCGCGGTGCGAGGAAAAAGGCCTTCCTGGCGATCAATAAAATCGACCGTGTAGAAAAAGCGGAGCTTCTTCCGATGATAGACAGGTTCAGCAAAGTGTTCCCGTTCGAAGAAATACTTCCGCTTTCTGCGCTCAATCATGAGGGGACTGAAGAACTCGTATCAACAATAGTCCGTTATCTGCCCGAACACCCTCCGTATTACCCGGCGGACATGGTGAGCGCGGCACCCGAAAAATTTTTCGTCGGCGAAATCATCAGGGAAAAAATCTTCGAGCAGTTCTCTCAGGAAATTCCGTATTCGACCACGGTCGATGTCGTCGCGTTCAACGAACGGGAGAAAAAAAAGCACTTCATCAGCGCCGAAATATTTGTCGAACGACAGTCCCAGAAAGGGATTCTTATCGGCAAAGGGGGATCGGCGTTAAAATCGGTCGGCGAGAAGGCACGGAAGGACATCGAAGTTTTTCTCGGACATTCCGTCTTCCTTGAACTCCATGTGAAAGTGAGAGAAAACTGGCGGAGCGAGGATGCGTGGTTGCGGCGGTTGGGGTACGAGAATAAGTAAGAGATAAGAGATAAGAGATAAGAAAATAAGAGATAAGAGATAAGAATGAAAGGTAAAAAAACATTCCAATCGATCTGGAAGGGTTTCAATTGGGAATTGCAAATCGTACATTGAAAATATAACGACTTCACAATAATCGATAAAAATCTATGCCAATGATCAAGACCGTTTCGCGGAATCCGGTATAATCAAACTGCTGTCGATATCAACACCGTTGTGGCTCCGCCGTACGATGTTATTTCGCCGGAACAGCAAAATCAGTTGTACGACAAAGACCCGCATAATATCGTGCGGTTGATTCTTGGCCGCGAGGAGGACCGTTATTCTGCGGCCGCAAAGTCATTCGCCGAATGGCAGGAGAAAAGTGTTCTTCTTCGCGAGGCCCGTCCCGCAGTGTATCCACTTGTCCAGACCTTCACAACAACGACAGGAGCTGTTATTCAACGAAAGGGGTTCATCGCGCTCTGCCATCTGGAAGAATTTGAAAAGGGGATTGTTCTTCCTCACGAGAAAACGCTGTCGAAGGCAAAGGAGGACCGATTCAAACTCTTTAAAGCGACCAATTCAAACTTTAGCCAGATCTTCAGCCTTTACTCCGATGCCGCGAAGAAGGTCGACGGCATCATCGCGCCAACGTATTCAACGCCCGCGGCCGTGGACGTCACGTTTGAGAATGTCCGGAACCAGCTCTGGGCGATCGTCGACGAGAAGGCGATTGAAAAAATCGCGCAAGAGATGAAACCGAAGCAGGTGCTGATCGCGGACGGCCATCACCGCTATGAAACCGCACTTGCGTACAGAAATTTAATGAAGTCTCAAAACCCGAAACATAATGGGACAGAGTTGTATAATTATGTTATGATGTTCTTCACGAATCTCGATGACGAGGGGCTCGTCATCTTTCCGACGCACCGCGTGATTCACAGCCTGCCGAAATTTGACTGGAAGGACTTTTCATCGACTATCCAAAGCTATTTTTCACTCACGGAATTTCCCTCGCGGGAGGCGATGGTGAAGGCGCTCGGGTCGCATGCGCAGTATGCCTATGGTATCGTCGTCAAGGCGGATTCGAAGTACTGGATAGCGTCACTGAAGAACAGTGCATCGGTTGCTGCGCTGGTCTCCCCGTCGATGCCCGATGAAGTGAAGGATCTCGATGTTGTCCTTCTTCATTCGTACTTCCTCGGCAACGTGCTCGGCATCTCCGTTGAAGCGCAAGAAAAGAAGCTGAACATCCATTATATCCAGAACGTCGACGATTGCGAAAATGAAATTATGAAAGGCGTGGCTCAGGTTGCGTTCATCGTGAATCCGACGAAGATCGGCCAGGTGCGCGCCGTCGCGAAAGCCGGCCAGACGATGCCTCAAAAGTCGACATTCTTTTACCCGAAGCTTCTTTCCGGTTTAGTGCTCAATAAGATGGCAGACTGAATGAGCGAACGATTCCGCGTTTACCTGGCGTATTTTTTGGTCTGCAGCATCTGGGGGTCGACATGGCTTGTCATCAAGATCGGGTTGGAAACAATGACGCCCTTGCTTGCAGCGGGTTGCCGTTTTCTTGTGGCGAGCGCTGTATTGTTTACGCTGATCACAGGTACGCGGCGTCAAAGTTCCGTTTAGCCGAAGCGATCGCATGTTCTATGTGATTGTTGCGCTCACTTCGTTCAGCATCCCATTTGCGCTTGTCTATTGGGGCGAGCAGTATATTCCGTCCGGCTTGACGTCCATCGTTTTCTCTATCTACCCTTTTACCGTAGCCCTTTTTGTGTACCTCTTCCTTCCGAATGAAAAAATAACGACCTGGAAAATATCCGGCATTGTGCTCGGCTTCTTGGGCATCCTTGCAATTTTTTCGAATGACGTCCATATCTCCGGCCCGCTCGCAGCGTGGGGAATGGCGGCGATACTGGTGAGCGCAATTCTCCAGGCGTATTCCGTCATTGTCATTAAGAAGCACGGGCATTCGATTCATCCATTCGCGATTACCTTCGTGCCGATGCTCATGGGGGCGGTGCTCTTGTTGGCGGCGAGTGTAGTGCTCGAAGATTTTTCGAAGATTGACTTTACTGCGCACGCGATTCTTGCGATATTCTATCTGGGAATTTTCGGGTCGGTTGCCACGTTCGTCAGTTATTTTTGGCTTCTGAAGAGAGTCGAAGCGGTGATTCTTTCGCTCACATCATTTATCACGCCGATCATTGCGGTTGTCCTGGGAGTCGTTGTTCTGGGGGAACAACTTTCTCCCGGAACCTTTATCGGTGCGTCGTTCGTTCTTGGCGGGATTGCCGTTTCCAACTACGCGGAATTGGTAAAATATTTAAAACGAAACGCAATTTCCCAGCAGTGACGCCCGTGCTATTGAGCCACTGCTTCGTTATTCGCTCGGTTGACATTATTTAGCTAATTGGGTATTATTTCATGAGCGGTTTTTCACCGCCAACGGCCGGTGATGTGAGTTATTCATGTGTTTGTTGTTGAATTCTCTTCGAACAAATGTAGGTTTTTAACCCACTAACCATCAATCGGAGTCTCGCCACGAAGAAGCTCATCTTCTTTCTTTCCATTCTCTTTGCCATAGCGGCATTTCTATTTATTCAACGGTCATCCGTTACCAAAGGTCCACGCGACGAAGATGAATCGTTGGAATCTGCCCCAGGCGACCGTGATAATCCCGATGCCGCATATCGCTACAGGTATGAAATTCTCGCGGGCAATCAGCAGAATGTGGATTTCCAGCAGCGCCGCCGCGAAGCGGTCGGCTTTACGAATCGGACGATGAGAAGCGCCAAGACGTTGCGCAAAACTTCCGCCTCGACATGGTCTGCGTTGGGCCCCGGCAACATTGGCGGAAGGGTCCGTTCCATTGCGATTAATCCGGCAAACAGTAATCAAATCCTCATCGGTTCGGTGTCCGGCGGAATATGGAAGAGCACCGATGGCGGAGCATCCTGGATTCCAAAATCAGATTCGCTTGATGTGATGGCGATCGGTTCAATGGTGATCGACCCGACGAACAGCAATATCGTGTACGCCGGAACGGGTGAAGGCTGGTTAAATGAGGATGCTGTGTACGGCGGCGGTATTTACAAAACGACCGACTTTGGAGATACATGGACGCTGCTTTCGAGTACTATCGGTGCGTCGGTTTCGAATTTTAGGGATGTTATGAAAATCGCGGCCGACCCTTCCGGAAATATTTATGCGGCGACAAAGGATTATACGTACGTCTACGGTCTGGGCGAGTATACAAAAGCCGGCGGTCTGTTTATGTCCACAAACGGCGGAACATCGTGGGAAAAGATCAGCTCAACAAATGATTCAACAAATTATTTTACTCCGGATGACGTTATCCCTGTCTCATCATCGGTTATTGTCTTCGCCGTCGAAAGTAACGGGTCAACGCTCGGGGGCATCTATCGAACAACGGATGGGGGGACGACCTGGTCAAAAATCACATCGAGCTTGCCGACCGCGAATTACCGGAGGATTGCTTTCGCCCAGGATCCAAACAATGCAAATACTCTTTTTGCAGTTTTCGAATCGCTCGATCTGACGGCCGCGGGGGATGGAGGGTTGAAGGGCATTTTCAAATCGACGGATGCCGGCGCCACGTGGACGCAGCTTGCTGCGCCGCAAAAACTTCCATCAACCGGAGGATTATCGTACTTGAAAGACCAGGGATGGTACGACAACGTCATTGCGGTTGACCCGTTTAATTCAAACAACATTTACGTCGGTGGAATCGATCTCATGAAATCGACCAACGGCGGCAGTACCTGGTCGCAGGTGTCGTTCTGGGATCCATATTATGGGGAGCCGTATGTTCATTGCGACCATCATGCAATCGTGTTTGACAAGAACAATGAGGGTACAATTGTTAACGGAGACGACGGGGGAGTTTATAAAACAACCGACGCTGGCGTGCATTGGACAAGCCTCAACAATGGGCTTGGCGATTACACAATTTTACAGCGGTGCAGTTTTTGCGAGCGGGTCGACCTATTACGGCGGGACTCAGGACAACGGCCATTTGAAGTACAGCGGGAGTGGTTCAACATGGACAGAATCGGTCAGCGGAGACGGCGGCTACACAGCTCAAGATCAGACAAACAGCCTGGTATCATATGAAGAGTATGTCTACCTGGCGATGGCAAAAACAACCGATGGGGGCGTAACCTGGAACAGTTGCGTAAGCGGATTGGGCGATGCGAATAATGACAATAACAGTTTATTTATTGCGCCCTTTGCGATGAATCCTGAAAATTCAAGCGTTCTCATCGCGGGGTCGAACAAAGTCTGGTTCACGACTAATTCGGCCGGTTCGTGGACAGCCGCGAGCGGCGTGCTTTCCACCGATTACCACGTCAGCGCAGTTACGGTAGTCAATGGAGTGTCGAATTATCTTGCGTTTGCCGGAACTTCCGCCGGAAAGATTTTTCGCTGCGTAAATTTGAATCCGTCCGCCGGAGACTCGACATGGGTGGATATTACTCCGCCGGGAAACAACGGCGCCTGGGTGCGGCGCATTACCGTCGACCTGAACAACAAAAACCGTCTCTTCGCTTGCTACGGCGGCTACAATGTATCCGGAACGCTGACGTCGCGGCACATTTGGTATTCCACAGACCAGGGAGCGACATGGTCGGATATCTCTCAAAGCCTTCCGAATGTCCCGGTCCATTCTCTCGTCATCGATCCGAACTCTTCTTCAACGGAGTATGTGGGGACGGAAACCGGTGTATACGAAACGACGAACAACGGTACGACATGGTCATCGTTCAATTCTGGGATGCCATGGTATGTCCCGACGGACGAGTTGGTCGTACAGAATACCACAAGCGCGCTTTTTGCATTCACCCATGGCCGCGGTGTGTTTTCGACGGCTCCCTCAACCAATGTTTCGCCTGGATGGACCGTTCAAAGTTCGGGCATTAATACGAACTTGGCATCGGTGAAGGCAGTCAGCCAGTCGATTGCGTGGGCAGCCGGCAATGAAGCACAAGTGCTGACGACCACAAACGGAGGGACGACGTGGAAGCCGGTGGGCGGCGGCGCAATCGGTAACGCAGATATTTATGTCGTCAATGCTCTCGACGCAAATACCGCTTTTGTCTCGACGACACCGGGCAACTCAACGCTCATATATCGAACAACAAACGCCGGTTCAACATGGACGAATGTCTACAGCCTTGCGGGTGGGTTTATCGACGGGATTAAAATGATCGATGCGAATAACGGCGTCGCTGTCGGAGATCCGGTTGGAGGGAAATGGACCGTTCTGAAAACGACCGATGGGGGCGCGACGTGGGCGCGTATTGCAACGGAGCCGTCTCAAGTCGGCAGTGAAGCCGGCTGGAACAATGCGGTAGCAATATACGGCTCAACCGATATCTGGTTTGGCACGGATTCAGCGAGAGTCTATCGCTCAACTGACGGCGGTGCAACTTGGTCGTCGAGTACGGTTCCGTTTATGAACAGCGTGAGCGTAAATTTCAGCAGCCCGTTGTACGGCCTGGCTGGTTCCGATTCCGGGGCTGTTGCGCGGACAACCGATGGAGGAGTTACATGGACGCCGGTGTCGCTCGGAGGCAGCGGTTTTGTCGGTGGTTTTTCAGGGTCGGGAAGTGATTTCTTTGCAGCTGAAGGAGGATCCGTGTATCGAAGTACAAACTTTGGAGCCACATGGGCATCGTCGTTTACCGGCTCCATCGGCATCTTGAATCATTTGGACGTTGTTGCAACCGGCTCGAATATTTACGGCTGGACAGTGAGTGCCGGCGGAAGCATCGCCGAGTTTTCCGGAACGGTCTCCGGCGTTGGCACGAAGGCCGGCGTCGTTCCGTCGGCGTTCGCGCTGGAGCAGAACTACCCGAACCCATTCAACCCGACAACCAGAATTGAGTTCGATATTCCCACGGCATCGCGCGTATCCCTTAAAATCTATAATTCACTTGGCGAAGAGGTTGCAACGCTTGTAGACAATGTGATGAATGCCGGAACACATCTTGTCGAATGGAACGGCAAGAACCGTTTCAACGCGACGGCTGCAAGCGGAGTCTATTTTTATCGACTGACCGCAGAAAATTTTGTTCAAACTAAGAAAATGTTGTTGATAAAATAACATTAGCTGTGGATAGAGGGATCGACAGTGAACCCTTTCATCCATTGGTCCATCTTTCAGAGCGCAGGCGGCGGTTGTTTCATTGCCTGCGCTTTATTATTTTCAATGGTATTCCCGGTTCCACAATTTGTTATTTATAGGTGAGTGCCTATGGTCAAGCGGATTGTGCATGTCGGTATTGCGGTGAAAAATCTCGGAATTTCAAACGAGCTGTTCTCCAGGCTTTTAGGAAATGATTCTCCGCATACCGAAATAGTAGAACAGCAAAATGCCACAGTATCGTTTTATCCCGTTGGCGACAGCTCTATTGAATTGATCCAGGCTGTCGATTCTTCCGGAGCCGGCGAAGCCATTACCGCGTTCATCGAAAAGCGCGGGGAGGGTATGCACCATCTTTGCCTGGAAGTGGATGATATTGAAAAAGAAATGGAGAGGCTGACGAATCTTGGATTTCATTTTACGAGCAAAGCCCCTTTTGTCGGAGGCCGCGGCTGCCGTGTGGCATTCATGCATCCGAAATCGACGAACGGTGTGCTGATCGAGCTGAGCCAGCCGATTGATTCAACAAAAGCATAAGCATTATTGAAATGTCCGATCAGGAAAAAATAATCTCTTTTGCGAAAGAAGATATCTCGCTCGAGGAAAAGCTGAGCAATCTTCCGGTTTCGCCGGGCGTCTACCAGTTTAAAGACAAAGAAGGGACCGTCCTCTATGTCGGGAAGGCGAAAATCCTTCGCAACAGGGTGCGCCAGTATTTCCACAAGTCGCGCGTGCTCGACCCGCGCATTGCGTTGATGGTCGAGAAAGTCTCCGACGTCGAAATCATCACGACCGATTCGGAAGTCGAAGCGCTCATCCTCGAGGCGAACCTTATCAAATCGAAGAAGCCTCGCTACAACGTCAGCCTGAAAGACGACAAGAGTTATCCGTACATCGTTATTACGAAAGAGCCGTATCCCCGGGTGTTTGTCACGCGCCGGGTGACCCGTGATGGGTCGCGGTACTTTGGCCCCTACACGGATGTCCACACGATGCGGTCGGCGTTGAAGACCGTGCGCGACATCTTCATGATCAGAAGCTGTAACTTCCACATCGACCGGGAATTCATCGACAAGAAAAAGACGCGCGTGTGTCTCGATTTCCATATCAAGAAATGCGAGGGGCCGTGCGAGGGATTGGTGTCGGAAGAACGCTACAATCAAATGATCGACCATGTTGCGCAGGTGCTGCTCGGGAAAAGCACCAGCGTGATCGAGTCTCTCGATAGACAGATGAAGTCCGCCGCCGCAGAATTGAAATTTGAAGATGCCGCCATATTCAGAAATCGCATGCGCGAACTTGAAGTCTATTCCTCGAACCAAAAAATTGTGGACGTGGAACTGCATGACCGCGACATTATCGCGGTTGCGGCAGAGGGAGACGATGCTTGCGGCGTTGTGTTTAAAATCAGGGAAGGAAAAATTCTCGGCAGGCAGCATTATTACATCGGCAAGGTGGAAGCGAAAAGCGAATCGGAAGTTATCGAAGCGCTCGTTCAGCGGTATTATCTTGAATCGAACGATATCCCGTCCGAAGTGGTTCTCTCCTCGCCGATCGAATCGGACGCAGCGGCGAAAGAATGGCTTACCGGCCAGCGGGGGAAATCTGTTGATGTGATCGCGCCTGTTGAAGGGGAGCTGGCGAACCTCGTTTCCATGTGCCGCAAGAATGCAAAATATCTCCTGGACGAGTTGAAACTGCAAAAGATGAAACGGGAGGATTTTATCCCGCATGCGGTCCAATCACTGCAAAGGGATTTACATTTAAAGAACCCGCCGCGCCGCATCGAGTGCTTCGACATCTCACATCTCCAGGGAACGGAAACAGTAGCGTCGATGGTGGTTTTCGAGGACGGCAGGCCGAAGAAAAGCGACTATCGCAAATTCAAAATCCGTGCGACGGTCGAGGGAAACGTCGTCGACGATTTTGCGAGCATGAGGGAAGTGATCCACCGCCGGTATTCGCGCGTGCTGGAAGAACAGCTGCCGCTGCCCGATCTCATCATGGTCGACGGCGGGAAAGGACAGCTCTCCAGCGCGTGCGGGGTGTTAGATGAATTATCCCTTCAATCACAGCCGATCATCAGCCTCGCAAAGCGGCTCGAAGAAGTCTACGTGCCGGATGAAAGCGACCCGGTTCCCATCCCCAAATCTTCTTCGGCATTACGGCTGCTGCAGCAGATCCGCGATGAAGCCCACCGGTTCGCGATCACCTTCCATCGATCGCTCAGAGACAAACGGACGCTTCAAACGGAGCTCGACCTGATCGAAGGGATCGGAAAAAAGCGGGCAAAAGAATTGCTCGAAGCGTTTGGTTCCGTACAGGGAGTGAAGTTTGCAACGGAGACACAGTTGGCCGAGATCGTCGGAGAAAAAGTCGCGGCGAAAATACGGGAGTATTTCGAGGAACCGGTGAAGCAAGGAGAGTAAACGATCCTCAAAGTGTAACACTTTGGTGTTGGCTCAATTTGAGAAGACTGAATCAAAAACAGATGTTATGCCCGCCAAGGCGGGCATCCAGGTTAAACTGCGTGGATTTTAGTTTTCGCCGGAATGGCATTACGTTGAAAATGAGCCACTACCACTACTTTAGGTCGCTTGATTTTTGCCGGGAATATCCATACACTTTCGTGAGCAGGCGGGTGTGAAAAAAAATCCCGCCGTGGATGCTGATCATTTGTTGTCGTGTTGTAAAATCGGGAGAAGCGACGTTGGATTGGCCCTGCTCACACAACGACCTCTTGAAGTCCGCCTTCCGCGGAAGATAGAGGTTTTTTGTTTCCTGCGGCGGCTTTCGTTTCCCGCTGCAAGCAAATTTTATTTCACGGCCGGCAGTTCATGATACCGCATTTTAATTTTCTTCTGCCCGTTGGCCTGCTGCTTGTCGGGTTTTCTATCTTGTTATGGAGCTCGCTTCTCCGGCAGAGGCGCCAGGAGATTGAGCTGCGCCAGAGCGAAGCGCGCTACCGGAGTTTTTTCGAAAACTCGCCGATCTCGCTTTGGGAAGAGGATTTTTCCGAAGTCAAGGCGTACATCGAACGTTTGCGGAAGTCCGGTGTCCAGGACTTCAAGCGATATTTTTTGAACCACGCGGGCGAGGTCACGGCATGTGCCGGAATGGTAAAAATCCTCGACGTCAACAGGGCAACGATGAAGTTGTACAATGTTGACACGAAAAAGGATTTTTTTACCGGACTGAACGGTGTGTTCGGCGATGAGATTCATGAGGCGTTTATCGAAGAGCTTGTCGCTATCGCCTCCGGCAAATCAACATTTGAGGCTGAGGATTTCAACCGGACTTTCACCGGGGAACGAAGAGACATTTTTTTACAATGGTCCGTCGTGCCGGGATGTGAGGCGGATTATTCAAAGGTGCTCGTCTCGATCATTGACTTCACGGAACGGAAACTTGCCGACCAGGCGCTGCGCGAAAGTGAAAAAAAATACCGCGACCTCGTCGAAAACATCAGCGAAGTGTATTTTGTTTGCGACCATCAGGGTCTTATTGTCTACAGCAGCCCAAACTTCTTTTCAGAAACGGGTTATATGCCCGAGGAAATCCTCGGCAAGCCTTTTCTCAAGATGATTGTCCCGCAGGACCGGCCCCGAATTTTGAAGTTCTATCGCGACCGGATCAACGACGGCACCGTCGACACGACGTGCGAATTCCGCGGAAGAAAAAAAGACGGCAGCACAACATGGGTGGAACAATCGACCAGGATTATCCGCGACCCGGATGGGAATGTGAAAGAATACCGGAATGTTGTCCGGGATGTGAGCGAGCGAGTTCACGCGCGCGATGAATTAGCTTCGCGGGAACGGAGGTTCCGTTCGCTCATCGAGGAGAGTTCGGACGTCGTTGCCCTGGTAAACCGCGAGGGGACCTTCTCCTACATCAGCCCATCTGTGACCAGAGTCCTCGGCTTCGGACCGGATGAATTAATCGGCAACAATGCGCTTGCATTGATTCATCCGCTCGACCTCGATTCCATCAAGAAACTCTTTGACGACCTTTTGCACGAACCTTCGAAAATTGCCGCCGCGGAAATCCGCTACAAAGAAAAAAACGGCTCATGGCGATGGATCGAGGGGATAGGGAAAAATTTGCTCGAAGACCCGGCTGTCGGTGCCATCGTCGTCAATTTCCGCGACATCACGAACCGGAGGGTTGTCGATGAAATGTTACGGGAGCTGCCGATCCGTATTATTAATGCACAGGAATCGGAACGGCGGAGGGTCGCGCGCGACCTTCACGACAGCGTCAACCAAATTCTCTCGTCGGTAAAATTCAGGATGGAGAGCGTTGAAGAGCGGACGCGGCGCAAGGACAAGGCGCTGCGGGATGTGGTAGCGAGTGCGAAGGTCTCTCTCGAAAAAGCGATGCACGAAGTGCGAAGGATCTCGCAGAATTTGCGGCCGAGCGAACTCGACGACCTTGGAGTTATTCCGGCTGTGAGAAGCATGTGTGAAGAATTTGAAGAGGTCGCAAAGGTCGACGTTGACCTAAAGTTCGTTCGGTTTCCCAAAAAACTTTCCCCCGAAATTGAAGTGACGATGTATCGAATCATTCAGGAAGCGCTCAGCAACGTTGCAAAGCATGCCGAAGCTACGCGGCTGGTCATCCGATGCGAAAGGGATCATTCCCTGCTTACCCTGAAAATCAAAGACAACGGAAAAGGCTCCGACCAGCAGGATCTTACGGCACATCCTTCCAAAAATTCCGGCATGGGTTTGTTGAATATGAAGGAACGGGCAGCCTATGTCGGCGGAACGGTTTCAGTTCATTCCTCTCCAAAAGGAGGGATGGAAATCAGCGTGCAGTTACCCCTTTGAATCGGACAGTGAAGGAACAGAACGCATGAAAAAATCGAAAATAACATTGCTGCTTGTGGACGATCACCCGCTTGTGAGGGAAGGCCTCCGATCGTACTTCGCTCAGGAAAAAGCGTTTGAAATTGTCGGCGAGGCGGTCGACGGCCAGGAGGCGCTCCGGCTTGCGATGGAACTCCATCCGCACATCATCCTTCTGGATATCAACATGCCCGGTATGAACGGCCTGGAAACTGCGCGGCTGCTCAAAAAGACAGTCCCCAAAAGTAAAATACTTATTCTCACGATGCACGATACCAAAGAGTACGTCAGCAGGATGATTTCTACCGGAGTACAGGGCTACGTGCTTAAGGACTCTTCACCGTCAGCATTGATCGCGGCCATCGAGGCTGTGCACCGCGGGGAGACATACTTCAGCCCGAAGATTTCCCAGGCGGTGATGAACGACTACATAAGGAATTCCAGGACGAAAGGGAAAAAGGGGAGTGTCGAGCTATCGCACCGTGAATCGGAAGTTCTTGCGTTGATCGCCGAAGGACTGGGCAACAAAGAAATTGCCGGCCGGTTGTTTGTGAGCGTTCGTACCGTTGAAACGCACCGGGAACGAATCATCCGCAAGTTGAACATCCACACCGTGGCCGGCCTGACCCGGTACGCTTTGACGAAGGGAATTGTCAAGCTGGATTAATATCCGTACATTACCCGACAATGAATATCCGTATTCGCCCCGATAGTGGAGACTTGATTGTTTACGTATTTTTACACAAACTTCAGTAAAACCCTATTCCCATTCATGAAAGTGCTTTTAGCGATGCGCTTTCTTCTGCTCGTACCAGCGCCGTCCGGCTGTGCCGGGAAGAAGACGTCTGTGATTATTGGCTGAGAAGAGATTGGCAGAAACAACTTCATATCAAATTGTAGCAAAAGAAGCTTCCGGAAAACCCGTTCAGGGCTTCATCTCTGCAAGCTCATCCTCCGACGCAAAACGAAGGGCAAAACTTCATCCTCGTTTTCGCGATACGATTGTTGTATCGGTTCGGAGGAAAAAGAATTTTGCTTACCGCGTA
Source organism: uncultured Bacteroidota bacterium (assembly GCA_963772165.1). Lineage (GTDB taxonomy): Bacteria > Bacteroidota > Ignavibacteria > UBA10030 > UBA8401 > JAGVPT01. The sequence goes on along the minus strand of CAVYWA010000010.1, from coordinate 108,277 downwards.
CGCCATGGGGCAAAAACCATCGACGGATTTCAGAGCGCATACACCCGCCAGGAAGTCGTCGCGGCGCTGGAGCGCATTGGGTTCGACGTGCGATGGGTGCGCCGGCACTACGATATTCGTTTTAAAGCAGCATCGAATGAGATCGTATCGTTTGTCGGGACAAGCGCGCGGCTGCTGGAGCAGAAACTCCCGTACACCGAAGTCCTGCAGGTGATGGTGAACAGCGTCAAGGATAAGAATATGAAAGTGGCGCTGCGCGACATCATTCTTGACTTGAAAAACGGCATGGATTCGCGCGAGGCTTTTATGAAGCAGGGGAAGGTTTTCGGAGAGCACACCGCTCTCATGCTCGGCATCGCTTCAAAGAGCGGAGACATGACGACGATTTTCAAGAGCGTTGCTGCACTTGTCGAGCGGCAGGCGGAGTTCAAGAAAGGGTTGACGAGCGCGTTGATTTTACCCGCGGTAACATCGCTCACTCTTGTCGGGGCAATTGCATTCTATGTTTTATTCCTGCTCCCGAAAATGATGAAGCTTATGGGGCCGCTCATTGACGAGGTGCCGCCGCTGACGAAATTCACTTTGGGTTTTAGCGATGCGCTTCAAGGCAACCTCGCGATGATCATCATCCTGTTCGTGCTTATCATAGGCGGTTTTTACGCGTACATCATCTCTCCGAAAGGCCGCCTCCAAATGCACAAGTATATTGTCAAAATCCCGTACGTCGGCAACATCCTTCGGAACACGAGCACGGAAATTTTTTGCCGCGTGCTCGGGATCATGTACGCATCGGCCGGCGAAAACATCGAGGCGATTCAGCTTGCGGGCGAATCAAGCGGTAATCGATACCTTTCGCTCCAGATCAAGACCGTTGCGATTCCGACGATGCTGAAGTACGGGACGGAATTGGCAAAAGCCCTCGAAGCGGTGAACTTTTTTCCTGAAATGTTCATCTCCCGGTTCAAAACCGCCGCAGAGACCGGCGCAGTAAAAGATACGGCAAACCAGCTGGCGGATTTTTATCAGATGGAAAATCATTATGCGATGAAGAACCTGATAAATTTTATTGAAGTCTTTATCTCCGTCATCATTATGGTCGCAATGATTTTTCTGACCCTTCTCTCCTCGGAGACGGCGTCGATGAATATCAGGTCGATGTAGGCAGCCGGTTTGGTATGGATACGGTATCTTCACAGTCAATGGTGTAAACAGGCCGCACAATGCAAACACGCAGTGCAAAAAAAGAACTCGGCGATATCCTTATCGACAAGGGCATCATCCAGCCGGATGTGCTTGAACGCGCTCTTGAGGTCCTCAACAAAGAAGAAAATAAAGGCCGCCGCAAATTGCCGCAGATTCTTGTCGACCAGTTCAAAATGGATCGGGACCTTGTGTACCGTGAAGTCGCCGATTACTACGCCTTCCGCACCCTCGATATTTCTATGGAGACGATCGACGACGGCGTTCTTGGATTCATCCGAAAAGAACTGACTTCGCTCCCCGAGTCGATTCGCGAGATGGTGCAGGAAAATAATGTTCTGCCGTATTCGATCGATCCCGAACGGCCGGGAAGGCTGCTCGTGATAACACCCGATCCGACCAAGCCCGAAGTTTACAAAATTGCGCGGACATTCCATTACCAAAAATTTGAAATTTGTTATGTTCCGCTGAGCCAGTGGACCGCCTTATGGAAAAGAGTAAGCCTCGACAAAGCGGTCTACAAAGACAAGGAATCGATGCTGCGAGGGGAATCCTTTGTTGACGAAGGGGAAGAAGACTCCGAGAATTACGAACAAGCGCTCGAAGAGGAAATCAGCAAGAGCGGACTGGTCGACCTTGTCGAAAGCATTTTTGTCGATGCCGTCCGGGTCGGCGCGAGCGATATTCACGTGATCCCCCGCGGGGACAAGATTACGGAATTTCACTTCCGTGTTGACGGGAAGCTGTCGCGGTGGTACACGAATAATGAGACCCGTGCCGAAGCGGTATCGGCCGTGGTCAAAGACAGAGCCAAGAACCTGGACCGGTTCGAGCGCAACATGGCCCAGGACGGTTTTGCACAATTGACCATCGATAAAAGGACCGTCCGCTTCCGCGTTTCCGTTATCCCCCTGATCGGAAAAGAGCTGAAGAATAAATTTGAATCGATCGTCATCCGCGTGTTGATGGAACCCGTGATCGGCGGCAGCATCGAGGACCTCGGGTTCGACCCGTACAGCGAAAGCGTGATGCGCAAAGCCATTGCGAAGCCGTTCGGGATCATCATCATCACCGGCCCGACGGGGAGTGGAAAGAGCACGACACTGGTCGCAGCGCTCCGCACAGTGATGGACTCGTCGCTCAACATCATCACCGTGGAAGACCCGGTCGAGTACTTTATCGACGGCGCGCGGCAAGTGAAGCTGAATTCAAAGCTCGATTTCGAAGGAGCGCTTCGCGCCATCCTTCGTCACGACCCCGACATTGTGATGGTGGGCGAGATTCGCGATAAACTGACCGCCGAGATTGCAGTGAAGCTCGCGAACACCGGACATCTCACGCTGTCGACGCTTCATACGAACGATGCGCCGAGTGCGGTTTCCAGGCTGTATAAAATGGGCATCGAGCCGTTCCTCATCGCGTACAGCATCAACATCATCGTCGCCCAGAGGTTGATCCGGAAATTGTGTGAACGGTGCAAAAGCCCGATCAGCGAACCGGACGCCCCGCTGCTGCGGAAGCTGGGCATGAGCGAAGAAGAAATCCGCTCCACGACTTTTTATCAACCAATCGGCTGCAGCGAATGCATCAAAGGCTACAAGGGACGTACTGCAATCCACGAGGCGCTGTACTTCACGAAAGAAATTCGCCAGTTGATTCTTGACGCCGGCGCATCCGTTAACGAAGAGGCGGTTCGGCAAGCTGCGTTGAAAAACGGAATGCGCACTCTGCGAGTGAACGCCCTCGAGCTTCTCAAGAGGGGGATTACGACCGTCGAAGAGGTCGCAAACGTCACTGCCGACGATGATTAGTTTCTGCTCCAGCAAAAAATAAGTTCTGTGTTTTTGCGACCCCTTTTCAATTCCTCCTTGTCGAAGGCATCTTTTCTGGAAGGAGGAAGTAATGCTCTTCCACTCCGTGGCGAATGTCATCTCAAGAAAATTCCCGAAAATGTTCGGAAGAACGGCGAGGAAGATGGGCCGCAGCAAAAGATTTCTCATTAGAGGCTATTGTGACACTGGCTGGCATGCGATGCAATCTTTTACTCGTGTGACAAATCTCACTGCACATTTTGAGGGGTTCGGTATATTGGCACATCGTAACGTAATGTTTTTTCTTAAACGCTCATCCGAAAAGGGTCCACGATGAGCCTCGGGCAGACGATGATTTCAGCGGCATTTTTTGTACTGCTGACCCTGGCAGTTCTGAGTGCCAATAAGATGATCCTCGAGAATACGAAATACTATCTCCAGGAAGAGGCAATAGAACAGGCATCAAATTTTGCCAATGCTTTAATCGGAGAAATTTTGACGAAGAAATTTGATTCGCAGGTGACGCTTGATGGATCGGGAAAAGTTACAGGCCCTTACAATCAGTACAATTTGCCATGGCCGGATTCAACAGGTAGACCAACACTTTTTGACCCTCCAAGTGCAATGGGGACTTCAGCAGCGACGGAAAACAATGTAATGCCGGGGGGAAATCCAGATGTGGTGCCGTATAAATCAATTCGGGGGGACAGTCCGAGTTGGTTTGACGATGTAGACGACTATAAAGGATATGTGAGGACGGCGAACTCTGCCGACATTTCGGGATACAAGTTAACAGTGAACGTTTATTATGTTACAAAGAGTAACACAAATGCATCTGCGAGCGTTCAGACTTGGTGGAAGCGAATCGATGTGACTGTGACTCATCCGATTTATTTGACAAAACCTCTTACATTTAGCGCTATTGCGACGTACTAATGAGCACAATGCTGGACATCATCGGTTCGATGGTCATTCGTGGCGCCATCGTACTCATGACTCTCTATTTAAGCGTCGGTTTGCAAAGCGCCTATACCTATAAGAGTACGCTTTACATAGTTAAGCAAAAGACAGTAGTACCGGCACAAGTGCTGACCGATGATATTCGGCTTGCGGGGTATGGACCAACCGGGACGACGAAGACATTTGACACAGCCATGGCCCAGGCGATGGCATTTACAGCAGATATTAACAATGACGGCGTCGCCGATTTCGTTCGATATTATCTCGGTCCTACGTACTCCGGTACTCACCGAAGTTTGTACAGAATGGTCAGTTGCATTAACGGAGGGGCGGCTTTCGAGTTGGCGCGTGACGTCGATTCACTATGCTTTACATATTACGATTCTTTAGGGAACACAAAGGCTTATAGCACCAACGTTTCCGGAATTAAATCCATTAAAGTGAGCCTTGTCATGGAATCGAGCGGTCAGGTAGGAGATGAAATTACGACAGCCCCTGCGGCGTCGGGTTTGTATTCGCACGAAAAGAGCACTGATACCGCTGTCAACAATTTTCCTACAAAATACGTCAGGGCCTATTGGGAGAGGACTGTTTTTCCACAGAATCTTTAGGAAATAGAGGCATCCTGCGCGCACCGTATTTGTGAGTATACGCCCCCGCCCGTATTGTTATTGCACGTGGAGATGTTATTTTTAACATAGACAAAAGACAAGAAAGACGGGCTTCGGAAGAAGCTTTTGAGTGTAGATCGGCCACATTAACGAGGAGAGTATGGGAACTTCAAAAGTCATTATCGGTCTCGGGGCGTATGTCATGATCGGGGCTTTTGCGTTGTTGTTTACGACGACGGACCAGGCTATCTACAATGTTGCACAGTCCCAAGCCTTCCACGATCAGGCACGACAGATTTCCAATGCAGGCGTAAAGTTTGCCATAGGCGATGTTGGGGGCAACTCCTCGGCCAGCCTCCCTTCAAGCACGGTAAGTGTGAACGGCGGAAGCGCGTCGTATGTTGCAGACCGGCCGACGGGGCTTTCGGGGACTCAAATGCGGATAACATCGACCGGAACCTACAACGGATTCCAGGTGACGATGATTGCAATCCTGCAGTATAACGGAGTGAAGTGGACGCTCCAACGCGTATACCAGCAACCGGACGCTGCTGAATATTCCAGATTGAGCTAAGAGTTTCACACAGTAACGTTTTACTGAAAATGCGGTGCAATAAAAAGTGCATCGCATTTTTTTTGTTTTGATGCTTCCAAACGAACCCGCATATCGTCTACTCTCCTCTGCGGCGAGGGTGTGTTATAGTGCGTTCGTTTTTATCCACTGCTCAATGATATCCAATACATCTCGAATATTTTTTCTGGTGTTGGATCCTTTGAACCTCAAAAACTTTACACCTAGGGATTCTCATCGTTCTTGCCGCGCAGCGTCCTTCACCTGCGCTTCAGCCCCCTCATGGGAACCGCCGTCAATCTCAATTGCAAGGTTTAATTCAATGCGAAAGAAATCAACGATGAATTGGTCGATCGGCTTTTGCCGGTGGAAGTCGTAGCCGAGCATTTGTTTATGACGCAATTTTTTCCGGAGCAACACTTCCCCAATAATACTGTTGTTGCGCAGATCACGGGTTACTTTTTTTTAATGTTGGATTATATGGAATGATTTTTCGTGTCATGATTACCCAGGTTTCTGACACACCCCTAACCCCTCTCTCTTGCCCCGCAGGCCTACGCAGAGAGGGGAATATAACAGGACCACGTCACAAATTCACAATTTTTCTCTATGACATAATTTAAAGCGTAATGCTCAGTAGGATGACATCCATTTTATTATTCCTGTCGGCACCGGAGGATGTCTGAACTTCTCTCCTTAAAACTCCCCTCTGCGGCGAGGGCGTGTGCGTCGGAGAGAGGGGAAGGGGGCGTGTTGCAACATTCCAATCTATTGCGATGGCTTGATGCAAAGCGCTGTTTTTAATAGTATGGCACGCACCGCGCCCGATTTCGCACTGAAGACAATTGATTTTAAGCACGAGCATTGTTACTATAGATTGAAACCTACGGTCAAAACAATCGTTATAATTTTTCATATCCCCGAAAGATTCTTCCATTATTGCACGAAAGGCTTTTCTATGCACCCATTGACAATAGCAGCCATTTCTCTTTTTGGTATTTTGGCTGCGGAATCTCACGCTGCGATTGCCCAGGAACGGGACAGGGCAAAAATCCCGGAGAAAGATACATGGGATCTCAGCGAACTGTACCCTTCCGACGACGCATGGAAGAAAGCAAAGGAGGCGCTCGTTGCCGAAATTCCGGAGGTAAAAAAATTTCAAGGGACGCTGAGTTCTTCACCCGAAAAGCTGCTGGGGTGCTTGGAGTTCAGCAGCCGGCTTGCCAAAGAATATTCTCGACTCTCCTCGTACGCAAGCATGAGCTCGGACCAGGATACGCGGGAATCAAAGTATCTGGCGATGAAGCAGGAAATGAGTCAGGTCAGCTCGACGATCGGTGCGGCAGCATCATTCATCGAGCCCGAGATTCTCAAGATTGACCGGGCAACGGTCGACTCGTTTCTCAAGCAGGAAAAAAAGTTGGAAGTATACCGTCATTATCTCGACGACATCCTGCGGCGCCAGGCGCATACAGGGAGCGGGGGAGAAGAAAAAATTATTGCCGATGCCGGCTTGATGGCCGATGGCCCGGAAAGCATCTTCAATGTCTTCTCGAATGCCGATTTTCCGTATCCGGAACTTGTTTTGAGCGATGGAAGCACAGTGAAGCTGGACCAGGCGGCCTTCAGCCTCCACCGGGCATCCACCAATCGCGACGACCGGAAAAAAGTCTTTGCGGCGTATTTCGGAGCGATGAACCAATACCGCAGAACGTACGGGGCGGAGCTTTCGGCAAACGTGAACAAAGATATTTTTTACATGAAAGCGCGGAAGTACGAATCGTCTCTGCAAAGCGCGCTCGATGCCAACAATATTCCGGTGCAGGTCTATCACAGCCTTGTTGATAACGTCAACGCAAACCTCGCGACGTTCCATCGTTACCTGAAGTTGAGAAAGAGGATTCTCGGGGTGGACACGCTCCATTATTACGACCTGTATGCACCGCTTCTTCGCGGCGTTGATCTGAACTATTCGGTCGAGGAGTCAAAACAAAATGTTCTTGCGTCGCTCGCGCCGCTCGGCAACGAATACCTTTCCGTCACGAAGAGAGCTTTTTCCGACCGTTGGATCGACGTTTTTCCGACCGAGGGAAAACGGAGCGGCGCCTACTCCAACGGCTCCGCGTATGGCGTTCATCCGTACATGCTTCTCAACTTCAACGGCAAGTACGACGACATGAGTACGCTTGCCCATGAACTCGGGCATACGATGCAAAGTTATTTTTCAAACAAAACGCAGCCCTACCCGACGGCCGACTACCCGATCTTTGTCGCAGAAGTTGCATCGACGTTCAACGAAGCCTTGTTGATCGATCATATGTTAAAAACCATTCAGAATGACACGGTGAAGCTCTCGCTGCTCGGAAAGTACCTGGAGGGAATCAAAGGCACGGTCTTCCGCCAAACGCAGTTTGCCGAATTTGAACTCCGCATCCATGACCTTGCTGAACAGGGCACCGCTTTGACGGGCGACAAGCTCAACGAAGTCTACATGGAAATCACGAAAAAATATTACGGGCACGACAAGGGAATATGCATTGTCGACGACGAAATTCAGTCTGAGTGGAGTTATATCCCTCATTTCTACTATAATTTTTACGTCTACCAATACGCGACGGCATTCACCGCCTCCTGTGCGCTTTCGGAACAAGTGTTGGGCGGAGACAAGGCGGAGACGAAACGATACCTGGAATTTCTCTCCGCCGGCGGGTCGGACTACCCGATCAACCTGTTGAAGAAGGCGGGAGTAGATATGACCACTTCTGCACCGTTTGATCTGACGATGAAAAAAATGAACCGCGTGATGGATGAGATGGAAAAGATTCTTGACACGATGGGAAAGTAATACCTTGCGCGATGCTCACCGCAATTTTGGCGGTTGACAACGCGACCCGTTTATCCGATACTGTTCGCAATCTCTTGCGGAAAAATTGTGAGCTACGCCTAAAATAATATCACACTGACTAATGACCGATACAAACAATAAAAAACACCGCGTTTTGCTGCAAAAAATTGCCCGCCGCGTGATGCTTGAGAGAGGACTTCTTCCGGATTTTTCTCGTCAAGCCCTGGCAGAACTTGACGGCATCCACGAGCAGGGGACAGATGGTGATGCGTCGGCTCGGGATTTGCGAGAGCTTCTCTGGTGTTCAATCGACAACGATGATTCGCGCGACCTCGATCAACTCACCGTCGCAGAAAGTATGCCTGACGGAGCCGTGAAGATCCTTGTCGCCATCGCCGACGTGGACGCTATCGTCAAGAACCATTCAGCGCTTGATGAACATGCCCGGCATAATACTACTTCGGTATACACTGCGGCAGAAATATTTCCGATGCTCCCTGAAAAACTTTCAACCGACCTGACTTCGCTCAATTTTGATTCGGACCGCTTTGCCGTCGTCGTTGAAATGGTCATCGGCGAGGATGGATCGCTTCAGGGGTCGGATATTTACAGAGCGGCGGTTCGCAACCGTGCAAAGCTGGCCTATAACGGCGTCGCCGAATGGCTTGAGGGGAACGGTCCGATGCCGGAAGAGATCGGCATCGTCGCCGGCCTCGACGACAACATCAGGCTTCAGGATCGCACTGCTCAAAAGATGAAAGCGCTTCGGTCTGTGCACGGTGCGCTCAACTTCGAAACGATTGAAGCCCGTCCGGTTTTTGACAATGACGAAATCACTCGTCTTGATGTTGAAAGAAAAAACAGGGCAAAAGACATTATAGAAGATTTCATGATTGCTGCGAACGGTGTCACCGCACGATACCTTGCACAAAAGAAATATCCGTCACTGCGGCGGATTGTGCGTACGCCGAAGAATTGGAACCGGATCGTCCAACTCGCTTTAGAGCGGAGTTTCACTCTTCCGGAAAAGCCCGACTCAAAATCATTGGAGCAGTTTTTAAACGCCGAGCAAGCCGCCGACCCTCTTCGTTTTCCGGACCTCTGTCTCAGCGTTATCAAATTAATGGGACCGGGCGAATACATTGTTGAACTCCCGGCGGACGCGGCGGTTGGGCACTTCGGCCTCGCGGTCAAAGACTATTCTCATTCCACGGCACCGAATCGGCGTTACCCGGACATTATTACTCAGCGTTTGTTGAAGTCGGCGATGGCGGGAGAGGGCCAGCCCTATACGACTGACGAATTGGAGACGCTCGCTGCGCACTGCACCGAAGAGGAGGACGAGGCAAAAAAAGTGGAGCGGCAGGTTGAGAAGTCTGCGGCGGCCATGTTGCTTGAGTCGAGAATCGGGGAACAATTCGATGCGATTGTTACCGGCGCTTCGGCCAAAGGGACGTGGGTCCGTCTTCTGCATCCTCCCGTGGAAGGAAAGCTTGTGAACGGTTTTGACGGGCTGGAGGTAGGCCACCGTGTCCGCGTAGAGCTTGTCTACACGGATGTCGACCGGGGATACATCGATTTTAAAAAGGTATGATGGAAATGTGCTTCGAGTACTTGACTGGTTTTTCGCAGAACAGCAAGCAATCTACTAAGCTCACGAAGTGCACGGAAAAATTGTATTTCTGCAGATCGCTGCCCCTAAAAAACATTCGGGTGTTTTCGTATGCATAGTTATTTATCTCGTTCCCCATCGGAGATTGGGAACGAGATATATGCAGAACGGCAAACAATCCACTAAGCTCACGAAAAGACGCGAAAGTTTTCATCTCGTTCCCAACAGGGCATCGGGAACGAGATGAAAAAAATATCTTTGCCCTTTACGCTCCTCTTTATTTTGAGTCAATGATAATCGAAGACCCTTTCAAACCGTCCGAGCGTGCTTCTAACGTAATGCGGCCGGCTTTTTCCGTCGATTGAATCACCGAGAGGCAGAGGCCGTTGAATGCCCTCCGGTCGTGCGCCTTAAACGATTCATGGCTCGTCTGCAGGCCGTTGTCTACTCCGACAATTCTCCCTTCACTTGACACACTAAAGTGAATGAGATTATCTGCATTCGGCACGAGCGTGCCGGCTTCATCCAGCACTTTGACCGTGACAAATGAAAGATCTTTACCGTCCGCAGAGATTGCGTTCCGATCTGCCTCCAAAACGATCTTTGCCGGTTCCCCGGCTGTCTTGATTTCCTGTGTCAGAATCTCCTTCCCGCCGCTGCGCCCGACGGCTTTCAACGTGCCCGGTGCAAAAGGAACTTTCCACATGACGTGGAGAGCATCGCCGGTTTTCTTCTTTGTCCCCAGTGATTGCCCGTTCAGGAATAATTCCACCTCTTGACAATTGGTGTACGCCCACACGTCGACCGTGTCTCCTTTTTTCCAATTCCAGTGGGGGAAAAGATGCAGCACCGGCTTGTCCGTCCATTCGCTTTGGTACATATAATAGACGTCTTTCGGAAAACCGGCCAGATCGATGATGCCAAAGTAGGAACTGCGTGAAGGCCAGCCGTAGGGAGTTGGCTCTCCGAGATAATCAAAACCGGTCCAGATGAACATGCCGGAAAGGAAATCATATTTCTTTATGATCTTCCACGTCTCTTCGTGGGTTGATCCCCAGGGAGCGCTGCAGTTATCGTACGCGGAACATGTGTTGTCAGGGTTTCCGGTATTGAAAGGGATGTCCCAGCGTATAGGCCATCGCCTGATGGTGTCCGACGGCATGTCATAGTGGCCTCGGGTAGCCAGAGCGGAAACCGTTTCGGTTGCGATGAATTTTTTTCCGGGAAAAGTTTTCGGAAAGTCGGGATACTTATCAATGCTGTAGTTGTGTCCGATGAGATCGAGAGCGCCCGACCGGATAAGAGGATTGAGGGGAACCGGATTATTGCATGCGGAGGTAATAGGCCGGGTCGAGTCGAGAGATTTTACAAGCGATGCAAGCTCTTGTGCGATGGTCGTACCGCTGCTGTCCTGCATATCCCACTGTTCTACGATTTCGTTTCCGATGCTCCAGATGAAAACGCTGGGATGATTTCGGTCGCGAAGGATCATATCTGTGAGATCCTGCCTGTGCCACGTGTCCCAGTCTAAGGAATAATCGAAATCGGTTTTTTTCTTTTTCCACATGTCGAACGCTTCATCCATAACGATAAAGCCCATTGCGTCGCACAGATCGAGGAGTTCTGGAGCTGGAGGGTTATGCGAGGTGCGGATGGCGTTGCACCCCATTGCTTTCAGAATCTCGAGCTGGCGTTCGAGCGCGCGTTTGTTGACCGCCGAACCAAGACAGCCAAGGTCGTGGTGGTCGCAGACGCCGTTGACCTTCACATGCTTTCCGTTCAGGAAAAATCCTTTGTCGGCATCGAAAACAAACGTCCGAATGCCGAACGTCGTTTCGTAGTCATCGCATACCTTCCCATCGCATTTGATTGTCGTCACGGCCTTGTATAGGTGCGGGCTTTCAAGCGTCCAGAGATGCGGGGTCTTGACCGCAATTTCCTGGGAGACTTCAGAGACGGAATTTTTCGGTACGGCATTTCCGGATTCTATCTCTGCCACGGCATTGCCGTCCTCATCCAGGACAGTTGTTTTGACCTTCACGGCTTGTTCTTTCTCGGTGCTATTCTTCACTTTTGTGCGGACGGAAACTGTCGCCGATTGCTCCGATACTTCCGGTGTTGTGATATACGTCCCCCAATGATCGACATGAATTGTTTCTGTCGTTATAAGCCGGACGTTGCGATAAATTCCCGAACCGGAATACCAGCGCGAATTAGGCTGCTGTGAGTTATCGACTCTCACTGCCAGAATATTTTGTTCGTTGCCGTATTTCAGGAACGGAGTCAGCTGGTACTGAAAAGAGCTATAGCCGTATGGCCGCTTGCCAAGGTAATAGCCGTTGATCCACACTTCGCTATTCCGGTACACTCCATCAAATTCCACATAGGCTAATTTCTTATTTTCGGATTCCGCGATGGAAAATGTTTTGCGATACCAGCCGACGCCTCCCGGCAAAGCTCCGCCGCCCGGCGTCGCCGGATTGTCCTTCTTGAATTCTCCTTCGATGCTCCAGTCGTGCGGCAGGTCGAGAATTCGCCAGTCAGAATCGTTGAGGTTGATTTTCTGTGCGTTCGTGACATCGCCAAGATGAAACTTCCAATTCTTACTGAAATCCTCGGTGTGCCGGATGGTTCCGGAGTACATGGTGTGTGGGGTTAAGAAAAGGACAGCCATAGTGACAAGAGAGACTACCAAGCGGGCGTTCCTACATTTGAGCGTTGTTGTTTTCATTGGCAGGTTTCCTTATTGATCGTTGTCATCCTAGTTCATCATGAATGATACCGAAACAGCACTGCAAATATACTATTTTAGAATCAATCAATAAAGGTAGGCCGGCAATTGGTAGTGTCTCAGTTTGAATTTTTAAACATAAGACGTGGCCAAACAAGGCTTAAAAAAAATGAATTTGGCTTAATTAAATTAAAACTTGACAAATGTGAATTCTACAAGTAACTTAGATCGTTTTCATTAATACATTCATGAAAAATTCTCATTTTTTTTATTGACAAATGTTAATTAATTACTTAACTTAGTAGTGCGCATTATACTCATACATTCAGGAGAGGAAAGAAAGGTGAGGGCGATGGGAATAGGAAAAGATATTCCTATTTACCAAGAAGAGCTTTTTCCGCATATTAACGAGAAATTGAAGCACAAGATTAATCTTCACATAAAATTTCTCTCTGATCGAAAATTCCCCGTTGAAAATACTTCTATTTCGGAAAAACTAAAGGGCCACGGTAATTTATATGAACTTAAACCGAAGCCCGTTCGATTATTCTTCTTCATGTTTGGAAATGATGCGATAATTACCCACGGATATGTTAAAAAGAAAAATAAGACCGATATTCAGGAGATAGAAAGGGCAATTACGCTAAGGGACGGCTGTATTAAAGAAATGGAGTAATTGTATGCCTCAATTTATTAAAAACAAACAAATTGAAGATGAGTTTAATGATTCAATGGAATTTATTGAAAAGGATTGGTCTCTCTATACGGAAAAATTATTATTAGACATAAGAGAGATAATTGCAGAAAGAATGAATCAAAAGATTATCAGTAGGGCAGAATTAGCCAAGACTTTAGGTTGTTCGAGATCATACGTAACACAGGTATTGGATGGAAGCGCAAATATAAGGCTCGGAACGTTAGTTAAGATTTTATTTTCATTAGGCATTAAACCATACATCAAGTACGAATATCAAGACTTTGAAATCTACAAGAATTTTGAGAAGGGCAAAAATCTCAAATTGAATTTTAAAGAATCAATTATCACCACAATAATAGTAGAAAACAAGGTTAGCCAAAAAGAATATGAACCAGCTTAAACTACAGGGATATTTTGTCGAGAGTTTCAAAAGCGCTTTTCCACAATTTCCAGGAGAAGCAAAGGGAGAGGAATTGGGTGTGGAGTTTTCGGCAATCGTGACTCTTTATTTAAGAAAAGATAACAAAAATAACTTTGCACTAAAATTAAATGTAACGTCCATTGCTAAAAAGAATAGATCCCATAAACCAAGAATCTATTTTGAAGCTGTTATGATAGGGATATTTAAAAGGCTTGATGAATCGAAATCGATAAAGTTATTAGCAAAAACGATTGGCAAAGATTTGCTTTATGAGAAAATGTACTCTTTGTTTTCTAATATATTGAAGAACTCTCCAATAAAAGAATTTAGCTTACCCTTACGCCTGAAGCAATCTCGCCAAGTCCTCAATAGACCATAGATGCTTTTCGATACCCGCCGCCATAGCCGGAGACACCCTTAACGTCTTATGAATTCGGCAATAATTGTAATACATGAAGTGTAAAGCTACGGCGTGAGCGTGATTCTTAACCTTCTTTGAAAACGCATTTGTCAACCGCTCAAATCGCCTCATGTTCATCCGCATGGTAAGATTTTGCCGCTCAACATAACTCGTCGAAATGTTCTTAAATTTCAGGTCTCCCGTGATCGGAGTTTTAGGTAGTGACTCATTTTTAAACATAAGGTCTCGCGAAAGCGGGTCGAAGACTCGTCAACGACCCTTCGGGTCGATAGACCCGTAGGGACTCGGCGAGAATCCAAATATTCATTTTTTACCACGCAAGGGATGCCCACTTTCATGGGCATGACATCCGTTTTTGATTCAGTCTTCTCAAATTGATTCACCACCTGGCAATTCCTGTTTGGTCAAACCCAAAACGCCTGCAAAGGAACGGGGGCTGTGTTTCTGTATTTTGTCCTGAATAAATGAGGAATCAGTTCTCAATCATCCATGAAAAAGCAACCTCTGTTTTTTGCCGATGCTTTTATATTTTACAAAAATTTATTTTTTTGCAATTCTTCGTACTTCAACACTATTTCCCTCTCCCTGTAACACAGGGCACCCCTTTGTGAATTCAACCGCTTCATCAACGGAATTTGCCTTAACAATAATGAATCCGCCAATTGTTTCTTTGCTCCCTCCAAAAGGCCCATTCGTAACGACATTATTAGGTCTTACGACCCTGGCATCTTCAAAAGGCAATCCTGTGCCGCTGCTAAATTTGTTTTGTGCCACAATACCGTCGATCCAGGCCGTTGTCTGCTTCATCCAAATTTCTCTTTGTTCCGGTGAAGCCACTTTATGGCCATCTTCGTGTCTCATAATTAATGCAAATTCCTCCATGATATGAACCCTCCTACGTTGTTTTGATTTTATTCATTAACCATTTTGTGATTTATTTTCTTATAACAATTAAGATCGGCAAGATTGGGCACTACCCGGAGAAAAATGTTTCCTGAAAAATTTGCCAAGTGAAATTAACAAGATATTCAATAGCCTGCAATAAACGGACTACCAAAATGCGGGTAGCGGATCATTTTAAATCAAAGGTCGTTCCTGGTTGTTTTTTGCAGAAGTCCCAAAGGGATCCCGTACAGTGGCACAATCCATTTTTTAAATGGGGATTGCTTCTCCCGCTCTTCGAGCGGGAGAAGCAATGACTTTATTCTTCAAAGTAGCCCGCGGCCATAATTCGAGGGAGCTTGAGATAGATTTTTTTTTTGCTATATTATTGACAATACTTTACGCCCGTGGGTCAATCCTGCAAATGGCGAAGTGATGCCTTTCCAAAGGAACTCTTTGGGAAGGCAACCGATGCAGGATCTCGCATCGGCAGGATATTCGGTTGTTTCGTGGTCTTCGGTTCCTTACGGGAGCCTCGGCCCGAGGGGTTAGAGGTTCGTCGAAAGAGAGTACCAGCTTTCAAAGTTGGTTGCATTATCGCGATTCCCCCAATTTACATCAAACATTTTTTAATTCCCATTACGAAAACTCTTATCACAATCTTGCCGCTTTACTTACAGTTTTATCGCTTGGCGAGCGCAGCCAAAACACTACATGCTGGAGCTGCAAAATTTATATGAGCTATCAAGCACAACCATTCAACCATCTCTTAATATCTTTTGTCTAAAGTGTTCTTACAATGGATAACAAATGCGTGGAAATACCAGTTGTGAAATCACAGACAGGTACAAGCGATTGCCCGCCATCGGGTTGGCGTAAAAAGCATCGGAAAGCAGAAAATTACTTTTGTGCAAAAAATATCATTGAAATGAAGGATAAAATAAATCGACTTTTTCTATTCATTGCCGTTGTTCTAACTATACCGCTTTGCAGCTATTCCCAAAATCATCACAGAGCTGATTCAACCCAATTCTTTACGCTCGAACAGTGCATTCGCTATGCGCTGCAATACCAGCCCGGCGTGAATCAGTCCTTCGTGAATACGGCTATTGCTAAGGCGACCAATGCTATTAACTTGTCCGGTTGGTTCCCCCAATTGAATCTCTCCGGCAACATGGTCCATTACAGCCAATTGCCTACGACGCTCTCTCCAAATCCACTGCCTGGAGGGGCGCCGATTCCAACGCGCACGGGCGTGGCGAACACCGCCATCCCCCAGCTGTCCGCTTCGCAAACACTATTCGAACCCCAGCTTTTCTATGCGGCAACGAGTGCTCCGCTGTTGACGAAGCAGGCCGAACAAATTTCGGACAGCGTGAAAATATTTATTGTCTCATCTGTCAGCAAGACATTCTACAACCTCTTACTGACGCTTGAGGAGATCAATATCCTGAAAGAAGATACCGCGCGTCTCGGCAGAAATATTACCGATACATACCACCAGTACGTAGGCGGAATCGTCGATGAGACGGATTATCAACAAGCAGTGATCACTCTCAATAATTCAAAAGCGCAATTGAAGCAGCAAATTGAAAACGTCGTACCGGAGTACGCCGCCTTAAAGCAGCTCATGGGGTATCCGCCGGAAAAAGATTTTAATGTGACGTTTGATACGACGCAAATGATGAAGGAAATATATGCCGACACCACGAGGCAATTACGGTACGAGAACCGGATCGAATATCAACAGCTTCAGACAGTAAAAGAACTGCAGCGTCAGCAGACGCTGTACAGCAAACTTTCATTTCTTCCGACTGTCTCCGTTTTTTACGATTATTATTATGAATACGAAAGTCCCTCATCCTCAACCCTTTTTAAAACCACGTACCCCTATTCATATTTTGGAGTGTCCCTAAATTTCCCCATCTTCACCGGCTTTTCGCGTATTGAAAACGTGCAACGGTCGGAGCTTGAGGAAGAGAATGTGAATTGGGAAGAGATGAATTTGAAATCGCAGATTTACACAGAGTACACTTCCGCGTTGGCCAACTACAAAAGCAACCTGTACAACTTGCGATTGTTAGATGATAATAAATCGCGGGCGCAAAATGTTTACCGTGTTGTCTCGCTCCAGTACAATCAGGGAGTCGTTGCTTATCTGAATCTCCTTGTGGCCGAATCAAACTTGATAACCGCGGAAATAGGTTATATCGACGCCCTCTTCCAGCTTCTGTCAAGCAAAATAGATTTGGAGAAAGCGATGGGCGAAATTCCTTCTCATTATTAATGCACATTAACGGATAGTATTATGATGGTGAATAGAGCATTCTTTTTCATAGCATTCATCGGCTGCCTGGTTCTTTGTTCATGTAAACAACAGCAGCCGCCTCCTCCCCCTGCTGTGCCGGTGAATTTGTTTGCCGTGAAGGCGCAGCCGGTTACCTATTATGACAGGTATACGGCTACAACCGTAGCGTTGAACCAGGTCAACCTTCTTCCCGAAGTGCAGGGTTATATCACGGGGATATTTTTTAAGGAAGGCAGCCACGTGAAAGCAGGGCAGAAGTTGTACGATATTGATAGACGCATTTACGAAGATAATTACAATACGGCTCTCGCTAACGTCAAAGTTGCGGAGGGGAATTTAAAGCTGGCGCGGCAGGATGCCGACCGTTACCAGTACCTGAATAAAAATAAAGCCGTGGCAAAACAGATTTATGATCACGCGGCGATTGCGTTGGAGAATTCGCAAAGTGCATACCAATCGGCATTAGAGGCCTTAAAAATCGCCAAGACGAATTTGGCGTATTCTGTCATCACCGCTCCATTCGACGGAACGATAGGATTCAGCCAGGTGAAACTCGGAGATTTGGTCACAGTAGGCCAGACGGTTCTCATCACCATCTCTACCGATGACCCGATGGCAGTTGATTTTTTAATCAACGAAAAGCAGTTATCCTTCTTTAACAATCTGCAAAATACCGGCAATCCGCCGATTGATTCCTTGTTCACGCTTATACTGCCCAACAATTCTCTCTATACGTATACGGGAACACTTTCCGTTATCGACCGGGCGGTGAATCCTCAGACGGGTTCCATCAGGATCAGGCTCCTTTTTCCTAATCCGCAATATTTTTTACGGGTAGGCATGAGCTGTGTGGTACGGGTTCATAATCAGGATTCAACCGCTCAACTGGTGATACCGTATAGAGCCGTCGTGGAAGAAATGGGCGAATATTTTGTCTATGTGGCAAAGGATAGTGTGATGAATGTCGGCGATAAAGCCGGAAACCTCCAGGCAGCGACAGGGGCCCCCCGTCTATTTGCATTTCAAAAGAAGGTGCATCTTGGGGCGATCCTTGGGGCGAATGTGATTATAAAAGACGGAATCAGCGAGGGTGACAACGTCGTCTCCGATGGCATACAATCTTTGCGTAATGGCTCACCCATAGCACCTTCTGGAGACCGATCATCTGCCCAAGCGGGAAAAGGGACCGGAAGCAGATAGAATTCACAAGAGATTCTCGCGTGTCGCGAAATACACCTCTTTCCGATTGGGTAATTCATTTGCAGCAAAATCGTCATCGTATTGCTACGAAGGCAGAAAGTCGCCAAGACATTGATGTTTCGCGCCTTCGTGTCTTTGCGGCGATATGGCAAAGTTTTTCAATTCTGCGTACCATCAGCGTGCAAGAATAAACTATGATCGCTAATATCTTTATCAAAAGACCGGTCACTGCAATCGTTATCTCGATCATATTAGTGATCACCGGTATCATCTGTATCTTTAACTCGCCTGTCGAGCAGTATCCTCAAATCACGCCCCCCGTCGTTCAAGTGAACGGTCAATTTACGGGTGCCGATGCGCTGACCGTTGAACAAACGGTAGCCACTCCCATCGAACAGCAGGTGAACGGTACTCCGGGCATGGAGTACATGCAAAGCAATAACACCAATAACGGTTTGATGTCGATGAACGTAACGTTTGACATCGGAACGGACATCAATATTGCAACGCTGGATGTTCAAAACCGTGTCAGCATTGCCACGCCGTTATTGCCTGCGGCAGTGAGCCGTCTCGGACTTACGGTGCGGGCGTTGAATCCCAGCATGCTCATGATGGTTGCCATCTTCGCACCGCAGGGAACACATGACATCACGTTCCTCGATAATTATACGAATATCTTTGTGCAGGATGCGTTACTCCGGGTGCCCGGCGTCGGCAGCATCAGTAGATTCACGGACGATTTCAGTATGCGCATCTGGATGGATCCGGAAAAAATGGCAAGCTACGGTTTGACTCCTACGGATGTTATTTCTGCGTTGAACGCGCAAAATGTACAGGTGGCAGCGGGCTCAGCGGGTGTACCGCCTCAACAAAAGACGCAGACATTTGAATTAGGAATTCTTGTCAACGGACGCTTGAGCAAGGTGTCGGATTTTGAAAATGTTATCGTCAAAACAAAGCCGTCAACCGGTGAGCTGGTCTATCTGAAGGACGTCGCAAGGGTAGAGCTGGGCAAGTTCACTTTTTCGAGCAACTCATTTGTGGATGGACATCGGGCTTCCTGTCTTCTCATTTACCAGGCTCCGGGAAGCAATGCCCTTGAAACGGCAACGGGTGTTTATAAGTACTCGCCCAATTGAAAAACTCTTTTCCCACGGACGTTGACTACAGTGTCCCCTTTGAATCAGTGACGGTTGTCAGAGTTTCCATGAGTGAGGTTGTTGTCACGCTTCTTCTCGCGCTGGCCCTTGTCGCCCTCGTCGTCTATTTGTTCCTTGAGAACCTTCGCACCACGCTCATCCCTGTACTTGCAATTCCCGTCTCGATCTTGGGAACGTTCTGTTTTTTCATCCCGCTCGGCTTTACGATCAACACGCTCACCATGTTCGGTTTTGTTCTGGCGATCGGCATCGTGGTGGACGACGCTATTATTGTCGTCGAAGCGGTGGAGCATTATATGGACGAACATCACCTCTCGGCAAAAGAGGCCACGTACCAGGCGATGAAAGACATTTCGGCCCCCGTTGTAGCTATTGCATTGATCCTGGCAGCCGTTTTCGTCCCTGTTGGATTTATACCGGGAATCGTAGGGCGCTTGTATCAACAGTTCGCGATCACCATTGCGATCTCGGTAATGCTTTCCGCTTTTATCGCTTTATCGTTGACGCCGGCACTCTGCAGCCTTCTTCTCAAGCCGCCGCAGAAAGGCGTGGCTCCCCGGGGAATAGGCCGGTTTTTCGCTGTTTTCAACAGCTGGTTCGATAAACTCACCGATAAATACTCCGAGGGCGTAAAACGCAGCATCAAGGGATCGAAGTATGTTGTCATCCTCCTTCTTTGCATTTGTATCGGAGCGGTATTCTTATTTCAAAACAAATCAACAGGATTCATCCCTTCCGAAGACGATGGAAACCTCTACATAACGTTTCAATTGCCTCCAGCATCTTCTACAGCCCAATCTGTTGCAGTGATGACGAAGCTGATGGCGGTGGTAGCGTCAACTCCGGGCGAAGGGCATTACGCAGCATTGTCCGGTTTGAATGTTGTGACCAATGCAACCAATTCAAACTGCGGTACCATTTATTGCCAGCTCAAACCATGGGATGACCGTTCCAAATCAAGTGAGCAAGTCCCGGGTATCATCCATGTCATGCAACAGCGCATCATCGATGCCGGTCTTGCCAACGCCAACGTTCAGGTCATTCAGCCTTCGCCAATTCCGGGTGTAGGGTCGGTGGTCGGTTTCAGCTTCCAGATAGAACAGCGCAATACCAACGATGATATTCATGCATTTGAAAAAGTCGTTAATAACTTTATTAGTGAGGCAAATAAAAATCCGGCGATCTCTCATGCCTACAGTTTTTATTCTGCCCACACTCCCAACTATAACCTCACAGTCAATCGGGAAAAATGTGAAATGCTGGGAGTGAATATTGCAGATGTCTTCACGACGATCCAGGCGTATATGGGGAGTATTTATGTCAACGATTTTACGACATACAACCGAACTTTTCATGTGGTGATTCAGGCAGATACCATGGCCCGTGCGACAGTATCGGACATCGACAAATATTACGTCCGTAATCAGGCGGGAGCAATGGTTCCCCTTGGAACGCTGGTTAGTTACGAGCCTGTAGAAGCTGCACCGCTGATATCGCATTTTAATATTTTTCGGTCCGCAGAAATTGAGGGGGCATCTCCTCCGGGGTACAGCAGTATTCAAACACTGAATGCCTTGAAAGAGGTGGCGAAGAAGGTGTTGCCGGAGGGGTATGACTACGAATACTCGGGGTTGAGCTACGAAGAAATCAAGGAAGGTTCAACGACGATCTATATTTTTGTTTTCTCGATCACCTTCGTTTTTCTTTTTCTCGCGGCGCTTTACGAAAGCTGGTCCGTTCCTTTCTCGGTCTTGCTGGCGGTACCGATCGGGGCTTTTGGCGCCATCCTTACGCTTACTTTGCTGCCGAGCATCTCGAATAATGTGTATGCGCAAATAGGACTCATCACGCTCATCGGGCTGGCCGCCAAGAACGCGATCCTGATCGTAGAGTTTGCAAAGGTGCGTGTTGACCGGGGGGAAGAGCTTATCCAATCCACCATGGAAGCGGTGCGGCTCCGTTTGCGGCCTATCGTGATGACCTCTATGGCATTCATCCTTGGTGTCTTGCCGTTGGTGTTTGCAACAGGAGCCGGAGCGATAGCGCGCAGAACTATCGGGTTTACCGTTCTCGGCGGCATGCTGGCGGCTACGACAATTGCTATTTTCATCGTGCCGGTGCTTTTCGTCATCATCACACGGCTGTCGTATGGCCAGGCAAAGCTCGACTATCTCCACGCTCATCATGAAGAGCTCATGGAAAAAACGAAGAGAGTGGAGCAACAAAATATCGACCCGGAATTGGAGTATGATT
The DNA here is from genome assembly GCA_963772165.1 of uncultured Bacteroidota bacterium. Classification (GTDB taxonomy): domain Bacteria; phylum Bacteroidota; class Ignavibacteria; order UBA10030; family UBA8401; genus JAGVPT01. Next base: position 86,594 of record CAVYWA010000010.1, on the reverse strand, counting down.
TACAAAGGTCGCGCGATATCTATAATCTTGACCAGGAATGATCGCTAATACATTTATCAAACGTCCGGTTACCGCTATCGTTATCTCTCTCGTGTTAATGATATCGGGTATTATTTGTATAGCGAACCTGGCTGTTGATCAATATCCGAACATCACCCCCCCCGCCGTCTCAATTAGCGGACAGTATACCGGCGCTGATGCGCAAACGGTGGAACAAACGGTAGCCACTCCTATTGAAGAGCAGGTCAATGGTACTCCGGGCATGGAGTACATGCAGAGTACAAACACCAACACCGGGTCGATGGGCATCACCGTCACTTTTAACGTCGGCACCAACGTTCATATTGCCGCATTAAATGTCCAAAATCGGGTGGGGATCGCGACCCCGCTGTTGCCGTCTGTGGTGAGCCGCCTTGGCTTGACGGTCCGTGCACGCAATCCCAGCATGCTCATGCAGGTAGCCGTTTTTTCGCCGAAGGGAACTCACAACATTACGTTCCTTGATAATTATACCAACGTCTTCATAGAAGATGCCCTGCTGCGTGTGCCGGGTGTCGGCGACGTCTACACACGAACGGACAACTTTAGCATGCGTGTCTGGATGAATCCGGAGAAAATGGCGGCGTATGGTTTGGTTCCACAGGATATCATTTCCGCATTGAACGCGCAAAATGTGCAGACAGCAGCCGGGGCGGCTGGTGCTCCACCTCAACAAAACACACAACCGTTTGAATTGGGCATTCTCGTCAATGGACCGTTAAGTAAAGTTCCTGACTTTGAAAATGTGGTCGTCAAAACCATTCCATCCACAGGCGAGCTTGTTCATCTTAAAGATGTAGCAAGGGTAGAATTGGGTAAGTTCACTTTTTCCAGCAACTCCTTTGTTGACGGAAAGCGGGCTTCGATCATTTTTATTTATCAGACGCCGGGAAGCAACGCTCTTGAAACTGCAAATAATGTCTACGCCACGTTGGAGCAGCTGAAAAAATCGTTTCCAGCCGATGTCGATTATACCGTCCCCTTTGAGTCAATTACAATCATCAAAGTCTCCATGCAGGAAGTCATTGAGACGTTATTGAAAGCGTTGGGCCTTGTCGCACTCGTGGTCTTCCTGTTTCTTCAGAACCTTCGTTCAACGATTATCCCGATTCTCGCTATTCCGGTTTCGATTTTAGGCACCTTCTGCGCATTCATCCCGCTCGGATTTACGATCAACACCCTCACCATGTTCGGATTTGTTCTTGCCATCGGCATTGTTGTGGACGATGCTATTATCGTGGTGGAAGCCGTCCAGCATTATATCGACGAGTATCACTTGTCCGCGAAAGAGGCCACGTACCGGGCCATGAAAGATATCTCGGCGCCGGTTGTCACCATTGCGCTTATCCTTGCAGCAGTGTTTGTTCCCGTCGGTTTCATCCCGGGCATTGTAGGACGGTTGTATCAGCAATTTGCCATCACCATCGCGATATCGGTGATGTTGTCCGCGTTCATTGCATTATCGTTAACCCCTGCGCTTTGCAGCCTTCTTCTTAGGCCGCATGGAAGCAGCAAGCTCCGATGGAGTGAGAAATTCTTCGCTCCTTTCAATCGTTGGTTTGAAGCGTTGACGAGGGACTATGTTGGAACTGTACGGCGCGGGATCAATGCATCAAGGTATGTAATCATTCTGCTTTTGTGTATTTGTATTGCCGCTTTTTTCTTGTTCAAGAAAAAACCATCCGGCTTTATCCCCGCCGAAGACGATGGGCGTTTGTACGTAACATATCAAATGCCGGAAGGAACCTCTACCACTCAATCCGTAGCGGTCATTACGAAACTCATGGAGATCGTCGGTTCTACTCCCGGTGTGAACCACTACTCGGCTATCTCCGGTCTGAACATATTGAATTTCGGGGCTACATCTAATGCCGGCAGTATCTTTTGCATGCTTAAACCGTGGGAGGAGCGGACGAAGCCGGAAGAACAAATACCAGGCATTATGGATGTACTGAGAAAAGAGATTGCCGGCGCCGGCATTGACAATGCCAATATCGTTGTCATTCCACCTCCTCCGATCCGCGGTATAGGGCAGGCTGCGGGATTCAGTATGCAGATCGAACAGGGCAGCACGAGCGATGATGTACATGCATTTGAAGGAGTCGTGAAAAAGTTCGTCGCCGAGGCGCGTAGGAATCCGGCAATCTCGACCGCGTTTAGTTATTACGGTGCACATACGCCCAGCTATGACCTGGCATTGGATCGTGAGAAGTGTGAAAAGCTGGGGGTGAATATTGCAGATGTCTTTACAACATTGCAGGCGTACATGGGAAGTTTGTTTGTGAATAACTTTACGCTCTACGACCGCACCTACCATGTCGTGGTGCAGGCAGATACGACGTATCGTGCATTGATATCGGACCTCAATAAATATTATGTGCGCAACCAGAATGGGGAGATGGTGCCGCTCAGCACGTTGGTCAGCTACGAAGCGTCCGAAGCGCCGCCGCTGATAACACATTTTAATATTTTTCGTTCTGCAGAAGTGGATGGTTCCACACCGCCAGGCTACAGCACCGGGGAGGGAATAGAGGCTCTGAAAGCAACCGCAGAGAAAGCTTTACCGCATGGATACACGTATGAATTTTCTGGGTTGAGTTATGAAGAGATAAAAGCGGGGTCGGCCACGATCTATATTTTCATTTTCTCTATCACATTCGTATTTCTTTTTCTCGCCGCACTCTACGAAAGTTGGTCTGTACCTCTTACCGTGTTACTTCCGGTCCCCATCAGTGCGTTTGGCGCCATCCTGATGCTGATGTGTACCCCGCGTCTCACCAACAATGTATATGCGCAGATAGGACTCATCACCTTGATTGGGCTCTCTGCAAAGAATGCCATTTTGATTGTGGAATTTGCGAAGGTGAGGGTCGACCGCGGAGAGGAGCTTATCCAATCCACGTTAGAAGCCGTCAAGCTGCGGTTACGCCCCATCACGATGACATCCATGGCTTTTATTCTGGGTGTCATGCCGCTCGCTTTCGCAACAGGGGCAGGGGCTGTTGCACGAAATACGATCGGGTTTACGGTTCTCGGCGGCATGCTTGCCGCATCGACGCTTGCGATATTAATTGTTCCCGGTACTGTTTGTCATCATCACCCGACTTTCATACGGTAAGAAGGAGCTCGACTATCTCCAGGCTCATCACGAGGAACTGATGGAACGGGAAAAGAAAATAGAACAGCAGAAAATCGACCCTGAGCTGGAATATGAGATGACTCACCACTATGATCAAAAGAAAAGCCGCGGGCGAGAGGATGGCAACGAAGAATGATGACCCGCGCCCGAAGAAGCGGGGCCATCTGCGAAGCAGTCGACCGGATTCTTAAAAAAGAAAGGGAAGAGTTTCCTCTTCCCTTCTTGTGGGCGCTGCGGGGATCGAACCTGCGACCTTACGCGTGTGAGGCGTACGCTCTGAACCAGCTGAGCTAAGCGCCCGCTTTTAAATCTTGAAGGCAGCTCCAGCGAAGTCCCGCCGCTTTTTGGCGGGGACTGGCTAAGCGCCAGTGATTTATCAAAGATACAAATCCGCCGCTATAGAAAGAATCAAATGGTCGTGGGGTCTTTTGAAGAATAAAGTCATTGCGAGGAGCGGAGCGACGAAGCAATCCTTTTGTTTAATGGGGATTGCTTCGGCAAAAAACGCCTCGCAATGACCGTTGATTCAAAAGATCCCACGACCTGGGGTCTTTTGAAGAATAAAGGGATTGTCCCGCTGTAAGGAATCCTTTGGGGACTTTGTTGCTTCTCTTCTTGCAATAACTTTATTCTAAAATACCTGCTGCCGATCAAATTCATTACTGCGGAATCGGGCGCCCCATCTGATTGTAGATACCTTCAATCAAATTAATATTCTGCTTTGCTTCGGCGTTATCGGGGTCGATCGTGGCGACAAGCCGGTATTGGCGCAGCGCTGACGGATATTTTTCTTTCGGAGGCAGCAGTGATTCGTACATGAGAAAATTCGCGTACTTCATGTGTGCATCGACCTGCGCTTTCTTGACCAGTTCATCGCTCGGGCTTGCCTTGCCAATGTCGTCGATCATGGCGATGCCTTTTTCAAAATCTTTATTGTCAATCAATTTCGTAGCTTCGTCGATCTTCGCCGGATCGGCCTTTTTTTCGCCGCAGCCTGCGGCAAAAAGCATCGACAGGATAGAAAACGCCAGCAACTTTTTTGTCATAAAAAAAGCCTTTGAATTATTGGGGTGATTTTAAAATGGCAAGTAAAAAATTACAAATTATTTTCATCGAAACCAAATTCGTTTGCCATATTTGGTTTTAAGCGGAACATTTTTAAATTAGAAGCAGTCTAACTGCAAAATTGCCAAATAATTACGCTTGTTTATTCATGTTCGGAGGTTGAATGGAGCACGATATTAAGGCTATCAACGAGAAGATCCAGCGCGAAAGTGCGTTTGTCGACCTGCTCACTTTGGAAGTCGGGAAAGTTATTGTTGGACAGAAAAATATGGTGGAGCGATTGCTCATCGGCTTGCTTGCCAACGGGCACATCCTTCTCGAAGGAGTTCCCGGTCTCGCGAAAACGATGGCCGTGAAAACCCTCGCGGGAGCAATTCAGGCGAAATTCCAACGTATTCAGTTTACTCCCGATTTGCTCCCTGCCGACCTGGTCGGAACCCTTATCTACAATCAAAAGGACTCGAAATTCCAAACAAAGAAAGGGCCGATTTTTGCCAATTTCATTTTAGCCGATGAAATCAACCGCTCACCGGCAAAAGTGCAGAGCGCGTTGCTCGAAGCAATGCAGGAACGGCAAGTCACCATAGGAGAAGAAACGTTCAAACTTGAAGAACCGTTCCTTGTGCTGGCGACGCAAAACCCGATCGAGCAGGAAGGGACATATCCCCTGCCGGAAGCCCAGGTCGATCGTTTCATGCTCAAAGTGAGGATCGACTACCCGACGAAAGAAGAAGAGCTTCAAATCATGAGGCAAAACGTCAACGGAACAGAACCGAACGTCAAACCCGTCATATCGCCGAAAGATATTATGAAGGCACGGGGAGTGATGGGGGAAATTTATATGGACGAAAAAATTGAACGGTATATTCTCGAGATCGTTTTTGCGACACGGAACCCGAAGGAGTACGGGATTCCCGGCATCGCGCAATTAATCAGCTACGGCGCGTCGCCGCGTGCAACGATTAATCTTGCGCTGGGAGCAAAGGCATACGCTTTTATCAAACGGCGCGGCTATGTGATCCCGGAAGACGTTCGCGCCGTCAGCCTCGACGTGCTGCGCCACCGCGTTGCCGTCACATACGAAGCGGAAGCGGAAGAAGTGACGTCGGAGAATATTGTGCAGGAGATTCTCAATAAAATCGAAGTACCATGATCAATGAACAATTAACAATCATCAATGAACAATTAACAATCATCAATGAACAATCAACACAAGAAAAGCATTTCATCCATTGATCATTGATCATTGTTCATTGATGATTGTTCATTGAAAAAAATGACCACACAAGAACTTCTTAAAAAAGTACGGCAGATTGAAATCAAGACGCGGGGGCTGGTGAACCATGTCTTCTCCGGCGAGTACCACTCTGTCTTTAAGGGGCGCGGCATGGAATTCTCCGAAGTTCGCGAGTATCAGTACGGAGACGATATCCGCTCGATCGATTGGAACGTCTCGGCCCGGTTCAATCATCCGTTTATCAAAATTTTTGAGGAAGAGCGCGAGTTAACGGTGATGCTGCTCGTCGATCTGAGCCGCTCTGAAAATTTTGGGACGGTTGCGGCGATGAAAAATGAAATCGCGACCGAAATCTGCGCGGTCCTCGCATTCTCGGCGATCCGTAACAACGACAAAGTCGGGCTGATCCTGTTCACCGACAGAATCGAAAAGTTTATTCCGCCGAAAAAAGGGAAGGCACACATCCTCCGCATCGTGCGCGACCTCCTTTCGTTTGCGCCCGAAGGGGGCGGCACCGACATCAAAGGAGCGCTTCAGTATTTGAATTCTGTTATCAAGAAACGTTCGATAACGTTTTTGATCTCCGACTTTATCGACGAGGGCTACGACGCGGCGCTCCGCATCGTGAGCAAAAAACACGACGTTATCGCCATTACGATGCAGGATCCCCGCGAGCGGGAAATGCCGAGAATCGGCCTTGTAAAAATGCACGACGCTGAATCGGGACGCGAACGATGGGTCGACACAAGCAACATGTACATCCAGCAAGCGTTTCGTTACTATTGGCAGCAGCACGAAGAACGGTTAAAGAAATTATTCCTGTCGACCAAAGTCGACAGAATCGATATCCATATTCAAAATCCGTACATCAAGCCGCTGATTGATTTCTTTAAGATTCGAGAACAGCGGTTGTAACAAGTGTAAAGGGAATAAGCCGGGACGTAATGAGAATTCAATTGAAGAAGGTATTAACGCACATTGGGGTTGTTGTCGTTCTTTTTGCCGTTCACGCTACGTGTCTCTTCAGCCAGGAAGTTTCGGTCGCCGCGAGCGTCGATTCGACACATATCACGGTCGGCGACTGGTTGAACTTGACGGTGCAAGTGAAGCATGCCGATTCGGTGAAGGTGCTGTGGAGCGAGATGAAGGACACGCTCGGCGTTTTTGAAATTGTTCACCTCGACACGGTGCCAGCCGCAGGGTCGGGCGGATCAGTGACGGAAGGCCGGAAGGTCACACTTTCGGCGTATGATTCCGGTTCGTTTGTTATTCCGCCGATCCGTATTGCATACATGCATCCAAACGACACAACACGGCACTATGTTCAATCAGATCCGCTGACGGTCCAGGTTTCTACGGTTGAAGTTGATACTGCAAAGGCCATCAAAGACATCAAACCGCCGCTCGGTGTTCCGCTGACATGGAAGGAGATCGCTCTTTATACAGGAGTTCTCCTTGCGATTGCAGCGCTTGTCTATGGCGGATACTCTTACTATAGAAAGAGAAAAAGAAAAGCCGGAGAAATTGTCGAAGAGAATGCGCCGAAGATTCTGCCGCACATCCAGGCGATGATCAGTTTGAAGGAATTGAAAGAAAAGCGACTCTGGCAGCAGGGAGACGTAAAAGCTTTTTACTCGGAAGCGACGGAAATTATCCGGCAGTATTTTGAGGGACGGTACGGAATTATGGCACTGGAGCTGACATCGGATGAAGTTTTTGTCCAGCTCAGGAGGTTTACTTTGGCAGCGGACGTTACAAAGTTGATTGAAGTATTCTTCATTAATGCCGACCTTGTAAAATTTGCAAAATACACGCCCGTTCCTTCGGAAAACGAAGCCGTCATTCCGCAAGCGTTGGACATTGTCGAACGGACGAAGCCTCAAGAGGAGGTGCCTGAGCATGTTTGATGTGACCTTTGCGAACAAAGGGTTCCTCTTCCTGCTGCTGTTGATTCCCGCGCTGTCGGTATGGTATTACTTTCGCCAGAAATACCGTGAAAGCGATGTGCGGTTCTCGAGCCTTATGCCTTTTTCCGAAGCATCCTCCACGCGGAAGGAACGCGCCCGGCATCTGCCGTTCATTCTTCGCATGGCTGCGCTCACGCTGTTAATCTTCGCGCTTGCCCGTCCACAGTCGGCTTCACACGGAGAAAATGTCTACAGTGAAGGGATCGATATCGTTCTGGCACTTGACATTTCCGGCAGCATGATTGCTGAAGATTTTCATCCGAACCGTGTTGAAGCTGCGAAAGCCGTAGCGCAGGAGTTTATCGACGGGCGGACGAATGACCGAATCGGGCTCGTCATTTTTTCGTCCGAAAGTTTCACGCAATGCCCTCTCACCGTCGATTATGCGGTGCTAAAGAATCTCCTTAAGCCGGTCAAACCCGGAATGATTGAAGATGGTACTGCTATCGGCCTCGGCATCGCAAACGCGGTGAACCGCTTGAAAGACAGCAAGTCAAAAAGCAAAGTCATTATCCTGCTGACCGACGGCGTGAACAATCGCGGCGAAATCGACCCGACCACGGCAGCGCAAATCGCTGCGTCGTACGGAATTCGCGTCTACACCGTGGGCATGGGAACGATCGGCGAGGCGCCATATCCTACGCAAACCCCGTTTGGGATCCGGTACCAAATGATGCCGGTCGACCTTGATGAGAATGCCCTGATGAAAATCGCAGAGATCACGGATGGAAAATATTTTCGCGCCACCGATAATGCCACGCTGGAGAAAATCTATAAGGAAATTGACCGGCTTGAAAAGACTCGGATTGAAGTTCATTCTTACCGACGATTCACGGAGTTGTTTTACTCCTACGCCGGGCTTGCGTTGTTTCTGCTGATGGTTGATGTCGGGATATCGAAAACATGGTTGCGAAAGCTGCCATAACTATGCCGTTAATGAGTTATTGTCGAGAAATACACATGCAAAAGATGAAGGACCACGGACGCCGGACTAAGAACTCATGATCCGTTTTGCTCACCCTGAATATTTGTACTGGCTTGCGCTTGTGCCGCTGACCGCCGCATTCCTATGGTTTGTCGGCCGGAAGCGGAGAGAGGCAAGGAAAAAATTTTCCTCATCGGAGATGTTTGTGCGGCTTGCCGAGGATTCAAGCGGCGTGAAACGCGTCATGAAGTCTGTGTTGTTGGTGACGGCAATCTCGTTCATCGTTGTGGGTCTGGCGAACCCTCAGCTTGGCGTACGCCAGGAGGAAGTGAAGCAGGAAGGGGTCGATATTTTCATTGCGCTTGATGTTTCTCTTTCGATGAAGGCGGAAGATGTCAAACCGAACCGCCTCGCAAAAGCTAAATATGAAATCGGCAATCTCATCGACCGGCTTGGCGGCGACAGGATCGGGTTGATCATTTTCTCCGGCGAGAGTTACGTGCAGTTTCCGTTGACGACAGATTACAGCGCGGCCAGTCTGTTTTTAGATGTCGTCGATGTCGAATCGGTGCCGACTCCGGGAACAGCGATCGGGACCGCGGTGGATCAGGCGGTGAAATCGTTTAATTGGGACACCCCGACGAAAAAGGTCCTCATCATCATCACCGACGGAGAGGATAACCAGGGAGACGTCATTCCAAAGGCGGAAGAAGCGGGCAAAAAAGGTGTTCTCATTTATACGATCGGCATGGGTTCGCCCGCAGGCGCGCCGATTCCGATCTATGATGCAAACGGGCATCAGGTCGATTTCAAACGGGACCGTGCCGGCAACGTTGTTCTCACAAAGTTGGATGAAACGACGCTTGAAAAAATTGCGACGCTCGGGAACGGGAAGTATTTTCGGGCAACGAACAACCAGGATGAACTGGATGCGATTTATAAGGAAGTCAATGCGCTGCAGAAGACTGAATTTGGGACAAAACAATTCACTGATTTTGAGGACCAATTTCAGTATTTTATAGGAGTAGCACTGGTGTTGCTGCTGGTCGAAGTGTTTTTGTCCGACAAAAAGATTCCATGGCTGGAAAAGATTAATCCATTTCGAGGAATAGCTGTCGATAAAGAACAATGAGCAATTAACAATGAACTTGGAACCACGACTCTCGCACGGGCTTCAATGAAATCCGGGTCTTTCAATAAATTGCTTCTTTTGGCTGTATGCGTGAGCTCGCTCGCCGCCGCCCAGACCGTCCGGTCGCACATCAGCGACGGGAATGCCCTGTACAAAGATCAAAAATTTGCCGATGCCGAAGCTGAATACCGGAAATCGCTGGAGAAAGACAACCGGGTGATGCAGGGATACTTTGACCTCGGCGACGCATTGTATAAACAACAGCGGTATGATGAGGCGGTGCAAAATTACCAGACCGCTCTTACAAAGACAAACGTGCCAAAAATTCAGGCCCAGCTTCAACACAACATTGGCAACGTGCATCTTGAACAAAAGAATTATCAGGAAAGCATCAATGATTACAAACGCTCGTTGAAGCTGAGCCCCGACGACGAAGAAACGAAGTACAATCTCGCCTACGCCGAGAAGATGTTAAAGCAGCAGCAACAGCAGCAGAAACAACAGCAGAACAAGCAAAACAAAAACGATAAGAACCAGCAGAAGGATCAGCAGAAGAAACAGCAGGACAAAGATAAGCAGAATCAAAACAAACAAGATCAGCAAAAGCAAGACCAACAGCAGCAGAAGCAGCAGCAACAGCAACAGGAGAAACAGATGTCTCGTGCGGATGCTGAACGAATTCTCGATGCGTTGAAGAACGACGAGAAGAACGTTCAGAAACAACTTCACAAGAAACAGGTTGTGAAGGGCAATGTAGAAAAAGACTGGTAGTAGACAAGTGAAAAGTGAAAAGTTAAAAGTGAAAAGCTATTCGTCGATGATCGGGCTGATGGTGTTGACCCTTCCTTTATTGCTCGCTGCGCAGAACGTTTCGTTTACGGCATCGGTCGATAAGAACACTGTTGCTGTGGATGAGCAGTTTACGTTGGAATTGACGTTGAACGGCGGCGGCATGGGGGGTGGAAGTATTCCCCAGCTGCCCGACCTTGGCAAGTTCATGGTGCTTTCCGGCCCCAACCAGTCTTCGAGCGTTCAAATTGTCAACGGCTCTGTCTCATCTTCGGTGACGTACAGTTATGTCCTGCAGCCTCGCGAAGCGGGAAAGCTTACTCTCGGCGCGGCGACCATTGAAAGGGGCGGGAAACGGTATTCTTCGCAGCCGATAGAAATCACTGTCGTCAAAGCCGCAGCCAAGCCGAAGCAATCTGCGGCAGCGGGCCAGAATGCCGACTCCAATGTTCAGGTCGGCGACAATCTTTTTCTGCGCGCGACCGTCGACCGTTCGCGCGTGTTTCTCGGAGAGCAAGTCACTGTCACGTTTAAGGTCTACACCAGGGTTCGTATCACGAACTATACGATCGAAAAACTTCCTGCGATGACGGGATTTTGGGGAGAAGAGCTTGCAGTGCCGCAACAAGTATCATTGACGACGGAGGTCGTGAACGGGAAGCAGTACCAGGCCGGCTTACTGAAGAAGGTCGCATTATTTCCGACGCAGTCGGGAACGCTCGAAATTAATCCGCTGGAAATTATTTGCCAAGTGCAAATGCAGAACCGTAAACGTACGAACGATTTCTTCGACCAGTTTTTCAATGACCCATTCTTCAATAATGTCGCAACGTCGAATATCAATATTAAAAGCCCTGCCGTAAAAATTACGGTGCTCCCGCTGCCGAAAAATAATGTCCCCGCTTCTTTCAAAGGGGCGGTGGGAAAATTTAATCTCAACACGAGTGTCAGCAGCGCAACGGTAAAAACAAACGAGCCGTTGTCGCTGAAAGCGACGATCGGCGGCACCGGCAATATTAAGATTCTCGAAGCGCCGAACCTTGAAGTCTCCAACGATTTTGAAAAATACGACCCAAAAGTTAATGAGACGATCGACCGGAGTACGAGCGTCGTAAATGGTTCTAAGACCTTCGAGTGGCTGCTGGTCCCCCGTTACCCGGGACAAAAAAGAATCCCGCCTCTTGAATTTTCATACTTCGACCCCGCGAAAGAAAAGTACGTCGCTCTTAAATCGGGAGCCATCGACCTCACGGTTGAGAAGGGAAGTGCTGAGGCGCCGCAAATTGTCTCCGGGATTTCGAAAGAGGATGTCAAGCTGTTAAACCAGGATATTCGCTTCATCAAGACGAACGCCGGGTCGTTCCGCAGAAAAGGAGGAGACGTTATTCCGCTCGCGACGCTGGCAATCATCACGATAGTGCCGCTGCTGGCTTTCGTCGGACTCGCAACGTACCGGCAAAAGACTTTAAAGGAATTATCGGACGTTGCATCGTTTCGATCCCGTAAAGCGATGAAGACCGCATCAAAAAAGTTAAAGGAAGCAAAAGTCCTGTTAAGCTCGGAGAACGCTGAAGCGTTTTATGCGGAAATCTCTCGCGCGCTCTGGGCCTACGTTTCGGACAAACTCTTTATCGACAGGGCGGAGCTTTCCATCGAAAATGTCATGAAACAGCTGGAAGGAAAACCCATCTCGCAAGACGTTGTTACACGTTTAAAGGAATGCCTTGAAGCATGCGAGTTTGCCCGATTCGCTCCGGCAAGTTCCAGGCAGGAAGAAAAGAGCAAGATCTATGAAATGGCGAGCAACGTCATTATTTCGACGGAGAAGGAGTTGAATAAGTGAAACGAATGTTCACAGTGTTCGTTCTCTCGCTTGTTATCGCGGGCATTTCCTCTGCAGATGAGGCGGCACAGACGTTCGAACAGGCGAATCAGCTTTACCTTCAAGCAAAATATCCTGACGCGATCGCACAGTACGAGAAAATTTTGCAGAGCGGCTTCGAAAGCGGCGAGTTGTATTTTAACCTGGGAAATGCGTACTACAAAAGCGGCAGCATCCAAAAAGCAATTCTGAATTACGAGCGCGCCAGGCAACTGCTTCCCCGCGACGAGGATGTGCAATTTAACCTCCAGCTCGCAAACCTTCAAGTCGTCGATAAGATCGACGCGGTGCCGCGGCTTTTTGTTTTCCGCTGGGCCGATTCGATGCTCGCGCTCTTTTCGCTGTCAACGATGGGATGGATTGTGTATTCATTCTTCCTCCTGACCCTCGCAGCATTTGGAACTTTTCTTTACGCTCGAACATACACGCAAAAAAGACTTTCGATGTTTGGTGGTCTCGTTTTTTCGGCGGCGCTCATTCTGACAATGATCGGGTACGGCGTACAATCGTACAAGGAATCGAATACTGAATTCGCGATCGTCATGAGCGATGTCGCAAACATCAAAGCCGCACCCGATAGCAAAGGAAACGACCTTTTCGTTCTTCACAAAGGCCTTCGTGTCCAGGTCCTGGACAGCGTGAATCATTGGCGCAAAATCCGCCTTGCCGACGGGAAGGTCGGCTGGATCCCCGAGGATGACTGCGAAAGTATCTGATAACCCCCTGCTGTATCTGTTGAATTTTTGCCATGCCCCGGCAGAGCACTACGCCCACGCCAGAAGGTAATGGCATCACTCGGCTGTGATTGACAATTCCAGTTATAGTTCATACATTTACGACGAGAGATCGAGCAAGAGCGGGAAGGAATTCTGCCATTTCCTATGTCCGGCCAACATTCCATGAAGAAAATCAAAATCCTCGTTGTCGATGACCATCCGCTTGTACGATTTGGTGTCATCAACCAATTAAAATCCTACGACGAATTCGTCGTTGTTGGAGAGGCGGAAGACGGTGAAGACGCTATTGCGAAGACGAAGGCGTTGGGGCCCGACCTTGTCATCATGGATATTTTTATGCCGGGAATTTCCGGCATAGAGGCGACGAAGCTCTTAAAAAAGAAATACCCGTCTACCCGCGTGCTGATCCTGACTGGATTTGAGAACGAAGATTACGTGTACCAGATTATTCGCTCCGGAGCCGGGGGCTATGTTCTTAAAAGCGTAGAGAAAGAGCAGCTGATTGAAGCTGTTCGTGCCGTGATGAAGGGAGAGAAATTCTTCAGCCCAGGTATTTCAAAACTCATCGTCGAAAACTTCATCCGGAAAGCGGAGGGGCAACGAATCCAGCCCCTTTCCGACGACGAAATTCTGACAAAGCGGGAAAAAGAAATTCTTATCCTTGTTGCGGACGGGCTGACAAATCAGCAAATTGCAGAGAAACTGTTTATCAGCGCACGAACGGTCGATACCCATCGCACGAACATCATGCAAAAATTGAATATCCACGATGTCGCAAACCTTGTCCGCTATGCCATCGACAAAGGCCTCGTACAATCAAAAGAATGACGCCGACCGGCATTAACGAAAAAATCTCTATCATATCCTTCAACAATTACGGTCTTAGCAGATAGTACCGGTGATGAAGAAGATACAAATTTTGATCGTTGACGATCATCCTCTTGCGAGATTTGGGATACGGAACCAGCTGAAAGAAGTGGATGATTTTGTCGTTGTCGGAGAGGCGGAGGACGGCGAGGAAGCATTGCTCAAAGCGAAAGAACTCCGTCCCGATGTGATGATTCTTGACCTTTTCATCCCGCTCATCTCCGGGTTCGAGGTTGCAAAACTTGTCCGTAAAGATTTTCCCGCTACACACGTTCTTATTCTAACGGCGTACGAGCAGGAAGAATACTTGCACCAGGCGCTCGAGTTCGGAGCGGAAGGATACCTGCTGAAGAGCGCTGAAAAGGAAGAACTTATTTCGGCCATACGGTCTGTCTTAAAAGGCGAAAAAGCTTTTAGCCCACGCGTCAATGAAGTCATCGTAAAAGGATTCCTGAGCAGGCGGGAACAGCCGAAAACATCACAGCCCCCGTCAGTGTTGCTGACGGCCCGCGAGACGGAAATCCTCGAGCTTGTTTCACGAGGACTCACCAACCAGCAAATTGCGCAAAAACTCTTTATCAGCTCCAGGACGATCGACACGCATCGGACAAATATTATGCACAAGATCGGCGTCCATGATGTTGCACATCTGGTACGCTACGCGATCGAACATGAGCTGATAAAAGATAAAGAATAATTTTTTTGTTGACCCTCCTGTACGCACGACATTTGCTCGAAAGGATTCGCAGTGGCCGGCCCCGTTTATAGCTTTTTAGCACATGACCACGAGCGGCTCGATGCTTTGCTCGATCGCGCCCTTGCCGATCCGGAAAAAATTGACGATAACGCGTATGCCGAGTTTCGCACCGGCCTCTTAAAACACATCAGCATCGAAGAAAAGATATTGCTTCCCGCAGCCCAGCGGCTGAGCGGCGGTACGCCGTTGCCGATTGCGGCCAGGATTCGCCTCGACCATGGAGCGCTGGTTGCGCTCATGGTCCCTCCGCCAACGAGGACGCTTGTCTCGACAATCCGTTCCATTCTTACGGTTCATAACAGACTCGAAGAAGAAGTCGATGGGCTGTATGAGGCATCAGAGTATGCAATCGGCAAAACCATTGATGAGCTTTTGACGATGATGCAGAACGCTACCGATGTCCCGGTCCTCCCGCATAACCCCGACCCCAAGGTATTGGAGGCAACACACAGGGCGGTTGAGCGGGCGGGGTATAGGATGGAGTAGCTATTCGTCGATGCGATGATTCTTCCGCTGTCTCCTTTTACTTTTTATTTTTTTTCCCTATCTTTCTTCTGAAAAAAAGCCTACTCTTTTCGTGAAGCCTTCTCTCCGGGAATCCTTCGCAGGAAGGTTTATCTTTCGCGGTGCTTACTATTAAAATTACATCAGGAGTGTTACGTGGAAAATAGCGCATTAGATCAATTGTGCATCAATACGATCAGGACGCTCGCCATAGACGGCGTGCAAAAAGCAAATTGCGGCCACCCCGGGATGCCGATGGGCGCCGCTCCGATGGCCTATGTTCTCTGGTCGCGATTTCTGAAACATCATCCCGCCAATCCGCATTGGCACAATCGAGACCGGTTCGTGTTGTCGGCAGGACACGGCTCGATGTTGCTCTACAGCCTTCTTCACCTTACCGGCTACGACGTTTCACTCGATGACTTGAAAAGTTTCCGGCAGTTCGGAAGCAAAACTCCCGGGCATCCGGAATATCATTTGACGGCAGGAGTCGAAACAACGACCGGTCCGCTCGGCCAGGGCTTCGCCAACGGCGTCGGTATGGCGATTGGCGAGCGATACATGGCTGCACGGTATAACCGGCCGGGTTTTGACGTCGTGGATTATCGTATTTATAGTATCGTGGGCGACGGCGATCTGATGGAAGGCGTTTCGTCGGAAGCGGCATCGCTCGCCGGCCATTTGAAGCTGGGGAACATCATTTATTTATACGACGACAATCACATCAGCATCGACGGAACTACTGACTTTGCGTTTACCGAAGACCGGATGAAGCGCTTCGAAGCTTATGGATGGCATGTGCAATCCGTGGCCGACGGGAACGATGTCGAAGCAATCGACGCGGCGATTCGGGCTGCACAGAGAGTAACGGACCGTCCTTCGATCATCGCCGTGAGAACTCATATTGGCTACGGCAGTCCTAACAAGCACGACACCGGAGAAGTTCACGGCACAGCCCTTGGCGCGGAGGAAGTGAAGCTGACAAAAAAAGCGTACGGTTGGGATCCGGAAAAGCAGTTTTTTATTCCCCCTGCGGCTCTCGACCATTTTAGGAAAGCGGTCGAGAATGGGAAGGTCGCGGAAGAGGAGTGGAAAAAGAAGTTCTCAGAGTACAAAAACGCGTACCCCGAAGTTGCCGCTGAGTTGGAAAATGTGCGTCAGGGAAAACTGGGCGATGCATGGAAGGATGCACTTCCCACATTCGGATCTGAAATTGTATCCATGGCGACTCGTGAGGCATCCGGCAAAGTTCTGAATGCGATCGCGCCTTATCTACCCGGACTGGTCGGCGGCTCCGCGGACTTACGTCCGTCGAATAATACGTTCTTGAAAAATTATGCCGAATTTCAGCCGGGAAGCTATGACGGGAGGAATTTCCATTTTGGCGTGAGAGAGCATGCGATGGGTTCCGTTCTCAACGGGATGGTTCTCACCGACGGTATCATTCCGTACGGCGGGACGTTTTTGATTTTTTCGGAATATATGCGTCCGCCGATCCGGCTTGCCGCGCTCATGGGCATCCGTCCGATTTATGTCTTCACACACGACAGCATCGGCCTGGGAGAAGATGGGCCGACGCACCAGCCGATTGAGCAGCTTGCATCGCTCCGCGCCATTCCAAACATCACCGTGCTTCGCCCGGCGGACGCCAACGAAACGGCGGAAGCCTGGAAGTACGCCGTCGAACATCGCAGCGGGCCGGTCGCGATCGCACTGACACGGCAAAAAGTGCCGACGATCGACCGGACGGTGTATGCGCCGGCTGATAATTTCTGGAAGGGTGCCTACACGCTCGCTGAAAGCTCATCGAAGCCGGACATTCTTTTAATCGGCACCGGCTCGGAAGTCCAATTTGTTATCGGTGCATACGAGCAGCTTTCGGAAAAGGGGTATGCGGTGCGCGTAGTCAGCATGCCGTCATGGGAATTGTTTGAACGGCAAACGAAAGAATACCGCGAAAGCGTTCTTACTCCGTCAATAAAAAAACGAATCGCGGTGGAAGCGGGTGTTCCGATGGGGTGGAACAAGTATGTTGGGGATGAGGGAATAGTTCTCGGTATTACGAAATTTGGCGCATCGGCTCCGTTTGAAATTCTCTACAAGGAATACGGTTTTACCGTAGAGAATGTTATAAAGAGAGCCGAAGAGATGCTCGTGTAGATCGTTCATCAGGCTGGCAAAAAAAATGGAAACGTTCACGTTAGACCGCCCCACAATCACACCTGAGTTCCGAAGGCAGCGCGTCATCAATTGGATGTCGCTCGGTTTACTGTATGCCTTCTTCTACATGACTCGCTACAATTATACCGCTGTTGCGCCAACGCTGGCGGATTTGCTCGGATGGAAAAACACCGACCTCGGTATCTTTGAAACGCTGATGCCCCTGGTGTACGGGCTTTCGGTGGTCTTAAACGGCCCGTTTGCCGATCGGACAGGGGGGAAGAAAGCGTTTCTCTTCGGTGCTGTAGGAGTTGCTCTCATGAATTTTCTTTTCGGCATGGCGAGCTTCGCCGTTTCCGGCCCCGCAGTGTGGGAAGGAGCCGGCCTTGCGCGGCATGTCGTAACTCCGGCATCTCTCAGGTTTGGCTTGTCGGGCGGAATGATCCTTACGTTGATGGCCATCGTGTGGGGATTGAACGGATACTTCCAATCCTTCGGTGCACTTTCGATTGTCAAAGTGAACGCACAGTGGTTCCACGTTCGCGAGCGCGGAACGTTCGCCGGAATTTTCGGCGTGTTGATCCGCATGGGATTGCTGCTCGCGTTTCAGGGTGTGCCGCTCATCCTTCTCGTGCTGCCGTGGCAATACGCTTTCTGGATACCCGGTGCGTGCGTCTTGGTGCTTTTCGTGATCAATTATTTCTTCATGTACAATTCTCCAAAGGATGCAGGTCTGGGAGACTTTAACACCGGTGATGAGATCGAAGGGGACGAAAGCCAGCCCTCGTCTCTTACGTTTGTCATTAAAAAAGTTTTCGCCTCCCGTCTGATGTGGATGATCGCTCTCGGCTCGATGATGATCGGCTTCGTTCGCCGGAGTGTCGTCGATGCATGGTGGCCGAAATATTTTGTTGATTTTCACGGCGCGAACAAATCGGCGTTCGCGACGTATCTTCCGTATGTGATTGCGACATGGGGCATTGCGCTGGCCGGGATCGCAGGCGGATTTGCTTTTGGCATCGCATCCGATAGGACCTTCGGGGGACGGCGTGCGCCGGTGATAACAGTTGGGTTTATCGGGATGGCCGTTGTCCTTGCATTGTTCGGAGTTTCCGACATACTTGATTTTGGGCCGATCGTTGCCGCATGCTGTCTCGTTCTCCTCTCATTCTTTGTCAACGGCGCACACGGAATGATCGGCGGTGCGGCATCGATGGACTTTGGCGGAAAACGTGCCGCCGCTTCCGCTGCCGGGCTTTTTGACGGAATGCAATACCTTGCCGGTGCGTTTGTCGGAATGGGCGTCGGGTATATCACCACAAATTGGGGATGGGGGGCATGGCATTGGGCGCCGATTCCGTTTGCGCTGATCGGCGCATACGTGATGTCGCGATTGTGGAATGAACTGCCGAAAGGGAAGGCGGTACATTGATGGCCGGCGCGCTGTGGTATTGAACTGGACACTTCTGATAGAGGCTGCTTGGAGAGTACCCCCACCACGCAATACATCCAACAAAAAAATGTAGTGTTCGTTTTTACAAGATGCCGGACCCCTTCATGGTAAGCGAAGAATTTTCACATAGTGGATAATGAAAACGATAACCCGCGTGATCATTTATTGTTTTGTCCATTATCATCGATGTGCTGTTATCGCTTCCGTCGTTCGCGCAAAATTTTGAAAACGATACTCTCGGCATAAAGCGGACGGGAATCTATCCTCTACCGATATTTTATTACACTCCTGAAACCGGCTTTGCCGGCGGTGCTGCCGCAATCTATCTTTACCGTGATACCGCTTTTCGGGAGAGCAGAGCATCCGATATCACCGGAGATGTCATTTACACGGAGAAAAAACAGGTTATTGTCGAATTCAACGGTGATTTATATTTTGATGACGGCGCGTACCGATTATTGGCTGACACGTGGTATAAAAATTTTCCGAACAGTTTTTATGGGATCGGCAATAACGTTCCGTCCAGTGCGCGGGAAAGCTATACCTCGAAGTCATTGTTCGGGAAAATCGTTCTCTATCGGGAAATCTATTCGAGGTTTAATCTTGGGCCGCAACTCCAGTTCGAGTCCGCATCGATTATCGAGACCAAGCCGGGAGGGCTTCTCGAGTCCGGAACGATTCCCGGGAGCAAAGGCGGGAACGTGGCGGGGGCCGGCGTCGTAGCAAATTGGGATTCACGCGACAATACCTTTGCCGCTCATTCAGGGAGCTTTTATCAGGTAACGGCGGTTGTGAACGGCAAATCGTTGGGGAGCGATTTTAATTACAACGATGTGGAAGTCGACGCGCGTAATTTTTTTGAGATGTTTCCCTCACAGATTCTTGCATTACAAGTAACCGCGCAAATCATTGACGGCACAGCGCCGTTTCAAGACTTAGCTCATTTTGGGGGGCAGGATTTTCTTCGCGGTTATTTTGACGGACAGTACCCGGGATAAGACCGAGGTCGGCGGGCAGGTTGAATACAGAATTCCGGTGTGGTGGCGGTTCGGAGTCGTTGGATTTGCCGGGGTTGCTCAAGTGGCAGACAAAATGTCCCGCTGGAGTCTCGATGAATTCAAATTTTCGGGAGGCGCAGGGATTCGTTTTGTTTTGAACACTCAGGAACGCATCGCGCTCCGGTTCGATGCTGGTTTTGGCAGCAATTCTTCCGGATTGTATTTTACGATTACAGAAGCTTTTTAACTTGCCGTTACCATAAGATGACCGTCACCTTTAAGGTGACGGTCATCTGGATTTCACATCGTAAAACGATGGTCGCTTTGAATTAACTCGGGGGAAGTATTCATGTCAACGAAAACAAAGGATCTACAATCGGCGGATGAATTTTTCCATGTGTATAATCGGGGCGTTAACAAGAACGAAATCTTTTTTAATGAGCGTAACTTTCTCTATTTTCGGCAGCGAATGTTGGAAGCAAACAATCCTTCTTCAATAGAAATTATCGCATATTGCCTGATGCCGAACCATTTTCACTTCATTATCTATCAGCTTGAACCTTTCGGAATTTCAGGTTTCATGAGAAATGTATGCGATGGTTATGCGAAAGCAATCAACAAAGAACGTTCTCGAAGCGGACATTTGTTTGAAGGGAAATACAAGATGAAGCATATCGATAACGACTTGTACTTGGTTCATCTGTCCCGTTATATCCACCTGAATCCCGTTCGAGCTTGCTTGGTCGATTTACCAGAAGAATGGCCGCACAGCAGCTGCCGGACATATTTCGGTTTGCGGCTGGATCCCATTATCACGTTGCAGATAGTTTTACATCAGTTTGGAGGTTTAAAAAATTATAAGAGTTTTGTTGAAGATTACGTGCCACAAGAAAGGGAGAAAATCAAAACGGTTTTGTTCAATGATAGATGACCGTCACCTTTAAGGTGACGGTCATCTATGGGTTCACTTCTTCATCTCCCACAGTGTAGTCGTCGCCCGCTCCAATTCTTTCCCGATCAGTGACGGATCCAGCGTTTTCTCCGGCTCATTTTCAAATGACGCGTAAGGGATTTTGAACCCTTTGACCTCGATGTAGTTCGGGTCCTTTTTTTCGAGTTTCTCCCAGTCGTTTGTCTTGTAGTAAAATTCCATCTTTTCATCGGGAAGTGAATGGTAGAGAATCGAATCTTCTTGTCCCTTTCGCGCCCGCCGGTGGTTCTTACGCAACGACTCCTCGTACGAGACGCGGATATACATCAGGGCAGCGCGTTTCAGAATTTCCTCGTGCATGTATGTCAACGCTTCGTAGATGCCATGATCGCCGCCGCGGGCGAATTCCACTAACGTCGTCATGGTGTCGTGATACTTCGGGTTTCGCGCCAGCTTCTTCCGGTACTCGAGGCCGATGCGTTCGATGTACAGATTCCAGGTGAAATGGTCTTTGAACCAATATTTTTCGTCCGACCAGACACGCGGCTTGCCGTTCCTGCTCAGGATGTCGTCAATCTCAAACGATTCCCACACGTACAAAAAAATCGTTGAGTTCCTCGAAGTCGGCAATATGAAATCGCTCGAGCCGTTCTTTTGCGTTGGTTTTTTTAAGAAAATCGATGACCTCCGATTTTCCTGCGGCCGGTCGTCCGGTGATGATGAGGATTGGAAAGTGTGTGCTGTTCATAAGAGAGCTGTATGTATGATTTGAGATTTCTGAATAAACCCAGAAGTGAAGCCCGCGCAAAGTCGCAAATTGAGAGTTTCCCGTCTCTGCGGCTTGGCGAGACACATTGTTTCAGATGACGTGATTTATTTATCTTCTTTAAAACGATTCTCTATCTTTGACTCGATTTCTTTTTCATCCTGCACTTTCTTTTCTATCGACTCGAAGACTGTCTGCTGGAGATAGATAGGATGGAGGATCTCGACGCCGAGATAACGTTTTGCCTCGCCGACCATATAGTCGCTCGCCGCTCCGGTATACGTTGCGTTTTCATCGAACGGCTTCCCGTTGATCTCTAGCTTCACGATCTCAGTGTTGCCGTCCGCTCCGTGTTTCCACTCGCACCGGATTCCCGATGTCTGAATTCTCGCATGCTTCTCAATATAATTAAGGACGATCGTTTTTACTTCAGTCCCGCTCAGCTGGAAGGTCGTCAAGATATTTCTAAAAGGGAGTATTTCAAAGATGTCGCGTTTGGTTATCGGTCCGGCTGAAAGGTTTTTCCTGATACCGGCGTTGTTCATAAAACCGATATCGGCATGAGCGGCTTCGCGCTGTGCGTCCGCAAGAAAATCGCCGATTCCGGATTCTCCGTTGTCGTTGCGCATCCAGTCTCCCTTCAGCGTGCCGATCACCTGGCTGTAGTCTTTTTCAATGCCATGCTGCACCGAGTCGATGAACGTCGATACTTCCGTCTTCGGCCGGCCGCTGTTGTACCATAGCTGAATAAGCTGGCCGTTATACTGGGTCACTTTTTTGTTTTCAACTGTCACGTCAAGCACGCCGAGGTTTTCGCAGTACGAGCCGGTCTGCACGATGATCACGCCGTTGATGAATTTCGGCTTTTTCAATCGCGTGTGTGAATGCCCGCCGACAATAATGTTCAGGCCGTGGACATTCATCGCGAGCACGGAGTCGTCATCCACGCCTTCATGGGTTAAGGCAATAATCAGATCCGTTTTGGTCTGCAGCTCATCGATAAATTTTTGAGTCGTTTCCACCGGTGAAAGGACTTTGATTCCGACGAGCATCGTTTGATTCACTAAGTTGTACAATCCCTGCGACATGACGCCGATGATGCCGATCTTCAATCCGTTCTTCTCAATGATGACGTACGGCTTGTTGTTCACCGGGTATTCGTTCTTGTCGTTCACGACATTCGCCGAGAGTGTCGGAAATTTTGCAATGGCCGTCAGCTTCAGAAGATTTTGCTGGCCAAGGTCGAAGTCATGGTTTCCAAGACACCACGCTTCACATCCTATCATGTTCATCATTTCAAAAAGGGCTCCGCCGAGGGCGCCTTTGTACTCGTATTCGGTAATCGGGTTTCCCGTCATGATGTCTCCCGCGTCGAGGTACAATGTCGCATTGTTTATCTTCCGGATACTGTCGAGTGCAAACGAGAGTTCGTTTATTCCTCCTACCATCGGCTTCGGGGTTTCCCTGATCCACGTTGCTTCATGCGGAATAAAATTTGCATGAATATCGTTGGTATGAAGGATGGTAATGGACTTCGGCTGGGAGGCTAACGGGAAAACGAACAGAAGCCAGAGGCAGCCGGCAAGAGAAAAAGCTTTGATCATGTGCGTGCGCATAAGACGTAGATGATAGGTTAAGAAATTGTTAACAGTTATTGTTTCAAGATACGAAATAAAATAGTTTTTTGGAATAGCTCTTTCTATCTTTCTAACTTTGTCGTATCTTTCATCGGTGTAGAAAAGTGATCATCGGACTAAACGAGAGAAAACATCCCGTATGAAAAGCTTGCGAAGAAGGGTTCTGTTGATGGGGTTGGTGCTGACAACGGCAGCATGGCAATTGTTTGCGGCGGTACCGCCGCGGTTGATCATTTTTATTTCGGTCGACCAGATGAGGGAAGATTATTTTGACCGTTTTGCCCCTTATTTCACGGGCGGACTCAAACAACTCTACACCGACGGAGTGTTCTTCTCGAATGCGAATCTCAATTACGCTTCGAGCGTAACGTGCCTTGGTCATGCAACGCTCAGCACCGGTACATACCCGATGAAAAGCGGTATGATCGAGAATGAATGGATCAATCCCCTCACGCGAAAGTCGGTCTACTGTGTCGAGGATACGGCTGCGGCTCCTGTTGATGACGAAGGAGGAGGCTCTTCACCGAACAACCTTCTTGTCACGGGGATCGGCGATTGGCTGAAGGCCTCATCACCGCAGTCGAAAGTCATAGCAGCTTCGGGAAAAGACCGGGCGGCGATTTTAATGGGGGGAAAACATCCCGATTACGCATTTTGGTATAGCAAAAAGACCGGCCACATGGTAACGTCAGAATATTATACTCGACATTGGCCGGAGTGGGTACGCGATTTCAACGGATCACAGTGGATAGAAAAAAATGTCCCGGCATCATGGACAAAACTTTTGCCGGACAGCATTTACACGCACGAAGGCCCCGACGAGTTCAGCGCCGAAGCAAAATGGGATTCTTCTTCATCGTTTCCCCATGCGTTTTCGCCGTCGAGAAAAAATGAGCAAATCCTGACGTCGCCGTACGGCGATATGCTGGTCCTGGATTTCGCGCAAAAAGCGGTCGAGGCGGAGAAGCTTGGCCAGCGAGGGGTTACCGACCTTCTCTGTTTAGGTTTGTCCGATTGTGATTATGTCGGCCACGCATTCGGTCCGAACAGCCACGAGATGATGGACCATTTGTTCCGGCTGGACCGGGCGCTTGGCTCATTCTTTTCCCACGTGGATTCGGTTGTCGGTTCCTCCAACGTCGTCGTGGTGCTGAGTGCAGATCACGGGGTCATGCCTCTGCCGGAATTTCTCGTTCAATTCAAGCATCAAGAAGCACGCCGAATTTTATATTCGACGCAAATCAAAGTAAAAATTGATTCGATCGACCGCGCCATCCGGAAGGAATGGACGATAACGGATCCAATTTTTGAAGCAGGCGGATTTTTGAATTATGCGGCTGCCGCTCGTGCCGGGAAAGATAGTGTCCAGCTCGAACATCGTGCCGGCGAAGCGCTGCGTCATATCGACGGCATCGCCGATGTATACTTTCGCCGTGAGCTGATGGATGCGCAGACGCTCGACCGTCCATATCTTGCGCAATTCAGGCGCAGTTACTATCCGCCGCGCGGAGAAGATTTTCAAGTTCGGTATTGTGAATATTGCCTGGTGGCGTCCCATTCCACCGGGACGACTCATGGTTCGGTATATAGTTATGACACGCATGTGCCGATAATATTCTTGTACCCCGGGATGGAAGCAATTCATATCCAACGTGAAGTCCACACAGTCGACATCGCTCCGACACTTGCTCGTATTCTCAACATAGACTACCCCCGTACTGTCGATGGCATGCCGATGGAAGAATTCAAATAACATCGGTTCCGCGATTCTTCGTTCCTTTCAATGCTGACGATGGAGGATTTATGACTCGTCCGATTTTTACCTATTCTGTTGCACCGTCTCTTCCTCAACCCCTTCAACGCCTCTATGCACTTGCATACAATCTTATTTGGGTCTGGGACCATGAATTGCTGGAAGTATTTATGCGTCTCGACACCGATCTTTGGGAGGAATCTCATCACAATCCCGTTCAGATGCTCGGCGCAATCAAGCAGCAAAGGCTGAACTCGCTGGCGCATGATGAAGCGTTTCTCGGCGAGCTTGACCGGGCGTGGGACCGTTACGCACAATACCTCGATGTAAGCTCGAGTTGGTTTCAAAAAAAGTATGGCAAGGAGAGCACTCCGGCTATCGCATATTTTTCCGCGGAGTTTGGATTGACGGAATGTTTGCCGAACTATTCAGGCGGTCTGGGAATTCTTTCCGGAGACCACATCAAGTCGGCGAGCGACCTGGGAATTCCGCTCGTTGGCGTCGGATTGCTTTATCAAAAAGGGTACTTCAGCCAGTATTTAAACGTCGACGGCTGGCAGCAGGAGCGCAATCCTGAAAATGATTTTTATACCCAGCCGATCCAAATCGAGAGGGACAAAGAAGACCAACCCATTACGGTGTCGGTTGAGTACCCGGGGCGAAACATCTATGCCCAGGTGTGGCGCGTGCAGGCAGGGCGTGTTCCTGTTTTTCTGCTTGATACCAACATCCCGGTGAACTCTCAGGAGGACCAGGATATCACCGATCAACTATATGCCGGCGACCGTGAATTGAGAATGAAACAGGAAATCATGCTCGGCATCGGAGGCTACAGGGCATTGTGTGCCATGGGGATGAAACCGACGGTCTGCCACATGAACGAGGGACACTCGGCATTTCTTTCACTCGAGCAATGCCGTCAGCTGATGAAAGAGAATAGTATTTCCTTCGCGGAAGCCCGCGAAGCGGCGACCGCAGGTGCGGTCTTCACCACTCACACTCCGGTCCCGGCGGGGAACGATTATTTTACCCCGGCGTTGATGGATAAATATTTTGGGCAGTTCTACGGAACGCTCGGAATTTCCCGGAAAGAATTTCTCGGATTAGGCCGGAGGGATATCAACAACGACGCCGAAGATTTTTGCATGACGATTCTAGCGTTGCGAATGTCTGCGTACAGCAACGGCGTGAGCAAACTTCATGGCGAAGTCTCGCGGGCGATGTGGCAGAACGTGTGGCCCGGTATTCCGGTTCAAGACACGCCGATCGGCGCCATTACGAACGGCGTTCACGTTCCGTCATGGGTCAGCCGTGATATGGTGGGCTTGTTTGAACGATATCTCGGCCCACGATGGAAGGACGACGTGAGCGAGAGCGCGCTGTGGAGTTTTGTGCATCGTATCCCGGACGAAGAATTGTGGCGAACACACGAACGGAGACGGGAACGGCTGGTTGCATTTGCGCGTCAGCGGCTCCGATCTCAATTTGAATCCCGGGGAGCATTGCGCAATGAAGTCGCACAAGCATCGGAGCTCCTCAACCCCGATGCCCTCACAATTGGTTTTGCCCGCCGCTATGCGACGTACAAAAGAGCCACCCTGTTGCTGCGCGATGCAGAGCGTTTGATCCGCATTCTTAGCGATAAGGATCGACCCGTGCAAATTATTTTTGCCGGCAAGGCTCACCCGATGGATAATCCCGGGAAGGAATTGATCAGGGAGATCATTCATTTTGCCCGGCAGCCCGAAGCACGGCGCCGTATGGTCTTCATTGAAGATTATGATATGGTTGTTGCCCGCTACCTTGTTCAGGGCGTCGACGTTTGGCTGAACACGCCGCGCCGTCCTCTCGAGGCAAGCGGCACGAGCGGGATGAAAGCAGCGGTGAACGGCGCACTGAACCTCAGCGTTCTCGACGGCTGGTGGGTAGAAGCATGCAACGTCAACACCGGCTGGGCGATCGGACAGGGAGAAGAGTATGGCGACGAGAAATATCAGGACGAAGTTGAATCGAACGCACTGTACAATCTTCTCGAGAAGGAACTGATTCCCCTCTTCTATAATCGCGGTGCCGACGGATTGCCCCGTGCATGGATCAGCAAAATGAAAACTTCGATGCGGGAAATCTGTCCGGTCTTCAACACGAATAGGATGGTGAAAGAATACGCGGAGAAATATTATCTTCCGGCTCATAACCGCTATTCGTCTCTCACCAGTGAAAAATTGAAGACCACGAAAGCCCTCGCAGTATGGCGGGCAAAAATACAACAAAGCTGGGGAGGTATAAAGATCGTGGAGATCAAGTCGGACGGGCAGAAAGGAATGAAGGTTGGAGAGTCCCTCGATGTTCATGCGAGCATCGACCTCGGTGCCCTGACGCCGGATGACGTCAGAGTGGAATTGTACCACGGCATGCTGAATTTAGCCGGAGAGATTGCGAATCCGACGGTTCTTCCGATGGTCGCCTCCGGAAAACCGAAAGGCAGAGTCTTCGAATTCTTCAGTACCATCAAATCGGAATCGAGCGGACGACAGGGCTACACCGTTCGCATCCTTCCCCATCACCCGGACATCGACAATCCGTTCAAGCAGGGATGGGTGCTTTGGGCGTAGATGTGTGTCATTGCTATCGGAAACCTTTTCCGAGACATCGTGAAATGTTGAAATATTTGGCACAGGATATCAGGAACGTTTCCGATGGGTGCCCAAGCGGCAACGCAACCGCATCACTGTGGGTTGTGTTTTCAATGCCGAAATTGATTATATTGGCTCATTGAAATTTGCCAACTCATTGTCCAACTATTTATAAGGGAGTACTATGCTTAGCAAATCAATTCAGGATGCAATCAACAACCAGATCAACAAGGAATTGTATTCATCATATCTGTATCTCGCAATGTCTACCTATTGCGCCGAGTCCAACTTGTCCGGCTTTGCCAGCTGGATGAAAGTGCAGAGCATGGAAGAGTACGGCCATGCGATGAAATTCTATGGCTACGTGATCGAACGGAACGGACACGTCGAGTTGGAAACGATCGAGAAGCCGCATGCAAAGTTTAAATCGCCGATGGATGTATTCAAACAGGTGCTGGAACATGAGCAGAAGGTAACGGCAATGATCAACAAGCTGTACGAGCTTGCCATCAAAGAAAAAGATTATCCGACCCAGATCATGCTCGAATGGTTTATCACCGAACAATTGGAAGAAGAGAAGAGCGCCGGGGACATTCTCGAGCAATTGAAGATGGTCGGCGACTCGCCGGTGAGTTTGATCATGATGGATCGACAGTTTGCCGCGAGAGGCAATAAATAATTGAATTGACATGCCGGGAATCAAGACGAGGCCGTGCGAAGTTTTACTTCGTGCGGCTTTTTTTTGCCTAATTTACATCAGACAAAAAGAATTTCGCCTGAAGCCTTGGTTCGGAACTTGCTCTCATGGCGGATGAATGAAGCTATCAGGAATGCATGAAAAAATCTGCCGGATATGATTCGGAAAATGGCTCAATTCTGTTCTCGGAAGGCAAAAATGATGATTCCCAAAGTGGCTTTAAATTCCTTATTGAATTTGGAAAAGCATTTGTCCTTTTAGAAATCGTTTTTGCTCTTGCATTCCTCGTTTTGTTCTCCGACCTTTCCTGAAATCAAATGACTTCTTTCAATGCTTCGAGGTCCGAATCCTGAAAGGAACTCCCCATGAAAACGAAATTGAAAAAGAAAACATATGCAGCCGAAACCCGGCTCATCTACGGAAAATCATTCACGACGAAATGGGATTACAGCCATCATCTGATTCCACCCTTGTCTTCGTCATCGACATACCGGCTCGACACGACGAAGCGGGGGGCGAAAGGGTTTATCGAGTTCGCCCATCATGGAGAAGATTTCGAGGTGAAATCGCGTGCGCCGATTTATATCTACGACAGGCTCGGTGAACCCAACAAGGAAATTTTGGAAGAGAACCTTGCGATGGCCGAAGAAGGGGAATGTGCCATTACGTTCTCCACCGGCATGGCGGCGATCTCCGCTGTATGCGGAATTCTTGCGGGCACGGGGAGCGAAATTATTGCGCACAAAATGCTGTATGGATGCACCTATTCATTGTTCAAGAATTGGTACCCGAGGTATAAAATTAAAGTGACATGGGTCGATTTTAACGACCTGAATGCTTTGAACAGGGCCATTACGCCGCAGACACGGATGCTCTATTTCGAGACGCCCGTCAACCCGACGATGGAGCTCATCGACATTCAAAAGGTCGTCGGAATTGCCAAGCAGCATAACATTCATCGCTCTCAACTCCATCGTATTTTTACCGTCGCCGATAACACGTTCGCGACCCCGTTCTGCCAACGCCCGATTTCGCTCGGCGTGGATTTTGTCGTTAACTCATTAACGAAAGGACTGTGCGGTTTTGGGACGGACATGGGTGGAGTCGTCATTGGACCTCAATGGAGCTATGACCGTCTGATGCTGTATCGAAAAGATTTTGGCGGAGTGCTCGCGACGAAAAGCGCCTGGCCGATTCTCGTCTATGGTTTGCCCTCGCTTGCCGTTCGGTTCAGCCGCCAGCTGTTGTCTGCCCAAAAAGTCGCCGAAGCCCTTGAGCATGACAAACGCATCGGCATGGTCAGTTATCCCGGATTGGATTCATTTCCTCAGAGGTCGCTTGCTCGTTCCCAGATGACTTCGTACGACGGCACCTTTGCACCGGGAACGCTTCTCTATTTTATACCGAAAGGAAAAACGCCGAAAGAACGGAAACGCCGTGCAGACCGGATTGTGAATTTCATCGCGAAACAATCGTACACCATTACGCTTGCAGTGAGCCTCGGTTCGATTAGAACGCTCGTCGAACATCCGGGATCAATGACACACTCGAGCATTCCGCCGGAAGAGCAACTGAAACGCGGAATCGATCCCGGCGGCATTCGCCTCTCGGTAGGATTAGAGAAACCGGAAGATATCATTTACGACATTCGGAAGGCGCTGGACCACAGCGTGTAGAGGAAGCTCGGTTGTTCGCATTTTGCGCGCTGATAGAATTATTAAGATGCTGCGCGGCAATGCTCCGGGCTGTCATTCCCCGAGGGGAGAAGGTTGTTCTCAATATTTCCATCGAATATGAGAAATTCTTCTTGACATTATACGGTGTGGTTATTAACTTTGTAGTAGAAAGTGCTTTTTAAAAAATATTTCACCTTTCATTTATTGAATTAATTTCTATGGCCACCATTGAAGACCGCCTGAAAGATATTTCCGAAATCCGAATAATGATGGAACAATCGTCAAAATTTCTTTCTTTGAGCGGGCTTTCGGGGATAAGCGCCGGTATCGTCGGGATCGCTGCGGCACTCATCGCCCGGTATTTCATCGGCACAGCCGGAACTGAGATCTCGGGCTCGAATAACGTTTTCCTTCTTTTGGTTGGGTCTGCCCTGACCCTCCTTGTCGCATTGAGCCTCGCGGCTTTTTTTTCGGTGCGAATGGCGCGAAAGAAAGAACTTCCTCTCTGGAGTGCTGCTGCAAAGTCGTTGCTGGTGAATTTGTTTATTCCGCTGGTGGCGGGCGGACTGTTCTGTCTCATTCTGTTGTATCACACCATTCCTCTTTTAATCGCACCGTCGATGCTGATCTTTTACGGACTGGCATTGCTAAACACCAGCAAATATACGTTGAAGGAAATTCGCTATCTGGGCCTGAGCGAAATCTGTCTGGGTTTGCTGGCTTCGATCTGGTTTCAGTTCGGGATCGCCTTCTGGGGAATGGGATTCGGGTTATTGCACATCGTCTATGGCACGCTCATGTATTTCAAGTACGAAAAGTGAAAGAAATCTTTGAGAATCTGAACAAAGTTTTCGACAACCGCGTCCGGTTGACAGTGATGTCGATTCTCACCGTGAATGATTCGATGGATTTTAATTCACTGAAGAAGATGTTGACCCTTACCGATGGAAACCTCGCTACGCACATTGCAACGCTTGAAAAGAAAAAATATGTCAAAGTTGAAAAAGAATTCGTAGGAAAGAAAACCCTGACAACGTATTCGGCAACTCATGCTGGAAGAAAAGCATTTTCAGAACATATTGATGCGATGGAAAAGTTGATCAAACAGTGTAAGTAATCGTTATACATCATCACAACCACGAAGGATGCTTATGCCTGCAAAACTCTTGTTCACGATCGTCGGGTTCAATGCGCTCGTCGTTATATTTCTTGCGGTGGTTGTCGTCGTTTATTTCCGGCCGAACCAGTTCGGGATGATGGCGTCGCTCTTTCTCGGGTGGCTAACGGGATTCATCAATCTCGGGACATCGGAGCCGCAATTCCCCGTGTTGCTTCTTCTTGCATTCGGTTTCTTTCTGGGATTCACATCACCCAGGAGCGTTTGGAAGCAGGCTCTTGTGCTGGGACTCTTCGTTCCTCTTTCGCAATTCATTTGGATTGGTGTGACTCATCAAAATGAATTATTCCTTTCCGATGGTGCTGGCTCGCTTATTTCGTTTATCCCGGCATTCGGAGGAACATATCTTGGAAAGTTGATTGCACGTGTTCATCGGGCGAAGCATGGCTCTGTCAACGGCCTTATCGCCGGAGAAAGCCGCACCTGAAAAGGAGATTTGTTATGCTGAGTGGAAGGACGTTTTTACCGTTGGTGAGGAAATTCCTTATGATTCCTGTTGTCATTATTATTCTCATCGCACTCCATTACGTCCACGTTCTGCTGCAGAAATCTCGGCCATCGGTCCGGTGATGATCCAGGCAGAAATAATTGTTCATAAACAATACGTCTTGATGTGAAAGAACAATCCAAACGCTTACCAATGTGCATCGCCGCCGTCACTTTTTTTTCGATTGCTATGGCGTGGATGGAAGCTTCGACGGTCGCATACTTGCGTACGCTGGTGAATCGCATTGAGCCGTATCAACAGACGCCGTTGCCGATTATTTCTTCTTTCGGTGCAACGGAGATTGTTCGTGAAGCTGCGACGCTTATCATGCTGCTCACCGTCGGCTGGCTCGCGGGTACGTCATGGAAAAGCAAGCTCGGGTTTTTCATGGCGGCATTTGGTGTTTGGGATATTTTCTACTATCTCTTTTTGAAAATCATAGTTGGCTGGCCGCATTCATTCTTTGACTGGGATATCCTCTTTCTTATGCCGCTTCCATGGTGGGGTCCGGTGTTGTCGCCGATATTAATTTCCATCGTTCTCATTATTTTAGGGGGCCTTCTGGCTCACAGCGAAATCAACAACGTGACATTCCGGTTCGGAAAATTGGGCTGGTCTTTCTATGTCTGCGGGATTTCCATAGCGTTGTACGTTTTTATGAATCCCTCTATTGAAGTTGTTGGAAAAGGTAGCGTCAGGATTGAGGAACTTCCTATCCGGTTTAACTGGCCGCTTTTCGTCCTTGCACTCTTTTTCATGGTGATGCCGGTGTTTGAAGCGGGGATTCGATCTGTAAAGGGAAAATGAGCGAATGATCGGGAAAGGATGGTTCTGCAGCGAATTGGCATTTTTTTAACGGAAAAAACGGAATTCTGGAGAAAGGATGGTGAGCGGCTTGCTTTCGAATTGTTCTATATCCTTACTTTGATATCCACTTGTTTTCTAGTATGAAAAACCTCCATTGCATTTCCTTCCCGCGCGAGATTCCAATGCGAGTTGAAATTCCAATTTTCGATTTTGGAATTGGCTTTCCAGCTGTCAAATAAATCTCGTGGCCGAGCAAATCGATTCCATTGTCTTTTCCTTTAATGCCAAACGCCTGGCATAATTTTGCCGGACCGTTGGTCAGAGTATGCATCGTTCCTGCGCTTTTGTCAAAGCGCCTGTTTTTTTTCATCACTTCCATTCCGGCAACCGGTTCAACGGCTCGGATCAACACGGCTTCACCGGCGTCTTTTTTTCCCGTTACAACATTGGCGCAGAAGTGCATGCCATACGTAAAATAAACGTACAAATATCCCCCCTCGCGAAACATGACTTCGTTTCGTCTTGTTCTTCCGTGGTACGCATGGCTTGCCGGATCTTTCGCGCCGCCATAGGCTTCAACTTCGACGATCATTCCGGAGAGAATCTTTTTTCCGTTTTTACGTACAAGGATTTTTCCAAGGAGGTTTTTTGCGACGAGAAGGGCAGGGCGGGTGTAAAATGAGCGGGGGAGCTTTTTCAAGGAAGTTAAAAGTGATAAGTTAAAAGTGAAAAGTTATAAGCGAAAAGTGGTGTGCTGATTATTTTTTTACTTTTCACTTATAACTTTTAACTACTTCTGGAATTCTTTCATCACTCGTTCGACATCGTCAATCGTCATTCCATTTCCGTATTTCGCCTCCTTGTTTTCATCTTTAGAAACTGCTTCTTCAACGTGAGGCTTGGTATGGAGCGGCTGATTTCCAGCCTTCAATCGGATCCGTTCCTCTATTTCTTCCATCCAACTGTGAGTTGGGGTTCCGGGTACGGCGTTATGAATTGCAGGTGCTGCGTGCTGCGTGCTGAGTCCTGAGTTCTGGGTTCTGAGTTTTGGGTTCTGAGTCCCGTCTCTCGTCTCCTTATTGATCGGCCTCGTCTCAAAAGCAAGCCGTTTGATGTTGATGAGATGCTTTGCGGAGACGTTTTCTGAAATGATCGACTTCCCAAATGTACCCGGGCCTAAGGTCATCGACGGAAGGAGTTCATTGGTATATCCGACTGCGCCGAGCGCGGCTTGGGTGTTGACGAGGATCCGGCATGCAGGTTTTTCGAGGGCGAATTTCATAATGATGTCACGGTCCGACGAATGAATCGCCATTGTGTGCCCTAATCCTCCGAACTCCAGCATCTCGATACATCGTTCGCAGCCTTCGCGCCATCCGTCTGCGGTAAACAGCGCAAGGACCGGTGATAATTTTTCACGGGAAAGAGGGTACTCCTTTCCGACGTCGGGCAACTCAACAATTAAACACGAGGTCTCCGCGGGGACTTCAAACCCGGCTTTGTGCGCGATGAATGCAGGGGATTTACCAACGATATCCGGATTGATTGCACCTTTCGGGTCGAACATTGTCCGGCTGAGTTTTTCCTTCTCATCGGGATTGACAAAATAGCCTTTCAGTTTTTTGAACTCATCGACCACCTGGAGTTTGACCGGAGAATCGATGATGACTCCCGATTCGGTTGAACAAAGGACTCCCCAGTCGAACATTTTTCCGGAGACAATATCTGCAACGGCCTTTTTTATGTTTGCCGTGCGTTCGATGAACGCGGGAACATTTCCGGATCCGACGCCGAGTGCGGGCTTGCCCGAGCTGTAGGCAGCGCGCACCATCGGATTGCTCCCCGTGGCGAGAATTACCGCAGTGAGCCTGTGCCTCATTAATTCGTTTGTGCCCTCGATTGAAGGAAGCGACATGCATGCGATCAATCCGTGCGGCGCCCCAGCCCGCTCGGCAGCCTCCGAGACAATCCGTACGGCTTCAAGCGTTGATTTTGCTGCGCGGGGGTGCGGGCTTGCGACGAACCCGTTGCGGCCTTTCACCGAAATAATCGCCTTAAACATTGCTGTCGACGTCGGATTGGTGGAAGGGATTAATGCTGCGACAACACCCATCGGTTCACCGATCTCGACAATCTGTTTTTCTTTGTCTTCGCGTATGACGCCGACGGTCTTGAGATCTTTTATCGATTCATAGACTCGCTTCGTTGCAAATTCATTCTTCTTTTTTTTATCCTCGGGTTTGCCGAATCCCGTTTCCTCGTGTGCCATTTGTCCAAGACGCTCGGCCTCGGCGAAGCCTGCATCTGCCATCGATTGCACAATTCGGTCGACTTGTTCCTGGGAATATGCGCGAAATGCAAGCTGCGCTTCCTTCGCTTTCGTAAGAAGCTCCCGGACTTCCTGAATTGACTGTAAATCGCTGTCAAGAGACATAACGCCACCCTTACGCATTGGTTGGTTCATAAACCGAGATTTTCCTGGACGATTTTTTTTCTCGTTATGCCAAAATGTTTATACGCGATCGCGGTCGCTTCTCTCCCGCGCGGTGTTCTTTTAATGAACCCTTCCTGGATCAGGAACGGCTCGTACACTTCTTCAATAGTTCCCGGTTCTTCGCCGACGGCGACAGCAAGGGAACTCACACCCACCGGACCGCCGTCGTATTTCTCGATAATGGTCCGCAGAATGCGTTTGTCCATCTCGTCGAGGCCGAGGTCGTCCACTTCCAGGGCGCGAAGCGAGTGTTCGGAGACTTCCTTGGTGACGATGTTATGATAGTGAGCAAGCCTTTTGTCGGCCGCCGCAAAATCCCGGCACCTCCTCAGCAGGCGGTTGGCGATGCGGGGTGTTCCGCGCGATCGCTTGGCAATTTCTGCAACGCCCCCTTCTTCGGTCTCAATTTTTAGGATGTCAGCGGAGCGTTTGATAATCGTAGAGAGCTGGTCGGGCAAATAATAGTCGAGTCTGTTTGTAACACCGAATCGTGCACGAAGCGGCGCTGTCAGAAGGCCTGCACGCGTTGTTGCACCGACGAGGGTAAATTTCGGAAGAGAGAGCTGGATGCTGCGGGCGCTTGGCCCCGCATCAATAATGATGTCCAGGCGGAATTCTTCCATCGCCGAGTACAAATATTCCTCCACAACAGAATTGAGCCTGTGGATTTCGTCGATGAAGAGGACATCGCCTTCCTGGAGATTCGTCAATACGCCGGCGAGGTCAGCGGGCTTATTAAGAACCGGCCCGGACGTAATTTTAATATCCGCAGCCATTTCATTGGCGATGATGTAGGCGAGCGTGGTTTTTCCCAGCCCCGGGGGACCGGTGAGAAGCACGTGGTCAAGCGATTCGTTCCGTTGCTTCGCCGCAGCGATGAAAATCTTCAGATTATCGACAATGTTTTTCTGTCCGACGAATTCACGAAAAGCCGAGGGACGGAGTGCATGATCGAACTCGGTCTCATTATCAAGCCGTTCCGGCGCCGTGAAGTCCGAATCGCGTTTGGTTGATTTCATTGAGGATGAATCTACAAAGAAACGGAGTGAATTTCAATGTGCTGCGCTTCAGGGTATGGAATCTTTTGAAGAATAAAGTCATTGCGAGGATCGGAGCGAAGCAATCCTTTATTTAACGGGGGGATTGTCCCGCTGTACGGGATCCCTTCGGGACTTCGGCCCGATAAGGAACATCGGTCGAAGACTCGACTCGGCGAGGACTCGCAATGACTTTTCCCCCCCCAAAAACGACCTTCGCAAACAATTACTTCTTCTTTTCCAGTGCTTTCCACATGGCGGCAACCAGTCCGTCGAGTCCTTCGCCTGTTACGGCAGAAATCAAATGCACGGAAATTCCTTTGCGGAACTTGATTTTTCTGAGAGCTTTGCGGAGTGCTGTGTCGGCGATGTCGAGCTTGGTAAACGCCACAAGCGTCGGCTTCTTCGGTAAGTCTTTGTTGAACGATTTCAGTTCGCCCGCTAATGTCGCGAAATCTTTTTTCGGGTCAGGGCTGGTACATTCAACCAGATACACGAGCACTTTTGTTCGTTCGATGTGCCGGAGAAATTGCGTTCCAAGTCCTTTGCCTTCGTGCGCGCCTTTGATGAGGCCCGGAATATCCGCGACAACAAAACTTTTTCCTTCCTGAAAATAGACCATCCCAAGGTTCGGCACAAGCGTTGTGAAAGGGTAATCGGCGATCTTCGGCTTTGCCGCCGAAATTTTAGAGATCAGAGTCGACTTTCCGGCATTCGGAAACCCTACCAATCCGACATCTGCAAGAAGTTTCAGCTCCAGATCAAGATTAAATTCTTTTCCTTCTTCGCCCGGAGTACAGATGCGCGGTGCCTGGTTGGTCGACGTCGCGAATTCTGAATTTCCTTTTCCGCCGCGTCCTCCTTTGGCAACGACAATTTCAGTGCCGTGGTCGACCAAGTCGCCGATGAGATCGCCGGTGATACTGTTTTTCACGATCGTTCCGCACGGAACCTTTATCAAAATATCCTGGGCTGATCGTCCCTCCATATTTGAACCTTCTCCCGGATTGCCGTTTTGTGCAATGTATCGCCGCTTGTAACGGAAATCGAGAAGTGTCGTAAGTTGCTTCTCTGCCCGGATAATGACATTGCCTCCTTTGCCGCCGTTTCCCCCGTCAGGGCCGCCTTTCGGGACGTATTTTTCGCGACGCCAATGAATAATGCCGTTGCCCCCGCTGCCGGATCGAACAAAAATTTTTGCCGAATCGATAAACATAAATGTTAAAATCCTAAATTCTAATGTCTAAATCCTAAAATCACAAAGACAGATTACTCATTTGGTTGCTGCCTTTGTTTTATTTTTTCTAAAATCGCTCCAAATATTTTCATTAGCTCTGTAGATTCCTGAATGAGATGAGCTTGGCTGTCACTTAAATCCGGAGTGCTTTCGAGAAGTTGAAGCCAATAGCGGCTCTCCTTGACTTCTTTTCGACATATCTTAATTCTCATTGCAAAATCTTTTTCTCCGAGAGATTCATTTGCTTCTATGTCATTGGCGCCCACGGACCCCGATGGGCGAACAAGCTGTCTTGCGATTTCCACGTTCGGTAGTGTTTTTGATACCTTGTTGACCAAACGAATGACCTCTTTTGCAAACCCTAACGTCCGATCTTCCAAATCGTATTTTTTCATCCGCCCCCCCGTAAAGAATGAGGATTTAGACATTAGAGTTTAGGATTTATTCTTTACTCCTTCGCTAAATCTGCTTTGCACTCTATTTGTAAAAAGGATTGCTTCTTTTGAGAACGCTTCCACATCGTTCATCAGAAAGAAATGGTCGATCGAAAGCGCCGCGTCTTCCCATGTTGCAGCGGCCAGCGCTTCTTTTACCGCAGCTTGGAATTGCTCTTCGTTCTGGTGGAAGACATGTTTGATGATGGTGCGTTCTTCTTCGAGCGAAAAAAGAGGAGGGGTGGGTTTCGGCGGTTCTGACGGTTTCGGGGTGGTCATTTCCTCTTCCTGTACTATCTGGGAGAGCGATGGCATATCGAGAGAAATATCGTCAAGTGCCGGCAGGGGTTCGGCATGTTCATCAAAAACGTGAGCGTGCTCGTCGCCGCTCCGGACTTTTTCGAGAAGGTTGACGAGCTGACCGTAGCTCAATTCTTTGACATTGTTCACTTCACGCTCGCGCGATAGCCGCTCGTGCATCGCTCCAATTTTTTTGTCTTCGAAAAAGTACATCAATGCCCGGGCCGGAACTGTTTTGGCGGTGGCGCTCATGTTGTGTGCCCGCGCATACGCAACAAAATCGAACAACGGCAGCGTTATCTTGGCGAGTTCTATACTCGAATGGTTTTTCACAACCTCGGCATCGATTCGTGCGATAAGGTTTTTTCCTTCCTCCAGCGTCATCTCTCCAACGCCGCGTTGTTGAAGATAGCTGCGGAGGATATCCGGGAAGTATGCATAGTCCCTGCAATATCGGAGCTTCAACAGGATTTGCTGCGTCGAAGCCCGTGCCGACTCCTCAAAAAGAAAACTGTTCAACGTCCACTGGGGACGGCAGAGATAATTCAGCAAAAAGTGGACGCATTTATCCAGCGTTGCTTCGAAATCAGCTTTTGAAAAAATAAAATTGTGGATGAGCAGCGCGTTGGTTTGTTCGCGCAGCATTGCAATCTCGGGGAGATTATAGTTGAATTTCGACGGTCGCGGTTCCGGTTTTCGCTCCGTCTCGAGCATCCACTCAACTTCAGCACGGAAAAACACCTTCACGTTTGAAAGGATATTCGATTCGAAAATCTCCCTCAAGCCGATGGCTTTGGTTTCGCCGATCGTTGCCTGACGGACCGTCGCGATAAGTTGTTCAGTCTCTTTTTCAAACATACCGGTCCTGATTGTATTAGTCACTCATGGTGCGCTGGGATGAAAGGCTATCCGCCAAGGTACGGAGGCGCAAAGACTTCTTAAAGAAAACTTCATTTTGCATAACATGCGTTAATCAGATTCTTTCTTGACCGCGCTCTTCACTCGGTTGATTTCTTTTTGGGCGGCCGTCTTAAACGCCGGGTCGATGCCCGGCTTGTCGATGATCTGCTGGTACATGTTCAGCGCCTGGTCGAATTTCCCCATTTTTTCGTACGACTGGGCCGACATGTAATATGAATTCGGCGTCCAATCAATTTTCGTCTTCTTGGTGATGAGGTACGGAACCTTGAGGAATTCGAGGATAGCCTGCTGGTATTCGCCTTTGTCGAAGTATGATTCGCCGAGATAGTACCGGATTTCCGATTCGAAGTCTTTGTTCGTCGTTTCAAGCAATGCCTGGAGCTGAACGATCGCCTGGTCGTAATACCCGAGCTTTTGATATAACACACCGAGATCGACTTTCTTGTCCAGTATCGACTCGTCGTTCGGGTACTTTTCAATGAAGCTTCGCGTGAGCTCAAGAGCGCCGTCATATAACGCCAGCTCTTTGTAGGTCTCGATAAGGTTGCTCATTGCAAAGGGGAGAATCTCCGGCGACAGTTCCGGCCTGTCGACGACGAGCCGGTAATATTTCACTGCTTCGTCGTAATTTTCCTTGAAAAAATAAATGTTGCCGAGCGCGAGGTACACTTTCGGGAGGATGGCGGAATGCGGGAACGTCCTCATGACGAGATCATACTGCTTCAACGCACTGTCGGGTAATTCTTTTGTTTCGAGGATTTTTCCCACCCAGAAACACGCCTGCGGAAGTATTTCTGCGGAATCATATTTCGACGGGAACGTCTTTAAGATTTCGAGGGCGCGGTCCGGTTCTTCTTCGCGGTACAACGCCATCGCTTTCTCAAATTCAAACTCTGCAAGGTCGTTCATGTCGGAGCCGTATAATTTCAAAAATTCCGAAATTTTACGGTCAGTCTCCTTGTCTTTGTCCAAACGATAGAGGGAAATAATAACGTTCATTCTCCCCGACCGCACCATCGATGAATCTGCACCCTTCAACTCGACCAGTGACTCATATTCGTCAATCGCTTTTTGATAGTCGCTATTGGCAAAATAGAGCGATGCAAGTTCTGCGGTGTTGGCGGCTGTGCGCTTGGCTGCAATGGACTTTTCAAAGAACTGAATGGATGCCTCGTTTCTGCCGTCGTGCTTCTCAAATGCCGCCAGCCGGGCATATGCTTCCGAGGCATCCGCCGAATGAGCGTCTTCGTTGACGAGGTCGAGATACTCTTTTCGTGCGTTGGCCGTGTCGTGGGCAGCATCGTAGGTTTTCCCGAGCTGGAAGACAATCTGGAGTTTGCCTTTTGAATTTGTCTGCAGTGGAGAGGAGAGCCTGTTGAGCTGCTGAACATACAATGCAATCGCTTTGTCAAATTGATTTGTTTTTTGATAGCTCTCTGCAAGGGTGCCGATGCAATCGAGGGCACGTGTTGAATAGAAATATTTTGTTCGAAGCTGTTCAAATGAGGTTGCGGCCATCAACGGTTTATCTTCGCGTGCCGAAAGCATGCCGTTTTCATAGAGGACCTCTGCGCTAAAAAATCCATTCGGATACGCCCGAAGATAATTGCTGAATACAACAGATGCCGTATCGCTTCTGCCCAGGTGAGCGAGTTGAATACCGAGTTGTGCCGTGGCTTCGTCGGATTCGGGCCGGGTTGGATATCCGTTTGCGATCCGCCCATACGTTTCAATCGATTCATGCAACCGTCCCTTTTCCTTTTGTGCATTGCCCAACGTCAACAGAACTCTTGGCGTGAACCGCGAGGCGGGCCTGTCTTTCAAGAATTGCTCGGCCAATCCGGCTTTCGTATCTGCGTTCGCTTTTTTTGTTTGGAGGAGAAACCGGTTAAACGCCGCTTCGTCGCTGAAGCGACCGGACGGATAATTTTTCAGGAATGACGTCAGGGCATTGACCGATGTCTGGGCGGACGAGGAATCTACCTCGGTTTGCCGGTACAACGCCACAGTATGTTTGAATGCGGCTTCCTCTCGTACCAGTGAATCTTTGCCGACCGATTCCGCTTTCTCGTATTGCAGCGCCGCCTGCGGAAAATCTTGCAAAACATTGAGATAAATATCCCCGAGTCTCATGGCAAGCTCCGATTTCTCCTTCTCCAGAATGAGATCGCCGATGAGGAGCGCCAACTGCTTCACCGTCTGCTCTTTGTCGGGAGCTTCATGATTCTGGAGAAAATTCTTCCTCTCCATGGCCACAGGCGCGAACGGACTTGCCGGATACGTATTCATGAGATTGGTGTACGTTTTCATTGCCTCACCGGTTTCTTGAAGAGCTTCGTACGATAATCCGATTGCGAAGACTGCGTCGTCACACTTTTCATGCTGCGGGTACCGCGCAAGGAATGAGGTATAAAGGTCGATGGCCTTTTGCGGCTCGTTGAGGCGTATGCGAAGGACGTCTGCGATCCGAAAAAGGATGTCGGGAGCTTCGTCGTCGTTTGGGAAAAGGTCGAGACATTCCCTGTAATATTGGACAGCCGTTTCAAAATTGTTGAGCGAAATCGCCAGCGTTGCAGCGCGGAGAAGCGCATAGCGTTTTCCGGACGCTGCAGCAGAGTTTTCCGCCGCCGCTGAAAATGCCGAAAACGACTTGCGATACTCTTTCAACTCATCGTATGATTGTCCGGCGCCAAAAAACGCCGTTACGACAAGAGACGAATCTGCCGGATGAAAAAGAGAACGCTCGTAAGCATCGGCTGCCTTTTTGAACTCTCTGGTCGAATAATAACTTTTCCCCAAGCCAAGCAGCGATTGCTGGAGTATATCCTGAGGGAGTTTGAGAGAGTCGGCGCTCAGTTTTTCAAAATATTCAATCGCTTCCGATTGCCTTTCGGACGAAAAGTAGAATCGCGCAAGTTGGAGCCTTGCTCGCGCAAGAGTTTTGGCGGAGATCTCAGGTTTCTTTTCGTCGATAATGGAGTGATACAATTCTTCCGCTTCCTCTTGCTTGCCCGTAGACTCGGCCACGGATGCCAATTGCAGGGAAGCTTCAGCCGTCAATTCTTTGTCGGCGCCGCTCTCCGTGACCTGGAGCAATTCCTGCCGTGCAGCAATCAGGTTATTTTCTTTGACGAACAGCGTTCCCAGATGGAGATGTGCAGACGTGACAAACTCGTCGGTGGGATAATCGCTTATCAGGGAGCGCAGGCATCGCTTGGCGTTGTCAGTATCGCCGGCACGCTCGAAGTATTCGCTGGCGGTCAACAATGCCTTGGGCGCCAATTTACTTTTTGGCTGGAAGACTTTGATACGCTCGAAGGCCGAAGCAGCGTCGGCAAATTTCTTCCCTTCGCTGTACATTTCGCCAATGTTCCACCAGGCATCGGGCGCTTTCGGATGTTCCGGATAAGTCAGAGCAAAATTCTGAAATGCCGCGCGCGCATCGTCGTTCTTTTTCAACGCGCGATCTGCAAGCGCGATATAGAATTTTGATTCAATACTTTGGGGGCTGGATGGGTATGTGGAAATAAACTGTTTAAATTGTTCAAGCGAAAGGTCGTACAGTTTATCGTTGAACAAATTCAGTGCGAGCTTGAAATCTGCGTTTTCCTTCGTGTTTTGAGCCGAACAATACGTAACTCCAAACAAGAGCAGAATCATGCTCAGACGTCGTACAAGCATCGGTATTTAGCTGGCTATGGAAGAAAAACAACAATCGATGAAGATAAGATAACGCTAATTTCGGTTGCAATCAATTTGAAATGCAATCACTGAAAACGAGGCATCATTAATTGAAAATATGGGCCTAAGTTGTTACATTTCCAGCATAATTTTTCCATTGATGGAGGCAAAAAGAAAGGAATTCTATGTTCCATGACACATTGCTGTATCTTCACATTCTCGGAATGGCTCTGGTTGTCGGATGCGGCGTATTTCTCCTTTTCGTAAAAACCGGAGAGGCTTCTCGAAGTAAAGCTGCGGCCTTCCTGGTCGGAGCATCTCACACACAGTTTCTGACCGGCCTGATTCTGTTTTTACTGGATATTGAATGGATCAACCCTGCGAAGTACGGGGTCAAGATTCTTCTCGTAATCGTTCTCATAATAATTGCGACGATTTATCGGAAGGAACTGAAGAAACGAAAAATTCCTACGAAGTTTCTTCTCCCTGCCATCGTGACGCTTTCCCTCGTTATTACCGGTATTGCTTTTCTTTGGAAGTAGGAAGTTGTGTCGAATAAAAAAGCCTCTTTTGCCGATTTGGCAAAGAGGCTTTTAATCCAAAGAGTATTCTGGAAAATTCCCGCGGTATGAATTGCGCGGAATGTTGAAAACTCAAACCTTTTTCGTGGAATCCGTTTTCATCCCGTCCTGTTTGGGTTGCATTTTTTTCATCTCTTTTTTGGACCCAATTGATTTCACCTCTTTTATCGAAGTCACCTTGAAGATGTCCCCATCCTGTATGCCAGTCACGGCCACCATGATTTCATTACTCTTCTCGGTTTTTTTCAACAGGGCTAAAGCCTGTTTATCTCCGTTGTCGTCGAATTTGTACCACATCCCCCCTGAAATTAATCCAAAACCACTTTCCTGACAGCTTTCTTCGAGTGCACAGCTCTTTGTATGCTTTGCCGCTTTTGCCATCGCTTCATCGGGGGCTTTCTTAGCGATTCCGATCGCGCACATTTTGTCTACGAGATAGCCTTTCATAGTGTGGGATGTGGATTTGTCCGTTTTGTCCTGAGCTAGCAGAGAAATGCTGGTTACGAAGAAAAGCGAAACAAGGAGGCGAATTGGAAGTTTTCTCATGGAGATCATTCCTTATGGTTTTTATGAGTTTGGATTAGGAACCAATGGCTGACAGACTGCAATTGGAACATGCCTTTTGGACCAAAAAGTTCCCATTTTTACACTATTTAGAGGGAATTTGCTTTCTGCCGCAGAATCGAGGAAAATACGTGATAAGCTTAGTCTTTGGGGACATGTAAAAAACATTCATTTTTCCTAAATAATACTTGGTTTTTAATTTTCCATTTTCCTATATTTCGGCTAAGTTTTTACAGTATGAGTCTTATACTCTTAGCGGTTCTATTTACTATTTCACATAATCAATTATTAATTAACTAATTCAAGGAGCGCCCAATGGCAAAGGCCATGACAAAATCCCAGATTGCTGACCACTTTGCAAAGAAGTTTGGTCTGAAGAAGAAACAGGCTACAGCTTTCTTTGAAGAGCTGGCAACACTAGCATATGCCGAGGCCAAGAATCAATTTACGATTCCCGGCATTGGCAAGCTTGTTCTGGTCGACCGTAAAGCGCGACAAGGACGAAATCCCGCGACCGGTGAGATTATTCAGATTCCGGCGAAAAAAGTTGTTAAGTTCCGTGTTGCGAAGGCTGCAAAAGACGCGATCCTTACACAGAATTAATCGGTCTATATATTTGTTCTAATCCATGCGACCCCGCTGGCTCGAACTTCGTCGCAGTGAACGGGGACGCATGGATTTTTTTTCCCCCCATCCTAACATGCCATACATTAGAGGTATCTCATGATAAATTCTTCAGGTTCTGAAGAAAAAGAAAAGAAGCATTTGCTTTCCTCTAAATTTGAGGTGCTTTCGGATATGGAAGGTATTGTTGCAGACCTCATGCAAAAACACGAAGAAAAACGGGAATTGTGGTTTCCCTCTGATTTTTTACCGGCGGACGAAACAACCGACGAAGAATTGTATCTTAAGCA
This sequence comes from uncultured Bacteroidota bacterium, assembly GCA_963772165.1. Classification (GTDB taxonomy): domain Bacteria; phylum Bacteroidota; class Ignavibacteria; order UBA10030; family UBA8401; genus JAGVPT01. Next base: position 42,216 of record CAVYWA010000010.1, on the reverse strand, counting down.
AGTACGCGAACGTGCAAAGGGCATTCCATTGAGCGGCCGTGTTGCCCTTGCATTGAATCTGATCACGGAAGAAGGGCTTCCGCATTTCCACCGACTCATTGCGGTCCATCTCGGCAACGATTCGTTTTGGAAGAACTGGAATTTTTTGTGGACGGCGGAAGAGGATCGTCATGGAAATGTCATTCGAGATTACTGCCGTGATTCGCGTATCATGAATTTCACCGCTGTAGAAAAGGCGCAGTTCCAATACGTCCGTTCAGGATTCGAGCCCGATTGGGACAAAGATCCGTATAGAGTTTTTGTCTACACGTCAGCCCAGGAACGAGCGACACAGATCTCGCATGACGGAACGGGGAGAGTTTGCGGTGCGTTCGAGCCGACGCTCCAAAAAATTCTCCACAGTATTGCGATGGATGAAGCGCGTCACTACACATTTTATCGCTCGGTCTTTGGCGAGGTACTGAAACGCGATCCCGATGAAGCCCTTGCATCCGCGGCTACTATTCTTCCGAGCATCGATATGCCGGGTCATTCACTGCGCAATTTTAACGAATATGCAGATGTTGTTCGGCGGTCCGGTATCTATGGCCCACGGGATTACATTTCCGTCGTCGAAGCTTTGATTAAAGCGTGGGGACTAGAGACGCTGTGTCATCTAAAAGAGAAAGGGAAGAAGGCACAGGAAAAGATTCTTACGATACCTGAACGCTTGAAGAAAGTGGCGGAATACATCGAAAGCCGGAACAAATCGAAAACGTTCCAGCTTGAATTCGTTTTCAATAAGATATTTCAAATGGCGTAGGATTTCAGAAGTGGAGCGCAGCCCATTTTTACCTTGGGCGGTAGGGTTAAAGAGTTGAAGGTGAGGAATGTTTTCCCTATTTTTGTAAGGAGTATCACCCGAAGAGAAACCTATGAAAAGCATTATCTTTTTTCTGGCAGCCGCATTATGTGCCACAGGTTGTGCGAAGAAGAATGTAGGAGTAACAGAGACTGGTATGAAATACGAAATCATAAAAGAGGGAACCGGCCCGATGCCCAAGCGGGGAGACTCGGTGACCGTTCATTATACAGGATGGCTGGAGGACGGCACAAAGTTCGACAGCTCAGTCGACCGGAACCAACCATTTACGTTTAAGCTTGGTGTCGGCCAGGTGATTCAAGGATGGGACGACGGAGTTGCGACGATGAGAGTTGGCGGTAAAACAAAATTTTTTATTCCCCCGGAACTCGGGTATGGAAGCCGGGGTGCCGGTGGAGTCATTCCCCCCAACGCGAAGCTCATTTTTGAAGTCGAGCTTCTGTCAATCAAATGATGTTTTTCTTCCAAAAAGTTATTCTCCATGGCCAAGCCGTTTTTAATGATCTACATTCGTCCGGGCAAGTGCGATTATTGCGGTTGTTGCGTTGGCGTTTGTCCTGAAGACGCAATCGAACTTCAAGAATCGAAGATAGCAGTGATTGAAGAACGCTGTACAAACTGCCGCAAGTGTGTTTGGGCATGTCCGTGGGAGGTAATTGAATTTCATCGCGATGGGGTCCAGAACCTTCCCCAAGAGATTTCCGCGTTAAACAATTTTCACTACGCAAATTCATTGAAATGAAAAATCATTACGATGTCATCGTGGTCGGTGCGGGGCCCGCTGGTTCGACGGCTGCGCGCTACGCTGCTGCCGGCGGTGCGTCGGTCTTGATGCTTGAAAAGGACCGCGATGTCGGCTATCCGGTACGGTGCGGAGAAGCTGTAAGCCATGAGGGAGTGGTTCAATTCATCGAGCCCGATCCCAAATGGATTGCGTCTACCGTAACAAAATTTCGGCTGGTGGCGCCGAACGGCAAGAGCGTTGTCCCGCGCCTCGATGGAACAGGGTACGTTCTTGAGCGCCGAATTTTTGATTATGAACTGGCTAAACTTGCGGCAAAAGAGGGGGCCGAGGTTGTAACGAAGGCGTACGTGTATGATCTTTTGAAAGACGGCGACGGTGCAGCCGTCGGTGTGCGTGCGTTGATCAAAGATGTGAAAGTCGATATCCGCTGCTCAGTTGTCGTGGCTGCGGACGGTGTTGAATCACGCGTGGGCAGATGGGCTGGGATCGATACAACATGCCACATCCGCGACATGGAGAGCTGCGCTCAAATGACGATCTCCGGCATCGATGTCGAACAAGACGTGCTCGACTTTTATTTCGGCGATGAAGTGTCGCCGGGGGGATATTTATGGGTATTTCCCAAAGGGAGAAACACGGCAAACGTAGGACTCGGATTGAGCGTTGAAGAAGCAAAGAAAAAGCCCGCGATAAAATTCCTGCAAGAATTCATGGAGAAGAAATTTCCGAACGCGGCAGTCCTGACGCACATTGCCGGCGGTGTGCCGTGCGCAAAGACCTGCAGCCAGATTGTCGCCAACAACACTATGCTTGTCGGCGATGCGGCTCATCAAGTCAATCCCGTTTCCGGCGGCGGCATCATCAGCGGAATGATCGGCGGGATGATCGGGGGCCAGGTCGCAGCGGAAGCCGTCGCAAAAAAAGATTTGTCTCATCTCGCAGAGTACGAAAAACGATGGCACAAGCGGCTGGGATGGCGGCATGAAGTCTTCTATAATATCAAAGAAGCTATTGCCGGTTTCTCCGACGACACACTCAACAACATTTGCGCCAGTGCATTAAAACTTCCCGAAGAAAAACGAACACTCGGCGGTATTTTCCGCACCGCGTTGTGGAATAAGCCGTCAATGATGCTCGAAGTGGCGAAGGTCTTTGTGTCGTGATTGCGCAGACAGCGCAGATTTAGCTCAGATTGCAGATGAAATCATACGGAGTGACGAGAGCAGCGATCGATCTGAAATCGAAAATCGGTAATCAGCTGCACACGCAGGTTTTCTGCCTCTTTACCGTTTACTGTTTGCTGTTTACTTTTCCAAGTCTCGCCCGGCAGAAACCCAGCCATGACCTCGTCGACATCCTTTCTATCGACCCAACGATTGCCCTCGACATACGCTACGCTACCGAGAATAATTTTACCCATCACAAGCTCTATCCAATCGCGAAGTGCATGCTTAGGCGCGAACCGGCTGAAAGTCTGAGCGCTGTGCAAAAAGAACTGAAAACTCACGGACTTGGATTAAAAATATTCGACGGGTACCGCCCCTTATCCATCCAAAAAAAATTGTGGGAAGCGGTGCCCGATGATCGATATGTAGCAAACCCTGCCAAGGGGTCCCGTCACAACCGAGGTGCTGCAGTGGACCTGACGATCATCGATTCCCACGGTCACGAACTTGAAATGCCCACGCCATTCGATAGTTTTTCTGACAAAGCCCACTGCGACTACATGAAGCTGCCAAAGAACGTTTTGAAAAACCGTGCGCTTTTAGAACGGGTCATGGAACGCCACGGCTTCCTGAGGATGTCGACGGAATGGTGGCACTTCGATTTTCACAACTGGGGAAGATTTCAAATTCTGGACCAGCCTCTAGAGTAGTTTTCCACGCGTTGAACGTCGGCGCGTTGCCTTGCGCCTTACTCGTGTTTGCCGTATATTAAATTTGAAAATATTCGCAAGAGAGAGGTTTGCCCGTTTTCATCGGCGGCATTGTTTTGAACGACGACGTTAAAAATATCCTCCTTGTCCGCATCGATAGAATCGGAGATGTCATCCTCTCGCTGCCGATGTTGCCGCTCCTCAAACGCCGTTACCCCAACGCCAGGATCTCCGTTCTCATGCGTCAATATACGCGCGAACTCGTTGAGCAGCATTCGTGCGTGAACGAGGTCTTCGTCTATGAGCACGAGGGCAGTCTTCGATCGCTGTGGGCGATTCTCAAAGAAATCCGCAAACGGCATTTCGACATCGCCATAATTCCATATCCACGCTTCCGGCCTGCGCTGATAATGTTCTTTGCGGGAATTCGCACCCGGGTCGGGTCGGGGTATCGGTGGTATTCATTCTTGTTTAACCGAAGAGTGTTTGAACATCGGAAGGATGCAAAACGACACGAGGCGGAATACAACCTCAACTTGCTCCGGCCGTTGGGAATTGAAGCCCAGGGAGAACCGGAATTTGAATTTTCGATTTCTCCTTCCGTTCGTGACGCGGTTAATTCGATGCTTGCCGGCAATTCGATCGGCCCGCAGGATCCATTTATCATTCTTCACCCGGGAAGCGGGGGTTCATCACGCGATTGGAGCGCTGAGAATTTTTCCAGGCTCGGGAACGAAGTTCAGCACCGGCTCGGCCTGAAAGTTATTGTGACCGGAGGGAACGGGGAAGAAGGACTGGCTAAAAAGATAGCCGCCGGTATGACTGAATCGCCTCTTGCCGTTGTAGGAAAACTTTCCCTTATGGAACTCGGGGCGTTGATTCGGCGGGCAAAAGTTTTCGTCTCGAATTCGACCGGCCCCATGCATATCGCTGCAATTGTCGGGACCCCGGTCGTCGCGTTTTTTCCGCCGATCGTCCAATGCAGTCCGGTTCGGTGGGGCCCGTATACTCACAAAAAAAAAATCTTTCTTGCCGACAACAACACCTGTCAATTATGCAAAGGGTCACCGTGCCGATCGAATGTCTGCATGGATCAAATTACCGTTGACGAAGTTTTTTTCGCAATCAAAGAACTCTTGGATGAGCAGAATTAGATCAGGTCATTTAACGTTCCGCATCGCGGCTCTCACAGTCTTCCTGGCATCGGGGTTCGATTCGTCCCTCGCTTTTCAAACTGAAGAGCTGCATCCAGACTCAGGTCAACACGCGTTTACCGTCGGTGAACGGTTAGTGTTCGATGTCGGTTACGGTTTTATCACAGCCGGCGAAGCGATCATTTCGATCCCCGAATACGATACCGTTGACGCTCACCGATGCTTTAAGGTGATGTTCCAGGTAAACTCAACGCCGACATTTTCTTGGTTCTTCGAAGTCCGCGACCGTTATGAAACGTATCTTGACGTCAGCGAAGTTTATCCGTGGCGGTTTGAACAGCATGTCAAAGAGGGGCACTACCGGCGGGATTTCACCGCTGATTTTGACCAGCTACACCACGTTGCAAAAACGTCCGAGAAGGAGTATCCCATCCCTCCGAAAGTCAACGACATCATGTCGGCTTTTTTTTTAGTGCGGACGCTCGATTTTTCGAATAAGAAAGTCGGGGAGAGAATTCATCTTCAGAATTTCTACAAAGACTCCACGTATGATCTCGACGTGCAATTCATGGGGAGGGAAACGATCAAAGTGGAAGCGGGTACGTTCAAATGCATCATCGTTGAGCCGCTGGCGAAAGAGGGGGGATTGTTCAAAAGCGACGGGAGGGTGCTTATCTGGCTTTCCGATGACGATAGAAAAATTCCGGTGAAGATCACGACGAAAGTCCTTATCGGTTCGATCGGATCGGAGTTGCGCGAGTATTCCGGCATCAATGGTGAATTGAAAGCGAGGATAAAATAGATGTCAAAATATATCCAAGCAGACCTATCGAAGGTCAAAACGATCTCGATTATGTCACGGAAGAGCAAAGTGACTCCAAAAGATTTTGCAGCACCGTTCGACCCGTCGAAGCAATCGTTCGCTGATTTTACGCGTTCGCTGCCGAACATTTTGGCGGCGGCCGGCCTTAAGAATGTAGTCGCTGATATTGTCCGGGCGCGGAAGAAGCATAAGCCCGTCATCCTGATGATGGGGGCGCATGTTGTCAAAGTCGGGTTGTCGCCGATTATCATTGATTTAGTGCGGCGGAAAATTGTCACCGCGGTTGCGATGAACAGCGCCGCCTCGATCCATGATGTGGAAACGGCATTGTGGGGGCAGACATCGGAAGACGTTGCAGAAAATATCCTCGACGGCAAATTCGGCATGTCAAAAGAGACGGGGGAGTTCATCAACAATTCGCTGTCCATCGGCTATTCTATGACCACGATGGGATACGGTGAAACACTCGGCCGTGCATTGGTGGCGGCAAAAGCAAAAAATAAGCCGGTGAGCATCCTGGCGACATGCTACGAACTCGACGTTCCCGTAACGGTTCATGCGGCAATCGGAACGGACATCATTCACCAGCAGCCGACGATGGACGGTGCTGCAACCGGCGAGCTCAGCTTTCGTGATTTTAAAATATTTTCCAACGTGGTAAAAGATCTGGTCGGCGGAGGCGTTGTATTGAACGTAGGCTCGGCAGTCATTTTGCCTGAAGTTTTTTTGAAAGCGCTCACCGTTGCGCGCAATCTCGGGAGCAAGGCGGAGGGATTCACGACAGCGAATTTCGATATGCTGCGGCACTACCGCCCGATGATGAACGTTGTTCTCCGTCCAACACAAAAAACCGGCAGGGGATACGATTTTTCCGGCCATCATGAGATCATGATCCCCTTGCTCGCTGCTCTCGTAAAACAATATGCCAGGCCTCATGGACGAACAAAGCGAAAATAATATCGGTCTTCCGTTTGTAGAAAAATCTACGGTCGCTGCGTTCCCTGAGGCCGGAGTTTTGAGGATGAACCCTTTGGGGTTCGTCGTTCTTGCCCTGGCTGCGATCTTCTTTCTTTACCAAGTGGTCGGGGGAGGGATAACGCTGCTCCTCTTCGGCCAATCCGTTACGGAGGATAATGTTCAATGGATGCGGGTTGCGACGATGCTGGCGCAAATTATATTTTTGTTGGTCCCCACCCTCATACTGATGAGGTTCCAGCATGGATCGGCACGCCCCTCGCTTCCGTGGCGGGCCCCGAAGGCGACGGAGTTTGTCCTCGCGGTGGTCGGAGTGTTTTCCCTTCAGCAAGTGATGGAAGGATACCTTTTTTTTCAAGACAAAATTCCGCTGCCGGAATCCATTCGCCCGTTTTTAGAGACGATCCGCAAATTGATCGAAGAGACGTACACGATGCTGGTTCAGGCGCATTCGATCTCTGAATTATTTTTTGTCATTATTGTTGTCGCATTGACCCCCGCGATCTGCGAAGAACTGCTGTTCCGCGGATTGATCCAGAAAAATTTGACGCTTGCAACGAGCAAAAAATGGGGGTTTGTCTTCACCGGAATTATCTTCGGATTATACCACGTGAACCCTTTTCTTATCGTCCCTCTCGTCGCGCTTGGCGTCTTGTTCGGTTTTTTCATGGCCAGGTCGGAAACGATTTTGATTCCCATGGCTGCCCATTTTATCAACAACCTCGTTTCCGTTATCGGCGTGTATTACGAAGCCGACATAAAAGATTCATCAGCGCTGTCGATGTTCAATTCCTTGTCCGACTATTCGGCGACATTCGCCCTCACGACGACGATTGGTTTTGGGATCGTCTTCCTTATCACGATGTATTTCTATTGGCAGGTAACCTCCGGGCTCCACGCCCCGGTTGCGCGTGAGGTGTCAGTATGAAGTGCACCCATTGCCATAGTGTGAATACGGAGGCAGCGTTGTTTTGTTCGGCTTGCGGCTTCGCGCTCCGTGCGCTTGACGCGGTTGAGTGTGAGAACCATTCCGACACGGCTGCGGTCGGCATTTGCGTCGTCTGCGGAAAACCCGTGTGCGGCGATTGTTCGGTGGCCCGGGAGAATAAATTGTATTGCAACGATGTTGCCCATGCTCGGTTGACGACGACCCACACCAAACTTGGAGATGCCGCTACAGAATTTGCCGCAGACTTGATTGTCAAAAATCTTTCTTCGAATGAGGTACCGGCACTTCAGTATTCCATGAAAAAGTTTTCCCATTTTTGCTGCCTCACGGGCAACGATACTGTGTCTATTCTTGTCAAGACCGAATCGATCGAGGAAGCGCGACGCATCATCGAAGAGATGGACCTCGAAGAATTTTTGATTCGTGAGGGGGATGAGCTATGACGCCGAAATTTTCAAACCTTGTTTCCCGGGTGCTCGTCGCACTTGTCGCCATTCCGGCAGTCCTTTTTATTTCATATAACGGCGGATTTCTTTTTTTCCTTTTTGTTAGCGCGATTTCCTGCCTTGCATTGAACGAATTCTATGCCATGGCGGTGTTGAAAGGAGCTTCCCCGCAACGGACGCTGGGAATTGCGGCTGCAGTTCCTCGTTAACAGCGCTTTCTATTATCAACGCATTCAATCCTTCATCGCGCAGGTGTTTTTCCACGGGGAATTCACCGCTCCATTTCTCACGACGCCATGGATTGTTTTGCTTGTCCTTCTGTTCTTCGGCGTTCTGCTGCTCATCATTGAGCTCTTTCGCAACAAAGGTTCGGTGTTTGCCAATACCGGATATACAGTTCTCGGAGTTGCGTATATCGGCGTATTTCTCGGTACCTTCATCGGCATTCGTGAATTATTCGGGAACGAATTTCCGATCGGCCTCGCACAGGATTATGTGAACGGCGTGATCGGTATTTCCGTTGCCTCGGCGCATGCAGTCGCTTACGGGTGGGGAGGGCTGACGATCATTGCTATCTTTGCATCCATCTGGATATGCGATACGGCAGCGTATTTTGGCGGATTGGCGACAGGGCGGCACAAGCTTTTTCCACGTGTCAGTCCTAATAAAACATGGGAAGGCGCAGTGTGGGGATTCTTCGGCGGGGTTGGAACGATGATTGCGGCGCAAAGTTTTTACCTTCCCTACCTGAAATTCCATCAGGCGTTGGTCATGGGGATCATCATCGGCGTGTGCGGACAAATCGGTGATTTGGTGGAATCTTTGTTTAAGCGGGATGCCGGCATAAAAGACTCTTCTACCATCATCCCCGGGCATGGGGGCGTATTCGACAGGTTTGATAGTTTGATATTTGTCTCACCGATTTTGTATCTTTATTTAAACATTGCCGTGTTGTCATGAAGGAGTTGAGAAGAGGAGCTGGAGTGGACAAGCCGTTAAAAAAGATCACGATCATCACGCTTGGCTGTGCAAAGAATCAAGTTGATTCCGAAGCGCTTTGGAGCCAGCTGGAGGGGAGCGATCTCGAGGTGACTTCCGAGATATCGGAAGCATCAATTGCGGTCATCAATACATGCGGGTTCATTGACGAAGCGAAAAAACAGTCTGTCGATACGATTCTCGAAACGGTGAAGTTGAAAAATGAAGGGAAGCTTGAGAAAGTCATCGTCATGGGATGCTTATCGGAGCGCTATCATAACGACCTCGCCAAAGAGATTCCTGAAGTCGATCGTTTCTTTGGATCGAACGATGCACCGATGATCGTCAACGAACTGGGGGGCAATTATAAGTACGAATTACTCGGAGAGCGTCAGCTCTCGACGCCTCGATATTCCGCGTACTTGAAAATTTCCGAAGGCTGCGATAACCCTTGCTCATTCTGTGCCATCCCGATGATGCGCGGCACTCATCGTTCAAAACCCGTCGGTGAAGTCATGGACGAGGTGATGAAACTGGTCAACAAAGGCGTCAAGGAACTTATCGTGATCGGCCAGGACACGACATACTACGGGATGGACCTCTACGGTCAAAGGAAGCTCGGGTCACTGCTCAACTCACTGGCCAGCGTGAAAGAGCTCGAATGGGTCCGGTTGATGTACGCGTACCCGGCAAAATTTCCTCTCGACGTTCTGCAGGTCTTCCAGGAAAATCCGAAAATTTGCCGTTACCTCGACATGCCGATCCAACATGCTTCCGATAGCGTCCTCAAGTCGATGCGTCGCGGAATAACGAGGCGTGCCACAGAGTCTCTCATCGAATCGATACGGATGGCGGTACCCGATATCGCGCTGCGAACGACACTGATCACAGGCTATCCAAACGAGAGCGAACGCGACGTCGAGGAGTTGGTCGAGTTCATCAAAGCCGTTCGTTTTGACAGGCTGGGAGTTTTCACGTACTCGCAGGAGGATGGGACGGGGGCGTACGGCCTCGGCGATCCGATTCCCTACGATGAGAAGGAAGCCCGCCGTGCAAGGATCATGGATGTTCAGAAAGAAATTTCACGCGAGCGAAACGAAGGACGCATCGGGAAAATCGCCCGGGCTGTTGTAGAACGATGCGAGGATGGGACGCACGTTGGCAGAACAATGTGGGATGCTCCTGAAATAGATAATGAAATTTTTATTACATCGACGGATGATCGACACCTTTCCGCCGGTGAATTTGTTAATGTATTGGTGACCGACGCCGCAGAGTTCGATCTTTACGGCGAGACGGTTTGACGGAAGTGTACGACGGAAGAAAAAATTTCAATTACCGGCACGCTGCCCATATGCGAAGACTCTTTCTCAGTGCATTCTTCTTTTTCGCTCAGTTCGGTTTCCTTCGCGCTCAGGTCGATAACCGTTCAGATTATGTCCCCATCGGTATTCCCGCATTCTACCTTGACGCCATGAGCTTCCGGTCGAACGACTCGTCGTCGTCCCGAATTGATATTTATACCGAAGTTCCTTTCGAAGTACTGCAATTCGCCGCTACCGACTCAGGGTTTGTTGCACGGTACGAAATTACCATTGACATCCTTAACGGCGATGGAAATGGTATCTTTGAAAAAACTTGGAACAAGGAAATTTACGTGCGCATGTTTGATGAAACACAGTCGAGGGGTGAATTCAGTCCTGCCATGGGTTCGTTTACACTCGCTCCCGGCAGCTATGAGATGCACGTCGAATTGCGCGAGAAGGAATCGGGGAAAGCATTTGCACAAGTCAGGAAAATGGATGTCCCCAATTATGCGGTGACGCCGTTTTCGGTCAGCGACATTATGCTGGTGAACCGTGTCAAGACTGAGAGAGGGCAATCGACCATCGTTCCGAATGTTTCGGGGAACCTCTACGATCTCCCTCATGGATTTTCTTTTTTCTTCGAACTCTATAATAAAACAGGAGCCGATTCGGTTGCGTTGACGTACCAGGTGTTCGACAAGAAGGAAAACCGGGTGTACGTACACAGTGAGCACCGCCGTTTGGACGGAAAAAAGTCGGAGGTGATTGCAGCAATAGACAGCGCGCGGTTTCCGGTTGGTGCATATTTCCTGGAAGTCGATGCACAGACGATCCCCAATGCCGATACGGTCGTGACATACTTGGCGGAGAAAAGGCGCGATTTCGTGATGCGGTGGGGAAGCGTGCCGACGACGCTCGTAGATATTGACCTTGCGATCAAACAAACGAAGTATATTGCAAGCAGCAAAGAATATAACGCAATGGCCGATGCTACGACTCTTGAGGAAAAGCAAAAGCTTTTCCAGGAATTTTGGCGTAAACGAAACCCCAGTCCGGGGATGCAGCACAACATCAAGATGGAAGAATACTACAGCCGCGTTCAATATGCGAACGAGCATTTCTCCCATTTCACTGAAGGCTGGCGTACCGATATGGGCATGGCCTACATCATTCTCGGGGCACCAAGCAGCGTCGACCGGCATCCGTTCGAGGGTGACTCTAAACCGTACGAAATTTGGAACTACTACGATTTTGACAAGCAAATTGTTTTCGTCGATGAATCTGGTTTCGGTGATTACCGGCTCATCACGCCGATTTGGGATTTGGTGCAGCGCGCTAATAAATAGTGTTGCCCCAGCCGTTGTGGACACCATCGTACTGCCACTCATGTGCCGAGGACATCTGCTCGGGGTCTGTATCATCATGGGGTTCCTGCCTTGCGCTCTCCTCTCCCAGGCAAAAATCGCGTCGATCGAATTTGACGGGAATCATTATTTTTCACAGCGGGAGCTGCTTCAATTCCTCCCCTTTTCCCGCGGAGCTGAGTTTTCACTCGAGCGGGTGCACACCTCCATTCAAGCGCTGATGGATCAATACCGGCAGGAAGGCTTCTTCTTTGCGCGGGTCGATTCTGTTGAACGCATTTTTTCGGCGGACAGCGCAACCGTTGGGCTGGATTTTTTTTTGAATGAAGGGAAACAATCTCTCATTGCACGTATCGGAATTTCCGGAATGACAGTTTTTTCGCCCGACGACATGCGGAGGCAATTTGAAACAGTTCCGGGAACGCTTCTTCACCAAGCGACCATCGAGAAAGATATTGATAATGTCTTGATCCGGTACGAAAACAGAGGTTATCCGCTGGCGAAAGTGCATGTTGATTCCCTCAAAATAGATTCTCTCGACACTTCAAAATTGTCATTTGATCTTGCCGTGACGGAAGGGCCGCGGGTTTATCTTACTGAAGTCAAAGTGGAAGGGAATACACTGACGCGGGGAAATGTCATCGCCCGGGAAGCATATCTTCAGCCGTCCGAAATTTACGACCAGGAAAAAGTGGACGGCATCCGGCGAAGGCTCGAACGCCTCGGAATTTTTTCTTCCGTACAGGAGCCCCAGCTGTATCTTTCTCATGACCCCGGTGCAGCTGACACCGTCTCAGGAGGAATAGCGATTGCCGTGCAGGAAGGGAATACCAATAATTTCGACGGCATTGTCGGCTATGTTCCCCCCACTCCGGGAGGGGCGAGCGGGTATTTTACCGGCAATGTGTTTGTGTCGATGAGGAATTTGTTCGGGACGGGTCGGAAGGTCGTTGTCCGCTGGCAGCGGGAAAATCAATCGACGGAGGAGCTTGAAGCGACCTACAACGAACCATGGGTCGCCGGATATCCCGTCAACGCCGGCGTGGGAATTTTCCAGCGTAAACAGGATTCATCATACATTAAAACCAGGTTCGACTTTCGGGCTGATGTCAATCTGACGTCCGACCTGTCGATCGCCGCCACCATCAGCCAGGAGTCCGTTATCCCATCGGCAGATTTAACGTATTTTAGCGTATTTGAAAGCAACCTTCTCTCGTTGGGAGGAGAAATCCACTATGATACGCGTGACGACGTTCGTAATCCAACCTCGGGAATCAGTTATGCTACGGCCTACAGCCGCGGTACGAAAAACATTACGGGGCCGGAACAATATCTGTCGCTTGCACCGGTTCAAAGTTTTCTTGTCGAGCAGTTTTCGATGGACATGGAATGCTATCTCCCCCTTTTCACAAGGCAGGTATTGCTTGCGGGATTCCACGGAAAAAAGATCACCTCCAGCCAGCTGGAACAGAGCGATTTATTCCAGATCGGGGGGACGAATACTGTCCGCGGTTATCTCGAAAATCAGTTTTACGGTTCACAGGTTCTTTGGTCAAATCTCGAATATCGATTTTTGACCGGACGGCTTTCCAGCGTTTTCGGTTTCGTGGATGCCGGGTATTTTTCGAGACCTCCCGACATTCTTCACGCTCTTCCATCCCAGGAAAAATTTTTGTACGGTTATGGAGTCGGAACGCGCCTCGATACATCGCTGGGCATTTTACAGGTCAGCCTTGCGCTGGGCGAGGGGGACACATTCAGCACTGCGAAAATACATTTCGGGATAGCCAATGATTTTTAATCCCCGTCGTAGTACGGTTGACGGCACAGAAGCTCGCAGCCTTTACGCTGGGGCGTTCAAAACACCAATCACATACTTGATTTCCATTGTTTAATAATCGTTACATTCTTCTTCTCCGCCCGTCGAATGGTATTATCACCATTGCCTCCGTGTTTGTCTCGTGCTTGCTCGCCGGCGGGAACGCCAGGCACATTCCTGCGATGCTCCTCGCGTCGTTTGCTGCCGGACTTATCGGCGGAGGCGGCATGGTTATCAATGACATTTTCGATGTGGAAATCGACCGCGTCAATAAACCTGCACGGCCCCTGCCGAGCGGCGCCGTCTCTGGGCAGGCTGCTGCAATCTTCTACGCCCTCTTGACTGCTGTTGGTTTGTTGTTGAATCTTTTTTTACATCCGAGCGCACAAGCGATTGCCCTCGGTGCCGCGGTTCTCATTTTCTTTTATAGTTACATGTTGAAGAGGACACCCCTCTTTGGTAATCTCACGGTCGGTTTACTTACGGGGCTGGCATTTATTTACGGGGGAGCGGCAGTCGGAAATATCGACCGGGCAATAGTTCCCGCTCTCTTCGCATTTCTTATCAATGTCGGGCGTGAACTCATAAAAGATATGGAGGATGTTGAAGGCGATGCGCTCCATCATGCAGAAACATTTCCGGTCAAGTACGGCTTGAAATCTGCATCAATTGTCGCAACGGCATTTCTCCTCGCCGTTGTCGGTTCGACGATCATTCCATTCGCAAGCCATCAATACGGAATAGTTTATTTTATCATTGTCCTCGTCGGCGTCGATTGTGTCATCGTGTTTGGGCTTTTCTCAATGTGGAAAGACGCAACACCTAAAAATCTAAACCGGCTTAGCACCATCCTGAAATACGACATGCTGATTGGCTTGCTTGCCATTTACCTGGGCTAAGCCTGAGTTTGCGCTCAGGCATAAGGGAGGATTGTAGATGCGAGATACAGAAAAACTCCGCACTCGGCTAAAGGGAGAAATCAGGGACCTCCTTTATTTCGAGCGGCGGTACTGGGAGCGGAATATCTTGCTCGTTGCCGGAGTCGATGAAGCAGGAAGGGGTCCTCTTGCCGGTCCCGTCGTTGCCGCCGCAGTTATTTTTAAACCCGGCGTTTGTATCCCATTTGTCAACGATTCGAAAAAACTCTCAGCAAGCCGGCGGGAAAGCCTTTACCACGCTATCTGCAAAGAAGCGGTTGCAGTGGGCGTTGGAACGGTGAGCCACGAGGTGATTGACCGAATCAATATCCTGCAAGCATCGATGCTGGCGATGCACAAAGCAATCGGGCAACTCCGTGTTCAGCCGGAACAGCTTCTTGTGGATGGAAATTTTTTCCATCACGAAAATATCCCGGTCGAAAATATTGTGAAAGGCGATGCGTTATCCCACGCAATTGCGGCAGCATCGATTATTGCGAAGGTGACACGCGATGCACTCATGAAAGAATACGACTTAATATTTCCGCACTACGGGTTTGCAAAACATAAAGGCTACGGCACACGCGAACATATCGCCGCGATTCATCGGTACGGGCTTTCCGAGATTCACCGCAAAACCTTTCATGTCCCGAATATGGATTCCACAGACGTCATGGTCAGCGCATGAATATCCCCGTAACGGTTTCTCCGTCTTCCGAGCGCCGATTGTCCGTATTGCCGGGCTCACGGCTCGAACGTTCGGAATCTATTTCTGCAGTTTTTTGGGGGCATTATTTTGAGGGAACGGGGGATGAAATCGACGCGGGCGATCGGGAATAGCGGTGAACGGGATGCCGTTTTATTCTTGCAGCGTCAGGGATTTGCCATCCTTGACCGGAACTACACCTTTCATCATGGCGAGATCGATATTGTCGCGAAGGACGGGAACGACCTTGTGTTTGTCGAAGTGAAGCTACGCCGCACTACCCGGTTTGGTTTGCCGGAAGAAGCAGTCACGCCCGCAAAGCAGGAGCTGATCCGCCGAACGGCGGAGGGCTATGTTCAGGAAAAAAATTTAGACAACATTTCTTGCCGGTTCGATGTTGTGGCGATTAATGTCGAGAACGGGATAACGAAGTTTGTCCATTATAAAAATGCTTTTTGAGATTTTCGATCGACAATTTGCAATTTTTGAATGCCAACTGATTTTCAGCCGGATGTTCTTCAGATCGTAAATTGCAAATCGAAAATTGAAAATAGGTTTAACATTATTTAAGTGTTTCTCCTCAAACAAATATTGTTGATTCCATGAACGCTTTTCCATTTTTGCTTGGTGCCATGTGTGTCATGGCGATCATGTACCGCTACTACAGCGCATTTATTGCCGCAAAAGTTATTGCGCTGAATGACAGCCGGACGACGCCCGCGCACACTTTTAACGACGGCAGCAATTACATACCGACGAACAAGTGGGTCTTGTTTGGCCACCACTTCGCTGCGATCTCGGGGGCCGGCCCTCTGATCGGCCCAGTTCTTGCGGCACAATTCGGATTCCTTCCGGGTTTCTTGTGGCTGTTGATCGGCGTTGTCCTCGGAGGCGCCGTACACGATTTTCTTATTCTCGGACTCTCAATTCGACGGAATGGAAAGTCGTTGGCGGAAATTGCACGGCACGAAGTAAGTCCGCTTTCGGGCGTCATCGCGTCGATTGCCATTCTCTTCATCGTGATTATCGCTCTGGCGGGACTCGGGCTTGCCGTTGCGAACGCGTTGCACGACAGTGCATGGGGAACGTTTACGATAGCGATGACAATTCCGCTCGCCCTGTTTGTCGGACTTTATATGTATAGGATTCGAAAAGGAAGAATAGCCGAAGCGAGCGTTATCGGCGTTGCAGGGGTTCTCATTTCGGTGTTCGTCGGGAGCTACATTCCGGGGTCATGGCTTGAGCCGTATTTTACATTTTCAAGAGCGGGGATCATCAACCTGATGGCCGCGTATGGATTTGTTGCGTCGATCCTTCCCGTGTGGCTGCTCTTGGCGCCGCGCGACTATTTGAGTTCGTACATGAAAATCGGCACCATCGCTGCACTCGTCGTAGGCGTTTTCGTCGTTATGCCGGAGTTGAAAATGCCGATGGTGACGGAGTTTATCCACGGGGGCGGGCCGATTATTTCGGGAAAAATTTTCCCGTTCGTTTTTGTCACAATAGCGTGCGGAGCGATATCCGGATTTCATGCGCTCGTTTCATCCGGCACGACGCCGAAAATGCTCGATAAGGAAACCGAGGCCCGGATGATAGGGTACGGCGCGATGCTCATGGAAGGATTAGTCGGTATCATTGCGCTCGTCGCCGCAAGCTCGTTGTTCCCGGGAGATTATTTCGCGATTAACGTCCCCGCTCAAAAATTTTCCGCTCTGGGAATTCCGACGGTGAATCTCACCGAACTTGCGCGGGAAGTCGGCGAGAGCATCGCAGGCCGCCCGGGCGGCGCCGTGTCACTTGCCGTCGGGTTCGCACAAATCTTCACTGCGCTGCCGGGAATGAAAGGACTGATGTCATACTGGTATCACTTCGCCATTATGTTCGAGGCATTGTTCATCCTAACAACGATCGATGCCGGAACACGCATCGGCAGGTTTCTCGTCCAGGAATTTATCGGAAAGTTTTACAAACCGTTTGAAAGAACGGATTGGATGCCGGGGACGTTGCTTTCTACCGGGTTCATCGTTTGCTGCTGGGCATATTTCATCCACACGGGGAGCATCAGCAGTATCTGGCCGATGTTCGGCGTGGCGAACCAACTGCTTGCAAGCGTTGCATTGTGCGTTGCAGCGACGGCGATCATCAACGCAGGAAAGCAAAAGTATGTCTGGGTGGCGATGGTGCCGTTAGCGTTCGTCTCTGTCACAACCTTCTCGGCGGGCTTCTTGAATATCACCGATAATTTTTTGCCGATGACGGACAATCCTGCGACAAGGTTTCAGGGATATTTGAATTCTCTGCTCACGGCAATCATTATGCTCTGTGCTGCCATCATTTTGATCGACTCGGCGAGACGATGGTATCGAATCCTGGTGAAGAAAGAATATTTTACGGGAGGCCGGTTGGTCTATGCCCCGAACGGAAAGAATGACCCGCCGGAATTCGGGTGTTGCTGAGAGATGATGGCAGGAGTTCCATTGAGGCCTGAGCGTATTTTTTTGAAGAGTGGAATGTGAGAGTGCTGGCATGTTCCAAATTTGGGCGATTTATTTTCCGCAAATATTTGCCGCCCACAAATTGTAATCCTCCAAAAATTTCCGTATTATGATGTGGTGATGAAATGAACCTGACGCGCGCACAGCCGTCAGGTTTTTGTGTACCTAAAACAATCCTGCTCTTCTCAATGCCAAAACGAACAGATATCAAATCGATTCTCATCATCGGCAGCGGGCCGATTGTCATCGGCCAGGCCTGCGAGTTTGATTATTCCGGAACGCAAGCGTGTAAGGTGCTGCGCGAAGAGGGCTACCGTATCATCCTCATCAACAGCAATCCCGCCACCATCATGACCGACCCCGACCTCGCCGATGCGACTTATGTGGAACCGATCACTCCTGAATTCGTCGAGATGATCATCGAAAAAGAGAGGCCGGATGCGATCCTTCCGACCATGGGGGGACAAACTGCACTCAATACCGCGGTCGCGCTGGCGGAACGGGGAGTGCTGGAAAAATACGGTGTCGAACTGATCGGTGCAAAACTCGATGCGATCAAAAAAGCGGAAGACCGCCAGTTGTTTCAGAAAACGATGCGTGCGGCAGGGCTTCACATGCCCCGCGGCGGTTTTGTTTACAGCTATGAAGAAGCGCTGAAAATTGTCGACGGCATCGGTTTTCCCATTATCATCCGCCCCTCGTTTACACTCGGAGGGACCGGCGGAGGGATCGCCTACAACATTGAAGAGTTCCGCGCCATTGTTGAGCACGGCATTACGAACAGCCCGATTCACGAAGTTTTGATCGAAGAATCTGTGATCGGTTGGAAGGAATATGAGCTGGAAGTGATGCGCGATACGAAGGACAATGTCGTCATTATTTGTTCGATTGAAAATTTTGACCCGATGGGCGTGCATACCGGCGATTCCATCACCGTTGCACCGGCGCAAACGCTGACCGACAAGGAATACCAATACATGCGGGATGCAGCAATCACCGTGATGAGGGCGATCGGCGTTGATACCGGAGGCTCGAACGTTCAGTTCGCCATCAATCCCGCCGACGGAAAGATGTATGTCATCGAAATGAATCCGCGCGTCTCGCGAAGTTCGGCGCTTGCGTCCAAAGCAACCGGATTTCCAATTGCAAAAATTGCGGCCAAGCTTGCGGTCGGTTATTCGCTGGATGAGATTCCGAACGACATCACCAAGCTCACTCCGGCATCGTTCGAGCCGACGATCGATTATACTGTCGTGAAAATTCCGAGATGGGATTTCGAAAAGTTCAAAGGCGTGGACGAAACGCTCGGCGTACAGATGAAATCGGTCGGCGAAGCGATGGCGTTCGGGCGGACGTTCAAGGAAGCGCTGCAAAAGGCCCTTCGGTCTCTCGAAACCGGACATGCAGGGCTTGGAATGGACGGAAAGGATGCATTCGACCACCGCAGGCTTTCCGCAACTTCAAAGACTGAATGGATCAGAAAAATAAAAGACCAGCTCCGGAGGCCGAAGCCGGCTAATATTTTTTTCCTTCGGTACGCTTTTCAGCTCGGGTTCTCGATCGACGAGATTCATGCACTCACAAAAATCGACCCGTGGTTTTTGTTCAACATCAAGCAAATCGTCGACACCGAAAACGAGCTCGCGGCCATGGTAGCAGAGCACGATGCAACGGAAAATAAGCTTTCGGCAGTCACGATGGAAGCCCTTCTCAAAGCGAAGCGGTACGGATTCTCGGATAAACAGCTTGCCCATCTTTGGAAGACGGATGAAGATGCCGTCAGGGACTTGCGCAAAAAGCTGGGCGTTATCCCCGTGTTCAAAACAGTCGATACCTGTGCCGCGGAGTTTGAGGCTCATACGCCGTATCATTACTCGACGTACGAGAAAGAGAATGAATCCGTTCGCTCGACAAAAAAGAAAGTGATCATCCTCGGCGGCGGGCCGAACAGGATAGGACAAGGCATTGAGTTTGACTATTGCTGTGTTCACGGTGTTTACGCACTTCGCGAAGAAGGGTACGAGACCATCATGATTAACTGTAACCCTGAGACCGTCTCGACCGATTACGATACGACCGATAAACTCTATTTTGAGCCGCTGACGGTTGAGGATGTATTGAACATTTGCGAGCACGAACAGCCGGAAGGGATCATCGTGAGCTTTGGGGGGCAGACGCCTTTGAAAATTGCAAAGGAGCTTGAATCGCACGGCGTTCGTATTCTCGGGACTTCGACGGAAGGGATTGATGTTGCTGAAGACCGGAAACGCTTCGGCGCATTGCTGCGGCAGCACCGCATTTCACATCCGAAGTACGGGACGGCGTTTTCGATCAGAGATGCAGTCCTCGTGGCGGAAGAAATCGGGTTTCCCGTGCTTGTGCGCCCTTCGTACGTTCTCGGCGGCCGGGCGATGGAAATTTGTTACAACACAGCGTCGCTTAAAGAATACATGAAAAAAGCGGTCGACGTTTCTCCGGAGCATCCCATTTTAATCGATAACTTTTTGGAAGATGCGTTCGAGTTTGATGTAGATGCCGTATGCGATGGGGACGATGTGCTGATCGGCGGCGTCATGGAGCATATTGAGGAAGCTGGTATTCATTCGGGCGACAGTGCATGCGTTCTTCCGCCGTTCATGCTCAGTGCTGAAAAAACCGATGAGATTATTCAGATTACAAAAAAACTTGCCTATGCGTTGAACGTTGTCGGATTGCTGAACGTACAATTTGCGATGAAAGATACTGTTGTGTATGTGCTGGAAGTGAACCCGCGCGCATCGCGCACCGTTCCGTTCGTCAGCAAAGCAACGGGCCTTCCCCTGGCGAAAGTTGCCGCGAAGGTCATGGCAGGGAAAAAACTCAAAGAGCTGGGCGTTTTGGATTTTGATTTTAAGAAAGTGAAACACATTGCTGTCAAAGAAGCTGTGTTTCCTTTCTCAAAGTTTCCAAAAGTGACGATGTTTCTCGGTCCCGAAATGCGCTCGACGGGCGAAGTGATGGGAATCTCCGGGACGTTTGGCGCATCGATTGCAAAGTCTCAGATCAGTGCGGGCAATGCACTTCCGGAACGGGGGACCATTTTTGTCAGCGTCAATGAAAATGATAAGAACGAAAAGACGTTGGAAATTGTAAAAGAATATATCAAACTCGGCTTCAATATTGTTTCTACCGAGGGGACTTCGAAGTTTTTGACTGCGCATGGCATCGCCAACAAACAGGTTTTCAAAGTGCAGGAGGGGCGGCCGAACATTGTCGACCATATTAAGAACGGTGAAGTCGATCTGGTCATTAATACTCCGCTTGGAGAAGAATCGCGGTTCGATGAATATTCAATCGGCTGGGCTGCCATTGAACACAAAGTTGCGTTTATCACCACGCTTTCGGCCGCAGCGACTGCGGTCAGAGCTATCGAAGAAATCCGGCACGGAAAGATGTCGGTGAAGAGCCTGCAAGAATTTCATCGGGCATAAATTTGTCGCGGCGAACAAAGCACCGCACGGATTTCAAGCTCGTTGACGGGCAATCCAACGTAACGTCAAACGCTGACTTTTATAGTTCAGATAATATTCGAAACCTCGGGGTCTGCAATCACCTCTGCTCAATAGTTTCCTTTCATAAACCCTTGATTCTGTTGCCTTAAACCTTATAGCCACAAACCCGACGTACTCAACATTTAAGTCACCAGTCTTAAGAAGGCTTAAATGTTGGAAATCACAGGTCTATCCATCCGCTTGACACACACCCTCCTATGTATTAAATTGATTAGGTTAATCCATCTATTAAAACCTTTACTTTAAATGAGCAATTTTTGGAGCAAAAGGCCTGATGCGAGACGAATTGTTCATCTCTCGCTTATTATTACACTGTTTAGCGGCTTTCCTCTTCACTCACTCACGGCTCAAGTCGGCACTGCAGGAATTCAGGAGGAGCAGGATTACGCGTTTGCGTTCGGTTTATACCAGGACAAACTCTACCAGCTTGCCTCCGACCAATTTCAAAAGTTCATAGATCGGTATCCCGCCAGTGCCAAACATCCTGATGCAATTTTCCTTTATGCCGAATGCCAGTATGCAATGGGAAATTTCGACGAGGCGATTTCAGTGTTAAAATCGTTCGCTCGCGAGTTTCCAAGACACAAACTCCGCCCCGACGCCTTATTCAGGCTTGGAGAAGCCAACTTTAAGCTTCATCATTTCGCCGATGCGATACCATTCTACAAGGAAATTGTGGAAAGCTATGGGCTGACCGATCTTGCGGGCGAAGCGTCATATTGGATCGGAGAGGCATACTTCAAGGCCGACGATATGGCCTCCGCTTCAAAGTATTATACGATCAGCGCTGAAAAGTACCCCGCAAATAAGCTTGCTGACTACGCCTTGTATTCACTCGGGTGGGCGGCAGAGCGGCAAAAAGATTATCAAAAGGCAATCGGATACTATCAAAGATTGTTGGACGAAAAGAAGCAGAGCGAGCTACGTTCTACGACAGCCGTCCGTATCGGTGAATGCTACAGCAAAAGCGGGCAATTTCAAAAGAGCATCGATTATCTTGTAACCGTAAAGGTTTTGGTTACAGACACAACGGAAAAAGCCGCCGCCGATTATTGTGTGGCGGAGGACTACTATAATTTGCAAAATTTTGAGAAGGCGCGGGCTCTTTATGAAGAGTTTTGTAAGAGCTATCCGTTGAATCCTCTTGTTCGCACCGTGACGTATTCGATAGGTTGGACTTATTTGAAGACAAACGAGTTCGTTAAGGCCGCCGCCGTATTCGGCGACCTAGCAACAGGAACGGACGATGTCGCCTACAACTCGCTTTTCCGGAAGGCTCAATCCATTAGGCTGTCGGGCGATACAAAAAAAGCGTTGGAAATATTCAGTCAAGTAGTCTCTTTACGCCCCAACGGCGAATATGCGGACAACGCTTTGTATGAATCGGGAATGATCCATTACGAACAAAAGGATTACGACGCTGCCATTTCTTTTTTTGAGGGCGTGACGAAGAAATATCCATCCGCAGATGCAGCACCGGATGCCTACCGAATGTTGGGAGAATCGTACATCGCAAAAAAGAACTACGACGAGGCGGCAAAGGCTTTCCATGCCGTCAACGGTCTTGCCCCGGCGAATGATTCGGTGAAAGGAGATGCGGCTTTTCAGGAAGGCTGGGCGTTATACAAATTACAAAAATTCTCCGATGCCTCTGCGCAATTTGTCTCTTTTTTGAAGGCGTATCCGCAGCATGCAAAGGCGATTGAAGCGCTTTTCTGGGCAGGGGAGTCAAATTTCCAGGCCGGTCAGTATGCAGACGCAGAGAAGTATTATAGTCAATTCATCAAACAAGGGGCGGGGCAGCTCAAGATTCCGGACGCGCAATACGGTTTGGCGTGGAGTTATTTTAAGCAAGGAAAGTATAAGACCGCCGCAGAATCATTCGAGGAAGTGCTGGGCAGCGGTGCATCATCTCAGTTTGCGTTCGATGCGCATCTGCGTCTCGGTGATTCATACTATTATTTGAAAGAGTACGCGAATGCTGCCGGCGCCTACCGGGGGGCAATTCAATCCTTTCCATCGAAGGACGGAATCGATTATGCGTACTATCAGCTTGCTCAATCCGATTACAAATCCGATAAGCTAGACCTTGGAATAAAGGATTTTGAAAACCTTATCTCACGGTTCCCGAATTCCGACCTTGCTGACGACGCGG
The DNA here is from genome assembly GCA_963772165.1 of uncultured Bacteroidota bacterium. Classification (GTDB taxonomy): domain Bacteria; phylum Bacteroidota; class Ignavibacteria; order UBA10030; family UBA8401; genus JAGVPT01. Next base: position 19,094 of record CAVYWA010000010.1, on the reverse strand, counting down.
AATATGGCATTGGCTGGATCTATTTTCAGTCGAAAAACTACGACAAGGCAATCGGCGTCTTCCAAAATGTCATAACACGGTATCCGAAAAGCGAGCTTGTCCCTAAGGCATATTACAGCATCGGAGATTCGTACTATAATTTGGAAAAATATACCGAGGCAATCCAGGCATACCAAGGTGTCGTGACGAAATATCCCGGGTCTGCGTATGCGAGCGACGCGATCAACGGCATTCAGTATTGCTACATTCTGCTTGACAAGCCCGCAGACGCGGTGCGTTCGATCGACGATTATGTCAAGAATAATCCTTCAGCAAGGTCTGCGGACGAATTATTCTACAAGAAAGCGGACATTTATTTTAGCCAGAAACAATACGACGACGCAATCAAGGCATATCAGGAATTCCTCGAAAAGTTTCCGAAAAGTAAGTTGGCACCCGACGCGTATTACTGGACGGGAAAATGTTTCGCTGCGTTGAACAACCATCAGTCGGCGCTTGAGGCGTTTCAAGCGATTGCGGCAAAGTATCCGTCCAACAAGCTCGCAAGTGCTGCGTTGTTTGAGCAAGGAGGCGTTTACGCTCAAGCTGGGAAACCGACCGAAGCGCTCGCAGCGTTTGCGAAAATCCAGGAACAATATCCAACATCGGAAGAAGCCGCTGAAGCTTCATACCAGCAAGCGGTGGTGCTGAAATCCACAAACCAGACCGATGCCGCTGTCAGAAAATTTGAAGCGACGATTGCCCAGTATCCGAAATCTACGGCAAGCGACAGATGCAAGGTTGCGCTCGGGTGGATGAATCAATCCGTGGACAATAATGCACGGGCGATGGAATATTTTAAGGCTGTCGCAACGAACCGGACGGACGAACTCGGTGCCGAAGCGCAGTATGCGTTGGGTGTCACCCAGCAGTCGGCGAAGAATTATTCCGAGGCCATTCTTTCATATCTGCGTGTGAAGTACGTTTTCCCGTCGGCGGAAGACTGGATCACCAAGTCATATTTCAATCTTGGCGATTGCTACGAAAAAACAAATCAAAAACAAAAAGCGAAAGACGCGTACAATATCGTTATCAAACAGGGAGGCGAACTTGCTGCGGAAGCCGAGCAGAGGCTTCGGAAGCTGGAGCAGCTTTGATGAACATGGCCCGTGTCCATAATCTCCTGATGATGATGCCCGTTCTTTTGATTGCTTCGCTCTCTGCGCAGGAAAAGAAAGAACCGGCACAACGCGATGCTGCGGTGCCGGAGCAGACAGAAGCACCGCTTCCGAAAATCGACCTTCCTGAATTTCTTATCACCGGACAGGAAACGATCGACCTACCTGTATCATCGAAGTCCATCGTTGAAGAAGACAACGTCTACGTTCCCGGCTCTCCAATCCCGGGGCGGAAGGATGCGGGCATGGACGGTGAAGGGAAAGTGCAAAAGGATTTCGCCGGGCCGGCAGGTCAAATGAACGGAAAAGTGTTAGGCGGAATTGGCAATTATACATCGCCGTTCATGGAAGGATGGTTTGGAAAAAATTACGACAGCGGCGGTGTTTTGTTCCATGCAAATTACGCTTCGAGCAACGGGCAGGTGGCGGATGCGAACTGGCAAAAAACCGGAATTGGAATCCAGGGTGGTTATCTTTCCCCTCAAACGTTCGGAATGCTTGCGGGAAGCAGGTTGAACGGCGGGTTGAATTTCTCCGGACAAACATATCGGGCGTACGGCTCCTCGGTGCCGTCGCAACAAAGGACGCTGAACGATGTGAACATCAATCTGGGACTTGCTTCCCGGACGACCGCCGGTGATAAATTGGATGATGCTCTCGATTATTCCGCCCGCGTTTCATGGAACGGGACGTCGTTGAACGACTCGCTTAATTCTTCACAGAATGATTTTGGGGTGTTGGTTTCTGCGTCGAGCCGAAAGAACGACATTCAATTGCACGGTTCAATGGAGTATGATTTGTCGGATGTTTCCATGCAGCTCCCTTCGGATGTCGCAACGCATGTGCCGGAATGGTTTGATCTGCGTTTTTCGGGAGAAAAATTTTTCGTTCCGGATCTGCAGGCGACGCTGACGGTGCAGCAATTTATCTACAGGGGAAATCTTTCGGTTTCGAGCGGAAGGTTTTACCCCGGCGCTCAGCTCCGCTATTTTTTGAACGATGCCGCGACGGTGTACCTTTCGATAGCCCCGACAGTTGAAAGAAACACACTTGCCTCGCTTGTCAATTCCGATAAATATATCCAGAACAGGGAAGAGCTCAGGCCAAGCGAAGTTCCTTTTGCAGTTACTTTCGGTTCGGAATACACGTTCAGCGATAAATTTTATGGCAACGGCTCCCTGTCGTACAGTTCAGTCCAAAATTTTCCCGTTTTTATTGAATTAAATAGTGCAAAAGTCTGGGATGTTATGTATCTTCCCAAGGTAGCGGTAACGCGTCTTGCGGTGGAAGGTTCGTACACTCTTGCACAGGGAAGTTCGGCGACGTTTGCTGGCTCGTTGAATTCTACACAAGCAAAAGATTCGTCAAACGCTGTCCCGAATATTCCGACGTTCACTCTAAGCGGTGTGTATCGTTGTTCTTTCAGCAGCGGAATCGTGGCGGAAGTTTTTGCTGAATACTTTTCGGAGCGGTGGAAAGATTTTGCGCACTCGGGCGCGAATGCGGGATATGTCGATGTCGGTGGGAAGGGAGAATATCAACTCCTGGAAAATCTCCGTGCAGTGCTACAGATGGATAATATTTTAGACCGGCAATACTATGTGTGGGATGGATATGTTGAGCGGCCGTTGTTCATTTCTCTCGGTGTAACGTACACTTGGTGATTGAAAAAATAGTCTCTTTTTATCACATAGGAAGGAGGTAGTACAACATGCCTAATCTCAATCTTAAAGCTGGTGCTCCCGCACCGATGGCAGGCGTGAGGCCGAGTGGGAGGCCCGGTGGTGACGGATCCGGAGGCAAGAAAGTTGCAGGTTTGCCAATGCCGGTTGTCGTCGTGCTTGTGGTCGTGATACTTCTTGGCGGAGGATATTATGGGTTGAACAAAGCCGGAATCATCGGCAAGAAAAAAGCTGCACCGGTCGCTGTTGCGCTCCCGCCCGCCGTTGCTGAAGATACTGCGGCTGCGGCATCGGCTGCTCCTGAGAATGAGGGTTTGGTAGAATTTAAGGGAAAGCCGGGTATGGGTGCTGAAAAGAAATTGGCATCGAAGACAGATGCAAAGTCGACGGCATCCGGCGCAGCCTCGGTGAGCGCTGTTCCGAAGATTACGATGTCGGCCAACGGGCGATACAGCATTCAGGTGTCGTCATGGTCGAGCGAACAAAAAGCAAAGATCGAAGCAGATGTTTTAACGCGGGCGGGTTTTCCTGCCTTTGTTGAAAAAGCGAATGTCGGCGGCAGAGAAAAACATTTTCGCGTATACGTTGGACGCTTTGACAGCGATAGAGCGGCTCGCGGTTCAGGCGAGAAAATGGCGCACATGCTTGAAAGCGGTTACTGGGTTGTTCGATTGAGTAAATAAATTTTCATTGCGTACAGGAGAAGAGATGAATCTACTTGAGCTTTTTTTGAAGGGTGGGATCGTGATGTGGCCGATCCTCTTTTGTTCTGTTCTCGCGGTGGCAATCATCTTCGAACGATTTATTGTTCTGCGACGGGCTAAATTCGACCCGAAACCGCTCATGCTCAAATTGCGCAGTGCGTTGTCACGGAATGATGTTAATGGCGCTCTCAATGCCTGCGCACAGAGTAACGCTTCCGTACCAAACGTTCTTCGCAAAGGGATCGCCAGCATCGAGGGCGGCCCGGAAGCCGTACGGGCGACAATTGAATCTGCCGGGAAGGAAGAGGTCAACCGGATCGAAAATCACCTTGGAATACTTGCGAACATCGCCGGTATCGGACCGATGCTCGGATTCCTCGGCACGGTCGTTGGGATGATCAATGCCTTCCGCACAATTGAGATGCTCGGAGGGAACGTGAATTCAGGGAATCTCGCGGGTGGAATCTGGGAAGCGATGCTCTCCAGTGCTTTTGGGCTCGTTGTCGGCATACCCGCATTAGGTTTCTATAACTATTTTGTGGGAAGAGTAAGCCAGGTGACGTTTTCCCTGGAAGCCACGGCGGATGAATTCCTCGGTTTCCTCAAGCCTGCTGCTCATCCCCCGGCAGAGCCTGCCGTCCATCCGGTCAATAAAGAACAGCGTGTGAAGAAAGTGTTTTCCGAAGAAGACGAATTCTTTGAACCGAAAGACTAGGCGTTTGAGAACAAATGAAATTTACCCCGCGAAACAAGTTCAACCCCGCATTTAATTATGCATCGTTCGCCGATATGGTGATGCAGTGGCTCATCTTTTTTCTCCTCTCTTGGTCGTTCGTCGTGACTCCCGGAATTAAAGTCCAGCTCCCGAAAATGCAAACGGGCGAGGTGCAGTCCGACCGGCAGTCCATCGTGACGCTGACCGGGACGGGGAGGATTTTTTTGGGTAACGAGGAGGTTACAAAAATAACTCTCGCGCAGAAACTCATCCCCATCATCGACCGCGACCGCGATCATGTTATCGTGGTTCGTGCGGATCAATCGGTATCATTACAGAGCGCCGTTGATCTCATCGACATTGCTAAAGGCGTCGGCGCTCAACGATTTATGATCGCAACGGAAGCCTCGACGCCGGCGGGACAGTAAGGAGGGAGTTATGACGCGCGAAACGGCTTTCGGCTGGACCGGCTCCATCATTTTCCACACCGCTGCGGCTTTTATTTTTTTTATCGTCCGCCCGTCTCAGCCGGATTCACAACAACAGGAATTCGTCGAATTTTCGTTCGGAGGGGGGATTGCTTCATCCTTCGGACCGATGCCAAAAGGAGATGTTCTGCCTGAAGGGACTCCGCCTCCTCCAATCGGCCAGGCAGGTGTTGTTGCGACCGGCGTTGGTGTTGACCTGCCGACACAACAGAATACTCTTCCTTCCGATGAAATTGTTAATTCGAGGCCTACAAAAAAAATAGAAGCAAACGATAATCCAATAGCCGTGCCCGGCGAAAGAAAAGGGATGGCCGATGTTCAGCGGGAAGCGCCGGCGTCTTCTTCGCTCGGGTTTCCCGGCGGAGAAAAAAATGCTGTAGGAAAACCCGGAATTCCAACCGGTTCAGAAGTGGCGCTGCCGTTCAATGCCGGCGGAGCGGGGAGTTCCATTGGAGACAATATATCGTACAATGTCCAGTGGGCCGGCGGGAGAAGCCGGAATCTGATCTCCGGCGATTTGCCGAAGTACCCTCCCGGCGTCAATGTCAACGCGCAGATCAGGCTAAGAGTAGTCGTTCAGCCAAGGGGGACGGTCAAGTCGATTCAGCCGCTGCGGAAAGGGGATACCCGGTTGGAGAATGCCGCAATCAAAGAAGTGAAGCTATGGCGATTTCAGTCGTTACAGAGTGCTCAGCCCGCACTTGATCAAGTCTGCACAGTCATTTTCAACTTCAAAGTGAAATAGGCTCCTTCTTTTTCATCCCCCTCATATATAAATAGTAAAATACCGCTTCGCCGATAGTTAAGACGGCAAGGGAGAGAGCATCTCTGTTGAAGTACATGCCAAACCCTTTTTCATCGATAAGGAATTTCAGGATAAATGTGCTGATACTCCATCCAACGGAAAAAACAATTCCCATAAAGGCGACTGCGAGCACTCCCGCCCCCATTCCTTCTTCCTGATATTGTTCTGTAAAAGTGTACACCGCGGCGACGGTGTGAATATAAAAAACAAAAAGTGTGACCATATTTTTTTAGGGGTTGTGCGCTTCCTCGGAGGTTCAGTATGCATCCTTCCCAAAAATCACTGCCCGTATTGTTTTTAAAATAATTTTCATATCAAAAACGAGCGACCAATTCTCAACGTAATAGATGTCGTATTTTGTCCGCTCGTCGATCGGGGCATCTCCGCGAAGGCCGTTCACCTGCGCCCAGCCCGTCATGCCGGTCTTCACGCGATGGCGTTCGAGATAGCGGGGGATTTTTCCTTTGAATTGTTCGACGAAGAACGGGCGCTCGGGCCTTGGACCCACGATGCTCATATATCCGGTCAGGACATTCCACAGTTGAGGAAGTTCGTCCAAACTTGTCCGGCGCAGAATTCTCCCGATGGAGGTCACGCGGGGATCCCCCTTTTTTGCGCGGACGGGACCGGAGGAAACTTCCGCGTCGGCACGCATCGTTCTGAATTTGAGGACAAGAAATGGCTTGCCGTCCAGGCTGATTCTTTCCTGAGCGAAAAAAATAGGGCCTTTTGAAGTTAACTTAATGATCGTGGCAAGAACAACCGTGAACGGCAGGGTCAGCACAAGGATAACCGACGAGAAAAAAATGTCGAACGCACGCTTTGTGATGCGGTTCCATGTGGAAAGCGGTATCTCTTTAATCTTGAGAAACGGGATTCCTTCTATGTCTTGAATGCGGACGCGGCTTGTCATCATGTCCAACATGTCGGGTACCATCATCAATTCGATGTTCAACCCTTCGGCGTCACGGATCATTTCCAGGAGTTGCGGGTGTTCCTTGTGCGAAAGCGCGATCAGCACTGTTTGGAGCCGATGTGCCGTAATGCCGATTGGCAAATCCTTGATCGTGCCGAGATATTTTGCCGCAGAAAGTTTTAGCGTTTCAGCAGCCGGTGAGTCCGCATAGTATCCCACAACTTCGTATCCCAGGGAAGAATGAAAAGAGAGAAGTGAAAAAATTTCATCGGCAGTGTTATTGGAACCGACGATGGCTGCAGTTTTCAACTCCCTGCCGTGCCGATAGAGCAGCTTTTCAAACTCCATAATGAAGAACCTGCCGGTCGTTATCGTTGCGATCGAGGTCCCCCATAAAAGAATGAAGACGCCGCGCGAAAACGAAAAGCCCCGGTAGAAGAACGTCGCGCTCATCATTACGAGCAATCCGATGCTGACAACCCGAACAATCGCAAAGAACTCGTCGCTCAGGTGCGAACTGCGACGCGCACCGTACAGCCTGCGCGATTGAAAGACCAGCAGCCATATCGGGATAAAGATGAGCGAACTGTTCACGTACGTGGAAAGTGGCGGGATGCCGAGCGTTACTTCAAACGTGGACGTGAGAGGAGAAAAAAAACGAAGCCAGTACGACAGAAGAAATGCGGCTTCGATCGCGACAGCGTCCGAGATAACGGCGAGGAGCGGAATGAGAAAATCGTTGCGGCGCTGGTTCGACATTCGTGTGTTGATGTGGCTGGTTTTAGAATGGACAAATATATAGAAAATCGGGGAGGGGAGCAAGAAACGACGGCCTTAGCGAGCTACCGCTTGGGAAGCTGTCGGACATCTTCTTGAATTACCTGACTAAGAACTTCGGCACATCGCGATTTTTCGGATAACGTGTCCGACGGCTCTCACGGGAGATTCTTTTCGATTACATCCACCCGTTCTCCCTGTACCACTTGACGGTTTCTCGTATTCCCTCGGATAGAGTAATGGCCGGATTGTATCCGAGCTCGCGTTTGGCCTTCGTTGAATCAAATGTCCAATAGTCCTGGACCATGTCGCGGCCTTTTTCAAAATTCAGAACCGATGGCTTTTCACTGAATGAGGAAAAGAATCCCGCCGTGGCTGCCACGGCATATACCAGTGGCTCCGGGAGCCGGACCCTGAAAGCGTTTTTGCCCATCACCTGTTTTGTTGCGTCTCCGATTTCACGCCAAGTATACGCGCGATCGCTCCCCAAAAAATACGTTTGTCCCGCCGAGATATCGCTTTCGCCGGCAAGCACAATTCCCGAAACAAGATCTGTGGAATGCACCAAACTTACCAGCTTGTCTGTGAATCCCACAAGCGGCTCCAGGCCCTTGTTTATCGTATTGAAGTAGTCGAATGTTGCAGGATCTCGCGGCCCGTAGACGGCAGTTGGACGGACAATGGTTATCGGAAGAGAATCTTTGAACCTCAAAACTTCCAGTTCGGCTTCCATCTTACTTTTTCCGTACGTCGTAATAGGGTGGTACGGGGTCGTTTCGTTGACCATTGATGATGCGTTCGCTGGACCGACCGCTGCGCCGCTGCTGACGAAAATGAATTTCTTGAGGTGTGCATTGACACGCGAGGTGATCTCCACGACGTTTTTTGTACCGTCTCTGTTCTGCCGGTAAAATCCTTCTTTGTTCCTCGATCCGACAACCCCTGCAACATGGTAGACGTAGTCGGCTCCGGAAATTCCCTCCTCGAGCATGCCCGTTGAAAAGAGATCTCCGACAAAAAACTCTACGGGGAGATTTTCCAGATAACCTTTCTTTTTCTCATTGCGGATCAAGCAGCGGACCCCGTATCCACGGGAGAGTAAGCGCTCGACGAGATGGCTGCCGATAAAACCCGTTCCACCGGTAACAAAAGCCGTGTTTGAATTCATATTTACTTTCGGTTGACTTTTTTTTGACGATAGAGTATATTGAAAACACTTTTAATAATCAACGAAACTTATTAAAGGTGGATTGTGGCGTTGCGTACGGATGCTTCTGTGATGGTGGACATATACTTTGACAAGGAGACCTCTTGGATCTATTTGATAAGTGTACAAATTTTACTCTTGCTGATGATGTTAAAAAACAAGGTTACTACCCGTATTTTCGGCCTATTCAGGCAAATGAAGGGCCCGTTGTCCAAATGGAAGGGCGACAGGTCATTATGGCTGGTTCAAACAACTACCTCGGCCTTACCGCTCATCCCAAAGTAAAAGAAGCAGCCATAGCAGCCATTCGCAAGTATGGAACCGGTTGTTCTGGTTCCCGCTATCTTACCGGTACGCTTGACCTGCATGTCGAACTGGAAGGTCGTTTGGCAAAATTTCTCGGAAGCGAAGACTGCCTCCTCTTCAGTACGGGGTTTCAGACCGCCCAGGGAATTATCCCGACACTTGTGCAGCGCGGCGAGTATGTCGTGTCCGATAAGGACAATCATGCGTGTATTGTCGCCGGCAACATGATCGCGCTGGGGATGACCGCAGAGGTCGTTCGGTACAAGCACAATGATATGAAACATCTTGGGGTGGTGCTTTCCAAACTTCCGCTCGAGGCAGGAAAGCTGATTGTCTCGGATGGTGTGTTCAGTACTTCCGGAGAGGTTGTAGACCTTCCGGCACTCGTCACAATGGCTAAGAAATACAACGCCCGCGTCTTGATCGATGATGCCCACGCAACGGGTGTGATCGGGAAAGGTGGCCGCGGCACAGCAAGCCATTTTAATCTTGAAGCCGATGTCGATCTGACGATGGGTACCTTCAGCAAAACATTTGCGTCGCTTGGCGGTTTTGTCTGCGGGAAGCGATCCGTCATTAATTACATGAAACATTTTGCCCCAGCGCTTATTTTTAGCGCAAGTCCGACACCGGCGGCTGTGGCCGCTGCATTGGCCGCGCTGGATATTCTCGAAACCGAACCGGAACGGATTACGATGCTCAATCGCAACGCGTCAAAAATGCGAAGTGGTTTTCGGTCGATGGGTTTTAAAATTATTGACGGACACGATTCGGCGATCGTGCCGGTGATCATCGGCGAAACGGAAAAGACACTTATTTTCTGGCGTGATTTGTACGATGCAGGAGTTTTCGTCAATGCATTTGTACGGCCTGGCGTGCCGCCGGGGATGGAAATGTTGAGAACGAGTTACATGGCGACGCATGAAGACAAGCATCTCGATAAAATTCTGGAAATTTTTGGCATTATCGGGAAAAAACTCGGCGTGATTAACTAAACAATCCTTTTTCAAATTTTAGAAAAAGCCACGCCGGGTGAAAAACCCACGCGTGGCTTTTTAATCTTAAGGGAGCACCTCCATGGAGAATATTTCCATCCTTCCTGTCAATTCAAAAAGCGATGAGAAGAGGTTCATTCGCCTCTTGTGGGATATTTATGCGAACGATCCGTTGTGGGTTCCGCCATTAATGATGGACAGGAAAAAATTGATCGACAGAAAAAAGAATCCGTTCTATGCGCACTCCGATATGGAACTCTTTCTCGCCGAGCGTGGCGGCAAAGTTGTCGGACGGATCGGTGCAATTATAAACCATAACCACAACAAAGAGCATCATGAGAATATCGGTTTCTTCGGATTCTATGAATCGATCAACGACCAGGCAGTTGCAAATGCTTTGTTCGATGCTGCGAAAAAATATTTGCAGTCGAAGGGTGTCACGGCCGTACGCGGTCCGGCAAATCCGTCGGTCAATGATGAATACGGCCTGCTCGTCGACGGCTTCGATCGAAGCCCCGTTGTCTTGATGACGTACAATCCGCCGTACTACGGGACGCTCTTCGAGACGTACGGCTTCAAGAAACTGAAAGACCTGTATGCGTACCTGCTTGACCAGGATACGGTGTATTCTGAACGTTTCGTGCGGTTCAACGAAATTGTCAAGCAGCGGGAAGGATTAACCTTCCGGTCGGTCGATATGAAGCATTTCAAAGAGGAAGTCGCCCGGATCAAGGTGATGTATAATAAGGCGTGGTCGAAAAATTGGGGCGCCGTGCCGATGACCGACGCGGAATTCGATGCTCTTGCCGCCGATTTGAAACCGGTGGCTGTTCCCGAACTGATCATCATCGCTGAAGCGAAAGGCCAGCCGATCGGTTTTGCTCTTTCGCTTCCCGACATTAACATTCCCTTGAAGTATAACAAGAATGGGGGATTGTTGACCGGCTTGTATCATTTGTACACAAAGAAAAAGCTTATTAATCTGGTACGCATTATCGTGCTCGGAGTTATTCCTGAACAGCAAAGGACGGGTGCTGCGGGCGTTTTGTTTTACGAGACTGCCGCTCGGGCGAAAAAGCTCGGATACAAATACGGTGAAGCAAGCTGGGTGCTCGAAGACAATATCATGATGAATCGTGCCGCGGAAATGATGAACGGAAAACGTTACAAAACTTACAGGCTGTACGAAATGGGATTATAGTATAAGTTAAAAGTCAAAGTGAAAAGTGAGAAAAGGGAAATGGCATGAAGACATGCTCCAACAAGCCGCGCCTCACTTTTAACGTCCCACGGGTATCGTGAATTCTAAAAACAGGACAAACGCCATGGCAGTAAAAAAAGTTGAAAAAATATGGATGAACGGGAAGCTTGTCAATTGGGATGATGCAAAAATCCACGTGATGTCGCATGTCGTGCACTACGGCAGCAGCTGGTTCGAAGGCATTCGATGCTATGAGACAAAAAAGGGCTCGGCAATTTTTCGTCTGGATAAACACATCGACCGGTTGTTCGATTCCGCCAGAATTTATCGCGCGGAAATTCCGTACACGAAAAAAGAAATAGAAGCGGCGATCAAGGAAACGATCAAAGCGAATAAATTGAAGGCGTGCTATATTCGCCCGGTTGTGTATCGGGGGTACGGAGACGTTGGCGTTAGTCCTGTCGGTTGTCCGATCGACGTGAGCATTGTCGTGTGGGAATGGGGAAAATACCTTGGTGCGGATGCCATTGAGAAGGGTATCGATGTGCGTGTGGCATCGTGGGCGCGCCCGGCAGCGAATACGCTGCCGACAATGGCGAAGACCGGAGCGAATTACATGAATTCTCAGCTCATCAAACTCGAGGCTTTGGCCGACGGTTATGCCGAAGGAATCGCGCTCGACACCCATGGGCAAATCAGTGAAGGAAGCGGCGAGAATATTTTCGTTGTGCGGGATGGGGCTATCGTCACCCCGCCGCTCATCGACGCGTTGCTGCCCGGAATCACACGCTCTTCGGTGATCACTCTTGCTAAGGATGCAGGGATCCCGATCGCCGAATCGCATATTCCGCGTGAAATGCTCTACATTGCAGACGAGGTTTTTTTCTCCGGAACAGCGGCAGAAATTACCCCGATCAGATCAATCGACCGCATGACGGTGGGAGAGGGGAAACCGGGCCCGGTAACGCTCGAACTCCAGAAGCGTTTCACGAACGTCGTGGAAAAGGGAAAAGATCCCCATGGTTGGTTGAACTTTATTAAGTAGAGACGCAGCTTTATTTTCAGCATTGATAAGCATGTTGATTATAGTTCTATCATGCTGTACTATTGTATATCATCAATCGTGCCCCCTCATCGTCCCTTTCGGGCAAAGGAAGGCTTACTGTGGCCATAGAACGATTCCGAAAGATCATTCAGAAATCTGAAAATTTGGAGTGGAAGAATGTTTTCCGCATAAAACGGAAACCGACAACCATCGAAGAGATGTTGTTAAAGATACCGGCGTTTGAGAATTTGAAAGCGCGCGAGCTTCGCCAGGTTGCCGGAATTGTTCATCGCCGCCAGTATGTTGCCGGCGAATATGTGTGTTTTCAGAACGATCCAGGGCTAGGAATGTACGTTGTTGAAGAGGGCGAAGTTTCCGTCATTCTGCTCGGCGCAAACGGGACGAAAAAAGAGCTGGCAGTGTTGAAGGATGGGGATTTCTTCGGCGAGTTGTCATTGCTCGACGAATCGCCGCGTTCAGCATCGGTCATCGCTTTGACGGATACAAGCTTGATTGGATTTTTCCGCCTGGATTTATTTGAAATTATGGAGAAAACGCCGGGCACCGGCTTAAAAATCGTTCTGAAGGTGGCGGGGATGATCGCAGAGCGGCTGCGTCACGCGAACCAGGAGCTTTCCACGGTACGCGCAGAACTCGATGCATTGAAATCTTCATCATGACCGGAGGTGGACATGAAAACGAAAAAAGCGCCGAAGAAAAGAAATGTTCAGCCAAAAAGAACAACAGCCCGCGTCAAGAAACCTACACATCCAGCTTCAACGATAGCGCTCCGTAAAATTCTCGTTCCGATCGATTTCTCCGATTATTCGAAAAAAGCACTTCACTATGCTGTCCCGTTTGCCCGGCAGTTCAACGCGGCGATTTATTTGCTCTACGTCGTCGAGCCGACAATCTACCCGGCCGATTTCAGCTTTGGACAGATCGGCATGCCGAACGTTGAGAATGAATTGCGAACGAAAGGCGAACAGGAACTTCAAGAATTGATCAAGAATGAAATCAAAGGTGCTGTCCCGGCGGAAGCGTTCGTGAAGGTCGGGTTGCCGTTCGTCGAAGTTGTTTCATTCGCCAAGGATGAAAAAATCGAGCTCATCATCGTTGCGACGCATGGGCACTCCGGCGTTGAGCATGTTCTCTTCGGCAGTACGGCCGAAAAGATTGTTCGCAAAGCGCCGTGCCCCGTGCTCGTCGTCCGTTCGGACGAACGCGATTTCGTTGATGAACGAGTGTAAATGTATAACGGGGGTGTTGGATAACCGCAGACCGCGCTAGGGTTCATGTAGGGACCTTTATTTCAGCGCTCGTTTTTTTTTGCAGGAACAGCACGAGGATTTTTTTTGTGCCCCAGACGCGCAGAGATTTCATGAAAGCATCAGCGTTCGCAGCCGGCTCGTCCATCCTTGCTGGACGGTCTCCGGACGCGTTGGCTGCTGCGTATCTCAACGGCGCGAGCTCCACCCGGCTCGCACTAACGTTCAAACCCTACACGCTGGAATTAAAGCATACTTTCACCCTCTCTTCAAGTTCACGCTCCACCACTCCTGTTGTGCTGACGCAAATCGAATACGGAAATATTGTTGGCTACGGCGAGGCGTCCATGCCGCCGTACCTCGGGGAATCTCATGAAAGCGTTCTTTCATTCCTGTCGAAAATCAATCTTGGTAAGTATGGAAATCCTTTTGAGTTGGAAACGATATTGAGCGATGTCGACGCGATTGCCCCGGGGAATCCGGCTGCGAAGGCCTCGGTCGATATCGCGCTGCACGACCTCGCCGGTAAAATTATGAACCAGCCGTGGTACAACATCTGGGGTTTTCCAAAAGAAAAGACGCCGAACACGTCGTTCACGATCGGCATTGACACGCCGGATGTCGTCCGTCAGAAAGTACGGGAGGCTGCGGAATTCAAGATCCTAAAAGTAAAACTGGGTCGCGACACCGACAAAGAAATGATTGAGACGATCCGCTCCGTTACGGACAAGCCTCTCTGCGTTGACATCAATGAAGGATGGAAGGACAAACAGTTTGCGCTCGACATGGTGTATTGGTTGAAGGAGAAAGGAGTCGTGTTTGTCGAGCAGCCGATGCCGAGAACATGGTTCGAAGAACATGCGTGGTTGACCGAACGGAGCCCTCTTCCGATCATGGGTGATGAAGCGGTTCAGCGTTTGGCGGATGTACAAAAAGCACACGGCGCATATTCGGGCATCAACATCAAGCTGATGAAGTCTACCGGGATGAGAGAAGCGCACAAGATGATGATTCTCGCGCGTTCACTCGGAATGAAGCTGATGATCGGCTGCATGACCGAGACATCGTGCGCAATCTCCGCCGCTTCGCATCTCTCACCGATGGCCGACTGGGCCGATTTGGACGGTGCACTTCTGATCAGGAATGACGTTTTCGAAGGGATGAAAGTTGTCGACGGCAAAGTAACGCTGAACGACAGCCCGGGCATCGGTGTCAAGAGGTTATAGCCGATAATTTTCATGCTGGACTGGCTGATTATTTAATTCGAAGATTCGAATACCGTCCTTGACAATGTATGTCAAATGCGATACATTGTATTCCAGTGTAATACAATCACAAAAACAAACAGAAGGTGTTATTATGGCGAAGAGTGCCATGATTAACGCGAGGGTTGAGCCAAAGCTGAAGCAAGAAGTCGAAGGAATACTTCGCGAAATAGGTTTGAACACCACGCAAGCGGTGACGCTCTTCTTCCGCCATGTGAAGAATTACAAAGGGCTGCCGTTTGATGTAAGAATACCGAATGCAACAACCCGCAAAGCAATTGCAGAAGCGCGGAGCGGCAAAGGGAAAAAATTCAAATCTACCGATGCGCTTGTTGAGGAACTTGGAAAATAATGCTTATCACGCGGGGTGTTTCTCAATTCAAAAAAGATTACAAACGTTGTGTGAAACGTGGTTGTGAAATTGAAAAACTGCATAACGTTATTCGCTGTTTGGCAAGTGAAAAAGGGTTGGAAACTCGGTATAGGGACCATGCACTTCTAGGAGAGTATAAAGACTGCCGAGAGTGTCACATAGAGCCCGATTGGTTGTTGATATATCTGCTGAATGAAACCGAACTTGTTCTAGTTCGTACGGGCTCGCACTCGGATTTGTTTGAGTAGGACGGTTATTTTTCGGCATACGGAAATAAAGCTTTCCTTGCCAACTCCTCAAACTCAGGACAACACGCCGCAACATCAACTTGAAATTTACCTTTATTTGCATTGATGTATATACGCACGTGGGCTTCTTTGTCATTTGGACAAGTAAGTGGTGTAATCTTGGTGATTGCCTTCAGCCTCATTCTCTCATAAAAGGGTTTATCTGTTTCTGTGTCGGGTTCTTCAAAGATGATTTCTGCCATGGGCGCTTCCTTTCAGTTTACTATTTTTCAATGAATGTATCTGCTTCAATACGAAGTTTCATCACTTCCTCAGGTGTCATTCCAATGCTCTGAAATTCAGCTTCACCCATTTCGTCTTTGAATACTTTTGCATACTTCGGTTTCTCAGAAGGATTCATTTTGTTCCACACTTCAATTTGCCCTTTTAGGCTTATTAGAAGAAAATACTCAGGTTTCTCAGAGGAACTTAAATTGTCCCATTTTTCAATTTGTTCTGTTGTACTCAATAGGACGAAGTCCTGTTGTTCTGAAGATAGACGCCCTATCTGCATATCTTGGTTGGTGTGCACTTTCTTTTGAATAATTACAATAGTTCTTAATTCGTTTTTAATATCTGAAAGTTGTTGTGAAATAATTAGTAGAAATACAAGAATTGAGAATCCAAGAAGATATGTGATATTGATGTTCTGATTAAATAAAACGATTGATTGTTTTATGACTGTCAGAGACTTCGCAAAAAGAATTTGCATGATGTTTGTTTCGCGAGGCGGTTCACTTGCAGGTTCATTTATAGGTTGTTCTTCCGTTTCGTCTACACTCTTGTCTTGAAACTCCGTTGCGGCTTCCTCCGGCAATGATTGTGCATTTAATTTCTCCCGTACATATTTGCCAATGTCTTTAGGGTCAAGTTCTCCTTTTTCTACAAGAGTGCGGGCTTCTTCTCCTAAATCAGCTACACTCTTTATTGATTCGGGGGACAACTTACCTAAGACTGCCATAATATTATCACTTTAAAATATTTAAATTAAAGTCCGTAATATGCTTCACTCAAAAGCATTTACAATTCATCGTAGAAAATAAAAATCCACCATATCGCCTTTAAAAATTATTAACCTTTTATTGAAATCATAAGTCAAGTATGAATAAGAATCTTCACCCTCTGATTCATATTCAGATGTAAGTTCGGGACTCAAAGAAACAATCTTTTGAACCTTAAAAATAAACCATCCGATGTTACCAATATCATGATGACTTAATTTCTTTTCCATCCACTGAAACATTTCTTTGCTAACTGAAATCTCTGCCTCAAAGTAGCGATTATACCTATTTTCGCCATGTTGAACTTTTAAGACATAAGTAGTACCAATTGTTGACACATCTTCAATTTCACCTTCAAAGCTTATTAATCTATTTTCCTCTATGAATATTTTCTGATAAACGTATGTAAAGAGTTTTAGTGTATCCCATTCAGAGACGGCATGATATTTGGTTACGAGTTCGTGCGCAGCGATGTCGTTAATAGAATCTACTGTTTGCACTGATGTCTTATACTTCTCCTCTTTAATATCTTCCTCAGATTTGCCACATGAAAGAGAAACAAATATTAGAAAAGAAAGAGGTAGGAAAATAGATATGGTTGAGACAAGGCGTTTAATCATAGTGACACCCCTTCGTATGATTAACTGATGAATGGTGTGCAATTATAGCGATTCTCGTTTGAAGAATCAAATATCAGAATTCAAATACGGATGATAGATGGTCTCTTGACAATATGTAGAAATTCTGAACTTTACTTAGCATTAATGTCTGCAATTCAACAACACAGAGTTATCATTAATAATGAAGTGGTTGATTTTTAGACACAATTATCATATCTTTGAAACGCAATTAAACTCAACAATTTCATTCTACAGTGTAGAAAACTTTTGGACGGTTCAACAAAATGGTTAAAATTCAGAGATGTCTTTTGATGAAAATGACCATTTTTAACTGGCGCTCGTAGCTCAACTGGATAGAGCGTCAGCCTCCGAAGCTGAAGGTTTCGGGTTCGACTCCCGACGAGCGTACGAGCGATTCATACACTAAATAATATTCGATTACTATGCTTCGTGCCAAGAAAAAAATTTCACAAAGAGTCATCAAAGAAGACGCGCTCGTCACAACATATTTCAAAGCTCAGGTATGGTACGACGAAAACAAGAAACGGGTTTCAACGGTCGCCGGCGTTGTGGCCGTTCTTGCGGTAGCGTTGTGGTTTTATTCAAATAACATGCGCGCCAACGACGATCGTGCGACTTCTGAACTGGCAAAAGTATTTACGTTTTACGATAACGGCCAGTATCAGATTGCGATTAATGGAATTCCCGAAAGGAATATCAGCGGTTTGCAGTCGATCGTCGACAATTACGGCAGCACCAAAGCAGGGAACATTGCAAAATTTTACCTTGCCAATGCCTATTACAATTCTCAGAATTACGATAAAGCGCTAGAGTATTTTAATGATTTCAGCGGCAGCAGCAACACTCTGGTTGAAAATTCAGCCATTGCTGGTATCGGGGCGTGTTACGAAGCGAAAGGGAATTTCAAAAAAGCGGCTGAGAACTATGAGAAAGCTGCTTTGAAGAATAGCGATGACCCGAACGCAGCCGACAATTTGGTGAATGCCGCCCGCAATTTTGGAAAGTCGGGGGAAAAAGACCGGGCTGTCGAGCTGCTGAAAAAGGTTAAGAAAGATTATCCGACATCCACGGCTGCGCGCGATGTGGACCGGTACATTGCTGAAGTAAGCGCCTGACGCTTGCGAGAGTACTTGATACAGTGGGATGAGGTTTCTATATTGAAGCTGCCCGTTGTACATTCTTTTGCCATGTTTTTTCCGACGAAAAAATACTTTTATGTTCACTGACTTTGGCAGAATATTAATTTTTCTCCTCATCGGAGCTGTCTTCACTGGAGGCGGCCTCGCAGCTTCATGGGCGTTGCGTCCGCGCCGTCCCTACCCTAGCAAACTCTCAACGTATGAATGCGGCGAAGAGCCGATCGGCAATTCATGGGTAAAATTCAACATCCGCTTTTACATCGTGGCGCTCATCTTCCTCATCTTCGACGTCGAAGTTGTATTTCTCTTTCCATGGGCGCTCGTCTTTAAAGAATTTGGCATGTTCGCATTTATCGAGATGGTTGTGTTCCTCGCAATCTTGATTGTCGGATATGCATACGTTTGGGTGAAGGGAGATCTGGATTGGGATAAGCCGGTACCGAAAGTGTCACGGTACATCAAGGGAGTCGGTGTCGTCTCGGATGATGCTCCTGATGTCAACGAACACGTAGCAGCGTAAGGAAAAAACGATGGGACTTCTCGACAAACAGTTCGATAACAGCAATATCGTCATTACGTCGCTCGATAGTTTGCTGAATTGGGCCCGCCTTTCGTCGCTGTACCAATTGCAATTCGGGCTTGCGTGCTGCGCCATCGAAATGATGGCGGCATCCGCCTCTAATTTCGACATGATGCGCTTTGGCGTCATACCTCGCGCCACTCCGCGCCAAGTCGATGTGATGATCGTCTCCGGCACGGTAACGTTAAAGATGGCTTCCCGGATCAAAAAACTGTTTGACCAGATGGCGGAACCACGGTATGTGATTTCGATGGGCAGCTGCTCGAATTGCGGCGGGCCGTATTGGGAGCATGGGTACCATGTGCTCAAGGGCGTTGACCGCGTTATCCCGGTTGATGTTTATGTGCCGGGCTGTCCGCCCCGTCCGGAAGCATTGATTGAAGGATTGATGAAACTGCAGGAAAAAGTGCGAAACGAAAGTCTCGCGAAGAAAAAAATTGCGTAATTCGAACGACGATCAATCAGCCGTATGACTCCCCAAGAAATTGCAGACAAGCTCTCAGCCAGGTTTGCCGGTGTCCCCGACATCGGCATCGAAACCA